>NZ_JBNHGA010000027.1:0-205 GCF_059090765.1 Arthrobacter sp. Cza30 | reverse complement strand
AACACGCCCACCGCTATTGACCGGGGCAACCGCTACTTCATCGTGCGAGACGACCCAGAGCCCTCGGCTCTCGCCGAGCGTCACAACACCCTGCAGCAGCGTGCCGAAGGCACACGCCTGGGTATTCCCAATGTCATGGCATCCAACCCCCGCAACCACGTTGCCGCGGAGTCGATCGCCGGACACGCCGAAGCAGCCGGCGGGC
>NZ_JBNHGA010000026.1:0-387 GCF_059090765.1 Arthrobacter sp. Cza30 | reverse complement strand
GACAGCCACACCGACGGCGCCACCGGCGGATCCCACGGCACCACCGGCGGGACCACCGACGGCTGGACCGACGGGACGGACTCGATCCTCGGCGGCAGCCAGGTGCTCGCACCGATCACCGCGCCGATCAACCTGACCGGCAACGCCATCTCCGTCATCGGCGACAGCCACACCGACGGCGCCACCGGCGGATCCCACGGCACCACCGGCGGGACCACCGACGGCTGGACCGACGGGACGGACTCGATCCTCGGCGGCACCCAGGTGCTCGCCCCGATCACCGCGCCGATCAACCTGACCGGCAACGCCATCTCCGTCATCGGCGACAGCCACACCGACGGCGCCACCGGCACCACCGGTGGGACGACCGGCGGCAGCACCGACGGC
>NZ_JBNHGA010000025.1:0-390 GCF_059090765.1 Arthrobacter sp. Cza30 | reverse complement strand
CATTGTGCAATATTCCCCACTGCTGCCTCCCGTAGGAGTCTGGGCCGTGTCTCAGTCCCAGTGTGGCCGGTCACCCTCTCAGGCCGGCTACCCGTCGACGCCTTGGTGAGCCATTACCTCACCAACAAGCTGATAGGCCGCGAGCCCATCCCGAACCGAAAAATCTTTCCAACCGCTGAAGATGCCTTCGCAGCTCATATCCAGTATTAGACGCCGTTTCCAGCGCTTATCCCAGAGTCCGGGGCAGGTTGCTCACGTGTTACTCACCCGTTCGCCACTGATCCACCCAGCAAGCTGGGCTTCACCGTTCGACTTGCATGTGTTAAGCACGCCGCCAGCGTTCATCCTGAGCCAGGATCAAACTCTCCATAAAAAATGAATGCCACTCGA
>NZ_JBNHGA010000024.1:0-433 GCF_059090765.1 Arthrobacter sp. Cza30 | reverse complement strand
GCTTCGCATAGGGACGATCACCCTCACGCTTCGCGTACGGACGGTCACCCTCACGCTTCGCATAGGGACGGTCACCCTCACGCTTCGCATAGGGACGATCACCCTCACGCTTCGTGTACGGACGGTCGCCCTCGCGGTAGGGCTTCCGTTCGCCGCGGTGGACGGACGAGCCGCCGTCGCGCTGCTGTGCGGAGCGGTCCCCCGTGTTGCGCTGATACGGCCTCCGGGCACCGCGGTCGTCGCCGCCTCGAGGGGATCGCTGGTCGCCTCGCTCGCGCGGGCGACGCCCGGCAGCGTCGTCACGCGACTCCTGGTCTGCCATTACTCGATCCTCCTGCGTGGTTCCCTGTGGGGTTGTTAACGCGAAATGGCCACCCCGGTGGGGTGGCCATTTCGTGAAAGGGAGTCCGGCGGTGTCCTACTCTCCCACAGG
>NZ_JBNHGA010000023.1:0-1093 GCF_059090765.1 Arthrobacter sp. Cza30 | reverse complement strand
CCCATTCCGAACCCGGAAGCTAAGGCCCACAGCGCCGATGGTACTGCACTCGGGAGGGTGTGGGAGAGTAGGTCGCCGCCGGACATTCTTTGAACACGGAGAAGGCCCCGCCAATGATGGCGGGGCCTTCCCGCGTTTAACCACCAACCACCCCCACCAACCACCTCAACCGGTGCGGCTTATGCCGGCTGCGGCGGCCCCTCCACGTCCCGCGCGCTCCTGAATGCCTGGCCGTCGGTGTCCGGCCGTCGCACGAAGCCGCGTCCCTGAGTGACCGGCCGTGGTTGTCCGGCCATCGCGCGAAGCCGCTTCCCCGGGTGGGTGTCCGGTGGTGGTGTCCTGGTGAGGCCGTGGGCGTGCCTTGGGGGAGCTCGCACCGGCCCCGGTGGAGTCGGTCGTGGGCGCAACCTGCACAGGCTCCACCCGGTGCGCGGCGGGGGCGGGAGCGGCCTGGAGCGCCGGCGCCCCGGGGTGCCAGGAGGCGCCCGGCGCCCCGGCACCAGGAGCTGCCCGGGCGCCGGGGCGCCTGGGGGTTCCCGACCTGCGGCAGGGCATGCCGGGGCAGGGGAGTCCCGAGGCGGCGGGCTGCCGACCCAAGACCGCGGTCGGGGCCGGAGGCCGGTGCCGGCCTTCGGGCTGCTGCCGGTGGGGATTTTGTGAGCGGCTGCACAAGCGGCCCGGGGGCGGCAGCTGCGGGGATCGCCCGGCCGGCAGCCGGGCCGCGTGGGTGTCGGATCCGCTCAACGGCGCGGTTTTCGGGGCGCCGGCGTGGTCCCGCTAGGGGTGTCCGGGCGGTGCATCGGGGTGATTTGCGGGCCGGGCGGAAGGCGTGTATTGTTTTCTGAGTCGCTGCTGCTGAAGCAGAACGAACGGCGGCCAAAACCCCTTCAAAATACACCAGGATCTGGTGCGTTAGACGCGCCCCTGGAGTGGTTGGAGGATCGGGATTCGAACCTGAATCTGCCGGGAACGGCGATTTGCAAAGGTCGCGAAGACCGGGTAAGTTAGAAAAGTTGCTCCGGAGCGATGGAGGGCCTGAGAGGGTCGTCCTGGTGCCGGGTGCTCCTGTTGTTTGAGAACTCAATAGTGTGCC
>NZ_JBNHGA010000022.1:0-1506 GCF_059090765.1 Arthrobacter sp. Cza30 | reverse complement strand
GTTGACCGAGATGTTCCGGTATGACGAGAGCACTGCGGGGCATGGAACGGCGGTTCTTGCGGGGGCGTTTGTCCGTGGCGGGGCTGACACTATTCACCACAGGCTTTCGCTCTTTACGTTACGGGAGGCTGCGGAGGTGCCTGGTGCCCATACCCTGGGGCTGCATCACGTTGCGTTCGAGATGGACTCGAGCGAGGATCTGGTCGGTCTTTATCGGCGTTTCCAGGAGCAGGATGTTCCGATCGTGAATGCCCGGATCGGCGGTCCCGGTAATCAGCCGCGCTTTTATGGTCTCGATCCCGACGGCAATCTGCTGGAGTTCTACTGGAACATCGATCAGGTCGGATGGGATGGGATTCCCCGGCCATATCCGGCGATCCAGGAGGTTGAGCTTGCGGACTTCGATTTCGAGGCCTATGAGCGCGAGCGGGAAAAGATGGCCGAGTCAGAACGTGCTCGGCGCCAGCAGTTGATTCCATCCAGTTGATAGACAAAGGGACGATGATATGACTCAGCTCGCGCGATTCCGTTACGCCGGCAATGACAGGCTTGGGGTGGTCCGTGATGAGGGCCGCTACATTGATGTGACCAACGCCTACGCGGCACTTCTTCAATCGCGTGGGACGGCCAACGCGCAACAGGTTGCCATGGGTGTGTTACCGCCGGACTCGCTTCGGTATTTCCAAGGCGGTGACCAGAGCTACCGGATGCTGCGTGAGGCCGTGGATTTCGCGAACAGTCTCGACGAAACAATGGCCAGGCGTGAGGGTGTGTTGGTGGACCGCGCTGATACGCAGGCCCTCGTGCCGATCCCTGACCCGCCGAAGATCGTGTGTGTTGCACGGAACTTCGGAAAGCACGCTGCCGAGGCCGGCCTGGCTGTTTCGGAAGTTCCGATCCTTTTCCCGCGGTTCGCCGCGACCCAGATCGCCGATGGCGAGGCGATCATTGTTCCCACCGTCACCGATCAGGTTGATTGGGAGGGTGAGCTCGCCGTTGTCATCGGCAAGCCCGGACACCGGATCAAGAAGGATGAAGCCTTCGATCATGTTGCCGGCTACACCATCTTCAACGATGTGAGTATGCGCGACTACCAGTTCCGTGTCACCCAGTACACGGGCGGGAAGAACTTCAACGCGTCCGGACCAGTTGGTCCCCACATCTCGCTGGTTGATGAAGGAATCGATCCGCACAACGCACGCATCACGACCGTGATCAACGGTGAAACGAAGCAAGACGCATCCACGGAAGAGTTCATCTTCGACATTCCCACGATCATCGAGCATATCTCCGAGTTCGTCCCGCTCGAGGCAGGGGACATCATCCCGATGGGGACCCCGGCCGGGGTCGGATTCAAGCGCAACCCTCCCGAGTTCCTGCGCGAGGGCGACGAGATCGTCGTAACAGTCGAGGGCATCGGCTCATTGCGCAACAGCGTCAAGAACGAGCTGCGCTAACGCGCGCGGAAAGACCAGAGGCGAAGAAATGACCAACGACCTGTTCAAA
>NZ_JBNHGA010000021.1:0-2349 GCF_059090765.1 Arthrobacter sp. Cza30 | reverse complement strand
GCCCCTGTGGTGTGTCGCGGTTTTATCAGCCTGGTTTGAATTTAGTGCAGTGTCTTCGGTCGTTTTCCCGGCCGTTGGTGCTGTGTCTGTTTGAAACATTAACGGAGAGTTTGATCCTGGCTCAGGACGAACGCTGGCGGCGTGCTTAACACATGCAAGTCGAACGATGATCCGGTGCTTGCACCGGGGATTAGTGGCGAACGGGTGAGTAACACGTGAGTAACCTGCCCTTGACTCTGGGATAAGCCTGGGAAACCGGGTCTAATACCGGATATGACCTGTCACCGCATGGTGGCGGGTGGAAAGATTTTTCGGTCATGGATGGACTCGCGGCCTATCAGCTTGTTGGTGGGGTAATGGCCTACCAAGGCGACGACGGGTAGCCGGCCTGAGAGGGTGACCGGCCACACTGGGACTGAGACACGGCCCAGACTCCTACGGGAGGCAGCAGTGGGGAATATTGCACAATGGGCGAAAGCCTGATGCAGCGACGCCGCGTGAGGGATGAATGCCTTCGGGTTGTAAACCTCTTTCAGCAGGGAAGAAGCGAAAGTGACGGTACCTGCAGAAGAAGCGCCGGCTAACTACGTGCCAGCAGCCGCGGTAATACGTAGGGCGCAAGCGTTGTCCGGAATTATTGGGCGTAAAGAGCTCGTAGGCGGTTTGTCGCGTCTGCTGTGAAAGCCCGGGGCTCAACCCCGGGTCTGCAGTGGGTACGGGCAGACTAGAGTGCAGTAGGGGAGACTGGAATTCCTGGTGTAGCGGTGAAATGCGCAGATATCAGGAGGAACACCGATGGCGAAGGCAGGTCTCTGGGCTGTAACTGACGCTGAGGAGCGAAAGCATGGGGAGCGAACAGGATTAGATACCCTGGTAGTCCATGCCGTAAACGTTGGGCACTAGGTGTGGGGGACATTCCACGTTTTCCGCGCCGTAGCTAACGCATTAAGTGCCCCGCCTGGGGAGTACGGCCGCAAGGCTAAAACTCAAAGGAATTGACGGGGGCCCGCACAAGCGGCGGAGCATGCGGATTAATTCGATGCAACGCGAAGAACCTTACCAAGGCTTGACATGGGCCGGATCGGGCTGGAAACAGTCCTTCCCTTCGGGGCCGGTTCACAGGTGGTGCATGGTTGTCGTCAGCTCGTGTCGTGAGATGTTGGGTTAAGTCCCGCAACGAGCGCAACCCTCGTTCCATGTTGCCAGCGCGTAATGGCGGGGACTCATGGGAGACTGCCGGGGTCAACTCGGAGGAAGGTGGGGACGACGTCAAATCATCATGCCCCTTATGTCTTGGGCTTCACGCATGCTACAATGGCCGGTACAATGGGTTGCGATACTGTGAGGTGGAGCTAATCCCAAAAAGCCGGTCTCAGTTCGGATTGGGGTCTGCAACTCGACCCCATGAAGTCGGAGTCGCTAGTAATCGCAGATCAGCAACGCTGCGGTGAATACGTTCCCGGGCCTTGTACACACCGCCCGTCAAGTCACGAAAGTTGGTAACACCCGAAGCCGGTGGCCTAACCCCTTGTGGGAGGGAGCCGTCGAAGGTGGGACCGGCGATTGGGACTAAGTCGTAACAAGGTAGCCGTACCGGAAGGTGCGGCTGGATCACCTCCTTTCTAAGGAGCTTCCTCGAACCTGTCCTGGCCCGTCATAGTGCGGGTTGGGTGGTTTGCAGGGCAAGCCCGTTGCGGACGCGTCTGTTGTCCGGCGGGTGCTCATGGGTGGAATATCAACGGATTCGGTGTCTTTCGCGGTTGGCCGCATGTCAGTACGGTGCCCTTTGGGGTGTTTGGAACGTGTGTGGTTGGTTTCGCGGGGGATGTCTTTTGGCACACTGTTGGGTCCTGAGGCAACAGGACCTTATTCTTGCAGCGATGTGAGGAGAGGGAAGAAGTTGGTTCCTCTTGTTTCCTGCGCTTGCCGCGCCGGCCGCTCCTTTTTGGGGTGGCGGGGGTGGGGGTGACGGGGTTGTTGTTTGAGAACTACATAGTGGACGCGAGCATCTTAAAGCAATTTTTTTGATGAACCTGGTGGCTAACTGTCCTTGTGATGGTTGGTTGTCCTGGTTCTCTCGAATAGCTGATTTTGATCTTTGTGGTCAAGTTTTTAAGAGCACACGGTGGATGCCTTGGCATCAGGAGCCGAAGAAGGACGTGGGAATCTGCGATAAGCCTGGGGGAGTTGATAACCGAACGGTGATCCCAGGATGTCCGAATGGGGAAACCCCGCCCGGCGCGCGAGTGACCGGGTGACCCGTACCTGAACACATAGGGTGCGTGGAGGGAACGCGGGGAAGTGAAACATCTCAGTACCCGCAGGAAGAGAAAACAACAGTGATTCCGT
>NZ_JBNHGA010000020.1:0-3187 GCF_059090765.1 Arthrobacter sp. Cza30 | reverse complement strand
AGTAGTGGCGAGCGAACGCGGAAGAGGCCAAACCGGTCCATGTGTGATAGCCGGCGGGCGTTGCATGGCCGGGGTTGCGGGACTTTCCGCTGCTGTTCTGCCGGACAGCGAAAGTGAGTGCGTGCGTATAGGTGAACGGTCTTGAAAGGCCGGCCGGAGAAGGTGTAAGCCCTGTAACCGTAATGCGTGACGCCGCTTGGAGAGTATCCCAAGTAGCACGGGGCCCGAGAAATCCCGTGCGAATCTGCCAGGACCACCTGGTAAGCCTGAATACTACCTGATGACCGATAGCGGACAAGTACCGTGAGGGAAAGGTGAAAAGTACCCCGGGAGGGGAGTGAAACAGTACCTGAAACCGTGTGCTTACAATCCGTCGGAGCAGCCTTGTAGCTGTGACGGCGTGCCTTTTGAAGAATGAGCCTGCGAGTTAGTGTTACGTCGCGAGGTTAACCCGTGTGGGGAAGCCGTAGCGAAAGCGAGTCTGAATAGGGCGATGCAGTGGCGTGATCTAGACCCGAAGCGGAGTGATCTACCCATGGCCAGGTTGAAGCGCGTGTAAGAGCGCGTGGAGGACCGAACCCACTTCAGTTGAAAATGGAGGGGATGAGCTGTGGGTAGGGGTGAAAGGCCAATCAAACTCCGTGATAGCTGGTTCTCCCCGAAATGCATTTAGGTGCAGCGTTGCGTGTTTCTTGCCGGAGGTAGAGCTACTGGATGGCCGATGGGCCCTACAAGGTTACTGACGTCAGCCAAACTCCGAATGCCGGCAAGTGAGAGCGCAGCAGTGAGACTGTGGGGGATAAGCTTCATAGTCGAGAGGGAAACAGCCCAGACCACCAACTAAGGCCCCTAAGCGTGTGCTAAGTGGAAAAGGATGTGGAGTTGCCCAGACAACCAGGAGGTTGGCTTAGAAGCAGCCACCCTTGAAAGAGTGCGTAATAGCTCACTGGTCAAGTGATTCCGCGCCGACAATGTAGCGGGGCTCAAGTACACCGCCGAAGTTGTGGCATCAGCGTATTATCCAAGCCTTCGTGGTTCAGGAGCGCTGGTGGGTAGGGGAGCGTCGTGTGGGCAGTGAAGCTGCGGCGGAAGCCAGTGGTGGAGCCTACACGAGTGAGAATGCAGGCATGAGTAGCGAAAGACGGGTGGGAAACCCGTCCGCCGAATGATCAAGGGTTCCAGGGTCAAGCTAATCTGCCCTGGGTAAGTCGGGACCTAAGGCGAGGCCGACAGGCGTAGTCGATGGACAACGGGTTGATATTCCCGTACCGGCGAAAAACCGCCCATGCCAATCCGGTGATGCTAACCGCCCAAACCGTTCATCCGTGCCCTTCGGGGCCAGTATGGGCGGGGCGCGCGGGACCCGATCCGGGGAGGTAAGCGTATTAACAGGTGTGACGCAGGAAGGTAGCCGAGCCGGGCGATGGTAGTCCCGGTCCAAGGATGTAGGGTGAACGGTTGGCAAATCCGCCGTTCGACAAGCCTGAGACCTGACGGGACCCCCGTATGGGGGGATTCGGTGATCCTATGCTGCCGAGAAAAGCATCGACGCGAGGTTTTAGCCGCCCGTACCCCAAACCGACACAGGTGATCAGGTAGAGAATACCAAGGCGATCGAGAGAATTATGGTTAAGGAACTCGGCAAAATGCCCCCGTAACTTCGGGAGAAGGGGGGCCCCGACCGTGAAGAAGCCTTGCGCTTCGGAGCGGGTAAGGGCCGCAGAGACCAGGGGGAAGCGACTGTTTACTAAAAACACAGGTCCGTGCGAAGTCGCAAGACGATGTATACGGACTGACTCCTGCCCGGTGCTGGAAGGTTAAGAGGACCTGTTAGCCCCTTTGGGGGCGAAGCGGAGAATTTAAGCCCCAGTAAACGGCGGTGGTAACTATAACCATCCTAAGGTAGCGAAATTCCTTGTCGGGTAAGTTCCGACCTGCACGAATGGAGTAACGACTTCCCCGCTGTCTCAACCATAAACTCGGCGAAATTGCACTACGAGTAAAGATGCTCGTTACGCGCAGCAGGACGGAAAGACCCCGAGACCTTTACTATAGTTTGGTATTGGTGTTCGGTGTGGCTTGTGTAGGATAGGTGGGAGACTTTGAAGCCCGGACGCCAGTTCGGGTGGAGTCATCGTTGAAATACCACTCTGGTCACTCTGGACATCTAACTTCGGCCCGTAATCCGGGTCAGGGACAGTGCCTGATGGGTAGTTTAACTGGGGCGGTTGCCTCCTAAAGAGTAACGGAGGCGCCCAAAGGTTCCCTCAGCCTGGTTGGCAATCAGGTGGCGAGTGTAAGTGCACAAGGGAGCTTGACTGTGAGAGAGACATCTCGAGCAGGGACGAAAGTCGGGACTAGTGATCCGGCGGCACATTGTGGAATGGCCGTCGCTCAACGGATAAAAGGTACCTCGGGGATAACAGGCTGATCTTGCCCAAGAGTCCATATCGACGGCATGGTTTGGCACCTCGATGTCGGCTCGTCGCATCCTGGGGCTGGAGTAGGTCCCAAGGGTTGGGCTGTTCGCCCATTAAAGCGGTACGCGAGCTGGGTTTAGAACGTCGTGAGACAGTTCGGTCCCTATCCGCTGCGCGCGCAGGAAATTTGAGAAGGTCTGTCCTTAGTACGAGAGGACCGGGACGGACGAACCTCTGGTGTGTCAGTTGTACTGCCAAGTGCACCGCTGATTAGCTACGTTCGGATTGGATAACCGCTGAAAGCATCTAAGCGGGAAGCCGGCTTCAAGATGAGATTTCCATCCCCTTCGGGGGGAGAGGACCCCAGCCAGACCACTGGGTTGATAGGCCGGATGTGGAAGCGAGGACGAAAGACTCGTGAAGCTGACCGGTACTAATAGTCCGATAACTTACACCACACCACCCCCTTCGGGTGGGTGATCAAAACATGCTACGCGTCCGCTATGTGGTTCCCAGACAACAACCCGTTGTCGTTGAGGGAACAAACAATTGAATACAGTTCCAAGCACAAGCTTGTAACCAACAGATTTGCCGCCGGGCAACCCCCACCATAGGGTTCCGGGCGTGCACGAAGGGTTACGGCGGTCATAGCGTGGGGGAAACGCCCGGTCCCATTCCGAACCCGGAAGCTAAGGCCCACAGCGCCGATGGTACTGCACTCGGGAGGGTGTGGGAGAGTAGGTCGCCGCCGGACATTCTTTGAACAC
>NZ_JBNHGA010000019.1:0-5030 GCF_059090765.1 Arthrobacter sp. Cza30 | reverse complement strand
GGGTAGCCGGCCTGAGAGGGTGACCGGCCACACTGGGACTGAGACACGGCCCAGACTCCTACGGGAGGCAGCAGTGGGGAATATTGCACAATGGGCGCAAGCCTGATGCAGCAACGCCGCGTGAGGGATGACGGCCTTCGGGTTGTAAACCTCTTTTAGCAAGGAAGAAGCGAAAGTGACGGTACTTGCAGAAAAAGCGCCGGCTAACTACGTGCCAGCAGCCGCGGTAATACGTAGGGCGCAAGCGTTATCCGGAATTATTGGGCGTAAAGAGCTCGTAGGCGGTTTGTCGCGTCTGCTGTGAAAACCCGAGGCTCAACCTCGGGCCTGCAGTGGGTACGGGCAGACTAGAGTGCGGTAGGGGAGATTGGAATTCCTGGTGTAGCGGTGGAATGCGCAGATATCAGGAGGAACACCGATGGCGAAGGCAGATCTCTGGGCCGTAACTGACGCTGAGGAGCGAAAGGGTGGGGAGCAAACAGGCTTAGATACCCTGGTAGTCCACCCCGTAAACGTTGGGAACTAGTTGTGGGGTCCTTTCCACGGATTCCGTGACGCAGCTAACGCATTAAGTTCCCCGCCTGGGGAGTACGGCCGCAAGGCTAAAACTCAAAGGAATTGACGGGGACCCGCACAAGCGGCGGAGCATGCGGATTAATTCGATGCAACGCGAAGAACCTTACCAAGGCTTGACATACACGGGAACGCCGTAGAAATACGGAACTCTTTGGACACTCGTGTACAGGTGGTGCATGGTTGTCGTCAGCTCGTGTCGTGAGATGTTGGGTTAAGTCCCGCAACGAGCGCAACCCTCGTTCTATGTTGCCAGCACGTAATGGTGGGAACTCATGGGATACTGCCGGGGTCAACTCGGAGGAAGGTGGGGATGACGTCAAATCATCATGCCCCTTATGTCTTGGGCTTCACGCATGCTACAATGGCCGGTACAAAGGGCTGCAATACCGTGAGGTGGAGCGAATCCCAAAAAGCCGGTCCCAGTTCGGATTGAGGTCTGCAACTCGACCTCATGAAGTCGGAGTCGCTAGTAATCGCAGATCAGCAACGCTGCGGTGAATACGTTCCCGGGTCTTGTACACACCGCCCGTCAAGTCATGAAAGTCGGTAACACCTGAAGCCGGTGGCCCAACCCTTGTGGAGGGAGCCGTCGAAGGTGGGATCGGTAATTAGGACTAAGTCGTAACAAGGTAGCCGTACCGGAAGGTGCGGCTGGATCACCTCCTTTCTAAGGAGCACTGCACCCGGTTGGGTGTCAGAGCCGGATTCACACCGAATGTGTGTGACCGGAGCTCATGGGTGGAACATTTGACGAGGCTCTGGCCGTGAGGTCTGGTTCTCAGTACGCCGCATTCGTGTGGTTGGAACGGGGCTGGGTGGATCGGGTGGGGCATGCACGCTGTTGGGTCCTGAGGGACCGGGGGCGGGAAGGCGTTGGCTTTTCTGCGACTGGGATCTCTGGGCTCATCCTTGTGCCGGCGTTGCCGGTGTCGGGGTGGGTACCGCCCGTACTTTGAGAACTACACAGTGGACGCGAGCATCTTAAAGAGATGACCTTTCGGGGTCATCAACTAAATCGATCGATAGATCGGCTCATGTGTTTTTCAAGTCTTTAAGAGCAAACGGTGGATGCCTTGGCATCTGGAGCCGAAGAAGGACGTAGCAATCTGCGATAAGCCTCGGGGAACTGATAAGCAAGTTTTGATCCGAGGATTTCCGAATGGGGAAACCCCGCTGGGCGGCGTGCCGACCCAGTGACTCCCGCCTGAATATATAGGGCGGGTAGAGGGAACGTGGGGAAGTGAAACATCTCAGTACCCACAGGAAGAGAAAGCAACCGCGATTCCGTGAGTAGTGGCGAGCGAAACCGGAACAGGCTAAACCGAGTACGTGTGATATCCGGCAGGAGTTGCGTATTCGGGGTTGTGGGACTTCCCGTACTGCGCTGCCGCGCAGTGAACGTGATGCGTCGATATAGGTGAACGGTCTTGAAAGGCCGGCCAGAGTGGGTGCCAGCCCCGTAACCGAAATGTCGGATCGCAGCGTGGGAAGGATCCCAAGTAGCACGGGGCCCGAGAAATCCCGTGTGAATCTGTCAGGACCACCTGATAAGCCTAAATACTCCCAGATGACCGATAGCGGACAAGTACCGTGAGGGAAAGGTGAAAAGTACCCCGGGAGGGGAGTGAAATAGTACCTGAAACCGTTTGCTTACAAACCGTTGGAGCACCCCTGGTAGGTGTGACAGCGTGCCTTTTGAAGAATGAGCCTGCGAGTTAGCGATATGTGGCGAGGTTAACCCGAGTGGGGTAGCCGTAGCGAAAGCGAGTCTGAATAGGGCGATCCAGTCGCATGTCCTAGACCCGAAGCGAAGTGATCTATCCATGGCCAGGCTGAAGCGACGGTAAGACGTCGTGGAGGGCCGAACCCACTTAGGTTGAAAACTGAGGGGATGAGCTGTGGATAGGGGTGAAAGGCCAATCAAACTTCGTGATAGCTGGTTCTCTCCGAAATGCATTTAGGTGCAGCGTTGCGTGTTTCTTGCCGGAGGTAGAGCTACTGGATGGCCGATGGGCCCCACCAGGTTACTGACGTCAGCCAAACTCCGAATGCCGGTAAGTGAGAGCGCAGCAGTGAGACTGTGGGGGATAAGCTTCATAGTCGAGAGGGAAACAACCCAGACCACCATCTAAGGTCCCTAAGCGCGTGCTAAGTGGGAAAGGATGTGGAGTTGCTTAGACAACCAGGAGGTTGGCTTAGAAGCAGCCACCCTTGAAAGAGTGCGTAATAGCTCACTGGTCAAGTGATTCCGCGCCGACAATGTAACGGGGCTCAAGCACGCCACCGAAGTTGTGGCATTGACATTATTGGTAGGCCTTCGTGGTCCAGCCGTGTTGATGGGTAGGAGAGCGTCGTGTGGCGAGTGAAGCGGCGGGGTGACCCAGCCGTGGACGCTACACGAGTGAGAATGCAGGCATGAGTAGCGAAAGACGTGTGAGAAACACGTCCTCCGAAAGACCAAGGGTTCCAGGGTCAAGCTAATCTTCCCTGGGTAAGTCGGGACCTAAGGCGAGGCCGACAGGCGTAGTCGATGGACAACGGGTTGATATTCCCGTACCGGCGAAGAACCGCCCCAGCCAATCCAGTGGTGCTAAGAGTCCTAGCCGGGAATGTTCGGAGCCCTTCGGGGTGATGACGTCCCGGTGAACGCTCGACCCCATGCTGGTGCGGCTAGCGTATTAACAGGTGTGACGCAGGAAGGTAGCCCAACCCGGGCGATGGTAGTCCCGGGGCAAGTGCGTAGGCCGAGGAATAGGCAAATCCGTTCCTCATGAGGCTGAGACACGATGCGGATGAAAAGTGGGTGATCCTATGCTGCCAAGAAAAGCATCGACGCGAGGTTCTAGCCGCCCGTACCCCAAACCGACTCAGGTGGTCAGGTAGAGAATACCGAGGAGATCGAGAGAATCGTGGTTAAGGAACTCGGCAAAATGCCCCCGTAACTTCGGGAGAAGGGGGGCCATCCGCTTATTAGGACTTGCTCCGAAAGGGCGTGGTGGCCGCAGAGACTAGTGGGTAGCGACTGTTTACTAAAAACACAGGTCCGTGCCAAGTCGCAAGACGATGTATACGGACTGACGCCTGCCCGGTGCTGGAAGGTTAAGAGGACGGGTCAGCCGCAAGGCGAAGCTCAGAATTTAAGCCCCAGTAAACGGCGGTGGTAACTATAACCATCCTAAGGTAGCGAAATTCCTTGTCGGGTAAGTTCCGACCTGCACGAATGGCGTAACGACTTCCCAACTGTCTCAACCACGAACTCGGCGAAATTGCACTACGAGTAAAGATGCTCGTTACGCGCAGCAGGACGGAAAGACCCCGTGACCTTTACTACAGCTTGGTATTGGTGTTCGGTGTGGCTTGTGTAGGATAGGTGGGAGACTGTGAAGCGGATACGCCAGTATTCGTGGAGTCGTTGTTGAAATACCACTCTGGTCACTCTGGATGTCTAACTTCGAACCGTAATCCGGTTCAGGGACAGTGCCTGGTGGGTAGTTTAACTGGGGCGGTTGCCTCCCAAAGAGTAACGGAGGCGCCCAAAGGTTCCCTCAACCTGGTTGGCAATCAGGTGGCGAGTGTAAGTGCACAAGGGAGCTTGACTGTGAGACTGACAGGTCGAGCAGGGACGAAAGTCGGGACTAGTGATCCGGCAGTGGCTTGTGGAAGCGCTGTCGCTCAACGGATAAAAGGTACCTCGGGGATAACAGGCTGATCTTGCCCAAGAGTCCATATCGACGGCATGGTTTGGCACCTCGATGTCGGCTCGTCGCATCCTGGGGCTGGAGTAGGTCCCAAGGGTTGGGCTGTTCGCCCATTAAAGCGGTACGCGAGCTGGGTTTAGAACGTCGTGAGACAGTTCGGTCCCTATCCGCTGCGCGCGTAGGAAGTTTGAGAGGATCTGACCCTAGTACGAGAGGACCGGGTTGGACGAACCTCTGGTGTGTCAGTTGTTCCGCCAGGAGCACCGCTGATTAGCTACGTTCGGGATGGATAACCGCTGAAAGCATCTAAGCGGGAAGCCGGCCTCAAGATGAGACTTCCATGCCTACGGGCGAGAGGCTCCCAGCCAGACTACTGGGTTGATAGGCCAGATGTGGAAGCACGGCAACGTGTGCAGCTGACTGGTACTAATAAGCCGATGACTTGATAAACACCCCACCCCTTCGTGGGTGGTGATGCTCGCGTCCACTGAGTGGTTCCCGATGTACGGTCGGGAACGAACGACAACACAAGACTTTTTCGTTGTTGACGATCTGAAACATCAATAGTGTTTCGGCGGCCATAGCGAGAGGGAAACGCCCGGTCCCATTCCGAACCCGGAAGCTAAGCCTCTCAGCGCCGATGGTACTGCAGGGGCGACCCTGTGGGAGAGTAGGACACCGCCGGACTCCCTTTCACGAAATGGCCACCCCACCGGGGTGGCCATTTCGCGTTAACAACCCCACAGGGAACCACGC
>NZ_JBNHGA010000018.1:0-5740 GCF_059090765.1 Arthrobacter sp. Cza30 | reverse complement strand
CAACCTGACCGGCAACGCCATCTCCGTCATCGGCGACAGCCACACCGACGGCGCCACCGGCACCACCGGTGGGACGACCGGCGGCAGCACCGACGGCTCGACCGACGGGACGGACTCGATCCTCGGCGGCACCCAGGTGCTCGCCCCGATCACCGCGCCGACCAACCTGACCGGCAACGCCATCTCCGTCATCGGCGACAGCCACACCGACGGCGCCACCGGCACCACCGGTGGGACGACCGGCGGCAGCACCGACGGCTCGACCGACGGAACCGGATCGATCCTCGGCGGCACGCAGGTCCTCGCACCTGCCACCGCCCCGATCAACGTCACCGGCAACGCCATCTCCGTCATCGGCGACAGCAACACCACCGGCGCCACCAGCGGAACCATCGGTGGACCCAAGGCTGGCGGAACCACGGACGGCACCGACTCGATCCTTGGCGGCACCGCGATCTCCACGCCGATCTCGCTTCCGATGAGAATGCGAGGCTTTGCCTTCTCGGTGATCGGCGACGGCACGACGAACGTCCCGGCGGCGCCGACGGACCCCACGGACCCGTCGGACCCCACGAACCCGACGGACCCCACCGACCCGACGGACCCCACGGGCCCGACGGGCCCGACGGGCCCGACGGGCCCGGGCATCACCCCCGGTGATGGCGGCTCGGACGGCCTGACGGGCTCGGTCGCCTCGACGGGCACGGCCACGGCCGTCGCCATGGACCGCAACGCCACCGCACTCGCCGCGACGGGAGGGACGAGCGCGTCGTCCGTGCTGCTCATGGGGCTGATGCTCCTGGCGGCCGGCGCCATCGCGCTCGTGGCGCGGCGCCGCTCCGCGTGACCGGGTGGTCGGCGATCCCCAGCGCCGGCCACCGCCCCCACACGCGTGAGCAGGCGGGAGGGCTCGTCCCCAGCGGGCCCTCCCGCCCCCTGGAGTCTTCGACCTGCGGCGGCGCCCTGGCGTCGTACGCAGCAGATGGACCGGCGGGTGTCGCGATCCGGGGGGCTCGCGGCATCCGCCCTGAGCCGTCCTTCGCGGGCGGATCACCGACCGAACGCCGGATGCCGCGGACCTGAGGGCCCGCGGCATCCGTGCGTTTCGCGACCGTGAGGTCGCAGTTCGTCGCGTTACTTCGCGGCGACCACCTGCAGAGTGATCACGGCGGTGAGGTCGTCGCGAAGACGGACCGTCGCCTCGTGGTCGCCCACCGACTTGATCGGCGAGGTGATGTGGATCTTGCGCTTGTCGAGGTCGCCCAGGCCGGCGGCCTTCACGGCGTCCGCGACGTCGGCGGTCTTGACCGCACCGAACAGGCGGCCCTCGGCGCCGGCCTTGACGGCCAGCTTCACCTTGTTCGCCTCGAGGCTGTTCTTCAGAGCTACGGCCTCTTCGTGGTCGTGGATCGCGCGGGCCTCGCGGGCGGCGCGGATCGACGCCACCTGCTTCTCGCCGCCGCGGGTCCACGCAACCGCGAAGCCCTGGGGAATGAGGTAGTTGCGGGCGTACCCGTTCTTGACCTCGACCACGTCACCGGCGCTGCCGAGCCCGGCGACCTCGTTCGTGAGAATGAGCTTTGCCATGTCGGTACTCCTTAGCGGCCAGCGCCGGCGTACGGCAGGAGCGCCATTTCACGGGCGTTCTTGATCGCCTTGGCGATCAGACGCTGCTCCTGCACCGAGACACCGGTGATACGACGGGCGCGGATCTTGCCGCGCTCCGAGATGAACTTGCGGAGGGTGGCGACGTCCTTGTAGTCGATGACGCCGACACGAATCGCCTTCGCGGGAGCGGCGTTCTTCGCGCCCTTCCGCGGCTTCCGGCGGTCGCCGGTTGCCTTTCCAGCCATGGTGTTTCCTTACTGAGAGTGAGAGCTGGATGCCGCAGCGGCATCCGGAATTCCTGTGAGACGGTCCGTCAGAACGGCGTGTCGTCGCCGTACGCACCGGGCGCAGCCCACGCGTCGGCGCTGCCGCCTGCGTTCGCCGAGCCCGGAGTCGACCACGGCTCGTCGGCGACCTGTGCAGGACGGGACTGTCCGCCGCCGCCGTAGCTGCCGCCACCGCCACCGCCACCGGCCGCACGCGTGACCTGTGCGGTCGCGTAGCGCAGCGACGGGCCGATCTCGTCGACCTCGAGCTCGATCGCGGTGCGGTTGTTGCCGTCGCGGTCCTGGTAGCTGCGCTGCTTGAGGCGGCCGGTCGCGATGACCCGCATGCCCTTGGTCAGCGAGCCGGCCACGTGCTCGGCGAACTCGCGCCACACGCTCGCGCGGAGGAACAGCGCTTCGCCGTCCTTCCACTCGTTGGCCTGGCGGTCGAAGTTGCGCGGCGTCGACGCGATCGTGAAGTTCGCGACGGGCAGGCCGTTCTGCGTGTAGCGCAGTTCGGGATCAGCCGTGAGGTTTCCCACGACGGTGATGATCGTCTCGCCGGCCATGACCCTTAGGCCTTCGCAGCCTTGGCGGTCTTGCGGGCGGCACGCTCGTCGGCACGCTGCTTCTCGGACGCGATCATGGCGATCGCCTCCTCGGCGCGGAGCACCTTCGTGCGCATGATGCGCTCGTCGAGCTTGAGCTGACGGTCCAGCTCCTGCGTCGCCTCGGAGGTCGCAGTGAAGTTGACGACGGCGTAGATGCCCTCGTTCTTCTTCTGGATCTCGTACGCGAGACGGCGGCGACCCCAGATGTCGACGTTGTCGATCGAGCCACCATCGTTCGTGATGACCTTCAGGAACTTGTCGAGGTTCGGGGCGACCTGACGCTCGTCGATCTCAGGGTTGAGGATCACCATGAGCTCGTACTGGTGTGTGTGCGTCACTGACCCACCTCCTTCGGACTAGAACGGCTGCCGGGCATTTCCCGACAGCAGGAGGGTGTGTTTGCACGTCGTCCGATGGATCGCGCGCAGGGGCGCGTACGGACAACCCTCCTATGGTAGCGGATGCCTCGCCGGGCGCCCAATCCCGGGCCGCTGGGGATCCGTATGGTGGATCCATGACCGCGACGGCCTCGCGCGAGCATCACCGGACGACATCGGTGCTGCGCCTCGCCGAGCTGGGGAGCATCGCCCTCGGCGTGGTTGTCATCGGCGCGCTGCACCTTGTTCCGCCGACCAGCGGGATCGATCCGCTCGCCGTGACGATCAGTGAGTACGGCAGGTCGCCGCTGGCCGCTGTCTTCGTCATCGGCGTCGTCCTCATCGCGGCGGGGTCGACGGTGACGCTGCTGCTCCTGGTGCGGTCCGGCGCCTGCCGGGCGATCTCGGTGCCGAGCGTCGCGCTCGCCCTGTGGGTTCTGGGCATGGTCGGCGTCGCGGTCTTTCAGAAGGCCGACTGGGCGGCCGGAGCGACACTCGAGGGATACATCCACCGGGCGGCATCCGTGGTCGCTTTCATCGCCCTGCCGGTCGCCGTCCTCGCGCTCACGGCGGGGGAGGTGCGTCGCCGCGGACGCCCCCGCCGCGGATCCCGGTTCGACCACCATCTCCTCGCCGTCGCCCTGTCGCTCGCCGTGCTGATTCTCGCCGGCATCGTCGCGATGGGGGTGTTCGTGGCGGTCGGCGAGACATCCGGCCTGGCGTGGTGGACGATGATCCCGCTGGGCGCGGTCGAGAGGATGGTGGTCGCCGCGGAGCTGGCGGCACTGGTGATGCTGGTCGTCGCTCTGCGCGTGCCGGCGACGCCCGAGTGACGCCGCGTTAGGCTGGCGACCGTGCGAAGCACCTGTTCGTCCGTGACGCCCGAAGGGCGTGAGGAGGTCGCCGGCGCTCATCGCGCCGAGCGGAGGTAGCCGGGTGCGCCGGAAAGGCGCCCGCGCTCGACATCCGCTCCCGAGCGGATCCACTCCTCGGCCGCGCCCTGGCGCGGCGCCTCGTCGCTCGTCATCGACGAGCCGGACACGAACATGGATTCTTCATGCATGCACTCACCGAGAAGGACATCCGCGCGTCCTTCGTCAACGTCTCCCAGCGCGAACGCAACGCCATCGTCATTCCCGATCTCGCCGATGTCGAGTGGGGCCGGCTGGACTTCTTCGGCTGGCGAACGCCGAAGCTGCCGCTCGCAGGCTACGCCGTCATCCCGGTCGACGACGAGGTCGTCGGCATCCTGTTCCGCCAAGCCGAGCAGCGTGTCCGCACGCGGGCACAGTGCTCGTGGTGCGAGGACGTCACGCTTCCCAACGACGTGGTCTTCTTCAGCGCCAGGCGTGTGGGACCGGCCGGCCGCAACGGAGGGACCGTCGGGACGCTCGTCTGCGAGCACTTCGAGTGCTCGGCCAACGTCCGGCGGCCCATGCCGCCGGCCTACCTGGGCTTCGACGTGGCAGCGGCACAGCAGCGTCGGATCGCCTCGCTGCGAGCACACGTGCAGAACTTCGCCCGCGACCTGCGCGACACCCGCTGAGACGCGCGCCTCATGCCCGGCGCGTCGGCATGCATGCTGGCGCGCCGGGCGCAAGGGTCTAGGGCGAACACCGGCCGCCCGGGCACTGTCACGGAGACGAAAGGGGTCTCTTATGAAGGCAGTGCAGTATCGCGAGATCGGGAAGGGACCGGAGGTCGTCGAGATCGACACCCCCGAGCCCGGACCCGGACAGATCCGCCTGAAGGTGACAGCGGCCGGGCTGTGCCACTCCGACTGGTTCCTCATGGACCTTCCCGAGGAGCAGTACACGTACGGGCTCCCGCTGACGCTCGGTCACGAAGGGGCGGGCGTCGTGGACAAGCTCGGAGAGGGCGTGGAGGGCATCGCCGTCGGCGATGCCTACGCGATCTACGGCCCGTGGGGCTGCGGACAGTGTCACGAATGCTCGCAGGGGCGCGAGAACTACTGCCCGTATGCCGCCGAGCTCGGCATCACCCCTCCGGGGCTCGGGGCGCCGGGTGCGATGGCCGAGTACGTGATCGTCGACGACCGCCGCCATCTCATACCGCTCGGCGACCTCGACCCCGTCGAGACGGTGTCGCTGACCGATGCCGGACTCACGCCGTACCACGCGATCACCTCCGCCCAGCACAAGCTGTACCCGGGGTCGACGGCCGTCGTCATCGGCGTCGGCGGGCTCGGGCACGTCGGCATCCAGATCATCCGCGCCATCAGCTCGGCGAAGGTGATCGCTGTCGACATCAGCGAGGAGAAGCTGGCGCTGGCATCCGACGTGGGCGCGCATCACACGGTCGTGTCAGGTGCGGATGCCGCGGATCGCATCCGCGAGCTGACCGGTGGACTCGGTGCGCAGACCGTGTTCGACTTCGCCGGCGTGCAGCCGACGATCGACCTGGCGAAAGCCGTCGTCGCGATGGACGGCTTCGTCCACATCGTGGGGATCGGCGGCGGCCTCATGACCGCGGGATTCTTCGCGACGCCCTTCGGCGCGGCCGTGCGGGCGCCCTACTGGGGGTCGCGCAGCGAGCTGATCGAGGTGCTCGACCTCGCGCGCATCGGCGCCATCGACGTCCACGTCGAGCGCTACGGCATCGAGGATGCCCCGGAGGCCTACGACCGGTTGCATCACGGTCAGGTTCGTGGTCGGGCGGTGGTCGTGCCCTCGTCGTGAGCATGTGACCGCACCCTCTCGTCGAGAACGTGCGGTCTCGCCGACACCGCATGTCCCCGACCTCAGCGACATGCGGGTTCGGCGAGAACGTGCGGTCTCGACGAGAGAGCGTCACCCGGGTTCGGCGAGAACATGCGGTCCCGACGAGGACGGGGCCGCGCGGAGGGTCAGCCCCGCGA
>NZ_JBNHGA010000017.1:0-10166 GCF_059090765.1 Arthrobacter sp. Cza30 | reverse complement strand
GAGGGCATCGGCTCATTGCGCAACAGCGTCAAGAACGAGCTGCGCTAACGCGCGCGGAAAGACCAGAGGCGAAGAAATGACCAACGACCTGTTCAAAGCAAGTTTCAAAAAAATCGCCCCTGTTGGAGTCCGGTTATGAGTCATTCGAATTCGGCCATAACGGTTACAAGAGGCGGCATGCCCGACGATTCATTGGGCGCGGACAGCGGACTTCCGGAGAAGCCCGCCCCGAAGAAAGCCCGAACGCGAAAGAGACCTTCCATCCTTCAGGTCGTTGGGTGGGCCCTTCTAGCTTGGGTCTTTATTGTTCCCGTAATCATGCTCATCAAGGGTGCCATAACGACTTCTCCCTTTGAGGAGAGCCAAGGCTGGACATCCGATGGCGTCGCTAATTCGCTAACAGATGCCAGAACGTGGAGTGCCCTTGGTTCCTCCTTCCTGTATGCGTCAGGCGTGACCATCCTGGCCCTGACCGTTGGAATTTGGTTCGCCATCGTCGCCTCTAGGTTCGACGTGTGGACACGCCGTTTTATCACGCCGGTGATGATACTTCTACTGGCTATTCCCACCACTTTCTATTCGCTGTCCTGGGTCATGATTGGAGGCGGGGATGCTGGATTTATCGCTCAGGTTGCCCAAGCGGTCGGTCTCGGTGACATCGTGCCGGCCTTGCCGGTCAGGTCGTTCGGGGGCCTCATCACCGTCACCGCAATGAAAGCGAGTGCGGGAGCCTACCTGCTTCTGCTCGGGCCGTTTAATCAGCGAAGCCGAAGCCTCGAAGAAGCGGCCCGCGTTTCGGGTGCGAGACCGACCCGAGCCATGCTGGGAGTCGAGCTTCCGCTCCTGTTGCCAGCAATCGGGGCAACGACGATCTTTACATTTGTGCTCGGCCTGGCAGCATTCGATACGCCCGCCATGATAGGTATGCCGGTAGGTATTCAAGTCATGTCAACGCACATCTATGGATACCTGCAGGCACCGTTTGGTGCAGACTACGGATCGGCTAGCTCGGCGGCGCTGCTCCTCGTGGCAATCGTAGTTCTTCTGGTTCTGCTCCAAACACAACTAACTCGCCGACGCTCCTACACGACAGTTAGTGGCAAAGCAGCCCAAACGAGTTACAGGCGGCTAAACATACCTGGTCGCATCCTGGTGAACGCATCTGTTGTCCTATTTTTTCTCGTTGCTATCGTCCTTCCGTGCATACAGGTGGTCCTGGGCTCTTTTCAATCGTTCTTCGGCGTAGCAAATTACAGCCTTTCTAACTACGAAGAAGCGATAGACAATTCCAGCGTTATGTCTGCCATCGGAACAACACTGTTTGTTTCAATTGTCGGCGGTATTCTGACTGTCGTGTTGTCATTCGGGGTTGCCCTCGCCTTTACCAGGCTCTCTGGCTTTCGGGCGACTTTCATTCGAGTAGTCTCTTGGATGCCTGCTGCATTGCCCGGTATCGTACTCGGCTTGGCTCTGGTTTGGACGTATACAAGCTTTCCAATTGTCGATCGCCTATTTGGGACCCAATGGTTAATGCTAATTGGCCTCGTGACATTCGCCGTTCCGCTCGGATTGCGCGCCATGGAAGGGGCAATTGGTCAAATGTCAGTGTCCCTCGAGGAGTCCGCCCGTATATCGGGAGCCAAGGCGTACCAAGCGTACCTCCAAATCACTGCCCCTCTTATGTGGCGGAGCATGCTGGCTGCCTTTGTCCTGGTGGCGGTGTCAATTTCAGGTGTCCTGGACGTCCCCCTCATTATGAGTTCGGCCGGCACAGAAACTGTGTCCACCATGACGTTTCAGCTCTACAACACCGGACAGATACCAATGGCGGCAGCTATCTTCTGCCTTTTCTTTGTCGTTCTTGGACTAGTTACCGCCGGCATTCTCTTGGCCGCTGCAGTTATTGCTCGACTAACCTCAAGTATCCAAGGGACGGAAACCAGCAAAGGTGCACAAACACAAGGAGTCTCAACAGAATGAGTACGGTAAGAGTCAAAGGATTGCAAAAGAAATTTGGAAGTTTCACTGCTTTTGATGGCCTCGATCTCGATATAACGAGTGGGGAAGTCGTCTGTTTGCTGGGGCCGAGCGGATGTGGTAAGACAACCTTTCTTCGCTCGATCGCTGGCTTGGAAACCCCGTCCAAGGGACAGATCGAAATTGGAGACAGAGTGGTCTTCGATAGTGACTCCCAAGTTGTTGTTCCTCCTGAGAAGCGTCAACTTGGGATGGTATTCCAGGACTATGCTTTATGGCCCCATATGAGTGTCGGTGCGAATATCGCGTACCCGTTGCGGCGTACGAAGGCGCCCAAAGACACGATGAACAGCCGAATCGACTCGGTCCTCGACATAGTTGGCCTGAAGCACCTGAAGGGCAGGTTCCCGGGGTCGCTCTCGGGAGGCCAGCAGCAGCGTATTGCGATTGCTCGTGCCTTGGTTGCGGAACCGCGTCTGCTGCTATTCGACGAACCGTTGTCGAACCTCGATGAGCACTTACGGGTTGATATGCGACATGAATTACGTGCCCTCCATCAAAGGCTTGGGACCACCGTCCTTCACGTCACCCATGACCAGGGAGAAGCAGGAGGTATCGCCGACAAAATTGGAGTCATGTTCGATGGGAGTATCTTGCAGTTCGGCACTCCTGATGAGATTTTCAATCGGCCGACAACCTTGGAAGTGGGACAGTTCGTTGGTTTCGACCTTCATATGACAGCGCGTGTCTCCGATGCGAGAAACGGCGAGGCTGCGGTTGTTCTGGAGGGTACGCAAAGCCGAGTTGTTTGTACTTCCCCTACGTTCTTGTCCGCCGGTCAGGACGTCGACGTCATGATTCGAAGCGCGACGTTGCGATTGGCCAGGAAGGGGGACGCGCACGGATCTACTAATTCATTGGCTACGGGAAGAGTCGTTAACATTATCCCGTTGGGAGGAGAAAACGAGGTTGCTGTGACGACAGATAACTTTGGAAGAATCGCGGTACCGATCAGGATTTCGGAGTCTTCTAAGCTAAATCTTGGGGATGAAATCGACATTTTTGCAGATACTGAATCTGTTATTGCGCTACCGATGACTGTGAAGCCGTCCGCGCCATAAGCGCTCACCGCAATGACAATCCATCTCCGATATTTCTACTAAAGCAAAATATTAGTGCATCTATCAAACACAAAGAAGGGAACAAAGATGTTCGCTAAACCAGGGAACATGGCAAGGACACTAGGAGTGGCATCAGCCTCCTTCCTTGCGCTGACTCTCGTGGCCTGTGGAAACAACGCGGGTGATGGCGCCGCAGCAAACTTAGGCGCCGACGCCAAGGAGCTTTATGACCTCGCACGGGAGGAAGGGGGGCTGAACATCTATGGGATGGCCGGTCCTGAGGTTGCTCCGTTCTTCGAATTGTTCGAGGAAACATATCCGGGTGTTGAAGTCACCGGCACCGTCATGTGGGGATCGGATACGGACACTCGCCTTGAGGGGGAGCACAACGCACAGGGCTTCCAAGGTGACGTTCTCTGGACGGGTGTGACTGACCTTAGCAAGTACTCGGAAAGGGGCTGGTTGACCGGAGATATCGTCCCGGAAGGCATGGACCTTCCTGCAGGCGAGATCGGTCCCGGTGGGGAGTGGGTAAATCCCCTCTTACAGGTGTACCCCGTGCTCTATAACACCAAGCTTGTGCCGGAAGAAGACATTCCAAAGACATGGGGTGACCTCATGCATGAGCAATGGAACGGAAAAATTGCTATCGGAGATCCGTCCGTCAGCAACTCCAGTTCTCAGAGCTTTAACACACTGATGACAAACAATGTCATCGACGAAGACTGGTTGCGTGACTTTGAATCCACAGTTAATCCCAGCATTTTCCCCAGCAACGCGAACGCAATTCAGTCAGTCGCGACCGGCGAATCAGCTATGCAACTTAATACGGCGTATGGAGGCGCCATCGCTGCAAAGGAAGACGGTGCTCCTGTCGACATCGCCTGGCTCAGTGACGGAACGGCCACAGCGCCGCTGCCCATGGCGATGCTAGTCGATAGCCCGAATCCCAATGCGGCAAAATTGTTCATCGAGTTCGTTTTCTCGGACGAGGGACAAGCCGCTATTGCTGAACACCTGCTATACCCCGGTGTGATGGAAGGCGCACCCATGCCTGCGGACACACCCACTCTTGAGGAAATGGCCGGAAAGCCATTCCCGCCCATGGACCAGATTAAGAATGAGTTCCCGGGCAGGCTTGCACTGTTTGGCGACATATTCAACTGATCGGTAGCAATGAATAGCTCGTAGCCTATTTTGATGGGCGTTTGAGCTGGATTGCATCTTCGCGGCGATCGTCTCCGACATGGAGGCGATCGCCGCGCCCCAAACACGTTTGAAAGGAAGGGGAAACGCGATATGCATAGCACCGACCCGCGGTATGACGCACAGGTGATCGTTGTCGGCGGAGGACCCGTCGGAGTCAGCCTTGGTGTCGAACTGGGATTGCGTGGTATCGACGCACTCGTTATCGACGAACGGGAACTTGCTTCCATGACTCGAGGGAAGGCCGGGGGCTGTAACGCAAGAACATTCGAGCATTTCCGTCGCTGGGGGATCGCCTCAGAGGTTCGGCGACGAGCACCGGTTCCGGTGATGAAGACAGACGACATTGCCTTTGTTGATCGACTCACTGGCAACCTGCTCGGCCGGATAAGCGGCGCTAAGAATGGTATTGGCCGGAAGGATGTGGCCGCCGAAAACTTCCAGGCGATCCCGCAGGTGGTGATCGAGGAAGTCCTCCGAGAGAAACTCGATACCCTGCCGGCAGTAAGTTCTTTGTTCGGCTGGAAGGTCGAGGATGTCAAGCAGTCCGACGAATCTGTTACGGTTAGTGCTCGCCACAGGGAAACCGGCGACGTCCGCGAACTGAGTGCACAATTCCTCGTGGGCTGCGACGGTACGCGGAGTGTGGTCCGCGAGCGGGTTGGGATTCAACAGACCGAGGCCTTCGACCTGTCACTAAATGCAAATATCACTTTCAAAAGTTCAACTCTGAGCCAGCTCCATGACAAGGGGCCGGCGTACATGTACTGGTTCATGAACCCGGACGTTACCGGACAACTGGGCCGCCGTGATAACAACGACCTCTGGGCCATGCAAGCCGACTACCTAGACGGTAAGTTCCCCGACGATGAGATCGATGCCGATGCCCTCATCAGAGCAGCTGTAGGTACGGACTTTGAATTCGAGGTCGAATCCATTTCGCCTTGGTGGGCCAATACGTTTATCGCGAACAAGTATCGGAATGGTCGTGTTTTCCTTGCCGGTGACGCGGCGCATTGTCACCCGCCGTCGGGCGGTTACGGCATGAACCAGGGAATTCATGATGCTGTGGACCTGGCTTGGAAACTGGCAGCTGTCCTGTCCGGGTGGGGCGGACCGGACCTCTTGGACTCTTACGAGGCCGAGCGACGCCCAGTTAATTACCGAATTGTCAACGAAGCGGTTTACAACTGGGTAAATAGCGGGCCCAAGTACGTGTGGCCATTAATGGAGGACCGTACTCCTCAAGGGGAACGGGTACGGAAGGAGTTGGGCGAAGAAGTTACGGCGAAACGCCGCCGGCAATTCGACGCGCTCGGTCTTATCCTCGGATATGCCTACAACAACTCTCCCATTACGGTCGATGATGGCACGCCGCCGCTCGAAGAGGCCGTCATCCGCTACGTGCCGTCAGACCGGCCCGGCTCACGCGCGCCCCACGTTTGGCTCGACAGCGAAAACGATTCCCTGTTTGATCACTTTGGTAGCGAATTCACCATCCTGGTAAAAAACGGGGAGGCGGATGTATCGGGGCTCGTTACTGCGGCCCGGCACCGCGGCGTCGATTGCAAGGTGGTGCCTCTGACTGATAAACGTGCCAAAGAACTATACACGAAAGAGCTCACTTTAGTACGTCCCGATCAGCATGTGGCATGGCATGGAAACTCGCTTCCCGACCCTGCAGCCCTGTTGTCGCATGTGTGCGGTGACAACGCGGCCGGCTCGACTACGGCGGAGTCGCATGAGCAATCAGTGAAGAGTCATGTCTAATGACTGAACACGATTGGGCCATCTTTCTCATTCGACTGCTCTTGGCGTTTATTCTGTTCCGCCACGGAACGCAAAAGCTGTTTGGATGGTTTGGAGGAGGGGGAATCGCGGGCGCGACAGAGGTCATGTCCTCAAGACGGTTGAAACAACCAAGACTCGCCGCTATGGCCGCAGCGGGAACGGAGGTTCTTGCAGCTGTCTTAGTGCTTCTCGGCTTGGGTACGTCACTCGGGGCCCTGATGGTGATATCGGTGATGGCAGTGATTCTCTTGACTACGCCACGTGATCGACCCCCGGGGGCAGTCCAAGCATGGGAACTCCCCGTCGTGCTTCTTGGGCTCGGTAGCGTCGTGGCCATCGGAGGGGCGGGCGAACTCAGTCTCGACGAAACCCTAGATGTGTGGACGCCCCCCGCCCCCGTTACCATCCTTATCGTTTTGGCCGGAGTAGCTTTGGCCGGGCTATTCCTCGCTCTCTTCAGGAGCAAGGCGCCGGTGTCAAGGTAGTTTCTACAACAGTGCTCTGCCCGGCTACAACAGGCCGCTTGGCCGGCCGAGCCAGCATGCCGCCGGCTGGCCGTCCTGAGAGAGCAGACGTCCGACACGCCGGCTACAGGGGTTGCAGGAGTTTGGCGGCCCGGACCGACGGTAGTGGGCTGGGCCTCAGTACGTCGAGCCGCTTCTGCAGCGCTCTGACAGGACTCGTTTAATGGCTGGCTGGGTGATCCGTGGCGTCGCAGACGACCGAACCATCTCATCCTCGTCCGCCTGCCTCGACTGGAAGAAGGAACCAGCTCAAGCTCCGGGAGACCGAATCTTTGACCTCGCCGTTCGCCGGGCAGGGGAGTTGACACAGTCGCGGCTGGAGGAAGCGACTGAGGGACTGCGTGATGATCTGCTGGGCCCTTCAAGTATCATCCACGGTTTGGCCGAGACGGCCTTCGAGGAGGAGCGCAGGGTGAAGGCTCTAGCGGACCTGCTCGGCGGCCACGTTCTTGCGGCCCAGATCGGCGCGAACGGACGGGCCACCGGATTGCTCAGCGAGATTGTAGGGGGTGACGGCCAGGGAGGGATCGTCGCGGTCATAGCCGAGCATGATGGGCTCCCGGGGATCGCCACGATTGTGGACACAATGTCATTGCCGTCATGGGCGCGGGGGCCTTCCTTGCCCTCAGTGCGCTTTTGAAGGATGCCGGAGCCTTCAACGGCCGTTTGTCCTGCTCGGCACCTCCGGAGGAGGGGCATTGTGGCAAGGAGCCGACGGCGAGGCTGTGTGCGTCCGAGGGCGTGGACGCCGCGCCCATGACCCAACCGTACGGGCATGGCCTGGCCGAGAGTTTCTGGCGGCTGCGGAGCCGAACTGGCCCGGGACCCGCCCCCGGCCAACCTGCGGGTTGGCAGCAACGATACGCTGACGCGCCGGTGGGCCCTCGCCCAACAACACCGTAGTCGGAATCCATTCCCCTCGGCGTGGCAGACGAGAGCATCCGCAGCCTCAACCGACTACAGCAAAAGACCCGGCACGATTCGACGTCATCATGGCCTCGAAATTCTTCGGCGATATCCTTTGCGATCTTGCGGCAGGCATTGCCGGAAGCCTCGGAATCGTGCCCTCAGCCAACTCTAACCCTGGAACGCGAATTCCCGTCCATGTATGAACCCGTACCTGGTTCGCCAGACATCGCTGGGCAGGGCATAGCTAATCCGCTCGGTAGCATCTGATCAACCGCCATGATGCTTGAAAACCTTGGCCACCCTGAAGTTAGTGCCGATGTGCTCAACGCGGCTTTCGGCGTTCTCGCCGAGACCCCGGTTCGCACACGGGATATTGGTGGAACAGCGAAAGCAGAAGGGTGCTCGTCGGTAGGTCCTGGACCGTTTGGGGGTTCTCAGCCTCAACTGAACCACCACCACCACCACCACGACGCCGCGGTTGCGGTGCGGCGGACGGTGAGCGGACCGCTGCGCCGCGGACCAGGTGAGCTGCTCGGTTCCTGGCGCAAAGCGGGGATAGTGTGTGGAATCTTCGGTCTCGGTGAAAGCAGGCCGCCCTTATATGTGGCGGGTACTGTTGCGACTCACTGTGAGGACGACCAGCGGTATGAGGACGGCGATTACGAGGAGCGACAGAATCGAGAAGCCGGTCGTAACCAAGAGCGGTCCCGCGGCGAAGGCTGCCGTCGCGCCGCACAGGTTTGAGAGGGCGTCTACACCTCCTTGAGATGATGCGCGGGTCTCGTGAGAGATGACGGTACTGAAGAGTGCAGAGGCAGCGACATTCACAAACGACCAGCCCACGCCAAGAAGGACAAGGGAAGCAATGATCCCCCCGGTGTCGTCCGACTTAAGAGCCCCAATGGTGAGCGAGATTAGGAAAATGACTATTCCTATACTGATCGTCAACCTGTGGCCACAGCGGTCGGCGAGGAAGCCTACCACTGGTGACAGGGCGTACATTCCGGCGATGTGGAGGCTAATGGTGATGCCCACCGTCGTGATCGTACCGCCACGGTGGGCAATGTGAACCGGAGTCATAGTCATGATGGTGACCATGACGATCTGTGCCGTGAGGATCGCGATAACGGCATAGCGTGCAGCCCGGTTCAATTTCAGCTCAGCTAGGATCCGTTGGATCCTTCTCGGTTTCTTCCCCGTTTGCGCCGTGGGTATCGCTGTTGCCTGTTGCAGAAGTAGGAGCGGGTCGGGACGCAGCCAGACAAAAACGATCAGCCCAGCCAGCCCGAGGCACACGGCAGCGATGAGGAAAGCACCGGCATACACGTTCAGCCCCGTTACGCTGCCGATCATCTCACCGGGCACGCCCAAGTTCGGGCCGAGTACCGATCCGATCGTTCCGAGCCAAACGATCAAAGCAATCGATCTGCCCTTTCGATGCGGTTCGGCCAGGTCCGCTGCGGCAAACCGAGCCTGAAGACTCACCGCTGAGCCTGCTCCAATCAGCAGTAAACCGATGAAGAGCGGAACGACCAGGTTGCCTTGGGCTGCGATTACGAGGATGCTACTGCCGCCGGCAGCGGCCCACCATCCGCTGGCCAACGCGAATCGTCGGCCGAAACGGGCAGCGACATTCCCCAATGGCAAGCCCAGGAGAGCAGCGCCCAGGGTGCTTGCGGTACGCGCGAGACCGGCCCAAGCTTCATTATCGGTTACTTCCTCTGCCAATAACACCCCGATCGATGGGGCGATTCCGACACCGACAGTGCCGATAACCTGCATCAACACCAGCACAACCAGCACTCGCCGCTGCAGCTGCGCGGCCGTCCGCGGTGCTGAGGCTCCAAGAGGAACTTCGGTGGTGGATGGAGAACTTGCCTTGGTCATTTTTTGCGGTCCTAGGCTATGTCGATCCGGAGCAACAGCGGTGTCGATGGTTATACGAGAACCTGAATGGCCGAGGGCAGATCATCCGTATGTAGAGATGGATGGTGATACGGACAGAGCGAATGCTGACGTTTTGCAACTATCTAGTGGCGCTCGACTCGGCATTACACCCTTCGCACGAAGGCGATGCCGCACGTCGAGGTATTGCGTGGTAGTGCCGGGCAGGGGGGTAAGCCGCTTCCAAGGTGCATCAGGACTTGATAACCGAGAACCCCAGGACAGTCGATGCGAACCGGCCGCCTTGACGCTGGAGCGGCCTTTATCTTCAGGAACAAACAGAGTTATACGCACCGATGTTGACGATCCAGTCGAACAGGCGGGTGCCTAGTGCGTGGTCTCACGGAACTCCTCTCGCAACGAGAAAGCTCGTGAATCGCAGGCAAGCATTCCAGTCGCCAAGTGATGCTACATATCGAAGCAAGGACGTCGATTATTGACTATATCACCGCCGCCCAAGCCTATTGTCAAGGGATCCTGAAAGGTTGTGCAGGCGGGTCAGGCGGCTGCATGGCTACGCGAACCGGGTAAGCACAACCTCTCCAACCCCGCGTCCTCGAACTCCTCGGTGGACACTCATGAGACAAGGGTGCGCAATTTTTCGAATAACGGGTTGACAGAACCGTTATGTGTGCAAATATTGGTGTCAGTGTTCTGGTGAGGAAAGGAAAATGATGACTTCGAGAGTTGCACG
>NZ_JBNHGA010000016.1:0-59783 GCF_059090765.1 Arthrobacter sp. Cza30 | reverse complement strand
GTGTCTTTTCTTGGTTCTTGTTCTTCCAAGACCCGTCGCGGGTGCGGCGGTCTTTCGGGTGGCACGAGGCTGATCCGGTGGCTGATATGGAGCGCAGGCCAGGGTGTGCCGCGCATCACTTCTTAGCCTAACGGAGGCTGCCGCCCCGTCCTGCACAGGCCGCCGCCGGTAGTGGGCTGTCCACATCCGTGTTCCTCCACCTGCTCACGGAGTGAGGCGGCGCCAGGCTGGAGGGCATGAGAGCGAAAGACGAACTGGGCCGACGCGGGGAGGAAATGGCCGCGTCCTATCTTTCCGGCGCCGGCCAGGGTGTCATCGACCGAAACTGGCGCAGCCCCGACGGCGAACTGGACATCGTAGCTTCTGCCGCAGCCCGTTCCGCATAGCGCCCGGCGGGGCTTTTCTGTGGCTAGCGGTCGACGATCTCCAGAGCGCCCCTCGCGGTCGAGAAGAGACCGTCAAGAACGGCCTTCCGCTCCGCGGTGCGTTCGACCCATCACGCCGTCACCCATTTTCGGCTGGCTGGCTTTCCTGAGCGCCTCCGCCTTTTGAAGACCAGCGGAGCCAAAAGGCGAAGTTGCACAGGCGTGCTGCGCTCGCCTGAATGACGGTGCAGGAATCGGACGGGCTCTCGCCGGTACGCTTCACTGGAGATCCTTTGGACGCCAAGAAGGGAAAGCCTCGTGAACCCTTTTGGGTCCAGCGGGCAATACAGAGTGTGAGCACAGACAGCGACATCATCAGGCGGTCTCGGGACAGCCCCGCAGCTTTCGGGGAGCTATACGACAGACACGCGTCCATCATCTACAGGTATGCCGCCAGACGCGCGGGGGACTTCGTGGCAGACGACGTCACATCGGAGACATTTCTGGTCGCGTTCGAACGGCTGCAAACCTTTGACCAGAGCCGAGAAGATGCGAGGCCCTGGCTTTTTGGCATCGCTACCAACCTCCTACGGCGGCACCATCGGGCCGAAGCCCGGACCTTGGAAACCCTGGCAAAGTCCGCCTCCCGCGAAGCGACGGAAGACAAGTCCGACCGAATCGCCGCGCAGGTCGACGCTATGGCCGCGACAGGCCGTATAGCCCTCATCCTAAAACACATGCCCGCGATCGACCGGGAGACCCTGCTGCTCTATGCCTGGGCTGACCTGACCTACGAAGGCATTGCCGATGCAATGGACGTCCCTGTAGGGACCGTCCGATCTCGCCTGAACCGTGCACGCAAGACGCTGCGCGATGCCCTGCCGGAACAACTTGGAGAAACGGAGACCAATCGTGGACGAATTGCAACTGCTGCGCCAAATGCGTAGCGAGGTCGGTTCAGCGCCCCAAGCAACATTGGCACGGGGTCGGACGAAACTGATGAAAAGCATTGGCGCCGAAAGCGGGTCCTCCTTCCGGCCGAACATGTCACTTTCCCGTCGTGTCTCCCGTCGGGTGGTGCTCGCCTCAGCGGCCGCCGCTGTGCTCGTTGGGGCGTTTGTGGCCGCTGACGTCATTGGGTCCGGCGGCCACCGCGGCGCAACCGCCGAAGCGGCGGAAGTGTTGAACAACGCCGCGGCCACAACTATCACCACGTCCGACCCGAGTGTCGGACCTGGCCAATACTTGAAGATCGATACCACGTCCGTCTACGCCTCGGGGGTCCTGTTGGGGGACAAGGGGGGAGACCGCCGAAGGGTGGAGTGGCTGGATAAATCCTCCGACCATCTCTATGTCCCCGCCGACCGAACGGACGAATGGATCTGGGATCGCGAAGGCCGCATCCCCACGACGTTCTTCAGCGAAGAAGACAAGGCAGAGGCGACCAAATACCAACAGTCTCAGGCTGACGACCCCATCAGGACGGGAGAACTGCTGCGGGCGCCGGGCGGGAACTTCTATGGAGAACAACGGTTGATGTTCTCCGGCACACCTCTGGACGATGGAGTGGAGGGACTTCCCCGTGACCCCCAGGCGCTCCTAGAGACAATTCGCGAGCGGTCCAATCCAGACCGGTCGGAAACAGAAATGCTGGAAAGTATCGCGGCTGCGCTGAAGACCGGAGTCGTCCCGGCAGATCTCAGAGCGGCACTGTATAAAGCGGCCGCACTAATTCCTGGGGTCACCGTCGTAGACAGGCAAGCGAACCTCGACGGCGAGGTAGGCATAGCAATCGGGGTCGAGGATTCCGACAGAGAGACCCGGACGGACATCATCATCGATCCCGCCACAGGGCTGCTGATCGGAGAGCGAGTCGTCACTTTGGCGGCAGGAGAGACCTTCCCAGCCGGTACAGCGACCGCGTGGACGTCGGTCAAGACTTCTGTGGTCAACTCAGCACCATAACCATCCACGCAGCAGCGCGAAAAGGGAGGCGCGGCCGATCACCGCTTGGGTGGTCGGCCGTTTGCTCCCCTAACAGCAAGCAACGGACGCCGAATCGAACGGACGGATCCCGCCGTCGGCGCATTTTTTGTTCCCGGTGATCGCGTCAGCGTCCCCGACCGCCTCACAGCATGCGTTGCGGCCCGAGTCCGCCGCCAAAACCGGGGCGAAACGGATCGGCTGGCCCCGCATCACGATTTGTGTGGCGTCTCCTTTCCTCCACAGAATGGCCCATTGACGAAGCCGTCCACATCCGTGTTCCTCGGCCTGCTCACAGAGTGAGGCCGCGTCACGCTGGAGAGCATGAGAGCGAAAGACGAACTGGGCCGACGCGGTGAGGAGATGGCTGCGTCCTATCTTTCCGGCGCCGGCCAGCGTGTCATCGACCGAAACTGGCGCAGCCCCGACGGCGAACTGGACATCGTCTCCGTGGACGGGGCGACCATCGTGGTCTCCGAGGTCAAGACCCGGCGCAGCACCGACTACGGCCACCCCTTTGAAGCCATCACCGACGCGAAGGTCCGCCGTCTCCACTCCCTGGGGCACCAGTGGCTGCTCGACCACGGCATGACCGGTACGGCGATGAGGGTGGACGCCGTCGCGGTGCTCTACGGACAGGCACGTTGGCCCGTGATCGAGTACCTGAAGGACGTCGGCTGATGGGACTCGGACGGACGTTCTCGGTGGCGCTGGTGGGGCTGAACGGGCATATCGTCGAGGTAGAAGCGGACATCGGCCAAACCCTCCCGGCTTTTATTCTTCTGGGGCTGCCGGACGCGGCCCTGACCGAAGCCAAGGAACGCATCAAGGCCGCTGCGAAGAACGCGGGGGTCCCGCTCAGCAGGCGGAAGATCACGGTCAACCTTGTCCCCGCTTCGCTGCCGAAGAAGGGTTCCGGCTTTGACTTGGCCATCCTGATGGCCTCGCTCCAGGCGGCGGGAGACGTCCGGCCCAGCGGCCGCAACATCTTCCTGGCCGAGCTGGGTCTCGATGGGAGGCTCCGGCCGGTCAGGGGTGTACTGCCGGCGGTGATGGCGGCCGTTGAAGCCGGGTATCCGCATGTTGTCGTTGCCGACGCCAACGCCGCCGAGGCCGCGCTGGTGCCCGGCGCCCAAGTGCGCAGCTTCAGCAACCTGGCTGAGGTCCTCATGGCCTTCGGCGCCGACGCGAACCGGCTCAATCTCGCCCCGCAAGACCGGTTGGCCCCGTCCGTGCCGGCCACAGCTCCTCCGGCGCCCGCCCCCGACCTGGCGGACGTGGCCGGGCAGCATGAAGCCCGGGCCGCGCTGGAAGTCGCGGCTGCGGGCGGCCATCATTTGCTGCTCGTCGGCCCGCCCGGTGCCGGCAAGACGATGCTCGCCGAACGGTTGCCGGGCATCCTGCCAGATCTTCCCGACCACCATGCCATGGAGGTCACCGCCATCCACTCCCTGAGTGCCACCGCAGCCCCGCTGACCGAACTGGTACGGCGGCCACCGTACGAGAGCCCGCACCACACGGCAACGGCGGTTTCCATCATCGGGGGCGGCTCCGGCATGCCCCGCCCGGGAGCGGCCTCGCGGGCACACCGCGGGGTGCTGTTCATGGACGAGGCGCCCGAATACGACCGGCAGGTGCTCGACGCGTTGCGCCAGCCGCTGGAGAGCGGGCGGCTGGTGGTGCACCGGGCGGCCGGCAGCGCAGCCTACCCGGCACGCTTCCAGCTCGTCATGGCGGCGAACCCCTGCCCGTGCGGGCTCTCCGGGGGCAAGGGTTTGGAATGCACCTGCACGCCCGACCAGAGGCGCCGCTACTTTGGCAAGCTCTCCAACCCCTTGACCGACCGCATCGATCTGCAGCTGACTCTGCCACGGCTGACGGTGGGGATGATGGCCGCGGGTGCTCGGCGGGAGGACAGCGCGGCCGTCGCCGCCCGGGTAGCGGTGGCACGGACGGCCCAGCGGGTGAGGCTGCAGCCGTGGGGCATCGGGTTGAACGCGGAGATCAGCGGCGAACTGTTGACCGGGAAGCTGCGGCTTCCGGCCACTATCACCAGGGACCTGGACCGGGCCATGGAATGCGGAGTGCTGACCGGCCGTGGCTACTCGCGTGTCCTGCGCGTTGCGTGGACGCTCGCCGACCTGTCCGGCCTGGACCGACCGGACCGGGACTGCGTCAGTACGGCGCTGGCCTTCCGCCAACAGGTCAAGGCGGCCTGACCATGCCTTCGCCATCTGCGGCCGCCGGCCAGGAGGAGATGACCAGAATGACGCAACTGCCGTCCACCGATGAACGCCTTGCCAGGGCGGCGTTGTCCCGGCTGATGGAGCCGTCTGACTGGATCGGCCAGGCACTGGTCGCCGCTGCCGGCGCGCACGACGCCCTGAGAGTCGCCACCGGCCAGATCAAGGCCGGGCATGGTTTGCAGGCGGAATTGCTGCGCGCCCTTGACCGCGAACCCACTGCCGGCAACGCCCAGCCGCTCAACGACGCCCTCGAGCGATGGGCGCCGCGCATCAAGGACCTTGCGCCGGAACGCGACCTGGCCGTGATCGGCAGGCTCGGCGGCACCGTGCTCATCCCCGGAGACGCCGTGTGGTCGGCGTCGTTGGCGGACCTCGGGCTGGGCGAACCGCTCTGCCTCTGGGCGCGGGGACGGTTCACGGACGGCATCCCGGACGTCCGGTCAACGGTGGCCGTTGTCGGTTCCCGGGACAGCACGAATTACGGCAACCAGGTAACCGGCGACATCAGCAGCGGACTCGCGCAGCGCGGCTATTGCGTGATTTCCGGCGGCGCCTACGGGATCGACGCGCAGGCCCATCGGTCGGCCCTGGCGGCGGAGGCCGAACATGTCGCCACCATGGCGGTCATGGCCGGCGGCCTGGACCGGTACTACCCGGCCGGAAACGAAGAACTGCTCCGCGCCATCGCCAGCCGGGGGATCCTGCTCGCGGAAGTGCCGCCCGGCGCCGCACCCACACGGTGGAGGTTCCTGCAACGAAACCGGCTCATCGCAGCCTTGGCCGCCGCAACCATCGTGGTGGAGGCTCGCTGGCGCTCCGGGGCGCTGAATACTGCCCATCACGCCGCGGGGCTTGGCCGCGGCGTGGGCGCCGTTCCCGGATCCGTCTACAGCGCGAACTCGGCCGGTACCCACCGGCTGCTGCGGGACGGGAGCGCCACAGCCGTCACGGATGCCGCAGAGGCGGCCGAGCTCGCGGGACCGCTGGGAACAGTGCAGGCCGGGAGCCAAGAGGTGCTCGCCGACCACGACGGACTCGGGGTGGACAACCTGCTGCTGCTCGACGCCCTGCCGGTTCGCCGGGGAAGCACCGTAGACAAGCTCGCCACCGTCGCGGGGATCCCGGTCCGCACCGTTCTCGCGGGACTCGGCCGGTTGGAAGCGGCAGGACTGGCCGTCCAGGACGCCACCGGCTGGCGCCGCGGGCGCAGGGACTGAGTAGGACGCAGGGAAGGAGGCACGGCGGCAATTCGGCCACGTTCCCGTGCGCCTCCTTGAGTTCGGCGCGCCGGGCCAGCAAAGTGAGGGGATGAGCTCTGCAGACCAACCCGAACCGCAGGGCACCGAGCCGCTCCCACAGGCCTTCGACGCGGCCTTGGCTGGCTTCGCCCGCTATCTGAAGGCGGAGCGCGCTCGCTCGGAACACACCATCCGCGCCTATGTGACCGACGTCCGGCACCTGCTCGGCTCCGCAGCGGAAACCGGTGCCCGGGAGCTGCCGGACATCACGCTCGGGACCCTGCGGTCCTGGCTGGGCGCGATGAACGGAGCCGGCCTGGCCAGATCCACGCTGGCGCGGCGCACGGCCACCGCCCGCACGTTCATGGGCTGGGCGCTGCGGGAAGAGCTCATCCACACCGATCCGTCGCTCCGGCTGAAGGCGCCCAAACGCAACGGCTCGCTGCCCACCGTGCTGCGGCCGGCACAGGTCGACGAGTTGTTCCGAACGCTCGCCGAGGAAGCCGCCGAGGGGGAGCCGATGCCCCTGCGGGACCGGGCGATGATCGAACTGCTCTATGCCACCGGCGTCCGCGTCAGCGAGCTCGCGGGCCTGGACATCGACGACGTGGACAACGAACGCCGGACCATCCGGGTGCTCGGCAAGGGCAACAAGGAGCGGACCGTTCCGTTCGGGCTGCCGGCCGCCGTCGCCCTGGACGACTGGCTGCGCCGCGGCCGCCCAAGGCTCGCCATCGCGGAAAGCGGCCCGGCCCTGTTCCTGGGCCAACGGGGCAGGCGGGTGGACCCGCGCCAGGTTCGCTCCGTCGCGGCCAGGCTCTTCGGCCTGCTCGGCGACACCTCGGCCACCGGGCCGCACGCCCTCCGGCACAGCGCCGCCACGCACCTGCTGGATGGGGGAGCGGACCTGCGGGCCGTCCAGGAGATCCTCGGCCACAGCACTTTGGCGACCACCCAGCTCTACACCCACGTCTCGGTGGACCGGCTGCGCCGCAGCTACCAGCAGGCGCACCCGCGGGCCTGATCGCGCAAACAGCAGCGGCGGGCGGGACCGGCCGTCCGCCCGGAACGCGGCCGCTGGGCGAGCCCCGGACCGGCGTGCACCGGCGGAACGGGCGACACGCCATAACACATTGGTAGTTACACTGGCGCAATTCGATGCCGTACGGCACAATGAGGAACGAAGCGTCGGAAACAGCAGTACTGACAAGTTCCATCCGTTGACAGGCTGAAGGTCGTTGGGGAAGACGTACCTACAGCAAATGGAGGATGGGATGTCTGTTGTGATGACGCGTGGAGTGCTGTTTGTGCATTCAGCACCTTCGGCACTGTGCCCGCATATCGAGTGGGCCGTCGGATCCGTCGTGGACAAGCGAACGGATCTCGAGTGGACCCCGCAGCCTGCCGCGCCCGGAATGTACCGGGCCGAGCTGTCGTGGGTCGGCGCGCAGGGGACCGGCGCCATGCTGGCTTCCGCCCTGCGCGGCTGGGCCCATCTGCGCTATGAAGTTGCCGAAGAGCCGAGCGCCGGGGTGGACGGCGGCCGCTGGTCGCACACGCCCGAACTCGGAATTTTCCATGCCATGACCGACGTCCACGGAAATATTATGGTGAGCGAGGACCGCATCCGCTACGCCTACGAAGCAGGTGCCGGCGATCCCGCTGCCGTCTACCACGAACTGTCCCTCGCCCTGGGCGAGGCATGGGACGAAGAACTCGAGCCTTTCCGCCACGCCGCCGAAGGTGCCCCCGTGCGCTGGCTGCACCAGGTCGGCTGACGCCGGCTCACTCCCTCCTCCATCCACGCAAAAGGGAGGGCGACCGGTAATAACCGGCCGCCCTCCCTTTCGTGCTGCCCGCAGGCAAGCACATGGTGAACGGTGAACTGCTAGACGTTGCGGAACACGACGACGGCGTTGTGGCCGCCGAACCCGAAGGAGTTGTTCAGCGCGACGATGTCGCCCTGCGGCAGGTCGCGGGCGGAGGTGACCACATCCAGCGGGATCTCCGGGTCCTGGTTGTCCAGGTTGATCGTGGCCGGAGCACGGCGTTCGTAGACGGCCATCACGGTCATCACGGACTCCACGGCACCCGACGCGCCGAGCAGGTGGCCGGTCTGCGACTTGGTCGCGGAGACGGCAACGTTGCCGACATGGTCTCCGAGCGCGGCCTTCAGGGCAGTGTATTCCGGCTTGTCGCCGACGGGGGTGGACGTGGCGTGCGCGTTCACGTGCACCACGTCGGTCGCCTGTGCCCGGGCATCGAACAGTGCGGCCTTCAGCGCGCGGGTGGCGCCAAGCCCCTCGGGATCCGGGGCGGTGATGTGGTAAGCATCGGCGGTGACGCCGGAGCCGGCGAGCTCGGCATAGATGCGGGCACCGCGGGCCAAAGCATGTTCCTCGGCCTCGAGCACCAGCGCGCCGGCGCCTTCGCCCATCACGAAGCCGTCCCGGTCCAGGTCGTACGGGCGCGAAGCACGCTCGGGGTCGTCGTTGCGCCTGGACAGGGCCTGCATCGCGCTGAACGCCGCGATGGGCATGGGGTGGATCGCGGCCTCGGCGCCGCCGGTCATGACCACGTCGGCCTTGCCGGCGCGGATCAGGTCGATGCCCAAGGCCATGGCTTCGGTGCCGGAAGCGCAGGCGGAGACCGGGGTGTGGGCGCCGGCGCGGGCTCCCAGGTCCATGCTCACGGCCGCGGCCGGGCCGTTCGGCATCAGCATGGGCACCGTCATCGGCAGCACCCGCCGGGGCCCGCGGTCGCGCAGGGTGTCCCACGCGTCCAGCAGCGTCCACACGCCGCCGATACCGGTGGCGAAAGCCACGGCCAGGCGGTCGTGGTCCACCTCTTCGATGCCGGAGTCTTTCCAGGCCTCACGGGCCGCCACCACGGCGAACTGGGTGGAGGGGTCCATCCGCTTGGCTTCGACCCGGGTCAGTACTTCGTCCGGGCGGTTGCTGGCCTGGGCGGCGAACGTCACCGGCAGCTCGTACTGGGCTACCCAATCATCTTCGAGGGTACGGGCCCCGGAAACGCCCTTGAGCGCATTCCGCCACATCGTGGGGACGTCGCCGCCGATCGGGGTGGTGGCGCCGAGGCCGGTGATGACTACTTTGCGTGCCATTGATTCATTCTCTCAATAGTGATTGGGCAATAAATCCGGTGCGGCGGCCGGACCGGGGGTCACCCGCCGGCCGCCGAGTCCCGGGAGCCCCCGGGCGGCGCGGAACTACGCCTGGGCGTTGACGATGAAGTTGACGGCGTCACCGACGGTCTTGAGGTTCTTGACCTCTTCGTCCGGGATGCGCACGCCGAACTTTTCCTCGGCGTTGACCACGATGGTCATCATCGAGATGGAATCGATGTCCAGGTCATCGGTGAAGGACTTGTCCATCTCGACAGCCTCCGGGGCCAGGCCGGTCTCTTCATTGACGATCTCGGCCAGACCGGCCAGGATTTCTTCGTTGCTAGCCATGGTGGCTCCTTTTCTTGTGCTGCCGGACGGTGTCCGGACGGGGTGTCAAACCGCGGTCTGCGGCCTGGTTCTGGTGGGAATGTAGGGGAGGCCCGACTACCGCAAGGCAGTCTACGGCAGGACGATGACCTGCGCGCCGAAGACCAGTCCGGCGCCGAAGCCGATCTGCAGGGCTAATCCGCCGGAGAGCGCGGGGTTCTCCTGCAACAGGCGGTGCGTGGCCAGGGGGATGGACGCTGCCGAGGTGTTGCCGGCGTCGGCGATGTCGCGCGCCACGACAACGCTCTCGGGCAGCTTCAGCTGCTTGACCATCTCGTCGATGATGCGCATGTTGGCCTGGTGCGGCACGAACGCGGCGAGGTCTTCGGGCTGCAGGCCGGCAGCCTCCAGCGCCTGCTTGGCTACCTTGGCCATTTCCCAGACCGCCCAGCGGAACACTGACGGCCCGTCCTGGCGCAGCGTGGGCCAGAGCTTGCTGTCCGTCTCGTCGAAGGTGTCCGAGACGGCCGAGAGCGAGCCGGCGGCCTCTGCGGCCAGCGAGAGCTCGCGGACATGGCTGAGCGAGTGGGTCATGCTGATGGTGTCCCACTTGCTGCCGTCGGAGCCCCAGACCGGCTTGCTGATGCCCGGCGTGTCGGACGGGCCCACGATGACGGCGCCGGCGCCGTCGCCCAGCAGGAACGAGATCGTCCGCTCGGTGTTGTCGATGACGTCGGAGAGCTTCTCCGCGCCGACCACCAAAACGTAATCGGCGGTGCCGGAGCGCACCAGGGCATCGGCCTGCGCGATGCCGTAGCAGTAGCCGGCGCAGGCAGCGGAGATGTCGAAGGCGGGAGCCGGGGTGGCGCCGATCCGGTCGGCCAGGGCCGCGGCGGCCGACGGCGTGGCGTACGGGTGGGAGACGGTGGAGACGAGGACGGCCCCAAGCTGGTCGCCGGTGATGCCGGCCTGGGCCATCGCTTCCTTGGCGGCGCCTTCGGCCATGTCCAGCACGGATGTGTTGGCGCCCGCCCGGTGACGGGTTACGATCCCGGTCCGCTGGCGGATCCACTCGTCGGAGGAATCGATCCACTGGCAGACGTCGTCGTTGGTGACGATGACGTCCGGACGGTACGCTCCGATGCCCAGGATGCGCGTGAAGTCGCGTAGCGGGGTCTGCTGGATGACGGGTGTGCTCACTGCTCGGATTCTCCAGACGTGCGGTTCAGGACGGGGGTCTGTTCGGTGTGCTCGGCGATGAAGGCGCGGGCCGCTTCCAGGTCTTCCGGCGACTTCAGGGCCATGGTTGCCACGCCCTTCATGCCGCGCTTGGCCAACCCGGCGAGGGTGCCGGCTGGCGGCAGCTCCAGCAGCCCGGTAACGCCGACGGACACCAGCTTCTCCATGCACTTGTCCCAGCGGACCGGGCGCGACACCTGGGCGATCAGGCTGTCCAGGTTCTCGTCGCCGCCGAAGACCGGTTCGCCGTCGTAATTGGAGAGCAGGGTCAGCGACGGCAGGGCCGGCTTCAGCTGGGGACGCAGGGTTTCCAGGGCGCTGACCGCCGGGGCCATGTGTTCGGTGTGGAAGGCGCCGGCGACCTTCAGCGGGATCACGCGCGCCTTGGCCGGCGGGTTCGCGGCGAACGCCTGCAGCTGCTCGAGCGTGCCGGCGGCCACCGTCTGGCCGCCGCCATTGGCGTTGGCCGGGGTGAGCCCGGCCGCTTCGATCGCGGCGAGCACGTCGTCCGGTTCGCCGCCGAGCACGGCGCTCATGCCGGTCGGGGTCTGCGCGGCGGCGCGCGCCATGGCGTTCGCCCGTTCGCGTACGAAGTTCATGGCGTCGTTCTCGGTCAGCGCGCCGGCGATGGCGGACGCCGTAATTTCGCCCACGGAGTGGCCGGCCACGACGGTGGACAGGTCGAGGGGCTCATCGGCGGTCAGGGCCCGGGCGGCCAGCAGGCCGGCGGCCACGATCAGGGGCTGGGCGACGGCGGTGTCCTTGATGGTCTCCTCATCGGACACGGTGCCGTGCGTGAGAAGGTCCAGTTGGGCGATGTCGCTGAGCAGTCCGAGGTGTTCGGGCACACCGGGGACCTCGAGCCAGGGATTGAGGAATCCGGGCGTCTGGGAACCCTGGCCCGGGCAGACTATTGCAAGCACGTATTCAAGCTTTCCAAAGAGGAGGCGGTTTCCACGGTGTTTCGGCACACGAAGCTCGCCGAACCGCTTTGTAGGAAGTCTACAAGGTGCCGCGGACTACTGCCGAGCCGGCGCGCGGTCCTTCGGGTTCCGCGCGGGCGCCACCAGGCGGCCCACGCCGAGGGCGGTCTGGAGCACGAAGGCCTCCCGCGGCAGCAGCGGATCCCAGCCGGTCACGTCGCATACGCGGCGCAGCCGGTAGCGCACGGTGTTGGCGTGGACGAACAGTTCCCGCGCCGTGGCTTCGAGCGAATGTCCCAGCGACAAGTAGCTGGAGAGCGTTTCGACCAGCCCGTTGCCGGCGTTGAGCAGCGGCACGTAGATGTACTTGTAGAGGTCGCGGCGCGCGGCGTCGTCGCCGGACATCACCCGTTCGGGCCACAGGTCGTTGGCGGCCACGGGGCGCGGCGCGGCCGGCCAGGCCTTGGCCGCGTTGAGCCCGGCGAAGGCGGCCTGGGCCGAGGTGCTGGCGTCCACCAGCGAGCGGGCCTCCGGGCCGTAGACCACCGGTCCGGGCCCGAAGAGTTCGGCCAGGCGCACGAAGGCGGTGTCCTGGTCCGACAGGCCGCCCAGCACCAGGATCAGCCGCTCGCCCTGGATGCCCACCAGCGTGTCGGCGGCGTAGCGGGAGCTGGCGCGGCGCAGTTCGGTCACGAAGCTGGGGCCCGGTTCACCGGGGGAGCCGCCCACCATCACCGTGATGGGCCCGGTGGTCTTCCAGCCGACCGCGGCGATCCGGGAGCGCAGGGCGTCGGAGCTTTCGCCGCGCAGGATCGCATCCACGACCAGCGCCTCGAGCCGGGTATCCCAGGAGCCGCGCGTCTCGGCGGCGCGGGCGTACACGTCGGCGGCCGCGAAGGCGACCTCCCGGGAATAGCGCAGCACCGCCTCGCGCAGTTGGGCCTCGTCGCTTTCGCCGGCAAGGTCAGGCACTTCGTCTTCCACGGCTTCGACCACCACGCGGATCAGCTGCAGCGCGCGTTGCAGGCTAATGGAGCGGGTCAGCTCGGTGGGGGCCGTGCCGAAGACGTCGTTCATCACCCAGGCCGGGGACGTGGGGCGTTCGTACCACGTCACGAAGGACGCGATGCCTTTTTGTGCCACCAGGCCGAGGGCGGAGCGTTCGTCCGGCCGCAAGCCGCGGTACCAGGGCAGGTCCGACTCCAGCCGCTTCAGGGTCACGGTCGCCAGCGCGCCGACCTTGGTCCGCAGCCGCTCCAAGGTTGCCGGGTTGCCGGTGGCGGCCCGGTCGCCCTTCCGCCCTGCGCTGGCGCGGCGCCCGCCGGCGGCGGATGTCGACGGCGTCGCCTGCCGTGCCGTGGTTTTCTTGGCGGCCGTCGTGCCCGGTGGGGCAGCCGTCTTGGCAGGTTCGGTCCGGGCGTGGGGCATGCAACGAGCATACGCACTTGCCCGGGCAAGCTCCATTCCGGCTTTTGTGTGGTTCCTACTAAAACAGGCGGCGGACCCGGCCGCAAAGGGCCGGGTCCGCCGCCCGTCGGGTGGCGTGTTGCCGCGGTTAGGAGTCGCCGCCGGCGTTGCCCGAGGTGCCCGCGTTGACGTCCATCAGGCGGTACTTGTCGAACGCGTCCCGCGGCACATTCTGATCGACTTCGCCGCGGCGGGCCAGCATCTGCAGTGCCCGGACCACGATCGAGTGGCTGTCGATCTTGAAGAAGCGCCGGGCCGCGGCCCGCGTGTCGGAGAACCCGAAGCCGTCGGCGCCCAGGGTCGCGAACTCGTTGGGCAGGTACTGCCGGATCTGGTCCGGCACGGCCGCCATATAGTCGCTGACCGCCACGATCGGGCCGGTCGCCCCTTCGAGCTGCTGGGCCACGAAGGGCTTGCGCGGCTCGGCGCCGGGGTCCAGGAACGCCTCCTCCTCGGCGGCCAGGCCGTCGCGGCGCAGTTCGTTCCAGCTGGTCACCGACCAGACATCGGCGGAGACGCCCCAGTCATCGGCCAGCAGCTGCTGGGCTTCCAGCGCCCACGGCACGGCCACGCCGGAGGCCAGCAGCTGGGTGCGCGGCCCGTCGACCTTGGCCGGAGCCAGCAGATAAATGCCCTTGACCAGGCCCTCGACGTCCAGTTCCTCCGGTTCGACGGGCTGGACGATCGGCTCGTTGTACACGGTCAGGTAGTACATCACGTTGGGATCCGGATGGTTCCCGCCATACATGCGCTCCAGGCCGGCGCGGATGATGTGTCCGATCTCGTACCCGTAGGCCGGGTCGTAGGTGACGACCGCCGGGTTGGTGGAGGCGAGGACCGGGGAGTGCCCGTCCGCGTGCTGCAAGCCCTCGCCGGTCAGGGTGGTCCGTCCCGCGGTGGCGCCGATCACGAAGCCGCGCGCCATCTGGTCGGCGGCGGCCCAGAAGAAGTCACCGGTGCGCTGGAAGCCGAACATCGAGTAGAAGATGTAGATCGGCACCAACGGCTCGCCGTGGGTGGCATAGGAGGTGCCGACGGCGGTGAAGGCGGCGGTGGAGCCGGATTCGTTGATGCCGGTGTGCAGGATCTGGCCCTGCGGGGATTCCTTGTACGCCAGGACCAGGTCGCGGTCCACGGACAGGTAGTTCTGCCCCTTGGGGTTGTAGATCTTGGCGGTCGGGAAGAACGAGTCCATGCCGAAGGTCCGCGCCTCGTCCGGAATGATAGGGACCACGCGGGCACCGAATTCCTTGTCCCGCATCAGGTCCTTCAGCAGGCGCACGAACGCCATGGTGGTGGCCGCCTGCTGTTTCCCGGAGCCGCGCTTGGCAACCTCGTAGGCCTTGTCCTCGGGCAGGTGCAGTTGCTGGTGCGCCGTCCGGCGTTCCGGCACGGCGCCGCCGAGCGCGGCCCGGCGTTCCATCATGTACTTGATCTCCGGGGTGTCCGGCCCCGGCCGGTAGTACGGCGGCCGGTACGGATCGGCCTCGAGCTGCTCGTCCGAGATCGGGATGCGCAGGTGGTCGCGGAAGTCCTTCAGGTCCTGCAGGGTCAGCTTCTTCATCTGGTGGGTCGCGTTGCGGCCCTCGAAGTGCGTGCCCAGGCCGTAGCCCTTGACCGTCTGGGCGAGGACCACCGTGGGCTTGCCCTTGAATTCGGTGGCGGCGCGGTAGGCGGCGTAGACCTTGTGGTAGTCGTGGCCGCCGCGCTTGAGGTTCCAGATCTGCTCGTCGGTCATGTCCGCGACCATTTCCTTGGTCTGCGGGGTCTTGCCGAAGAAGTGCTCGCGGACGAACCCGCCGGATTCGGCCTTGTAGGTCTGGTAGTCGCCGTCGAGGGTGGAGTTCATGATGTCCACCAGCGCGCCGTCATGGTCCTTGGCGAGCAGTTCGTCCCACTCCCGGCCCCAGGTCACCTTGATGACATGCCAGCCGGCGCCACGGAAGAAGGCCTCGAGCTCCTGCATGATCTTGCCGTTGCCGCGCACCGGCCCGTCGAGGCGCTGCAGGTTGCAGTTGATCACGAACGTGAGGTTGTCCAGCTTTTCGTTGGCTGCCAACTGCAGGAAGCCGCGCGACTCCGGTTCGTCCATCTCGCCGTCGCCCAGGAAGGCCCAGACGTGCTGGTCGGAGGTGTCCTTGATCCCGCGGTTCTGCAGGTAGCGGTTCAGCTGCGCCTGGTAGATGGCGTTGGCCGGGCCGATGCCCATGGAGACGGTCGGGAATTCCCAGAACTCGGGCATGGAGCGCGGGTGCGGGTAGGAGGGCAGGGCGTGGCCTTCGCGGGACTTTTCCTGCCGGAAGCCGTCCAGGTCCTCCTCGGACAGCCGGCCTTCGAGGAAGGCACGCGCGTACATGCCGGGGGAGGCGTGGCCCTGGAAGAAGATCTGGTCGCCGCCGCCGGGGTGGTCCTTGCCGCGGAAGAAGTGGTTAAAGCCCACTTCGTAGAGCGTGGCCGCGCCGGCGTACGTGGAGATGTGTCCGCCCACGCCGATGTCCGGACGCTGGGCCCGGTGGACCAGCATGGCCGCGTTCCAGCGCATCCAGGCGCGGTAGCGGCGCTCGATCTCCTCGTCGCCCGGGAACGCCGGCTCCTGGTCGACCGGAATGGTATTGACGTAGTCCGTGGTGGTCACCATCGGCACGCCGACGCTCTGCGCACCCGCACGCTGCAGGATGGAGCGGACAATAAACTGGGCCCGTTCGGTGCCCTGGCTCTCCACCAGACCGTCGAAGGACTCAATCCATTCGGCGGTTTCTTCGGGATCGCGATCCGGCAGCTGGCTTGTCAGCCCGCTCAGGATGTGCGAGGTATCTTCTCCTGCGCTCACGTCCAACCTCTCATACGTGCAGATTGTGTCTGCGCCTTACGTGGCATAGCGACCCGGCGCATGGTCCGGCCGGGAGATATTCTTCAGTGCCACTCTAACTGTTCACGGCATTACAACGCAGCCGGAGCCGGCCGTGCCAGTTGTTACGACGACGGCGGAGGCCGCGCCGCCGTCGTCGTGGTAAGACGCACCGACGTCGGTCCCAAGGGGCGCGCGCCGTCATCCTTAAGAAAGAGGCGTAAGCGGCGCCGCGGCGCGGCAAAAACCGGCGGCGTCTTGCGGGTGGCTTGAAGCGACGGCGATTAGGGTGTTGGCTTGTAACTAGCAACACGCCCATCGCCATCGGTGGGATGAATCAATACGTTCCATACAGGAGGAGCACAGTGGGCGAGGCCGAAGCCGCCGCGGTAGAGAATGTGGCAGGCAATTTGGGTTTCAAAGACGGGGACCTGATCCAGGAATTCGGCTATGACGAGGACGTGGACTTCGATCTGCGTGACGACATCGAGGACCTCACCGGCTCCGAACTGCTGACCGAGGACGACCACGACGTGGTGGACGCAGTGATCCTGTGGTGGCGCGACGGCGACGGCGACCTGGTGGACGCGCTGGTCGACACGCAGACAACCCTCGGGCCGGGCGGGGTGGTCTGGGTGCTGACGCCGAAGTCCGGCCGGGACGGCTACGTGCCGCCGGCCGACGTCCAGGAAGCGGCGCCTACTGCCGGCCTGCACGTGACCACTTCCGCCGGTGTATCCGGCGATTGGGCCGCTACCCGGCTGGTCAGCAAGCGGACCAACAAGTGACCGCGGACGCACCCCGGACCGGGCTGCCCGCACCCGATTTCGAGCTGTCCAACCAGTTCGGCGAACCCGTCAGGCTCTCCGCCCTGCGCGGTGAGAACGTCGTGCTGGTCTTCTACCCGTTCGCTTTCTCCGGCATCTGCACCGGCGAGCTGTGCGAGCTGCGCGACGATTTGGGCCTCTTCCGCAGCGAGAATGCCCGCGTGCTGGCCGTGTCCGTCGACCATAAGTTCGCCCTGCGCGCGTTCGCGGAGCAGGAGGGCTACGAGTTCGACCTGCTGGCCGACTTCTGGCCGCACGGCGGCGTGGCCAATGCCTACGGCGTGTTCGACGACGACTCCGGCATGGCGCTGCGCGGCACCTTCATCATCGACGCCGAAGGCATCCTGCGGCACGTAATCCGCAATCCCCGCAGCCAGGCCCGCGACATTCAGGAATACCACCGCGTGCTGAAAGAGCTCTAGCCGCCGTGGAGTTGCTGCGGCCGGCGCTCGAGATCCTGGCTGGACGCCGTCTGGCCGTGTTGACCGGCGCGGGCCTCAGCACCGATTCCGGCATCCCGGACTACCGCGGCCCCACCTCCGTCCCGCGCGCACCGATGACCTACCAGCAGTTCGTCGGCGACGAGGACCTGCGCCGCCGCTACTGGGCGCGCAACCACGTCGGCTGGCGGCACATGCACCACGCCGCGCCCAACCTTGGCCACTACGCGCTGGCAGCGATGGAGCAGAACGGCCTGCTCAGCGGCCTGATCACGCAGAACGTGGACCGGCTGCATGAGGACGCCGGCAGCGTGAACGTCATCGACCTGCACGGGCGTTTCGACCGGGTGATCTGCCTGAACTGCGGGGACGTGACCAGTCGCTCCTCGCTGGCGGTGCGGCTGGAGGAACTCAACCCCGCCTACGCCGCCGACGGCGATGCCGGCGACGTCGCTCCGGATGCCGATGCCGACGTCGCCGACACCTCCCGCTTCGTCGTCGCCGACTGCCTGGTCTGCGGCGGCATGCTCAAGCCGGACTTCGTCTACTTCGGCGAGAATGTCCCCAAGGACCGGGTGGCGGCGGCCTACGCAATGGTGGACGACGGCGAGGCGCTGCTGGTTGCCGGGTCCTCGCTCACCGTGATGAGCGGCCTGCGGTTCGTCCGGCACGCCGCCAAACAGGGCAAACCCGTGGTGATTATCAACCGCGGCGCCACCCGCGGCGACGAACTGGCCGACCTGAAGCTGGAAACGGGCGTCTCCGAGGCTCTCGGCCACCTGGCGGCGGAGTTGCCGGGCCGGCTCCCGAAGCCGGCCTGAGGCGCTGCCAGGAGGACTGTGCTGCCCCGTCCGGTCGCCGACTGGTCCCCCTGAGGGAGGTCTCAGGTTACAGGTTGCATCGTGTTGATCCGCACGTAAATTTGGTTGGCGTTCACGCGGGTTTATCCGGTAGAGTAAATCCTCGTGATGTTGCGGCGGATAACGCTCCGCGGTCCCGCTTTCGACATTACAACGGGTCTTTAGCTCAGCTGGTAGAGCGCCACGTTTACACCGTGGATGTCATCGGTTCGATCCCGGTAGGACCCACGGACAAACCCCGCACTGTCAGGCTCGTCGCCTGGGAGCGCGGGGTTTTTTCGTTCCCGCGGCCCCTGGCTACGCCGAGCCGCAGTTTCCGATTCCCGGGTAGCAGGCCCCGATTCCTGAGCGAATCTTGGGGTCCAGCGGACGGCTGCCGGTGTAACGTGGGGCTCCCGGTAGCCGCTGCAGGGGGCAGTGGAGCCGGATGGATGAGGTAACGGCCCCGCCCGCTGTTGGGGGATGGGCGGGGCTGTCCCTCAGAGTTGGTGATGCCGGCTGAAGTGTTCGTCCGCGTGCAGCAGCCGACCGCGTCGAAACCCTTTCCCGCGATGCAGGCGGCTTACGGGCCCGAGCCGTATCTTCCCCACGGCGCGGCAAGCGGCACGCGGACCTGCCGCGAGGCTTCCGGCCGGAAGTGGGAAAAAGCAGCCAGCCATACTCGCCGGTCGTGTGGATCTTCGTCGGGGGATCGCCGTCCATTCACAGGTCCAAAGGGAAAGGCACTGTCCCGTGAGGGACAGTGCCTTTCGGGGCAGCCGTTAGATGGGGGATCAACGGAACTGCCAGGGGATAAGCGGTGCTGCAACCGGGAGATGGGGGCTCCCGGGCGTTCAATGCCACCGCCAAGCCACAGTCTGCCATGACCCGTGGGCATTTCTCAACCACCAAAATTGATCTGTCAAACGTGTCACTCAATATCCGCTTTTCCGGGCCAAAAGCCGGCACTGGGCCATACCATCCGCGACCCGCAGACGGGCGCGATCGGCCCCAATTGCGCCGATCTTAAGCCAAGACAGAGCAGCTGCTGAGTCATGCAATAACGGTTAAGCAACGGCGTCTCCAAACCCTCCACAACGGGCCTTGGGTCTGCAAGGCTGAAGCGGTCATGCCGGCTTTCGTGAGGGGCAACAATGGAGAAGTTCTGCCGGAGTGCAGGCCACACTTTCATCCCTGCGCGCACCTTCTCGGCACGGCTCTGTGCTTGCTCCGGCACGCACCGCCGGCTGTGCTCGGGACAAGACGCCGGCCGGATGCCCGGGCAGGACGTGCTGGATGAAGCAGAGCTGACCGCGGCAACGCCTCGTGCATCGACTCCCCGCTTGGATTTCGGCACGGACGCTATCGCCGGCAGTGGCATTCCCGGCGCCATGTCCGGCAGTGGCTTTCCCGACGGGGACGACGCAGACGATGCCGCAATCGACGCCTGGCTGCGCTTCCGTCCCTCGGCTGCCGCCGGCGAATGAGTCACAGCTAACGCCAGCCCGCTTAGCCGGTGCCGCCGGTCGGGATTAGGCTTGGGGAGGAACCTCGGCCCGCTCGGGCTGTACGCTGACGTCCCTGACCGCGGGGACCGCACACATGGAGACTCAATGAGCGCACACATCGGTGTGACAGGTCTGGCCGTCATGGGCGCCAACCTGGCACGGAACTTCGCCCGCAACGGCTTCACGGTCGCCCTGCACAACCGCTCCGTGGAAAAGACGGACGCCCTGCTGTCCGCCCACGGCGACGAGGGCGAGTTCATCCGCACCGAGTCGCTGCGGGAGCTGGTGGACAACCTGCAGAAGCCCCGCCGCGTTCTCATCATGGTCAAGGCCGGCAAGCCGGTCGACTCGGTCATCGAGCAGCTGGTGCCGTTGCTGGAAGAGGGCGACATCGTCATCGACGCCGGCAACTCACACTACGAGGACACCCGGCGCCGTGAGGCCGCCCTGGCCGAGAAGGGGCTGCACTTCGTGGGCATCGGGGTCTCGGGCGGCGAGGAAGGGGCGCTCCTTGGACCGTCCATCATGCCCGGCGGCTCCCGGCAGTCCTACGATTCACTCGGCCCCATGCTGGAAAAGATCTCCGCCAAGTACGACGGCGAACCCTGCTGCAGCTGGGTGGGCACCGATGGCGCGGGCCACTTCGTGAAGATGGTGCACAACGGCATCGAATACGCGGACATGCAGGTCATCGGCGAGGCCTACGACCTGCTCCGCACCGGTGCAGGCCTGGAGCCGCAGCAACAGGCCGAGATCTTCACCGCCTGGAATAAGACCGAGCTGTCGTCCTTCCTCATCGAGATCACCGCGGAGGTGCTCGCCCACACGGACGCCAAGACCGGCAAGCCGTTCGTCGACGTGGTGGTGGACTCGGCCGGACAGAAGGGCACCGGGCGCTGGACCGTCGTCTCCGCGCTTGAACTCGGATCGCCGGTCTCCGGCATTGCCGAGTCGGTTTTCGCGCGCGGCCTTTCCTCGCAGCGCGGTCAGCGGGCGATTGCCCAGGACGTGCTGTCAGGGCATGAAGAGGACGTCAAGGTCCCCCAGAGCTTCGTCGAGGACGTCCGCCAGGCGCTGTTCGCCTCCAAGCTGGTCAGCTACGCCCAGGGCATCGACATGCTCGGTTCCGCAGCGGGCGAGTACGGCTGGGACCTGAAGCTGGACGAGATCGCCTCGCTCTGGCGCGCCGGCTGCATCATCCGCGCCGAACTGCTGGACGACATCATGAAGGCCTACGCCGGCGACTCAAAGCCGGAAAACCTGCTCTTCGCCCCGGCCTTCGCCGAAGCGATCGGGGCGGCAGTCCCCGCCTGGCGCCGCGTGGTGGCCACCGCCGTCCAGCTGGGCATCCCGGTACCGGTGTTCGCATCCTCGCTGGCCTACTACGACGGGCTGCGCCGCAAGCGCCTGCCCGCCGCCCTGACCCAGGGCCTGCGCGACCTCTTCGGCGCCCACACCTACGGCCGGACGGACGCCGAAGGCACCTTCCACACCCTCTGGAGCGGCGACAAGTCCGAGGTTTCCGCGGTCGACACGCACTGAGGCTTAACTGTGGCGAACGCCCCGTACCTGCACAAGCAGATGCGGGGCGTTCGGTGTTTGCACGGTGACTTTCAGGGCGTCTTGCCGCACCTCAACTCCTGTTCGGTCGACGGCTCCGGCCGCTTCAACCCGGTTTCGTCCGGGACTCAGGAGGCCCGGAGCGGTGCGGAAATCATGCCGCCGACTTCTGCACCTTGGAGTAGAAGAATTGGAGGAGGTCGGAGCCGAATTCGGCGCTGAACAGCGCGGCGGTCCAGCGGGTTGGCTTGGGAGCCAGCAGCAGGCCGAAGATGAAGCCGCTGGCCACCCATTGGCCCAGGCAGAACGGGCACGTCAATAGTTCGCCGATGGCTTTCCGTGGTCCGGTGCCGCGTACGTCTTCGGCCAGTTCGGCTGCCCCGCTTTGCCCTTCGAAGGTAGTGAAGGGAGCCCGCAGCGGGCTGGTGACCGGGGCCTTGGTCAGCAGGCGGGAGAGCTTGTGCGTGGCGATGGCGATCAGCGCCAGGTCGCTCCACCGGGGAGCTTCCGGCAGGGGTGCGGCGTGAGCGGTGAACGGCGGCTGTCCCCAAGGCCAGTCCTGCGCCGTGAACACCCATCAGCAACAGGAATAAGCCCAGCGGCCGGTGCTCTCCGTGGGTTTATTCATCCTTCTCGCGCCGCAGCAGGGCCCGTAATGACTGAGCTTTTTCCTGATACATCTGTTGCTTGCCCTCCCGGTCTGGTGCCCTGGGGCGAGTTTATCGGCGCCATGGGGGACGCAACAGGGCGGGACACCCGTGGAACGGCACGACTGACGGGCTAAAACCGCACCGCTAAGCGGAAATCGGCCCCTCCTCGGAAAGTTGAGGAGGGGCCGAATTTTCAGGTCTGCGTCCTGCTATAGCTTTGAAGCGCGGTAGCCCGCTGCCCGAGCTGCACCCTCTAGGAGTGCGGCTGAGCCAGCTGGCCCGAGGTGCTACAGCAACTCGGCTCGCAGTTCGGCTGCCGATTTGGGGGAGAGCAGGCCAGGCGGTACGTCGAAGACGGTGACGGCGCCGAACCGGCCCTGCTGGTGCAGGCGGTGCACGGCCCGGGCGTAGGCCACCAGGACGCTGGCGGTGAACTCCGGGTTGCTCTCCAGCGAGAGTCCGTACTCGATGACCTGGGCGTGTTCGTCACTGGTGTTGCCGCTGCGGATGGTCATTCCGCCGTGCGGCATGGCGCTGTGGTCGCGGGCCAGCTCCTCGGCGGTGATGAAATGGACCTCGGTGTCGTACTGGTCGAAGTAATGCGGCATGGTCACGATGGCCTCGCGGACTGCGTTGGGGTCGGCGCCGTCTGCCAGCACCACGAAGCATTCACGGGTGTGCTTCTGCCGCGTCTCCAGCTGCGGGCGGCTGCCGTCGCGTACCTGTTCAATCGCGGCCTCCGACGGCAGCGTGTACTGCACGCCGGCAGCGACACCCGGAACGCGCCGGACGGCGTCGGAATGCCCCTGGCTCAGCCCGCGGCCCCAGAAGGTGTAGGTGTCGCCGTCGGGCAGGAGGGCTTCGCCGTACACCCGGTTGATGGAAAACATGCCCGGGTCCCAGCCGGCGGAAATCAGCGCCGTCTTCCCGGCGGTCCGCGCCGGCGCGTCAACGGCGTCGAAGTATTCGGGAATGCGGGCATGCGTGTCGAAGCTGTCCACCGTGTTGAAGCGGGCCGCCATGACCGGTCCCTGCTGCGGGAGGTCCTCCTTGGAACCGCCGCATAGGATCAGCACGTCGATGCTGTCTTCGTGGGCGGCCAGGTCGTCCATGGCGTATACGGCAGTGTCCTCGCGCAGCGTGGCAAGGTCGCCGGGGGACCGGCGGGTGAAGACCCCGGCCAGTTCCATGTCCGGGTTCTTGGCTACCGCGGCCTCCACGCCGCGGCCCAGGTTTCCGTAGCCGGCTATGCCGATGCGGATCGATTCACCCACGGCTTGTCCTCTCGTCAGGTTCAACGTTTATCAGGCAGCGGTGGAAGGTTAGATCCACATCGCCGGGTCGATGTATTCGGCCGGGTCGACGGCCGGCTTGGTTTCGCGCATCGGATCGCGGTGCCGGAAGGTGGCCGGGATGCCGGTGATGATCGATTCCGGCGGAGCGTCCTTGACCACCACGGCGTTCGCACCGACGGCGCTGTCCGCCCCGATGACCACGGGGCCCAGCACTTTGGCACCGGCACCGATGACCACCCGGTCACCGATGGTGGGGTGGCGCTTGACCTTGTCCAGCGAACGGCCGCCGAGCGTGACGCCGTGGTAGAGCATCACGTCGTCGCCGATTTCGGCGGTCTCGCCGATCACCACGCCCATGCCGTGGTCAATGAAGAACCGGCGTCCGATGGTCGCGCCGGGATGGATTTCGATGCCGGTCAGGAAGCGTCCCGCCTGCGAAATCAGCCGGGCCGGCAGCCGCAGCGACGGTTTCGCCCACAGCCTGTGGGTCAGCCGGTGGATCCAGATGGCGTGCAGCCCGGAGTAGGCCAGGAAATTCTCCACGTGGCCCCGGGCCGCCGGGTCGTGCGACCGGGCGGCCTCGAGGTCTTCACGCAGTCGCGCTAGGAAACCCATGTGCTCTTTCTGCTTGAACAGCGCCGCTCGGCGGCAACGGAAAGCTGGTCAGCCGCGGATGTCGTCGTACAGGATCGTGGAAATGTAGCGCTCACCGAAATCGGGCACCACGGCCACGATCAGCTTACCGGCGTTCTCCGGGCGCTTTGCCACTTCCAGCGCCGCCCAGACGGCAGCGCCTGAGGAGATGCCGCCGAGGATGCCTTCCTTAATGCCCAGATCGCGGGCGACGGCGACCGACGCCGACGTCGGCGCGTCCAGGACCTCGTCGTAGACGCTGGTGTTCAGCACCTCCGGCACGAAGTTGGCGCCCAGGCCTTGGATCTTGTGCGGGCCGGGGCTGCCGCCGGTGAGGATGGGGGAGTCTTCCGGCTCGACGGCGATGATCTGGACGCCGGGCTTGCGCTCCTTCAGCAGGCCGCCGGCGCCGGTGATGGTGCCGCCGGTGCCGATGCCGGCCACCAGGATGTCCACCTGGCCATCGGTGTCGGCCCAGATTTCCTCGCCGGTGGTGTTGCGGTGGATCAGCGGGTTGGCCTCATTGGCGAACTGCTGCGCCCAGATGGAGTTCTCTGTGTTGGCCACGATTTCCTTGGCCTTCTCCACTGCGCCGCGCATGCCCTCGGAACCCGGAGTGAGCACGATTTCGGCACCGAACGCACGCAGCATGACCCGGCGCTCGGTGGACATGGTCTCCGGCATGGTCAGGATCACCTTGTAGCCGCGGGCTGCACCGACCATGGCCAGCGCGATGCCGGTGTTGCCGGAGGTGCCCTCCACGATGGTGCCGCCGGGCTTCAGCGCTCCGGCCTTCTCGGCGGCGTCGACGATGGCCACGCCGATCCGGTCCTTGACCGAGTTGGCGGGGTTGTAGAATTCCAGCTTCACGGCGATCTGGGCCGGCAGGCCCTCGGTGAGCCGGTTCAGGCGCACCAGCGGGGTGCGCCCCACAACCTGGGTGACGTCGTCGTAAATCGGGGCCATGTTTTCCTGCCTTCTGGCCGTGGGGCCGTTACAGATGGGAGTAACAAAACTTCTTCCACACTAGTCAGCGCGGCGAGTGGTGGGCTAAGCGGTGAGCCATTCGGCGTAATATTTTCGGGCCTTGGCCAGCTTGGGATTGATGATCACCTGGCAGTAGCCGGCGTCGGGATGCTTGGCGTAGAAGTTCTGGTGGTATTCCTCCGCCGGGTAGAACTCGGGCAGCCGCACAACCTCGGTCACGATGGGGTCCTGCCAGTCGGCCTGCGCGCGCTCGATGGCGGCTTCGAAGGTCTGTTTCTGGTCGTCGTCGACGTAGAACATGGACGAGCGGTACTGTGTCCCGACGTCGTAGCCCTGGCGGTTCAGGGTGGTGGGGTTGTGCGAGGCGAAGAACATCCCCAGGATGACGTCGTCGGGCACCACCGTTTCGTCGAACGTCACGGCGACCACCTCTGCGTGCCCGGTCGTCCCGGTGCAGACCGCCTCGTAGGAGGGATTCTTCACATGGCCGCCGGTGTAGCCGGAAACCACCTCCGTGACACCGCGCGTCATGTTGTAGACCGCGTCCAGGCACCAAAAGCAGCCACCGCCAAGCACAAAAGTCTTCATGGCTTAACAATGTCACGGACCCCTCGAATGTTCCCGGGCCGCGAACGCGGGCGGCGGTTGGTGGGCGGACCACCACGGATGGGGTAGAAAAGGATTCATGGTCGACGACGAACAGCTCCGCACCGGGGAAGCCGAAGCCCCCGCAGGCACCGAAGCCCCCGGAACCGAAGCCGCCGAGGGAAGCGCAACATCCGAAGGCGCCAAAGCCTCCGAGGGAAGCGCAACTCCCGAAGGAAAGGAAGCCGCCGGGGGGCCCGAAGCCGCCGTGAAGACGGAAGCCTCGGGGCAGGACGAAGCGCGGCCGAAGACGCCGGTGCTGGGCGATGTGCTCCTGGCCATCGAAGAGCTCTGGCCCGAATCGCTGGCCGAGCAATGGGATGCGGTGGGCCCCGTCGTCGGCCGGCCCTCCGCCGCCGTGCAGAAGATCATGTTCGCGGTGGATCCGACAACCGAAGTGATCACAGAGGCCATCGAGTGGGGTGCCGACCTGCTGCTCACGCATCACCCGCTGCTGCTGAAGCCGGTCAACTCGGTCGCAACCACCAGCTTCAAGGGAGACGCCGTGCACCGGCTGATCGAAAGCGGCTGTGCCTTGGTCACGGTACACACCAATGCTGACAGCGCCGTCGGGGGCGTCTCCGACGTGCTCGCCGATGCGCTCGGACTGCGGGACGTGCGGCCGCTCTCGCCGGCCGACAACGGTTTGCCGGAAGAAGGCATCGGGCGGGTGGGGGAGCTGGCCGAGGCCAAGACGCTGGGCGAGTTCGCCGAGCAGGTGTTCAGCATCCTGCCGGCCGTCGCCGGGGGAGTGAGGGTGGCCGGCGACCGCAACGGGATCATCCGCAGTGTGGCCGTGTGCGGCGGTGCCGGCGACTCGCTGCTCGATCAGGTCCGCGCCTCGCGGGCGGACGTTTACGTCACGGCCGACCTGCGCCACCACCCGGCGTCCGAAGCGCGCGAGGGAGCCATGGACGGCCGGCCGTACCTCATCGACGTCTCGCATTTCGGCAGCGAATGGCTGTGGCTGACGCCGGCGTCCGTGGCGCTGGACAATGTCCTGGCTGACCAGGGCTACTCGGTGGAAGTCAAGGTCAGCGTCACCAACACCGATCCGTGGGATTTCGTCCTGACGCCGGGGTAGCAGCGCGTCGTCCGGACTGTAGGCTTGGACGAGTGCTGAACCGCAGTGGTTCCGCAGCGTTTTGAAAGGACGTACATGGCGAAGGCACCGGCTTCCGAGCAACTGAGGTTGCTCGACCTGCAGGCACTGGACGGCAAGCTCACTCAACTGAGCCGCCGCGCTGCAGCCACCGCCAAGAACGCCGACATCGACGCGCTGGCGGAGAAGCTGGCGGCCGCCGACTCGTCGCTGGTCGCCCTTAACACGGAGATTGCGGACACCGAACGCGAGCTGAAGCGCGCCGAAGGCGACGTCGAAACCGTCCAGTCGCGGATTGAACGCGACCAGAAGCGTTTGGACAGCGGAGCGGGTTCACCCAAGGACCTGACCGCGCTGCAGCACGAACTGGTGTCGCTGAACAGGCGCCGCAGCGACCTGGAAGACGTGGAGCTGGAAGTGATGGAGCGCCTCGAGGGGCTCCGCACCCGGCAGGCCGAGCACCAGCAGGCCAACGACCAGTTGCGCGAAGAACTGTCCGGTTTGGAGCGCGCCCGCGACGAAGAGCTCGCCGGCATCGAAAGCGAACGTGCCGCCGCAGCCGCTGAACGCCAGAAAGTGGCCGGCAGCTTCGAGGCCTCCCTGCTGGCCGTCTACGAAAAGACGCTTGCCCACCGGGGCATCGGGGCCGCCCGGCTGTTCCACGGCAAGTCGGAGGGCTCCGGCATGCAGCTCAGCCCCGGCGACCTGGCCGACATCCGCAAGGCCGCACCGGACGACATCGTCTTTTGCCCCGACTCCGGCTGCATCCTGATCCGCTCGGAGGAGTGGGGCAGCTAGCGGGCTGAGGAAGCAGTTTCAGCTACGCAACTACAGGGCCATCAGGGCGGACCGTTGCGGGCGCTTTCGTCCCGTATACTCGTCCGATGATCCAGACCGTGAAAAGGATTTACCGGCGGGCGTTCGGCTCGGACGTGGGTGCGGTAACCAAGTTTGCTATAGACGGTATCGAAGGCAAGGTCGGGCCCGCCAGCAGTCCCGGCGCTGAGAACCACGTCACGCTCTATATCAATGACTTTCCAGTGATGACAGCTCCCGTGCAAGTGGATTCTGACGGTCACGGAACGTTCAAGTTCGGCGTGTACGACCTCTGGCGGTTCGCTCAGAAGTCGGACGCGCTCTCGGTTCGGTACGGCGGTGAGGCATTAAGAGTGCCCTCGGGGGGAAAATCTCATCCGTCCCTGCGAAACGGCAAAGAAGACATTGATGCCCTAAAGCGCAGGTTTGCGAAGGGACAGGCTTTTGATAGAGCGGGCAAAATCAAGCCTCTCCCGAAAAACGAGGACACTGCATGGCAGGACGGCGTCCTCAGTCTGTACGGGGAGGTCGCCGAAATCATCAACGATGTGACCGGAAACCAGGCGTTCCTTTACAGCGGCACTCTTCTGGGGTACGTCCGCGAAAACGGTTTTATTCCTCACGACAAGGACATGGATTGCGCCTACCTGAGCCAGACGGCTACTGCTGATGAAGCCCGCGAGGAGTTCATACAGGTGGGCAAGGCACTAATAGCCGCCGGATATCAGGTGACGCCGAAGGCCTCTTGCATCGCCGTTCGTGATAGGCACGGTTCTCGGGACATGGTGGATATTGCACATCTTTTCCTCAAGCCGAACGGTTTTGTTGGCTTTCCCTTCGGCACCGTCGGGGTAGAGGAAGTCCCGACGACGGATTTTCTCCCGGTGCAGGAGTCCACCCTGAGCGGTCACCCCGTGAAAGTGCCGAGCCGCCCCGAACGCATAGTGGCGCATGTGTACGGCGACGACTGGAGCATCCCAAACCCGGATTTCCGGTGGAAAGATGCTCGGAGGCGACGGGATGCCCAGGCCCTGCTGAGCTACACGGACCGGACCCGACTCGCCATGGACGACTTCTACGCGCACGACGCCGTCACCTCGCCATCCGACTTTGCGCAGTGGGTGGCGTCGGGCGCCACCGGCATCGGTGCCGTCATCGACTTGGGAAGTGGGAACGGCCGCGACTCGGTCTTCTTTGCCGACAATGGCTTGTGGGTGACTGCCATTGACGCCAGCACTTACGCCGCTGCTGCAGCGCGCGCCCATGCGGGCGGTCGCCAGGGAATAGATGTCATCGAGGGGGACGTGCTGGAAGATGGTCGGTTGGCAGCTCTCAGGAGGGGAACACGTGACAGCAGCGCCGTGCTGTTTTACGCGCGATTCTTGCTGAACGGTTTAACGGAGATCGAGGGGCAGCGGTTCTTCGAACAGCTGGGATCGGCTGTAGCCCCGGGGGACGTTGTCGCTGTGGAACATCGCACTGAACTGGACGCCAGTCTCAAGAAGGCCCGGTTCCGGTCCTTCCGCAGGTTCATCCCGGCAGCCGAAACCCTGCGGGAGCTCCAGGGGCTCGGCTTTGAGGTCATCGAGCAACAATCCGGGACAGGGTTGGCCCAGTTCGAACGCGAAGACCCGGAGGTCGCAAGGATCCTGGCCCGCAAGCGCTAGAAGTTTCCGACGCCAGCGGGGTATTCCGGAACTGCAGCCGAACCCATAGGTCACGGCAGGGGGGGCCTGGCGAGTCGCCCGTACGGCTCCAGGAGGATATTCAGCGCGTGCGCCTTCCGTGCCGTGCCCTCGACAAGTTCCGCCTGCCAAACTTCCTGCGCTGCCTTTAACAATCCAGCCGGCGTCTCGGGCGCCTTGCCGCGCCTCGTCACCAAGTGGCGGGCGAGTTCCCCACGGGTGTGCTTGGCGAAGTGCGAGACCACCGTGCGTTTGCCGTTCCGCTCCTGGAAAACGTTGACCACTACCGTCCGGGCGGGGTCAGGAATCCAAGCGGCGGCGTAGGTGCTGGAGCGGCAGTCCACCAGCAGGTGGTCCTCCGCATGGGTGTCCAGCGCCTGGGGGAGCCGCTTCTTCCAATAGGAGGCAAGCTTCCCGACTTCCGGTAGGCCCACGGACATGGACAGCCGGTAGGCCGGGATGCTGTCCGCAAAACCTATCGCCCCCCACAGCGCCGAAATGACGACGACGGCGGCGTCCGCCTTGCGTTTTTGTGCCGCGGTCATGGATCGGTAGCCGAGGGCGTCGTAGAGCACACCGGAGTAGACGGTGTGCGCCGGGGCGGAGGGTTCCTTGTGCAGCCGGGTGTTGCGTTCCACCTCCGCGGCCAACGAGGCGCCGACGCCCAGGTGGGTGAGCGCCTCCGGGCTCCGGCTGACGTGGGCCAAGGCCGCCAGCACTTCCTCGCGGGCCGGGTTCAGCTCCGGAAACTGCAGGTCCTGCAGCTCGAACGGGTGTCCCTTGGCGGCAGCGGTCTTCCCTTCGGAAGGCGGAAGAAGAATCAGCACCGTAAGAGCCTACCGTCGGACGGCACTGCCGAACGAAAGGCGCCCCGCCGCCGTCGTTCCCGATGGGAAGCGGCAGATGTGGCAGATTACGGGTCACGGGTAGCCAGGCCGTATCCTGAAGGCGGGACGGGTTGGCTGGGCGATCGCGTCGGGCTGGTCCGCGAGGACGAGTCCGCCGAGGAAAGTCCGGGCTCCACAGGGCAGGGTGGTGGGTAACGCCCACTCGGGGAAACCCGCAGGCAAGTGCCACAGAAAACAGACCGCCAGGACTGCTCCGGCAGGGCCTGGTAAGGGTGAAACGGCGGTGTAAGAGACCACCAGCGACCCGGGCGACCGGGACGGCTAGGTAAACCCCACCCGGAGCAAGGCCAGACAGGGCACGATCGAGGGCTGCTCGCCCGAGTGTCCGGGTAGGCCGCTTGAGGGTACCGGCAACGGTGCTCCTAGATGGATGATCGCCACCCGGCGGCGGGCAACTGCCGCAGGTGACAGAACCCGGCTTACAGACCAACCCGTCCCATTTCCCAAGTGATTAGCCTAATTCGGCCCTCGCTGCCGTAGGTCTCAAATGACTCGCCCGAGCTATCCACGCCACGCCAACTGTGGTCCCCACCCCTGCGGGCGGGCGTCACAAGCGTTCCCGGCACGCCGTGCGGTGTGCGGGTTTAATCGGCATCCGACCTACGAGAATTCCACTTGGGTCATTCACCGCCTTCCGGTGACTGATTGTCCTCGTCCCCTTGAACCGATTGCTCCACAGAAGCAGTCTCAACCTGGTTCTCGACAATGAGGGCTCCGCTTCAAAGCGCGCCCTCGCGAGGCTGCGTCCCGCCGACTTATCGAACGAGAGGTGTTTGCTCGGGTGACGGGGCGCCTTTGAACGCCGAGTAGTAGCTGCTGCTGAGATGGCCAATGTCGAGAGTCCAAACGTCCCTCAGTGCCAGTAGGGAGGCAAGGATAGTTCCAGAGGGGCCGAGGGACGCGAGGACAAGGTCCGGCTTAAGGGCGACAAGTTCTTCGACGAGGCGCGGTACGTCTGCAAAAGCCTGGGTCGGTTCGGAATGGACACTGCGGACGCTGGCCACGTTATCGAACAGCTCGGGGATCAAGTCGAACCGTGAGCCCCTGCCAGTAACAATGACGACATTCAGTCCATCCCAGACTTTGCGCCACGCTTCCACTGCTTGCTGACCGTGGACGTTAAAAACCAGGGGTCGGCTGATCATGCTGTTGGCCAGCCGGTCCAGTGGTTCGAGGCGGGGCCGCACTTGCCGCCACATGTCGCCGTAGGCGTTTGCCCAGAACCTGTCGCGGTGGGGGTGAGGCATCCCGACAATCAGCTTGTCGGGGAGTTCCCTACCCTGGATAAAGACCTCCTCCAAGGCAGCCATCAGTTCGGGCGAGTTTTTCTGAAACTTTGCGCTGTAGTCGAGACGCAGCATTAGACGGAGCTCACCGTCGCCAAAGCGTGCCAGATTCAACCGTTCTTCGCGGATGGTGTTGATGGAGTCGAGCATGCCGAGCTGTCGCATCTGAAGGAAGGCTTGCACGTCATCTAGGACAGGCGTGGCAAGACCCGCGCGGATCGAGTCTTGTATCTCCCTGGACTGTCCCAGATGCCACAGCACCCGCCGCAGCAGCTCTGATTGCGTTGTCAGGGCTTCATTCTGTTGTTGAAGGAGGGCGTTTTGCGCGTTGAGCAGGTCGCGCAATTCGCGGTCCGACCTCACGGCGGTTTGTGCAAGGACTGCTTTTTTCTGCAGCTTCCCGCGAATCTTCGATATCACCTCGGCATTCTATCCGCACTCCCTACATGTGCTGTTCAAGCCGCATACTGCTCGTCTTCCCAACAACGGCGTCTCCGCTGGAGTACTTAGCAGTCGAAGGTAACGGTTGCTAGGGGCGGTGAGAACAGCCCAAAACTTCGCGACTCTCCTCTGGGCAGGGCCCTTTTTAGTTCAACTTTGCATGCCACTTCTGCCCTGCCGAACGATTAAATGCGACCCGCTAACATTGCGCTGTCTGAGGACGACAGTAGTCGGCGATGTACTCTCCGCAGGTTCCATCACCAAACCTCACTTTTCTCCGGGGGAACTATGAACCGCCCTTCGCTGTCGCCTGCTTCGCTGCGTTCCATGCTGCGCGTTGGCCTAACAACAGCAGTCCTCACGACGCTGCTCGCCTCGACGCTGCCTGCCTTCGCTTCCGGGGAGGCGGCACCGGCCGTCCAGTCTTCCCAAGCACCCGCTCCCGTTGATCCAACAGCGGACACCTTGCCGAACGATGGCGAAAGCCCCGTCCCGACCGAGGGCCCAGTCGGCGAAACGAGTCCGGAACCCCAGCCGACACCAACCAACGTTGTTTCTTCGCCGTCGACTCCGGCGGATCCATTCAGCGGCGCGTCGGAGGAGCAAGCCGTTCCCGCGACCCCGACGCCGTCGGTGCTGCCCACAGAACCGGGGAAAGCACCAGGGGAGCGTTCTAAGGCGCTCATGCAGCAGAGCGACCCGCAGGAAACTCCCACAACAGAAGAGCCGGTGGCAGAGCCTCCGCATGGAGCAGCAGGTCAGAAGGCAATCGCCGCGAAGGCCATGGCCTTGAAGCTCAGCCCGGTCAACGACTTCCGTTGCACGCTCAAGGACAGCGGCTGCGTCCGTACCTACACGGACAGCGGTGGAACGGCGCGAATCGGTATCTACTGGTCGGCGGCAACGGGCGCTTACGCAATAGACCTCAAGCACCCGATCTACAAGGCTTTCCAAGCGGCCAAGTACGAAAGCGGCAAGTACGGCTATCCCATCGCAGACATGAAGGTTGCCTCGGACAAGAGCGCCTCGCAGCGATTCCAGGGCGGCACCATCAGTTACACGCCACCGCACATTGTCGCCGGCAAAAAGGCCATCGAGGCCAAGGCAAAGCTGCACAATCTGATTGCCGTCAACGATCTCAACTGCCGCCTGGTGGGCAACGGGTGCGTCCGTACCTACAAGCCGTCCTCCAAGAGCACCAAGCGCATCGGCATCTACTGGACGGCGAAAACCGGTGCACGAAGCACGGACCTCCAGCACCCGATCTACAAGAAGTTCGCGGCCGCAGGATATGAGCGCGGGACCGTGGGCTACCCGACGGCCGACCTGAAGTGCGGACTGAAGTCCAAGGGATGTGTCCAGTCCTTTCACAAGGGGACGATCGCGTACTCGCCCTCTACTGGTGCCAAGATCCTGACTGCACAGATGAATTACAGCTGGAAGGCCCGCGGCAGCCAGAACGGCACGTTGGGCTACCCCCTGCAGGACGCCGTAAAACGCAGCGGCAAGACCACGCAGGTTTTCCAAGGTGGTTCCCTGGTGGCGGCCCGGGTGGGCGCCGTGATGTACCCGAAGAATGAGTGCTGGGCGATCGGCGCGCACAAGACCCGCTATGCCCACAACTGGGCCAACCGCATCTCCTTCACCATCGCGGAGACGTACGGAACCTACAAGGCCAGCTACATCAACTGCGTGCGGGTTGGCTCCGTCTACAAGCAGGAATGGAAAACGGGCAAGGCGACCGTGGGACTCAAGGGGTTCAAGCGCCCGGGAGTGGCATCCGGGCACACCCAGTACCGCTGGTCCCCGCAGGGCAGCTTCACCGTCCATGAAGCATTCGGTGAGGGCAACCCCGGCACGGACCTCAAGTACAAGAAGCTGACCAAACGGTCCAGATGGTCCGGTACGCTCGGCTCCTCCTATAACAAGTACTACGAAGCCGGTTCCGTGGGCTACGAACGGTGGCCCGACGAGAACATGTGGTTCTACATGCGCCTGCCCACCGGAGACTACCGCCAAGGCGCGGTGATCGACTACAACCGCGGGCCGGGGCAGACCATCAAGCAGGGTGCGGGGTTCGCCATATTCCTGCACGCCAACCCGGTTCCGACGGCGGGTTGCATCGCTCTGGACCTCCAGAACGTGGTCCGCTACCTCAAGACCGCGGACCCCGGGGACAGGATTATCATGGGCGTCCGGCAGGACATCTTCAAAGCGTGACACTGGAACTGCCGACGGCGGTGCGTCCCTGAGGGGGGAGCACCGCCGTCGGCGCCAGGCAGCGGACCGGCCGGCCACCAATCCGCCTCCCTGTGAGGCAGTTCACCTGTAACGGTGCGTCCCTGCTCCGCGTAGTCTCTAGAATGGATAACGGATAGGCCCGAGCCGCCGCCGATCGAGGGTCGGCGACGGGAACAGGCCGATCCGCAAGCTTCCCGCCGGCACTTGGCGGTGGCGTGCCGTGTGGCCGGACAGTCTGTCGGGCCAACCGGCGTCGTCGTGAAAATCCACGGCGGTGACAACCGGGCTCGAGGGAGAACCCGGCTGATGTAGGAAGGTAATTCTGTGAACCAGATGTCAGAGTCGGCCCTGGATACGTGGACCAACCGCGAGGCACTTGCCGAAGCGATGATCCCCATGATCGGGCGCTTGTACCGCGAAAACAACGTAGTCACCTCCATCCACGGGCGCAGCCTGATCAACCAGTCCGTGGTGGGCATCCTGAAGGCGCACCGCTTCGCCCGCCAGATTGACGACGCCGAACTGCCGCTGGAAGAGACCTTCCCGGTGCTGCAGGCGATGAGCGAGTTGGACCTCGGCGCGGGTTCGGTGGACTTGGCCCGCCTGCTGGTGAAGTTCAAGAACGAGGGTGACGGCGCCGAACTGAAGGACTTCGTCCGCACCGAGTTGGCGGACATCGTCGGCAAGCGCGGCGCCGACGAGCGCACCAGCACCGACGTGGTGCTCTACGGCTTCGGCCGCATCGGCCGCCTGCTGGCCCGGATCCTGGTGGGCCACTCGGGCGGCGGCCACGGCCTGCGCCTGCGCGCCGTCGTAGTCCGCAAGGGCAGCGACGACGACCTGGTCAAGCGCGCCAGCCTGCTGCGCCGCGACTCGGTGCACGGCCCCTTCGAGGGCACGATCTCCGTGGATGAAGAAAACAACACCATCCAGGCCAACGGCACCCTGATCCAGTTCATCTACTCCAACGACCCGGCGACCGTCGATTACACCCAGTACGGCATTAAGGACGCCATCGTGGTGGACAACACGGGCAAGTGGCGCGACGAGGCCGGACTGTCTCAGCACCTGCAGTGCCCCGGCGTTTCCCGCGTGCTCCTCACCGCCCCGGGCAAGGGCAGCCTGAAGAACATTGTGCACGGTGTGAACCACGCAGACATCACCGACGAGGACAAGATCGTCTCCGCCGCCTCCTGCACCACCAACGCCATCACGCCGGTCCTGAAGGCGCTGAACGATAAGTTCGGCATTGCCCACGGCCACGTGGAGACGGTGCACTCCTACACCAACGACCAGAACCTGATCGACAACTTCCACAAGGGATCCCGCCGCGGCCGCTCCGCCGCGCTGAACATGGTGCTGACCGAGACCGGCGCGGCCAAGGCAGTGGCCAAGGCCCTGCCGGAGCTGGAAGGCAAGCTGACCGGCAACGCCATCCGCGTCCCCACCCCGGACGTTTCCATGGCCATCCTGAACCTGAACCTGGAACAGGACGCCACCAAGGAAAGCCTGAACGAGTACCTGCGCGGCATGTCGCTGAACTCGGACCTGCGGAAGCAGATCGACTACATCGACTCTCCCGAGGTCGTCTCCACCGACTTCGTCGGCTCCCGCCGTGCCGGGATCGTGGACGGCCTGGCCACGATTGCCAGCGGCAAGAACGCCGTGCTCTACGTCTGGTACGACAACGAGTTCGGCTACAGCTGCCAGGTGGTCCGCGTGCTCGAGGAGATCGCCGGCGTCAACCCGAAGATCTTCCCGGCCGTCCTGGAACCGGTGGCCGAGACGGTCTGATCGCCCTTAGACGGCACTAACGACGGCGGGGCCGGCGGCATGCGTATGCCGCCGGCTTCCGTCGTTAACCGGCCGGTGGCATCGGGAACGTCATGCTGGTTTAGGGGCGTAGCGACTAAAACGGCCAAGCCGGCTGTGGGCGCCCGCGCGACTGCCGCCGCTATGGCTTTGCGGCGACGCCGTTCCTACAATGGCGAGCATGGTAGAGATGACGCGTTGGGAACGGGCGCAGGTCAATTACAAGGAGGCCCAGCGGCTGCTGGACGCGGCGCACGACGCGTACGCCCGCGGCAATGTGACGTCGAAGCGCATCGACGAACTCAAACGGCTTCGGGACATCGCGCTGGAAGATCTGCACCGCTGCGAAAAGGACCATCGATCCAGTCTCACGGACAGCTGACCGGAATCCTGCCCCTGGGGGCTTGAGACCTCGAAGGATAAAGATCTCGCTTCCCCAGAGGGCGGACGGCTAGTGGCCGAACGGGTCCGGGTCGACTCCCGGCAGCCACGTGTGGCCGGGGACACCCCAGCCTTCCTTCTTGATGTTCTTGCGGGCGCGCTTGCCCCACCGGTCGTTGAGCCGGTCGATGTACAGCTTGCCGTCTAAATGGTCGTACTCGTGCTGCACCACCCGGGCGAACCAGCCGGTCGCCTCGAAATCCACCGGGGTGCCGTCGGCGTCGAACCCCCGCACGCGGGCCCACTCGGCCCGCTTTAGGGGATAGCTGTGCCCGGGCACTGACAGGCAGCCCTCGTTTTCCTCGTCAGGGTCGGGTTCCGCACCGGAAACCTTGCCGAGAACCAGTGTGGGATTGACCAGGACGCCCCGCGGCGGGACGTCGTCGTCGTTGGCGAATTCATAGGTGAAGATCCGTAGTCCCACCCCGATCTGCGGAGCCGCCAGTCCTACTCCGTGGGCCTCGTCCATCGTCTCGAACATGTCAGCGATGATCGCGCGGAGCTCATCGTCGAAATCATCGACTTCGGCTGCACGGCGGTGCAGCACCGGCTCGCCGGTGATAGTGACGGGGCGGACGGTCATTTCTCTCCTTCGCTCAGGATGTCAGCGCGAGGCGCCGCCGTCGCGGCCGGACATGCGAAGAGCCGCCCCGGCGTCGGGACGGCTCTGCCTGCCGGCTGCTGCCGGACCTTCGGGGTGAGTAACGGGGATTGAACCCGCGACCTCCTGGACCACAACCAGGCGCTCTGCCAGCTGAGCTATACCCACCGCGTGCCCTCTTGTTCCTCCCGACGGGCCCCGCTCGAGCGGTTCCTGCCGGTCTCCAACCAGTAAGGCAACGCAGACTAGTTTACATGCTTTTCATCTGGCTTTTGCCACTTTAGGCCATTCCAGCAGTGAAAGTGGCGCAGCTAACGTCCTAGTCCCCGGAAGTAGCGCCGATGCTTGCGGCGATCTTCTTCGCGGTGGCCGAATCCGGGCCGGGGGAGGGGACGAAGACGGCCTGCCGGTAGTACCGGAGCTCATTGATTGAGTCCTTGATGTCGCCCAGTGCCCGGTGTCCGCCGCTCTTGGCCGGCGCCTGGAAGTAGGCCCGGGTGAACCAGCGGCGCGAGAGTTCCTTGATCGTGGAAACGTCGATGATCCGGTAGTGCAGGTGATCAATGACGCGGGGCATGTCGCGGGTCAGGAAGGTCCGGTCCGTGCCGACGGAGTTGCCTGCCAACTGCGCCTTGCGGGGCTCGGGAACCCACGCCGTGATGTATTCCATCACTTTGTCTTCGGCCTCGGCCATCGTCATGCCGTGCGGGAGTTCGTCCAGCAGCTTGGAGGTGGTGTGCATGGTGCGGACGAAGTCGTTCATCTGGGCGAGGGCCTCGGCGGTGGGCTTGATGACGACGTCGACTCCCTCCCCCAAGATGTTGAGTTCCGAGTCGGTGACCAGGACGGCGACCTCGATGAGCGCGTCGGCTTCGAGGTCCAGTCCGGTCATTTCGCAGTCGATCCAGACAATATGTTCATTAGAGATTGGCACCCGATAAATGTATCGCGTCGGCGTGCTGGCGCGCGGGACAGGCGGCAGGGAATGCCGCCGGCCCGGTGCTAACATGCAGAGAACACCTCAAGCAGGCGTGCCTCCCGCGCTGCCTTCGACTGACCGTTCCGAGGCGTGCAGACCACCCCCGCGGCACGCGCCGCACCGGACCAGGTGTACTGACCCCGGAGTGATTGGACCGCCGAGAAGATGACCGCCCAAAGACCCGAGACTGAACCTTCCAGCTCACGCAGCGGAAGCGTCGTCAAGGAACGGTCTGCCCGGAGCATCCTCGAGGGCGCCATCGGGTCGATCATGATGTTCCTCGGGTCGCTGGGCGTCGGGTGGCTGGCCTCGGTGTCCGAACTGCGGCGCTGGCCGCTGCTGATCTTCCTGCGGGTGGAACTGGTCGGCGTGATCCTCTCGGTGATCCTGCTCGCCCTCGGGGGCATGATCCTGGTGCGGGCCTGGCTGCGGCTCGGCCAGCAGTTCACCGTCTGGGGCGAGTCCGCGCGTCGGGCAACGCTGACCGCCATTGTTGCCTGGGGCACCCCGCTGGCACTCTGTATCCCGCTGTTCAGCCGTGACGTCTACGCCTATATTGCCCAAGGCAAAGTCATGGTCAACAACCTCAATCCTTACGTGGACGGGTACGACCAGCTGCAGAACTATCTGCAGACCGGCGCCGACGACCTCTGGGCACGCAGCCCCACGCCTTATGGGCCGATCTTTCTCTGGATGGAGGAGTTCACCGTCTGGCTCACCGGCGGCCACCCGGAATACTCCATCATCATGTTCCGGATCCTCGCCATCGCCGGTGCCGCAATGTGCGTTTACTACGGACCGAAACTTGCCGAGCTGCACGGCATCAACCCCAACCGGGCGTTGTGGCTGGCCTGCGCGAATCCGTTGTTCCTGACCACCTTCATCGCCAGCATCCACAACGACGCCCTGATGCTGGGACTGGCCCTTGCCGGCCTCTACTACGCGGCGAACCGGCGGGTTCTGCTGGGCATCTTGCTGGTGACACTCTCCATCGGCATCAAACCGATCACCCTGATCTTCCTGCCATTTGTCGGCCTGTTATGGGCGGGCAAGGGAGCCAGTTGGCCGCGCAAATTCGGATACTGGGCCCTGACGGCCGGGATTTCCTTCGGGCTGCTGGCGATACTGGGCATGATCAACGGGCTGGGATTCGGCTGGGTCGGGGCCCTCAGCCAGCAAGGAGCCGGCCTGATGATCTGGTACGCCCCGGTCGGGCTGCTGGGGATCTTCCTGGGACTGGTCTCCGGCGGTTTGGGATTCGACGGCGCGCTGGTGCAGTCCGCCGTCTACACGGCTGGCCGTGTGGTGGCCGTGCTGATCGTCCTTTACACCATGTTCCGGGGCAGCTACGACCGGATTGTTCGTCGGCTCGCGCTGGCGCTGGCCGCCGTGGTGCTGCTTGGCCCAATGATCCAGCCCTGGTACATCGTGTGGCTGCTGCCGCTGTTTGCGGCCACAGGGATCCGGAACGACTGGCAGGTACAAACTGTCTACGCAGTGACGTCCTTCCTGATGATCTACGCGATCACCGACCAGCTGGACATCTTCCCCTACATCGAATTCGATCTCGACATGGCGCGGCTTCTCGCCTGCATCGTGGCCGTCGCCTTCGCGCTGTACCTAGTGTTTCTGGATCCGAAAACCCGCAAGCTCTTCCGCAAGAAATACGCCGACTCGCATGACCAGCGACTCTTCTGACGCGCTCGGCAACCGATCTAGGAGAAACAGGGCATCATGACCGACGCCGAACACATCATCGCCGCCGACTTCGACGTCACCGATTGGGTGCCGGAACCCTATGAGGTCGAGGGAACGAGCTCGGACCTGAGCCGGGTCCGCGTAACCAAAGTATTTGACGGATTGATCACAGGCACGAGCCGGGCAGAACTGCTGATGGCCGGTAACAGCACCGGTGCCGGATACGTTGCATCCGAAGTGTTCACCGGCTCCGTGGATGGCCGCGAAGGCACGATGGTGATCCAGCACTGGGGCCTCGCGGAGGGCGAGGCCGCCGCGAGCGACGGGCACATCATTCCGGGCTCGGGCACCGGAGCGCTGGAGGGAATCGGGGGGAAAGCCATCTACGTTCAGGACGCCGCGGGCCAGCACAGCCTTGAACTGCGAGTGTTCTTCCGGGAGGGCGAATCCACGGTTCGGGGTTGAATCATCTAAACTCGGTAGGTGCACCGCCGGTCCCTCAGGGAGGGCGACGCCGACATACACCTGTAAGTAAGGGAAACTACCTGGCATGAGCCTTGCCGAATATGCGAGCGAAAACCGCCTCCACCGAGTCGGCGCCCGCCCTTCGCTTTTGCGCTATCTCGCGGAAGCGTGGACCCGCCGTGACTTCGCCATCGCCATGGCGAGGTACAAGATCGAGGCATCCAACCAGCGCAACAGACTGGGCATGCTCTGGGTGTTCATCAAGCCCACGCTGAACGCCTTGATGTACGGTGCCATTTTTGGCATCTTGCAAGGGGCGAGCAGGCCCGAAAACTTCCCAATGTACGTGGTCATAGGGGTGTTTCTCTTCGAATTCTTCACCAACTCCATGAACAACGGAGCGAAGTCGATCACCGGTAACGGCGCCCTTGTGCAGTCGTTGGCCTTCCCGCGCATCACGTTGCCCGTCTCGACGGTCATTCAGCAGCTTATGACCTTGGTACCGATGCTGGGCGTGATGTTCGTGTACATCCTTATCCTGGGAGCGCCAATTAGTGTGGAGTGGCTGTTGATCATTCCGCTGGTAGCAATCTTCACCGTATTTAACATGGGCGTTGCCCTGATCGGGGCCCGGCTGACGGTGCATGTACGCGACCTGACTCAGCTCCTGCCGTTGATCACACGGATCTTGTTCTACACGTCGGGTGTCCTGTTTTCAATCGACCGCATTCTGGCCTCGGCCCCATGGGCCATCGCGTTGTTTGATTATCATCCGCTCCATGAGATGCTCTCCATCGCGCGAGGGATCTTGATGCCGGGCTTGGACTACGACCCGATGTACTGGGCGTACTTTTCCGTCTGGTCGCTGGCCGTCTTCGTCGCCGGTGTCCTGTTCTTTTGGGTAGCTGAGGAGCGGTATGGCCGAGTCGACTAAGACTGGAGAAGCGTTGATGGGCACAGATGCGACCGGCGCCGCCCGCAAACCCGTGGTCGTCGTCGACGATCTGCATGTGAAGTACTACGTCCATGCCGGCGGAAAGCCTGTGAAAGGCACCGGCCGGTCGCTGCTGCAGCGGGGAGCAGGCAGGCTCCGTACAGTCCACGCCTTGAAGGGAATCTCCTTCACCGCCTACGAGAACGAATCGATTGGCGTCATCGGCTCGAATGGATCCGGCAAGTCCACGCTGATGCGTACTTTGGTCGGTCTGACTCCTCCGGCCCAAGGTGCTGTCTACGCCTCCTCGCGTCCAAATCTGCTGGGAGTCGGAGCTGCCTTGATCCCGGATCTTTCTGGGGAAAAAAACATCCAACTGGGCGGTTTGGCGCTCGGCTTTTCCAAGCAGGAAATCAACCGGCTCCGGGACGATATCGTTGAATTCGCCGAACTGGAAGACTTCATCGACTTGCCCATGCGCACTTACTCGTCGGGGATGCAGGCCCGCCTGAAGTTTGCCATAGCCGCGTCGAAGCAGCACGAGATTTTGATCGTTGACGAAGCCTTAGCGGTGGGGGATCAGCGCTTCCGTGAACGCAGTGAGGCCCGCATCCGTGAAATACGCGAGAACGCCGGCACCGTCTTCCTTGTCTCGCACTCGATGAAATCGATACTGGATACCTGCAGCAGGGTCATTTGGATCAATAAGGGCGTGTTGGAAATGGACGGCGACCCGAGAGAAGTCGTGGACGCCTACAAGGAGTCCAGGAAATAGTGCCTTCTGCATCCGTCTTGCCTCCGTTGGAGGAGTACCCCGGCGTGTCCTACATCATGCCCGTCCTCAATGAGGCGGCGCATATCGAGGACGCGGTCCGCAGCATTTTGAACCAGGACTACCCCGGGCCGAAGGAAGTGGTTTTGGCGCTGGGGCCTTCAGCGGATGGCACAAACCGGATCGTGGCGGACCTGCAGGCGCGGGAGCCGCGGTTACGCAGCGTCAACAGCCCCACCGGCCGTACCCCGGCCGGACTGAATCTTGCCCTGCAAGCCTCGAGTCATCCGGTCGTTGTCAGGGTGGACGCCCACACGGAACTCGAGCCCCACTACACAAAGCGCGGGGTGGCGACGCTGCGGCGGACCGGTGCAGCTGATGTCGGTGGGCTCATGGACGCTCGAGGCAAGACTCCCTTTCAGCGGGCAGTCGCAGCCGCCTATGTTTCGCCCTTGGGGCTCGGTGGGGCCGCGTATCACAGCGGGGCCCCGGAGGGCCCGGCAGAATCTGCCTATCTCGGCGTTTTCCGGCGCGAGGTCTTTGACGAGGTCGGATTTTTCGAGGAGACGCTGTGGCGGGGCCAGGACTGGGACATGTGCCTGCGCCTGCGCCAAGCCGGCTATACGGTCTGGTTCGACCCTGAGCTGAAAGTCGTCTATTGGCCGCGCGCGCAGTGGGGCAAGTTGGTACGGCAGTTCTACGCCGCGGGTATCTGGCGGGCAGAGCTGGCTAGCCGGCACAAGGAAGGAAAATCTGTGAGGCACTTCCTGCCGCCCGTACTCGTTGCCGCGTTGAGCATTGGCGTTGCCTCCGCCAGCACGCTCGCCACTGGCACGGCCAAGACGTGGCCGGCAAGCCTGCGGCTTGTGGCGGGTGCAGCGGCCGCCGTCCCCGCGCTGTACGCGGCGGGCGTCACGTACGCCTCCGCAAGCATGCCGGGGGACCTCGGCCGGCCCGAACGCCTGCGGCTGCTGGCGGTGCTGCCAGGAATCCATATCAGCTGGGGGCTGGGGTATCTCCGCGGACGGCTGTTCGGAGCGGCAGGCACAGTAGATACCAGCCGGAGGAAATCGTGACAGCCGTTCAGCGGCCGGCGCGTCCCACTCTAGAGCAGCTCCGCTCCGTGGCCCAGCCGCCAGAGGTCAGAAGCAGAAAAAACGCTGAGCATTGGACTGCCGAGCTCTACTTAAGGCATATCTCCATCTACCTCACCAGCGTCCTGGTCCGCACACCGATCTCAGCCAACGGTGTCACAGGCCTCATGATTCTGTCGGGGTGGGCTATTTCCGCGTCGCTGCTGATTCCGGGAATCTCGGGGCCGTTGCTCGCGGTCTTCTTCTCGCAACTCCAGTTGTACTTCGACTGCAGCGATGGAGAAGTCGCACGGTGGCGCGGCACTCAAAGCCCCAAAGGCATATTTTTGGACAAGATCGGCCACTACACTACCGAGGGGCTGATTCCCATCGCCTTGGGGCTGCGGTGCCTCGGAGAGTTGGGCCTGCTCGGCAGCGACCCGGGGAAGGCATACTTGTATCTTTTCCTCGGCAGTATGCTGGCGTTTCTCATCGTCCTCAATAAGGCCCAAAACGAGATGGTGCATGCTTCCCGCGCCTTGGCAGGGATGGACAAGCTCCCGGATACTGCAGCAGCGAAAGCTGTTCCCGCTTCTTCCATGGTCGGCACGCTGCGCCGCCTCGCCCGTTTCCTCCCCTTCCACCGGGTACTGCATTCGGTCGAAATGAGTCTATTGGTTCTGGCTGCGTCCATCGTGTCTCTGGTCGCCGGCGAGCAGGCGTTGGGGGAGCGCTGGTTGCTGTACGTTCTGGTGCCCGCAGTCCTGTTCGTGAATATCGGTCATTTCATCGCCATCATGGCCTCTCCTAGGCTGCGGAAGTGAGCGAAATGCAACAAGAAATGATTTCACAGGATCCCACCTTCGGTGTTGTCCTCCTGACGCAGGGAACTCGACCCGCTGAGTTGCAACGAGGATACGAATCGTTGCAACGGCAGCAAGGGGTAAATCTGGATGTCGTGGTAGTCGGCAACGGCTGGAAACCGGAAGACGTGCCGGCCGATTTCAAGACGCTGCATATCGAAGAGAATATTGGCATACCCGCTGGGCGGAACGCCGGCGTTCCCCATGTAAAAGGGGAATACCTCTTCTTCCTAGACGACGACGCTTGGCTGCTCGACGACAACTTTCTTGCCCGTTGCGTCGGCCTGTTCAAGGAACACCCTGACATCGGCATGATCCAGCCTCGAATCGAAGATCCCGAGAATCCCGATGCGCCGCATCGGTGGATTCCCAGGCTGCGCAAAGGAAGCCCTTACCGCTCCAGCAATGTATTCTCGGTCGTCGAAATGGCGATTGCCATGCGCCGAAGCGTCTTCGAAAAGACGCCCGGGTGGCCTTCGACATTCTGGTACGCCCACGAAGGCATCGAATTCTCGTGGCGTGTTTGGGACACTGGGTACCGAACATGGTACGCCGGGGATCTGCGGGCGGGGCATCCTGTTATCGATCCTCGCCGTCACGAAGCGTTCTACCGACTCAACGCCCGGAACAGGGTATGGCTCGCTCGCCGGAATCTGCCTTGGCCCCTTAGCTGGGCTTATGTCGGTTCATGGACGCTGGTGCAGACGGCCCGCATGCGACGGGAACCCGCAAAGCTGAGGCATTGGTTCGCAGGCTGGGTCGCGGGCTGGAGGCAGGACCCATGGGGGCCGCGCGAGGAGCAACGGAAGCTGGGATGGTCCACGGTCTTTAGGATGGGTTCCGCGGGCCGCTGGCCCGTGATTTAGGGACGGGACGAGCGCCCATATCCGGCGACCTGAACGGATTCTACGGAGGGATAAAAATCCCACGGTCACCGGTGCGCGGCCTCAAAGAGGTGGGCCACCTGAGACGTATAAACGGCAGTAAGAGGTAGGACAGTGCAGAGAATTACTGATATCGGAGACCTAAGAGCGCTTGCAGCGGTTGGAGAAGGAACCAAAATTCGAGGCCGCAGCTTCGTTGAGCTGGCCGACTCGGCGCGGTTTGAGTGCGGAGAGGGTAACGACCTCGTAGACGCGCTTATAACGGTAAAGGAGGGCTCCAGTTTATCGATTGGCGATAAATGCGTGATCCGCGGCAGAATTATTGTTGAACCCGGGGCAGCGGTTCGAATTGGTGATGGTCTTATCTGCAATGAAGGCGTCAAGATTAGATCCGTCGAAGCAGGTACGATTAGCATCGGTTCTGGATGCCTGTTCGCGAACACGACCATATACAACTCTGACTATCACGCCATCTTCGACCTTGGTTCTGGGGCACGCATCAACCGAGGACGCGACGTCACGATTGGCAATCGTGTGTGGTTGAGTCTGTCCACAATGATTCTCAAAGGCGCGACCATCGGTGACGACTCGGTCGTCGGTGCTGGGGCAATTGTAAGTGGTGCGTTCCCTCCGAACGTCGTGCTGGCCGGAAATCCCGCCAAAGTCGTTCGATCGGGAACAGCCTGGACACGTACAATGCAGGACCGAATGCCTGGATGGTCGCCTCGAGTTGAGAGTCGACGCGCCACGTCGTGGAAGGACTATCTGCGGCGGATCCGCCGAAAACTCTCGACATCTGCCACAACGATCGCCGGCACGGCTCGGCGCTAACGCGTGAATACTCAATTTTTGCGTTCGAGAACAGATAACGCGATAACAGTTTTCGCTTAGTTCTCAAATTCGCACAATTGCAAGTCGCTACAGGCCACCTCTCGAGCCACTGGTTTGTAGCTCATCCCATAAATACAACGGAGCCTGAACTTGAATTCTCAAGAAGTGAATGCCTTAGGGCGAACCCAGCCAACGGGAGCGCGCTTCTCGATCATATCTGCTATCTATAACGTTGCCCCCTATCTACCTGAGTACCTTCAATCGCTTGACGCACAGACGTTTGCTAGAGAGCGTCTGGAAGTAATCCTTGTGGACGACGGATCGCCGGATGAGTCTTTGGACATCATCCGACGGTGGAAGAGCGAAACGCGCTGTCAAGTCGTTGTCTTATCCAAGGAGAACGGCGGGCAGGCCTCGGCCCGCAACATGGGACTCGAGTATGCAACCGGTGAGTGGGTGACGTTCTGTGATCCGGACGATTACTTGGCCCCAGACTATTTCCAAGTGCTCAATGCTGCGATTGTCGCCGATAAAGAGCAGGTGGCATCGATGTATGCCACTCATTTAATCACGAACGATGAGGCTAAGGGGATAATTGCGGACACGCATCCTCTTAAGCGCCGGTTTCGAGATGGCAACCGGACGGTAGACCTGCATAGGTCGCCCGATTTTTTCCACATGCATGGACCCACCGCCGTTATGAAGCGGGAGCGCCTCGAACGCGATCGTTTGCGTTTCGAGGAGGCGTTGCGCTTCAGTTTTGAGGATGCGCATTTTGTTGCGTCCTATCTCCTCCTGCAAACAAAGCCTACTATTGGGTATGTAGCGTCGGCTCATTACATCTACCGCAAGCGTGCAACAGGCGACTCCTCTGTCCAAACCGGAAATCTCAAACCTGAGAAGTACACAGATGTTCTGCGTTTCGGGCACTTGGATCTTCTGCGGAAAGTGAACGAAGCAGAGCGGGAAACTCCTATGTGGTTGCAACTACTCCTGCTCTACGACATCCTGTGGTATTTCAGAGGTGATCGTCGTTCAGGTTCGCCGTCTAAGCAACTGAGCGATTCGGTATTGGAGCAATTTCATGCTCTAATCTCGGAAATAATGGCGGGCATCTCCGAAGTAGCTGTTCACGCATTCGAGATTATGGGAACTGATCTCGAACTACGAGACGCACTCCTGCTTGGTTATAAGCGGCAGAGCTCTCGCCCCGATCGCGTATTTGTCGAAAGAATAGACAAAGACCAAAAACTAACGCTACTAACTTACAAGTACTCGGGCAAGGCTCCGACTGAGGAGGTTCGTGTTAAGGGACTCCACGTCGAGCCGAAGTACAAGAAGTCGCAAGCAGTCAGTTTTTTGGGCCGAAAGCTGTTCAGTCGCCGTTACCTTTGGATCCCCTCCACCGGGACATTTTCCGTCACCCTCGACGGTGTAGCTGTGCCTTTGGAGTTAGGCCGGGAGCGTCGCCCGCGCTACGTCCTTCGCCCCTACACGGTGAGCAAGGCGCTTCTGGGAATTGATGTTACTGCGCGGGGTCGTGCTGTGAACGCGGCCGGATTGCCAAGGGAAAGCGGTGTCCGAGAAGGTCTGCGGAAGGTCGTTGCGACCATCCAAGGCGCTCTGAAGAGATTCGAGAACAGGCCGGCACTTGAGGTGCGGGTGGCTCAGCGCGTCGTCAAGGTGTCCAAGCGGCTGCATGTCCGACGCCGTTACCGCGGGGCATGGATTCTGATGGACCGGGTTGATCGCGCCAATGATAATGCAGAGCACCTCTATCGATACATAACGCAGAACAAACCATCAGTAAACGCATGGTTTGTTCTAAAGAAGTCGTCACCAGACTGGCAGAGATTGGAACGCGACGGGTTCCAGCTTCTGGAATATGACTCTGTAGAGTGGAAAGCTGCGCTCCTGCTCGCCGACCACTACATCTCTTCTCATCTTGATCACTTTGTAACCAATCCACTGGACACGAAGCTTTATGGTCGTATGCCCTGGAAGTTCACGTTCCTCCAGCACGGCGTAACCATCCATGATCAGTCACGCTGGTTCAACAGTAAAGAGATAGACCTGCTAGTTACGGCCAGTGAGGCTGAATATCGATCGATCGTTGAGGACGAATCACGATATAAATACACCCCGAAAGAAGTTAAGCTGACAGGGTTCCCCAGGCATGACGCCTTACATGCCGCCATGAAGAACGCAAAACCCTCTCGAATTTTGATTGCCCCTACTTGGCGCAATTGGTTGACCGGCCCGGCAGATGCTCATGGTCGACGGACAAAGCTGGAGGGATTCGCAGAATCTGAGTATGCCATAGCCTGGTCTGAGCTCTGCTGCTCTCCTGATCTCCAAGTATGGGCTAAGGAGCAGGGACTTCGAGTGTCCATGCTCCCTCACCCGAGTATGCAGGAGTATGTTCGAGAAATGAACCTTCCTGATCACGTCGAAATACTCTCTTGGGATTCGATGCCGTTCGGTGAGCTGCTTGCTAGCAGTTCAGTAATGATTACTGACTATTCATCAACTGCTTTCGATGCGGCATATGCCGACGTTCCTCTGGTTTACTATCAGTTCGATCGTAAGCGCGTATTGTCGGGCGGGCATATCTTTGAGCAGGGTTACTTCGACTATGAAAGGGATGGATTCGGGCCGGTAACGGAGTGCGCCGAAGATGCCGTGGCGGCGGTAAAAACGGCCACCGAAGAAGCGCCCTCTCAGTACACCGCTAGAAGAAAATCGACATTTCCAAATAGGGATGGAAGAAATGCCGAGCGGGTATACAATGCCATCCGCGGTGTTCGACAGGAGTTGCCGTTTTCGGAAGCAGTGAGCGTCGTATTCGATCAGTCATAACTTCGCTCTTCCGTCCGGGGTGTTGGCTGTCACCCCGGACGGAGAGCTTTAGGCAGAGGGTCAAGCGTGACCTGTTGAAGAGTGTTCTGCCGCTACTTATCTCTCGTTCGTGACTGCCACGATCTGTTGGGTGCTAAGGCGCTCTCCGCATGAACCTAGGCAAAGGCACATAGTCCCTGAAACCACGCCTATGGCTGGCAGATGCCATGCGGTCTTCGCTGTTCCCCGAGACACCTGGTCAATTGCGCCTTCTGATGGTCGTTCTGGATAGAATGAGCGGCATTGTCGATACTTTGTGGTGCCAATGCTCAGCCGAGGCCAGCGACTATTGCTGGTGAAGCGACAGCGGAGCGCCGTCGTGCAACCAACTTTCCGACTTCCCCCTGTACCCGGCGGCGCCGAAAAACCCCCTAGCTGGCCAGGGAGGTTTATAGTCCAGCGGCGCTTGTTCGCCAACTCCGCATTGCATAGTCTTAATTGAGAAACGTGTGCTTGCGCGCACACCTGGGTTGATCAACAAGGCGTATCTGATTGCTTTTCGGCCACGCCCAAGGAAGCCATCGACCCAGGCTGGTTCAGGTAGCTCCCAGGGTCCAGTCGCAAGTAATCAGACTTCGAACGTGCTCTTGACCGGAAAATATCGCTCAAAGAAGTGGGATATACGTTTATCGCTCAGGGGCTCTGCTCCCGGAACAGGGGCATCATTTACACAGAACACGTCCCGGTCTCTGTACTCCAAGGTTGATCTAATCACGCTTTCGTAAGTGGCATCGAGCACATTGATATAGTTGTACCGAAGATTCCCGGGAACGGCTTTGCCGGTAATTTGCGCATAGTAGTGAAAGAGCTGATCGGCCACGATATCGTCGTGGTGCCTAAAATGACTCGCCCAAGTCTGCTCAAAATGCTTACCGAAGCGCTCTTCCATTTCTAAGTGCACGCTGCGCAACTGAGGGTGCGGGGTGTGCTTGATTGCCCTTGACACGGTGACGCCGAACTCCTCCCGGAGCAGAGCGCGTATGTTTCGTGTCAAATTGATATGCGGCTCGTCCAATATACTGGGTTCGCCGAAGGGCCGGCGGTTGTTTGAAGGGGAAACCCTCGCTAATCCACTAGGAAGGAAGAACTGATCCGGGGAGACGGGGCGACCGAAGAAGACATCGTCATTGATGTATACGTAATGCTCGCTCAACCCCGGGATGTGGTGAAGGCGGGAGATAATTGAATTACTGTTGAATGTGGGCAGACATGATTTGTCATCGTAGATTTCTTCGTGTGTTACCAGTTCGAGCTTGGGGTGGCTCAAGTTCAGCCACGAAGGCTTCTGGCCGTTGGTGACAAGGAAAACCTTTCTGAACCAGGGCGCGTACATCTCGAGTGATCGCAAGGAGTACTTCAGTTCATCCCGCGAACGGAACCGCGCGGCGTGATTAGCTTCTTCGTGATACCGGACGCCCCGGAGCTTCGCCTCAAGGCGTCTCTTGGATTCAATCCATTCGGAATCGTCACCATCTACCCACGTGTAAACGGCATCGATGGGAAATGGGATGTCATCCAGCATCTGCTGATTGAAAATTGAAAAGGTAGGGTAGTCGTGCCCGTCGATCTTCGCAGTGTCCGGACGGAGCTCATTGACCGTGATGAGTTGTGCAGCGGAATTTCTTCGGGGCGTGAGCACATTTGCTGGATTTAGGGAGTCTTGCTGCCAGAACTCTAAATCACAGCCATATTCCATGGCTGTCCTGAACTTTGTCCTGCGGTCTTCGAAGAAGCTAGCAAAACTCAGAACCTTGGCACTTTGCGCCAATGAAATTTCGTTCAGACTGCCCGCAAGATGTAGACGTCGGTCCGTGACAACTTCGCTGGCGTCCTGCACATAGACAGCTTGGTCACGTAGTCCGAGACTGATGGCTTCAATGACCCTTCCTCGTTCCGACTCCTGCACCGCGATGGTGAAGCGAGTTCGGGAAGTGTTTCTGATTACGGACCAGTCGACGCCGGCCGAAGACAGAACACCTGAAACTACGTCGAGATGGTGCTTCCGAATCTGCAGAGGCATGCGAGATTCGAGCGGCATGCACACGACTCCATCGGAGCGGAACGAGGTGTCTTCCAGTTGCAGGAGGCGTTGTTCGGCGATGAGGCGCTGCCGGGGTATGCGCCTGTCGCCGACAGAAGACGCGACCCCAGCGAGTGACTTGCGAATGTGACGGTATGCCTCTGGGCCCAGTGCCTCGCGAAGTGTGCGTGTGGCTCCGGACTTGCGGATGATCCTGCGTATGGTGTCAGTGTTGAGGGAACTCATATTGTCTCTATCGGGGTCGGAGTACAGTCAGGCTGGTTGCAACACGATCTGGGCCAATATTCCTCGGCGCAGAACCTATGGCTTGTCGCGCTCTTCCCCTCATAGAAACGTCTCCTTTGGTCGGTTCTTCGCCTGATGTGGCCAGAGATCTCCGATCTTGTGGACCGGATTCCAGCAGTCCATGCTAGCAGGCGACCCTTCCAGGCTCATTGCTCAACAGTGGCCACCCTGGACGCCTAGAATGGTGCGTGACACCTACCTGCACCGACACAAGGAACACTTTGGGTAAAACAGTACTCACGTACGGCACCTTCGATCTGTTTCATATCGGCCATCTCAACATACTCAAGCGGCTCAGTGCCTTGGGAGAGCGGCTGATTGTCGGTGTCTCGACCGACGAGTTCAATGCGGTCAAGGGCAAGAAGCCCGTTGTTCCATTCGAACAGCGCATCGAAATAGTCCGGTCCATACGCTACGTCTCCGAAGCCATTCCGGAGGAAAGCTGGGAGCAGAAGCGGTACGACATCGAGAAGTACCGGGCTGACGTATTTGGGATAGGTGAAGACTGGAAGGGGAAGTTCGACGACCTGGAAGACAAGGTGGAGGTAGTCTACCTGCCCCGGACGTCAGGCATCTCCACTACCGAAATGAAGCGTGTTCTAAGTGCCTTTGACGAACGCCACGTTGAGGAGCTGAAGCGAACACTGGACAGCCTTAGCCAGATCGTCAAGGAACTGACCTAGCGGCATACCCGGCTAGGGCATCAGACTGTGCGGCGGAAACCCGTCTAGCAAGGGCCCGCTCCTGCTCCCCTCGCCCTATGCCGTGCGTAGGAATGCCATCCGATCATTTCGAAGCGTCGCATCGAGGAGTCGGCCGATGCCTCGGGGCTCAATGACAAATTCACTTCTTCGCGTAATCTGATCGCAAACGGCCCAGGACCGCCTGCTGCAGTCCGAAGCGGATCGCGTCGTTCCCGACATCTGGCGGCGTGGGACCGGGTGCGCCTTAGACCTCCTCGTTGGAGCAGCAGAGGCCAACGTTCTGTCGTTCTGGCTCACCCGCCTTCTTTCTGTCAGTCAATTGGGAGGGGCGGAACCACCCCCACCAGCCGTGGGTGAGAACTCGAGCCCAGGTCGCCGGTGTAACGGCCAATGATGTGCTTGCTGAACCGACCGGCAATATGGCGTCGGACTGTGCCTATGTACTCGCAAACGCTAGCGGTGCATCGGCTGCCAACGGCGAGTTGAGTGTCTTGGCGCCAAGGTTGCTCACCCAGACCACCAATATCTCTTAGCGGGACATCGCAGCCCCGTCCCAAATGCGGGCAAGGTCGCTGCACGCCATGATCGTGGCTCACATACGGAGTGCGGTCGACCCCTGACCGCAGATGGACAGCGAGGAACCTGAAGGAAACCAGTGCATGTCCGAGAATTCTGTGTGGATGAGGCCCACCGGATGACTCGACAGTTTCCACTGCCCGTGAGGTGAACCAGCCCGGCTTGCGCCTGAGCGACGTTCAGACAGTCTTGGCCTTGGCCTTCCGGAGCTGATCAGTCTTGCAGGGACTTCAAAAACGGGCGTTCCAAGTATGGGGCTAGCGTTCGAGCGTAGGTCGCCGTGATGTGCGAGCCATCAAAATAGGTGACCACTGATCCAATGACCGCAGGGCAGATACCGTTTACGCAGAAGTATTGGTCGGCGTTTAACGTCTTAACGTTCTGATGGTCCAGTTCAAGGGCAGCCGTTGTGACGGGGTCCATCCAAAACCATTCCGCAGGTGTTCCCGAGCATTTCTGAGGATTGCCCGGGTTCTCGGCCAGGCAGTCCGGAATCGAATCAATCGTATTGCCGGGGAAGGGAGGATCTTTGATGACCAGGACTCTTGCGCCGCTCTCCGCCCAACGGGAGAGGTAGTCCCGATATCCATCAACGGCAGGTTCTTCAGTGCTGGCCCAGGATTCGCCTTTCACAGGGACGGACTGACGTTCCGAGGTTACGACCAGGTCGAAAGCATCGCCGGACGTTTTGTCCAACACCCACTCTCCGTAAGCTTTGCAATTGGCGGTCTTCTCCTCCGTATCGAACTCGAGCGGTGCCGTCGTGGGGTTGCATCGCGAGACAAGGAACGTCGAGAGCGTCCAGTCATTGCGGTCAGCCAGCACTTGCAGCGCGGGGAGCCATTGCCCGGCGTGCGAGTTGCCAACGAGGGCGACTCTGGTGGGCCCGTCACCATACGTACAGACGGGACGGCTGGTAAAGGGTTGGTTCGACCAGCACCCGTCGGCATACGCATCAGACTTGTCCTCTTTGGCCAGCGACGGTTCGGGCACGACCGGTGCGTGGGGGGCCGGGACGCACTTGTCAAAGCCGTGGGCTATGGCGGAAGCACCTAGACAAGGATCGCCATTGCTCATCACCGCAGCGAGTTGTTGTTCCGCCTGGGAGGCGCGTTGGGTGGCTTCCACTAATTGCGCAGCGCCCACGGCCGTAAGCAACACCATACCCGCAGCGGCGAATCGGTAAGTTGGCGCAAGGCGCATTTGGGCGGAGGGGAACCGGAAACGATCCTCAATAAACGTCTTGCTTAGCCCCGACAGCACCAGTGTCGCAGCCACGATCAGCAAGTCGTCCAGCCAGCTCAGTTGGCGACCGGTGACGTACGGCACGAGAACGATCAATGGCCAGTGCCACAGATATATCGAGTACGAAACTTCCCCAAGCCACTGAACCGGACGGTTTCGGAGAAATCCGGTGGGGGAAAGCCGTCCTTCGGCAGCTGCGAGGATAACCAGTGCTGTCCCCGAGACGGGCAGGAGCGCGGTATACCCAGGGAAAGGGGTCGACTCCGAGTAAAGCACACCGGAACAGACAATCGCTGCAACCCCGACCCACGCTACCGCTGCCCGCGCAACGCTGGGCAGGTGCCGTGCCAACGTCGGCGCCGCCAATGCCACCAGGCCGCCGAAGCCCAGCTCCCACATCCGGGTGGGCGTGACGAAATATGCACTTCCCGGTTCAGTAGCCGTAGCCGCGATGGAGAAGGAAAGTGACAGACCCACGACGGCGGTCACGGCTTTCAGGAGCAGGCGCCGCGCGGCTAACGAGCGCTTTTCCGCGAACCAGAAGACCGCGAACACGAGGACTGGCCAGAAAAGGTAGAACTGCTCCTCGACTGACAAAGACCAGAAATGCTGGGTAGGAGTGGGGGCGTTCTCGGCCGCCAGATAGTCGACGGAACTGCCGGCCAGCACCCAGTTCTGCACATAGAGTGACGAGGAGATGATCTCCTTAGCGATCGCCCCCCACTGAGTAGGCGGTGCTACCAGCCTCGACGCAACAGCCGTTGCCGCCAGGACAACGAAAGCGGCAGGCAATAGGCGGCGAATCCTGCGGCCCCAAAAAGCCGTCAGGCCTTGCCACCCCGTCGGCGGCCGTTTGACCAAATGAGAGGTGATGAGGAAGCCGGAAATGACGAAGAAGACATCGACTCCGACGAACCCCCCGGTTAAACCTTCCGACCATAAGTGGTAGACAACCACAAGGGCTACGGCTAGGGCCCGCAACCCCTGGATGTCCAGACGCACAGCCGCCGGCTTGATAGGCGGAGTGCTGACATCGGGCTCTGCTGCCAGCGCGATGGTCAACTCCCTGAAGTTCCAAGAGCACCAAGATGTGCATTACACCGGGCTGTCATTTTCGCGGACCGGACGCCCGAGCGCAATGGATTGCCAGGTCCACCTTGGCGCGCATTGCTAAGCTAAAGCAGTCGTGGGCGCCAGAGAGCGGCGCTACCAGCGGCCGTGGAATAGCAGCGGACACTGCTGCAGGAAAGGAGCCCATGCGCCTCGGACTCAAGGGCCGCGCCGCGGCGGCCATTCCACAAAGGGTGGTTGAAGCCGCATTCCGCGCCTTCGGCAGCGGCGCTGGCCCCCAAGGCATCCTCCAGTTTTTGGCAACTCATCGTCGATTGCCGGGATCACATCCCGCTTCGGCCTCTTCCTTACCAGAGGGCATCCGAAACGTGGACCGCTTTTCGGCGCGGAGCCTGCGGCACGACACGGCGGCCGTCGTGCTTGATGCCTTGGCGCGGGCCAAAGTCGATTACCGTGTACTGCGCTCCGAGGCGGGGGTCCCAGCAGTCGTGGACATCCCGGATGCCCAATGGTCATCGGCCCTGGGTGCCATCGCTTCTGCTGCCGGTACCCGTCCGTTTTACATCCGGGCCAATGGCGAAAACAAGCCGGTTACAGGAAGGTGCCTACCAGCGTCTTCAATAGTGTTTGAAGCAGTGGGGCACGAAAATCGACGACTGGGCGACCATCAGTTGGGCATCAAGATCGTTCCACGCGAAGCGGGCCTGCCAGAGAAGGGTTTGTTAACTTCTGCCGACTTCCCGATCGACGCGGTGTACACATGGGTGGACGGCGATGACCCCCAGTGGCAGCGCAGCAAAGCACAGATGCTAGCCCAGACGGATCCTACGAGCAGGAATGAGACTGCGGCAAACGAAGCGCGTTACGCGTCGCGCGACGAACTGCGCTACTCGCTCAGGTCGCTGGATTACTTCGCCCCTTGGGTCAATCACGTGTACTTGGTGACCGCGGGACAGACGCCCCCGTGGCTGGACACGTCCAACAGCCGGATCACGGTTGTGGATCACCGCGAAATCTTCTCTGACACAAGCGCATTACCAACCTTCAACTCGCACGCTATCGAGTCCCAACTGCACCACATTGACGGACTGAGCGAACACTTTCTGTACCTGAACGACGACGTATTTTTTGGGCGGCCGGTGACCCCGGAACTGTTCTTCCACGGCAATGGGCTGGCCAAATTCTTCCTGTCCGAACAGACCGTGGATTACGCGCCGCGTTCGGTGGACGATCTGCCCGTGGACAGCGCGGCGAAGAACAACCGCGCGCTGCTGGAGGCGGCCTTCGGCAGGACCGTGGAGCGCAAGTTTCAACATGCAGCCCATCCGCAGCGAGTTAGTACCCTTTCCAGACTCGAACAGGAGCATCCGGAGGAACTCTTCAGGACGCAGGGGAGTAGGTTCAGGCATCCGTCTGATCTTTCCGTGACGTCGTCCCTAGCTCACTACTACGGTTTCGCCATCGGTGCAGCTGTTCCCGGAGAACTGTCTTACCGCTATTGTGACATCAACGATCCGTCTGCGCAGGCGAAGCTCCTGCGGTTGTTGCGGCGCAGAGACGCGGACGTGTTCTGTCTCAACGAGGTTGCAAGCACCGGCAAAGATACGCGAAAGGTGGACTCGCTGACCCGCAGTTTCCTGAACGCATATTTTCCCGTCGCTAGTACTTTCGAGAGCGAACCCCCATGGAATCACGAGCCGGCATTATTCGAGACGCCGTCTCTGCCGTCGGTCGGCTTACAGGCAGAGGCGGTGCGTCGGCGCGGGAAGAATTCCGAGCGCTAAAACTTCAGCAGCTAGGCAGTATTCTCCACGTGCGGTTCACGGTCTCCGCCCGGATCGAGCCCACGTCCTTGTGGTGCAGGAATTCAGGCAACGTGTGGACGAAAGTGGCCGACTTGTCGGAGGCAGTAGACCAGTCCGGAAACGAATTTCGGAGATACAGCGCACAGTTCGATTTGGCGACTGCGGTGCCCTCTCCAACTGATCCCCGCGAGGAGGGGGAAACCCTGGGACTGTTTGTTCAGTTCGAGGCTTCCGCCAAAGATCTGCCCGGGTTCAGCACCAACATTCATGAGGGCGGACCAGCCTCCATTGGAGAAGCGTCTGAAGGAATGCGCCTCGCAGAGTTACGGGCGGCGCTGGCCGATGGTGCGCTGGCCCGTGACGCGACGATGACGGCGTGGGCTTCGTTCGGGCGCTTTGCTGACACCGACGTTGGTTCCCTGCGCAGAATCACCACTCAGGCGTTCACGGTTGAACCGTACGTCAACCGGCGTGGCCTGGTCTCGTTGGCTGTAAACCGGCAGCTTAAACCCTACAATGCCGTCTACGTGCACCGGCTCACCGTCAGCGGGGCCACGTTGGACCTGCGGGCAACTCTAGTCACCCGACACGGTGAGGCTGAAGCAGTCGACCTTGAGCTGTTCGGACGAGAGAGCGCGGCTCACTACTCCGCGCGCGCCAATACCTCGCTGGACGCTAGGGCAACTCGCCGGAAGTTCGGACTGCGCAGGTACCAGGTGCGCGCCCGCTTGGATCTGGGCACCATCTCGAGCCAGGACCTGGCCCGCGACGAAATCCTGGATGCGTGGCTTGCTATATATACTCCAGGCGGAACAGAGCCGCAGCGGGCGCGCATCGGGCGCACCCGATATGTCACCCGGAAGCTCACCCGTCCCGGTTGGCAAACGCGTGGGGACAAGACGCTGGCGGTTACGCCCTACTACACCTTTAAGGCTAAGAACACGTCCTTCCACATCGAATTATTGGACACTGACGCCTTCGAATTCATGCTGCGGCAGTCCCACAAGAGGCAGTTGCCGGGCCGCGGAGCACAGCAAAAGCCAGTCTGGCTAGTGGGCGAACGGCCGTACAAGGCCCAGGACACCGGGTTGCACTTCTTCCGCTACATGCGCCGGGAGCACCCCGAAATAGACACTTATTACGTCATCGAACCGTCGTCACCGGATCTTCGCAATCTGGAGGGGCTGGACCACGTAGTGGAGTACCGATCCAAGGAACACTTCGACGTCGCACTGCGGGCAGAACGGTTTATTGGCTCCCACCATCCCGACTTCCTCTATCCAACGTGGCTACCGCACTTTCGTAGAGCAGTGGGCGGGGTCAAGGTATTTCTCCAGCACGGGGTGATGGGTACCAAGTGGATGGTCCCGAATTACGGCAAAAAGGCTCCCGGATTCGACACCGACCTGTTTCTCGTCAGCTCCGAGCGGGAGAAAGAGTACATCGTCAGCGACTTCGGATATCCGGCCAAGGACGTCGTGGTCACCGGTTTGTCCCGCTTCGACGCCTTGTTCGCCGGCGATGTAGCAGTGCAGCGAAACCAGATCCTGATCTTTCCTACTTGGCGGGACTGGCTCCATCGCCCGGACGACTTCGAAGAGTCCGAGTACTTTCGAGAGTGGGATGCGCTGCTCAACGATCCCCGGCTGCGCGCTCTTGTCGATAGGCAGCGGGCAGAGGTGGTCTTCTGCCTGCATCCGAACATGCAGCAGTTCCGACACCACTTTGCCAGGGCACCGGCGCGCGTCGTTTCCCAAGGCGAGGTCGACGTCCAGTACTTGCTGAAGGAAAGCGCGGTGTTGCTCACCGACTACTCGAGCGTGGGCTTTGACTTCAGTTTCCTTGAGAAGCCGGTCCACTATTTCCAATTTGACCGTGAGCGCTTCCTGGGACCGCGGGGATCCCATCTGGACCTGGACGAGGAACTGCCGGGCCAGATTGCGTTTGCCCGATCCGCATTGCTGGACCAACTAGAGGCCACGCTCGCCCGCGGCTGCACGCCGCTGCCCGAGGACGCTGCCAAGTCGCGTAGATTCCTGGCGTTCAAGGATACCGACAACTGCAGGCGCATTTTCGAGGCAGTGGCAAAAGCCCGTCGCGCCGACCCCGGGTGGAAGAAAGCCATCGACCCGGAGCTGGCCGAGCGGTTGTTCAACAGGTTCCGCCGCAGCCGCTTTTATTTCCCGACGATGCGCCGGATGTTCGCGTTGGTTTCGAAAACCCCGATGGACAAAGACTTAATGGTGTTCGAGTCAGGGCTTGGCAAACAGTACGCGGACAGCCCGCGCTACATTTACGAGGAACTGGTGCGGCGCGGGGACACCCGGCGCAAAGTGTGGGTCTACCACGGGAAGCTGCCGGAGCCCGACCCTTACACCAACGTGGTGAAACGGCTGTCTCCTGGCTACTACTGGTATCTGGCAAAGGCGAAGTACTGGGTGAACAACCAGAATTTTCCCTATTACGTCCGGCGCCGCAAAGATGCGGTCTTCATCCAGACCTGGCACGGAACGCCCCTGAAGAAAATGGCCCACGATGTGGACACCGTTCACGGAAGGGACCCGGACTACCTTGCCCATGTGGACGCAGCTGTTCGGCAATGGACGACTCTGCTTTCACCAAGTCCCTATGCAACCAGAGTCTTCAGGAGCGCTTTCCGCTTCGCTGGGGCGATTGTGGAACTGGGGTACCCGCGCAATGACGTTCTCCTGGGCCCCGCCGTCGAGCGACGGTCTAGCGCTTTCCGCCGCAAACTTGGTGTTCCCGATGGAAAACGGGTGGTCCTCTACGCTCCAACGTTCCGGGACGATCAGCCGACAGGCATGGGACACTTTCGCTTTGATCTGCCGTTCCAATTGGAAGCCTTTAGGGAACGCTTTGGCCAGGACACAGTGCTGCTCTTGCGCATGCATGTGCTGGTGAACAACGCCGTGCCTATACCGGAGGATGTCCGCGACTGCGTGTACGACGTCTCCAAGTTCCCCGATATTCAGGAACTCTACCTGGCCAGCGACGTGCTCATCACCGACTATTCATCCGTTTTCTTCGACTACGCCATCCTGCAGCGGCCCATCATCTTCTACGCCTACGACCTGGAAAACTACCGCGACACGCTGCGCGGTTTCTACCTGGACTACAACACCGAACTGCCGGGGCCTGTGACACAAACCGAGGAAGAACTGTTCGACGCCATAGACGAGAGTCGTTCGAGTGACCCTGCACGCGAGCTAAGGCTCAAGAAGTTTGTGGACAAGTACGCACCGCGCGACGACGGCAACGCCGCCGGACGCGTGGTAGACCGCTTGCTGTCTTAGGGTGCCGGCTGTTCCAAGAGGATCTTACCCACGGCGCTGACGAACCGCGCAGTGCTCGCGCCCGGCGTGGTATCGCCGAAGTGGTGGGCGATCAGCTCCAGCTGGTCGGGGCTGATGCCGGCTGCTGCGGCCTCGGCCAGCAGCGCCGGCGTTCGTGCCGCCTCGGACTGGTCAATGAGCCTGGTCTTGGCGGCCACGCCTTGAGCGTCGATGTGGGCGCCGGGGTCCGACGGCCTCGTCATGAGCAGGGGCTTCCGGCTGGGAAGCCAATCCAAGGCCATGGCAGAGATATCGCAGATGCACAGGTCCGCTTCCGCCATGGCGGCTGAAAAGTCGGCCGACGTGTCCACCCGGTGGCCCGCTGGCTCCGCCTTTTCGGCGGAGACGATCATTTTGGAGATCTGATTCAGGGCCGTTCGGTGGGAGGGGAGCCTGCTGCCGGTCCGCGGGTGCGGCCGGAAGACCAGCCGGTAGCGGGCATCAGCCAGGACGGAGGCGACAATCTCCCGTCCATGGCTGGCCAACGAGCCATAGGCCATGGCCGGGCGGTCCCCTTCCCAGGTGGGGGCGTACAGAACGGTGAGGCGTCCGCCGTCGTTCTCGGTTTGCGGCGCAGCGGCGGCGAAGTCCAGTTGCGGCCGTCCCACTTCCACCAGATGGGACTCATCGAACCGCCGCAGGGCGGTGAGGATGCGTTCCCGGGAGGCCGGGCCGGCGATGAAGGCGAAGTCGTAGGCCTTCAGCTGGTTGGAGACCATCGACACTTTGTCGCTCTCCCCGTGGGGCAGGGGCCCGGTGCCCAGCGCCCGCCGGCCGCGAAACCGGAAGTTATGGGGGGTGTTATTTTCGAAGAAAAACACCCCGG
>NZ_JBNHGA010000015.1:0-90689 GCF_059090765.1 Arthrobacter sp. Cza30 | reverse complement strand
GAGGGCATCGGCTCATTGCGCAACAGCGTCAAGAACGAGCTGCGCTAACGCGCGCGGAAAGACCAGAGGCGAAGAAATGACCAACGACCTGTTCAAACAGGGCCTCCGTACACGCCGCGAAGTAGTCGGCGAGGAGTATGTCGACCGAGCCTTCTCTGCCGCAGGAGACTACGGGCAAGAGTTTCAGGAGTTCCTGACCGAGTATTGCTGGGGAAAGGCCTGGGGCGGTGAAAAATTGAGCCGCCGGGACCACAGCTTGCTCAACATCGGGATCATCGGCACGCTCGGTCGGGCCAATGAACTGAAGCTCCACCTCAGAGGTGCGCTTCGTAACGGCCTGACTCCCGAGGAGATCAAAGAAGCGATAATCCAGCTCACGGTATACGCCGGTGTGCCCTTGGGGTTGGAAGCTATGAAGCTTGCGCAAGAGGTCGTGGCGAGCTTTGAAGCAGAAGAGCGCAAGCCTGAGTGAGAAATTCCGCCCGGCTAGCCGGGTCCCAGACGGCGAGCACGTCAACTCGGATGAAAGCTTCAAATTGACGGACGAATCACCTCGGTGTCCGCTGCCTTCGTGGTTTCTTCAGCAACCCATTTGAGCTCCTGATTGTCGGATCACGCATTGGTACTGATCTGAAACTGCGAAATCTGTGGGGAGGCGGAAGATGTCGCCGTGTGGCCCGGGGCCCAGGACGGATAAAGGTGAGGGAGGGTGGTGCATGGGAAATCTAGTGCGTGCGAGGTTAAGTAGCCCATCGTGGCAGCGCAGCCTGATCGTTTTGGCGAGCGTGCTCAGCATGGCATCGTGGTTTGCGGCGTCCGCCGTCGTTCCCAGCTTAAAGCAAGAGTGGGCGATTTCGTCGGCCGAGGCCAGTTGGCTCACTGTCTCTGTGCAACTAGGCTTCGTTGCGGGCGCACTCGCCTCGGCCGCTCTCAACCTCGCGGACAGAATATCTCTGCACCTGCTCTTCGGGGTCTCGACGGTCATCGCCGGTGCATCCACAATTGCCCTCGCTCTTCCCGGCATGGACCCGGGCGGTGCGCTGGCCCTTCGGGTCCTGACCGGGATCGCTATGGCGGGAATCTATCCGGTCGGGATGAAGCTCATCATGTCTTGGTCTCCGAATGCAAGCAGAGGCAGAGCCGTGGGCGCCCTTCTCGGCGCACTCGCACTCGGATCAGCGTTGCCCTATCTCTTAGGTACGGTCCCGTTCGGGTGGCGGGCCATTCCCATACTCGCAGCGCTGGTAACCGCGATGGGCGGAGCAGTCGTGGTCGCTTTTGTTCGGGCGGGCACGCAATTTAGCGACAGCACCGGCCCTGCAAAGAGCTTCGACCCTCGATTCGTTGTCGGGATGTTCCGAGATCGGCAGTTGCGCCGAGTAAACATTGCGTACTTCGGTCATATGTGGGAACTCTATGCCTTGTGGGCGAGTCTGCCCTTGTTTCTTGCCGCAGGCCAGCGTACAGGATCGGGACAGTCGACCGGGGTCGTTACGTTCGTCGCGCTCGGCGTAGCAGGGGTGCTTGGGTGCATCCTGGCCGGTTGGCTTTCCGACCGGCTTCGGCGTCGAACGATCGGGGCGGTCGCGCTGGCGATGAGTGGCCTCTGCTGCCTCCTCTCACCCGCACTCTTCGGGGCTCCATGGATGATCCTGGTGCCGTTTTGCGTGATCTGGGGAGCAACCGCGGTCGCTGACTCCGGTGTCTTCTCAACCATGCTGAGCGAAGTCACCGACCCACGCTTCGTTGGAACAGCATTGAGCGTTCAGACCGCCGTTGGCTACTTCATCACGGCCATCTCCATGGGTTTGACCGCGGTCATTGCTGAAAGGTTCGGCTGGCGATGGAGCTTGCTCGTACTTGCGATTGGACCCCTCGTTGGCTGCATCGCTCTCCTGTACCGTGTAAAGCCCCGAGTCCGTCCGGTCGTCATGGGAGAACCAGGTCTGGGATAGCAAGGGATGGAGGCTGTGCACCTCCGTGGTCCCGTCAGGGCGACCGGTTATGTTATGACGAATACGGTTGCATCGCCAGTCGGCGGTAGACACGACACTTCCGCAGAGCGACCCGTAACCAAAGACGATGCCTAGGACAATGATTTCTCGATGTGTGAGGTGGCGCGTTCCAGTTCATCCCGATATTCGTTCAGCGCGTCTCCTCTCGTTGTGGGAACGATGATCGCGAGGCTCCCGACCACCCCTGACCTGTCGCACACGGATTTGGCAAGACCCACAACCCCCTGCTGCAACTCTTCGGAGGTGCGGGCAAACCCGCTCTTCCGCGCGGTCTTGATGATCTCCCGGAGTTCGTCGTTCCAGTGATCTCCTACCAGTGCGCGAGCTTCTGCCGACGGCAGTGCCGCGAGAATCGCGACGCCCGAGGCGGTCAGGTGTACCGGGCTTCTTGCTCCTACCTCGTGGCGTACCTGGAGCGCGAGATCGTGGGGCTGGCAGGCCTCGACAAGGACAACGAGCTGACGCCCGTCCACAATCTGAAACACGACAGTCTCGCCCGTCGTCCCCGACAAATGAGTAGCAGGGGATTCGACTGCCCGGCGGAGCCTCGGCTGAACGGCTTCGGCCAGCTCTCGGATGCGGTAGGACAATGCGTAGACGCCGTCGTTATTTGTGACGAGCTCCCGTGCAAACAGCGTCGTCAGAAGACGTTGCACGACGGTGCGATTCGCACCAGTGCGCATCGCGAGCTGTTGCGGCGTCGCAGTCTTGAGTGCGGCCAGCTCAATAAGCAGTGAAAGCGCCTTGTCGGCCGTCTTGGATACGTCGCTCATAAGTGTCAGCCTCCAACCTTCAGCCTGACGGTACGGTCATGCGTGCGTGTCTGCAGATAGGCGCGTGCTAAATCGTCGGTGACCTCGCGGAGAATCCCGACGTGGTCATCGATCCGATCAGCGCGCACGCTTGGGGCGACGACGGTGAGAGAAGCCACCACTCTGTCGCCGACGAGTACAGGGCAGGCAATCCCAACCATGTGTTCCTGTAGCTCGTCACGTGTGAGCGCATAACCCCTTTCGCGTACAGCGTCCAACTGCGGGTCATCGAAGGCGAGCCCTTCGACGGAGCGATTCTGGAAAGCCAAGATGGCCAGTCCGCTCGCCCCGCGTGTCAGCGAGTGCCGAAAACCGAGCGAGAACTCGACGCGCAGCGGCCCCTGACCTCCGCTATGGCACGCAACCACGAGTGCATCGTCACCAACGGGGACATCGAGGACCACCGTCTCTCCCGTTACCTGGGCAAGGTCGCGAATGAACGGCTGCGCGAGTTCGGCGATTTCGTAAGAGAGGTTTTGGCCTAGCGCTGTGAGCCCGGGCCCAAGCCAGAACTTGCCGTCGCGCAGCTTCGACACGAAAGCGCGCCGATGCAATGTGGTGACTATTCGCTGAATGATGGGACGACTGAGGTTCAACTGCGCTGACAGCTCGGCAACACTTTGACCATCGAGTCTTTCAAGCTCAATGAGCACGCGGAGAGCGTAATCAGCGGTTTGCGCTGTTTCGATTTTGCCCTCCTGTTCGTGTGTCTATCGAGCTGTGGCTACTGTCCCATAGCATAGCTCAGAAGTTCGATATTCAGATAAATTCCTCATAAATGCCCGGACGCCTAAAGTCACGGCCTCGCGACGGCTGTGGCCGAGAGGGCTTGAGGCTCATTCTCCCGTTTCTCTCCTAGGGTGTGTGGTTCCCGAGTAGTACGTCGACAAGTGGAGCCACGTCCCTGTCCGAAGCCGTTTTGATGGTGTTGTCGATTCTGCCGGGCTGAGACGCGATGCGGAGAGTTAGAAGCCGCGCGAAGGGCGACGACGGTGCTCCCGTGAGCGCCGACGTCGTTCTGTGAACCGCGCACGGCCGGACATGCAAAAAGTCCTAGTTTCGCCGTGGCAGTCAGGGACCAGGGCGAATGGCGCCATCAGCGCGATGCCATCGGAGCAACCCAGGGCGCCGTTGTCGACGCCGTGGCGGGCCACGGCGCCGATGTCGGCGTGGAAGGGCGGCTTACGGTGTGAACGGGGCAGGGGAGTCCGTCCAGCCTGGCCGGCTATGTGCCAAGGCTGCCAGTGCCGCGGCAGCCCTGGGGAGAACTGCTTCGTCAAGGTCAGCTCGCGGTGAGTGACTGGTCTCTGTTGACTCGTCAATCTTGGCTCCCAGAACCAGGAAGGCTCCCGGAACGTCATTGAGGACATGGGAAAGTCCTCCGAACCCGTCATCGGGTACTCCAGTTCCCGGAATGCCTCAACTCCGAACAATGACGTGATCGTGTCACAGGCGAAACGATGTTCCACTGCTCCTTCGCCTCCCTGGCCCGGGGGCGTCAGGATGGAATCGGCGACTTTGTGGCCGAGGAAGCGGGCCGGTTCGCGGGCGTCCGCCCTGACGAGGTGAACAGCCGGCGGCTCGAAGAGGGCCGAGAGCGGAAGATTCAGCGCATCACAGATCGAGGCAAGTGACGCGACGGAGGCCGATGTTTTTCCCAGCTCCACCTGTGAAATGAAGCCCTTGGTCAGCCCGGTGTGTTTTGCGGTCTCGAGGATGGTTAGCCCCCGGTCCTCCCGCGCCCGCCGCAGCCGCTCGCCGATGAGTTTGACCTGTCTCGTTGCCGGCCTTTCGTCGGTTCGCGCCGCGTCATCATTCATGCTCTTATACTGCCTCACCGGCGGGGGACGCCGGTCCACCGTCTGCACCCGTGTGCGGGCGCGACGAGCTCCCGCACGCCGCCGGCGGTCCTCCCGCCCGCCCATACAATGACTGGTATGAACACGACTGACCGCCGGGCGCTCTCCCGGCAACGGCAGCTGCCCGGGTCCGGGCCAACATGACGGCGGAAACAACCGAGCAGGTAGTGCTCCTGGACGAGAACCTGAAGCCCGCCGGCGTCGCCGACAAGGCCGAGATCCATACGGGCGAGACACCGCTGCATCTCGCCTTTTCCTGCCACATTTCCGACGCCGAGGGCCGTGTGCTGGTGACCCGGCGCGCCCTGAACAAGCTGACCTGGCCCGGCGTCTGGACCAACTCAGCGTGCGGCCATCCGGCCCCGGGGGAGGAGATGGCCGACGCCGTGCGGCGACGGGTGCGCTACGAGCTGGGGCTCGGGCTGGAAGACCTGAAGCTGGTGCTGCCGGACTTCCGCTACCGCGCGGTGGACGCCTCCGGCATTGTGGAGAACGAGTTCTGCCCCGTCTACACGGCGCTGGCCGCCGGCGAACTGTCGCCGCGCGATGACGAGGTGGCCGAGTACCGTTGGGTGCGCCCCTCCGACCTGCGGACCGCCGCGACTGCCGCGCCGTGGGCCTTCAGCCCGTGGATCGTGCTGCAGCTCCAGGCCCTGGAACGACTGGCCTAGCTTCCGCAGGGACAGAGCCGCGCCTCAGGGAGCAGGCGAATGTTCGATTTCCCGCCCGGCCGTGGCAGGGCGGGAATCGCGGCGGGTCGGGGCCGGCAGGGCCGCGGTGCCGGAGGTCACCAGCCGGGCGATGACTTCGTCCGGCCACATGGGCCGGCCGAAGTAGAAGCCCTGCGCATTCAAACCCGGGCAGCCGGCCAGCCACTCCACGGCCTCGGCGGTCTCGATCCCCTCGATCACCACGTCCGCCTTCAGCGCGGTGAACATGGCGATTAGATGGCTGACCACGATGTTCCGTGCGGTTTCGTCGTCGTCCCGGGCGCTTCCGTCGTCGCCGCTGACCAGCGAGCGGTCTACCTTGACGATGTCGAAGGGGAACTCGGTCAGCGAGTTCATGGATGAGTAGCCGGAGCCGAAGTCGTCCACGGCGATCCTGAAGCCCTCGCCGCGCAACTGCACGAGGGCTGCCCGGGACTGCTCGGACATCTTGTCCAACGAGTTTTCGGTCAGCTCCACGATGATGTTCAGCTCCGGCCCTTCGGCGCGCATCCGCCTCAGCCTGTCCACGACGGGGGATCCGTCGGCGAGCTGGCCCAGTTCCACGTTGACGGAGACGGAGCGGACACTGGTGACTTCGCTGATTCGGGCCATCGCCGCCGCCGCACCGTCGATCACCTGGATGGTCAGCTCGTTGAGCAGGCCCAGTCGGTTCGCTTCGGTGACCAGCCGGTCGGCCGGGATGTTGCCGAGTTCGTCGTCTTCGTAGCGGGCCAGGGCCTCGAACCCGACGACCGCGTCCAGGTCCAGGGAAACGATGGGCTGCAGCGCCACGCGCAGCAGGTGCCGGCGGATGCCGCGTTCAACCGCCACTGCCAGGCAGGCTTCGGCATCGGAGCCGTCGCGCGTTGAGTCGCGCAGCTGCTGCTGCAGCCGCTTGGAGCCGTACATCCCGGAATCGGCGTTGCGCAGCAGCTCCTCGATGTTGGGCGCCGGGCGGTCCGAGTACGCCACGCCAATGCTGGCCCGCACCCGCAGCGTGTTGCCGCGGGCCGTGAGCGGGCGCGCGATCGCGGCGGCAATGCGTTCGGCAGCGGCGCGGGCGCCGGCTTCGCTGGTGACGTCGCGGAGCACCACGACGAATTCGTCGCCACCGATACGCGCGGCCACGTCGTCCTCGCGGATTTCCGAGCGTATCCGCTGCGCGGTGGCGGTCAGCAGCAGGTCACCGATGTCGTGGCCGTGCCTGTCATTGACGGCCTTGAATTCGTCCAGATCCAGATAGACGACGGCGATGGCCTCGCCGGGGCGGCGGCCGGCATTGATCTCGGCCAGCCGCTGCCAGAGTGCGCGCCGGTTGCCCAGCCCGGTCAGGGCATCGGTGTCCGCCTGCAGCCGCAGCTCGTGCACCAGCTCATCGTGCCGGACCATGATGCTGCCCACGTGCGCCAGCGCGTCGAGCACCTGCTCGTCTTCCTCCGTGAACTGTGCGCCGCCGTTCCGCGAGGCCACCAGGTAGTTGTCGCCGTGGTCCCAGCGGCGCATCCGGACACCGATTTCCCTCTCTTGGGGCGCCTCCGGACGCAAGGAGACGCGGTCGGCGCGCACCGAGGCGCTGGCTGCGGCGAGGAGGGTCCGGTCGAGGCCGTCCGGGCTCCACGGCAGCTCAAGCGAGGCGTCGACCAGGCCGGTGAGGCGGCGGCGCAGCTCACGGTTGCGCAGCCAGCCGGTGACCGCAAGCGCCAGCACGGACGCGAAGACCAGGAGCAGCGACTGGACGCCGTCGTGGCCGAACCGGAGGGCGGCGTACTGGGCGGCCAGGCACAGGAGCAGATTGATGGCCAGCGTGCACAGGGCCGGCGCCCAACCGATGCCGTTGCGGAAGGTGCTGCTCCGCGTGGCGGTGGTGGCGAAGGAACGCTCGACGGCGATAGCGGTCAGGAAGAAGGCCAGCCAGCCGGCCAGCAGGGCGGCCGGCCACGCAAAGCCGGCGGCGTGGAAGGCCTGGAACATCGCTACCAGCACGGCGGAGGCGAGCAGCCGGCTGATAAACCAGTACAGCTCTCCCCAGCGGAAGCGCAGGAAAACCACGCGGGTGGCCAGCAGCCCGACTCCCACCACCACCACCGTCTCATGCAGCGGGGCGGTGAGGTCGTTGCAGACGATCACGGCAGCGGTCATCGCGGCGGTGGTCTGGCGCCGCATGAGCGGCGTATCCACCCGCAGGTGCCAGGCCAGCACCAGCATCAGCACGGAGAGGACGGCCACGAGGTCGAACCGTGGCGGAGCGACGATCGAAGCCGCGACGACCTGGCACATCACCAGCAGCCCGGCAGCCGAAATGCCGGCGATGGCAGCCCACGCGAAGGCGGCCGCCGCCTTGGTGGCCGTCATGATGCTGCCGGCATGCCCGTTCCCCACTTCTTCTGCCGTCCGATGTTAACGTTTCAACAATCGTAACCGTGCAGCACGCGCAGCCGGCGCACCGGGTGGCTGACGCTCCGAAGGGGGGAGGGGTCAAGGGAAGCCGACGCCGGGCGGATGCCTTCGTCACCGGCGACCAGCACCAGCCCACCGAAAGACACAAAGCAGGCGGCCCGCCCATCCGCGGCCCATGTCCGGCTCGCGCCGGACATGGCAAACCGCATGGGCGGGCCTTCACCTTTAGTGCTTGAGCAGCCCCTCCAAGAAGGTGGCGGGCCGCTGCATTTCACCGTGCTTGGCACCGAGCACGATGACAGTGCCGGCGAAGGCCGGAATGATCCACTGCAGCAGCTTGAGCTGCTTCTGGGCAGACTTAAGTTCCGGTGATGCCATCGGCGACGGCTCGGTGGCGCCCTCTGCCCCCTGCTCGGCCATCTTCTCCACCTTCTTGCCCAGCATGCCGGCGTAGAGGGTGACGCCAGCGCCGGCCAGGGTGACAACGGTCTTGATCACGGTATTCCGCGTAACCCCTTCCTGCTGGACCATCCTGCCCTTGTTGCCCGCCAGCAGCGGCAAACCGGAAGCAAGGTGCGATACGAAGGCTACGGTCTGGACCGGTGCCCACTTCATCCATCCGATGCTGGACAAACGGGTCCGCTCCCGCGGATCCTGGGCGGCGGCGGCCGCACCGTTAAGACCGATGGCGCCCATCAGTGATCCGCCGAACCAGGCGGCGGCAGTAAGGTCGTGCACAGAACGGGCCAAAAGATTTCCGGACATTGCTGACTCCTTAAGTGCGTGCTGTCTTGCCGATCGGCAAATGCCTCCGGCTAAAGGTTGACGACGTCGTTCTTGCCGACGTCGTCTGCTTTCTTCCCGGTGACCATTCCCTTGGCCAGCTTGAACAGCGTGGCCACCTTGGGGGAATCCGGCTTCCAGTATTCGGCGGTGTGGGCCTCGACCCGGAGCAAAGCCACCGTCGGGTCGTCCTTGCCGTTTTCAAACCACGGTTCCATCATGGGGCCCCACAGCTCGTCGATCTTCGCCTGGTCGCGGACGATTGAGGCGGTGCCCGAGATGGAGAGGTAGCCGTCCGACCCGCTGACCGACACGTTGACGTGCGGATTGGCTCGGATTTCGTTGGCCTTGGGCGAGGGATCGTGCGTCACGAACCACAGGTCGCCGTCGAACTCCGCTTCCTGTAGCGCCAGGGGCCGACTAAACAGCTGACCGCTGGCATTGACCGTGGTGAGGACGCCGATGTCAGCGTCCTTCAGGATCTTGGCTACTTCCTTGCGTCCTTCATCATCGTTCGCCATGAAACCACCTTCCGACTAGGGTGCAGGGAATCCTCAGCATACTTTCTAATTCCGAGGAGGCCAATGGTGGTTGCGGGCGGGAACGGTTGAACAGGGAAGTGCGCGCGGCAAAGGGGCCGGGGCCCGGCGGGCTCCGACCCCAAGGCGCGGCGGTGCCGCCTCTTTACGCGGTGCGGGCGCCGGCGAGCAGTTCGTCCAGCCGCTCGTAGCCTTCGCTCATGCCGCTTTCCATGCCGGACTGGGCCATGCCGTCGCGCGCCTCCAGCGTGGGGTAGACGGAATGGCCGATCAGTTTGCAGCGTCCGTTGCCCAAGTCCTCGAAGGTCATGAACTCGATGCTGACGACGTCAGGGTAGCCGCCGAACTCGAACGTCTGGATGGCGAACTCGTTCTCGCGGACCGTGTGGAAAATGCCGGTAAAGGCGTACTGCTGGCCGTCGCGTCCGGTGTGGAGGTAGCGGTAACTGCCGCCGGTGCGGAAGTCGTAATGATCGACGTCCATCTTCATGCCCCGCGGGCCCAGCCACTGCTTGAGTAGGTCGGGGTCTTTATGGGCGCGGAAAACGTCGGCGACGGGATAGTCGAACTCGCGTTCTGTGTCGATGAACGGAAGGCCCTCCGGGAGGGCGACTTTGAGTGAGTTGGTCATGGCTTGTCCTTGGATAGTTGGCCGAGCACGGCGTCCAGTCCGCGGTACTGCGCCTCCCGAACCAGCCGGTACTGGTCGATCCACGCGGTGAGCGCTTCGAGCCGTGCTGCGTTCAGGTGAACGGGCCGGCGCTGGGCTTCCCTGGTGCGGGTGACCAACTGTGCCTGCTCGAGGACCTGGATGTGCTTCGAAACCGCCTGCTTGGAGATTTCGAAGGGCTCGGCCAGCTCGTTGACCGTTGCCGGTCCGCGGCTGAGCCGGGCGATGATGCTGCGGCGGGCCGGATCCGCCAGGGCCATGAACGCCCTGTCCAGGAGGGCCTCGTCGCTGCTACCGGTCACGTTATTCAACTCTTCCTTTGATCAACCTTTCGGTTGAATAAAACCTACTCCTGCCGCGGCGACCGGTCAAGGGGCAGCGGCGAACTTTTAGCCTGGTGGGCGGGGCGGGGTGGGTGGGCCCGAGGGCGGGCCGGAGCCGGGGAGCCTGCGCGACGTCAGGGACTCAGCGGACGGATACTTGGCCGGCGCCGCAACCGGGAGAGCCTGCGCCATATTCGGGCATTAGCGGACGGTGACCTGGCCGCCGTCGACGTCCCAGCGGGTGTCCAGCCGGACGTTTTCCAGCAACCGGCGGTCATGCGAGACCAGCAGCAGCGTGCCGTCGTAGCCGTCCAGCGCCTGCTCCAGCTGTTCGATGGCGGGCAGGTCCAAGTGGTTGGTGGGTTCGTCGAGGACCAGCAGGTTCACGCCGCGGGCCTGCAGCAGGGCGAGGGCGGCCCGGGTGCGTTCGCCGGGGGAGAGGGCACCGACGGCGCTGGACACCTGGTCGGCCTTGAGGCCGAACTTTGCCAGCAGCGTGCGGACCTCGGCCTGGCTGTAGTCCGGTACCAGTGCCTCGAAGGCGGCACCGAGCGGCCGGTCCTCCGCGAGCTGGCCGCGCGCCTGGTCGATCTCGCCGATGGCGACGCTGGCACCCAGCCCGGCGGCGCCGTCGTCGGGCTGCTGGTGTCCCAGCAGGAGGCGCAGCAGGGTGGACTTGCCCGCGCCGTTGGGGCCCGTGATGCCGATGCGCTCGCCGGCGTTGACCTGGAGCGAGACCGGGCCGAGCGTGAAGGCGTCGCGGCGGACGGTGGCCCGGTGCAAGGTGGCGACCACCGAGCTGGAGCGAGGGGCGGCGCCGATGCTGAACTGCAGCTGCCACTCCTTGCGCGGCTCCTCCACCTCGTCCAGCCGGGCGATCCGGGACTCCATCTGCCGCACCTTCTGCGCCTGCTTTTCGGAGGACTCCGTGCTGGCCTTGCGGCGGATCTTGTCATTGTCCGGATTCTTCTTCATGGCGTTCCGGACGCCCTGCGAGCTCCACTCGCGCTGGGTCCGCGCCCGGGACACGAGGTCCGCCTTCTTCTCCGCGAACTCGTCGTACGCGTCGCGGGCGTGACGGCGCGCAACGGCCCGCTCCTCCAGGAAGGCATCGTAGCCGCCGTCGTACACGGCCACCCTGTTCTGGGCCAGGTCCAACTCCACCACGGTGGTCACGCAGCGGGCCAGGAACTCGCGGTCGTGGGAGACGAGCACTGCGCCGCCGCGCAGGCCCTGCACGAACGACTCCAGCCGGGCCAGTCCGGCCAGGTCCAGGTCGTTGGTGGGCTCGTCCAGCAGAACCACGTCGAAGCGGCTCAGCAGCAGGGCCGCCAAGGCGGCGCGTGCGGCCTGGCCGCCGGAAAGCCCGGTCATGGGCGCGTCCGGGCCGACGTCCAGCCCGAGCTCGGCCAGCATGGGCGGGATCCTGTCCTCCAGGTCCGCTGCCCCGCTGGCCATCCAGTGGTCCAGGGCGGCGGCATAGGCGTCGCCGGCCTGCTTGGAGCCGGAGCCCAGCGCCTCGGCCGCGGCTTCCATGGCGGCGGTGGCGGCCGCGGCACCGGTGCGGCGGTCAAGGTAGGCGGCGATGGTCTCGCCGGGAATCCGTTCGTGTTCCTGCGGCAGCCAGCCGACGAAGGCGTCCGAGGGCGCCGTGCTCACCGACCCCGCCAGCGGCGCGTCCGCGCCGGCCAGGATCCGCAGCAGCGTGGTCTTGCCGGCACCGTTGGCGCCGACCACCCCGACGACGTCGCCCGGCGCGACGGTCAGGTTCAGGTTGGAGAACAGGGTGCGGTGGCCGTGGCCGCCCGAGAGGTCCTTGGCCACCAGCGTTGCAGTCATGCCTACCAGTCTAGAGAGCGACGGCGGGTGGTCCGGACCGCACCCGCTACCAGGGCGACGTACGTGGGGCCCGTCGGCCTCGTCCCGACCGGCGGGGAAGGCGTGAGCGGCGGCTGGCTATGCTGGAGAAGTCGCGTCGCAGCGCCTGGGGCGGACAAAGCCCAGCCGCATGCGGCGCCGGATTTGTTGAACAAGCGCGAAGGCGGGATGCAGATGTCAGGGATAGTGGCTGCCCACGGGGAGTTCGATGCGACGGCGGGCGAACGGATGCTGGACCGGTTGGCACACCGTGGACCGGACGGGTCGGGGTCGCGCCGGGTGGGCAAATCCTGGCTCGGCAGCCGGCAGCTGGCCATCGTCGATCCGGATCACGGGCAGCAACCCCTGGCCGGCCGCGACGGCGACGCCTGGCTGGTCGGCGACGGCAATATCTACAACTACCGCCGGATCCGTGACCGGCTCGGGCATGAGGGCTTCCGGACCCGCTCCGATCTGGAGGCCGCGCTGCGGCTGTACGAGGAGCTCGGCGTCGCCGCCTTCGACAAGCTCTGGGGCCCGTTCGCCCTGGTGGTCGCGGGCGATGACGGGCGGTTCGTCGCGGCCAGGGACCTGCTCGGATTGTCCCCGTTGTACTGGGCACGGCGCGAAGAAACCGTGCTGTTTGCCTCCGAAATGAAGGCGTTCGACGATTTGTGGCGGCCTTTCGTGGAGCCGTTTCCGCCGGGCCATGCCTGGACGCCGGAGGACGGCCTGATGGCGGGGCCAGTCTTCCCGGCGGGCGCCCCGGTGCTGCTCAAGAGCCGGCGGCCGGACGAGGATCCGCCGCAGTGGGTTTTCGATGCCCTGCGCGACACCCTGGTCCGGGCGGTGGAGCGCAGCCTGGAGGCCGACGTGCCGGTGGGCGTCCTGTTGTCGGGCGGGGTGGACTCCAGCATCGTCACGGCCGTGGCGGCCCGCAAGGCCGCGGAGCGCGGGAAGGTTTTGAAGACGTTCGCCGTCGGGCTGGAGGGCAGCGCCGACCTGCTCGCCGCCCGAGTGATGGCGGCCGCCGCGGGGACCGAGCACCACGAGCTGGTCTACACCGCCGAGGATGCGATCGCGCTGGTACCGCAGGTGATCGCGGAGCTTGAATCCTTTGACCCGACGCTGGTGCACAGCGCGGTGCCGAACTTCCTGGTGTCCCGGCTGGCCGCTGAACACGTGAAGATCGTGCTGGTGGGCGAGGGCGCAGACGAGCTGTTCGCCGGCTACTCGCATTACGGCCGCCACGACTCCGGCGAGGCGCTGCACGAGGACCTGCTGGAGACCATCGAAGGCATGCCCATCGGGGGACTGCAGCGGGTGGACCGGGTGGCCGGGGCCAACGGGATCGAACCGCGGTTGCCCTTCCTGGACCTGGACATGGTGGAACTGGCCTTGGCATTGCCGCCGGCGTGGAAACTGACCGGACCGGAGCGGCCGGCCAAATGGCTGTTGCGCAAGGCCTTCGACGGGATGGTTCCGCACGAGGTGCTCTGGCGGCCGAAGGAGCAATTCGGCGAGGGCACCGGCATGAACGATGTACTCCGCGAACACTTCGAAGCCTCGGTCAGCGAAGCCGAGCTCGAGCACGAGGCAGGCGTGCTGGATCCGCCGGTGCGGACCCGCGAGGAACTCGCTTACTACCGCATCTTCGCGGCCGCCCTGCCGGGGATCGACGCGCAGAAGACGGTGGGACGTTTCGCGGAGGCCTGAGACGCGGGCGGTTTCGGGGAGGCCCGGGACTGCCAGCGGTTCGGTGAGGTTCGAGATAGCCAGCGGCCGCCGGTCGTGGTGACCGGCGGCCGCTGGCCGTTCTGCGGAAGCAAGGTCCGGTGGCTAGCCCACCAGGCCCTGCTCCTGCAGCCACTCCTCGGCGACGTCGCGGGGATCCTCGCCGTCGTTATCCACCCGGCCATTGAGCCCGGTGATGACTTCATTGGTCAGCGCGGCGCTGATCGGAGCCATGATCTCCGCAATGGCCGGGTACTCGTCCAGGGTTTCCTGGCGCAGGGTCATGGAGCCCTGGTACGGGACGAAGAATTCCTTGTCGTCTTCCAACACGGCCAGTTCGTTGGAGATGACCCGGGCATCGGTGGAGAAGACCTCGCCGAACTGGCAGGATCCGCCGACCTGTGTGTAGATGAGGTTCAGGTCCAGCTCCACTACCTTGCCGAACTCAAAACCGTACGCCTTCTCCAGGCCGGGGAGCCCGTCGTCGCGGTTAATGAACTCGCTGGCGGCGCAGACGGCACCCTGGTCCGGGTTCTTCTGGATGAATGCGGCGGCTTCGGTCATGTTGGTGATGCCTTCGGCCTCCGCGAACTCCTTCTTGGCGGCGATCCGGTAGGTGTTCTCGAACGGCGCCGGTTCCAGCCAGGCGACGCCGTTCTCCGCGTCTTCCTTCGCGACGGCGCCGTAGAGGTCTTCCGGCACGTCCTCGGTGGTGTGGCCGAGGACATTGACCCAGCCGGTTCCGGTGTAGTCCCAGTAGAAGTCCACCTGGCTCGACTGCAGGGCCTCGCGTACGGTGGCGCTGCCGGAGATGCCCGTCTTGTCCTCGACGGTGGCGCCGGCATCCTCGAGCGCGACGGCCGCGATCTGGGCCAGCAGGATGGATTCGGTGAATTCCTTGGAGCCCGCCGTGAAGTGCGCGCCCGCAAGCTCGCCGTCGCCGGTCGCCTCGGCTGCGTCGCCGCCGCCGCAGGCGGTCAGCAGCAGGGCCACTCCGGCGCCAAACGCGGCGAACGCCGTCTTCCGTGAACTATTCGCTTTCATCATTCCTCTTTCGTCATGCAGGGGATGGCCTAGAGCCCTTTCGGGCGCAGGAAGTCTTCGGCGATGCTCGCCAGGTAGTCGATCAGCAGTGCCAGCACCGCCGTCAGCGCGGCGCCGACAATCTGGACCAGCACGCGGTTGGTGGACAGCCCGGCCACGATGATGTCCCCGAGTCCGCCCGCGTTGATGTAGGTCACCAGGGTGGCCGTACCCACGTTGATCACCAGGGCGGTGCGAACGCCGGCCAGCATGATCGGCACCGCGAGGGGCAGTTCGAGCCGGCGCAGGACGCCGAACTTGGAGATGCCCATGCCCCGCCCGGCTTCCAGCACGGATTCGTCGACCTGCTCCAGGCCCACCATGGTGTTGAGCAGCACCGGGATGATGGCGTAAAGCACCAGGCCCACGACGGCGGCCTGGAAACCCAGGAACAGAAACGCCACGGCCAGCAGGACAAGCACGGCGATGGTCGGAACCGCCTGTCCCAGGGTCAGCAGGGTAATCAGGTAGGGGCGGACCCGGCGCATGGCCGGGCGGGTGAACAGGATGCCCAGCGGCACCGCGATGACCAGGGTCAGCAGCGTCGAGACCGCGGTCAGCTGCAGGTGCCGGCCCAGGGCGGCGGCCAGGTTGGCCGGGGCCAGGGCACGCGCCTCGATGCTGTCCAGTTCCTGCGAGCCGACATACAGGTACAGCGCCAGGCAGGCCAGCGCCAGGATGGCGGGCACCAGCAGGTAACCGGTCAGGGTCCGGCGCCGCGTCCTGGCCGGTGGTTGGGCGGCAACGTCCTGGTCGTGCACCGAGTGTGGTGCGGCAGCGGCCACGTCAGCCACCCGCCTGTACGGCTTCGGCCACCTCGCCCAGCCCGGCCCGGGCTCGAGCGACCGCCGTGTCCCGCATGGCCCGGATGGCCTCGTTGATCTGTTCGATATCCACCACGCCCTGGTAGACGCCGTGCGAGTCCACCACGATCGTCACGCTGTAGCGGGCGGTGATCAGTTCGTTCAACGCATCGGACAGCGTAGCCCTCGGTTCCAGGATTGCTTCCGGCGGCAGGCCCACCTCGTCCAGTGCGCGTGCACCTGCCCGGTGCAGGTCGTCCGCACCCACCCAGCGGCGGGGCCGCCCGGCGTAGTCGAGCACCAGGAGCGCCGAGCGGTCGCTGCGCCGCAGTTGCTCCAGCGCGTCCTCGGCCGGGGTGTCCAGCCGGACGGTCGGCCACTGGGTCAGCTCGATATCGGCCACCCGGCTCAGGTTCAGCCGCTTGAGGGAGGCGCCGTTGCCGATGAAGTCGGAGACGAAATCATTGGCAGGGGCGGTCAGGATCTGCTCCGGGGTGTCGTACTGGGCAATCCGGGAGCGGTCCTGCAGGATGGCGATCCGGTCGCCCATCTTGATCGCTTCATCGATGTCATGGGTGACGAACACGATGGTCTTGCGCACCTCCGACTGCAGGCGCAGGAATTCGTTCTGCAGCCGGTCCCGGGTGATGGGGTCTATCGCCCCGAACGGTTCGTCCATCAGCATCACTTCCGGGTCTGCGCCCAGAGCACGTGCCACCCCTACCCGTTGCCGCTGTCCGCCGGAGAGCTCCTTGGGGTAGCGGTTGCGGTACGTCGACGGCGGCATGTTGACCATGTCCAGCAACTCGTCGACCCGAGCGGAGATTCGTTTGGCGTCCCAGCCCAACAGCTTGGGCACGGTGGCCACGTTTTCGCCGATGGTCATGTGCGGGAACAGGCCGACTTGCTGAATGACGTAGCCGATGCGGCGGCGGAGCTGGTCCGGGTCGGTGGTGGTGACGTCCTCGCCGTCCAGGATGATCCGGCCGGAGGTGGGCTCGATGATCCGGTTGATCATCTTCATGGTGGTGGTCTTGCCGCATCCCGACGGGCCGACCAGCACCACGATCTCGCCCTCGTAGATGTCCAGGGTCAGGTCGTCGACCGCGTTGTCCTTCTGCCCGGGAAACCTCTTGGACAGGTTCTGTAAGCGGATCTTGACCGGCCTGGGCTGGGGGGTCTGATGGTCGGAAACGGTCATCGGATTCCTTTGGAGGTAGTCAGCTTGCGGACGGTGTGGAAGAGCAGGTCGAACAGGATGGCGAGGACAATCACGCCGAGGGTTCCGGCCAGGACCATGTTGACGGCCACCGGCGTGCCCACCCGGGCCAGGCCGGTGAAGATCAGCTCGCCGTAGCCCGGGCCCAGGACGATCGCGCCGATGGCAGCGATGCCCAGCAGGATCAGGGTGGTGACGCGGATGCCGGTGATGATCACCGGCCACGCCAGCGGCAGTTCGATCCTCAGCAGCCGCTGGGTCCGGCTCATGCCCATGCCCTTGGCCGATTCCACGATGGCAGGATCCACTTCGCGAAGGCCGGTGATGGTATTGCGGACGATGGGCAGCAGGCCATACATCGTGAGGGCGACGACGACGGGCAGCGCGCCCAAGCCCAGGGGGCCGATGAGGAGGATGAACAACGCGAAGGAGGGAACGGTCAGGAAAGCACCGGTGACCGCGAGGACTGTTTCGCGCGGCCGTTCGTGCCGATACGTCGCGATGCCCAGGCCGACCCCGATCACGGTGGCGAGCATGACCGAAACGCCCACGAGGACGGCATGCTCGATGCCCATTTCCAGCATGTCGTCGGCGCGTTTCGCGAGAAACTCGAAAAAGTTCACACGTTCCTTTCTGCAACCTCTGCCGGGAACAAGACACGGAGAGACCGAGGCTGGTGTGGTTTCTGTTGCCGATGTGGCAGATGCTACGACTGCCCGTAACTATAGTTGATTCCGGCTCACGGATGCCCATCGGGCCGCCGGCAGCGGGCCGCCGCGGACGGTCAGTCGCGGATCCGGACGGCGGTTTCGCGCAGGAACTGGTCCACGCGTGTGTAGGCGTCCCGGGTGAGCGCCTTCCACAGGCGCATCGCCAGTTTCGGGTCCTGCTCCTCCAGTTCTTCGATCGCCTCCGAGGAGAGCACCATGAGTTCCACCGGTCCGTCCGCTTTCTCGGTGGTTTCCTGCCGGTCCTCGCTGCCCAGGGCGAGTTCGCCGAACGTCATGCCGGCGCTGAGCGTGCTCAGCTTGACCCGCCGCCCCTCCGAGTCGGCGGCGATGGTGCTGATCCGGCCGGAGACAATGAAGTACACGCCGCCAAACCGTTGGCCGACCCGCCGGACGATCTCGCCGTCCTCGTACTTCGCGGGCTCCATGCGTTCCACCAGGGCGACAATTTCGTCCGGGTGCAGGGTGCCCAGGGCCAGCGACTGCTCCACCGGCACCGACGTGGGCACGCCCAGCGGATCCCCGTAGCGGGCAATAAGGCGGTTCTCGGAGAACTCGACGGCACCGGTGCGGGTGTCGAAAACCGGCACGTGCCGCCCGGTGTCGACGAAGACGTCCGCGAGCCTGTCCTCCGGATCGATCAGCAGCAGTTCACGGTTGTCCGCGGCCAGGATCTCCTCCAGGCGGGCGAACATGCGCAGGGCTACGCCGCCCACTTCGTCGACGCGGCGCAGGTCCAGGACCACCAGCTCAACGTCGTCGGGGAGCGAGCTGATCTCCCGGACCATCGATTCCGTACCGGCAAACAGCAGGTCGCCGTTGAGCTCGATCAGCTGCGCGCGATGGCCGTTCTCCCGCAGCACCTCGGCCGACTCGTCCGTGCGGCGGATGCCGGAAGGAACGACGGTGATGTCGTAGCTGGCGCGGATCGCGGAACGCCCGGCACGCGCGGAGCGGACGAAATGCATCTCCATGTCCTCGGACAGCCGCCGGCTCACGGCGATCCCGCGGACCGATCCGCCGTGGTCGTCCAGCGGCGGGGAGAACACCGCGAGCCCGACCTGGCCGGGAAGGACCGCCAGGGTGCCCCCTCCCACCCCGGACTTCGCCGGCATCCCCACGTTGGTGACCCAGTCTCCGGCGTCGTCGTACATGCCCGAGGTCATCATGACCGACAGCACCCGTTCCACCGGCCCGATGTCCATGACGTGGTTGCCGGTGACAGGATTGGTGCCGCCGTTGGCCAAGGTCGCGGCCATGATGGACAGGTCCCGGCAGGTCACCTGCACCGAGCACTGCCGCAGGTAGTTCTCCAACGCGGTGGTGGGGCTGTCCTCGATGATGCCGAACGAGCTCAGCAGGTAGGCCAGGGCGTGGTTGCGGTCGCTGTTGCGCAGCTCGGCCTCGAACACCCGCGGGCTGCTCTTGAGTTTCCGGCCGGCGAATTCGGAGTACGTGTTCAGGATCCGTTTGATCGCGGACCGGCCGCCGGAGCCCTTGATCATCCCGGTGACCGCCAGCGCGCCCGCGTTGATCATCGCGTTGGCCGGCCGCCCTGTGCCGGCGGCGAGGGAAATCTCGTTGAACGGGTCCCCGGAGGGCTCCACATCCACCTTTTCGTCCACCGCGTCGAAACCAAGTTCGGCCAGCGCGAGCGCGTAGCTGAACGGCTTGGAGATCGACTGCAGCGTGAATTCCTTGCGCGTGGTGCCCACCTCGTAGACGTAGCCGTCCACGGTTGCCAGGCAGATCCCGAAGTCGTCCGGATCCACTACCGCCGAGGCAGGACCCACCAGATACGGCGTGCCGTCGCGGAGCTCGGAGATCTCGGCGTGCAGGGTGCGCAGGTAGCTGTCGATCGGCGATTCCATATCACCAGCGTAAGTGGGCGGACGGCGCGCCCCGGACAGCCGCCCGCTGGCCTACGCCTCATCGCGCCCTCGGGCCAACGCGCCATCCGACTACCACGCCATGGGGCTACCGCGCGATCCGACTGCCCTGCGGCGCGATGGTCAGGGAGGCGACCTCTTCCAAGTCCGGGTGCAGATCGTCGCCGTCGTGCACCACGCCCTTTTCCCACCAGATCTTCAGGCCGTCTGGGGAGTCCTCCAGGCTGGCCAGGTTGTTGTCGAACCATGGCCGCATGCGGCTCTTCCAGGTGAACGGCGGATCGGGGACCTTCGCGCCGCGGGCTACGAGCGCGCCGACCGGAGCGGCGATGCCATAGGACATGGCGGCGGTGAAATAGCGCATGAAGCGGGGCAGCGGGTTGCGGACGGGCGAGCAGACGACCTGGACGATCCGGCTGCCCGAGTCGCGCACCACCTCCGTCACGTAGGAGAAGTGCACGTCGCCCGAGAGGAAGGTGACGGTCTCCGGCGCCGGTCCGCGTCCGCCGTCGGCCACCTCCTGCACCATGGCCGCCACCTCGTGGAAGGTGCGCTGGAAGGCTGCCCAGTGCTCCAAATCCACGGCCCGCCGCAGCAGTTCCCCGGCGGCCGCCGGCAGCTTGCCCCAGGCGCCTTCGCTGAGGGCCTCGTTCCAGGACTCGATGTGGTGCAGGCCCTTGGGCAGCAGGAACGGCAGCGAGGTCCCGATCAGCAGGTGCTTGAAGCCGCCCTGGAGTTGGCTGTCCAGCCAGGCCATTTCTTCCTCGTCCAGCAGCGTCCGCCGGTCCGGCTGCAAGTCACGGGCCGCGCGCGAGTCGAGCACGACCAGCCGTGAACCGCCGATGTCGCGGGTGAAGCTCCAGCGGTAGGTGTCCGGCTGCCGGTCCGCCCGTTCCGCGAAGGCTTCCAGCGCGTCGCTGAGGTCCGGTTCGCCGTCGCCCGGATGGTTCACCACCTGCTGCCACAGTTCGTCCTCGGCACGCTGCTCCGGGGACAGGTTGCCCAGATGCTGGTAAACCCAGTAGGACGCGAGGCCGGCGACAATGCGGCCATGCCACCAGGGCTTCTTGGCCATCTGCCGCCGCCAGGTCAGCGAGGCGTTCCAGTCGTCGCGGATGTCGTGGTCGTCGAAGATCATCGCACTGGGCAGCGTGGAGAGCAGCCATCGGTTGGCGCCGTCCGACCACGCGAGCATGTACAGGTGGGCGTATTCCGCGTAGTCCTTCAGCTCTTCGCCGGGCGGTTCCTTGATATTGCGGCGGGCGCGGATGAACTCCTGCATCGCCTCGGACGTCGAGTCCGCATAGACCTGGTCGCCGAGGAAGAGCAGCAGGTCGGGCCAGCCGGGGTCCGTCCCGTCGGGTGCCTCGCCGGTCGCGTCCCCGGTCCCGGTGCCTTCCTTGTCCCCGGGCCGGGCAGCCCCGTCGGCACGGTGCAGCGCGTATGCCCGGAGCGCGTCCACGCCGTGCTGCCTGTTGCCGGTCGCGTCATGCTCGACGCTGGTGCGGCAGGACCCGAAGGCCAGCCGGAGCGGGCGTCCGGGCGTGAGGGTGCGGATCACGGGCGCCGGGTACGGCGAGTCCGGTTCCGGCCAGGCCGGCATGCCGTCGACCTCCACCCGATAGGGTGTCACGCTGCCGGGCTCCAGCCCCTCGGCCTCGACCAGCGCGTAATGGTGGCCGCGCACGGAGAACGTGCCTGCCTGCCAGCTGCGCCCCTGGACCACGACGGCGACGGTGGCGGCTTCGCGGGTTTCCACCCAGATGCTGGCCGACGTCTGGTCCACATAGCGCAGCATCGGGCCAAGTACCAGCGGCGATGCGGTCATGAATCCTCCTGCCTGTCCCGACAGAACGGTGTTCCCTTGCGCAACTCTGCCACTATCGTCCGCCTGCGGAAAGAGCCCGCTGCGGAGGATCCCTTTTCGCCGCGGGCATCGCCGTCGTCATTCCCGGGGCCGGGTGGCGGGGTGGCGGCGGCCAACGAAGGCGGCCGATCAGCGCTCCGGCGACGGGAGGGGTGGCAGCGTCGGAAGGTGGCCGGTAGCGGGGACGGGCACGTCCTGCTTCTCCCGCGGGGCGCCCTTGCCGGGATTGCCGTCGCGCTGGCCCAGGGACGGATCCGGCAGTCCGCCCTCCAGCGGCGGCACCGCGGGGAGCACGTCCCCGGACGGCTTGCCCGGCGGACGCTTGGCATCCTGCCCGGCAGCATCATCGGGATTAGGGGCCCGCTCCGCTTGGTGCCCGGGCTGCGGCGCGGGGGCAGCAGGATGTGCCGGGGCGGCGGGAGCGGCCGGGGAATCGGTGCCGGTGTCGGCCGAGCCGGAGCCGCCTTCCTCAATCGTGATCTCGCCCGTTACGGCCGGGACGTGGGCGGGGGCTCCGGGCGCGGAGTGGTCCTGGGGAGCTTCCTGGCCGGTGCCGGACGGGGCGAGGAAGCCCACGACGTGCCGGACGGCCTGGTCCGCGGCTGCCCGGAAGTCGGGGTTGGCGGCCGCGACGCCGGACACTCCCAGCCCGGTGGCGGCCACCGCGGCCGTGAGGACAAGGGCGCCGCGCATCGTGCGGCGGCGCCGCAGCGGCACGATCTGGGTGCCCGCGGCCGCTGCGCCGGCAGCCGGCGTCAGGTAAGCCAGCACCTCGGGTGAGGGGGCCGGGATGGGGGTTTCCCCGGCGGCCCGGAGGGCCAGCAAGGAAGATTCCAGCGGGGCAGAAGGAGCCAGCCCGGATTCGTCCAGCAGCTGGCGGACAGTGTCGTCGTCGGACTTTTCAGCGCTGTTCATACCAGGGCCTCCTTCCTTTCCAGAACGGATTTGAGTTTGAGCAGGGCACGCCGCTGCAATTGTTTGATGGAGCCGGCGCTCCGGCCCATGATTTCGGCAACCTGTTCGATCGACAGGTCGGCGACCACGCGCAGCATCAGCACTTCCTGCTGCTCCGGCTTCAGCTCCTTGAGCTGGCGTCCCACGTCGCTCTCGGCGAGCGTCTCCAGGACAGTTGTTTCGGCGGAGTCCACCGCGCGGGCGTCGGCATCCGGGTCGTAGGGCGACAGCACCGGCTGCCGGGCCCGCCGCCGGACATCGTCTACGTAGCGGGCGTGAGCGATGGAGAACGCCAGCGTCCGCAGCCCCTGGAAGCCGCCGGTCACCGACCGGATCCGGGAAAAGAGGGCGAGGAATACTTCCTGCGCGGCGCCTTCGTGGTCTTCCAAACCGCGCACCTTGAGGTAACCATTGAGCCCGGGTGCCAGCGCGGCGTAGATCTCGCTGAAGGCAGCAGCATCTCCGGACTGCGCCGCGAACACGATGTCGTCGGGAAGTGATGGGGGCAAGTCGACGTTCTTTCAGACAGCGGGCGACGGGTGCGGCGCCCCCAGTGTAGGCGCCGCACCCGGTACCACGGGAATTACTGTCCGGCTTCTACGGTGACCGAAGAGGCGCCACGGAGTTCGGCGCGGGTTTCCGCGGCTTCCGTGCGGGCGTCGATCGCGGCCTGGGCCTCGGCGTTCGCGGTTACCGGCAGCTCCGGAACGGCAGGGACGGCGGGCACGGCCGGGGTGGCAGGCAGGCCGTCGGCACCCGGGACGGCCGGGGTTGCCGGGACTGCCGGAGCCACGGCGGCACCCGAACGCAGCTCGGCGGCGGCGCCGTTCTCCTCGGTGCCGGCCTCGGCCTCTGCGCCCAGCGCCGCGTCAGCCTCTGCTCCGTCTACGCCGGCGGTGACGTCGGCCTCGGCGTCGCCTGCGGCTGCGGAACGGACTTCCGGCACGGCGGGGGAGGCCGGGATGGCCGGGACTGCGATCTCACCCTCGCTGGCGGGGACGGCCGGGGTGGCAGGGACTGCCGGGGTGGTGACCGCGGTCTCCGAGCCGCCGACGGCGGTCAGGGCGGGTGCTGCCACGGCGGCTCCGGCGCCTCCCACGGCGATGACGGCGGCCAGGGCGGCTCCCTTGGCGGGCAGGCTCAGGGTGCGGAAACGATTGGACATGGATCTCCTCAAAAGGTTGCTCGGCACGGCCGCGGTACTGCTAGCGCGGCGCGCCCTTACACCTGACTAATCGAAGGAGGAGGGTGGAAGGTTACGCTTTCGTGATTTTTCCCGAGAAACACCGGTGGCCGGGGCATGACGCCCCGGCCACCGGCCTTCGACCAGCTGACGGGTGTCAGTAGGCCTTGACCCGCTGTTCGACCACCAAGTGGATCAGGGCGAAGGTCTTGTCCTCGTCGATGGCCTTGAGGGCAGCTTCGAGGGCGGCGGGCACATCGGCGTCCTTCTCCACCTTCACGCCGAAGCCGCCGAAGGCCTGGGCCATCAGGGCGAAGTCGGGATTCTTCAACTGGGTGCCGGAGATCCGCTCCGGGTACCAGCGTTCCTGGTGGGTGCGGATGGTGCCGTATTCCTGGTTGTCCATGACGATGACCAGCGGGGTAGCCCCGTACTGGGCGGCGGTCGCCAGTTCCTGCCCGTTCATGAGGAACTCGCCGTCGCCGGCGATGGTCACCACGCGCCGTCCCGGGTGGGCCAGCGAGGCGGCGATGGCAGAGGGGACGGAGTAACCCATGGAACCGTTGCGGGCCGACAGCATGGAGGCATAGTCGTGGGTGGGGAAGTAGCGGTGCGCCCAGTTGGTGTGCTCGCCGGCGCCGAGGGTGACCATGGCGTCGCGCGGCAGGCCCGCGACCAGGTTCGCCATCATGGTGTCCATCCGGGCCGGCCCGTCGCCGGGCTCCGCCGGCGGCAGGGCGGCGAACTTGACCTGCTCGCCGCGCATGCGCTGGGTGAAGTCTTTCCACTCGTCCTTCACCGGCAGGTCCATCATGACCAGGTCGCGGACAAAGACGTCAGGCTTGGCCACGATCTGGTAGGAGACGGGGCCGGAGCGGCCCCGCAGCGACGGGTCGATGGTGACCAGGAAGTTCTTCTTGGACCAATCCTGCCGGACCAGGAAGCCGTCGGTGATGACATCGCCCGGGACGGTGCCGACGAAGACCAGCAGGTCGGTTTCCTCGAGCAGGTCGTAGGTGGGCTTCGGCCGGCCGTAGCCGATCGGGCCCACGTAGGAGGGGGAGTCGAAGGGAATGGTGCCCTCGCAGCGCCATTCGACCGCCGCCGCGATGTTGTGCTCCTCGAGCCAGGTCGTGAGCGCGCTGGACCCTTCCTGGGTCCAGTCATTGCCGCCGACGACGAACAGCGGCTTCTCGGCTTCCTTCAGCGCAGCCTTGAGCGCCTTCCAGTCCGTGACCGTCATGCCGCCCTGCGCCACAGGGATGACAGGGTGCAGCGTGGCGTCTACTTCTTCGCGGATGACATCTTCAGGAAGACCGACGACGACGGGTCCCGGCCGCCCGCTCATGGCGGCAAACATGGCCTCGGCGACGATTTCGGAGGCCCGCTCGGGGTGGTCCAGCACCATGACCCGCTTGGCGCCGGTGTCGAACCAGGACTTGATGTCGAATTCCTGGAATGCCTCGCGGTCACGGTGCTCGAAGGGGATCAGGCCAACGAAAAGCACCATGGGCGTTGCGTCCTGCCAGGCGGTGTGGAGGCCAACGTGTGCGTTGGCCGCGCCGGGTCCGCGGGTGACCATGGCGATGCCCGGACGCTGGTTCATCTTTCCGTCCGTCTCGGCCATGTAGGCCGCCCCGCCTTCGTGGCGGCAGACGATGGTGTCGATGCTGGAATTGTGGAGTCCGTCCAACACTTCCAAGTAGCTCTCGCCGGGAACCACGTACGTTCGTTCGACGCCGTGCGCCATCAATGAATCGACAATGATGTGCCCTGCCGATTTGCGGACCGGCTGCTTCTGCTGCGCTGCGACTGCGACCGCTTCCATTTGATCCTGTGTCACAGGAGACCTCTTTCACCTTTGAATCGAACTCGTCCGCGGCATTCTTCTCGTGCGGGTGCACGGTTCCCGATGAACGCGCTTGAGCAAAAGTACATGATGGGGTGTGTTATGACACCGTCCCTGTGACATGGCGAGGTAACGAAAGTGACGTGGTTCGCATTGTGCGGACGGGGTGTGCAACGTCAGCAGAACGCCGGCAGGGCGCTGACGGCATATCCGCGCGGCAGATCCGCCCGGTACCGCGGTCCGTTCCCGCGCGGCGGTGCCTGTTCCTAGTCCCGAGGTGACTGCTGCGGCCGTTCTTACCCGCGCCGGTGGCGGGCCACGAAATCGGCGCAGCCGCGGATGGCGCCCGCGGCCAGGCAGATGAGGCCCAGCATGGCCAGAACCAGCGCATTCCCCGCTATGCCGATGAACAGCAGAAGCGCGCCGGCCAGGGCGAGCAGGGTCGCCGCACCGACAACGTGGCCGAAGACCAGCACGCCACGGGCAGACAAGGAACGGGCCAGACGGGGGTCGTCGTTCTCCAGTTGCTGCCCCAGCCTGTCCAGGCGCTGCCGTTCGTCATCCGATAGAGACATTCCGACCTCCTCGGGCTCCGCGGCGCCGCAGCCGGTGCCGCGCCGGACACCGTATAAGACAAATGTAGCCTCGGGATGCCCGCCGGGGTATGGGCCGGGGCCAAGCGAAGGCCGATTCGTTACCGACGCCCTCGGCGGAACGCTGCGGTTTTGCCGGAGCATCTCCGCCGGTGGTACTTTGATCCGGATAAATCTGATTTATGACGAGAGATTGGTCACCAAATCAGATGTAATGATGCGTCTGAGGAGTTCTGCCCATGTCTCTGCAATATCCCCCGCTGGTGGTCATGGGCGTCCAAGGATGCGGAAAATCCACGGTGGGCAGCGCGGTCGCCCGGCACCTCGGCCTTGAGTTCATCGACGGCGATGACCTGCACAGTGCGGCGAACAAGGAAAAGATGGCCTCCGGCCAGCCGTTGACTGACGCCGACCGCCACCCCTGGCTGAGCGCCATCGGCCAGGTCATGGCAGAGAAACTGGCGGAGGGAACCACCGCCGTCGTCGCATGCTCGGCGCTGAAGCGCAGCTACCGCGACCTGATCCGCTCCTTCGCGCCGCAGACCCGGTTCATTCACCTCACCGGCAGCCAGGAACTGATTGCCGAGCGGATCAGCGGGCGCGACCACGAATACATGCCCCCGACACTGCTGGATTCGCAGTTCCAGACGCTGGAACCGCTCGGCGAGGACGAGGCGGGCCTTGAGGTCTCCGTCACCGATTCCCCCGAGCGGATTGCGGTGCTGGTGGAGCACTACCTGCAGGGCCCGGCCGGCCCGGCGGGAAGCTAGCGCCGGCGGGCGGGAAACAACTGAGCCAACAACTGAAACGGTTGACCGATGACCCGTCGGGCGACCGTCCGATACAACGAAGGACAATGATGACCGAACTCGAGCTCAACTGGACGTTGGGCACGGCGGGCCTCCTGCTGGTCGCCGTAGCAGCCATCGCGCTGCTGCTGGTGCTGATCATGCGGTTCCGCGTGCACGCCTTCCTGTCGCTGATTATTGTCAGCCTGCTCACCGCAGTGGCGACCGGCATTCCGGCCGCAGACATTATGCCGACCCTCCTGGGCGGTTTCGGCGGAACCTTGGCCAGCGTGGCCCTGCTGGTCGGCCTGGGCGCGATGCTCGGCCGCATGCTGGAGGTCTCCGGCGGCGCGGACGTCATGACGCAGGCGTTGATCAACAAGTTCGGCGAGAAGCGTGCGCCGCTGGCGCTCTCCGTGGCCTCGCTGCTGTTCGGGTTCCCGATCTTCTTCGACGCAGGCCTCGTGGTCATGCTGCCGATCATTTTCACCGTGGCACGACGCCTGGGCGGATCGCTGCTGACCTATGCGTTCCCCGCAGCCACCGCCTTCTCCGTCATGCACATCTTCGTACCGCCGCACCCGGGTCCCGTGGCCGCCACCGGCCTGCTGGGCGCCGACGTCGGGCTGGTCCTGATTCTTGGCCTGGTCATTGCCATCCCCACCTGGTACCTGGTGGGCTACCTGTTCGGCCACTTCCTGGGCCGCCGGTTCAACATCGCTGTGCCGGACATCCTCGATGCCCCGAAGGGTTCGGTGGAAAACGAATTCCGCTCCTCCCCGAAGCTGGGCACCATCTTCTTCCTGCTGCTTCTGCCGCTGCTGCTGATCTTCCTCAACACCGGCCTGAACATGCTCGCTACCGCCGAGGTTGTCTCGCTGGACGACACCTGGGTGCAGGTCCTGCGCACGCTGGGTGAGACCCCGATCGCGCTGCTGATCACCGTGCTCCTGGCCATGTGGCTGCTGGGCCACCGCCAGGGCAAGAAGCACAGCCTCGTCGAGACCGTGGTGGACAGTGCCCTGGGCCCGGTCTGCTCGATCATCCTGATCACCGGCGCCGGCGGTATGTTCGGCGGCGTGCTGCGCTCGAGCGGCATCGGCAACGCCATCGCCAGCTCGCTGGACGCGATCGGCCTGCCGATCATCGTGGCCGGCTTCGTGATCGCAGCCGTCGTCCGCGTGGCCCAGGGCTCCGCGACGGTGGCGCTGACCACCGCGGCCGCTCTGGTCCAGCCGGTCGTGATGGGCAACCCCGAGTTCAACCCGGTGGAACTGGCCGCGATTGTGCTGGCGCTGGCCGCCGGCTCGGTGTTCGCCGGGCACGTGAACGACTCGGGCTTTTGGCTGGTCAGCCGGTTCTTCCAGATGGACACCAAGACCACGCTGAAGACCTGGACCGTGGGCCAGGCCCTGGTGGGCGTCGTCGGCTTTGTCCTGGCACTGGCCATCTACCTGATCGCCACGAACTTCTAGTACACCCTTGGACAACATGGACGGGGCGGCTGCGGCCGTCCCGTCCGCATTTGGAGAGTAAATGACTGTGAACCTGTTCGACATTTCCTCCCGGGTGGCGCTGGTGACGGGCTCCAGCCGCGGGATCGGCAAGGCGATCGCCCGCGGGCTCGCCGCCGCGGGCGCCGTCGTGGTGCTCAACGGGCTGGACGAGGAACGGCTGGAAGGCACCCGCGCGGAGCTGGCTGCGGAGTTCGGCGAAGACCGTATTTTTGCCCGGGCCTTCGACGTCACCGACGCCCAGGCGGCGGCCGACGGCGTGGCCTGGGTCGAGCGCGAAGTGGGCCCCCTGTGGGTGCTGGTCAACAATGCCGGCGTCCAGCACCGGGTGCCGATGCTGGAACTGGACGTGGACGACTGGGAGCGCGTGCTGCGGACCAACCTGACGAGCGCGTTCCTGGTGGGCCGCGAGGCAGCGCGGCACATGATCGAGCGCGGCGCCGGGAAGATCATCAACATCGCGTCCGTCCAGACCGACCTGGCCCGTCCGACCATCGCCCCCTACACGGCGTCCAAGGGCGGCATCCGTAACCTGACCCGGGCGATGACCGCCGAGTGGGCCGGCCTGGGGCTGCAGATCAACGCGATCGCGCCGGGCTACATCCACACCGAGATGACCCAGAAACTGGTCGACGACGAGGCGTTCAACAGCTGGATCCTGGGCCGCACCCCGGCACACCGCTGGGGCACGGTGGAGGACATCGTGGGACCTGCCATCTGGTTGGCCTCCGACGCCTCCAATTTCGTGAACGGCCAGGTGGTGTTTATCGACGGCGGCATGACCACCGTCGTCTGACCCCGACCCGTCGTAGTTTTGCAGCACCATCGAAAGGCAGTTTCCATGACTTCCCTCCCAACACAGTCCCTCGGCGTCGTGGCCCACGCGGCCGGTGACCTGCGCGTCGAACCGGTCGAGCTGGCGCCGGCCGGGCCCGACGAAGCCGTGGTCGAGATTGCCTACGGCGGCATTTGCGGGTCGGACCTGCACTACTGGCAGCACGGCGCCGCCGGTGAATCCATCTTGAAAGCGCCGATGCTGCTGGGCCACGAAGTGGTGGGTACCGTGGCGGCGGCCGCCGCCGATGGCAGCGGACCGGCCGCCGGCACCGCCGTCGCCGTGCATCCGGCGACGCCCGGACCGGGTGACGGATCCAGGTACCCGGAGGACCGCCCGAACCTCTCGCCGGGCTGCACGTACCTGGGCAGCGCCGCACGTTTCCCGCACACCGAAGGCGCGTTCGCCCGCTACGTGAACCTGCCGACGCGGATGCTGCGGGAACTGCCCGCCAAGCTGCCGCTGCGGCGGGCCGCCCTGGTGGAGCCGGCCAGTGTGGCCTGGCATGCCGTTGCGCGGGCCGGAGACGTGGCGGGCAAGCGGGTGCTGGTCATCGGCTGCGGCCCGATCGGCGCCCTGATCATCGCGGTGCTGAAGCGGGCCGGCGCGGGCGAGATCGTCGCCGTCGACATGCACGAGAAGCCGCTGGACATCGCCCGGGAAGTCGGTGCCGGCCGCACGCTGTTGGCGACCGATGCCGAGGCTATCGCCGGGGTCGAGGCAGACATCTGCCTGGAGTCGTCCGGCAACCATCACGGCCTGGCGTCGGCCGTGCGCGGTGCGGCCCGCGGCGGCCGCGTGGTGATGGTGGGGCTGCTGCCCTCGGGCGAGCAGCCGGCGCTGATCTCGCTGGCGATCACCCGCGAGCTGGAGCTGGTGGGTTCCTTCCGCTTCAACGACGAGATCGATGAAGTGATTGCGGCGCTGGCCGACGGCTCCCTCTACGCGGACCCGGTGACCACGCACGAATACGCCGCGGCCGACGCCCTGGAGGCGTTCGGCATGGCGCGGGACTCGTCACAGAGCGGCAAGGTGCTGCTGCGGTTCAGCGACGCGGAGTAGCCGCCGGGGCGGTCGGTCCGCGCCCGGGATCTACTGTTCGGCAGGCGCCCTTCTCGAACACGGGAAGGGCGCCTGCTGAACAGTCGATGCGGGGGAATGGAGGCCTAGGCGCCGGGGGCTTCGAACAGCCGGGGCTCGGACTCCCAAACGCTGCGCACTTCCTCCACGGTCCGCCGCATGATCTGGTCCATCGCCGCCCGGGCCGCTTCCGGGCGGCCGGACTGGATGGCGTCCGCGACGTCGACGTGCAATTGCAGCGCTTCTTCGTGCGGGTGCGCGGGCATCAGCCCGTAATCGGTGCGGCCACGCAGCACCTCGGCGATCATCGAGTGCATCTGCGCGAACATCTCGTTGCCGGAGGCCGCCAGCACCAGCGTGTGGTAGTGGATGTCCAGCTCCAGGAACTGCTGCAGGTCGCCGGCCCGTCCCACCGCCCGCATCTTCGCCGCGACGGCCATGAGCTCCGCCGCTGTGTCCTGCGGCGCATGCCGCGCGGCCAGCTCGGCGGCGGCCGGTTCGACGGCGGAGCGCAGCTCGGTCAGCGAGCGCAGCTGCACGCCCTTGCCGTCCCCGGCCAGGCGCCAGCGGATCACCGAGGGGTCGAACTTGTTCCACTGCTCCGGCGGCAGTACCCGGATGCCGATGCGCTTGACCGACTCGACCAGCCCCAACGACTGCAGCACGCGCACCGCCTCGCGCAGCACGGAACGGGAAACGCCGAGCTCGGCCTCGAACTGCTCGGCATGCGCGGTGGCGCCGGCCGCCAGCTCCCCGGAGACGATGCGCTTGCCAAGCGTCTCGATGACGAGGCTGTGCAGGCGCGAACTCATGCGCGCGGAAGGGTAGCGGTCACGCGTTCATTCTAGGGGGCGGGATGCGCACACCGGCTGTGTTGCGGGACGACGCCGGCGCGAACCGGCAGAAGGTCAGGGCCTTCTCGGCGGCAGGATGGGCCCCGGATCGGGGAAGGGGCCGGGCTGCGGTTGCGGCGGAAGCGGCTGGGGCCCCGGGTCCGGGGGCGGCTCGGGCCGTTCGGGCGTGGGCGGCGCGTAGGGGTCCGGACTCGGCTCGGGCCGTTCGGGCGTGGGCGGCGCGAAGGGATCCGGATTCGGCTCCGGCGGGAACGGGTGCCTGGGTCCCGGCTCGTTCGGATCGTGTGCCGGCTCCGGCGGCGGTGGAATGGTCACGGCGTGCCTCCTTGGGCAGCGGTGCGGTAGGCCTGCTGCCTGCCACGCTACAACTGTGTCCCGGACGCCTCAAGGATTTCTCCCGCCGCCCGTGACGAGGGTCAGCAAGTCCCCGGCGACGCGGTCGGGGGCGTCCCAGAGGACCGTGTGCCCGGCCCGGGGGTAGTGGTTGCGCCGGGCGGAAGGGATGGCATCGGCCAGCACGTTCTGCTCGGCAGGGTCGAGCAGAACGTCGTCGTCGCCCCACACCACAAGCGTCGGGGCCTTGACGGCCTCCGGTGGCGGGGGCGTCGCCTCGGTGAGGCCGGCCAGCGTCTGCTGCCAGACACGGGCGGGGATTTTGAGCGCGTCCGCCAGCACCGCCTCTCGGACGGCCTCGCCGGGGTCGGCCAGCAGAGTGAAGGACTCCACGAAGGCGCGGACGTCGGCGGGGTCGATGGGATCGCGGAAGGCCTCGATGGCCGGGGCAAAGGGCGGCCGGCGCTGCTGCAGGCTCAGCGGCGAGCCGATGAGCATGAGGGCCCGGACCCGTTCGGGCTGGTCGACGGCGAAACGCCGCGCGACATAGCCGCCGCTGGAGTGACCGGCGATCACGGCCCGTGGGATGGCCAGGGCGTCCAGGAAGTCGCCGAGGTCGTTGCTGAGATCGTGCAGCCGGTAGCCTGTCGCGGGCTTGTCCGAATCGCCGTGCCCGCGGGGGCTGAGCGCTATCAGCCGGAGCGATGCCGGTAACCGGTCGAAGAGCGGGACCCAGAACCGCCAGGAGTCCCCGTAACCGGGAACCAGCAGGACCGGGGTGCCGCCGGGGGAGCCGGCCTCGGCGTAGGCCAAGCGGAGTCCGTTGGCGAGGCGAGCGAACCGCTGGCGGGGGTCCATGGCCGGTTCCTCAGCGGCGGGTGCGCGCGATGGCCAGCAGCCGGCGCTCGTCGTCCGGGGCCAGGCCCGATTTGCGTGGACGGTCGGCGCCTGCCGCCAGCTCCCACGCCAACGTGTCGGCCAGCGTGTCCCGCAGCGGGCGCAAGGCCAGACCGGCTGCCGTGGCGGCGGCGTTGCTGCGGGAGGCGAAGCCGGCGAAATCCGGCAGCGGCAGCCAGAGCGGCAAGGACCGCTCGCCCGCCCAGGGGTTGACGCCGGCCGCTGCCAGTTCCTCTTGGCCCAGGGACAGGACCGGGCCGGTATGGTCCGCGACCCGGCGGGCCATCTCCAGGTGCCCGGCCAAGGGAAACGCGTCGCCCACCGCGTTAAACTCGCCGGCCAGTCGCTGCTCGGCCGCGGCAATAAGCCAGTCGGCGAGGTCCCGGACGTCGATGACCTGGGCATCCAACCCGGGCGCATCGGGGACCAGGACGGCACCGTCGTCGGCCACGGGCCGGGCGAAGCGCAGGGGCCAGTAGCCGGTGCGGTCGGTGGTATCGCCGGGACCGGCGATCAGGCCCGGGCGGACGATCAGGCTTCGGTCGGGGCCGAAGGCGCGTTGCACCGCCTGCTCGCAGGCGACCTTAGCCTCGCCGTAGACGTCCGGAGACGTCATCACGTCCGAGGACAGCGGCGGCAGCAACGGGTAGGTTTCGTCGGCGCCCGGGGTGTGGTGGTCGGCGTAGACGCTGCAGGAGGACACGAAAACAAAGTGCTCCGCAGTGCCGGCCAGCGCGGCCGCTGCACGGCGCACCTGGCCGGGCTGGCGGGAGACATCCAGCACGGCGTCCCAGTGCTCGGCCGCGACCGTCTCCAAGCCGTCCGGAGCATCCCGGTCCGCGCGCACCAGCCGGGCGCCGGCCGGAGCGGAGCCCGATGTTCCACGGGCCAGGCAGGTGACCCGGTGGCCGCGGCGCAGCGCCGCGGCAGCGCTTTCCTGTCCCAACCAGGCCGTACCGCCCAGGACGAGTAGATGCATGCTGCCCATGGAACACCGTCCCGGGCGAATGTGCACCGGTTGTTCGCACACAGCAGGGAGAACCGTCCCGAATCGGTGTGAAACGCCCTATTGGCCGGCGGCCCGTGTCCGGAAGTGTGGCTATGCTCCGTAGATGGCTAAACCCGACGACTTCACGCCGCGCCTCGACGCCCCGGACATGGGGGAACTCTCTGCCGGGCGGGCAGCGGCGTTGGTTCCCGAGGCCCGCGTGGCCGGGAAGCGGTTTGCCGGTGCGGAACTGGACGGCCGGCGGCTGGCCGGCGCCTCCTTCACGGAGTGCGAATTCCTGGATGTTTCCGCGGACGGGGCGGACCTGCGTTCTGTCGGCTTCGTGGACGTAACATTCGAGCGGCTGAATGCACCGGAGTTCAGTGCGCCGCGCTCGCGCTTCCGCCGTGTGGTGATCGACGGCTCACGCCTCGGGTCCGCCGAGGTCTACGAATCCGAGTGGGAGTCGGTGGAATTCCGCAACTGCAAACTGGGGTATGTGAACCTGCGCGGAGCCAAACTTCAGGACATTCGGTTTGCCGGCTGCATCCTGGATGAACTCGATCTGGGCGGCGCGACCGGGCGCCGGGTGGCGTTTGAAGACAGCCGGGTCAGCAGGCTCGACCTGACCGGGGCGAAGCTGGCGCACGTTGACCTGCGCGGCCTGGACATCCGGGAACTGGCCGGACTGGAAGGCCTGCGCGGGGCGGCCATGACCCCCCTTCAGATGCGGGCTCGCCCCGCTGTTCGCCGCCCATTTCGGCGTCGTGGAGAAAACTTAGCCGCAATATACGTAACTGCCGCGCCGAATTAATCCACAGTTCAGCTTTTTTCTGTTTGGATGGTTTGTAGTGGACTGGACAGCAGGCGTCCGGCGAACAACAGAAGGTAGATGATGGACTTCCGTCAGGCCGAGCATCCACGGCCGAACCATTTCTTACTTCACATCAGCGACACCCACTTGGTGGGCGGCGACGGCCGGCTCTACGGGGCGGTGGACAGCGAAGCCAGGCTGGAGCAGATCTTCGAGGATCTGGAAGACTCCGGATCCCGCCCCGAAGCTCTGGTGTTTACCGGCGATCTGGCCGACAAGGGCGAACCGGAAGCCTACGGCAGGCTCCGCCGGATCGTGGAACCGGCGGCCGTCCGGCTGGGAGCCCAGGTGATCTGGGCGATGGGCAACCACGACGACCGTGCCGGGCTGAAGACCATGCTGTTGGACGAACCCGGCGGCTCCGAACCGCTGGACCGGGTGTACGACGTCAACGGACTGCGCGTGATAACCCTGGATTCAACCGTGCCGGGGGCACACTACGGCCGGCTGGAGGACGAGCAGTTGCAGTGGCTGGCCGACGAGTTGGCCAAACCCGCACCGCACGGGACCATCCTGGCCATGCACCACCCGCCGCTGCCGAGCGTGCAGGACCTGTCCGTGCTGGTTGAACTGCGCGGCCAGGCGGAACTGGCCGAGGTGCTGCGGGGCAGTGACGTGAAGTCGATCATCGCCGGCCACCTGCACTATTCCACCTCGGGCACCGTGGCCGGGATCCCGGTGTCCGTCGCCTCCGCCACCTGCTACACCCAGGATCTGGCCGCCGACGCGGGCAGCACCCGCGGCCGCGATGCCGCGCAGGCTTACAACATGATCCATGTCTACGAGGAGACCGTGGTCCATTCGGTGGTTCCGGCGCGCGGCGGCCTGCCGGTGGGCCGCCAGGTCAGCGCGGAGCAGACCCGGCAGCTGCTTGAGGCCGCCGCCGTCGTCATCCCCGACGCCGTGAGCCCGGGCCGGATGCCGGCACACCACTAGCCGGGGAAACTACGCCACCGGGGAAACTTCGCTAGCCAGGGAAGCTGCGCCAACCGGAAAACTACGCCGCCGGCGGTTTCTCCCACGGCGCACGGAGCGGGAAATAGCGGGCCAAAAAGTCCGTGACCACCCGCTGGCGCTCCTCGGCCGGGACCTCCGGGAAGCTTCCGTCGTTGAGGCAGAAGAAGTCCCGGTTTCGCTTCTGCAGCAGCTTTTCCAGCTGCTTCAGGCCCGCATACATCGTGGTGTCCACGTACTTGACCTCGGCGCCGGGATTGGTCACCGCGCGGCCAGTCAGCAGCGCGTAGTAATGGTAGAGCGAGTTGGTCACCGAGATGTTGTCCTTGGCCCGGAAGCGGCTCGCCGCCGTCGTCTTGAACTCCTCGGCGAACTCTTCCTCCATCTCCAGCAACACGGATTTGCGCAGCGGCGCCGCACAGTGCTCCAGGTGCCGGGTGGTGATCCTGCCGAAGCGGTCGTGCAGCAGCCTGCGGTTCACCCGGGCGGCATTCTCGAAACCGGACCGGTCCAGGTGGTTGTCGCCGAGCCCGATCCGGGTGTCTGCCTCCACGAACTTGGTGATGCCGCCGGGGGAGAAGAACATGTCCGGACCCACCGGCCGGCCGAAGAACATGTCGTCATTCGAGTACAGAAAGTGCTCGCCCAGGCCGTCGATGTGCTGCAGCTGAGCCTCGATCGCCTGCGAGTTGAACACCGGCAGCACGGACGGGTCGCGGAAATGCTGCTCGCTGCGCACCACGCGGATGTCCGGGTGCTCCGCGTCCAGCCACGCCGGCAACGGCGAATCCGTGCAGATGAAGATGCGCCGGATCCAGGGGGCGAACATATAGACCGAACGCAGCGCGTACCGCAGTTCGTCGATCTGGCGGAAGCGCGCCTCGGCGTCGTCGCCCTCGCCCACCACGGCGTGCTCCATGAAACTGTTCCGGTAGCGGCGGTACTCCGGGTTGTTCCCGTCCACCCAGGAGAAGACGATGTCGATCTCGAAGTCGATGTCCGTGGCGTGGTCGGCGAACATGTTCTCGATGGTGGGCCAGCGGTGCCCGTAGCGTTCCACTTCGCCGCGCACCGCCTCCGCGGCCGGCAGCGTACGGCGGGTCAGCGAGTTTTCGATCGGCAGGTGGATCAGGTCGTTGTCCCAGCGCCACAGCTCCACCTGCACACCCGTGCCCTGGCCGTACCGCAGCCCGCCGCTTGGCTCGATCCGCGGGCGGTACAGCCGGATGGCACGGGTCTGGTCGCCGTCGGCGAGTTCACCGTCGGCCACCAGCCGGGCGGTCTTCTTCTTCGCGTCCATAGTCAGCGAATAGAACGGTTCGTCCGCGCAGGCGGCCACCAGCGCCGCGCGCAGCTCGTCGCGCTTCTCCCAGTTCACCGCCATCACCGGCCGGGCATCGTTGCCGCGCACCAGCAGGTAGGGAATCTGCGCCTGGTCTAGGACCCTGCGGACAAACAGCAGGTCCTCCACCATCGCCTGATGCGGCGTCAGGGTGGTGTTGACCAGTGCGTAGCCGCCCTTGACCATGACCACGTCGGGGCGCTCCGTCAGGCGTACGACGGCGGCGGGCGAGGCGATCTCGACCGTCGACTCGGGCGCGCGGTCGGGTTCGGGCTCGGCGTAGAACGCGTCCTGCACTGCAGGCATGCTGGTCACAAAAAACCTCCGGAAACATAGTGGCGCCAACCCGAGTAGGGGCTGCTGTCACCCATGGTAGGCGTGGGCGGGCGGGCATCACAGACGCTGCCGCCACAGGATAAGCCCGCAGCGGATCGTCCGCGGCAGGCCACCCTTTGACGGTACATGCAGTTTGGCACTCCCGCTGCGTCAGGACCTGCCCGGCCGGCAAAAAAATAGGGTGTGGCACGGCCACCCTGGCAGGGGCCCTGCCGTCTGCCGGGGCACGTGTTCGTCGCCTGCCGGCTCCGCCCCGTTGTCTTGGCGCTCCTGGCCGTGCAACGTTCAGCAGCATTTTCCCCGCCGCCTGCCCCAGGTGTCATACGATCTGAGCATGCCGGATCTTGCCGCGTCGATCGGACTCGTGTCCGAAGTGCTGACGTGGGCTGCCCTGGTCCCGGGGCTGCTGTTGCTCTTCGTGGCCGCGGTGCTCCGCCTGGCCGGAACCCGGTGGCACCGCGCCGACGGCGTCGCCTTCGACGACGGCCGGCGCCGCGGCGTGCGCTGGTTCGACACCCGGCACGGTTTCCTGGAGGGCGTCTTCCCGACCGGAACGGGCTCCGATGTAGCCGCCGGGTCGGACGTGCTGGTCTTCTACGACGCGCGGCGGCCGGACCGCTGGCAGGTCTCCGAGCCGGAGCGGCCGGGCCGCATCGTCTTGCTGCTGGGCAAAATCCTTACCGCCGTCGGCGTGCTCTCCGCCGTCGTCGGGTTGTTGGCGATGGTCCTGGCCGGGGGCTAGCCGGGCCGGCCGTGGCGCTCGCGGCCCGGCTTTGATCCTCGCCGCCCCGCTTTGGTGCTCGCCGCATGCGCGGGTAGGGTGGAACCCGGTGCGCCGGGAAGTCTGGTCGGCAGTTCTGTTGTCGACCCTTTGAGGACCCGCCATGGCCGCCAAGACCCCCGAATCATCCGCCAAACCCAAGGTTTTGGGACGCGGAAGTTATGCCGAAGCGCTGCGAATCGGCGAAATCCTGCGGAGGGAAACCGTCGGCGGGGCCCTGCTGGTGGCCGCAGCCGTCGTCGCCCTGATCTGGGCCAACTCGCCCGCGGCAGACAGCTACTTCGCCCTACGCGACTTCACCGTCGGCTACGAGCCCTGGCATCTGGAGCTGAGTCTGGGGGCATGGGCCGCCGACGGGCTGCTGGCGGTGTTCTTCTTCCTGGTAGGGCTGGAGCTCAAACGCGAGTTCGTCGCGGGGGACCTCAGCAACCCGCGCCAGGCCATGGTGCCGGTCGCGGCAGCCGTTGGCGGAGTGGTCGTTCCCGCCGTCATCTACGCAGCCATCAACTGGGGCAGCCCCGAAACCATCCGCGGCTGGGCCATCCCGACGGCGACGGACATCGCGTTCGCGGTAGCGGTCCTGGCCGTCATCGGATCGCACCTGCCCAGCGCGCTGCGGATTTTCCTGCTGACGCTGGCCGTGGTGGACGACCTCATCGCCATCGCCATCATTGCGTTCGTCTACACGAGTGAGATTCAGGTCCCGGCACTGCTGCTGGCCCTGGTCCCCATCGCGCTCTACACCTTCCTGGCCCAGAAGTTCCGCAGCTTCTTCGGGAAGCATCATGCGGCTTTGTGGGCAGTCCTGCTGCCCATCGGCATCGTGGCCTGGGCCCTGGTCCATGCCTCCGGCATCCACGCCACCATCGCCGGCGTGGTGCTCGGCTTCACCGTCCCGGTATTGCGCAGCAAGGCCAGCGGCGGACCGGAAGCGGGCCCGGGGCTCGCCGAGATCTTCGAACACCGGCTCCGGCCCGTGTCCGCCGGCTTCGCGGTCCCGGTCTTCGCGTTCTTCTCCGCCGGCGTCGCCGTGGGCGGAATTGATGGATTTGCCTCTGCCCTCGGCGATCCGGTGGCAGTCGGCATCATCGCCGGCCTGGTGCTCGGCAAGCCGATCGGCATCGTCGGCACCACCTGGCTGATGAGCAAGCTGACCCGGGCGGAGCTGGACACGTCGATGAAGTGGGTCGACCTGTTGGGCATCGCCATGCTGGCCGGCATCGGCTTCACCGTCTCCCTGCTGGTGGCCGAGCTGAGCTTCGGACTGGGCACGCCGGCCAATGACCACGCCAAGGTGGCCATTCTCGCGGCATCCCTGCTGGCCGCGCTGCTGGCAACGGTGGTGCTGCGCGTCCGCAACCGGCATTACCGGCGCATCCAGGCCGAAGAACGGGTCGACGCGGACAACGACGGCATTCCGGACGTCTACCAGGACGGCGGGGCGTAGCCGCACTGGGTTCGCGGCAGCTCCTCGGCCGCTCCTCCGAGTGCCGTCAGGCCTCCAGGTCCCGGCGCCGGAACGCCAGCGTGCCGCCGCCGATGAGCAGCAACGCGACCGCCGACATCCAGGCCAGCGGCAGCACGTCCAGATCCGCGGCCGGTACGCGCGGGACCAGCCCGAACGGCTCGGCGTCCAGCACCGCCTCCGGCAGGTTGAGCACCGCCCCGTACATGCCCACCAGCAGCGCAGCGATCAGCAGGATCCAGACCCACCAGGTACCGCTGCGCAGCCCGTAGGCGAGGGCGCCGGCACCGGCGAAACAGAGGATCAAGGGCAGGAAGACCAGCCCGGCGGGAGCGAATTCCGCGATCACCGAGCTGTCGCCGACCACGGAGAGCGCACCCAGGGCCAGGCCCAACCCGGAGACAACGAGCATCAGCGCCGAGGCAAGCGCGGTGACCAGCAGCGCGCTCAGGACCCAGTGCGCCCGCCCCACCGAGGCCGCGAGCACAGCCCCGGTTCGGCCGTCGGATTCTTCCCTGCCGAGCCTTCCCATGGAGATCACGGCGAAAACGGCCACGGCCATGGCGAAGTACTTCAGGAACGCGGCCAGGGCCGTCCGGAGGAAGTCGGAGCTGTCGCCCAGGCCCAGCACCGCCGCCAGCTGCGGCTGTGATTCGTAACTGTCCACCACCGCCTGGGCCAGGGACCCGGTCAGCACGGCGAAGACGAACAGGCCGAGCGACCAGCTGATGATGCTGCCGCGCTCCAACCGCAGGAACAGCCCCGGCAGCCGCACCAGCAGCGGCGTGGCATTGGCGCGGCCCCGGCGAGCGGGCACCAGCCCCGCGGCCAGGTCGCGCCGGCCCTGCAGCAGATACGCGGCCGGCACCAGCAGCGCCGCCAGCGCCAGGCACAGCAGCAAGGGCCACCACCGCAGCTCGACATAGGCCCGCGCCTGCTGGATCCAACCGATGGGGGAGAGCCACGACAACGCGGTGCCGCCCAGCGCCTGGGCGTCGCCGATGCCGCGGAGGATGTACGCCAGCCCCAGCAGCGCCCCGGCCATGCCGCTGGCTGTCCGCGCATGTTCGCTCAGCTGCGCGGTCAGCGCCGCTACCGCGCCGAAGACGATCCCGACCAGCGCCGCTCCGGCCGCCATCGACAGGGAATCGAGTGCCGCGAGACCGTTGGCCACCAGTGCGGCGAACAGGGCCGCTGCCACCGCCAGGTTGGTGAGCAGCATGACCGCCAGCGCGGCGGTCAGCGGTGCGCGTCGTCCCACGGGCCCGGCCAGGATGAGCTCGGCACGTCCGGCTTCTTCATTGGCCCGGGTGTGCCGGACTACCGAGAAGATGGACATCAGCGCGGTGGCCACCGCCAGCATCCCCAGCACTTCGTTGGCCAGCATCGGGCCCAGGCCGTAGTTCTCCAGGCCGTACCCCGGGCCGGCCAGCAGGGCGCCGGACGGGTCCTGCATAATCGCCGCCCGGCTCTGCCATGCCGCCTGGTCGCCGTAGACCTGGGGCAGCACCAGCGCGAAATAGCTGATGAACCCGCCGATGGCCAGCGCCCAGACCGGGATCCGCACCCGGTCCACCCGCAGCGCCAGGCGGAGCAGCCGGCCGGTCCCGGCCAGCGCCTGATTCCGTGGGCTGTGCGCACGGGAGATCCGAGGCGCCGCGGTCGCGGTGCTCATGACCTGCCGCTTTCGGCTGCAGCCCGCCCATCGGGGCCGTACTGGTGGACGAACAGTTCCTCCAGCGTCGGCGGCGTGCTGGTCAGGCTGCGGACGCCCAGCGGCAGCAGGGCCGCCAAAGCAGCCGGCAGCGCGGCTTCGTCAACGGTGAAGTGCACGCGCTCGTTGTCCCGCCGGAGATCGTGCACGCCGGTGAGGCCGCCCACCGCGGTGGCATCGCCGTCGGCCACCACGACGACGGCGGTGCGCCTCAGGTGCCTCAGTTCCGCAAGCGAACCGGTTTGGACAGCGCGGCCGGCCCGGATGATGGTGACCTTGTCGCACAAGGCTTCCACCTCGGCCAGGATGTGGCTGGAGAGCAGCACGGTCTTGCCGGCGTGCCTGGACTCGCGGATGCACTGCTGGAATTCCAGTTCCATCAGCGGGTCCAGTCCGGACGTCGGCTCGTCCAACACCAGAAGCTCGACGTCGCTGGCCAGGGCGGCGACGAGCGCGACCTTCTGCCGGTTGCCCTTGGAGTAGGAGCGCGTCTTCTTGGTGGGATCCAGCTGGAAGCGTTCCAGCAGTTCGGCCTTGAGCCTGCGATCGATCCCGCCGCGGAGGCTGGCAAACAGGTCGATCGCCTCGCCGCCGGTGAGCTTGGGCCAGAGGCTGACGTCGCCGGGAACGTAGGCCAGCCGGCGGTGCAGGGGCACCGCGCGGGTCCACGGGTCCTCGCCGAAGAGCCGCACGGTTCCGGCGTCGGCCTTCAGCAGGCCGAGAATGATGCGGATGGTGGTGGACTTGCCGGCGCCGTTGGGGCCGAGGAAGCCGTGGACCTCGCCGGGTTCCAGCACCAGGTTGAGCTGGTCCAGGGCGCGGACGGAGCCGAAGGCCTTGTCCACTTGGTTCAGGTCGATTACTGCGGACATGGAAACCACCTGCTTCAGGGCGGAAATATGGAAGGAACAAGGGTGCGCGGGGCGCGGACGGGACACAAACGCAGCGGGTCAGGAACCGGGCGGGTCCGTCACATACAGCAGGTAGGCGTCGAGCAGGTCGCGGTTGGTCATCAAGCCCTGCGTGTAGAGCTCCACGTTGGCCAGGCCGTGCCGGTCCAGGTAGCCGCGCATGATGCCGGAAAAATCGGTGGGATCCTCCGGCGGGTAAAGCGTCAGGTCCAGCAGCATCGCACCGAATCCCTGAACGGTCAGATAGCGGGCGCGCGCCTTTTCGTTGACGGACGGGTGGATGGTGCCGGCGGCGACCCCGTGGGCCAGCCAGGACTCGGCGTCGGCGGCGAAGTGCTCGATGAAGGCCTGGGCCAGATCGCCGCCGGACTGCAGGCTCCGCAAGGCGTAGCCGACCAGCGGCGCCGTTTCCTCCAACTCCGCCATGGCCGCCAGCAGTTCCGTGGGCGAGCCGGGTTCGACTGCCTGTTGCTTGTACGCGCCGATTTTGGCCAACACGTACTCGTCGCAGGCCGTCCGCAGGCCGTCTTTGGAGCCGAAGTGGTGCAGGATCAGCGCCGGGCTGACCCCAGCCGCGTCCGCAATGGCGCGGACGCCCACCCGGAAACCCCGACTGCCGAACAACACGACGGCGGTGTCCCGGACCCGCGCACGGGCGGTGAGATCGCTGGGTGCGTCGCCCTGCGGCGGCGCTGCTGAACGCATGTTCAGCAGTCTAAACCTGTGTTCAGCCCACGGCAACGGTTTCGTGAGGGGGCCGCCTCCCGCCCGGGCGCCGTCGGAACCCGCTGCCCCTACTCAGCCGCGCGGCCGTCCCCTAGGGTGGAGGCATGGAAGAGGTCGTCCTGGTGGGATTCGACGGCTCGGAAACCAGCGCCCGGGCGCTGGACTGGGGGTTGTTCGAGGCCCAGTCCCGCGGATGGCCGGTGCGGCTGGTCACCGTCGTTTCGACCGCGGGCGTGGACGATCCGGAGGTGGACCACCAGTATCTGGCCTCCGCCCGGCGCGGCGGGGAAGGGGTGCTGCAGGCGGCGCTGGACCGCGCCGGAGCGCTGGGACTCCAGGCCGAAGGGCACGTGATGGCCGGGGACCCGAGCGAAGTATTGGTGGACGAATCCGCTTCCGCCGGACTGGCCGTGGTGGGCAAGCGCGGCCGCGGCGGCTTTGCGGGACGGCTGCTGGGCAGCGTCTCCTCGGGCCTGGCGGCGCACGGCGCCTGCCCCACGGTGGTGGTGCCGCAACGCTGGAAACCGGGCGCGACGGCCGCCGAGCTCTCGCAGGATGCCGCGGCCGAACTGCCCGGCGGACCGGTGCCCTGGCTGCTGCCGTCGCCGCGGGAAGGGGCGGACCGGGGGCTGCATCCGCCGGACGTCTCCGAAAAGTTCAGCTACGCCGGGCAGGTGGTGGTCGGCGTCGACCAGTCGGGCAGCGCGAATCCCGCCCTGTGGGCGGCGGCAGAGATGGCCAGCCGGCATGCCGTCCCGCTGCGGATGCTTTCGTCCCGGGCACCCTTCTACCGCGATTCGGTCTGGCTGGACCACGCCGAAGGGGCCCATCGGTTCCGCGAGGAGGTCGCCGCGGAGCTGGACGGCCCGCTGCGGGAGGTCCGCGGCCGCCACCCGGACCTGGATGCGAGCTGGAACTTCTATCTGGCCAGGCCCGCGGAAGTCCTGGTCCACGCCACCCGCACGGCCCAACTGATGGTCCTGGGGACCCGCGGCCACGGCGGATTCCCCGGCCTGTTGCTGGGCTCGGTCAGCCAGGCGGTGCTGCACCACGGCCTCTGCCCCATGATGGTGGTGCCCAAGGGCGTGGACGTCAGCCGGACCCCGTGACGCCGGGAGCCCGGTAACGGACTTCGCCGGCCATGCGCAGGGCGTCGATGGTTTCATCGATGGTCAGCAGCACGGTTGTTTCGAAGGAGCTCAGCGCACCGCCTCCGCTGATGGCCAGGGCGACGGCGGCCATGGAGACGTTGTTCGGGGCCTCCCACACGCTGTAGCCGTCGTGCATGCCGAAGGCGTACCAGAAGCCGTGCAGTTTCCCGCCGACGGATTCGATGTAGGCCTTGGCCGCCTTCCCCCGGTCCTCCGGGTTGTTGATCATCCTGGCCCAGGTCTCCGGGGTATAGCTGAACTTCGAGAGATACAGCACCATCGGCTTTCCTTTCGAACGTGTCCGGCCCTGGATGGGCGCGGAGCAGGCCTTGGCTCACACCTTGGCGGAACGGCGTCCGCGCCGCAGTGCCTGGGTGAACGTGGCCACGGCATGGCTGGGCAGGGACTGCGCCGCCACGAACCCGTCCGGGCGCACCAGGTACAGCTGTTCCGGATCGAGCTTCTTGTTCCCGTTGCGCGGCAGCACGTGCATCGTCAGCCCCAGCGCTGCCTCCACATGATTGACGACGACGGCGCCCGGGTCGCCGTACGAGTGCACCTGCCACTGAAGGCTGCGCAGGACGTCGAAGTTGCCGCCGGTATACGGCAGCCGCCGTCCCACGACACGGCCCCGCCGGCCCCGCGCCGCTTCCTTGGCACCCGGGGCCATCCAGTAATGGATCCGGGTCTGCGATATATAGCCAAACAACCGGGAGGCACCGGAGGACCGCGGCACCACCCGCGCCACCACGGGGATGAGGAACGGCAGCACCGACCTCCGGGCGGCCAGTGCCCAAGGCGCCGTCGACGTGATGAACGCGAACACCCGGTCCGTGCTTTGCAGCAGCCGCACCGCGACCGGCCGCCGTTCGGCCTCGTAACGGTCCAGATAGGAGTCCGCGGCCCGGCCGGCGAGGACATCGGCGAACTTAAAGGCCAGGTTATGGGCGTCCTGCAGGCCGGTGTTCATGCCCTGGGCACCCACGGGGGAATGGACATGTGCTGCGTCCCCGGCGAGGAAGACCGGGCCGTTGCGGAACTGGGCGGCTATCCGGTGATGCACGCGGTAGGTGGAGAACCAGTTCGAGGCGCCGTAGCTGACGCCGAACTCCTGGGCCAAGCGCTTCCGGAGGGGCTCCTCGGAGACGTCCGCTCCGCCGTCGTTGGCCCGCCCCTGCGCGCCGCCCTCCGGGTCGCGGACCACGCCGATTAGCCGGAGGTGGCCGGGACCGCTCATGGGAAACGCCAGCAGGAACTGCTCCACGCCCGCGCGGATATTGACCACGTCGCCGAACAGGCCGCGGACCTCGGTGGCGTCATTGACAAAGAAGGTGTGCGGACTGGTGGAGCCTTCAAACCCGATGCCTCGGCTGGTCCGCACGGTTGACGAGGCACCGTCGGTTCCCACGCAGTAGCGGGCGCGGACCGACGCCTCGCCCGCTGGGCCCGTCAGCTTCGCCCTGACGGGGTGGTCCGGGTGGCTGCCGTCCGCGATGCCCAGGCCGCCCAGCCGGCACTCCCACAGCACCTCGCCGCCGAGTGCGTGCAGGTTCTTGAGCAGCAACTCCTCGTTCTTGCTTTGTTCGTAGAACATGATGCCCGGGAACGGTGTGATCCCGCGGCCCATCCGGCCCAGAGGGACCCTGCCGCGCGGCTTCGTGCCGAAGCCTATGACCACCGCTTCGGCGAGAACACCTTCGGCCATGACGGTGTCGGCGACGCCCAGCTGGTCGTAGATTTCCATGCTGCGCGCCTGCACCCCGAGGGCCCGGGATTCCCTCGTGGGGCCCGGCTTGCCGTCCGTGATGATGTGGTCGACGCCCAGCTTGGCCAGCCAGTTGGCAAGCATGAGGCCCGTGGGACCTGCGCCGACAATCAGTACATCGGTTTGGAGTTCGGCTGCCATGGCGGTACCTCCTCCTCCGAGGTTACCGCTGGCGCAGTTCCGGCGGCAGGGGGAGGACGGCCGAACGGATGGGGCCGACGGTGATCGGCAGCGATCGCGGAAGCGACGGCCGGGCCGGACAGGGGGCGCCGGTAGAATTGGCCGGTATCCCCGCACGATGATCGGAGCCCCATAGTGTCCATCGCGACCGCCCGTCCGGAGCTGACTCCCGAGGAGCGCCAGTCCGTGCTGCGCACCCTCAAGTCGCCGCGGCTGCTGAAGACGGAAGTGCTCGGCGGGCTCGTGGTCGCGCTGGCCCTGATCCCCGAGGCCATCGCGTTCTCCATCATCGCCGGGGTTGACCCGCGCGTCGGGCTGTTCGCCTCCTTCACCATGGCTGTCTCGATCGCGTTCCTGGGCGGCCGCCCGGCGATGATCTCGGCTGCCACCGGCGCGGTGGCGCTGGTGATTGCCCCGCTGGTGGAAAGCCACGGCCTCGACTACCTGGTGGCGGCGGTCATCCTGGCCGGCGTGTTCCAGGTGCTGCTGGCGGTGCTTGGCGTCGCCAAGCTGATGCGGTTCATTCCGCGGCAGGTGATGGTGGGGTTCGTCAACGCGCTGGCCATCCTGATTTTCATGGCGCAGGTGCCTGAACTGCTGGGCGTTCCGTGGCTGGTGTACCCGCTGACCGCGCTGGCGCTGGCGATCGTTTTCGGTCTTCCGAAGCTGACCAACGCGGTGCCCGCGCCCTTGGTGGCCATCGTGGTGCTGACGCTGATCACGGTGTTCGCCTCCGTCGCCGTGCCGACCGTGGGCGACAAGGGCGAGCTGCCGGACAGCCTGCCCGCGCTGTTCTTCCCGGCAGTACCGCTGACCCTAGAAACCCTGAAGGTCATCTTCCCGTTTGCCCTGGCGATGGCCTTCGTGGGGCTGCTCGAATCGCTGATGACGGCCAAGCTGGTCGACGACGTCACGGACACCCGCTCCAACAAAACCCGCGAGTCCTGGGGTCAGGGCGCGGCGAACATCATCACCGGATTCTTCGGCGGCATGGGCGGCTGCGCGATGATCGGCCAGACCATGATCAACGTCAAGGCCTCCGGAGCCCGCACCCGTATCTCCACCTTCCTCGCCGGCCTGTTCCTGCTCATCCTCGTGGTGGTCCTCGGCGACATCGTGGCGCTGATCCCGATGGCGGCCCTGGTGGCCGTGATGGTCTTCGTGTCCTGGGCGACGTTCGACTGGCACAGCATCAAACCCTCGACCCTGAAGATGATGCCGAAGAGCGAGACCGCCGTCATGCTCGTCACCGTCATCGCCACCGTCGCCACGAACAACCTGGCGATCGGCGTCGGGCTCGGCGTGCTGACCGCCATGGTGCTGTTCGCCAACCGGGTATCGCATCTGGTGACCGTCGAGCGGACGGTGCTGGAACTGAACGGCGAGGAGACGGCCACCTACGTGGTCGACGGCGAGCTCTTCTTCGCCTCCTCGAACGACCTCTACACGCAGTTCCAGTACGCACTGGACCCGCACAAGGTCGTCATCGACATGCACGCCTCGCACCTGTGGGACGCCTCGACCGTGGCGGCACTGGATGCGATTACCGCGAAGTACCACGGCCACGGCAAGGACGTGCGGATCATCGGGCTCAACTCGGCCAGTGTGGTTATGCGGGAGCGGATGGCGGGCAAGCTCACAGGCTGAGCTGCCATCCGCCAGAGCCGGCGGCTGCGTGCCGTGCGTCCATCCCATGTACCGCGGCAACGGCGTAGTCTAGGGGCACTCCGGTCCGCACCTGCCGGACCGACCTGGCCGACGGGAGGCACACATGAGCGAGAGCTTGACCCACGAGGATGTGGAGCACTTCGCCGCGCTGCTGGACGCCCGCGAGGCGTCGGACCGCGCCCAGGTGGAGCGCCTCACGGTCGACATTGCCGAAGTCACCGCCGCGACCCGGGACGTCCCGGCCGACGACGAACACGACCCCGAGGGCTCTACGGCCACGCTGGAACGCGCTCGCGAAGTGGCGCTGCTGGCCAGCACGGAAAAGGCGCTGGCGGACATCGCCGCCGCCCGGGCCCGGCTCGCGGCCGGCACCTATGGCACGTGCGCCGCGTGCGGCAACCCCATCCCGCGCGAGCGCCTGGAGATCCGGCCGGAAGCACAATATTGCGTGACCTGTGCGGCGAAGCGGCGCCGTGCCTGAGCGAACCACCGTGGATCATGCCAGGCACGGGGCGGGCACCGCCGTCGTTGTTCCGGAAGCAGAACCGGTCACCGCGGTGACTGCTACCCGGTTGGCGGACGGCCGCCAGTTGCTGTTTTTCGACGACGGCGCGCGGCCGGTTCCGCGGGAATCGCAGGACACCCGGGACCTGCCGGAGCGGCCGCCGGTGGGGGAGTTGCGCTACGACGTGCTGACGGGGGAGTGGGTGGCGCTGGCCGCGCACCGGCAGACCCGCACCTACCTGCCGCCGGCGGACGCGTGCCCGCTGTGCCCGAGCACGCCGGACTACGCCTCCGAAATCCCGGCGGCGAACTATGACGTGGCCGTGTTCGAGAACCGGTTTCCGTCGCTCGGGCCGGACCTGCTGGCGACGCCCGAGGACCCGGAGTGGGGCCGCGCCTACACCGCCAGCGGGCGCTGCGAGGTGGTCTCCTTCACCTCTGCGCATACCGGTTCATTCGCCGGGCTGGACACCCGCCGCGTGCGCACCGTGATCGACGCGTGGGCGCACCGGACCGCGGCGCTCAGCGCGATGGACGGGATTGCGCAGGTCTTCTGCTTCGAAAACCGCGGCGCGCAGATCGGCGTGACGCTGCACCATCCGCACGGCCAGATCTACGCCTACTCCTACCTCCCGCCCCGCGGGGCAGTCATGGCCGCGGCCGCGCGGCAACACTTCGACGCCACCGGCGGGCGGCAGACGCTGACCGGGGCGGTGCTCGGCCGCGAGCGCTCCGACGGCTCCCGGATGGTGCTCGAAGGCGAACACTTCAGCGCCTACGTGCCGTTCGCCGCGCGCTGGCCGCTGGAGGTGCACCTGGTGCCGCACCGGCAGGTCGCGGACCTCGCCGGGCTTACGGGTGCGGAGCGGGACGAACTGGCGGTGCTGTACCCGCAGCTGCTGGGCCGGTTCGACGCGCTCTACGACAGCCCCACCCCGTACATCGCCGCCTGGCACCAGGCGCCGGTCGCCCGCGCGCTGCGGGAAGCGGGCTACCTGCACCTGCAGCTGACCTCGCCGCGCCGGGCCGCCGACAAGCTGAAGTACCTGGCGGGCTCCGAGGCAGCGATGGGCGCCTTCATCAACGACACCCTCCCGGAGCAGGTGGCCGCCGCGCTGCGGGACGCGGATCCGCGCCGCATCCCGGGTGCAGGCGGCGACGGGCCGGGCGGGACACGCGCGGCGGGCGAAGGCACCGGGGCCGCAGGGGCAGCCGGCGGGGAGGTCGGCGGGGGCGCCGGCGGTGAGGCCCCGTGACCGCCGAAGCTTTGGCCGCACGCACCGCCGACGCCTTCGCCGCACGGTTCGGGCGCGACCCGGACGGGGTCTGGGCGGGACCGGGACGGGCCAACCTGATCGGCGAACACACCGATTACAACGGCGGCTTCGTGCTGCCGTTCGCCATCGATAAGATCACGACGGCGGCGCTCGCCGTGCGCGGCGACCGCACCGTTCGGGTGGCCTCGGCCCTGCCGCGCGCCGAGGCGGTGGAAGTCGGGCTGGATGATCTCGGCCCGGGCGCGGTTTCCGGCTGGTCGGCGTACCCGCTGGGAGTGGCCTGGGCGCTGGAGCAGGCGGGAGTACGCCTGCCCGGCTTCGACCTGCTGGTGGACTCGGACGTTCCGGTCGGCGCCGGATTGTCCTCGTCTGCCGCGCTAGAATGCGCGGTGGCCCTTGGCCTGGCCGAACTGGTGGGAGAGCGGCGGGCCGATCCCGCGCTAGATCCGACGGGGTCGGACGCGAAGGGGACGGACCGGGCGGTGTTGGATCGGGTCCGCCTTAACCGGGCACATCTGGCTGCCGCCGGGCGCCGCGCGGAGAACGAGGTGGTCGGTGCGCCCACCGGCATCATGGACCAGTACGCCTCCCTGTTCGGGGCGGCGGGGTCCGCGGTGTTTCTGGACTGCCGGAGCGAAGAGGTCCAACTGGTGCCGCTGGACCTCGAGGCTGCGGGCCTGGCGTGCCTGGTCATGGATACCAAGGTTTCGCACGCTCATGCCACCGGTGACTATGCCAGCCGGCGCGACTCCTGCAACCGGGCCGCGGAAGCCCTGGGTGTGCCGCTGCTGCGCGACGTGCCGCTCGACCGGTTGCCGGAAGCTCAACGGCTGCTCGATGAGGAGACCTTCCGCCGCGCCCGGCATATCGTTACCGAGAACGTGCGCGTGGTGGAAACCGTGAAAGCGCTGCGCTCCGAGGGACCGGCGGCCTTCGGCCGGTTGCTGGACGCCAGCCACGTTTCCATGCGCGATGACTTCGAAATTTCCTGTCCGGAGCTGGACCTGGCCGTGGAGATTGCACAGGCGAACGGCGCCCTGGGCGCCCGCATGACCGGCGGGGGATTCGGCGGTTCAGCCATCGCCCTGGTCCCGGCAAACGAGGTGGATGCGGTGCGGGATGCGGTCTTGCGGGCGTTCGCTTCGCGCGGCTTCCGGCGCCCGGAATTGTTCACCGTCATCTCCGCGGACGGTGCGCGGCGGCTGTTGTAAGCCCGGGACTATCCGGGCAGCGGGCCGGCCAGCGCGACCACGAGCGCGGCGGTGATCATGGACGGGCCAAACGGGATGTCCGAATCCCGCCGCAGCACGCGGGCCAGCATGAGCAGGACGATGGCCGCGGCGTTCAGCAGGAACGCCCCCAGCAGCACGGCCACCCAGGCCGCTGCGCCGTCGTAGCCGGCATACAGGCCCACGACGGCAGCAAGCTTCACGTCTCCCATGCCGATGCCGCCGGGCTTGATCAAGGCCGCCAGCAGGTAGGCGGCAAACATCGCCAGCGAGCCGAGCAGCCCGGCCAGGACCGGCTGCCACGCGGAGCCCGTCAAGGCAGGCAGGAGCAGCAGAGCCACTGCCGTCCCCAGGAACGGAAGGACCACGCGATTCGGCAGCAACTTGTGCCGCAGGTCAATCGCGGCCAGCAGCACGCCCAGGACGGCGAGAAGGCCGAAGGCGGGAAGCTCTGCCGCTTCCCGGGCCGGAGCAAGGAGGCCGCAGAGGATGCCCGTTACAGCCGCCATCGGCCAGCGCCACGCGACAGGAAGTGTTGTCTGGTTCTCCCGGCGGGCGAGCGCGAAGACGCACCAGCCGGCCAGGGCCCCGAGCGCGGCAAGCATGAGCGGCAACAGCATGGTCACCGGGCCCGCCCACAGGCCACAGCCCTTGTTCCTTGAGGTCCCTCGGGTCTGTGAATCGTTGGTCACCCTTTCATCACATTGCTGCCCGACATAGGCTCACAGTAGAACGAATCGATTAACCTCTAGGAGTATCAGAGATCCGGGCTTCTGCAGAGGCCCGGATGGCCTTCGGGCATGAGCCCGACGCGGACCGTGCAGGGAGGAGATGCATAATGAGTGACCCGGGTGCGGCCGTAGTGATCGAAGACGACGTGGACATCCGCAATCTTGTGAGCGCCGTCCTCCTGCAATCAGGCTTCGACGTGCAGGCGGCCGCGAGCGGGCGGGAAGGGATCCATGCCGTGCGGCAACGGATCACCACCGTTGTCACCCTGGACATCTCGCTGCCGGACATCGACGGCTTCGAAGTGCTCCGGCGGATCCGCCAGTTCAGCAACTGTTACATCGTGATGCTCACCAGCAGGAACGAAGAACTCGACACGCTCACGGCGTTGCAGCTTGGCGCGGACGACTATATGACCAAACCGTTCCGTCCCCGCGAGCTGCGGGCCAGGATCCATGCGATGATGCGCCGGCCCCGCACCCCCCATCCGCTGGAAGCCACACCGGCCAACGCACCGCCGCTGCCGGCGGCCCCGCCCGCCGACAGCAGAATCCTCGAGCACAATGGGCTCATCCTTGATTCCGATCGACGTATGGCGTCGCGCGAGGGCGAGGAATTGCGGCTGACCAGGAGCGAGTTCAACGTGCTCCAGGAGATGCTGCGCAGCTCGGGGGCGGTCCGCTCGAAGGCCGAACTGGTCAAGGTAGTGCGCGGGGACTATTACCCCGAGGATGCCTATATCAGCGAAGCCGATGAGCGGGCGATCGAAGTCCACGTGGGCAATCTGAGGCGCAAGCTGAAGGAAGATCCGCACCGCCCGCGCTGGCTCGTTACGGTGCGGGGAATCGGTTATCGGTTGGCTCCGCAGCGCCCGTTGTAGCGGGTGCTCCTCCCTCGGCCCTCATTCCCTGCATTTCCCTGATCGTGGCCGCACCGCACTGCTGGATTAGACCAAGCATGGCGGTTGCCTCGGTGAAATCCGCCGCACGAATATGATCCTCCACCTTGCCGGCCAGCCAAGCCAGTCGGCTGGCACCCACCATCATCGAGGCGGTCTTCAGGCTGAGGGCTGCGTCCAGGGAATCGGTCCGGTCCTGGCTGTCCAACGCGGTTTCCAGGCAGCTGAACCGTTCCGGCCATGCTTCGGAAAAGTCCTGGACCAAGCCACGGGCGATGCCGTGGTCGGCCAAACCGTCGCCAAGGTCTTCCACTACCGCGCGGTCAACCAGCGGCAGGGCGAGGTGCTGGTCGGTGGTCATCATGGCAGGCCCCGCGCGGGGCGGGTCCCGGCCGGGGCCAGCCCGGTCGGTGCACAGTGGGTGGATGGGGTGGGCATGGTTCGAGACTACTTTCAGATGTCGGGCCGGTCTGCCGGTTTTCCGGTTTCTTTGGCTAATGTTGCGGGATTGCTGAGGTTGCCGACGTGCCTGCCGGTCCTCGGTCAGCCGCCCAGGGTGGCGATGATGTTCAGTGCCGCAGGGCCGAGCAGCGCGATAAAAAGCACCGGAAGAATGCAGAACATCAGCGGGAAGACTACCTTGACCGGGATCTGCATGGCCTTTTCCTCGGCGCGCTGGCGCCGCTTGACGCGCATTTCGGCCGCCTGCGTGCGGAGCACGCCGGAGACGGAAACGCCGTAGGCGTCCGCTTGGATGACGGCGCGCACGAATTGCTGCAGGTCCTTCGAGGTGGTCCTGCCGGCCAGCGAGTCGTAGGCCTCGCGGCGCGAGCGGCCCACCTGCATGTCCTGCAGGACGCGAATCAGTTCGGCGGCCAACGGGCCGGAACCGTTCGCTCCTACCCGGGCGACCGCCGCGTCGAAGCCCAGGCCGGCCTCCACGGCGATGGTCATTTGGTCAAGCGTGTCCGGCAGTTCCTCGCTGATCGTTGCCTGGCGTTTCTGGCCCGCACTGTGCAGCAGAAGGTCAGGGAGGCAGTAGGCGACGACGGCGATGACGATCGCCAGCAGGACGCTGGACCCCGCCGATGCGGCGGCCACGTACAAAAGCCCGAGGACGATGCCGGTCACGGCAAGTACGATCTTGGCCGCCATGAGCCGCTTCAGCGGCCAGGCCTCGGGACGCCCGGCCAGCGCCAGTTGGCGTTCCAAGCGCTGGGCAAAGGTCGCCGGCGTGAACCGGCCGGCCAGCGCCTCGAACCGGAGCCCGCGCTTGCGTTTGACCGCGCGCGGGCCGGCCAGGCCACGGGACAAATTGGCCCGGATGGCCTCGTGCTGGGGATGCTTCCCGCCCACCAGGGACCAGACAAACAGCGGGAGCGACAGCACCAGGGCTGCGGCAGCCACCATGATAGTCAGCGGCATCGGCGGACTCCTTTACTTACTGTGCTGAACTTAGAACTTGAAGCTGACGACTTTGCGCATCCACAGCCCGCCCGCGACGAGCAGGGCTCCGGCCACGAACAGCAGGGAGAAACCGAGCGGGCTCTGGGTGAAACTGTCCAGATAGCCGGGGCTGGACACGAACAGGAACCCGCTGAGGCCAAAGGGCAGGACCATCAGGACCAGGGCGGAGATCCGTCCTTCGGCGCTGAGCGCCTTGACCTGGCCCCGGATCTGGGAGCGCTCCCTGATCGTCTGGCCCACCTGGTCCAGGACTTCGGCCAGGTTGCCACCGACCTCGCGGTGGATGTCTATGGCCTGGGCGACCCAGTGGAAGTCTTCGCTGCCCATCCTGTCGGCGGTGTCGTGCAGCGATTCGCCCAGGTCTCGGCCCAGCCGCGTTTCGTTGACCACCCGCCGGAGCTCTTCGGACGTCGGCGCCGCCGATTCGGCGGAGACCGCGTCCACGGCGCGCAGCAGGCTGTGGCCGGCACGCAGTCCGCTGGCCAGCAGTTGGAGCGTGTCGTCGAGCTGGTCGGCGAAGGCCGCCCGGCGCCGGCCGGCGCGGAAGACCAGGACCGCCTTGGCGACGGCCGGGGCCGCAACGGCCAGGAGCAGGCCGGCGGCGGGTCCCGCGAGCATAAGTCCGAGGGCCGCGCCGACCGCGGCGCCGGACAAAACCAGGACCACCAGTTCGGCGGGGGTGAGCCTCAGCCCGGCGGCTTCGAGGGCGCCGGCCATCGCCGGGGCTTCCCGGCGGCGGGCCAGGAGCCGTTCGATGGCAGCGGTGGAGCGGGCGGCCACGTCACTGAGCCGGGAGCCCTGTTCCGGGGCGCCACGGCGGGACGGAGAAAGCCGCAGGGACCGCGTGCCGAAGGCGGCTGACACCAGCAGCGCCAGCGAGCCGTAGCAAAACAGCATCCCTACAACCAGGACCGCCGGGGTCATCGCGTCGCCGCCTGGGGGCGCAACGGGCCGGCGGCAGGCTCGAAGATGTCGGCCGGCAGGTCGATGCCCAGTTCCCGAAACCGGTCGGTAAACCGGGGACGAATCCCGGTCGGAACGGGTTTGCCCAGGAACCTGCCGCTGGCATCCACGCCGGCGCTGTAGTCGAAGACGAAGGCGTCTTGCAGCGTCACGATGTCGCCTTCCATGCCCTGTACCTCGGTCACATGCGTGACCCGGCGGGTACCGTCGCGCAGGCGCGTCAACTGAACGATGACGTCCACCGCGGAGGCGATCTGTTCCCGGATCGCGCGCAGGGGCAGATCCATCCCGGCCATCAGCACCAGGGTCTCCAGGCGCGCGATGGCGTCCCGGGGGGAGTTCGAATGCACCGTGGACAGCGATCCGTCGTGCCCGGTGTTCATGGCCTGGAGCATGTCCAGTGTTTCTCCGCCGCGGACCTCGCCCACCACGATCCGGTCCGGGCGCATGCGCAGCGAGTTGCGGACGAGGTCGCGGATGGTGATCGCGCCCTTGCCCTCGATGTTGCTCGGGCGGCTTTCCAGCCGGACCACGTGGTCCTGCTGCAGCTGCAGTTCCACGGCGTCTTCGATGGTGACGATGCGTTCGCCGGCCGGAATGAAGGAGGAGAGCACGTTGAGCAGCGTGGTCTTTCCGGTGCCGGTGCCGCCGGAGACGATGATGTTCAGCCGTGACCGGACGCAGGCGTCCAATAACGCGGCCATTTCCGGGGAAAGGGTGCCGAAACCAATGAGGTCCTGGACCTGAAACGGGTCCGCGGCGAACTTCCGGATCGTCAGGGAGGACCCGTTGACTGCCAGCGGCGGAATGACCGCATTCACGCGGGAGCCGTCGGCCAGGCGGGCGTCGACGAGCGGCGACGATTCGTCGATCCGGCGGCCGACGCGGGAGACGATGCGTTCAATGACGCGGCGCAGCTGGTCCTCGGACAAGAACCGTGCCGAACTGCGCGAGAGCTTGCCCTTGTGCTCCACGTAAATCATGTCGGGTCCGTTCACCATGATTTCGGAGACGTCCGGATCTTCCAGCAGCGGCTGCAGCGGACCGTAGCCGAGCACGTCGTCGCTGACTTCACGGATCAGGCGCTGGCGCTCCTGATGGCTGAGCGAATTTTCTTCTTCCTCGACCACCTTGGCAAGCTCCTGCTGCACCACGAGATGCAGCTTGTCCTCGTCCAGGGAAGCATCCAGCAGCCGCGATCCCATGCGTTCGAAAAGGACCGTGCTGGCACGTTCCTTCATCTTGGACAGGGCATCCTGCGCCGGGGGAAGGGCGGCCGGGGGAGCCGTGCGGCCGGCAACGGCCGGCTGCGCGGCGGCCACGGTGGACGAAGCCGTCGCCGCCGTCGCCGCCGTCGCCGCCGTCGCCGCCGTCGCCGCCGTCGCCGCCGGAGCGGCGGCAGCGGACGCGGAAGCAGCCGGTGCCGGCGCGGGGGTGGCGGTTGCAGCCGGCGCGGCCGCATGGCTACGGGCGGGGGGAGCTGTCGGGGCGGTGCCGTGCACTGCCTGAAGCCGTTGGGCAAGGTTCATGGCTATCCTCTTCGGTGACGGCCGCGGCGCTTGAGCAGGCCGGCCGGGGCGGGGGCAAAGCGGTCCACCACCTTGTGCAAGGCGCGGGCCGCAGGATCGCGCGGGGCGCTTTCGAGCACCGGCACGCCCTGGTTGGTGGATATCCGGACCGCGCGGGTGTCCGGGATGACGTCGTCGACTTTGCAGCCGAGGGTGGTCTCCGCGTCGCGGCGGGTGAGCCCGTCGCGCGGATCCGCCCCGTTCAACACGATGTGGCGGGTGAGCGGTTCCATGCCCAGTTCGCGCAGGATTTCGAGCTCCTTTCGGAGTCCGCGGATGCTGGGAACGTCCATGCCGCCCACGAAGATATAGTCCGTGGCGCGATCCAGCGCGGCCAGCGTGTGCTCCGACAGGCCCGGGGACGTATCGATGATGACGTGCGCGTACTGCGCGGCCAACTGGTCCAGCAGCAGCGATACCTGCTCGCCGGTGACCTGGTCGGCATCGGCCGGCGACGGCGGTGCGCACAGCGCATACAGCCCGCTGTGGTGCCGGGCCAGGAAAGACTTGAGCACGATGCTGTCTTTCTGAGCGTTGGGCTGCACGGCGTCGACCAGGGAATGCTCCGGCTCCAGGCAGAGCGCGCTGGCCACGTCGCCGAACTGCAGGTCCAGGTCGACGATGACGGTCTGCTGCTCCGAGGCGGCCGCCAGCCCGACGGCGAGGTTGGTCGCCACCGTGGTCTTCCCGGCGCCGCCCTTGGGCGAGACGACGGCGACGACGCGGCCGTTGGCGGCCTGGCCGTCGGACGAGGGGACGCTGTGCCGCCGGTGGGTGGCGCTGCGTACCGCGCGATGCAGCAGTGCGGCGATATCGCGGACATCGGCGTCGGGAGCCACGACGTCGCGGATGCCGGCGCGCATCGCGGCCAGCACCACGTCGGGGCTCGGCCCCGCGACCAGCAGCAGCGAAACTTCGGGCCGCTGGGATTCGAACTCGGCCGCCAGGGCCAGCGCCTGCCCGGTGGCCAGCCCGGGGCCAAGCACCACGGCATCCAGGAGCTGCGGGTTGGACAGCACGGCGAAGACATCGTTGGGTTCGGTGGGGAGGCCCGCGCCGTTCCACAGCTGGGTATGGCCGACCAGGGAGCCTACCGCGGCGGCCGCGAAGCGTTGTTCGAAGTCTGCGTCCGTGCCGACCAGTACGTAGCGGCTCATTTGTAGACCTCGTCCGTGTCCACGAGGCGCGTTCCCTTGTCGCTGGCGTCGGCCGGTTCCTTCGAGAGCCAGGTGCGGGCAAACTCCTGGGCATACACGATCTTTTCGGCGTCCGGTGCCTTGACCGCCAGGGTGACCAGCACGTTGTTGGCGGGGACGGTGGCATCGCCGGACTCGGCGGCGACTGCTACTCCCTGCACTCGGGTGACCAGGACTTTATGCAGGGTCAGGTGCGTGACGCCCTTAGTGTCGCCGGGGCCGTCTTCCATCGAGACGAAGACGCCGACGGTGTCGCCGGCCTTTAACTGCCCGCCCACAACGCGGGCAGGGTCCAGGGAGATGGAGAGTTCTTGCATGCCCTCGGGGACGGCGACGGTTCCCGCTTCCTGCAGGTCCGACGGCGGGGAAAAGCGGGCGGCCAACAGCTGTTCGCCGGCGAGCAGGTCGACGGTGGCGACCTGTCCGGCCAGCTTCTCCACGTCCGTTACCACCCCGGCCGCCGCGACCTTGGCCGGAACGAGCTCGGCCGCAACGTACGCGCCGAGCTCTTCGGCAGGCGTGCCGGCCGGCACGTTCTGTGCGACCACCAGGACCTCCACCGTTTCGGTGCCGGCCAGGGCGCGCTGATCGGCGCTGCCGATGTAGGCGAGGACCATCATGGTTCCGACGACGGCCATCAGCAGGGCCGCCATGGCCCCGATAATTCTCTTTTTCACCGACGGTGCTCCTAATGGACAAGCGTGACGAGGGAGGCGCCGAAGGTGTTGTTGGCGCCGCCGAAGATGAAGTCTTGTTCGCCGGCGTCGAGCGTCACGAACGTTTCGAACTCGCCGATCAGTGCCCGGCAGCTGCCGGTGCACTGCACGGAGGCCGGGCTGAGGTTGTTGTGGGACGTGCTGCTGAAGTTCCAGCCGGCGACCTTGAAGGCAGCGAACCCGATGACGTGGTACCAGCCATTCGTCCCCTGGCCGCCGACCTTGTCATACAGCGGCAGCAGGACGGTGGTGCCGGCAATTTGCTGCAGCATGTTGGTCTGCTTGCAGGCGGACGGCACATCGTTTCCCGTATCGCTGGCGACCTCAGGATCGACGGGGAAGCCCGGAAGGCCGGTTGCGCCGATGTTGATCTTGGCCTGGCATGGGCGTGCCGGATCTTGCTTCAGCCAGCCGAAGCCGCCCGGGATCGTGTAGGCCGCCCCGGTGCTGCCCGGCACCGTTGAGCTGGAACATCCGGCGTTTGTCAGCCCGTTCGGGTTGAATTCCACCCGCTGCAGGCCGCCGTCGAGCATGCCCAGGAATTGGCAGTAGGAAATGGCGATGGGGAGGACGGATGTGCCGGCGACGGGGGCTCCCCAGCGGGCCCGGGATTCGGTGCTGATGGAGGCGGAGTCGTCCAGGCCGAGGATGGGCGCGAAGTGTTGGGCCAGGAAGTGGCCGTCGGTCGACCGCGTGGTGGTGGTGACCGTGGCGGTGGCGGCGGCGGGGTTTAGTTGGACGCTGGCGTTGGCCAGGCCGTCGTTCGCGTTTTGGTTGGCGAGCGAGGTGGCGAGGGCCGTGAAGTCCGCATCGCAGTGGCCTGCCGCGCAGTTCTGGGCGACGGCCAGCGCGCCGGCGTCGGCGCCGTTCTTCAACTGGGCGCGCTCGAAGTACAGCGCCCCGATGTCCAGGACGACGGCGGCCATGCCGAGCAGGACCACCATGAAAAGGGCGGTGGTGACGGCGGTGGCGCCGCGTTCGTCGCTCAGACGCTGCACTGCATGACTCCTTTGCCGGTCAAGGTGATGCTGGCCCCGAAGAAGCCGGACAGAAAATTCATGGGGTAGGCCACGGTGACGGTGGCGACCGATCCCGGCGCGCAGACACCGGTGGCACTGGGTGAAACGGCGACGGTGACTTGCTCCGGTGCAATCCGCGGGTTTAGTGCGGGGGCCGAGGCGATCACTGCGGCCCGCGATTCAGCCGCGCTGGACGCCGTGCCGTTGATGGTCATCACGCGCGCCCCGTCCCGCGCCGCCGCGGTGAGCTGCATCTGGGCGTTGTAGACGCGTCCGAACTCGACGATCCCCAACAGCAGCAACAACAAGACCGGCAAGACCAGGGCGAACTCGACCGCTGCCGCTCCGCGTTCCGATGCCATGCGCTTCATGTGTTGCTCTTTCACAGTTCGGTGGCTGGGACGGGGGCAACCGGTGCCGCCGTCCCAGCCACCCAGGAGGTGGGTTTGGCCAATCCGGGATTAGCCGCCGGCCGGAGCGGTGCCGCCGGTGATGTTCAACTTGGTGCCGAGGGTGCCGAAGAAGTCACGCAGCTGCGGGCCGAAGATGGTCAGCCCGGCGATGAGGACGACGGCGATGAGGCCAACCATGAGGGCGTATTCGACGGCGGTGGCGCCGGTCTCCTCGCGCTGGAGGCGGTTCTTCACGGTAAAACCGAGGGTCTGAAGGGTGGCGATGATGGAAAGCATGGGAACTCCTGTGCGATTGAATCGCTGGCAATCTGGCCAGCGGCCGGCTGGCACCTCGCCAGCTCTTCAAGAAAATTAGCAAGCCGAAAGCCCCGAAACGGCGGGCTTTTGCCAATCCTGCGACACCTGCCGGGGAATGCTTCCCCCGGTGGGTAAACGATGCACTTTTGCTGCGGTTTAATGGTTTTTCCTGCGGAAAAGGCGGGCCCCCAAAAGACCCCTTTCACCCCACTCGGAAGACCCACTTCCGCCCCGCCGTCGTCCCCCCCCCACGGCGGCTACCGCAGGCCAATTCCCCCCGCACACCATCGATTATTCGGATGACGCCGTTTTCGGGCCTGTAAAGGGGTGTTATCTGACTTCTCGATGGAGGGGCAGGGGGTGCAGCGGGGGATTCAACCGGGAGTCAGGCGGAGCGGGCGGCCTCGAGTTGCAGCTCCAGGCCGGCGATCAGCGCCTCGAGGCCCAACTGGAAGGCCGCGTCGGCAGCCGACCCGGCCGGGCCGGCATCCTGCGACCGCACGGCGGAGGTAAAGGCCGGGTTGGCCGCGGCGAGCTCGCCCGATTCGAAGATGTCCGACGGCGCGGTCACGTCGAAGGCCGACCCGAAAATGAAGGATTCCAGGGCCACGATCGCGGGAACAACCTGCGGCTCCGGCCAGCCGGCCCTCAGGAAGCCGGCGGTGACGGCCTCGTACATGGCCAGCGTGTGCGGGGCGCCGGTGACGGGCAGCACCGCGATCACGGGAATCAGCGGGGCATGGTGGGTGAAGGCGTCGCGGTAGGACCAGGCCCAGCGGCGCACCGCGTCCGCCCACTCCAGGTCCGAAAACACGCTTACGTCCACGCCGGCCATCACGTGGTCCTGAAGGAGCAGCAGCACGTCGTGCTTCGACGCCACGTGGTTGTAGAGCGCGGAGGGGGCCACGCCAAGGGTGCGCGCAAGGGCCGACATGGTGAGCCCCTCGTAGCCGCGCGATTCGATCAGGCCGAGCGCCGCCGTCGTCATCAGTTCCTTGGACAGCAGTTTCTGCACGGGGCGGCCGGCGGGGCGGTTCCCGTTCCGGACGGGGGCGTCCTCGCCGGCTGGGCGTGTTGTTACCACGGGCTCCCTCTTCCCTCGGCCGTGCGGGCCGCGGCGGTGCGGCCTTTAGGGCCATCCTACGCAACGCTTTCCGAACGTCGTGGAGGCACCGGTTTCCAAAAGGCTGTGGCACGGGTTACAGTGTTGTCGCTAAATGAATGTCGTTCATTTAGCGGGCGGGGCCAGGCACTTAATGGCCCGACCGCCACGGTACGAACGGGAGTTGAACACAGTGAGCAAGTTGAAGCGGGACGTAGTAGTCATCGGCGCCGGGCCCTCCGGGCTGACCGCGGCACGGGACTTGAAGCGGGCGGGCATGTCCGTGGCCGTGTTGGAGGCGCGTGACCGCGTGGGCGGCCGCACCTGGACCGACGTGGTGGACGGAGCCATGCTCGAGATCGGAGGTCAGTGGGTTTCGCCGGACCAGACGGCCCTGCTGGAGTTGCTTGACGAGCTGGGGCTGGAGACTTACAGCCGCTACCGCGACGGCGAGAGCATCTACCTGGACCCCACCGGCGAAGCCAAACGCTATACCGGCGCCATGTTCCCGGTCAGCGCCTCCACGGAGTCCGAGATGAACCGCCTGATCGGGCTGCTGGACGCCCTGGCCAGCGAGGTCGGCGCCGAGGAACCGTGGGCGCACCCGAAGGCCCGCGAGTTGGACACCATCTCCTTCGACCAGTGGCTGCGCCAGCAGTCCGCGGACGAGGAGGCCTGCAACAACATCGGCCTGTTCGTGGCCGGCGGCATGCTGACCAAACCCGCACACTCGTTCTCGGTGCTGCAGGCGGTCTTGATGGCCGCGTCCGCCGGTTCCTTCAGCAACCTGGTGGACGACGAGTTCATCTTGGACAAGCGCGTGGTGGGCGGCATGCAGGAGGTCTCCGTGCGCCTGGCCGCTGAGCTGGGCGACGACGTCGTGCTCAACGCCCCCGCCCGCGCGCTGCGCTGGGACGACGACGGCGTGACCGCCACCGCGGACGGTGTCACCGTCGAGGCCCGCTACGCCGTGATGGCCGTGCCGCCGAACCTGTATTCGCGCGTCTCCTACGAGCCGCCGCTGCCGCGCCGGCAGCATCAGATGCACCAGCACCAGTCCCTGGGCTTGGTGATCAAGGTCCACGCCGTCTACGAAACGCCGTTCTGGCGGGCCGATGGCCTCTCGGGAACGTGCTTCGGCGCCAACTCCGTGGTCCAAGAGGTGTACGACAACACCAACCACGGCGACCCGCGCGGAACCCTGGTCGGCTTCGTGAGCGACGAAAAGGCCGACGCGATGTTCGAACTCAGCGCGGGGGAGCGCAAGGCCGCGATCCTCTCCGCTATCGCCGACTACCTGGGCCCGGCCGCGCTGGACCCGGTGGTGTACTACGAGTCGGACTGGGGCTCCGAGGAATGGACCCGCGGCGCCTACGCCTCCAGTTACGATCTGGGCGGCCTGTCCCGCTACGGCAAGGACCAGTCGACCCCGGTGGGACCGATCCATTGGTCCTGTTCCGACCTGGCCGGCGCCGGCTACCAGCACGTGGACGGCGCCGTGCGGATGGGGCACGCAACCGCCGCCCGCATCCTGGAGGCACACACCGCCGACGCCGGTGAACTCGTCCCCGCTGCGGGCCGGGAGGGCTAGGCATGCGACGCTACGTTGTGGCCTATACCGCCACGGACAGCGGGCGCGAGGCGGTCAACCTCGCGACGGCGCTGGCCCGCCGGCAGGGCGGCAGCCTCGACCTGGTCATGGTGCTGCCCGAATCCTCGCCCTACTCGGGCGCCTATCCGCGGCCGGAATCGGGCTTCGGGGGGATCCTCTCCGAGCAGATCGAGCAGTGGCTGGCCGAGGGACTCGACCTGGTGCCCGACGACGTTCCGGCCCGTGCCCATGTGCGCCCCGCCGACTCCAACGCCGAGGGCCTGATTGCCGCCGCCGAGGAATTCGGCGCGTCGCTGATCGTGATCGGTGCCGGGCGCAACAGTGTTTTCCGCCGCTTCAGCGTCGGCACCGTCGCCAGCGGCCTGCTCCACGCGTCCACGGTCCCCGTGGCGTTGGCGCCGCGCGGCTACCGGCGCACCGACTCCGTCTCGCGGATCACGGTGGGCATCGGCAACCGGGCCGGCGCGGACGAGGTCATGCAGGTCGCCCTGAACGCCGGCCATCAACGGGGCCTGGACCTGCGGCTGCTCTCGCTGGTGCCGCTGGATTCCTCCGACGCGGACGCGGTGTCCCGTGCCCAAGCCCACGTGAAGGAGCGGCTGGCAGAGGCAGAAGCGGTCCTGCCCGGCCGGGTGACCGCCGGCGTCGCCGAAGGCCGTTCGATCGAAGACGCCATCGACGCGCTGGAGTGGGACGACGGCGAAGTGATGCTGATCGGCTCCAGCCGGCTGGCGCCGCACAACCGGATGTTCCTCGGGGCGACGGCCAGCAAGGTGCTGCGCGCGCTGCCGGTGCCCATGATCGTGGTCCCGCGCGGCTACCTGGGCGCCCCACAACGTACCGAAGATCCCGGCGAGCCCACGGGGCCCGAACATTCCGACGGCGCCGGCCGCAAGGAGGCATGACCATGACCACTACCATCACCAAGCCCGGGCGCACCGGGGGCGGCCTGAGCCGGAAGGGCCTGAAATCCGGTTCGGTCGGCCTGCTCGGCGCCGTCGTCATCGGCGTCTCCTGCATTGCCCCGGCGTACACGCTGACCGGGGCGCTCGGCCCCACCATCGCCGAGGTCGGCGTGCACCTGCCGGCGATTTTCCTGGTGGGCTTCATCCCGATGCTGCTGGTGGCCCTCGGCTACCGGGAACTGAACAACGCCATGCCGGATTCCGGCACGTCCTTCACCTGGGCCACCCGCGCCTTCGGTCCCTGGGTGGGCTGGATGGGCGGCTGGGGCCTGATCGCCGCAACGGTGATCGTGCTCTCCAACCTGGCGGCGGTGGCGGTCGACTTCTTCTACCTCATGCTCGCCCAGCTCACCGGGAACGCAGCGCTTGCCGACCTGACCAACAACCTGCCGCTGAACATCGCCACCACCTGGATCTTCATCGGCCTGGCCTGCTGGATCTCGTACCGGGGCATGGAAACCACCAAGATCTTCCAGTATGTGCTGGTGGCGTTCCAGGTGGTGGTGCTCGTGTGGTTCGCCGTGGCCGCCTTCGGCCACGTGGCGGGGGGCACGGCGTTCGACGCGCTGGAGATCTCCGCCGACTGGTTCAACCCGTTCGGCGTCGAATCCTTCTCGGCCTTCGCCGCCGGCATCTCGCTGTCCATCTTCATCTTCTGGGGCTGGGACGTCACCCTCACCATGAACGAGGAGACGAAGGACCCGGAGAAGACGCCGGGCCGTGCCGCCGCGGTAACCATCATGGTCATCGTCGTGATCTACATGACCGTGGCACTGGCCGTGCTGGCCTACGCCGGCGTGGGCTCCGAAGGACTGGGCGCCGGCAACCCGGAGAACCAGGAGAGCATCTTCGCCACCCTCGCCGGGCCGGTGATGGGACCGTTCGCCATCCTGATGTCACTGGCCGTGCTGAGCAGTTCGGCCGCCTCGCTGCAGTCCACCTTCGTCTCGCCCGCCCGGACCATGCTCGCCATGGGCCACTACCGGGCGCTGCCGGCCGGTTACGCCACGATCAGCCCGAGGTACAAGTCGCCCAGCTACGCCACCGTCGCCGCCGCGGTGGCCGCCGGCGGCTTCTACACCGTCACCCGGATCATGTCCGAAAACGCGCTGTGGGACACCATCACCGCGCTGGGCATGATGATCTGCTTCTACTACGGCGTCACCGCCCTGGCGTGCGTCTGGTACTTCCGGGCCGATGCCTTCGCCTCGCTGCGCGGCTTCGGGCTCAAGTTCCTGGCGCCGCTGCTGGGAGGCGTCATCCTGCTGGTGATGTTCGTGCAGACGGCCGTGGACTCGATGGATCCTGCCTACGGTTCCGGTTCTTCGATCGGCGGCCTGGGCCTGGTATTCGTGCTCGGCTGCGGCGTGATCCTGCTCGGGGCGGTGCTGATGGTGCTCATGTACCGGCGCAACCCGGAGTTCTTCCGCGGCGCCACCCTGCGCCAGGGAGTGGCAGCCGACGACGTGGCGGACCGCGGCTGACCGAAGAGGACGGCCATCCTCCGGGAACCGTCGACGGCGGTGCCTCCCCCTTAACGGGGCGGGGCACCGCCGTCGTGCTTGCCGCTGTGCCGGCGGCGGTGAGGCGGGGGCAGTAAGGGCCGGGCAGGCGCCGTGGCGGGACGGCATGGCCTCAGCACGGGCTTGTGGCTACAGTGGCTCACAGCCGACCGGAGGTACCCATGAGCGCAGCGCACGACTACACACCTGACTCCGTCGCCGACCTCGCCTCACAAAACGGGCTGGCCATCGATCCACGGTCGGTACGGTTCAACGAAGCCGGGCTGGATTACCTGGTGGCCTATGCCACCGCCCATGACGGCAAGAGGTGGGTGCTCAGGATCCCGCGGCGGCCGGACGTCGCATCGAAGATGACCGACGAGGCCAGCATCCTGAACCTGGTCAAGAACAGGATTTCCGCGGCGGTGCCGGACTGGCGGATCCGGAACCGCGGCTTGGTCGCCTACCCGGAGCTGCCGGGCGAGCCGGGCCTGACGCTTGAGGACGGAGAGCCCGTCTGGCACTTCGACCGCGAGTCTCCGGCCTACTGCGCGTCGTTGGGACGGCTGATCGCCCAGCTGCAGCGCATCAGCGCGGACGAGGCGCGCCAGGCCGGCATCCCGGCTTTGACGGCCGCCGAGGTCCGTCACGAGATGCGGACCAACCTGGACAAAGTGAGATCGGAGTTCCGGGTGGCGGCGGACCTGCTGCGACGGTGGGACGCCTGGCTGGGCGACGACAGCTATTGGCCGGAGTTCACCGCTTTCAGCCACGGCGAGCTGTACCCGGCCCACCTGTTGCTGGACGAGAACGCCGAGATCCGGTCGGTGCTGGACTGGACGACCGCCAGGGTGGGGGATCCGGCCCTGGACTTCAGCCTGCACTACATGATGTCCACACCCGAGGCCTTCGAATTGACCGTGCGGACCTTCCGGGACGAGGGCGGCCGGGTGCCGCAACGGCTGGCCGAGCACTGTGCCGAACTGGTGTCGGCCGGTCCTATCAACTACGGGTTGTATGCCATGGCCACCGGCGACCCGGACCACCAGGCGGCAGCTGCCGCCCAGCTGGACCCGTCCCGGGGCTGACCGGCAACAGCAGAGCTTCGCCCGGGCAGCGGGCAGCGGGTGCCGTAGGGCAAGAATAATGGCCGGCGCCCGTTCGCTGACGCCGGCCATTGGATTGTGGGGCCGCTACTTCCGGCGGCCTTTGCCCTTCTTGAGCGGGTTGCCCTTGGCCAGCGGCGGGGCGGTGCAGGCCGATCCCGTCGCTGGGTCTGCCGCCCGGTTTTCGACGGCGGCAGGCTTTTCCCCGATCGGTGCCGCCGCAGCCAGGGCGCCGGGCGTGGCTGCGGCTTGCGCCACCGGAGCCGCGAGTGCGTACACCGGCCGCTCCCCGCCGTCGGTGCGTGCGGCCTCAAGCTGCAGCCGGGGAGCCGCGGACGGCAGCGCAGCGAAGCCGCCGCCGGCCGCCGGGGTCATGGTGCTGCCGGCCGCCGGCGCGGTGTCGCTCCGTACCAGGCTGCCCGACGCGGCCGGAACCGGCCCGATGTCGTCGGCATGCTCGAACAGAACCTCGGTGAACCTGTCGGCGTAGCCCAACCGCTTGACGATTAGCCAGACGGAGGCGCCGACGATGACCATCGTGGCGACGACCGCGATCCCGGTGCCGTAGATCCGCAGCAACGCGTTGACGGGGGAGAGGGCGTGGACGGGGGCGGTGTCCAGCAGCCAGACGATGGACCAGAACACGGCCGTGCCGGCCAGGGTCAGCAGCGGGAACAGCAAACCGGCGGTCCGTACTTTCTGGGTCAGCAGCTGCCGGGTTGCGGTCAACCGTGTAGAAAGCGTGTGCACATCGTGTTTGCCACCTTGCTCAAGAGCCTTCGATGACATCGCCGGTCGTGTTCCTTTCTGAGTCGCTTCGGGTGGACGCTTCGCCGCGCAGCAGTTGCTCGGCGAAGCGGGTAAAGAGTTGGGCAAAAGCTTCGCGGTCTTCGTCGGACCAATCCGTCAGGATCTCATCGACGACGGCCGCGCCGGCCTTGCCGATGTTCCGGTGCATCCGCCGCCCGGCCGTGGACGCCGTGACCAGGGTGGCCCGGCCGTCGTCCGGATCGGATTGCTTGTCCACCAGCCCTTTGTCCTCCAAGCGGCGAACCTGGGGGGTCATGGTGGATTTGTCCACGCCCTGCTGCGAGGCCAGTTCCGAGACCCGGACGGGGCCGTTGTCGTCGATGTACTCGAGCAAGGCCACATCGGTGGGCGTCAGGCCAACCTCGCGCGGGTCGAACAGCTGTTTACGCGTCTCCGCATGGGATGCCCAGCGCACCACTTGAGCCACGGCGTCACGAATCATGACGCCCGGATCGGGCTGTTTGCGGGAGCTGGGGGGCATGCCTCAAGTTTAGCCGTTTCCGTTTGGTTTTGCCAATCAAACCAAACCGGCGCTTTCGGGGTTGGCCGGCACCGGTTCCGGGCGCGGGAGCCGACCATCGGGAGCCAGCCCGGGAGCCAGAGGATACCGCTGGGCTCACGGCTGAGTTGTCCGGGCCAGGGGGCCGACGACGGGTGGCGGATCGGGGCGCTTTGCGAAGGGTTTGCCGGCCGCCCACCACGCCGTTTCGCAGACCCAGAGCAGCAGTGCCCCGGCAGCGGCTGCAGCCAGCACGGGCGAGAACAACGCGAACGCCGGAGCCAGGACGGCGACCACCGCCCAGTCGCGGCTCCAAACCACACAGAGGGCGCCGGTCAGGAGGACAGCCGCGGCCAGGGGCACCAAGCCGGCGCCGTTAGCCGCGAGCACGACGCCGGCCACCAGTCCGATGGCGCCTGCCCCGACGGACGCCGTCAGCAGCCGGCCCCGGGCGCCGGCATGCTGAAGGTAGGCCTGGACCGTCACGACCGCCCACATCAACCGGGCACGCAAGGCAGCCACCCCGGTGTCCAGCAGGGCGCGGCGGAATTCCTCGTCGTAGATGCGGCGCAGCTGCAGCGCCTGGTCGCCCGGCATGCTGGAACACATGGTCGTGCGCTGGTCGTGCAGCAGGGCCGGAGCGGTCTGCCGGCCGTAGCTGGCGATGAGTCCCCACATCCAGGTGGGCACCGATGCCAGATCGGTGGAATTGTGCTCGAGCCCGGCGGAAAGGTCGTGCGCCTCGATCCGGACCACGGGGGAGGTCGCTTCCACCCGGTAGAAAATCGGCGCCGCGAGCTGGAAGCTTCTCTTGGTGCGCTGGACCAGGGGAATGGCCGTCAGCGGTTTGGTGGCGGAGGCGTCCTGGTAAAACGGCATGCGGCCAGTCTTACATCCGGGGCAGACGTTCCGCACGGGGCCCTCTGCGGAATGCGCGGCCGGTGAGCCGATACGCGCCGCGGCCGCGGGGCCAACCCGGTGGTACCTTCGCGGCGGCGGTCGTGGCACACTCGTGCCATGAGCCCTGTGAGCCGCAAGCGCAAGCCTAAAAAGCTGAAGAACAGCCGGTTCGGTGGCCGGCAGGGCGGGCCGGCCGGCGACCCGCTGCTGGAGCTCTACCGCGAATTGGAACGGCCGTTCGCCGACACACTGGACTCGCCCAGCCCCATCGATGCCCATTCCCTGGCCGGGTACCTGCTGGACCTGTGGGACACCGCCGACGCATCCGGCCAGCAGCGCCGTCATGAGCTGTTTTACGCCTGGCTGGATCTGGCCGAGGACCGCACCGGCCCCGCCACCGTGCCGATGCTGCGCGCGCTGGCCTTCCTGATCGATCGTCCGGACATGCGCCGCGACGCGGAAACCCTGGCCGACCGGTTGGTGGCCGACGGGTTCACCGAGCCGGAATGGGCCAAGCATCCGGTGGCCGTGACGGCCCTGCACCGTTATGCGGACGTCTTCGGCGACGAAGCCAACATGCTCTTCGAGTTCACGACCGGCACCGAAAAGGTGGGGCTGCTGGCGCTGCTGGACGGCAACATCTTCGGCGGCACGGTGATGGAAACCGGGCTGGTGGACGATCCCGCCGCCGCGCTCAAAGACCTGAACGCGGACGCCCAGGAAGCGGGGCTGGTGCTCGACGCCGACGCAGACCTGACCGGCGCCGCGCTGGACGCCTGGGAAGGACTGGACGCCTCGACGGACCTGCCGGAGCACATGGTGGACGAAGACTTCGGTGCCCGCCGCTGGGTGGCCCAGGCGTGGCTGCGGACGATCATCGAGCTCGCGGACGACACCGAGGACGAGAGCGAAGACTGGCTCTCCGACGAGGACTATGCCGAGCTCGACGACGCCGAGGCGGGGGCAGGGGCAGCGGCCGGGAGAACTGTGGCGGGCACCGGGTCCGAGGCCGCCGATGCGCCCGCCGCCGGCACGCTGCCGTCCGGCGGCCCTGAACCAGGGCCTGTGCGGGAAGAAGAACTTGAGGCGCTCCGGCAGGAGGAAATCGAGGAGATGGCCGCCCGCTATGTGCGGGAGACCGGGCGCGAGTCGCCCGCCGAACGCGCCATGGTGAACCTGGTCCTTGGCTACGGCTGGGATTACGACGGCGGGCGCCTCACCCGGGTGAGCCCGGTTAAGCTGGATCTGATCAGCGAAAGCGTGCTGGCCGAAGGGGGACTGGAGCCGGTGGACCCGGGCGAGGTCACCGCCTTCCTGCACCGCTGGGTGGACTGGTGCGCACCGCGGGAGGAACTGTCCGCGCATGCGGCGGCCGTGCTGCACCGGCACCTGGACGGGGGCTAAGAACCCGGCCGCTCCACGGCGGCTGGCAACCCGGCCCCCATCCGTTCGGCGGCCGAACCCGGGGACCGGTCCGGTCAGGAGCGCGCTGCAGCCAGTTGGTCCGGGTCCGCCCGATAGCCGAGCACCAGGTCGGGATCCAGCTCCACAGTCTCACCGTTTGCGATGTAGCCCCGCGGCGTGCCGTAGAGGAGATTCAGCGTAAGCCGCAGGATCGTGCCGTGGGCCACCACGATGATGTTGCGGCCCGGGTAGGTACGGAGCACTTCCTGCAGGCCGGCGATGCCGCGGGCGGCCACCTCCGGTTCCGGCTCGGCCTCCCGCATGAGCGCGTCAATCTCCGGCCGTTCCAGGCCGCGCAGCACAGTGCCTTCGATTCCGCGGTAGTCGCGCTCCGAGAGGGTTGGCACGGTTTCCGCCAGCTCCAGGCCCACCTGGCTGCCGATGATGCGGGCGGTCTCCATCGCGCGACCCAACGGCGAGGACACGAGGACATTCCACTCGCTCTCGGCCAGCCAGGCTCCGGCGTCCAGCGCCTGCCGTCGGCCCACGCCGTTGAGCGGCACATCCGTATGCCCCTGCAGCCGGCCCTCAGCGTTCCAGTCGGTCTGCCCGTGACGTACCAGTGCCAGCACTTTTCCCCTTTTGCCCGGTGGACGGGACGGTTCCCACAGTGACATGTCCCCTGATCAACCATAGCCCGACGGCGGTGCGCGCCTGCCCGGATGCGGCTCCCGGAAGGCGGAGGAAGCTTCCAGGCGCGTTGGACTGAACGGCGCGGGGACCCCGCGTAGCCCGAGGGTAAACGGTTCATGAGAAAGCCCTCATGCGGCTGTCATGTTCGTTTCATCGCGGCTGTGTTGACTCATTCCTGACGCACCCAACAACCAAGGAGCAGGCCATGACCATCACAGATTTCCCCGCAGGCACCGCTGGAACAACAGGACTTGAAGCACTCGGAGCGCCAGTCGCATCGACCGTCGGCTCGGCGGAGGAGGTTTTTGCCGCATCGACCGTCGGTGCGGCCGAGGAGCTTTTCGGCCCGGCGGCCGCTCCGGCAGACCCGCAGCGGCTTCGCCGTGCCAAGAAGGCGTACACCACCCGGTTCCTGGCCGAGCGCCTCTGCCTCGACGCCGCCGGCTACCAATTGCTCCATGCCGCCCCGGCCGCCGGCGACGTGGTGCTGGCCCGGGTGGTCGAGATCGGCAAGCACACCCGCTTGGAGAGCCCGGCCTCACGGCGGCAGGCGATGTTCGTCGGCGACGAAATCCTGGTGGCCTACGGCAACCGGTACGCGCCGGACCAGTTCCTGGCGGTGGTACCCGGCGACCTGTCCGAGTGCTCGTTGGTGGCCGGCGGCGGACTGGCGGCGCGGGTGCTGGAACAGCACGCCGGCATCGACATGGCCACCCGCATCCAGCCCATCGGCCTGCTGGCGCGGGACGGGCGCGTGGTCAACCTGGCGGATATGGCGCCGCACGCGATCGGCACCGGCACCGCGCTGCCGGGACGGCCGCCGGTCATTGCAGTGCTCGGCACGTCGATGAACTCCGGCAAGTCCACCACGCTCGGCTGCCTGGTCAAGGGCCTGAGCGCGGCCGGCCTGAACGTGTCCGCCGGAAAGGCCACCGGCACCGGCGCCGGCAACGACCCGCTGCTCTTCGCCGATGCCGGAGCCGCGAAAGTGCTCGACTTCACCGACTTCGGCTTCCCGACCACCTACCTGCTGGACTACGAGCGCGTGCGCGGCCTGCTCACCAGCCTGATCGACGCGCTGACCACCTCCGAGACCGACGTGGTGGTGGTGGAAATCGCCGACGGCGTCTATCAGGGCGAAACGGCCCGGCTGCTGGCCGACCCGGTGTTCCATGCCGCCGTGGACCACGTGGTGTTCTCCGCGGCCGACGCGCTGGGCGCCACCGCCGGCGTGGCCGTCCTGCGCGACGCCGGCGTCAAAGTGCCCGCCGTCTCCGGCCTGCTGACCGCCTCGCCGCTGGCCGCCCGGGAAGCAGCCGGCGTCATTGATGCCCCGGTGATCAACACCTACGACCTGTGCGACCCGGCCACGGCCCTGCAGTTGCTGCCGGAGCGGAAATAACGGTGACGGCCCATGTGGCCAAGACCGCGCCGGCGGCGCGGGGTCGGGCGGACTCACCGCGGGAAGATCCGCGGCCTGCCGACGGGCGGCTGCCCCAGCTGCTGCGCGGGCGGCGCCGCTGGCTGATGGCGGCCCTGCTGGGGACCGGCCTGCTGATGGCCGCGGCCGCCGGGTTGAGCGCGCTGCTGATGACCCGGCTGCTGGGCGGCACCGCGCCGGATGCGGCCGGCATCCTGCCGCCCGCCCTCGGCCTGGCTGCCGCGGCGCTGGGGCTGGGCGGACTGCGGGCCGTCGAGCGCGTTCTGGCCGAAAAGCTCGGACAGGACTACATCCACGAGATCCGCAAGGGACTGGTGGCCTCCGCCCTGGCCACCGACCGCGGACCGTCGCCGGGGGTGACCATCGCGCGCAGTACCAACGACCTCTCCAGCGTCCGGAACTGGATCGCGCTGGGCATCGCGCCGCTTGCGGTCGGCATCCCGCTGATCGCGGGAACCGCGGTGGCACTGTGGTTCCTGTCCCCGGTGCTGGCGTTCGCCGTCGTCGTTCCCCTGGTGCTGCTGGCCGCCGGGCTGGCGCTGCTGTCCCGGCCGGCGTTCCGGCGCGCCGGCGCGTTGCGCCGCCACCGGGGGCGGCTGGCCGCCCGGCTCGCCGACACCGTGATTGCCGCCGGCACCATCCGTGCCGCCGGCGGCGAGGACCGGGAGGTCAGGCAGATCGACAAGGCCGGGCGGAAGGTGGTGGAGGCGGCCGTGCACCGCGCCGCTGCCGCCGGTTACATCCGTGGGTCGGCGGCGGCAGCCGCCTCCCTCGCCGGCGCCGCCGTGGCCGCGGTCGGAACCTGGCAGGCGGTGCCCACGGCCAGCATCGCCGCCGGGCTGACCATCGTGGGGATGATCTCCGCGCCCGTCACGGACCTGGGCCGGGTGGTGGAATACCGGCAGAACTTCCGGGCCGCCCGGCGCATTCTCGGTCCGGCCCTCGCGGTGGCCGCTGCGGCACGGGATGCCCGACGGCGGCGCCCGGCCGCCCGGCCCGGGACCCGTGAGGGGGTTGGGCCCGGGACGGCAGCGTCCGGTGCCGCGGCGGAGGCTTCCACCCCGGCGGGTTTCCGCGCCGGCGGGGCGGTGCTGGTGGACGGTTTGGCCGCGTGCCGGAACTGCCCGGTGCCGCCTCTGTCCGCCGGCCCGGGCGCGCGGATCCGGATCCGCAGCGCCGATCCGGCGGCCGGGACCAGGGCCCTGGAGACACTGGTCGGGATCCGCAGCGACCCGCACGCGGTGGCCGTGGTGGGCGGCCGGCACCTGCTGGAAGGCGGCGGCCGCACCCGCCGGAAGCTGGTGGGTTACGCCGCCGCCGGCATGTACGTGGAGCGCGGGTCGATCGCCCGCAGCGTGCGGTACCGCCGGCCCGACCTCCCGCCGGACGACGGAGCGGCGGCCCTGAAGCGCGTCGGCCTCGCCGGCCGGATCGGGCAACTGGAGCGGGGCGAGGAGACCCAGCTCAAGCGCGGCGGCGAACCGTTGATCACCTCCGAGCTGGCCCGGCTGATGCTGGCGAGGGCCTCGCTGGGCGATCCGCCGCTGCTGGTTTTGAACCGGCTCGACGCCGATTTGGACCGGCAGGGGATCGACATGCTGTCGGAATTCATCCGGGACTACCCGGGAGTGGTGGTGTTCGCCTCCGACCACCCGGACGCGCTCGGCGTGGAGTACACGGATTGGAACATAGACTGCGCCCACGCGGGCCTGGATTTGGTCTGGCGCCGGCACGCCGGAGGCAGGTGAGGGCCCGGTGGAGGAAACACGTGGCGGGAGCAAAGCGCCGGCCCCGGCGCCTTCCATGGGACGGTCCGGGCCGACGCGTACCCGGACCGCGGGCGTGAGCGGAAGCACCACTCCGCATCCCGAGGTGCCCGGGCGGGCGGGGATATCTTTAGTCCGTGGTCAAAGTTGTGGGAATCATTCAGCCGGTGGAAACCAAGGAGTTGTCGGCCGAGGGTGATACGTATGCCGAAGCCAAGGCCGCGATCGAGGCGCAGGTGCCCGAAGGCTGGCGGCTGCTGCAGATCAAGACGCAGTAGGCACCAAGGCGCTGCCGGGTGCCGGCTACTCGCCGAACAGTCCGCGGATGTCGGTGGCGGTGAGCTTGGAGGAGAACATCGCATCGTCTTCGAGCACCGAAGCAATCAGTTTGGCCTTGCGTTCCTTCAGGGCCATGACCTTCTCTTCGATTGTCCCGCGGGCAACCATCCGGTAGACCATGACGTTCTTGGTCTGGCCGATCCGGTGCGTGCGGTCCACGGCCTGGGCCTCGGTGGCCGGGTTCCACCAGGGGTCCAGCAGGAAACAGTAGTCGGCCTCGGTGAGGTTCAGGCCGAAGCCGCCGGCCTTGAGGCTGATCAGGAACACCGGCGCGTTGCCGTTCTTGAACGTGTCGATGACGTCGGCGCGGCGGCGGGTGGAGCCGTCCAGGTAGCAGTACTCGATGCCGGCCGCGTCCAACTGCTGGGCGGTCTTCTTCAGGTAGCTGGTGAACTGGCTGAAGATCAGCGCCCGATGCCCCTCGCCGAGGACGTCTTCGAGTTGCTCGAACAGGACGCCCAGCTTGCTGGAGGGGACCGACGAGTATTTCGGATCCACCAGCGAGGGATCCAGGCTCAAGAGCCGCAACAGGGTCAGCGACTGGAAGATGGTGAACCGGTTCTTGTCCATGTCCTCGACCAGCCGCAGCACCTTCTGCCGCTCGCGCTGCAGGTGCGTGTCGTAGATCCGCCGGTGCTTGGGCGTCAGCTCCACCTCGAGGATCTGCTCCTGCTTCTCGGGCAGGTCGTCGGCCACGGCCTCCTTGCTGCGGCGCATCATCAGCGGTTTGATCCGGTGGCGCAGTTTCTGCAGCAGCTCCTTGTCCTGGCTGCGTTCGATCGGCCGCTGGTACTGGTCCACAAACCGGACCGCGGACGGGAAGAGCCCGGGCGCGACGATGGAGAAGATGGACCAGAGCTCCATGAGGTTGTTCTCCATGGGCGTGCCGGTGATCGCCATCTTGAAAGGCGCGTGCAGATCGCGGGCGCACTGATGGACCTTGGTGGCGCGGTTCTTGACGAACTGGGCTTCATCCAGGATCAGCCCGGCCCAGTCCATCTCCTTGTAGGTGTCGAAATCCAGCCGGAACAGCGTGTAGGACGTGACGATGACGTCGGTGTCCGCCGCGATCTCGGACAGCGGCCGGCCGCGGCCCTGGGTGTCGGTGATGCTCTCGACCCGGAGGTCTGGGGCGAAGCGCCGGCTCTCGTTGACCCAGTTGGACACCACCGAGGTGGGTGCCACGACCAGGAACGGCCGGGCGGTGGCCGGGTCGCCCTGCTGTTTGGCATGCAGCAGCAGGGCGAGGGTCTGCAGCGTCTTGCCGAGTCCCATGTCGTCCGCCAGCACGCCGCCCAACCGGTGCCGCCAGAGGAAGGCGAGCCAGTTGAAGCCTTCGGCCTGGTAGGGGCGGAGGTCGGCGTGCAGGCCGGCCGGCAGCGGCGTCTGCTCGACTGTTTCCAGTTCCAGCAGCCCCTGCACCGATTCGCGCCAGGTACGCGCCTGCACCGTTTCGGTGGCGACTTCCTCCAGGTCCTCCCAGAGGGACGCCTGGTAGCGGCTGATCTGCAGCTGTTCGCCCGATTCCCGGTCCTGCATGTGGCGGGCTTCGTCCACGAGTTGGCGGAGCCGGTCGAAGACCGGCTGCTCCAGCGACAGGTAGGACTTGTCCACCAGCAACAGCCGCGTCTGGCCGCGGGCCAGGGCCTTGAAGATGTTCCCGAACGGGACGGTGCGGCCGGCCACGCGGACCATGACGCCCAGGTCGAACCAGTCGCTCTCGTCGGTCTCCACAGTGCTGATGGTCAGCTCGGGTGCCTCGGTGAGTTCCTGGTACTCGGGCTTGTCGCCGACAATATCCACGCGCACGCCGTCGAGCTGTTCGAGCGCCGGCAGCGCGTAGCGGGTGAAATCCACGGTGGCCATGTCCCGGAGGGTGCGCGCCGCCGTCGTGCCCACGCCCGGCACCGCCGCGGCCGCCTCCAGCAGGTCCTGCTCGGCCGGCAGGTCGCGGTAGTGGCTGCCGTCAGGCTGCTCATCGACCGGCAGGCGCAGCGGCTTGTCCCCGTGGCGGTACTCGAGGTGCCAGCCGAGCTGCAGCACGTTGCCCTTGCGGTAGGAGGCGGTCAGCACGAGCTCCGGGGGGACGATCTCCGGGAAGCTCACCGAACCGTCGCTGCTGACGACGGCGATGCGCTGGCTGAGCACGGGGTAGTAGCGCTCCATGAACTGCTCGACGTCGGCGGCCGGCACCGTCAGCGGCGTTCCGGAGAGCAGCAGGTTCGCTTCCTGGTCGGTCACCGGATGCCCGGTCGGGGCCAGCGTGAAGACGGTCTGTCCGTCGACGGCGTAGTGGTAGACGCCGTGCGTGCCGACGATGCCCGCCGTCCCGGTGGGCAGTTCCCGCCCGTCGATCCGCAGCGACGGCGTGAGGACCAGGTCCGCGGTCGCCGGCCCGGTCTCCCCGCCGGTTTCCGGGGTGGGGGCTTCCGCGGCGGCTTCGGCCCCGGAAGCGTCGGCTTCGGACGCTTCGGCCGGCCCGTCCCGGTGGGCGTCCAAACCGATGACGGCCTGTTCCCGGACCTCGACGACGGTGTCGGCCTTGGCACCGATCAGGGCGATGCCCAGCCGCTTGGCCTCGGCGAAGAGTTCCCACAAGAGCGGGCTGCTGAATTCGTCCAGGAACAGCCAATCGTTGTCTTCGCCGAAGTAGGTGAGGCCGGTGGCCCGGTGCAGCGGCGCGAACTGGCTGAACCAGCGGTGCTGTTCGGGGTCCAGCGGCAGGCCATAAGTCTTGTAGCTGATGGTGTTCCAGCGCAGCTTGCTGCGGATCCACCGCCCGGTCTCGTTCTGCAGCACCGGACGGACCCCGACGCGCAGCCGGTTCCCGGCCCTGCGCGTCCAGTTCGGGCCCGGCGCGGAGGCCTGCGGCAGGGAGAGGCCCGAGGGGCGGTACTGGCGGTCCTGCCGGCGTCCGGGTTCCAGGAGCTCGAACTGAAGTCCCAGCGGAGCCGTACTTTTCGCCTTGGCCTTCGACGGCTTGCCGGTGTCCTGCCGGCTGGGGTCCGGCGTGCCGCCGATGAGCCCCTCCAACGAATCTTGCCAGCCGGCCGGTGCCGGTTCCGGCTCGCGCGCGAAGGCCTGGCTGGAGATGACATGCTGGCTGTTGCTGGCCAAGAGCACGGCGGCCACGTGCTTGCAGTCGTCGCCGACCGGGCAACTGCAGGAGGACGATGCCGGGCGCCATTGCCCGCTCTTGCCGGTTTCCAAGTAGATCCGGCAGCGGTACGGCAGAGCGGCGGTGCCTATTACCTTGGCCGTCAGCAGCCGGACGGAGGGATCCCAGACGGGTTCTGCAACGGAGCCATCGGAGGCGTAGATCTTGCCGCGGGCAAAGGCGGCGCCGCCCACCAACCGGATGATTTCGCTGACGTCAACCAGCGGAAAAGTGAGAGCGGCCATGGCTTCCATCATCTCACGCTGGAACCGGCGGCCGGTCACGCTGGAACCGGCGGCCGGTCACGCTGGAACCGTCGTCCGGCACGGGCCGCTGGGCACTGTGGACGGGGGAGGACGGCGGCGGAGGGCAGGCTCCGCCGCCGTCCTGCCGTGAAAGCTACAGGGTCCTGAGGACCTTCGGCTTCTTGTCCTTGGTGTCGAGGATCAGCGCCAGCGCGATGCCGAGCAGCCAGACGTCCTTGGCCAAGGGAGTGCCCTCGGAGCTGGGGCGGACGCCGCCTTCGGTGGTCATGTGGGGGGTGTTGAAGTACATGGCCAGCATTGAACCGGAGAAGGCGGTCAGGCCCAGGCCGGCCAGCCGGCTGGGCACGAACGGCAGCAGCAGGGCCGCGCCGAGGGCGATCTCGCCGTAAGCGAGCAGTTTGCCGAACTTCTCGGGGTCCATTTCCTGCAACTGGGGAATCGCGCGGCTGCCCATCTCCTGCATGGCCGCGGCACTGTCCCTGTCCAGCTTCCGCTTGCCCAGGCCGGAGTTGAAGATGAACGCGCCGGTGGACAGGCGCAAGGGGATATGGCTCAGTTTCATCGGATGTCCTTCTCCCGTAGGTGGCTGTCATATTCGAGCCTACGGTCCTGCCGCAATGTCCGCTAGGGCCCCACGCAGGGTCCGCCAGGGCGGGAGCACGCACGCTGGGGAAAAATTGCCGGGCGCGGTATTTAAGGCACGCTGGGTCCCTAAACCGGCGCTGCCCTTCTACTTCTTGGCGGCCCGGATCACGCGTGCCACCGCCCGACCTGCGATCCAGACCAAGGGGATCAGCACGGTGAACAACGCAACCGTGTTCGGCCGGAACGTGGCGGGTCCGGTGCCGTTGCCGATGTAGGCGCCGAGCGGAACGGCCGTCCCGCCGCCGCCTCCGCCGGCAGCTCCTCCGGAGTCGCCGCCGCCGAATCCGTACTGGACCATGGCCACGGGCACCACGGTGTCGCCGCCCACCTGCAGCGGTTCTCCGTAGGTCCGGGCGACACCCAGGGACTTGAACTGCTCGGCCAGCCGCTCCGGCACGGACTGCCCGGCCGAAGCGCGCTGCCCCTGTCCGGTCGGCACGCGCTGCTCCTGTCGCAGGGAGGAGCCATTGTCGGGCGGGACGGGACCGGTTTCTGTTGGCATGGGCACATCCTAGTCGAGGCAGGGAGGGCGTCCACCGGTCCGGGCCGGGGCTGAAGCTTTCACCCGGCCAGAAAGCCGAGCACGCCGCGGGCTTCGAGGTTAAGGGCGCGGCGCTTGACCCGGATGGCCAGCCGGTAATAGTCCACCAGCTGCTCGCAGAGTACCGGCCAGGTGCGGCCCTGCACCGAGTCGAAGGCGGCCCTGCCCAGCGCGCGGCGCTTGGTGTCGTCGCCCACCAGGTCCTGAACGTACCCGCGCAGCTGCTCCAGCTTCCCGGGCTGATAGATCCAGCCGGTCCGCGAGGGATCGACCAGGTCCACCGGGCCGCCGCGGCCCACCGCGACGACGGGCACGCCGCTGGCCATGGCCTCCTGGATGGTCTGGCAGAACGTTTCGGACTCGCCGGGGTGGACAAAGAGGTCGAAGGAAGCCACATGCCGGGCCAGGTCTTCGCCGCCCTGGAAACCGGCGAAGTGGGCGCCGGGCAACCTCTCTTGCAGCTCCTCCTTCAGCGGACCTGAGCCGACCACCACCAGCCGCGTGCCGGGGAGGTCGGCCAGCACGGCCAGGTCCTCCACCTGCTTCTCCGCCGCCAGGCGGCCCACGTAGCCGATGATCCGTTCGCCGCGCGGCGCCACGGACGCCCGCCAGCCGGCGTCGTGCTTATCCGGATGGAAACGGCTGGTGTCCACGCCGCGGCGCCACAGGTGGACGCGGATGCCGCGGCCGCGCAACTGCTCCATGGCGAACGACGACGGCGCCAGGGTCAGGGTGGAGGCCTTGTGAATGTTCTCCACCCGCTGCCACAGCAGCTCCTGCAGCCAGGGTGCGCCGTAGCGGGCCGCGTAGGCGGGCACCTCGGTCTGGTAGACGGAGACCGTGGGTAGGCCGAGCTGCTGGGCGGCCTGCACCGCACGCCAGCCCAGGATGAAGGGTGACGCCACGTGGACCACATCGGGACCGAAGTCCGCCAGCACCCGGCGGAGGCGTGCCACGGTTCCGGCCGCCACCCGCACGTTGGGATAACCGCGCAGGGGAATGGACGGCAGGCGGTGGACCGGGTAGCCCTCCACCGTGGCCGGGGCCGTGTCGTCCAGCCAGGACGAGGCCGGTGCGATCACCAGGACGTCGTCGCCGCGGCGGCGCAGGTGGGCGATGACCTGCAACAGCGACTGGGTGACCCCGTTCATGTGCGGAAGGAACGATTCGGCAACGATAGCTATCCTCACGCCGCCCAGCCTGCCCGCGCCCGGCGACCTGCAGGCAAGCATGTGTGATCGTGTCGGTGAACGGCGGCCTAACTCCACTCTGGGAGGGTGGTCGGGTGACCATGGGACTCCTGGCGCTGATCACCGGCGCAATCTTCTTCGGTTCGGTGGCCCAGCGGATCGCGGGCATCGGGTTCGCGCTGCTGGTGGCGCCGATCCTGGCGATCCTGCTCGGGCCGCACGAGGGCATCATGATGATCAACATCTGCGCCGTCGTCTCTTGCGGGCTGATCGTGCCCCGGGTCTGGCAGGAGATTGACTGGAACCTGCTGCTGTGGTTGTCCGTGCCTGCCGCCGCCGGCACCGTTTTGGGTTCCTGGTTGGCGGTGCAGGTAACGCCCGCAGTGCTCTCTGCCGTGGTGGGCGGGGTGGTGATGGCCGGGCTGGCCGTGGCGGTGGTGTTGGGCCGTGCCCAAGTCACCGTTTCCGGGCAGTTGCCCAAGGTGCTCGCGGGTTTTGGTTCCGGGCTGACCAACGCGCTAGCCGGCGTGGGCGGCCCGACCGTCAGCGCGTACGCCATTCTGTCCCACTGGCCGCCGCGCCGGTTCGCTGCCACGCTGCAGCCATTCTTCCTGCAGCTGTGCATCATCACCGTCGGCGCGAAGCTGGCGGTGGACCCGGGCAGCGTGCCGCACCTGGACTGGTGGATGTGGGCGGTGATCGTGCTATCGATCATCATGGGCATCGTTGCCGGCGAACGGCTCGGCCGGCGGCTGCGGGACGAGCATGCCAGGACGGCAGTAGTCGTGCTTGCCTTTCTGGGAGCGGCGGGTGCATTGGCCAAGGGGCTGGCGGACTTGATGGCCTGAATCCGGTGCTTTTCCGGTATTCCGGGGTGCGCGAATAAGGGCTGGCTTTATTTTCCAAAGAGGGTATGGTCTTTAGCAAGACATCCCGCTTGAGAAAGAGGAGCACGAATGTCAGGTAAAACGCCGTCACGCGAGAGTGCCAAGAAACAAGGCAGAAGCATCAAAGAAAAGCGTGCCGAAAAGCGCGAAAAGGCCGTTTTGGAGAACGAAACCATTCCCAAGCGGCGCAAGCGCTAGCACACCGGAAACCTACACCGTCCCTTGAATCGACAGCCGTTGCGGCGCTGCGGCTTCGAGGCGTTCGGAGTGGTGATGCCGGACGAATCGTTGAAACACGGTTCTTGCAGACTGGCGGAGCCACGGAAAGAGTCCGCGGAATTTGTTTTCCTGCGTTGAATTTCCGTTGAGCAAAATATCCGCCTGCGGGGCGGCCGGATTGATGTCAATGTCATCCGGCCGCCCATTCTATTGTCCGGTGTCCGGGCCGACGGCGCACATCGCAGTGGACTTCTTCTTCGCGTACCGCTCGGTTCTTCGTGTACCGCTCGGTTCTTCGTGTACCGCTCGGTTCTTCGCGTACCGCTCGGTTCTTCGTGTACCGCTCGGATCGGTCAACGGCGCATCCGATAGCGCAGGTGAAGCACCCGGTTGCCCTGAATAACGGCGGGATCCTCCAGCAGGTGCTGGGCGTGGACCTTCCCGAAGTAGCGCTTGCCAGACCCGAACACGACGGGTACGACGTCCATGCGCACCTCGTCAACCAGGCCCGCGGCAAGCATCTGCCCGCCGACGTCACCGGCGGCGACCTCGACGACGCGGTCTCCTGCAAGCTCTTGCGCCTTGGCCATGGCTGCCTCGACGCCGTCGACGAAGTGAAACGGCGCCTCGGGGTCCCAGCCCTCGGGCTGCGGCCGGTGCGTCACGACGACCACGTGGTCGACCCCGCTCGGAGGCTTCCCGTCCCAGCCGTCCGTCAGGTCGAAGACGTGGCGGCCGACGAGTGTCACCCCGATCTGGTCCCAGTACGGCCGCGTGTAGTCGTAGGACGTCTGCGACACCTTCAACTCGCCGCTCTCGTCCAACGCGACGTCACCGTTGGACAACCAGTCGAACAGCGGTCCGGGCTGGTCATTCTCGTCCGCGACGAAGCCGTCCACCGACACCGAGCTGTACATGACCACCTTGCCCACGGGGCTCTCCTCTGCTTCGGGATGCCCCCACACTAGCGTCTCGTGAGCTGGTGCTCCAGCAACAAGGCAAGAAACCGCAGCGACTCGAACCCGCTGCCAAAGCCCGGGCCGGCACCCGCTGCGTCGGCAGGGTCCGCTCGAGCGCGCCGTGTGCCAATTGCCACGGCACCGAGTCGCTGAACGGGCACGGGCAGCCGGGCTGGCACGATAGAAGCAATGAAACTCACGTCGCGACCGGACGGTCAGGCCGGACTGCCGATGCCCCTGTGGCTGCAGGGTGTCTTCGAGTTCTTTCAGTGCGCCCTGCTCTCGGCCATCCTGGTGCTGCTGCCGCTGGTCGGTGTGTGGTTCGCGGACGGCTTCGACGACCGCAGCTTCGATTCGCTGGCGCGGCTCGGAGGCCAGGCATGGCTGCTGATCCACGGCGTCCCCCTGGAACTGGCGATCCAGACCGGCTCCAGTTCGGCGGAGACCCTGCGCGGCACTTTATCGCTGGTGCCGCTGGGACTCATGCTCGTCCCGTTCTTCCTCTCCTGGCGCGCCGGACGGCGCCTGGCGCGGGCGTCGTACACCGACCAGCTGTGGCAGGCGCTGGGCGGCGCGCTGGGAACGTACGCCGCGGCGGGAGCCGCAACCGCATACATGGTGCGTACCGACGAAGTGGACATCTCCATTGTGGCCGGGGCGCTCGTCCCGCTGCTGCCCGCCGGTGCCGGGCTGATCGTCGGCGCGTACCGGGAGGCCGGATCGTGGGGGCGCTTAATCGGCGTGGATGCCGCAGCCTGGGTCGCCCGCACCAGCCAGCACTCACGCTGGGCGGGATCGTACGTCTGGGCGGCGGTCCGCGCGGGGCTGTTGGCGGTGACGGCCGCGGTATCACTCTCGGCCTTGCTGCTCGCGGTGGATCTCGGACTGCACTGGGCCGAAATCGTGGAGATTTACGAACAGCTCGGCGCGGGCATTATCGGCGGCGCCGTGCTCACGGTGGCGCAGCTTGGGCTGGTCCCGAATCTCGTGGTGTGGACGCTGGCATGGTCCTCGGGGGCCGGCTTTGCCATCGGTTCCGGCAGTTCCATCGGTCCGCTGGCCACCACGGTGGGCCCGATGCCCGCGTTCCCGGTGCTGGGTGCGCTGCCGACGGGTGAGCTGTCCTATGGCCTCGCGGCCCTGGCCTTGCCCGTGCTTGCCGGGGTGCTGGCGGGATGGTGGTTCCTGCGCGAGGGCGAGAACCATTTCGACGAGTGGCTCTCCATCAAGATCCAAGCCCGCTGGTTCACCGCATCCGGCTCCACCATGGTCCTGGGGCTGTTCGTCGGGACTGTCGCCGGTGCCGCCACCGCCGGGTTGGTGTGGTTGTCCAACGGTTCGCTGGGGATCGGGCGGTTGACGGAGATCGGACCGGATCCGATCTGGACCGCCCTGTGGGTGGCCGGCGAAGTCGCCGTCGGCACGATGCTCGGCTACGCGGTGGCACCTTGGCTGGAACGCGAGCCGGCCAAATCCCGCAGACGAAAGTAACCTACGGCCGCAGCAGATCGTTCAGGTTCAGCAACTCGTCTTCATACGCGGCCAGGCATTCTTCGCGGGCTGACTGCGTGACGGCCATCTGGTTGCAGGCCTCGAACTCGGCCGTCAGCGGCCAGAAAAGCACCTGCGCCAGCGTGGTCAGCAGGAAGAAGCCGCCAGCGCCGACGCCCAGTACATAGGTAAGCCGGAGCGATCCCGGCAGGCCGGCGCGCACCGCTTTGACCAGTCCGATTACGGCCACCACGATGCTGGCCACGGCCAGCGCGGGAGCCACGGCCTTCCAGGGGAGCGGGAGCGCCGTCGCCAGGAACGTGGAAGCCAGTAGCAGCAGCAGCACACGGATGAAAAGCCCCGCCGACTTGGTCTGTTCCTCGGTCGGCGCCGGGCGCGTGTTCTGCAACATGGGTTTAAGCCTAGGCGAGAGGGACGCATAAAGTTGCTTCCATGCGCATTGTGGTCCTCGTTTCCGGCTCCGGCACCAATCTTCAGGCCGTTATCGACGCTATCGGCGACGGCCGCCTGAATGCCGAGATCGTTGCTGTGGGCAGCGACGTGCCCGGCTGCCGGGGCCTGGAACGTGCCGCCGCTGCCGGCATCGAGACGTTCACCGTGGCTCCCGGCGACTTCGCCACCCGGCCGGAATGGAACCGGGCGTTGGAAGAAGCCGCCGCCGCCTTCCAGCCGGACGTGGTGCTGCTGGCAGGGTTCATGCGCATCCTCGACGCCGTATTTGTCGCCCGCTTCGAGGGCCGGCTGCTTAATACCCATCCGGCGCTGTTGCCCTCGTTCCCCGGCGCCCACGGTGTGCGCGATGCTCTTGCCCACGGGGTCAAGATCACCGGCGTGACGGTACATCTGGTCGATTCCGGGGTCGATACGGGACCCATTCTCGCCCAGGCCGCGGTGCCTGTGCTCGACGATGACACCGAAGGGTCCCTCCACGAACGGATCAAGGTGGAGGAACGCCAACTTCTGGTGCAGACCCTCGCCAACTTCGCCTAGCCTCGGCTGAACAACGACGTCGGTGCCTCACCGACGTGCTCCGGCTCGCTTTTCCTTGCCCACACCGAGGATAGGGAGGGCGTTGTCAAGGGACGGTTGACGTTTCGATGTGCCGCAGAGCAAACCTGTGGAAAACCTCCGCATCCGCTGAGGCGTCTGGCTAGACTGACACGCACCTAGCGTCTAGCCGACCAGCACCGGGGGGTCTGAGTGAGCCAGCAGCTACCACTCTCAGCAGGAACGCGCGCTGCCCGTATCCTTGCCCCGCTCCTCGCAGCGGCTGCCCTCGCCCTATCAGGCTGCACCGGCTCAGCCGGAGCAGAGCCCTCCGCTCCGTCCCAACCCGCTACATCGCCTGCCGTGAAGGCGAGCTCCGTCCCGACACCGAAATACAAGCCCGCTTCCGAAAAAGGGCCGGCAGAAAACGTGCCGGTACCAGAAATGCCGAGTGAAGCCTCGTTGAAGTCCCAGCAAGGTTTAGAAGCTTTCATTCCATACTGGCTCGAGACAGTGTCGTACGCATACCAGACCGGCAACTTGGAGCCCCTCAAGAAAATCACCGATAAAGAATGCGCGATCTGTAAAGAGTTCACAAAGACGATACAGGCGGGCCATCGCGGCGACAGATGGATAGTGGGTGGACGCCTAGAGCTCGTAGATATCGAAAAGCGTTTCGCTGAAACGGCTGAAGGCACATATGCTCCGATTATCTTCATAACACAGCAGCCCCTCACTATATATGAAGGCGAGGACGTCATCGGGACAGCGGAGGGCTTTGTGGAGCCCCTCCTGTGGGTCGCCACCGTGCGTTACGACGAACACGGATGGGCTATGGCGGGAGTCGAACGCCCAGAAGGCGCATCATGAGCGTTTATCAAGGTATTTTGTACCGAAGCTTGTCTATATTTATAGGCCTCGGACTCTTAGGTGTCCTCGTGATCATTCCGGCCGTAGCGGGATCGGCAGATTCAGACATTGCCACGGATTGGATCGACGATCACGCTGTCGTTCAGGGGGAAAGGCAAACAGGGGGAAAAACTCCGATCGTGAATGATCCGGTCGCTCAGAACGGCGGTTCTCCTGTGACACAACTGCAACGCAAACTCGAGCCTGTATGCGCGCCCGACTTATCCAACGTTTCCATTGCTTGTGTACTCATAAATTCGCAATGCTCAATCGGGGCTGATGGAACGCTTATGCGAGTTTTTGAAGCCCCGGCAGGACAAAGTCCGCCGCAATGGGTGGATACGGCTATGACCGTTTGTCAGTACTCGGACCTTCCACCAGAAGTGATCGCAGTCCCAGATCCGACGCCCACCGTTACCATTGAATTCTTTCGACGGCTGCCTATTGCACCCTCTGGGCTAACTGTTGAACCAGTACCACACACGTTGATCGGAGCAGAAACTAACGTTTACGCCAGTCCTAATGCTCAAACATTTGACGTCGACATCGACGGCTGGGACGTAACGGTCCGCGCGATTCCCACTTCTTACACCTGGCACTACGGAGACGGGACTTCGATGGGACCGGCGGATCAACCCGGTGGCCCCCTGCCTGCGGATCGATTGGGCGAGAAAACTGCTACAAGCCACCGCTATGCACAGACTGGCGACGTGCAAGTGTCGTTGACGACCACCTACAGAGGTGAATACTCAATAAACGGTTCGGACTGGATCGCGATTGCAGGTCAGGCGCAGGTGGCCAGCATTCCGGTTGGCCTCAGCGTCTGGCGTTCGGTGGTCAATAACTATGCAGATAATTGCCTTGAGAATCCCGAGGGTGCGGGCTGTTAGCCAGAAGCCAATTGGTGCTGTGATATGCAGCACTTGAAGTACTTTTTTCAGAATTTCGAGCCTGCCCGCCGATAGGGTATGTGACGGTGCTGACGCCGCCGAGACGAGCGGCAAAGGCCCTCGCACACCGTTATTCCAGGGGAGAGCATGAAGAAGTTGATGATGTCCGGCGCCATGATGGGCGTGGCGGCAATTGCACTTGTCGGCTGTGGCAGCGAAGCCGGTGCCGACAAGCCGGCCAATAGCAACAAACCGGTAGCAGCTACCACCGAAGCGCCGGCGCAGAATGTGCGGACTCCGGAGAAGAACGACCGGATGGCCGAGGACTCGGCCGAAGGTTTGGCCTCGTTCACGTACTACTACTTTGACGCCAAGAATTACGCGGTCCAGACCGGCGACGCAGACCTCATGCGTGAAGTTGCCGCGGATTGCACAAGCTGCATGGCAGAGGCTGACACCCTCGAGGCTGTTTACGCGGGCGGTGGCTGGATTGTCGGCGGGCAACCGAAGGCGCTGAACGTGGTGGCGTTGGATGAGGCCAAGGACGACGCGGGCAGCCTGAGCGCCGTGGTGCCGTTCATGGAAGATGCCCGCACTACCTTGGACAAGGACGGCCAGACCGTCGAGACCAAGGAATGGGACTCGGACGGAACCACTCTGACGGTGACTGCCACCTACGCCGACGGCGCGTGGTCGATGGTGTCGGTCGAAGAGACGCCGGACGCCGAGATCCCCGAGTAAACGCCCGGACACGTCCTATGCGCGTGCGCCCTTCCGTCTGATGACGGGAGGGCGCTTTGCGTCTGCGGCACCGGGCCGGACAATCGCCGGCACTATAGAAGCTCTGCGCCCTTGGTCTCGGGGGAGAAGCGCGCCATCCACAACACGGCGAGCAGCACCAGGACTCCGGCGATGGCGAACGACCAGGCCAGCCCCAGGTAGGGCCACATGACCGAGGCGAAGATGAGCGGGCCGAAGCCCGCGCCAACGCGGGAGAACGTCGACGCCCAGCCGAAGCCCGACCCGCGCAGCTCGGTGGGGTAGAGCTCGGAGACGTAGGTATACAGCACGGGGATAGCAATCTGCACGACCATGCCGTAGGCCAGCAGCAGAGTCACCACCGCCGGGGGGACATCGATCATGAGTGCGACGACGACCAGTGTCAGCGCGGACAACGGACCGGTGATGGCGAGGATCCACTTCCGCCCGGTCTTCTCGACGAAGTAGGCGGCGATGATGACGCCGACCAGGCCGACGGCGGCCATGCCGGCCGTGGTCAGGAAGGCCCGCGCTGCGGCGAACCCGGCGTCGATGAGGATGATCGGCATCCAGGTCAGGGCAAGGTAGTAGACCAGCAGGATGCTGAAGAACAAGGCCCACGCCGCCGTCGTAATCTTCCAGTTGAATTTCCAGACCGACCGGAACTGCGCCAAAACGTTGACGGCCGACAAGCGCGGTGCCTCGCTCGGTTCGGGCAGCCGCCATTCGCGAACGGTTGCGCCGGTTCGCTGGATCATGCTGTTGATGACCTGCTCGGCCTCTGCGGTGCGGCCCCGGCTCACCAGATAGAGCGGGGATTCAGGCACCGACCGGCGGACCCAGAAGACCAGCAGCGCCGGCAGCACCATGATCAGCATGGTGAAGCGCCAATCGGCCACCGTGGCCATGATGAGGGCCGAGACGACCCCGCAGAGCGCGGCCCCGACCGGCCACCACCCGTCCATGGCAGTGAGGACCCGGCCGCGAAGGCGCCGCGGCGTGAATTCGCCGACCAGCGCATAGTCCACGGGGACACAACCGCCAAGTCCGAAGCCCGCAATGAACCGGAAAACGCAGAACCAGACGAGGTCCGGGGCGAAGGCTCCGAGCACCGTGAAGAGCGAGAAGACCAGCAAGGTGGCAGTGAACGCCGTCTTACGGCCGATGATGTCGGCAATCGATCCCCAGATGAAGGCGCCCAGGGCCATGCCGATGAGGTTCGCGGTGCCGATCCACGCGGCCTGGGCCGGAACGAGGTCCCAGTGGTCAGACAGCAGCGGGATCAGGACGCCGTTGAGCGTGACGTCCCACGCGTCGAACATAAAGCCGAGGCCGCCAAGCAGGAAGATCTTGCCCTGCACCCGCCAGCGCCAGGGGAGTTCCTGCACGATTTGGTCGCCGGTGGGCAGGTGAGCGGTCTGCGTCATTCGTGGCCTTCCAGGGAGTAGCTATGGATACTTTAGTCGCGGACGGCAGATGAGAACGTTCTCATCGACTTCTCCTGAACGTCTCACGTTCGGCGTGCACTGTTGAATTATCAGCACCTCACCGCACGATGAAAGGCAGCAACATGAACAAGCGCACGCTGTGGATCGCAACCGGAACCCTTGGCGTCATGGCAATCGGTGCCGGTGCCGCCGTCGCGGACTCCGGCTTCGGAAGCCAGGATCTGGGACCGGGCATCGTCCAGGCACCGGAAGCACCCGCTGTTGCCCCCGTCGTGAGCACCAGCGTGTCCCCGGCCGCGGTGAATCTGGACCGGCAGGATGTGAAGACCGCGGCCTCCGCCGCTACGGCCCAGAGCCCAGCCAGCCCGGTGTCGGCCCCGAGCGCGCCGTCGCCGGTCTCGGCCCAGAGCGCGGCCAGCCCGGTCTCGGCCCAGAGCGCACCCTCGCCGGTGTCGGCCCAATCCGCAGCTTCGGCCCCTAGCGCTCAGAGCGCTGACTGACCGGCCGGCCGGCAGCCCGCCGGGTCCTCGTGTTCCCAAGCACCGGGTCCCGGCGCAGCAAGCCGCACGTACCAGGGCCTTGAGGTGGCTTGCCGGCCTCAGTAATCCACCACCCGCCCGAACGACGGCGGTGCCTGCGGCAGGCGTCCGCAGGCGATGCGGCTGCGCAGCCGCTGGAACACGTGCGGTGGCAGGTCCAGGGCGGCGGCGAAGTCCTGTTCGGAGGTGAACCCGCCGCGATCCTCCCTGACCTGGACCGCCTTCTTCGCAAGTGCACGCGAGAATCCGGGCAGCGTTTCGAGCTCGCGGGCGGTGGCCGCATTCACATCCACCGGTTCGATCGTGGCATCGGCCTTCGGCTGTGATGCAACCGCCGGAGCCGCCGTCTGCGGGGCAGATGCGCCGGCAGGGCTTGTCGGGCCCCGGCGGGCCGTGCGGGATTTCCCCGATGTGCCAGCTCCGGGGGCCGGGGCGCCGTTGCGGGAACCGGCACCGGTACGGGGCACGGACCTGGGGCTGCCTGGGCCGGACCGGCTGCGCGACCGTCCGCGTGAGTTTAGCTGGCTGCCGGAGCGCGACCGTGTGGTTGCCCCCGTGGTGCGGGCAGGACGGGCCGCGCCGCGGTCGCGGTCCCATTTGAACCGCAGGTACTCGGGATTGATGGCCACGGCGAAGCTGCTGCCGGCCAGCCAGCATGTCAGGAGCAGCCACGTTGCGATTTCTTCCTGCACTCCGGTGCCGTCGACCAGGGCCATGGCCACGCCCGTGAGGGTGAGGTGGACCAAGCCGAGGATCCACCACAGCGGCCGCCCCGCCCGTGAACCGACCACCAGCAGGGCAGCCCCGCCCAGGAACCCGAAGGTTCCCAAGGGGACCAGCAGCCAGAGGCTCTGGCGCAGATTCCACTTCAGGCTCGATTGGGCCGATGACATCAGTAATCCACCGACCTTCCGAAAGGAACCGGTTTGGCCGGCGGAAGTTTGCAGACCACCAGCCGGTTCAGCCTTGCCTGCTCTGATCTGGGCACGTCCAGCGCGGCGACGAAGTCCGCCACGGTTCGGAAGGGGCCGCGCTCCTGGCGCAACCGCACGGCCTTGCGCGCCTTGTGCCTGCTGATCCCGGGCAGCTTCTGCAGGGCCGCCGCCGGCGCAGTGTTCACGTCCACCGGCTCGGCCGACGGCGCGGAAAACGTGCCGGCTCCCGAATTGCTGGTACCCGCGTAATAACTGGCGGCGTCGAGACGGGGATCGTTGAGGAGCTCGGCGGCGGCACCCACAGGGGCGGGGGTTGTTCCTGCAGGGAGCGGCGCGGCGGTGCGGGGTCGACGGCGGAACAGTGCCCGGGCGGTGGGCATCGCCGTCGTGCTGTCCATGGCGCTGTCCGCTGGGGTCCGGCGGACGAGGGCCGTCCACGCGCTGCCGGAGGAGCGGGACGCCTGGGCCCAGCGGTTGCGTAGCCAGGCCGGATTGATGCCCAGCGCATGCAGTGAGCTGATGGCCCAGAGCAGGAGGCGGGCCGTGGGGCCGGCTTCTTCGTTCATGAACAGCGAAACCAGCAGCGCCGCCAGGTAGAAGCCGCCGGCGGACATCCAGGCAGCGCGGCGCGCCAGCAGGCCGATGATCAAGAACCCGGCCCAGCCCATGACCCCGATGCCGAGCAGCGGCAGCAGCAGCCACAGGCTGGCGACGCCCAGCCAGAGGACCGGCGGCGTTCCGGTCCGGCCCGAGAGTGCGGCGGGATGCTCAGCGGCGGACATTCAGGACCATGGTGACGCTCTGGTCTTCCTCCACGGTTTCCGACGCTAGCTCCAAGCCCGCAGTGTGCGCGCGCTCCCGCAGCTTCTCCACGACCGCCTGTTGGACCCGCCGGGCGTAGGCCGCGTCGATGGCCTGGACAATCTCGGCCGCGCGGCGCCGGTCGACGTCCTCGCCGCTGAAGTGGACCTGCCAGATGCCGTCGGCATCGCGTTCGAAGACCGCCGCCACGTCTGCCCAGGCGGCGTCGATGGAAACCTTGGTGACACGCGCGACCTTGGCCTGCGTGTCTTCCAGGGCAGCCTGCAGCAGGTTTAGGTCCCGCATCCGGGTGCCCACCTGGATCTGGGGCACGGCTTCGACCTCCGGCACCGTGTCCGAGGCACGGCTCTCGGCCCTGCCCGCGAGGGCGGCGTTAAAGGTAGCGACGGCGGCGATGGCCGCGGGGATGAGTAGAACGGAAACACTCATGGAATTTCTCCTCGTTGAGCGCCGGCCGGAACCGGACGGGGCATGGTGGCGGGGGCGGGCGGGCGGCGGTGGGGCCCCGGGGGGTGCGGCCCGGCGCCCCGGGGGGCCACCCCAGCGGGCCGGTGGTGGGAGGGGGCCCCGCCGGGAGCGCCCTGTG
>NZ_JBNHGA010000014.1:0-99236 GCF_059090765.1 Arthrobacter sp. Cza30 | reverse complement strand
GGGGGTGGTGGGGCTGGTCGGCGGTGGGGCTCCGGGTCTGCGCGGTGCGGGGGGCGCGGGGGGGCGGCGGGGGGGGGGGGGGGGGTGGCCCCCCCCCCCCCCCCTCCCGCTTGTTCAGGTGTTGTCAGCGGCCAGGACCGCCGACGCCGTTAGCGGCCGGAGCGCTGCCCGGGCTGCGGCGAGGCACTGCCGTCGACTATCACGGCCGCACCTTCAGCTGCCGGCGCCTGCGCCGCGGCACCGTTACCGGAGACGTTTACCGTCACCGCCGTGGCCGCGCCGTCGCCGAACTTGACCAGGCCCACCCAGCTGCCGGCTGCCAGGCCGGACCAGGTGGCGGTTACCGTGCCGGTCTCGCCGTTGGCCAGCTGCAGCGGGTCCGGGCTGACCGCCAGGTTGCCGGCGTCACCGCTCAGCGCCACCGTGTCGATGGTTCCCTTGCTGACCTTGCCGTCCGGGCTGCTGTACAGGTGCGCGATGGCATAGTACGTGCCCGGCGCCGGATTGTTGATGGCCAGGGACTCGCTCGCCGACGCCGTGGCCGCCGAGATCACGGTGCCGGCGGGGGTGTAGACGTACAGATCCCAGTCTGCCCCCGGGTCGGCCGCGGTGATGGAGAACTGCGCCAGTGTGGCACCTGCCGGCACCGCCTGCGGGGCGAATCCGGTGCTGCCGTTGGAACCGATCACGGCGGGCTGGCCGGGGACCTTCTCCACCGCAGTGGCGTTGGCCTTGGCCAGGCCCTCGACCGCGAGGTCGATCGGCGAGTTGGTGCCCGAGGTGACCTCGATCGTGCCGGTGCCGTCGCCGCCGTCGGAAGCGAACGCCACGCTGGCGGGTGCCACCGCGGTGACCGGCCGGACGGCGATGGGCGAGGCGACCGCGTGCTGCCCGCCGGAGCCCTTGGCCTCTTCCGTCCAGACCAGCTCGCCCATGGTGAACTGATCCAGCGGGGCATCCGCGTTTTCGAAGGTGACCTTGAACGAGCGTTCCTGGCCGGCCTTCTTGAAGGTCAGCTTCGAGGGCGAGACCTTCACGTTCACGCCCGGCAGGTCCACGTCCACCGTGTAGGTGCCGGGCTTCAAGGCGGTGAGCGTGCGCTCCACGGTGACCTTGCCGGCCAGCTTCCCGAGGGCGAACGAGGGAACGTTGATGTCCTTGGACTCGACGGTGTCCCGCTTCTTCAGGCCCAGGTCCAGGCCGGTGCCCTGAATGAAGCCGAGCCAGTCGTTGATATCGGCATCGTAGGCCAGGCCGGGATCGCCCATCCGGGCGGTATCCACGTGGCCGGCGCCGGTGGCGAAGCGGTCTTCGTTCACCGAGCCGTCCTCGGTAACCAGGTCGCCGGCGGTGGTCATCATCGCCGACTTCACGGTGGCCGGGGACCACTTGGGGTTCTTGGCCAGCAGCAGCGCGCCGAGGCCTGCCACGTGCGGCGCGGCCATTGAGGTGCCGGACATGAAGCCGCTGGTCTCGCCGCCAACCACCGGGGAAACTCCGGCGAGCACGTTCACACCCGGGGCCGCAACGTCCGGCTTCAGCAGGTTCGAGTCCACCGCCGTGGACGGACCGCGCGAGGAGAACTCGGCGACCTGCGGGACCGGGCTCTGCGGCAGCCCCGTGGTGTCACGGTCGCGCAGCGCCGCGGTCAGCGACGGGTCCGCGGCAACCTTGTCCTTGATGGACGGGTCGTCGATGTGCACGGTGGGGACGGCGTGCAGGTCCAGGTCGAGCGACCCGGGTGCCACGTTGACAAGCACCATGCCGACACCGCTGGCCTGCTCGACGGCCACCGACTTGTCCGCACGGGCGATCACGCCGCGGTCGCAGATGACGATCTTGCCGTCGACCTTGGCCGGATCGAGCTTGCCGGGGTAGCACAACCGTGCCTCGTCCGCGGTGGCGCCGGTGGCCCCCGCCTGCGCGGAAAGGATCAGCGCCGTCTGCGGAACTTCGCGGTTCATGATGGACGTGCCGCGGTACTTGGTGCCGTCCGAAAGTTCCACGGTGCCCTGCAGTTCGTTGGAGAACGTGCTGGCCGCCACCGTGGTTACCCAGGGCGCGCTGTGGTTGACGGTGGCGGGAGCCGGGCCCGAGTTGCCGGCGGAGGCGGAGACGAAGATGCCCACTTCGGCCGCGCTCAGGAACGCCACCGACACCGGGTCCAGCACCGAGTTGTTGTTGCCGGAGATGGAGTAGTTGAGCACGTCGACGCCGTCGAGGATGGCCTGCTCGATCGCGGACACGGAGGCCGAGGTGTAGCAGCCGCCGGTGGCGTCGTCGTTGTCCTCCCAGCAGATCTTGTAGACGGCAACCTTGGCGGCCGGCGCCACGCCGTTGCCGGTGCCGAAGTCGCGGCCGTCAACGGTCTGCGTCACGCCGCTGTTACCGGCGGCCGTGGTGGCGGTGTGGGTGCCGTGGCTGGCGATGTCCAGAGGGGAGATGGACTCCTGCGGGTGCCTGTCTCCCGGCGGCACGTAGGCCAGGAAGTCGTCGGCGTAGTAGCGGGCGCTGAGCACCTTGGAGTTGCATTCGGTGCCGTCGAAGCCGGAGCCTTCCTGGCCCGGCTGGCATTCGCCCAGGAACGTGCTGCCGTCTGCCTTGAGCATGGCGATCTTGCCATCCGGCGTCAGGTACGGTTCGCCGACCTTGGCCTTGCCGGTCAGCGGCTTGACCTCTTCGCCGGCCAGGAAGTTGCTGTCCGGGTAATAGCCGGTGTCGATCACGCCGACCACGGTTCCCTTGCCGGCGTTCTGCTCGCCGCCATACTGTTCGGCCCAGACACCGTTTCCGCCGGGCAGGTCCAGGAAATCGGTGCTGGAGTAGTCCGGGTGGTGCTGCTCGTCCGGAGCTACCGCCGCCACGCCGGGCTTCTTGGCCAGCTCGGCGGCCTGCAGTCCGGTCAGCTCCGCCGCGAAGCCGTTCACGGCCGTCGTGAAGCTCTTCCCGATCTTCACGCCCTGGGAGGCGGCGACGTCGTTCTGCTGCTCCTGCAGGTGGGCCCGGTACTTTTTGGCGTTGGCGCTGTGCCCGTCCAGCTTTTCGCCCGGCGCGGGCTTCGTTGCCGCGATGCCGGACACCCCGCCCTCGTAGGTGGCCAGCGGATCGCCGGAGAGCATCACGATGTAGCGGCCGTCCTCGTAAACGGCCTGCTGGCCATCCGGATTCGAGCTGATGGTGCGGGCAAGGTCGGCGGGTGCGGCCCCCGCCGGGCCGGCGAGCCCGGAGAGGATCAGCGGTATCCCCAGTGCGAGTGCCGCGGCAGAGCGCAATCCCTGCCGGTGCACAAAGCTGCTGCTTTGCTGTGTCATGAGAAGGAAATGCCTTTCATCCGGTGGACCCGACCGCTTTGGTCGGCCCGCAGACGCAGCCGAATGCCTATCCTGCAGGCCGTACGGCCCGCAGGGTATTGGATTTTCCCGGCGTGCGAGGCCGGCCCCATCCCCAACTGTGACAACAGCCACATTGGTGCGTCTGTGGGATCAAAGTACCGCACCCGAAGGTCTGAAAGAACCGTTTCACCCTTCTTGGGTGCGGCATGGCGGAAATTGCCTGCTCGTACTTCCCTGCCGGGGCCGGCGGTGCTATAAGCCGGGTGCCAATCTGCCGCGGCGGCTGGGACAATGGAACCATGGTGCGGCAGGTTCTCCTCGACCGGCTCCGGGTGCTCGAACCGGAGCAGTGGCTGCCGCGCGCCCGGGCCCACGGCGAACGCGCCCGCCGCTTCACCGAGCCCTACCTGCAACGCCGCTCGGCCGGGCTGAAACACCCGGTGGAAGACTTCCTCTTCACCTATTACAGCCTCAAGCCGGGGCAGTTGGCGCGCTGGCATCCCGGCGCGGGCGTGGTGTTGATCGGCGCCGACGCCGGCGAGCGCCGCGGGTGGAAGTTCTATCGGGCGCCGACCCCCGCCGAGTCCCGCACCGCGGGTGTGGAGCACGACGCCGGTGCCGTCACCTTCGACGCCGAAGCCTTCCTTGCGGCGCGGGGAACCGCGGTGGCGTTCTCGCGGGAAATCCTCGCCGGTGCCGCGTCGCGGCCGGCCCGGTTCGGCTGCTTCGGGCTGCACGAGTGGGCGATGGCCTACAAGTCACGGCTCAACGGCGTCCGGCACGACTACCTTGACCTGCGGCTCGGCGCCGAGGGAACGGACCAGGTGGTGGACAGCAGCCGGATCAGCTGCTCGCACTTCGATGCCTTCCGGTTCTACACGCCGCAGGCCGTACCGCTGAACACGCTGCGGCCCACCCGGGAAAACCAGCGGCAGATGGAACAGCCCGGCTGCCTGCACGCCAACATGGACCTGTACAAGTGGGCGTACAAGTTGGCCCCGGCGCTGCCCAGCGAACTGGTGATGGACTGCTTCGAGCTATCCTGGCGGATCCGCGAGCTGGACATGCGGGCCTCGCCCTACGACCTCTCGGGCTGGGGCTACGAACCGGTCAGGATCGAGACCACCGAGGGCCGCGCGCAGTACGTGGCGGCCCAGCGGGCGTTTGCCGACGAGGCGCAGGCGCTGCGCCGCCGGCTCCTGGAAGCGCTGGACGAGCTGGAGGCGTTGGACGTGCCGCAGGCGCTTGATGTCCCGGGCCGCGGGACGGAGGGGTACTCGTCGACGTCCCGTGCGGGCGCGCGGCGAACCGCTCCGGGAAACATCCGAACGGAGGACTGATCATGGCGGTTGAGGCGGAGCGTCCGAGCACACGGCGGGCCCGTTGCCGCCAAGCGTCGGTGCTCCTTTCCTGCCTGCTCTTCCTGCCCTGGCTTGCGGCCTGCGGCCAGAACGACCAGCCGCAGCCTTCCCCCGGCATCGCCGTTCCAGCTTCCCCGGGCGACCGCGAGACCCCTTCCCCGTCGGAAACCGCTCGCTCGGAACCCCCGACGGTACCCGCTCCCTCGCGACCGGCCCCCTCGCGACCCGCCCCGTCGGAACCCGTCCCGTCAGAACCCGCTCCGAAGGAAGACCAGAAAGGCGTGGCCGTGGATGCCGAACTATCCATCATGCTGACCTCCGCCGACAGCACCGCCCGGTTTGAGCAACTGTTGGTGTGTCGGGATTCCCGTCCCGCCGAAGGTTCCACGGTCAGGGACCCGGAGGGTGCTTGCGCGGCGCTGGCCAAGCACGGGGACAAGGTCTTCTTCGAGCTGCCCGATCCCAACCGCCTATGCATCCAGCAATACGGCGGCCCGCAGCAGGCCCACGTCACCGGCACCTTCAACGGCCGCGAGGTGAACAAGCACTTCTCCCTCACCGACGGGTGCAAGATCTCCGAGTGGAACGCCATGGCCGCCCTGCTGGGCGGCCGCGCCGGCGAAGTTTAGTGCCGACCGGGTCAGCGCGCCGTTGCCGACCGGGGCAGCGTCGTCGTGGCCGGCCGGGTCAGCGTCGCCGTGGCGTCAGCGTCGGCCGTCGCGCATGACTTCGCTCACCCGGCGGTCAAGATCCTGGCGTGTTGCACGGGCGGTCCGCCGGTCTGCGCGCTTCTTTTGGATGACCATCCGCCCCAGGCCGCCCAGCACGACGGCGGCCAAGATGGGCAGCAGCATGGACTGCGGCTTCTCCGTCATGGAGACCATGCTACGAGCCCCGCTGGCCGACGGCACGGTTTTGCCGGGATCCGCCGTCGTCGTCCCGTAAAATCAGCACCCCGCGATGCCGGTAGAATGGTGCTGCAAGCTCGCGGAGCGCTGGGTCAGCGTGAGACGGCACCAATTGTTGGATTGACACTGCACTGAGTTCCGCGCGCCTCGCTTCGTTTGAAGAGCACAATCCAAGCACAGGAGTGGCCGGATGCCCCGGATCGTTGTTGATGTCATGCCCAAGCCCGAAATCCTTGATCCGCAGGGCAAGGCCATTGCCGGCGCACTGAACCGCCTGGGTCTGGCCGGCTTCAGTGAAGTCCGCCAGGGCAAGCGCTTCGAACTGACGGTTGACGGCGAGGTGACCGAGGAACTCCTCGAACAGGCCCGGCATGCCGCCGCCACGCTGCTCTCCAACCCCGTGATCGAAGACGTCACCCGGGTGGAGGTCATCACCGAGGCGACCATCGGGGCCGGCGAATAATGACTGAGACTCCCCTGATCGGCGACTTCTCTCCCGCCCCCGACGCAGGCCTCTCCGGCGCGCGCATCGGCGTCGTCACCTTCCCCGGCACCCTGGACGACCGCGACGCGGCCCGTGCCGTCCGCATTGCCGGCGGCACCGCGGTCAGCCTGTGGCACGGCGACCACGACCTGCAGGGCGTGGACGGCGTGATCATCCCCGGCGGCTTCTCCTACGGCGATTACCTGCGCGCCGGCGCGATCTCCCGCTTTGCCCCGCTGATGGACCAGATTGCCGACGCCGCCAACGCGCAGCACGATCCGCTGCCGGTGCTGGGCATCTGCAACGGCTTCCAGGTGCTGACCGAGGCACACCTGCTGCCCGGCTCGATGATCAAGAACAACCACCTGCACTTCCTCTGCCGCGACCAGAGGCTGCGCGTGGAGAACAACACCACGGCCTGGACCAGCCAGTACGAGGCTGGCGCCGAGATTGTGGTGCCGCTGAAGAACCAGGACGGCCAGTACGTCGCCGACGAGAAGACCCTGGACGAGCTGGAAGCCGAGAACCGCGTGGTGTTCCGCTATTCGGACGGGAACCCGAACGGGTCGCGCCGCGACATCGCCGGCATCACCAACGCCGCGGGCAACGTGGTGGGCCTGATGCCGCACCCCGAACACGCCGTGGAGGCCGGCTTCGGCCCGGACTCTTCCGCCTTCGGCGACGTCGGGCTGCGCGGCGGCACCGACGGCCTGGGAATTTTCACCTCCGTTTTGACGAAGATTGTGGCAGGTGCCAAGTAAATGACCGAAACCAATCCGACCACCGCATCAGTCGATACCCGCCTGGAAACCGAGGCCGAGGCACGCAATGAGCACGTGCAGAGCTACGGCGGGGCGGCCGACGCCGTCGAACGCGCCGAGGGGCGTCAATTCAACATCGACACCGTGGAGCATGCCGCGCAGACCCCGGACACCGAGTTGCCCTGGGCCGAGCTGGGTCTGAAGCGCAACGAGTTCGACGAGGTCGTCAAGGTGCTGGGCCGCCGCCCGACCGCCGCCGAACTGGCCATGTACTCGGTGATGTGGTCCGAGCACTGCTCCTACAAGTCTTCCAAGGTCCACCTGCGCCAGTTCGGCGACAAGGTCACCGAGGACATGAAGAAGCACATGCTGGTGGGCATCGGCGAGAACGCCGGCGTGACGGACCTGGGTGACGGCTGGGCCGTGACCTTCAAGATCGAGTCGCACAACTCGCCCACCATGGTCGAGCCGTACCAGGGCGCCGCGACCGGCATCGGCGGCATCGTCCGCGACATCATCTCGATGGGCGCACGCCCCGTGGCCGTGATGGACCCGCTTCGCTTCGGCGCGATCGGCCACCCGGACACCGCCCGCGTGGTCCACGGTGCGGTCGCCGGCATCGGCGGCTACGGCAACTCGCTGGGCCTGCCGAATGTCGGCGGCGAGGTCGTCTTCGACTCCGTCTACCAGGGCAACCCGCTGGTGAACGCCCTGGCCGTGGGCGTCATGCGCCACGAGGACATCCGGCTCGCCAACGCCTCCGGCAAGGGCAACAAGGTGGTGCTGTTCGGCGCGCGCACCGGCGGCGACGGCATCGGCGGCGCCTCCATCCTGTCCTCGGAGTCCTTCGACGACACCAAGCCCTCCAAGCGCCCCGCGGTCCAGGTCGGCGACCCGTTCGCGGAGAAGGTGCTCATCGAGTGCTGCCTGGAACTGTTCAAGGGCTCGCTGGTCGAGGGCATCCAGGACCTGGGGGCCGCGGGCATTTCCTGCGCCACCTCGGAACTGGCATCCAACGGCGACGGCGGCATGGACGTCGAGCTGACCTCGGTGCTGCTGCGCGACCCGACCCTGACGCCGGGCGAAATCCTGATGTCCGAGTCGCAGGAACGCATGATGGCGGTCGTCGCCCCCGAAAACGTCGAGGCGTTCGAGGCCGTCATGGCCAAGTGGGCCGTGGAATACTCCTGGCTCGGCGAGGTCACCGACACCGGCCGCCTGGTGATCAAGTGGGACGGCGAGACCATCGTCGACGTCGACCCGCGCACCGTGGCCCACGACGGCCCGGTCTACAACCGCCCCTACGCCCGCCCGGAATGGCAGGACGAGCTCCAGGCCGACACCTTCCGGGCCTCCGCCGCCGGCGCCAACCCCCCGGCCGGCGCCGAGGACCTCAAGGCGGCCGTGCTGGAACTGATGGCGTCCCCGAACATGTGCTCTAAGGACTGGGTGACCAACCAGTACGACCGCTACGTGGGCGGCAATACTGCGCTGGCCATGCCCGACGACGCCGGCGTGGTCCGGGTGGACGAGGAGACCGGGCTCGGGGTTGCCCTGGCCACCGACGCCAACGGCCGCTACACCTACCTGGATCCCTACCAGGGAGCGCAACTGGCCCTGGCCGAGGCCTACCGGAACGTCGCAACCGTGGGAGCCATCCCGATGGCGGTGTCCGACTGCCTGAACTTCGGCTCCCCGGAAGACCCGGACGTCATGTGGCAGCTGGCCGAAGCGATCCGCGGTCTTTCCGACGGCTGCATGGAACTGGGCGTCCCGGTCACCGGCGGCAACGTGTCGCTGTACAACCAGACCGGCAACACCCCGATCCACCCGACTCCCGTCGTGGCGATGCTCGGCAAGCTCGACGACGTCGGCCGCCGCACCCCGTCCGGCTGGCGCGAGGACGGCCAGGCGATCTACCTGATGGGCACCACCCGCGACGAGCTGGACGGCTCAGAATGGGCCAACCTGCGCGGACACCTGGGCGGCAAGCCCCCGGTTGTGGACCTGGCGGCCGAGAAGCTGCTGGGCGAGCTGCTGATCAACGCCTCCCGCGACGGCATGATCGACGCCGCCCACGACCTCTCCGAAGGCGGCCTGGCCGCTGCCCTGTCCGAGATGGCCCTGCGCTTCGGCGTCGGCGCCCGGATCGGCCTGGGCGAGGTCTGCGAACGCGACGGCGTGGACCTGTTCACGCTGTTGTTCAGCGAGTCGCAGGCACGCGCCGTCGTGTCCGTGGCGCGCAGCGAAGAGGTCCGTTTCAAGGACATGTGCGGCGCGCGGGGCTTCCCGTTCATGCGCATCGGCGTGGTGGACACCGAGAACGGCGCGCTGGACTTCCAGAGCGAGTTCTCCGTGCCGCTCGCCGAGCTGAAGGAAGCCCACGAGGGCACTCTGCCGAAGTACTTCGGGTAGTTTCCGCCCTTCCTGAGGGCGAGCGAAAGAGGGATGTTTCCCGCACCGCGGTGCAGGGAACATCCCTCTTCGTCTTCCCCTCGAGGACCGGCCATCACGGAGGCCGGCAATCCGTATCTGTAGGCTGTGCCCATGACGGCACCACAGATCTACATCAGTTTCCCCGGCACCGCCCGGGAAGCACTGGGCTTCTACGCAGATATCTTTGGCGGAGAGCTTTCCCTGCACACCAATGAGGACTTCGGCAACAGCGCGGGACCGCCGGGGCACATAGCCCACGGCATGCTCAACGGCGTGGTCGCCCTGGCCGGATCGGATGCGGCACCCGGCGAGAAGAGCCTCCGGCTCGAGGGCGTCATGCTCTCCTTACTCGGGACGGCCGAACCCGAGGTGCTTCACGAATGGTTCGACAAGCTCGCCGTCGGCGGCCGGGTGGTCGATCCCCTGGCACCGAAGCCGTGGGGCGCCTCCGACGGCCAGGTGATCGATCGTCACGGACTTCACTGGCTCGTCGGCTACGAACCGGCGCCGTGACTGCTGATTGACCCGGCCGTCATCGGCAGCGACGAGATAGGCCGTGCCCGCGGGGCGCGGAGAAGGTGCCGTCAGGCGCCCCGCAGACGCTCCACGTCTGCCAGCCGCGGATACGCGGCCTGGGTTCCCTTCTTCGTGGCAGCCAGAGCGGCAGCGACCGAAGCGAACGCCGCCGCCTCGGCCAGGGTCTCCCCTGCGGCAAGCCGTGCCGCGAGAGACCCGGTGAAGGCGTCGCCGGCGCCGGTGGTGTCCACGGCGTCAACCTTGGTGGGGGCGATCCGGGTGAAACGGCGCCCCTCCTCGGCATGCGAATCCAGCACGATGGAGCCGTCGGCGCCCAGGGTGACCACGGCGCGGTCCAGCCCCTGCGCCGCAAACTTCAAGCGCACCTGCTCCCAGTCGGCAACTGCGGCATCGGCGCAGGGCATTTCGGCGCCGCCAAGGAACTGCGAAGCCTCGTGCGCGTTGACCAGCAGGACGTCGGTCAGTTCGGCCAGGCTACGCGGCACGGGCGCGTAAGGCGAGAGGTTGAGCAGCACTGTTGCTCCGGCGTCGTGCCCCGATCTTGCTGCCGTCTCCACGACGTCCAGGCCGACCTCGAGGCAGAGGCAAACCACGGCGGCGCCATCGAAGACGCCGCCGGCTGCGGCTACGTCATCTGGAATTACGGTGCCGTTGGCGCCGGGGGAAATGACGATGCTGTTCTCCCCCGCGGCGTCAACGGTGATGACCGCGACGCCGGTCTCGACGTCGGCGGCGCGGCGCACGCGGGAAACGTCCACGCCGGCCCCTGCAACGGAGGCCAGCAGCATGTCCCCGTTGGAGTCCTCGCCCACGGCGCCGATCAGGGCGACGTTACCGCCTAGCCGCCCAGCGGCCACGGCTTGGTTGGCGCTCTTGCCGCCCGGGTTCACCGTAAAGCCTTCGCCACGGAGCGTTTCGCCGGGATGGGGCAGCCGCTCGGTGTAGATGGTCAGGTCCGCGTTCAGTGAACCAACGACGACGATGCGTCCCGCCTGCGGACTCACTTTCCCACCTCGGCATCGACGGGCTTGGGGATCAGCAGCGAGGCGGCGAAGGCCGCGACCGTGATGACCAGGCCGACCACCACAGCCGTGAGGTACGAACCGCGGTCGCCCAGCGCCGAGGTGCCCACGAGCACCGCCGGCAGCACCAGGAAGCTCAGCCCGGCGCCGAGGTTAAAGGCTCCGGCGTTCATGCCCGGGAGGAAGCCGGGGTTGCCCGGGGGCGAGAGCACCACGCCGAGCCCGTTGAGCATGATGTTCGCGGTGCCGGCGTACATGATGCCGAGCAGAGCAGTGGCTGCGACCATCACCGGCAGGCTGTCCAGGCCGAACAGCACGATGATCACCAGGGAGACGATGCTGCCGATCATGCCGATGCGCAGCACATTGTTGTAGCCGAGTACCGGGGCGAGCCGCCCGCTGATCGGGCCGAAGACCCAGCCCAGCAGCGCGTAGGGGGTCAGGATGAGCAGCGCCGTTTCAGTGGGGCCGATGCCGAAGCCGGGAGCGGCAGCCTGAACGTAGGCGGGGACGATCCCGTTGATGACGGCGAAGATGCCGGTCATGGTCAGGATCGTGGTCAGCAGCGGCGCCCACGTGGAGCGCTGGCGCAGATGGACAATCTCGACCATCGGCTCCTTCGCACGCTTTTCGGTGACCCAGAAGGCGGCGAACGCTGCGGCGGCCACGGCGATCAACACCAGCGAGAGGATCAGGGTCCCCGTGGAGAACCCGCCGACCAGCTTGGCGGCCTCGTTCAGCGCGGTGAGCAGGGCGCCGACTGCAACAACAATAAAGACGACGCCGGTCCAGTCCATGCGCGTCCCGGCCTGCGGCTTGCTCTCGGGCGTCAGGACGGCGACGAGAACCGCGGCGATCACGGCGAGCACCACCATGAACCAGAAGATGCTGCGGAAGCCGTAGTGCTCGGCCATGTAGCCGCCGAGGAAGGCATCGACGCCGGCCACGCCGCCGTTGACCGCGAGGATGACGCCCATCAGCGTGCCGTAGGTGCGCGGGTTGGACACGGCGGTGCGCAGCATGATGAGGCACAGCGGCACGGTGGGGCCGCTGGCGCCCTGGATGATCCGGCCCACGAAGAGCCACGTAACGTCCGGGGCCAGCGCCGCGATCACGGAGCCAGCCGCCGTCAGCAGCATCATCCCGATGAGGATCTTCTTGCGGCCGACAATATCGCTCAGCCGGGGCAGGAACAGGGAGAACAGCGCCGCGGTGGTGAAGAACCAGGTCTGGGACAGGCCGATCGAGGCCTGGTCTGTCTGCAGTTCCTCCCCCATCGTGACCAGGGCGGGGCTGAGCATGGAGGCATTGAGCTGGAAGGCAACGCAGGCCGTCAGCAGGGCGACCATCAGGGCGGTGGTGCCGCCGCGGGTCGTCTTGGCTTCGTGGAGAACTGCGCTCATTTCGCTGCCATCCCGAACGTCTCGGGGGTCGCCGTCTCGGGCGCCGCGGAGGCGGGCGCCGCCGTCGTCGTTGTGGTGGCGGTCCCAATCTCTACCTCGCCGATGCGGACCAGCGCATCGGTCACCAGGTTCCAGAACTTGGTGCGGTCCAGGTCCACGGCCACGGAGGTGTGGCAGTCGGCCGGTGCGGGGGCGCGGAAGTCGGCGACGGTCATGCCGAGGGTCAGCTTGCCCTGCAGTTCGATGTCTACCGGCACCTTGCGGGTTGTCATCACCGTGGGGTCGATGACGTAGGCGACGGCGCACGGATCGTGGACCGGCGGGTAGTCGAAGCCCTGTGCGTCCTTGTAGGTTTGGGCGAAAAAGTCCATCAGTTCGCGGACAAAGCGGGCCGGACCGGTGCCGACGGCTTCGATCTGCTCGACGACGTCGGGGGTGGCCAGCGCCTGGTGCGTGAGGTCCAGTCCCACCATGACCAGGGGCCACTTCTCGTTGAAGACGATGTGGGCGGCCTCGGGGTCGATCATGATGTTGAATTCGGCCACGGCCGACCAGTTGCCCACGTGGTAACCGCCGCCCATCAGCACGACTTCCTTGACCCGCTCGACGATGCGCGGTTCCTTGCGGGCGGCCATCGCGATGTTGGTCAGGCCGCCGGTCGGGACCAGGGTTACGGTGCCCGGTTCGTGCGCCATGACCGTGTCGATGATGAGATCAACGGCGTGTCGCGGGTCCAGTTCAATGGCGGACTCCGGCTGCGCGGGGCCGTCCATGCCGGACTCGCCATGGATGTCCGGCGCGGTTTCGATGGTGCGCACCAGCGGCCGGTCGCAGCCGGCGGCGAACGGGACACCGGTGATGCCGGCGATCGTCCCCACGGCCAGGGCGTTCTTGGTGACCTTTGCCAGGGTCTGGTTGCCGACAACGGTGGTCACGGCGAGCAGTTCGATGTCCGGGTTGCCGTGGGCCAGGAGCAGCGCCACGGCGTCGTCGTGCCCCGGATCGCAGTCCAGGATGATCTTCTTCGGTCCGGGCGTCGCGGAAGTGGCGTCCATGTTTTCTCTCCACGTCATCGGGGCCCGCCGCAGCGGGAATTTGGTCACAGGAAGTGTGACACCCCCTTCCGGTCCACGTCAAACGCTTGACGTAAACGCGCGTCAAGCGCTTGATGCCATGTGACTCTTGATTACGCTTATCATGGGCTCATGGATTCCGCCCGCCCTCCCCAGCACCCGCCGCGCGTCGGTCGGCGAGTGACCGCGGCGATGGTGGCGGCACGCGCCGGCGTCTCCCCTGCGACGGTTTCCTTGGTGGCCAACGGCAAGACGCGCGGGCGGGTGTCCGCGGACAACATCTCCCGGGTCAGCCAGGCCATCGCCGAACTCGGATACGTGGTGGACAGCGTGGGCAGTTCGCTGGCCAAGGGGGTCAGCTCCATTGTGGTTCTGGTGGCGCCGGACATTTCCAACCCGTTCTTCGCCAAGGTCGTTGCCGGCGTCCGGGAATCCCTCGGCGCGGACTTCCAGCTGCTGCTCTCCGTCACCGAAGCCGGCGAATTTCCCCGCGCGGATGACATCCGCCGGCTCCTCGCCCTGCGCCCGGCAGGCCTGCTGGTGGATGCCCCCGATGCCGCCTTCCTCGAGGACCTCTCCGCTTCGGGCCCCCTGGTGCTGCTCGACGCGCCCGGGCTGGAGGCTTATGCGCCGTCCGTCAACCTCGACGTGACCCACGGCGCCCGCGAACTCGCGGCGCATCTGGCCGCCTCCGGCCACCAGCGGGTAGCGTACCTGGACAGCGTGACCGGCACAGCCACCTTCGCCATTCGCCGGACGGCCTTCCTGAAGGAGGCGGCCGCGCGCGGGATGGCCGCGGACCCCGCCCACCTGATCAGCACCACGATCGACGTCGGCGCGTCGGCCGACGCGTTTGCCGCCGCCTGGCCCGGGTGGCAGCAAGCTGGTGTCACCGCCCTCGTCTGCGCCACCGATACCCACGCGTACGGCGTGCTGCAGCAAGCGCGCGTTGCCGGCGTGCGGATCCCGGACGAACTCGCCGTCGCCGGCTTCGACGACCTGCCCTACTCCGCCACCAGCAACCCCGGCCTCACCAGCGTCCACCTTCCCGCCGCCCGCCTGGGCCTCGCGGCCGGCGAACAGCTGCGTGGCCTGATCGAAGGCCGCGACCTCGAGCAACCCCAGCTCACCCTGGAGGCCTCGCTGATTGTGCGCGGCTCCACGGAGCGGATCGCCGCCAACTAACCAACGACGGCGGTGGTCCGGGCGGTTGCGGCTACAAGGTGCGCCAGTCGTGGCCGGTCACGGCCGCCCCGGCCTGCGGCCCCATCTGCAGCATGCCGCCGTCCACCACCCACGACGCCCCGGTGACGTAGCCGGCTTCGGCCGACGCGAGGAAGGCGATCACGGCGGCGACCTCGCGGGCGTCGCCGGGCCGGGCCAGCGGGATGCCGGGGCGGTCGATGCGGTGCGGGTCTTCGTCCTCGTTGCCGGTCATGGCGGTGGCGATCTCGCCCGGCGCGACGGAGTTGACCGTGATGCCGCGCCGGCCGAGCTCGAGCGCCATGTTCTTGACCAGCCCGCCGAGGCCGTGCTTTGCGGCGTCGTACGGGGCGGCCCCGATCATCGGCTGGTGCTCGTGCACGCTCGTGACCGCGATGATCCGGCCGCCGCGGCCGGCAGCCGCCATCCGCCGCGCGGCGCGCTGCATGCACACGAACGCGCCGTCCAGGTCGGTGGCGACCACTCTCCGCCACGTCTCGTAGTCCAGCTCCAGGAACGGCTCCGAGGCGCCGGTGCCGGAGTTGTTGACGAACACGTCCAGCCCGCCGAGCTGCTCCGCGAGCGAATCGACCACGTCGCCGCAGCCGGGCAGATGCGTGGTGTCCAATTGGGCGACGGCGGCGCTGCGGCCGAGCGCGCGGACCTCCTGCGCCGTGTCCTCAGCCCCGGCTTCGTCCGAGTGCCAGGTGATCCCGACGTCCAGCCCGGCCCGGGCGAGCGCGACGGCGGTGGCCCGGCCGATGCCGGAGTCGGAACCGGTGACGATGGCGGTGCGGGGCGTGAACTGTTCCATGCGCCCTATTGTGGCGAAGAACAGGCCGCTTGCCAGCCCCTCCGGCCGCCGGGGCCGCTAGGCGACGGTCATTTCACCCATCAGGTCCCAGTCGTCGCCCTCGACCTGGCGGCTGATGATCCGCGGCGTTTCCTGCAGGTACTGCGGCTGCTCCTGCATGGCCTTCTTGAAGTGGTCGCTCTTCACGTGTGCTTCGGCCGCGTCGTCCCGGAAGGCCTCCACCAGCACGTACTCATGGGGGTCCTCCACGCTGCGCGACCAGTCGAACCACAGGTTGCCCGGCTCGGCACGCGTCGCCTCGGTGAATTCGCGCACGAGTTCGGGGAAGGTGTCGGCGTACTCGTCCTTGACCTTGAACTTGACCACAATAAAAATCACGCGGCATCGGCCTTTCTTCTGTTGGGGTGTCTTTTCATCCTGTCATGCGCAAAATCGACTACTCAACTGACGCCCTTTTCGACGCTGAAAAGGCCGCTTTTTGAAAAGTGGAGGGGGTAACCGGCCTGGGGAGACGGGGTCCGGTTGAGGGGGGGTCACCGCCAGGGGGAGGCGGGATCCGCATGAGGGGGGGGGTCAGCGGGCCGGCCCGCCGGCGAGCGCCTGGGCCGCGGCAATATAGCGCCGCGTGACCAGCCGCTGGGCGGCCTCCGCCACCGGCGCGCCTGCCCGGTAGAACCAGTTGGCATGCCGGCTGAACGCGAACACCTCGAAGACCACCCGCCCGCTTGCCTCCAGCACAGCCACAAAGCCTTCCTCCCCCGACTCCGGATGCCCGGGCAGCGTGCCGTAGCCAAAGCCCGTCCGGGTCGGCGTCCGTTCCGTCCACACCACACGGCACGGGATGGCGAGCCGCAGCGGCCCGACCCCGAACCCGGAGACCACCTCCACGCCTTCGGCGGCCCTCGGTTCCGTGGCATCGACCCGCAGGCCGGCCAGCCGGTGAACTTCCCACCCCATCAGCCCCTCGGCCAGCCGGTGAAAAGCGTCTTCCCCCGTGCCGACGGCGACCCGCTCGTCGACGACCCGGTATCCCGGCGGCGAGGTGCGCTCCCGGGTCAGCCCCACGCCGTCGTACGTCAGCGGAACCCCGCCCAGGTCCTTGGCCTTCACCCCTCAGCCCTGCCGCGCATCGTAGCCCCGGGCCAGGCCCATCCAGCCCAGCATCTCGCGGTCGCGACGCGGCAGCGATGCCACCACCAGGTCGTAGGAGTCCTCGATCATGTCGCGCAGCATGACGTCGGGCAGCCCGCCGTCGCAGCGCACGCCGTTCCAGTGCGTTTTGTTCATGTGATAGGCGCCCGTGATCTCCGGATGCGCCGCGCGCAACTGCTGCGCCAGCACGGGTTCGCACTTGAGGCTGATGCTCAGCCGCGGCGCCTGCAGGTCCGAGAGCGCGAACATCTTGGCGGCCCGCCCCGCCGCCCGGACCTTGAACACCGACGCCTCGGGGCCAAACGGAAAATCCTCGAACGCCCCGGGCAGGGACAGGCAGAATGCGCGCAGCGCGGTTGCGTCCATAGGCACGAGCCTACTGCTCCGGGCCCGCGCCGGTCACGGTTCTGCGGGAACCGCGGTGGCGGCCCGCCCGGGCCACCGTCCGGGGCGAATCAGGTGTACGCCCGCAGCCCGTATCCCGCGCCCGCTCGGGGAGACCCAGGTGCCTGCTCGTCCCGCACCCGTCCGAGTCACCGTTCGGGGAGAACCAGGGTGGCGGCCGCGCTGCCCGCGCCCGCCCGAGTCCGCCCGGTGCGCGGCGGCAACTTCGGTGGCAGGATGGTTTCACAGTTGTTTCACGGGGAACGACGGCGGGGCCTCCGTGCCCCCGGCGGGTTTCGGAATGGGCCACGGCTTTGGAGAGGAGACCCATGGCAGACACCGGCAGGGAAGCGAAGCGGGCGGCCGGAAGGGCGAAAGACAAGACCGAGGACGCCGCCAATTCCAAGGTTTTCGAGCGGGTAGCGCGGTTCGGATACGTGGCCAGCGGCCTGCTGCACGTGCTGATTGGCGCGATTGCGCTGCGGCTCGCCTTCGGCGGAGGTGGCGAGGCGGACCAGACCGGGGCCGCCTCAAGCCTGGCGCAGCGCCCGGGCGGATTGTTCCTGCTCTGGGCGGGCATGCTGGCCGCCGCGGCCTTGGCCTTTTGGCAGATCAGCGAAGCGGTGTTCGGCGGCCGCGGCCGCCAGGCTAAGAAGAAATGGGGCTACCGGGCCAAGTGCGTGGGACTGGCCATCGCGTACACGGTGGTGGCGGTGTCGTTCGGCAGCTTCGCGTTGGGCTCCGGCGCCGACAGCAGCCAGAGCTCCCAAGATGCCAGCACCCGGCTGATGCAATGGCCCGGCGGTGTCGTTGTCCTGTTCCTGATTGGCGCTGTCATCATGGGCGCCGGCGTCTTCTACGTGTTCAAGGGCCTGAAGAAGAAGTTCCTAAGCGACCTTAAAAGGCTCCCCCGCGGCAGCACCGGCACCGCCGTGACGTGGCTCGGCGTCGTGGGTTATGTGGGCAAGGGGCTGGCACTGTTCGTGTTGGGGCTGCTGCTGGCTGTGGCCGCGGTGCAGCACGACCCGCAGGAGGTCAAGGGGCTGGACGGGGCGCTCAAGGCGCTGCGCGACCAGGCTTTCGGCCCGGCCGCACTCGCCCTCGTCGCAGTTGGCCTGATTTGTTACGGCCTGTACATGGGCGCCCGGGCACGCTACGCAAAGATGTAGCGCGCCCGGGGCCTCTCGCGTGTCGGCCCTACTCCGTGGAGACCGGCGTCAGCACGTCCTCGACCAGCGGATCCTCCGTGGTGCGCAGGTACTCCTCCAGCCGCGGATCCGAGAAGATCTCGATCAGTTTCTTGCTCTCCACGCTGTCCTTGAACTGGGTGCCGATCACCAGGCGGGAGGCGAATGTCTTCGGGGCCGCAGGGAACAGGATGCCCTTGTCGCGGCCGATCTTGCCGGCGTCGAACTGGGAGACGTAGCCGATCGCGGCATCGACTGAGTCGAGCATCCGCGGCATCGCCAGCAGGTCGGCTTCCTTCAGCTCGAAGCCGCGCGGGTTGCCGGTAACGTCGCGGATTTTCGCCGTTCGCGGCTCCACCGCCGGATCCAGCTCCAGCAGTCCCTCGCGCTGCAGCAGCCACAGCGCCTGGCCCTGGTTGGCGGAGTCGTTGGGCAGCAGCAGCACGGCTCCGCGCGGCAGGTCTTCCACCGAGCCGTAGCGGGTTGAGTAGAGGCCGAAGCCCCACTGGTACAGCTCCACCGTCGGCGTCAGTTCCAATCCGTTGGCGTCGGCGGACTGCTGCATGTACCACTGGTGCTCGAAGATGGTGGCGTGGAACTGCCCATCGGCCACCGCGCGATTGGCCTGGACCGGATCCTGCAGGCCCACGGCCTCGATCTCCACGCCGTAGTCGGGGGCGATTTCCTCGGCGACGAACTTCAGTATCTTCTCCTCCCCCGCCATCGCCGGTTCGAAGTGGACTTTCAGCGGCGAGGTGACCTCGCTGCCGGATGCCGCGACGGCCGGCCGGGACTGCTGCTGCACCAGCAGCAGCCCCAGGACCAGTGCGACGACGGCGGCAAGGGCGGCAATGCTCCACGGCAGGGCGGTGGTCTGTTTGCGCAGCGTGAAGCCGTGGTCGTGGCCGGACCCGGCGGAAGGGGTGCTCATGATGTGATGCTCCTGTTGGTCAGTTGCTAAGGGCGCAGCAGCGCGCGGGAGATTCGGTCGCCGGCAAACTGCACCAGCTGCACCGTGATGATCAGGACAACGATGGTGGCCGCCATGACGTGGGTGTCGAACCGTTGGTAGCCGTAGGTGACGGCCAGGTAGCCTATGCCGCCGGCGCCGATGGTCCCGGCAATGGCCGAGTATTCGATCATCGAAATGGTGTTGAGCGTGACCGCAGACGTAAGACCCGGCAGGGCCTCGCGCAGCTGCGTCTGCCGGATGATCTGCCCGGCGGAACTGCCCGTGACCAGCCCGACGGCCATGTTCTCGCGCGGCAGATCGTTGAGTGCGTTCTGCACCAGCCGGGCGAAGAACGGGATGCCGGCCAGTGTCATCGGGACCACGGCTGCCGCGATGCCGATGGTCGTTCCGGTAACCCACTTGGTCAGCGGGATGATGGCGGCCATCAGTACCAGGAACGGGAGCGAGCGGCCCATGTTGACGAGCCAGCTGAGCGTTCCGTGCAGGCGCGGCCGGGGGAACAGACCGCGGCCGTCCGTGTTGTACAGCAGCACGCCGGTGGCGCCGCCGACCAGGATCACCATGACCATCACGATGCCGACCATCGCCCAGGTTTCGCCGTAGGCCGGCAGCAGCAGCGCCGGCAGGTCCGCCCAGGGCGTGTCCAGCCCGACGGCGGCGGTTTCTGCGGGCCTCATGCGCGCACCTCGATTTTCTCGTTCCTTGCATATTCGTCCGCGTCCGTCGGCGGCGTTTCCGCCGCGTCCACGGCACGGTGGCGTGCCTCTGCGGTCAAACCCAGGCCCGCCAAGTAGGCGCGGACCTCGGCCTCCGGGCGGCCGGCAATCCCGATGTCGGCACGGCCCAGCACCGCTTCGCCATGGGCTTCCACCGAACCGCCGAGCAGCGCCACGCGTACGCCGAGGCCGGTGGACAGGCGGGTCATCCACTCCGGGTCCACCGGCCCGTGCCGGTACGAGACGGACAGCGCGTAGTCGAAGCCGGCCGGCAGCGGGAGGGCGCGGATTGGCAGCAGTTGGCGGCCGGCGGCGGAGGCCGGATCGGCCACTAGGGCGCCGATCGGCCCGTATTCCGCGACGCGGCCGCCGGAGAGCACGGCCACCTGGTCGGCGACGTGGCGCACCACGTCCATCTCATGGGTAATCAGGATGACCGACAGCCCCAGTTCGGTGCGCACGTCGTCCAGCAGGTCCAGGATCTGCTGCGTGGATTCCGGATCCAGGCCCGACGTCGATTCGTCGGAGAGCAGGATCCGGGGGCGAAGTGCCAGCGCCCGGGCGATGCCGACCCGTTGCTTCTGGCCGCCGGACAGTTGGCCGGGATAGGCGTTGGCCTTGTGCAGCAGGCCCACCCGGTCCAGCAGTTCGGCCACGCGGTCCTCCATCTGAGCGTGCACCACGCCGAGGTTTCGCAGCGGCAGCGCCACGTTCTCCGCCACCGTCATCCGGCGCAGCAGGGCCGAGTGTTGGAAGATCGTGCCGATGGCGCGGCGTTCGCCGCGCAATGCCTGCCCGGACAGGGCGGAGAGGTCGCGGCCGTCCACCAGCACCTGGCCGGAGGTCGGTTTCTCTAACAGGGAAATGCAGTGGGAGAGGGTCGTCTTGCCGGCGCCGGAAGGGCCGACAACGGCGGTGATCGACCCCTGCTGGATGGTCAGGTCGATGCCCTTGAGCACCTCGACCGTCCCGCGTCGTGTGTCGTAGCTCTTGTGCAGATTGCGGATTTCTATCATTGCGGGCCGCCCCCGGCATACCTTTTCATGCTGCTCCTGAAGGTCAGGGAGCCCCGGGCACAGCCGATCACGGCGCGCAGGCATGGCGCGGCCGGTTCCGGCCCGGCCCGGGTTCTCCATCGGTTCTGGCGTTAGCACCGTGCGGCAGTTGCCGGGGTTGCTGCGGCGTCATCGAGCCAGATCTCTCGGCCGCTCTGGATGGTTCTTGCCGTCGGCGGTGCCCGCCCCCTGAAGGGGCGGCGCACCGGCGTCGTTGTTTAGCTGGTTCTGCTGCTGCCCACGCTTAGTCGACCAGCGCGTTCTGCAGGCGGAAGCCGGCGGCGCGGTGGTTCTCCGGTAGCTTGTCGCCGCGGCCGAAGAGCTTGTTGCGCAGGGTCCCCGGCGCGTACTCCGTGGGGTAGGCTCCCAGCTTCTGCAGCTCCGGCACGACGTATTCCACGATGTCCTCGAAGGTGCCCGGGGTGATCGCGTAGGCCAGGTTGAACCCGTCCACGTCGGTCTCGTCGACCCACTCCATTAGCTTGGCGGCCACCTCACCGCCGGAACCGACGGTGATCGGGCCGAAGCCGCCGACGCCGACCCATTCGGCCAGCTGGCGGATGGTCCACGGCTTGCCGCTGTCGCCGGAAGCCTTCTGGAAGGTCTCCACCGAGGACTGGATGGCATTGGACTTCACGTTTTCGCCGATCACGTCGTCCGGGCCGTAGGTGGAGAGGTCAACGCCCATCCAGCCGGAGATCAGCGCCAGCGCGCCGTTGATGTCCGCGTAGGACTTGTAGTCCTCGAACTTGGCCTGCGCGGTGGCGGTGTCCGGTCCGGTCACAACGGTCTGCATCGCGTAGATGCGTACGTCGTAGCGGTCGCGGCCCGCCGCTTCCACGGCGTCGCGGATCTTCTTCACCGACGCCGCGAGCATCTCCTTGGTCGGGCAGGTCACGAACACCGCCTCGGCGTTCCCGGCGGCGAACTCGGTGCCGCGCTTGGAGGCCCCGGCCTGGAAGATGACCGGGGTGCGCTGCGGGCTCGGCTCGGTGATCGCGATGCCGGGAACCTTGAAGTACTTGCCCTCGTGCCGGATCTCGTGGACCTTGGCCGGGTCGGTGAAGACGCCGGTCTCGACGTCCTTGACCACGGCGTCGTCCTCCCACGAGCCCTCGAGCAGCTTGTAGATGACCTCGAGGTATTCGTCCGCGTGGTTGTAGCGCTCGTCGTGCTCCAGCTGGTCTTCTTGGCCCATGTTGCGCGCCGCCGAGGGCAGGTAACCGGTGACCACGTTCCAGCCGACCCGCCCGTTGGTCAGGTGGTCCAGCGTGGCCAGGCGGCGGGCGAACGGGTACGGGTGCTCGTAGGCGGTGCCGGCGGTGACGCCGAAGCCGAGGTTCTCGGTCACCGCGGCCATCGCCGAGACCAGCATGAACGGATCATTCACCGGGACCTGGGTGCCGGCGCGCAGCGTGGTCTCGTTGGAGGACCCGAAGACGTCGTAGGTGCCGAGCACGTCGGCGATGAACAGGCCGTCGAAGAGGCCCTTTTCCAGCACCTTGGCCAGGTGGGTCCAGTAGCCGATGGTGTTGTAGTTGGCGGACTTGTCCTGCGGGTGGCGCCACAGTCCGGGCGACTGGTGGCCCACGCAGTTCATGTCGAAGGCGTTGAAACGAATCTGGCGCCGGGGGTTGGGCTGCGGGTTTACGGTCATGTCAGGCTCCTTTTCTGATGAGAAGAGCCCGCGCCGGTCCTCCGTTGGGCATGCGAGTGCCCAACGGAAGACCAACGAGAGATCGAGCTTCTCCATCGGTCCTGGCGGTAGCACCTTCCTCAGGGAGGGGGTTGCTGCGGCGTCAACAAGCCAGGTCTCTCGGCCGCTCTGGATGGGTACCCCTCCATTGGACACCCGGGGGCGTCCCGGAGGGAAATGTTCGCCGTCACGCGAGGTAAGAATTACGGCGCGTGACGCCGGGTAAAAATTACGACGCCGGGGCGGAGCCGGCTTTGGCCTGCGGCCGCTTCCATCCCGCCACCGCTCCCGCCCCTAGGCAGACAAGAATCAGGACGACGACGGCGATGGCCAGCGGCACACTGTTGCCGACCAGGGTGGGGAGGTTCTGCAGGATCAGGCCCAGGATTCCCAACAGCCCGATCAGTCCGAGCGCCGGGGCGACGGAGCGCTTCCAGTCGCGGGCCGGCGCACCCTTTCTCCGGAAGAAGACCAGCACCGCGATGCTTGTGAGCGTCATCAGCACCACCACGCCCAGGGAAGCGAAACCGGCAAACCAGGTGTAGAACTGCACGATCGGGTCCCAGCCGGCGACGGCGGCTGTCAGCAGGAACAGGGCAACCACTCCGGTCGAAGCGGCCGAGGCCAGATGTGGCGAGTGGTGCCGGGTGTGCGTGCCGGCCAGCTTGGCGGGGAAAATGCCTTGTCCGGCGATCTGGAAGAAATAGCGTGAGCTGATGTTGTGCAGGGACAGGATGCAGGCGAACAGGCTGCTGGCCAGCAGTACCTGGATGACGTGGCTGCCCGCGGTGCCGAGGTAGAGCGCCGTAGTCTCCGAGAGCAAGGTGCCGGGCGCGTCCGTGGCCTTTTGGACGATGCCCTCGTCGCCCCACACGCTGATCAGCAGCCAGCTGGAGAGCGCGTAGAAGCCGCCCACCACGATGAGGGCTACATAGGTGGCGCGCGGGATCGTCTTGTCCGGGTCGCGTGCCTCGTCGCGGAACACGGCGGTCGCCTCGAAGCCAATGAAACTCAGGATGGCGAACAACAGCGCGATGCCGGGCGCCCCGGACAGCACGGTGGACGGGGTGACGAACCCGGTGGACAGGCCCTCCCGACCGCCGCCGCCAAAAATTACGGCAGCGTCAAGGACCAGCACGATCAGCACCTCGGCGACCAGCAGTACCCCCAGCACCTTGCCGGAGAGCTCGATGTTCCGGTGGCCCAGCCAGGCGACGGCGGCCAGGGCGGCAGCGGCCCATGCCCACCATGGCAGTGCCGGCCCGCCGTAGGCGCGGACCACTTCGTCGACGGCCGGCGCCAGCAGGCCGTAGACGCCGGCTTCCAGCGCGAGGTAGGAGAGCAGAGCCACGAAGGCCGCCCCCAGGCCCGCCCTGCGGCCGAGGCCTTTGTCGACGTAGCTGAAGAACGCGCCGGCCGTTGGCACGTGCGGTGTCATGGTGGTGAAGCCGACGGCAAACAACAGCAGGATGGCCATGGCCAGCAGGTAGATGAAGGGAAGGCCAGCGCCGTTGCCGCTGACGATGGCCAGAGGGACGGTTCCGCCGATGACGCCCAGTGGCGACGCGGCGGCCAGCACGATGAGCACGATGCTGGCGACGCCCAGCCGGCCGGAGAGCCGCGGAACGCCGGTCGCGCCGGCCACAGCCTCGGGCTTTGCGAGGGTCGGGTTATTGGTGGATACGGACATTGTGGCCTCTTCCTAGACGGCCGCGGAACGGGCGGCGGGGCTGACTGACTGGCGTTCGGCGTCGGCGTTGGCCTCGCCAATCGTCCAGACGAAGGGGGGTTCGGTGGCGTTGACTTCCCAGTCGCCGACGATCCGGGACTTATAGATAAACGGGTTGTGCGTCGCCACGGTGCGGGCGTTGCGCCAGTGCCGGTCCAGCGCCTTGTCTGTGCTGGTCGAGGAGGCACCGAGCGCATTGAAGAGGGCGCCCGCGGCGTCCGGGACCAAGGCGCTGAGCACAATCTGCGCACGACCCGATTCCAGTTCGACGGCGATGTTGGCCGCCTTCTCGGCGTCGCCGTCTGACTGCCGCGAGGCGAAGACGCGGTCCAGGCTGCGGGCAACGCCGAGCGTGGTTGCCTTCGCGGCGTAGGCCGTGGCGCTGATTTCGCCGACCACTTGCAGGACCTGCGCGTCGTGCCGAACCAACGGGGCGTTTCCGTGGCCGAACACCCGCTTGCGGTCCCGCACGTTCTCCGCGGCTTCGCTGGTGACGGCCTGGGCGATGCCGGCCAGGGTCACCAGCAGGATGTGCTGGTAGAGCGCCGTCTGGTACGGGAAGCGGTCGGCGAAGGCGGACACGTTGGCAGGGTCCACCAAAGCGTCGGTAAATACGGTGGTGCCGCTGCCGGTGAGCCGCTGGCCGAAACCGTCCCAGTCGTCGAAGGTTTCCACGCCCGGCGTCTTGGTGGAGATGATCACCGAGACATCGGAGCCGTCCGGGCGCTTGGCGGTGACATCGATCCAGTCCGAGAAGATGGTGCCGGTGGTGTAGAACTTGCGGCCGCTCAGCAGCAGCTTGCCGCCGGTCTCGGACAGCACGGTGGCGGTTCCCCCGGCGCCCGGTTCGGTCCAGGCGTTGCCGGCCAGCTCGCCGGACGCGAAGCGCCGCAGCCAGGCGCTGCGATCCGAGGTGCGGCCGTGGTGGTACAGGTTCTCCTCCACCAAGGCGATGTGCGAACGCAGCGCCTGCGGAATGTTGCTGTCCGCCGTGGCCAGCTCGATCAGGAGTCGGGTGAACTCTTCCCAGTCCAGCCCGTCGCCGCCGAACTCGGCCGGAATCCGGGCGGCGCCGAAGCCGGCGTCCTTCAGCCAGCCGATCTGGTCAAACGGCAGTTCGCGGGTGAGCTCGCGGCTCAACGCCCCGGCGGCGATGCGCGCGAAGATCGGGCGGTATTTGGCGGCCGCGGCGTCGAAGGCCGTGGCGAGGTTGTCGATGGTTTCAGTCATGGTGGTTCTCCTGGGGGTTCGGCGCGTGGGCGCGAGATGGGGCCCGGTTGAGGGCAGCGGTGATGGGGCCCGGGTTGAAGGCAGCGGTGATGGGGCCTGCGGATCGGGGGGCAGCGGTGGTGACCGCAGATTCGGGCAGCCCTGATGCAGCCTGCGAGTCGCAGCAGTCATGACCGGCCCGCGGGCTGCGGACGGTCAGGAGGTGACCCGCAGGCGCGGGCTGCGCCGCTCAGGTGTAGAGCGAAATCGGTTGGACGTCGCCGAGCAGGTAGTTGGCGCCGACCTCGACCTTCTTGTAGTCGACCGGGTCGTGCAGCGTGTGGGTGCGGATGTTGCGCCAGAAGATGTCCAGCCCGACCTCGGTTTTCGCGGAGGACGAGCCAGTGGTCTCGAAGATGCGGTTCGCCACGTCCACACCCACCTCGGTGGACACAACCTTGAGCCGCGCAATCTCGAGCGCGATGTCCGCCCGGGCTTCCGCGCTCAGCTGCGCGCCGGCGGCAATAACAGCGTCGAACCTGGCGTTCGTTCGGTCGGCCAGGGCTTCCACCGCGGCAACCCGCGAGACCAGCTCGCCGTAAACCCGCTGTGTCAGCGGATCCTGGGCATAGGTCTCCTGCGTGCTGAGGAACCAGGAGTTCCGGCGCGCCAGCGTGATCCGGCGCCCGCGGTCCAGCGCCCCCTGCGCGATGCCCAGGTAGAGGTTGCCGAAGGCCAGCTGGATGTAGGGGGTGACCAGCGTCGAGAAAGGCTCCTCCCCTACCTCGCCGATGATGTCCGCGGCGGTGACCTGCACGCCGTCGTACTTCACCGAACCACTGGCCGAGAGCCGCTGGCCGAGCGCATCCCAGTCCCCGAGGTATCCGATCCCCGTCCGGTCATGCTCCAGCGCGAGGGCCAGGAACTTGCCCTGCTGCAGTCCGGCCGCGATCACGGCGTTGACCAGGATGACGTCGCCGACGGAGGCGCCGGTGGAGAAGTGCTTGGTGCCATTCAGCCGGTAGCCGTCGCCGTCGGGAACCAGTTCTAAATTCGGGTCCACCGGGTTCACGGAGTCGCCCCAGGACCAGCGTCCCCGTGCGGAGCGGCGGAGCAGGCGCTCCTGCACCTGCGGATCACCGTAGAAGACGACCGCGCCCTGATTGGCGTAGTGGTAACCGAGTATTTGCGCGATCGACGCGTCGGTGCGGGCCAGGATGCGCACGGCGTGCAGCGCGCTTTCCCAGTGCCCGCCCTCGCCGCCCCATGCGGCCGGGATGATCAGGTTGAGCAGCCCGGAGTTGCGCAGCAGTTCCACCTCGGCGTGTGGGTCGGCGTTGCGGCGGTCGCGCTCCAGCACGTCCGGCGCCAGCGCGGCGGCAACGCCTTCGGCTATCTGCTGCCAGTGGGCCAGTTCCTCGGCGGTGGCCTGTCCGGTCCACGGGGATCGGCGGGTCTGCGGGTTGTTTTCGGTCACGACGGCGGTCATGTCGGCTCCTCAAGGCGGGGCTCCCGCAGGGCCGCGGCGCAGCAACCGTCACGGTTGGGGACGCAGCCCGGAGGGGGCCGTACTTGCCGGGCACGGTGTTGTGCGCGGCCGGATCCTCATCTGGGGCACCCCGCTACGGGAGAGGGTTGCCGCCCAACCAGCCAGAGCTTGTCGTTGGGACTCTTGATCTCGGAGTCGAGTATGCCGGGGCCGATCCGGCGCACGGAAGCACGTGACAGGCCGTGACGTTCCGCGGCGCAATGTTACGGGCGCCCGACCTAGAGGCCGAGGCGCGGGGCCTCGATGGCTGGGCAGGTATCCATGACGACGTCCAGGCCCGCCGCCCTGGCCCGTTCCGCGGCGGCTTCGTCGACCACGCCCAGTTGGAGCCACACCGCCTTGGCACCGATTTCGATAGCCTGGTCCACCACCGGGCCCACCTTCTGCGAGTTCACGAAGCAGTCCACCACGTCGATCTCGCCGGGAATGTCCCCGAGCTTTTGGTAACCGGTCAGACCGAGGACGTCGTCGCCCTGCAGGTTGACGGGGACGACTTCCATGTCCAGTTGGTCCATCAGGTACCGGGAGATGCGCATGGCCACCCGGTGCGGGTTCGTGGACAGGCCGACGACGGCCCAGCGGCCCGGCGTGCTCAGCAGCCGGTAGACGACCTCGGGGTCATTTTGGTGTGCCATGGCGCCACCCTACCTGCGACTCTTCGGCACCGGAACCGCCCGCACACCCCGCATCACCGAGAGGCGGATAAACCCCTCCCCCGGCAGCCCGGGCCATCCGGGCAGCCGGTGACTAGCCAGCCAACTGCCCGGTGGCAGGCGTTCCAGCCGCGCCGGAAGCCGAGTCCGCCTGCTCGGAGATCCAACGTCCCACCAGCTCCAGCAGTTCAGCGTCCACGGGCTCGCGGATCTGGCGCTTGTAGTCGGAGAGGGTCGGAGCCTTCGGGTCGCGGCGCAGCAGGTGTGACAGGTCCTCGATTTTCCTCGTGGTCACCGGGCCGGGAACGGTCGCCGCGATGATGTCCAGGTCGGCCGGGTCCACCTGCACGTCCTTGGCCCCCGTGACAGCCAGCACCGGCATGTGCAAGCGCTCCAAGTTCGGAACGGGGTCGAAGTCGAGGAACTCCCGGTGCCAGAGCGCGTTGATCTTTCGGCCCTGCATGCGCACCACGTCCTCGGTGGTGGTGCGAAGTTTTTCCACCGATTTCGCCTGCATCTTGACCAGGTCCTGGCGTAAGAGCTTCAGCAGCAAGCGCGGGAAGGCGGGCAGCGAGTCGCTGATCTGGGCTGTCTGCCATCTGCCTGTCTCGAAGCCCGTCTGTGCCGAGGCCGAAAGCAGCACAGCCCCATCCACCCGTGTGCCGGGATCTGCCGCCAGGGCCGCCGCGTGGTAGCTACCTTCGCTGTGGCCGACCAGGAACACCGGCACGCCCGCGGCCTTCTGGTCGGCCATCCAGCGGAGGGCGGCTGCGGCGTCGTCGGTGTTCTGACGGAAACCGGCCGCCCAGAAGATTCCTTCCGAGGCGCCGGTACCGCGCTTGTCGTAGCGCAGAGACGCGATTCCGTGGCCGGCAAGCGCCGTCGCCAGGTCACGGCTGATGCCCAACGGCATCCGTTTGTGATCGGCATTGCGGTCGATCGGGCCCGAGCCGGGCAGGATCAGCGCGGCGCCGCGGACCGTTCCGGCCGGTTCGGCCCAGGTTCCCGCCAACTGAACGGTCCCGGACGGAAAGCTGACCACTTCTTCGGTGAACGCCTGACCGGCGGGCAGGCCGGCGGCGGCACGGATCCGGGCCGCAACATCCTCGGCGTCGGGAAGCGACACAACCACCCGGGCGTACTTTTGCCCGTCCAGGTCAAGCTGCACTGCCGGGGTGCCGCGGCGGGCTACGGCGAGGGTCCTGCCGCGGCCGCGCCAGGTTCCCACCCGGGTCCGTCCCGGGATCGCAAGCCCGGGAGCCCGCAGGCCGTGGACGCCGTCGAACGCGTCCGAGAGCACCCGCACGGAGGTCACCGCAGACAAGGGGAATCGCTGCTCGCCGAGCAGCCCCGCGATTTTCTCGAACCGGTCCAGCTCCAGCACAACCTCCTTGTTCCCCACCACTATCGCCGCCACTGCGCCTCCCTTCGGTCGTTTATTGCTCGTGTCTTGGTCGTTTTGGCCGCGGCTTGCCTGCCGGACAGTACGATTATTATCAGTTGTGGGAACAATGTCAACTGTGAGAATGTTGAGCCATGTCCTCCTCACCGAGCGCCGACCTAATCCTGCACCCGGTACGCTTGCGGATCGTCCAGACGCTGCTGGGCAACCGTGAGCTCACCACAGCCGAGATCTCCGCCGAACTTCCCGACATCCCGACGGCGACGCTTTACCGGCACATCGGCACGCTCTCGAAGGCAGGCGTGCTGGCGGTGGCCCAGGAAAGGCCGGTACGCGGCACCACCGAACGCACCTTCCGGCTGGACGTGGCCAGGAGTTCAGTGGCCGAAAACGACCTGGCCTCCATGACCGCTGAGGACCACCGGCGCGGCTTCATGGCCTTCGCGGCCGGGCTGCTGGGGGCCTTCGACCAATACATCGCCGGGGAGAATCTGGACTTCGTGCGCGACGGGGCCGGTTACCGGCAGACCGCTCTCTGGATGACGGAGGAAGAGTTCGAGGAATTCACTGCCGCCATCAGGGCTGCCGCGCAGAAGGTGGCGGCCAACGGCCCGGAAGAAGGGCGGCACCGCCGATTGTTCTCCACGGTCCTCATCCCGGCGGATCCGCCCGCCTGATCGCCAGGCCCGCTTGCCCGGCCGGGCCCGCACCGGGAGCTGCGTCCGACATCGGCGGCTTAGGTGCGGGAGCAACGTCCGACGTCGGCGGCTTAGGTCGGGAGGCGGCGTCGTCGGCGCCTCCCAAACGAACGGAGGCATCGCCGTCGTCATGACCCGGGAGGGATGGCCGGCGTTACGCGTCCCAGCAGAGGCAGAAGGGGTGTCCGGCGGGGTCGGCGTACACCTGGAACCCGATGGCGGCCGCCGGGTCGTCGGCCGGCTTCAGCAGCTTGGCACCCAAGGATGTCGCCTGTTCATGGGCGGCCGCGAGATCGTCGATGTAGAGGTCCAAGTGGATCTGCTGCGGCGCCCCGTCCGGCCAGTCGGGCGGGATGTGGTTGGGTGCAAGCTGGAACCCCAGCCGCGGTTCGCCGTCCACGAAGACCGTGTGCCAGTCCTCTTCGGCCTCGACGGTTCCGTCCAAAAGGTTGGCCCAGAAGGTGCTCTCCGCCGCGAGGTCGGCGGCGTCGAATACGACGATCTGTCGGCTGATTTTCATGCGGTCATCCTGCCATCGCGCCGAAGCCGCGTCCATGGATAGCCGTGACGCGGTTGTCTCGCCGGCCGGTTCCCCCACGAGCGGTTCGCGCCTGTGTTACGGCAGATTGTCATCGCGCCTTTGTTACGGGTCATTATTACGGGCGGTTTGCCGGGAGCGCCGCGGGTGCCGTTTAGTTAGTGGTGACCATCCCGAGCGGCCGAGAGACCTGGATCGACGACGCCGCAGCAACCCTGGTCACCGGAAGCCCACCCAGACTGCCGGTGATAACGAGGTGACAAGCCACGGGTACGGCCGGCGAAAGCCGTGCCGCACGGCTTGATCCGTAGGGTGCTACTGCCAGGATCGATGGAGTGATCCCATGACTGCAGTACTGTCGTCGTCCCGCCACGCGGCTCCCGCTTCCGCTGCACCCGCGGCCCGATCCGACTCCGCCCTGGCCGTTTCCTTCCGCCGCCTGAACCGAACCTTCGGCGCCGGGGCCCAGGCCCACACCGTGCTGCGCGACGTGAACTTCGAGGTCCGTCCCGGCGAGGTGCTCGCCATCCTGGGCCCGTCCGGCTGCGGCAAGTCCACCTTGCTCCGCGCCGCCGCCGGCCTCGACGCGCCCAGCGCCGGCGCCGTGGAAATCGACGGCACGCCGGTCCAGGGTATCGACTCCCGCTGCGCCGTCGCGTTCCAGGAACCCCGGCTGCTGCCGTGGCACACCCTGCAGGCCAACGTGGCCATCGGCCTGCCCAAGAGCTCCAGCGCCAAGCAGGGCAAGTCCAAGGTCGCCCGGCTGCTGGACCTGGTCGGGCTGGCCGCCTTCGCCAAGCACCGGCCGCGCGAGGTCTCCGGCGGCATGGCCCAACGGGCATCCCTCGCCCGCGCCCTGGCCCGCAACCCGGGCGTGCTGTTGCTGGACGAACCGTTCGGTGCGCTGGACGCGCTGACCCGGATCAAGATGCAGGACCTGCTGCTCGATATCCACGCGGCGGAACCCACCACCGTGCTGCTGGTGACCCACGATGTGGACGAGGCCCTGCAACTGGCGGACAGGATCATCGTGCTCGGCAAGGAAGAAGGCCGCGAGGACGACGGCGCCACGATCGTGCGCACCGTCGATGTTCCCGGCATCCGTCCGCGGGACCGCGGTTCGGTCGAGCTGGCCCGAATGCGCCGCTCGCTGCTCGAAAGCCTCGGCGTCGACGGCCATTAGGGCCGCCGTCGCCACTCAACAGATCAACCATCTCCCGGGCCGTTCGCGCCCAAAAATCATCCGCCGCGGAATTTCTCCTGTTCCGCACACCGTCCAAAGGAACCACCATGTCTCTTGCCAGCCGTTTCTCCCGCCGCCCGCTCCTCGGCGCTGCCGCCGTCGTGGCCACCGCCTCGCTGGCCCTGACCGGCTGCGTTGCCGGTGAGGATTCCGAAGCCACCGCCGCCCAGGGCGCCGGAGATGGCGTGCTCAACATCGACTTCGCCACCTACAACCCGCTGAGCCTGGTCATCAAGGAAAAGGGCTGGCTGGAGGCCACCTTGGCCGACGACGGCGTAGAGGTGAACTGGGTGCAGTCGGCCGGTTCTAACAAGGCCAACGAGGCGCTGCGCTCCGGAGCGGTCGACGTCGGCTCCACCGCCGGTTCCGCAGCGCTGCTGGCCCGTGCCAACGGCTCGCCGATCAAGACCATCAGCCTGTACTCGCAGCCGGAATGGGCGGCCCTCGTGGCGTTGCCCGACTCCGGCATCGAGTCGGTCGAGGACCTCAAGGGCAAGTCTGTGGCGGCCACCAAGGGCACCGACCCCTACTTCTTCCTGCTCCAGTCTCTGGAGGAGGCCGGCCTCTCCGCTGACGACGTCACCGTGGAGAACCTGCAGCACGCCGACGGCTTGACCGCGCTGAAGCAGGGCTCGGTCGACGCTTGGTCCGGCCTGGATCCGATCATGGCCGGCGCCGAGCAGGACGGGGCCGAGCTGTTCTACCGGAACCTGGACTTCAACACCTACGGCTTCCTGAACGCCACCGAGTCCTTCCTGGAGGAGGAGCCGGAGCTCGCCCAGACCGTGGTGAACGCCTACGAAAAGGCCCGCGCGTGGGCCGCCGAGAACCCGGAGGAAACCGCTCAGATCCTGGCCGATGTAGCCGGACTGGACCTCGAGGTTGCCACCAAGGTGATCGCCGAGCGCAGCAACCTGGACGTGGAGGCCGCCCCGGGCGAGAAGCAGCGCGCCGTGCTGGCGAAGGTCGGCCCGGCGTTCGTCGAGACCGGCGACGTGAAGAGCCAGGCCGACATCGACGAGGCCCTCGCAACCCTGCTCGATGACTCGCTGGTGAAGAAGGCCGATCCGTCGGCCATCAAGGAATCCTGATGACGCACCTCGGCAACCCCGGCGCATCCGGCGCCAGCGCTTACGCCACTAGCCAGGAAGGCCTCTCGGCCACCGGTGTCCTCAAGACCGCGGGCGTGCCCCGGCCGGACCAGGACGGCCCCTCGCCCGAGCGGTCGCCCGCCGGCGGATCGTCCCGGACCGGGGTGCTCGGCAACGGCTGGGCCCGCCTGCTCCTGGGCCTGCTGCTGCCCGCCGTCCTGCTCGCCGCCTGGCAGTGGAGCACCTCCGCCGGACTGTTCAGCTCGGTCCAACTGCCGGCACCGGTGGCCGTCATCGAGGCCGCGGTCGACCTGATCCAGCGCGGCGAACTGGCCCAGCACGTGGCCATCTCCACCCAGCGTGTGCTGCTCGGCTTTGCCTTCGGCGCCGCCCTCGGCCTGGTCTTCGGCGCGCTGATCGGGCTGTCCAAGGTGGCCGATGTGCTGCTCTCCCCCACCATCGGGGCGCTGCGCGCGGTGCCGTCGCTGGCGTGGGTGCCGCTGCTGATCCTGTGGATGAAGATCGGCGAGGACTCCAAGGTCACGCTGATCCTGATCGGCGCGTTCTTCCCCGTGTTCACCACCGTCTCGCTGGCGCTGCGCCATGTGGACAAGAACCTGGTGGAGGCCGGCCGCGCGTTCGGGCTCAAGGGCGTAAAGCTGCTGACCACCGTGCAGCTGCCGGCCGTAGTGCCCGCCGTGTTCTCCGGCCTCCGGCTGGCCCTGGCCCAGGCGTGGCTGTTCCTGGTGGCGGCGGAACTGATCGCCTCCTCCATGGGCCTGGGCTTCCTGCTCACGGATTCGCAGAACAACGGCCGCACCGACCGGCTGCTGCTGGCCATCGTCCTGTTGGCCATCATCGGCAAGATCACCGACGCGCTCCTGGGAGTCGCGGAGAAATGGGCAGTCAAGAGATGGGCATAGAAGTAGCCGAAACCGCCGGCGGCCGCCGCGCCGCCGGGAGCACCGCCGTCGTCGGTCACGAAAGTTCGGCGCCGTACCGCGACCGGGTGACCGAATGGCCGGAGCCGCAGACCGAGGCCGAGCGGATAGCGTTCTGGGAGCGCGCGGCGGCCCGGCTCCAGTGGGCCGAGCCGTGGCACACCGCGCACTCCGCCACCCCGGTGGACACCGCGGCCCGGCGGGGGCCGGAGCTGCGCTGGTTCGACGGCGGCACGCTCAACGCCGCGGTCAACTGCGCCGACCGGCACGTCGAAGCCGGGCTCGGCGACAAGGTGGCGCTGCACTTCGAGGGCGAGCCAGGCGACCGCCGGACGGTGACCTACCGCGAGCTCCAGGAACTGGTCTCGCAGGCCGCCAACGCGCTGCTGGCGCTGGGCGTCGGCAAGGGCGACCGAGTGGTCATCTACCTGCCGGTGCTGGTGGAAACCGTCGTCATCACGCTGGCCTGCGCGCGGATCGGGGCGGTGCATTCGCTGGTCTTCGGCGGCTTCTCCGCGGAGGCCCTGAAGTTCCGGGTGGAGGACACCCGCGCCAAACTCCTGGTCACCACCGACGGCCAGTACCGCCGCGGCACCGCCGTCCCGGTCAAGGCCAACGCGGACGCGGCCGTCGCCGGCGAGAACGCGATCGAACACGTGCTGGTGATCAACCGCACCGGCCACACGGACATCAACTGGGTGGAAGGCCGCGACGTGTGGTGGCACGACGTCGTCGACACCCAGCCGCGCGTCCACGAGGCCGAGGCGTTCGACGCCGAGACGCCGCTGTTCATTATGTACACCTCGGGCACCACCGGCCAGCCCAAAGGCCTGGTCCACACGACCGGCGGCTACCTGACGCAGGCCTCGTTCAGCCACACGTACCTGTTCAGCAACCCGGACCCGGACGCGCGCGCGGACGACGTGCACTGGTGCACCGCAGACCTGGCCTGGGTCACCGCGCACACCTACGAGATCTACGGGCCGCTGAGCAACGGCGTCACGCAGGTGATCTACGAGGGCGTGCCGAACGCCCCGCACCCCGGCCGGCACTTCGAGGTCATCGAGCGCTACGGCGTGACCAGTTACTACACGGCGCCCACGCTGGTCCGGTCGCTGATGGGCTGGTTCCCCGACGGCATTCCGGCCGAGTACGACCTGAGCTCCATTCGCCTGTGCGGCACGGTGGGCGAGGCCGTGAACCCGGAGGCCTGGCGCTGGCTGCGCAGCCAGGTGGGGCGGGATTCGCTGGTCGCCGGGGACCCGTCGTCGGGCGTGCCGATGGTGGATACCTGGTGGCAGTCCGAGACCGGGGCCACCGTGCTCTCGCCGCGCCAGACCGATGCGTCCTTCAAGCCCGGCTGCGCCACCCGCGCCTTGCCGGGGCTGGCCACGGACATCGTGGACGACGGCGGCGCCCGGGTGGGTGCCGGCGAGCAGGGCAACATTGTGGTCACCAGCACCGGGCCGGCGATGGCGCGGACCGTGTGGGGCAACCCGGAGCGCTACTTCACGTCCTACTGGGAAAAGTACGCGGCGCAGGGCTGGTTCCTGGCCGGCGACGGCGCCCGCTTCGACGCCGACGGCGACACCTGGATCCTGGGCCGGACGGACGACGTCATCAACATCTCGGGGCACCGGCTGTCCACGATCGAGATCGAGTCCGCGCTGGTCTCACACCCGGCGGTGGTGGAGGCCGGCGTCTGCCCCACCTACGACGCCAAGACGGGGCACGCGGCCACGGCTTTCGTGGTGCCGCGCGACAAGTCGCTGATCGGGACGGCGGTTGCGGGGGCCGCGGCGGCTGGCACGGCGACGGCCGAGCAAACCGCCGCGGTCGCCGCGCTGCGCAACCACGTGGCCACGCAGATCGGGCCGATCGCCAAGCCCCGCGACGTGGTTTTTGTGCCCGACGTGCCAAAGACCCGCAGCGGCAAGATCATGCGCCGGCTGCTGACCCAGTTGTTCGAGGGGACGGAGCTGGGCGACACGACCAGCCTGCAGAACGAGCCGTGCATCGCGGAAATCCAGGCCATCTGCGGGGCACGGTAAAGTTTTCCGCCTTCCCAGGTCAGGGCTGTCCATGTCTTGGCGGACCGCTCGACGTTTTCCCTAGTCAGCGCAAGAGGCCGCTCCAAGAGTTGGACAGTTGCTGCAGAACTTGGACAGCCGACCTGCCGCCTGCATGGCTCAGGGGGAACCTCTGGCACTCAGGCAACACGCCGCAGCATCGTCATGACTTCGGCGACAACGTTCTGGGGCGTGAAGACGAGATCCTCGTACACGTACCGCAGTGTTGGAAACCCGCTGAGCATGCCGGCATTGTTCCTTTTGCGGTCCTTCCTGAAAGTCACCCGGTCCCAGTGGAAGTCGAACCCATCGAGCTCGATGATGATCCGGCCTTCCACCACCATGTCCACTCGTCCAAGCCCCTGAATCGGTACCTGGGTTTCCACCCGAAGCCCGACCGCGCGGAACAGGTCGCGAGCGATAACCTCAAGCGGCGAATCGGCGTCGTAACCGATGCTCAAAACGACTGCTCGACGCATGCCGTTGCGTTTGCCAGGAAGCAGCTCCACCAGTTCGGCTTTGGTGACGACACCCCTGCGCACGGCCGATTCCGCTACGACCAACGCCTCCAGCCGAGGCCGGCATCGGATGGCGTGCAGGACGCAGTCCAGGATGCTCACGTAGCTCCCAGGCCGCTGCCTCCCCAGCAATTCGCTTCGGTGCTTGACAGTGGACGGCGGCTGCCGGCTATGGAGCGTCCACAGGTGCAGTTGATCCGGGTCTTTGATCGTCCAAAGCCCTAGTTCCCGAGCCGCTGAAATGCAGGTAATCAATCCGTTGGCCAGCACGGCTACGCGTACGTTCGCATCAGCCTTCTCCGTACCGACGATTCCTTGGCGAAGCACAGTGATCGCGCCGTTCTTCAAGGCTGCCTGAATCTGGTCTCGGCTGAAACCGCAGCGGGCCAGTTCACTGGCTGGGAGTGTTCCACCGCGTCGTTCAACGTAACCAGCTATCGCCTCGTCCATATCCACGAGCATGTAGGCTGCGGCGGCGGACAGCTAGATCGCCGCACTCTCCCTGTGGACAACGTGCTGAGTGGCCTGGCAGGCCTTGGGATTAAGTGAGGTGGGCGTGCCCTAACAGGATGGGGCGCACCAGGACGTGTGCGTCAGTAGCGGCCGCCGAATTGGTAGATCTGCGTACGGACCTTGTCCCGGTGCTCCTCCATCAACGCTTCCTTCGCTGCCCCGGCTTGCCAGGCTGAACGGAGCCAGCGGGCGGCCGCGGCCAGGCCATGGAAAGTGGCGGCTCCGAAATTTCCGTTAGCGCTCAAGACGCCAGTCCGTGTAGCCGCGTGCACCGGCTGCGGCAGGCTCAAGGGATCGCCTGCATTGCTCGGGCGAGAGGTGGCAGTGGCCGGGCCACCTGTTGCAGTCGTGGGATAGGGCAAGGCGGCAGCAGAGGACTGGCTGGAGCGGTATGACCGGCCATCGGCGTCGAGGATGTGGTGCGGGGTTTGGGTTGAAGTAGTCATGGCTTCAGATTCCGCCGATCGGCCGTCGCCGGCCACGATTCGGCACAACCCGAATCCGGGAATAATCCCGGGAGCCCCTTGTGGGTAGAAAACCGGGAAGCGGCGGGTCCATGGGGCCGAGGGATCGAGGAAGCGGCAGGCCCACGCGAGCGGAAGGCCACAGGAAGCCGGAAGGCCGAAGCAACGACGCCACCCACCCCGGCCGCCCTCCCGGATTCGGTGCAGCCCGAATCCTCGACCGGCGCGACCGGCAACCTTACGCTGTTTCCATGCACATTACGCTCAGCAGCGAGGACCTCACCAAGGTCCGGTTCGAGGCGGCGCCGCTGGGCGAAACCGTCGCCAGTTTGCGCGCCCTGCAGGTGGGCACCCCCATCCACCGCCCATGGATCGAGGCCACAAAGCGGCGCATCGCCGAGTCGGCCGATCCACAAGCCAGCGCGCACCTGCGCCTGCTGACTGCGCTGGTTCCACCGAAGGGCTTCCTGGCCGACTCCATCACGCCCACCCCCAAGCACCAGACCACCTTCGCCGAAGGACTCGCGGCCGTCGCCGAGGTTGCGCCGGAGCTGTGGCAGCGCGACGTCGCCCACCTGCTGGCCCAGAACCCGGCCGACTACGCGCGCGGGGAACTGCAGCGTCTCGCGGAGGATATCGACGCGGGCATCCCGCGCATCACCGCAGCCCTCGAGTGGTACTGGGGCACCGCCGTCGAGCCGGTATGGCCGCGCCTGCGGTCCCTGCTGCTGGCTGACATCGACAGCCGCTTGGCCCAGCTGGCACGCGACGGCATCCTGGAAGTGTTCAAGAGCCTGCATCCCAGCGTCCGTCCCACGCCCACCGGCTTGGAGATCATGCGTGGTTGCGAGGCCGACGACGTGCCCGAACCCGGCGGCGGGCTGCTGCTGGTGCCCAACGCGTTCGTCTGGCCCAACACCCTGGTGCTCAACGTCCGGCCTTTCGTGCCCACGCTGACCTACGCGCCACGCGGCGTCGGCCGGCTTTGGGAAGCCAGCCGCGAAGCGACGCACAGCCCGGTCGCCCGGCTGCTCGGCAAGACCCGGGCGCAGATCCTCGCCCAACTCGATGTCCCGATGACGACGACGCAGCTCGCCCGCTGCCTGGACCTCGCCGCCGGGACGGTCAACGAGCATCTCAAGGTCATGTCCGAGAGCGGTTTGGCGGCCACCATGCGATCGGGCCGCGAAGTGTTCTATCGGCGGGCCGAAACCGGCGAAGCGCTGCTGGCCCGGCTGTAGAGACCCGGCCACCGCCCCGGGACTGTCCACGTTTTGCGGGAAGCTTTTACGTTTGGCCTAGTCAGCGCCAGACCCCGCTCCAAGACATGGACAGTTCCTGCTGAACGTGGACAACTGGTCACGTTCAGCAGCGTCCCGTTCCTTGGCGGGGCGGCGCCATTCGTCGCGGGCGACGGCGCGCTTCCGTCCAGGGTAACCCGGCGCGCACCAAAGGCTTCCCGGCTCGGCTTGAACCTGCCTAGTCCTGACGCAGGGCGCGCACCAGCGAGTCGAACCGCTCGCTGGCGGCCAGGTCCTCGATCAGGACCGACGCCCCGTCGGGCCCGGCCAGCGGGATCCGCCAGTTCGGGTATTCGTCCGCGGTGCCCGGCTGGTTCTGGGTCCGAAGCTCCCCCACCGCGTCCGTGAGTGCAACGCCCAGCAGCACTGACGGGGTTTGCGTGATGAACGCGTGCAGCGCCTCGACCGTGCGCTGTTCGGCGGTGGGGCCGGCGCCGTCGTCGTGCTGTGGGGCGGCCGGAACGCGCGAGCGCACCGTGGAGAGCACTGCCTCTTGGGCTGCCTGGTCCAAAGCCCGTTCCTCCTCCACCGGCCGGTTCAGCAGGCCCAGCGATTCGCGCAACTCCACGTGCTTGCCCGCCAGGTAGCCGGCGGTGGGCGGCAGGTCGTGGGTGGTGACGCTGGTCAGGCAGGAGCGGCGGTAGCGCTCGGGTGCGCGGGGGCTGCCGTCCTCGTACTCAAACCACAGGATGGACGTGCCCAGGATGCCGCGCTCGGCCAGGTAATCCTGCACGCCCGGCTCGAACACCCCGAGGTCCTCACCAATGACGACGACGCCGGCCCGTTCCGCTTCCAGGGCGAGGATGCCGATCAAGGCCTCGTGATCGTAGTACACGTAGGCGCCTTCGCCGGGAGGCCTGCCGGCGGGGATCCACCACAGCCGGAACAGCCCGAGGATATGGTCCACCCGGATGCCGCCGGCGTGCCGCAGGACGGTTCGCAGCATGTCCCGGTAGGCAACATAGCCGGATTCGGCCAGGCGTTGCGGATGCCACGGGGGCTGTGACCAGTCCTGGCCCTGCTGGTTGAACATGTCCGGCGGCGCGCCCACGGAGATGCCGGGGGTGAGCACATCCTGCAGCGCCCAGGCATCGGCGCCGGCGGGATGGACGCCGACGGCGAGATCGTGCACTATCCCGATGTTCATTCCCGCGTCGAGGGCGCTGCCCTGCGCCGCCTCGAGCTGCTCGTCGCACAGCCACTGCAGCCATTGATGGAACTCGATGCGGTCCTTCAGCTCGCTGCGCTGCGCTTCGACGAACGCGGCATCCGACCACTCGGGAGCCCCGGCCGGAACAGTCTCGGCCATGGCGCACCACAGGGCAAAGCGCTCCAGCCCCTCGCCTTCCTGCGCGCGGAAGGCCTCGAACCGCTGCTGCCGTTCTGCGGAACGGGGCACCGCGTACACCGCTTCCAGAGCCTGCAGCTTGGCCGCAAATACCGGGTCGCGGTCCAGGATGCCGGCGTCCAGGTTCGCCTCGTGGAAGTTGTTGGCCAGCGGGACGCCGCTGGCTTCGGGCACGTCCTCGACCCGCAGGTACAGCGGATTGACGAACCGGCGCGTGGAGGGCAGGTAGGGCGAGGGCTCCACAGGCGGTTTCGGCTGGGCCGCGTGCAGCGGGTTGATCAGGACGAACCCCGCGCCCTTGGCGGCAGCCGTCTCGGCGAGGCTGGCGAGGTCATGGAGGTCGCCGATGCCCCACGAGGACCGCGAGCGCACGGAGTACAGCTGTGCCATCAAGCCCCACGTCCGGGGAAGGCGGTCGGCGGTGGTCAGGCGCCGCGGGGTGACCACGAGCGCGCACCGTGCCTGGCTGTCGGACGGTTCCGCGGCCGCGCCGGTTCCGGGCTCCATCGCCCCCGGCATTCCCGCTACCTCCAGCGTGTGCCAGCCCAGCGGGATGTCCGCCGGCACCACCGCCGTGAAACGGACAGGCGGAGCATCTTCCGACTCCTCCCGCCCGCCGGCCAGCACCTCGACGTCGCGCCGGGAGCCGTCCTCCAGCAGGATCCGGACCCGCGGACGGACGCCGGGCCGCGCATTGACGGGAACTTCGGTGGCAGTGCCTTGCCGGACGACGACGGCGGGCGGCAGCGTGCGCTGCACCGGTGCCAGCTCAGCGGCCCGGAGGGAAGCCGTGACATCGTCGTCGGTGGCGCAGGGGACGCCCAGCGCGGTGAGGACGGAAACCAGCGTTGCCTCGCTGACTGTTTTCTCGCCCCCATCCCATCCGTAAAAGGTAATGCCAACGCCATGTTTCCCCGCGAGGCGCTGCAGCGCCGAAAGTTCAGCCATAGACCCAATCTACGGTGAACTGTCCGGACCCGGGAACGTCCGTCCTGCGCCGGGACGGCGAAGATCGTGGACCGCGAGAGGCGAGCACCGCCGTCGTGCCGGGCATTCGCAGGCCGGGAACCGCAAGGCGCCCACCGCAAGCCCCCGGCGCCCACAGCCCGGACGCAACGCGGCTCAACATTCTTTGCTGCCGCGGCGGTTGGTTGCGAGAATGGACGGGACCATCCCGAGCGGTTGAGAGATCTGGCTCTTTGACACCGCAGCAACCATCCGGCCAACCGGAAAGGTGCTACCGCCAGAAGCGATGGAGAGAGCGCAAGCAATCTTTGATCCGGACGGTGCCTGCCCGGTGCCGCCAGGACCGTCATTGCCCGGGAACCCAAGTTTTGAAGGAGCAACCGCCTGATGGCTGAACGCACATTCGGTTTCCGCACCCGTGCCCTGCACGCCGGCGGCACGCCCGACGCCGAGCACGGTGCCCGGGCCGTACCGATCTACCAAAGCACCTCGTTCGTGTTCAAGGACACCGACGACGCCGCGAACCTCTTCGCGCTGCAGAAGTACGGCAACATCTACTCCCGCATCGGCAACCCCACGGTCGCCGCGTTCGAAGAGCGCATCGCCTCGCTCGAGGGCGGCATCGGCGCGGTGGCCACGTCGTCGGGCATGGCCTCCGAGTTCATCACCTTCGCGGCCCTGGCCGGGGCGGGCGACCACATCGTGGCCTCGTCCAAGCTCTACGGCGGCACCATCACCCAGCTGGACGTGACGCTGCGCCGGTTCGGCGTGGAGACCACGTTCGTCGACTCCAACGACCCGGCCGACTTCGCCGCGGCCATCGGCGAGAACACCAAGGCCGTCTACACGGAGATCGTGGCCAACCCGTCCGGCGACATCGCGGACCTCGCCGGCCTGGCCGCGGTGGCGCACGACGCCGGGATCCCCCTGGTCGTCGACGCCACCTTGAGCACGCCCTACCTGATCCGCCCGATCGAGCACGGCGCGGACATCGTGATCCATTCCGCCACCAAGTTCCTGGGCGGCCACGGCACCACCCTGGGCGGCGTCGTCGTCGAATCCGGGCGTTTCAACTGGGGCAACGGCAAGTTCCCGCAGATGACCGAACCGGTGCCCAGCTACGGCAACGTGTCCTGGTGGGGCAACTTCGGCGAGTACGGCTTCCTCACCAAGCTCCGGTCCGAGCAGCTGCGCGACATCGGCCCGTCGCTGTCCGCGCAGTCCGCGTTCCAGCTGCTGCAGGGCGTGGAAACGCTGGCGCAGCGGATGGACGAGCACCTGGCCAACGCCCGCACCGTGGCCGAGTGGCTGGAAGCCGACGAGCGCGTCTCCTGGGTCAGCTACGCCGGCCTGCCCGCGCACCCGCATTACGAGCGCGGCCGGAAGTACCTGCCCAAGGGCGTGGGCTCCGTGTTCAGCTTCGGCGTCAAGGGCGGCCGCACCGCGGGCCAGAAGTTCATCGAATCGCTACAGCTGGCCAGCCACCTGGCCAACATCGGCGACGCCCGCACCCTGGTGCTGCACCCGGGATCGACCACCCACCAGCAGCTCACCGCCGACCAGCTGGTGGCTGCAGGCGTGCCCGAGGACCTGATCCGCATCTCCGTGGGCCTGGAAGACGTGGACGACATTCTCTGGGACCTGGACCAGGCACTGGCGGCCTCGCAGCAGGCACCGGAGGCGGACGCCGAGGGCTTTGACGCCTCCGCGTTCGCCGCCCCGGAGTACGACGGCGCCGCGTGCGCCGTCCCGTCGGCCCGCCCGGGCACCGGCGAACCCGTCGAGACAGGAGCCGCCAAGTGACCGCGACCGCAGAACGTACCTGGGTGGGACCGTCCGCCGCGGAGCGGCTGAACATCCTCCGCAACACCAAGTCGATCGCCATCGTCGGCGCCTCGGACAAGCCGAGCCGGGCCAGCTACTTCGTGGCCACCTACCTGCTGTCCAGCTCGCCGTACAAGGTGTACTTCGTGAACCCGGTGGCGAAGGAAATCCTGGGCCAGCCGGTGTACAAGTCGCTGGCGGACCTGCCCGAAGTGCCGGACCTGGTGGACGTCTTCCGCAGGCACGACGACTTGCCCACCGTCCTAGAGGAAACCCTGGCCGTCGGCGCCAAGACCCTCTGGCTGCAGCTGGGTTCCTGGCACGAGGAGGTCGCGGCCCAGGCCGAGGCAGCCGGCTTGAACGTGGTGATGGACCGCTGCGTGAAGATCGAGCACGCCCGCTTCCACGGCGGCCTGCACCTGGCCGGCTTCGACACCGGCGTGATCTCCTCCAAGCGGCAGCTGACCGCCTAGGCGGCCCTGGGCGAGGCCCGCCGCCCGCAGCGAAAAGCCCGCCCCTTGTCCCCGGCCTCCCACATGGAGGGCCGGGGCATGGGGCGGGTTTTTTCCTGCCCGCAAGTGGCTAGAGAAAGCCTTCAAGGATTTCCCCAAGGTCCTCGTCGGATGCTGTGGCCAGCCACACATCACACGACTAGGGGGAGTCACCGTGTTTACTGCACCAACCGATCCACAACCAAGGAGGGGCACCGAACGTGCCCACAAGGGGAAGCCATCCTTCCCCCAAAAAGTCACGGCCGGGCTCGCCGCGCTGGTGCTGGGCGCGGGCGTGCTGCCCTCCGCCCTCGCCCCCGCGGCGTTGGCGGCGCCGGTGGGCCAGGGCCTGACCCTGAATGCCGGGGACATGCGGTTCATCCTGAAGCAGATCAAGATCGCGGAGAACCACGCCACCAAGGAAGACGCCGATGGCAAGCCCGTGCCGGGCCAGCCGCTCCTCGGCCCCGGCCCCAACCAGATAGCCAATCCGCTGCTGCCCTACGGGCTGCGCACCGTTGACGGGTCCGACAACAACCTGGTGCCCAACCAAGGGCATTTCGGCGCCGCCAGCCTGCCGTTCCCGCGCCTGGCAGATCCGGAATGGCGGACCACCGCCGGTGGGCAGTCGTACAAGTCGGTCAACGTTCCGATGATCCGGGACGCAGACCCTCGTTTCGTCAGCAACGTCATCGTGGACCAGACCTCCAGCAATCCGGCCGCGATCGCCGCGGCCGGCAAGGCGCATCGGTCGGTGAACGACGGCCCGACGGCGGTTCCCTGCGATGCCGAGAACCTGCCCGAGAACTGCGTGCCCGAAGGCGAGACACTCGACATCCCGAATGTCACCACCGACTTTGGGCTCTCGCCGCCATACAACGGCTTTTTTGCCCTGTTCGGCCAGTTCTTCGACCACGGCATCGACTTCACCAAGAAGACCAGCAACGTCGTCATGATGCCGCTGCTACCGGGCGATCCGTTGTACGTGGAGGGCTCACCGACCAACTTCATGATGCTCAACCGGGCGGAGAACCAGCCCGGGCCTGACGGCGTGCTCGGCACGCCGGACGATATCCAGGACGCCACAAACACGGATTCCCCGTGGGTGGACCAGAGCCAGACGTACTCCTCGAACCCGTCCCACCACGTCTTCCTCCGCGAGTACGAGCTGAACGAAAACGGCGATCCGGTCTCGACCGGCGAACTGCTTGAGGGCGGCCCAGGCGGTATGGCGACTTGGGCGGATATCAAGGACCAGGCCGCATCCCTGCTCGGCATGAAGCTCTCCGATAAGGACGTCGTGAACATCCCGATGCTGGCCACTGACCAGTACGGGCGCTTCCTGCGTGGTCCTAACGGCTTGCCGCAGTACATCACCCAGGACAAGCAGTTCGTGGAAGGAAACCTGGAAGATCCCGTGGCGCCGCCGGCCGATGTCCAGCGAATTGGCATCGCGTTCTTGGACGACATCTCGCACAACGCGGCACCGTTCGACTCGCGGGGCGCGGCCCTGACTGCCGACGGCGACACCGACATCACCCCCACGAGCGGCCAGCAGGCCGCCGGCACCTACGACGACGAAATGCTCAACGCGCACTTCGTTGCCGGCGACGGCCGCGTGAACGAGAACATCGGACTCACCGCCGTCCACCAGGTCTTCCACTCGGAGCACAACCGACTGGTCACCTACATGGAAGAACTGCTGACGTCCTTGAACCTGGACCTGAACGAGTGGAAGCTCCCCAACGGCGAATGGAACGGGGAGCGTCTCTTCCAGGCCGCACGGTTCGTCACGGAGATGGAGTACCAGCACATCGTCTTCGAGGACTTCGCGCGGAAGATCCAACCGGGCATCAATCCGTTCAACGTCTTCACCCAGGCGGACACGGGAATCGACCCGGCGATTGAGGCGGAATTCGCCCACGCGACGTACCGGTTCGGACACTCCATGCTGACGGAAACGGTGGACCGGAAGACCAACGGCGGCGCAGATATCGGCCTCCCGCTGCTGGACGCATTCCTGAATCCACCGGCCTACTACGCAAACGGGGACAGCACGATGACCCCCGAACAGGCCGCCGGCGCGATCGCGATGGGCATGACGGACCAGGTGGGCGCCGAACTCGACGAGTTCGTCACCGACACGCTGCGCAACAGCGTTCTCGGCCTGCCCCTGGACCTGGCCGCACTCAACATCGCCCGGGGGCGGGACACGGGCGTTCCGTCGCTGAACAATTTCCGCAAGGATCTGTACGCGAAAACCAGCGAATCGTCCCTGAAGCCCTACAGCAGCTGGGTGGACTTTGGGCAGGCGCTGAAGCATCCGGATTCGGTGGTCAACTTCATGGCCGCTTACGGGACGCACCCCAGCATCACCGAGGCCACGACCATTGATGCCAAGCGCGCCGCGGCGCAGAAGCTCTTCGACATGAGCCCCGACCCGGCGGCGGAAACACCGGCCGACGCCTATGACTTCGTCAACAGCAACGGCGAGTGGGCGAACGGTGGCGACGCTTCCAAAACCGGCCTGGACAAGGTAGATCTGTGGGTCGGAGGCCTGGCTGAAGCCCAAAATCTCTTCGGCGGGCTGCTTGGTTCCACCTTCAACTACATCTTCGAACGCCAAATGACGGAGCTGCAGGACGGGGACCGGTTGTACTACCTGTCCCGCACCTCGGGCCTGAACCTGCGGACCCAGCTCGAAGGCAACTCCATGGCAGAGCTGGTGATGCGCAATACCGACGCCGCCGCCCTCAAGGCGGATGTCTTCGGCGTCGCAGACTGCGAGTTCGAGATGGGCAATATCGTCCACACCTCGGGCAACAACGTGGCCGATGACCCCGCCTCCGCCTGTGACGAGTCAGCGCTGCTGCTCCGCATGGCCGACGGCACCATCCGCTACCGCGTCTCCAACACCGTGGACCGCCCGGGCCTGAACGCCCAGGCGACCTACAACGGCAAGGACGACACCGACGGCGCCGACGGGACCGACCGGATCTGGGGCGGCGTCGACAATGACACCGTCTGGGGCAACGGCGGTGATGACATCATCGAAGGCAACGACGGCGCGGACACCATCCTGGGCGGCGCCGGCAACGACCGGATCACCGACTCCCACGGGGACGACGTGCTCAAGGGCGGACCGGGCAACGACGCGATCGACGCCGGTCCCGGACTGGACATCATCATGTCCGGCGAGGGAGACGACTTCTCCAACGGCGGGCTCAACGGTAACGAAACCTTCGCCGGTGAGGGCAATGACCTCATCATCGCCGGCGACGGCCCGGACACCGTGTTTGGCGGCGGCGGTGATGACTGGGCGGAAGGCGGCAACGCAAACGACCTGCTCCAGGGCGACAGCGGCGCACCGTTCTTCGACGACATCAACAACCCCGGCCACGACGTCCTCATCGGCGACAGCGGCGAGGACGACTACGATGCCGAGGGCGGGGACGACATCATGGTCGCTGGCCCGGGCATCGAGCGCAATCACGGCGTTTACGGCTTCGACTGGGTGACCCACGCCCGGTCGGTCGAGGCGGCCGATTCCGATATGCGCATGGTCGTTGTGGAGGGCCCGAACGCCCTCAAGGACCGGTTCCTGCTGGTCGAGGCCCTTTCCGGCTGGGACAAGGACGACGTCCTGCGCGGCGATGACGTGATTCCGGCGGACCCCGACAACGAGGTGGCCGTGCCCGGCCTCAGCAACACCCTCGACGCCGAGGGAATCAAGCGGATCGCCGGACTGGCCGACCTGCTGCCCGCCGGTGCCACCGAGTTCGGCGCCGGCAACATCATCATCGGCGGCTCCGGGAGCGACCAGATCTGGGGCAACGGCGCGGATGACATCATCGATGGCGACAAGTGGCTGAACGTGCGACTGAGCGTGCGCGACGCCCAGGGCGCTGAACTGCGGTCCGTCACCAGCCTGAAGAGCATCCAGGCCGACATCATGGCCGGCCGGATCGACCCGGGCAACGTCGTCATCGTGCGGGAAATCCTCAACAGTGCGGCTTCCACGGACATCGACACCGCCAACTTCTCCGGCGAATTCGAGGAATACGACATCACCACCGTCGACGGAGTCACAACTGTGGCGCACGTCCGGGGCACCGGGGACGACGGCACCGACACCATCACCAACGTCGAGCGCCTCCGGTTCACGGACCAGACGATTGATCTGACGGACAAGGTAGCCCCCACGGTGACGGAACGCGCGCCGGCTCCCGAAGCTACTAATGTGCCGGTGGACACCAACATCATGGCAACGTTCAGCGAGGCCGTCACCGGGGTTAACGGGACAACGGCAACGTTGACGGCCGCGGGAGCAACCGCACCCATCGCCGCCACCGTGACCTACGATCCGGCCACCCGAACGGCGACGCTGGACCCGCAGGCGAACCTAGCGCTTAACAGGGTCTACACGGTTCGGCTCACCAGCGGAATCCGGGACGCGGGACGCAACACCCTCGCTGATACCAGCTGGAGGTTCACTACTGTCGGACCGGTTCCGTCGGTAACTGGGCGCACCCCGGCGGCGAACGCCACCGACGTGGCGGTCAACAGCAACATCACCGCTACCTTCAGCGAACAGGTCACCGGAGTCAACGGGACCACCTTTCGGGTCACCAACCCTGCCGGCCAAGCAGTGGCTGCGACAGTAAGTTACAACCTGTTCACCAGGACAGCCACGCTCAACCCGAGTGCCAACCTGCTGAACAACACCACCTACACCGTGACGTTGACCAATGGCATCCGGAATCTGCAGGGCGGCGCCCTTCCTGCGACCACGTGGGATTTCACGACCATCGGGACTGCACCGGTCATCACCGGGCGGAATCCGGCGGCGAACGCCACCAACGTAGCGGTAAACAGCAACATCACCGCTACCTTCAGCGAACAGGTCACCGGAGTCAACGGGACCACCTTCCGGGTCACCAACCCGGCCGGCCAAGCAGTGGCTGCAGCAGTAAGCTACAACCTTTTCACCCGGACGGCCACGCTCAACCCGAGTGCCAACCTGCTGAACAACACCACCTACACCGTGGCGTTGACCAATGGCATCCGGGATCTGCAGGGCAACGCCCTTCAGGCGACCACCTGGAACTTCACCACCGCAGCCGCTCCTCGCATCGCAGGACAGGCACCGGGGGCGAACGCCGCCAACGTGGCAGCCAACGGCAACGTCACCGCTACCTTCAGCGAAGCGGTCACCGGAGTCAACGCCAACACCTTCCGGGTCACCAACTCGGCAGGCCAGGCGGTGACTGGCGCAGTGAGCTACAACGCTGCAAACCGGACGGCCACCCTCAATCCGAACTCCAACCTGTTGACCGGCCGCACCTACACCGTGCAGTTGACCAATGGCATCAGGAACCTGGCGGGTGACCCGATCACGGCAACCACGTGGAAATTCACCACCGAAGCCGGGCCGTCCGTCACCGGACGGACTCCGGCGGTGAACGGCACCAACGTGGCCACCAACCGGAACCTGACGGTGAAGTTCAGCGAACCCGTCAAGGGCGTCAGCGCCAGCACCGTGACGCTGAAGACCTCGGCGGGCAAGCTGGTACCGGCCACCGTCAAGTACGACGCTGTAAAGCGCACGGCGACCGTGGATCCCAAGGCGATTCTGCCGAGCAGCACCCGCTTCACGGTCAGCCTCAGCAACGGCATCACGGACGTCAACGGCAACCGCCTGGCGGCCTCCAGCTGGAACTTCACGACGGAAAGCCGGCCCACCGTGTCCAAACGGACACCAGCAGCCGGAGCCAAGTCGGTCAGCCGGAGCGGCAACGTCTACGTGAAGTTCAGCGAGGCTGTCTCCGGAGTCAGCGGGTCCAGCTTCAAGCTGGTCGACAGCAAGGGCAAGACCGTTTCGGCCAAGGTCAGCTACAACTCGCGCACCAAGACGGCAACCCTGAACCCGTCGAGCACCCTGAAGGCCAATGCCAGCTACAAAGTTCAGCTGAGCAGCAGCATCAAGGATGCCTCGGGCAACCGGCTGTCGGCCACCAACTGGTCCTTCCGGACCGGACGGTAGATAACCGCCTCAACCAGTAAAGAGTCCAGGCCTCGGAGAAATCCGGGGCCTGGACTCTTTTCGGGGCCCAAGAGCCCGGAGCTTCACTGTCGCCCACACACCCCGTCCGGCGGGATGACAGAAGCCGCGCCACAGCTTGTTGGGGGGATAAGCTGTGGCGCGGCTTCCTCATCTACGTAATCGCGGGCGGGTACGAAAAAGTTACGGGTTCGGCGAAACTTTTTTAAGATAGTTTTTGGGCCGCCGCCGCCCGCTGCACCATCAGTGCGCCGCGACGATCTCCACGGTGCTGGCGAGCCGCCGGTTTTTCAGCACCGGCAGGAACTCGCGCACCTCGTCGATCCGGCGCCTGGTCACGTCAACGGTGACCACGCCGCGGAGTTCGTCGTCCAGGAAGCCCTTCGGAATGCCCATCGGGTCCAGGATGGCCGAATGCCCCACTGTGTTGGTGCTCGACGTCCCGGCCGCGGCCACCCAGCAGGTGTTCTCGATGGCACGGGCGCGCAGCAGCGTTTCCCAGTGTTCGATCTTGTGGTCTCCCTTGAACCAAGCGGCGGGCACGCACAGCAAGTCGGCGCCCTCCGACGCCAGCGCGCGGGCGAGCTCGGGGAAGCGCAGGTCGTAGCAGGTGAGCACCCCGATGTTCAGGTCGCCCAGCTGCACGATCTTCAGGCCGCCGTCACCAGGCTTGATCCGCTTGGACTCCTGGTAGGAGAACGCGTCGTAGAGGTGGAGCTTGCGGTAGGTGTCGACGATCCGGCCCGTGGCATCGACGATCACCAGCGTGTTGTACGGCCGTTCCTCGCCGCTGGATTCGTAGCCGCCGGCGATGATCGCGATGCCGACTTCAGCGGCGATGAAGGACAGCTGCTGCACGAACTTGCTCCAGTTGGCGTCGACGGCCGCGGCCAGGTCGCCCTCGACGTGGCGCACGGTGAACATCGATTCCTCGGGAAACACGACCAGCTCGGCGCCGTCTGCCTTGGCTTCTTCCGCGAGTGAGCGCACCGTCTGGAGGTTCTCCGTCACGTCCCCGCTGGGGTTGAGCTGTCCGACGCTGATCTTCATACTGCGCTCCCGTCTTGATGGCGGCGTGTGTCCTTCCAGCCTACCTAAGACCAACCTGCCCGGCGCTTCCGCGGGGGCAGTGGATCCACGGCCCGACGGCAGCGCACCGGGGAACGCAGAGGATTCACAGCCCGACGGCGGCACACCGGCTCAGTGGTTGCCGGCGCCAACCCCTTGGCCCGGCTTGCGGAGAGCCCCGCCCATCCCGGAAGGGCTCAGTGGTTACCGGCGCAGCGCAGGATCGCCTCGACGGAGCGGTCGGCGTCTTCTTCCGTAGTGGACCAGTTGCTGACGCTGATCCGCATGGCGGCCTGACCGTGCCACGTGGTCCCCGAGAGCCAGAGTGTTCCGTCCTCCTGCACCCGGCGCACCACCTCGCGGGTGAAGTCGTCCGGGTCGGAGCCGTCCTGCGGGGTGAACCGGACCAGCACCTGGTTGAGCACCACCTCGTTGAGGATCTGAACGCCGTCCGCCTCGGCCAGCCGCCCGGCCATCCGCGACGCCAGCGAACAGCAGCGCCCCACGAGGTCCGCCACCCCCTCGCGGCCGAGCGTCCGCAGCGCGGCGTAGGCCGGGAAGCCGCGGGCACGGCGGGAGAACTCAGGCACCCAGGCCACCTCGTCCCGTTCGGCCCCGTACTCCAGATAGGCGGCATGCGGCGGGGACATGGTGCGCTGGTGCACCTCGGCGTCGCGGACAATGGCAACGCCGGAGTCGTACGGGACGTTGAGCCACTTGTGCGCGTCGGTGGCCCAGGAATCGGCAAGGTCCACGCCGTCCACCAGGTGCCGGTACTCCGGGCTGGTGGCGGCCCACAGCCCGAACGCGCCGTCGACATGGACCCAAGCCCCGTCCCGCCGTCGAACACGGTCCACCGCCGGCCGGATGGGATCGAAGGACCCGGTGTTCACATTGCCGGCTTGCAGGTTGACGATCAGCGGCATGTCGGCGGGAATCCGCTCAAGCACGGCGTCGAGCGAGTCCAGCCTGATGCTGCCCTGCGCGTCGGTGGCCACCGAGTAGATTCTGCGGCGGCCCAGGCCCAGGTACTGCAGCGCGGTCAGCACGGTGCTGTGGGCTTCTTCCCCTACAACGACGGCGATTTCCGGCGCGCCGAACAGGCCGTCGCCCACCACGTCCCAGCCCACCCGTTCCAGCACTGCCGTCCGTGCCGCAGCCAGGCAGGTGAAGTGTGCCATCTGGCAGCCGGTCACCAGGCCGAAGCCGGCATCCGCGGGCAGCCCGAACAGGTCCAGCAGCCAGGCGCCCACTGCCTCTTCCACCACGGAGGCGGCCGGACCGGCCACATACAGCCCAGCGTTCTGGTCCCAGGTGGAGGTCAGCCAGTCGGCCGCGAGCGCGGCGGGCTGGGCGCCGCCGATCACGAAGCCGAAGTAACGCGGACCGGCCATCGCCACGGCGGCCCGCCCGCCGACGTCGGCCAGGTGCTCAATGACCGCTTGCGGGTCTTCGCCCTGCCGCGGCAGGTCCCCCGCCAGTTCACGGCGCAGGGCAGCCACATCCAGCCCAGATTTCACCGGCCGCCCGGGCAAGGATTGAAGGTATTTTGCCGCCAGCTCGGCCGTGCGGTGGAGCAGTTCGTCGTCCCCCATGACGAGCATGTTACGCCGCGGCCCTGCCCTGCGACAGGCGGAGGGCCCGAACGCACTGGCCGCGGGCAGATCCGCGGCAAGCAGGGCAGGTCCCGCAGCACTCATGACGGATCCCGCGGCGTTCATGGGCTTGCCAGAGCATACGGGCGGGCCGAGCGTCGCGTCTCAATTTCCGAGCGGCGTCTCAGTTCCCGAGCGCCTCGAAGCCGGCCAGGTATCCCAGGGTGTGGCTGATGAACAGGATGGCCGCGAGGACCCCCAGGACGCCGGCAGCCAGCAGCCAGTCCGCCCTGTCCAGCGGGATTTTCCGCCAAACGGTCCGCGGGCTCAGGCCCAGGCCACGCGACTCCAGCGCCTGGGCCATCCGTTCGCCCTTGCGCACGGAGACGACGAGCAGGGCAAACGCCGCGTTCCCGTAGGCGCGCAGGCCGCGCGGCAGCGAACCGTCCGGTCGGAGCTGGGCCCGGACGGCGTGGGCCTGCCGGATGGTCAGCCACTCCCGCGGCATCTCCTGCAGCATGCGGTACCCGGCCAGAATGGCGTAGGTAATCCGGGGCCCAAGCCGGGCGTGCTGGTGGAGGCTGCCCATCAGCGCGACGCCGTCGGTCGAGGCAAGGAAACCGATGGCCAGGATCCCGATGACCAGGGTGCGCAGGGCCAGGGAACCGCCGACGGCGAGGCCTTCGACCGTGATCCGCAGGGGCCCGGAGGTCCATAACACCTCGCCGGGCCGGCTCAGCGCATTGACCATGAAAACCCCCAGCCCGAAGGCGACGAATGGCACGTGCGCCAGCGCCAAGGTCCTCAGCCTGAGGCGTGTGGAGGCGGCGACCGCGGCCAGGGCCACCAGGTAGAGGACGGCGGGCGTCACCGGATCGAAGATGAAAACCAGTCCCAGCGACACGACAAACAGGAGCGCGAGCTTGATGGTGGGATTCCGCCGGGCCAGGACGCCGCCGGTGACGGCGGAAGCCGGGCCGGCGGCGAAGTGCGCGCTCATGCCCGGCTGCCGATCTGCGGGCGCGCGGTGCCGGCGCGGGTAACGGCGGCATCGAGCCGGTCGAGGACGCGCCGGATCTCGTCCGCCGAGGCGAACTCGGCCAGCAGCCAGTCGATCAGCGGTGGTAGCCGCAGGCCGGCGCGGTGCAGGACGGCGGGGTCGCGCAGGATGTCGAAGACGGGGCCGTCGGCAATTACCGTGCGGTCCGCGATCACGATGGCCCGGTCCGCCAGCGTGGCGACGGTCCGCAGGTCATGGCTGGAGAAGAGGATGCCGCGGCCAGCGGCGGCGGCCTCCCGGAAGGCTGCCATCGTGGCGATGGTGTCCCGCCGGTCGAGGCCGAACGTGGGTTCATCGGCCAGGAGCGCGGGCCGCTCGTGGGCCAGCATGGCCGCCACGCTCAGGCGGCGCTTCTCGCCGCCCGACAACCGGAAGGGGCTCTGGTCCGCCACATGGGTTAGCCGGTGCCGCGCCAGGAGACGGCCGAACCGTTCGGCTGGGGCGTCGGGAAGGCCGTGCCGGACTTCGTCCCGGACGGTGTGCGCCACGAACTGGTGCTCGGGATTCTGGAACACCATCCCCGGACGTTCCCCGCCGACGGTTCCCGCCGCCGGCGGAAGGAGCCGGGCCAGGGTGAGCAGCAAGGAGGTTTTGCCGGCCCCGTTCGCTCCCAGCAGGGCCGCGATTTCGCCGCGCCTCAACCGGAGCGCCACATCCTTGAGAATGGCAGCCTCCGGCGGGACATCGCCTGCGTTCGGGCGCTTCTTCCGCCCGGGCACCGTCCGCGAGACGGACAGGCTCTCCGCGGCCAGCACCGTCTCGCCGGTCGCGGGCGCCGCGGCAGCGGGCACTGCGGCCTCCCCCTCGGGGCCAGGCGGGGCCAGGTCCTCGGGGTCCGGCGCCGCCAGCTGCCGCAGCTCCGAACAGACGTCGGGCGCGCCGAGGCCGCCGGGCCGGCCGGTGACGGCCAGCAATTCCGTCTCCAGCGGCAGCCAGCATCCGGCCGCGTTCAGCTGGACGGCATGGGCCCCCAGCACGTCGGCGGTCGCGCCGTCGGCCAGGACCTGGCCCGCGTCGCCCAGGACGACCGCCCGGTGCGGCAGGCCGGCTATGCCGGCCACCCCGGCGTAGTCGTCCAGCCGGTGTTCGACCAGCACCACTGCCGGCCCGTAGGCGGCCGTGGCAGCGGAGACGGCGTCCCGCACCGCGGCCAAGCCTGCCGGGTCCAGCATGGAGGTGGGTTCGTCGAGCAGCAGCAGGTCCGGTTCGGCGATGAGGCTCGCGGCCAGCGCCACCCGCTGGCCTTCTCCGCCGGAGAGCTGGGCTGTCTGGCGGCCGCGGAGGCTGGCGGCACCAACCGAGGCCAGCGCGGCGTCGATCCGTGCCGATATTTCCTCCGGAGGCACCGCACGATTCTCGAGCGGCAGCGCCAGCTCCTGTTCGACGTCCGGGAGGCAGACCCCGGAGGAGGGATCCTGGGCCAGCACGCCGACGTGCCGGGAAAGCTCGGCGACCGAGGAATCGGTGGTGGCCACGCCGTTCACCGACACCGTGCCGGCCAGGGTGGCGACCACCGAGTGCGGAACCACCCCCGTGACCGCCTGCAGCAGGGTGGACTTTCCCGACCCGGAAGCCCCGAACACGATCAGGTGTTCCCCGGGCCCAAGCCGCAGCATGATGTTGCGCAGCACGGCTGTGTCCCGGCGGGGGAAGCCTACGGATACCTCATCGAGCTCCAGGACCGGGTCAGCGGTGCGCATCGGTTGTGCCCAGCCGGGCCCGGCCAATCGCGAAGTTGTCCACCACGCCGGTCTTCGCCAGCCCGTCGACGATGATCTTGCCCAGCAGCCCGCCCAGAATCACACCGGAGATCAGGTGGATGACCAGGCGGGTCCAGAACAAGTCCTGGCCGTACCAGCCGGACCGGAAGGCCGAATAGAAGAAGACCAGGCCGGCGCCGAACAGCCCGGACAGGGCGTAGGTAAGCCAGCCGTAGGAACGATAGCGGGTGGCCGCGAACGGGATCTCACTGCCAACGCCCTGGATGGCGGCCGCGACGAACAGCAGCGGACCGACGGCGGAGCCCAGGAACACCACCTCTATCACCGAGGCCAAAACCTCGGCCAGGACACCGGCGAAGGGACGCTGGACGATGGCGATGGCGATCGGAGCCACCAGGAGCCAGCTTCCGGCCAGGAAGTGCTGCGATAGGTCTCCGGCCGGACCCATCAGCAGGGACAGGGCGGTCCAGGCCTGGACGAAGACCCAGTAGAGGAAACCGAAGACGACGCCCAGGACAACCAGGAGGACGAGGTCCTTTAGGGTCCAGGCACCGCGCGGGAGGGCATGCTGCTGCGACGACGATGATGGCATGACTGGTCCTTCCGCTTCAGGAGGCGCTGGGGCTGTTGATGGAGAGCGTGGCGTGGGTCGTCACGTGCTGGACGGACCGGCCCACCAGTATCCAGCCGGCGGCAATGGTCTGCAGCACCTGGGCGACGTCGCCGTCCAGGCGGGTGACGAAGTGCTCCGCCTGCACCGCGACACCCGTGGACTTCGCGTAGTCGATGGCGGCGTAGATATCGCGCATGTGGTCCGCCGAGGAACCGCCGGTACCGCCGTCGGCCAGGGGATAAAGCGCCCAGTCGGCGGCGGCCTCGATTCCCGTGGGTTCCAGTTCCGGGATCTCGGAGTACAGGGCCGCGCCGCCCTCGGGTATCTCGCAGCTGACGCCGCCCGGGCAGCCCCGGGACAGGAGCACGGAGGCCGAGACATGTGCCCCGGTGCGTCCCGCCGCGGCAATGACCTGGCTCAGGTAGCGCAGCACATCCTGCTCGGTGCCGGTCAGGTAGGTGCTCACCTTGCCGGTCTGCACGTCGAGGCCGGTGGAGTCGGCCTGGTCCAGTGCCGCCAGGATGACGTCGGCGTAGTTGTCGGCCATGACCGCCAGGGTCAATCTCGCGCCCACGCCGAACTCGCGGGGAGTGGCGGTGAACTTGTCGCTGCCGACGGCAGCAGTGGGGGTGTTCGTCGCTGTGACGATCGAGTCTGATGTTCGCATGTCGCGCCCTTAGGTTCGTTAAACGGGGCACGGGTAGTAAAGAGTCAACGTCCCTGCGCTGGCATGATCCAGATCAGGTTCGACGGTCGAAACTTGAGAAGTTTCCTCTCAGCCCGGCTCACCGGACTCCCGTGTTGCCCACGAGTCTAACCCATCGCGCGCGGTAGAGGCGAAAGGTTTCAACGGCCTGAAAGGGGCTGTGAAGGCTGGGATGCGACGGGGCGCGGACATCACTGCCCGCGCCCCGCGCTCGTCATCCAGCGGGGACGGCCCGACGCCGAACCGGACGCACCGCCGTCGTTGGTCCTGCTATTCGTTGATCAGGTCCCGCACCACGATGGTCTGGTCGCGGTCGGGGCCAACGCCGATGGCGGAAAACCGGGTGCCGGAGAGTTTTTCGAGCGCCAGCACGTAGTTGCGGGCGTTCTCGGGCAGGTCTTCCAGGGTCCTGGCGCCGGTGATGTCCTCGGTCCAGCCCTCGAAGTACTCGAAGATCGGCTTGGCGTGGTGGAACTCAGTCTGGGTCATCGGCATTTCGTCGTGCCGGATGCCGTCCACGTCGTAGGCGACGCAGACCGGGATCTGTTCGATGCCGGTGAGGACGTCCAGCTTGGTCACGAAGTAGTCCGTGAAGCCGTTGACGCGGGCGGCGTGGCGGGCCAGCACGGCGTCGTACCAGCCGCAGCGCCGCGGCCGGCCGGTGTTCACGCCGAACTCCCCGCCCTTCTTCTGCAGGTACTCGCCCATGTCGTCGAACAGCTCGGTGGGGAACGGCCCGGCGCCCACGCGGGTGGTGTACGCCTTGATGATGCCCACGACGCGGTTGATCCGGGTGGGGCCGATGCCCGAGCCCACGGACGCGCCGCCGGCGGTCGGGTTGGAGGAGGTCACGAACGGGTAGGTGCCGTGGTCCACGTCCAGGAACGTTGCCTGGCCGCCCTCCATCAGCACGACCTTGCCCTCGTCCAGCGCCTTATTCAGCACGTAGGTGGAGTCGATGACCATCGGGCGCAGCCGCTCGGCGAAGGAGAGGAAGTACTCCACGACCTCCTCGACGTGCACGTCCCGGCGGTTGTACACCTTGACGAGCAGTTCGTTCTTCTGCCGCAGCGAGCCTTCGACCTTCTGCCGCAGGATCGATTCGTCGAACACGTCCTGCACGCGGATGCCCAGCCGGGCCACCTTGTCCATGTAGGCGGGGCCGATGCCGCGGCCGGTGGTGCCGATCGCGCGCTTGCCCAGGAAGCGTTCGGTCACCTTGTCCATGGTCTGGTGGAACGGGGCCACCAGGTGGGCGTTGGCGGAGACGCGCAGCCGCGAGGTGTCCGCGCCGCGGGCCTCGAGCCCGTCGATCTCCTCGAAGAGGGCCTCAAGGTTGACCACGCAGCCGTTGCCGATGATCGGAGTGGCGTTGGGGGACAGGATGCCGGCCGGCAACAGCTTCAGCTCGTACTTCTCCCCGCCGACGACGACGGTGTGCCCGGCGTTGTTGCCGCCGTTCGGCTTAACCACGTAATCCACGCGGCCGCCGAGCAGGTCGGTAGCCTTGCCTTTTCCTTCGTCGCCCCACTGGGCTCCGACGATCACAATTGCTGGCATGGGATCCTCCCCCATTCGATGCGGCGGAAGCCCCGGACAGACTGCACATCAAGGAGCCGCTGCCGCGCATGAGAACGCCCCTCACTCCGGATGGAGTATTTGGGGCTCTTACCCGCCAAGTTTAGCGGATGGGCCTCAATCGACCGGAATCCGCGCGGCCGGATTCGGTTTCGGGGCCGAAACCGGTGCGCGGTGGCGGGCCCGGCGGCTCCCGGGAGCGCAGACGTCGCTCGAGGGTCGCGACCGGGAGCGCGTCCGCAGCCCCTCCGGCTCCCGGTGAACAGACGTCGAACGACGTCGAGCTCGGCCGAAACCGGGACGCCGCGTCGAGTGGCGGGAAGTTGCAGCGAAACTGCCCGTAAACCTGCATCTTCTCGCCACTCGAAATAGCGAAGGCTCTCGTGCCCGGTTACGGCAGCGCTTCAACGGACACGCAACGCCCCACAGCACGACGGCGGAGGGCGGCTTGCTCTGGCCTGCACCGCCGGGGCCGGGTAGCCTGCGGGACATGGCCGCCTCTCACCCGATGGCACGGATCGGCATTTCCGGCTGGCGATACCCGCGCTGGCGCGGCACGTTTTACCCGAAGGGACTGCCCCAGCGCCGCGAGCTGGAGTATGCCTCCGGCCGCCTGAATTCAGTCGAAATCAATGGCACGTTCTATTCGCTGCAGCGCCCCTCCAGCTTCCGGCAGTGGCACGCCGAGACGCCTCCGGACTTCGTGTTCGCGGTCAAGGGCGGGCGGTACATCACCCACATGAAGGGCCTGAAGGACGTCCGGGACGCCTTGGCGAATTTCTACGCATCGGGAATCCTGGGCCTGGGCGAAAAGCTCGGACCGTTCCTGTGGCAGCTGCCCGAACGCGCCAACTACGACGCCGAGGTGATGGAGAAGTTCTTGGTCCAGCTGCCGCGCAGCACGCACGCGGCCGCCGCCTTGGCCGCCGGGCACACCGACCTGATGAAGGACAGGACCTGGATTCCCGACGACGGCGCCGACCGGCCGCTGCGCCACGCCCTCGAGATCCGCAGCACCACGTTCATCAACGAGGAGTTCTACGACCAGCTGCGCCGGCATAACACTGCCCTGGTGCTGGCCGACAGCGCCGGAAAGTGGCCGATGTTGGACGAGATCACGGCCGACTTCGCCTACGTCCGGCTGCACGGAAAGGACGAACTCTACGTCAGCGGTTACCGGGACGAAGACCTGGACCGGCTGGCCTCGACGGTCGGCGGATGGCTGGACGGGTCGGGCTGCCCCGACGGCGCGGGCCGGGATGCCTACGTGTACTTCGACAACGACGTCAAGGTCCACGCACCGTTCAACGCGATCGGGCTGGCCGAACGGCTGGGCCTGCCCCGCGGCCCCTGACGCCGTGCCGTTCCCGCGCGGCATACTGGACACTGTTACGGGCAGCCCGGAGCCCCGTCAGCGCCTACCCACTACTGATCGAGGAAGCCTTGACAACGCCCCAGCTGACCAGCACAACAGCTATCCTGTCGCGGGCCGTCCGGGACCTCCAGGAGTTCGCGGAACATCCTGCCGATTATCTCGAAGACCTGTATGAGAATGCGGAGGCGGCAGCCCGAACCTGGCTGCGCGTGGGCGAAACCAATCGCTTCCAGTACAACGACGGCGTCGTCAGCTTGGCGTGGCAGGGCACACCGCTGCTCGGCGCACCCATCTGGGACGACGTCTGTGGGATCTGGCGGGGCCTGGTTGGGGTGGCTGCGGACTATTTGGCTACCGGGCGGGGCGAGACGCTGCTTCCAGACCAGCCCGTACCGGTAGTGCTGGAGCGAATCCGCGGCGGAGCGCTGCTCAGGATTGGAGACGCGGCCGTCCGCGTGGATCCGGCGGTCTTCAACCTAGAGCTCTTGGCCGAGGCTGAGCGCTTCTGGCAATGGACCGTGCTGCACGGCATCCCGGTGGAGGCGCCGGACGCCCTTCAGGAGATCGCCCGGGCAAGGACCGCACTGAGCCCTGAACGGTCAGGAGGCCCTCAGACCTACAGTTCGCCGCCGGAGGCCTCGAGGTAGCAGGTGCCGCAGAGCGATTCGTACCAGACGTCCTCGCCGTCGATGGCGACCTGCTCGCCGTCGAACACAATCTCCCCGCCCACGCGGCGCGTGTTGAAGACTGCCTTGCGGCCGCAGCGGCAGATGGTCTTCAGCTCCTCGAGGGAGTGCGAGATTTCCAGCAGCCGCCGGGCCCCCGGGAAGGCCTGGGTGCGGAAGTCGGTGCGGATGCCGTAGGCCAGCACCGGCACGTTGTCCATCACCGCGATGCGGAACAGGTCGTCGATCTGCTCCGGCTCCAAGAACTGTGCCTCGTCCACCAGCAGGCAGGCCACCGGCTGCACGTCCACATGTTCCAGGAGGGCTTCGGGGTCCTCGCCGGCGGCCACCCGGCCGAAGTGTTCGCGCACGGATTCGCCCGGGCGGATCAGAAAGTCCACGTCCCGGGCCATGCCCAGCCGGGAGACGATCTTGCTGTCCCCCTTGGTGTCCATCTGCGGCTTGGCCAGCAGCACGCGCTGCCCGCGCTCCTCATAGTTGAAGGCTACCTGGAGCAGTCCGGTGGATTTGCCGGAGTTCATCGCCCCGTAGCGGAAGTAGAGCTTGGCCAACGCAGTCCTTTCAAGCGGTCCCAGCAGTCGATTCTACTGAGCCGGAAGCCGGGTGGGCGGCAGGAAGGTCGGCGCGCGGCTCCCGCGCAGCGCTTCGGCGGGGATCGCGGTGCAGGCTCCCATCGCAGCGCACGACCGGGATCGCGCGGCTCCCGCGCAGCGCACGACCGGACTCAACGCGGCTCCCGTGAAGGACACCACCGGGATCACGGTGCAGCTTCCGCGAATTGCTTGAAGCTGGCCAGCTGGCCGGAGTCGGCCTCCGCGATGGCCCGCCGGATCTGTTCTGCCATGGCGGCCAACTCCTCGCTGACCACCACGTCGGCGGTCAGCGTCAGCCGGGTCGCCCCGGCCTCGCCGTCCAGTTCATAGCGGTAGTCGGCCCGCACGTCCCCCTGCGACGAGGTGATGGTGATGCTGCGGCCGACGTCGAGCTCGGTCACCGTGCTGCTGCGGTCATGGCCCTGGGAGCGGAAGCTGATGGTTTGGCCGACCGCCAGCGGCCCATCGGCGTGCATCTCGTTCACGCCGGGCATCCATGCGGGCGCGGCAGCCCAATCCGTCAACAGCGCCCAGACTCGCGCCGGCGGCACAAAGACCTGCTCGGAGGCCGTGAATGCCGTGGTCGCACCCATACCTGCATCATGCCTGCCCGGCTGCCGCGGCGAAAGACCACTCGGCTGAGCGCCAAGAAAACCCGCCCCTTGATTGGCAACCTAAGGGTTGCCTATTATGGGCGGGTGGACACGGTCTTCCAAGCCTTAAGTCATCCGACTCGGCGGATTTTGCTGGACGAACTGGCCGCGCACAACGACCAGACGCTGTTCGAGCTGACCGTGCGCCTGATCAACAACCACCATCTCGCGATCACCCGTCAGGCTGTCACCAAGCATCTCGCGATCCTGCGCGAGGCCGGCCTGGTGACCGCCAGCAATCGTGGACGCACCACCATCCACCATCTGAACACCGCCCCGCTCACCCCCGCGAGGGAATGGCTAGCCAATCTCCCGCCGTCTTCGAAGGAATCATCATGATCATCACGACAACCAGCGTTTTTGTTGACGACCAGCAGAAAGCCCTGGAGTTTTACACCGAGAAGCTGGGGTTCCAGCTCAAGAACGATGTGCCAGTAGGCGACGACCGGTGGCTGACCGTTGTCTCACCCTCGGCCCCGGACGGCGTGGAACTGCTCCTGGAACCCTCCGGCCATCCGGCGGTCAAGCCGTTCAAGGAAGCCCTGGTCGCCGACGGCATCCCCTTCAACAGCTTCGGGGTCGACGACGTGCACGCTGAGTACGAGCGCCTGACAGCGCTGGGAGTGCAGTTCGTTCAGGATCCGGCCGACATGGGACCGGTTGTCACGGCCGTGTTGGACGACACCTGCGGCAACCTCATTCAAATCGCCAGCATGAAGGAGGCGTAGCCGGGGCCTCGCTCCGTCAAGCCCGCGGCGGAGTCGTGCCCTGTCGATGGCGCTCGTTTAGTCCAGGACGCGGCGCCGGACCGACGCTGACAACTCCTCGGCGCGGCGCACTACGTCGTCCGCCTTCTGCGTGTGGTCTTGCAGCGACTCCTGGATGGAGTCCTCCCGGATGGACGTCAGATTGGCCTCGACCGTGATCCGCGCCGTCGCCGCGGCGGCCCGCGCCGCTTCGGCGGCCACGGCAATGTCGCTCAGCACGTTTGGATTGCACACGCCCACCAGCTCTGTGCCCAGGCGCACGACGGCGGAGGCCAGGTCCAGTTGGGCCCTCGCCGGGAGCGTCGCCTCCACGAGCGCTTCCCGGATGGCCGCGCTGCGCCGGCTGCGTTCGTCATCCGTTGCGGTCGGGAGCTTGTAGCAGTCGACGACCCTGCGGAACTTCTCCTCGTCGGACACCGCCGCGTGTACCGCCGCCCGGGTCAGTTCGCCGGCCTCGGCCAGTATGGCCTCCAGGTCCGGATCCGGGCTGGAGCCGGCGGAGGCACCGCCGTCGTTGCGGGCTGAGCCTGTGGAGGCACCGTTGCGGTCCGTGCCTGAGGAGGCATCGCCGTCGTTGCGCGCCGGGCCCGCGGAGGCATCGCCGCCGTCGTCGTTGTGCGCCGAACCCGCGGAGCCACCGCCGTCGTTGTCCTTCGCCGCGCTCCGCTCGGTAAACCGCGTCACCATGCCGATCAGCGCCGCTGCCTGCGCCGCGTGGATCGCTCCGACCGCTCCGGCGCCGGGCGTCGGCTGGTTGGAACCGAGCCGGCCCAGGTACTCGTCGATGGTCTCCGATCCCGTCATATGCCTGGCCCCGCTGTTGCTGCTACAGCTGTCTCGAAAGCTTTCATTCCCATTCACGCATCATGTCGAAGGTTCGTCCGCCTGGGAAGGGGCAGGCGCTGGAGCGTGAAGCGCCGGCGCCCCGAGCCCGGTCATGGCAGGCCCGTTGGCACGGGGCGATAGAGTCAGCGCATGAACCCGGATGAGGCCATAAGTGTTCCGGTAGTGCGTCTGTTCCCGGACTACGCGGATACCGTTCTCTGGCTCGGCGGTCCCGTGGACTACGCGGCCTCCGGCCTGACTCCTCGCCTGATCCAGGACCTTCGGCGTTGGGAGCAGGGCTACTATGACGCCGTCGTCGACTTGGAGTGGAGAACGCCGGAACTGGCCGCGCAGTTCACCAGGGACGGAATCCGGTTGGCCCAGCGTGTGGCCGGGGAACTGGGCGAGGCCTTTGCGGTGGAGTTCCAGTCGTACGAGGAAGGTTCGAGGGCACGCCGGTTCCGGGGCAGCGGGCCCGGCTCTCCTGCCGCGGCCACGGCCTTCCGCCAGCGGGTCGTTGCCATGCGCGACGACCGGGAACGGCTGGCGCGCCTCAGGGCCAATGACGATGCAAGCCGCGGGGCGGGCGGCTGGTATGCCTACGGCCCGAAATCCGGAGCCGTTTTCCGCCCTGGCAGGGCTGGCGAAAACGACGGCCGCCCGGACGAGTAGTCCAAGCGGCCGTGCTGATCAGGCGCCTTCGATGGCCGCCCGGGCGGTCGGGTCCGAGTCGGCCAGGAACTTGCCGATCCGGTCCACTTCTTCCGCCTCGCCGATCGCGCCGGCGGCGCGGCCCAGCGCGTAGAGCGCGCGCAGGAAACCGCGGTTAGGTTCGTGCTCCCAGGGGATGGGGCCGGCTCCGCGCCAGCCCGCCCGGCGCAGGGCGTCCAGGCCGCGGTGGTAGCCCACGCGGGCGTAGGCGTACGACTCGATGGTCCGGCCCTCGGAGTAGGCCTCGTCGGCAAGGATCGCCCAGACCAGCGAGGAGGTGGGGAACTTCGCGGCCAGGTCCAAAGCCTCGTCGCCGGCCTCCAGCCGGGCCAGGACGTCGGTCTCCTCCGGCAGGTAGGTCGGCTCCGGGCCCAGCAAGTTAGTGCGGAACGATTCGGTCATTTACTTCACCGACTTTCCGGCCGAGCCCAGCCGTTCGGCTGCTTCGACAACCCGGGCGGCCATCGACTTCTCGGCGGCGGCACCCCAGACACGCGGGTCGTAGGCCTTCTTGTTGCCGACCTCGCCGTCCACCTTCAGCACGCCGTCGTAATTGCTGAACATGTGACCGGCGACCGGGCGGGTGAAGGCGTACTGGGTATCCGTGTCCACGTTCATCTTGATGACGCCGTAGGCCACGGCGTCGGCGATCTCCTGCTCGGAGGAGCCGGAGCCGCCGTGGAAGACCAGGTCGAACGGATTGGTCTTGCCGATCTTGGCACCGACCTCGGCCTGGATCTGCTTGAGCAGCTCGGGGCGCAGCTTCACTCCGCCCGGCTTGTACACGCCGTGCACGTTGCCGAAGGTCAGCGCGGTGATGTAGCGGCCCTTCTCCCCCGCGCCAAGCGCCTCGATGGTCTTCAGGCCGTCGTCGACCGTGGTGTACAGCTTTTCGTTGATCTCGTTTTCGACGCCGTCTTCCTCGCCGCCGACGGTGCCGATTTCCACTTCCAGGATGATCTTGGCCGCGGCGGTGCGGGCCAGCAGGTCCTCGGCGATGCGCAGGTTCTCCTCCAGCGTCTCGGCCGACCCGTCCCACATGTGCGACTGGAAGATCGGGTCCTCGCCGCGCTTCACGGCAGCCTCGGACTCGGCCAGCAGCGGCAGCACGAAGTCGTCCAGCTTGTCCTTCGGGCAGTGGTCGGTGTGCAGCGCCACGTTGACCGGGTACTTCTTGGCGACTTCGCGGGCGAAGGCGGCGAAGCCCAGGGAGCCGGCGACCATGTCCTTGACCCCGGCGCCGGACCAGTAGGCGGCGCCGCCGGTGGACACCTGGATGATGCCGTCGGAACCGGCGTCGGCAAAGCCCTGCAGGGCAGCGTTGAGGGTCTGCGAGGAGGTCACGTTGATCGCAGGGTAGGCGAAGCCGCCCGCCTTGGCGCGGTCGATCATGTCGGCGTAGATCTCAGGGGTTGCAACGGGCATGCTGACTCCTTGGCTAGCGATACGGATTCGAAGGCGTTGCCTCTGAGCCCATCCTATCGACTCGTGTCGGGGCAGCAGCCGCCGCGACGACTGTGAAGCCGGGTTACCCCCGTCGGCCGGCGGGCCGACGGCCCCGTTGCTCGCTTGCGACCTCGGCCGGGCCGCGCCACGGGCCGCTCCTCGCCCTCCACCTGGCCCCGCCGACCGTGGCAAGCTGGAATCATGACTGAAACTCCGCCGCCATTCCACGGTCCGCGCGATCCCGGCGACGCCTGGGTGGAGGGGCCGGACGGCACCCGGATGTGGGGCCGGTTCGGCTCGGCCGGGCTGCTGGCGGTGGACCGCGAGCGCGGCATCCTGCTCCAGCACCGCGCAAAGTGGAGCCATTTCGGCGGCACCTGGGGAATCCCCGGCGGGGCGAGGCATCAGGACGAACCGGCCGTCGATGCAGCCCTCCGCGAGGCCACCGAGGAAGCCGACGTCCCGCTCGACGCGCTGGCCCCGCTGTTCACTACCGTCCTGGACCTGGGCTTCTGGTCCTACACAACCGCCGCCGCCAGGACCGTCCGCCCGTTCGAACCGGAAATCACCGACGCCGAGAGCCTGGCCCTGGCCTGGGTCCCGCTGGATGAGGTGGACCAGTTGCCGCTGCATCCGCACTTCGGCGAGGCATGGCCGCGGCTCCGCACGCTGTTGGAGCACCCGCCGGTGCTTGTGGTCGACGCGGCGAACGTGGTTGGCTCCCGGCCGGACGGCTGGTGGAAGGACCGCCCCGGCGCCGCCCGCCGGCTGCTCGCATCGCTCCACGCCAGCCTGGCGGCGGGGCTTCCCGCGGGCCTGCTGGAAGTGCCCGCCGGCACGGTGTGGCCGCGCACCGTCGTAGTACTGGAAGGCGCCGCGAAGGAGGCCGCCCCCGCTGGGCTGGCGGGCCCGGCAGTCGCGGGGAGCCCGGACGGGCAGGCACGCCCGGTGGATCTGGCAAGCCCGGATGGGCACGACGGCGGGGCGAACCGGGCGCGGGCCGGCGTCGCCGCGGACTCTCCGGCAACTTCCCCGACGACGGCGCAGGATGGCGAAACAGCAGGGCAGGCCTCGGCAGCGCGCCGCCGAGGTGTGGAGTTGGAAGTGGTGCATGCTGCCGGGTCGGGCGACGACGAGATGGTGGCCCAGGTGGAGAAGGCCTTCGGCACAGATCCGGAGGCGCCGGTGACCGTGGTCAGCTCGGACCGCGGTCTGCGCGAGCGGGTTGGAGCCCTCGGGGCCCGCACCGTCGGCGCCGGAGCATTACTGGAGCTGCTCGGCTGACTGCTGGCTCCCGCGTCACTTCTGAAATCGCCGACGACGCCTGGCTCCCGCGCCTGCAACCGCCGACGACGACGACGACCGGCCCACCCCTGAAACCGCCGGTGGACGCTGACCGACCGCCCCGTCACAGGGCCCGGCACGCCCCTCCACCCGCTCTTTCGCTCCCACGTTTCGGACGGCCCCCAGAACGTTTCCGCACGTCAGGGGCAGATGGCCAGCCCGACACATGGGGAGATACGGCTATACGTGGGAAGTTAGCTACGGGACCGACCGCGTGCCGGCTACCCGACGCCGGACACAGGCCGGGCGCGTGTCGGACGCAGCCGGACCCAGGTCGGACGCGTGGCCTTAACGCTAAGGGGCAGTCGGAACCGGCGGCTGCGCGAAGACGTGGCGCCGGACCCACGCGTGCATCGCGATGGCCGCGGCGGCTGAGGCATTGATCGACCGGGTCGAGCCGAACTGCGCGATGGACAGCGTGGCATCGGCTGCGGCGTGGACCTCCGGCGTCAGCCCGGGCCCCTCCTGCCCGAACACCAGCACGGCGTTCTCCGGCAGGTCATAGGTCTCCAGCGGCACCGAGTCGGGGAAGTTGTCGATCCCGATGATCCGCAGCCCCTCGCCCTGCGCCCACGCCACGAAGTCCTCCACGGTGGGATGGTGCCGGACGTGCTGGTAGCGGTCGGTGACCATGGCCCCGCGCCGGTTCCACCGCCGTCGTCCGATGATGTGCACTTCCTTGGCCAAAAAGGCGTTGGCGCACCGCACCACCGAGCCGATGTTGAGGTCGTGCTGCCAGTTCTCGATGGCCACGTGGAAGTTGTGCCGGCGGGTGTCCAGGTCCGCGACGATCGCCTCGTGCTTCCAGTAACGGTACTGGTCAGTCACGTTGCGCCGGTCGCCGTCGGCCAGCAGCTGCGGGTCCCAATGGTCGCCGTCGGGCAACGGCCCGTCCCACGGACCGACGCCGATGGCCGGCTCCTGCCCGCCCGCCTCGGCGCCGTTCGGCGCAACAGCCGGCGGGCAGGTCTCGGAGTCACTCGTGGCTTCCCCCGTCCCCGCGGTTTCGGAGCCGTTCGGGGCATCCGTCGGGGTATCCGGCCGTTCGCCGACCCCATCGGTCAACCTCGGTCCGGCCCCGGTTTCACCTGCTTTTTCTTCCACCCCACAAGCCTAGGGGACAGATCGCAGCGTCAGGCACCGTGGCGGGGAAGGGTCGCCGCAGGGTGATGCGGAAGGACCGCGGCGGGAGCCGCCGACGGAGCTGCAGCGGGTTGTAAACGATCAACCAGGAATGATAAGCATGCTGAATAACGACCCATCGGAAAAGGAGTTTCAATGGCTGAATTGACCACCCCCGAGGAACTTTTCGCTTTCAAGCTGGGCGTCGCCCTGCGGTCGGAACATGACGTGCTCAAAATGCTCGAAGAGAACCAGAAGGTTGCACGGAGCCAAGAGCTGAAGGACATGCTCAGCCACCACCAGGACGAGACGCGTGAACAAATCACGTACATCGAAAAATGCTTCAAGGTCCTGGGCTTGGAGGCCAAGGAGCAGCGCTCCCCGGTGAGCAAGGGTTTGGCCGAGGAAGCGCAGGCCGCCTTGGACAAGGTGGACCCGAGCATGGTGGACATGGTCATCGTGGCCGGCGCGCTGGACACGGAACACCATGAGGTCGCCTGCTACACCACGCTGATCACCTCCGCCGAGGCCCAGGGCCAGACCGAAGTCGTGGAGCTGCTTCAGCAGATCCTGGGCCAGGAAGAAAGCACTCGGGACAAGCTGACCGAGTTCGGCCGGAAGCTCGCCCAGGAAGCCGCCGCCAAGTAGCGCGGCAGGCCGGCGCGATGGCCTGGCCGGCACACACGGGTACACAGCGAAAGGGAGCGGAGCTGCGTGGGAGGCCCCGCTCCCTTCCGCGTGCCTGCCGCTCCGATCCGCGCGACGGCCCGGCTCCGCTTCCCGTCGCGCGCAGCGGAAGTGACCTGCCGCCGGTCCGCTTACTAGTAGTAGGTCTTGCGCCCGCCGACCACCGGCAGCGGGAAGAATTCGTCCGCCACCTGCTGGACGATCGGCACGTAGATCGCTGAATTCCACTGCGGGCTGGCGTGGGCCGGCCGGGCGCCTTCGGTGACCAGGTTGTTGGTGAGAAAGTTGTCCTCATAGTTCACGAGCCAGCTGCGCCGGGCCGTTGAGTAGTTGACCGTCTGGTCTCCGGGGTTGCCCATCCAGGCGATGCGGGTGTCGCCGATGCTGTGGCGGAAGCGATACGCGTCAAAGTGGTAGATGTACGAGGACTGCGACTGGATCAGCGTGCTGGACACGGCCAGTGGCGACAGCTGCTCCATGGTCTGCTCTACGATCTGCCGCCAGGTGCGCTCGTCCTTGTGCACGATCCGCTCGCCCAGCTCGTATCCGCCGCGCAAGTAGCTGGGCACCCGATAGCCGGCCTCGTAGAGGAAGACCACGCCTTCGAACATGGTCTTGTCCAACACGTCGAAGCGGCTGTACGGGGACGAATCCATCAGGATCAGTTCCACCGGGAAGCCCTTGGCACGCAGCCGCGCGGTCATTTCCACGGCCACCATGCCGCCGAAGCTGTGCCCGTAGAAGTAGAGCCGCTGCAGGTCGTTGTCCTGGATGTGCTTCTGCAGCACCTCGGTCAGTTCGGCCAGGTCCAGGCCGCGGTTCGAATAACCGGCCACCGCCAGCCGGCCACGGTCCACGAGGCCGCCGCGCAACGAGTTCAAAATCCACAGCCCCTCTTCCCAGCTGGTCTTGTACCCAGGGAAGACCACCCAGCTGGTGCGGGGGAAGCGCCGGTCCGCGCGCTCGTCGTCCAGCGTGAGGATCTGCGCTTCGTTGCGCATCTCCTGAATGGCGCGGGTGGCCGCCAGGTCGGCGGCGGTGCCCAGCCCGAAGGCGGCGCCAATCAGGAACGAGCGGCGCGAAACCCGGTGCAGGTTGCTGGCCAGGCGCAGCTGGCGGAAGGCGTGGTTCCTGCGGAGATCCATCATTCGAGCTGGCCGGCCACCGGCGGCTAGTCCAGCTCCAGTTCGTCCTTGCCGAACGCGAAGAGATAGGGCACGCCGGCTTCGGCCTCGATGCGTTCCTTCGCTCCGGTGTCGCGGTCCACAATGACGGCCACGGCTTGGACCTGCCCGCCGGCCTGGCGCACGCCTTCGACCGCGGTCAGCGCGGATCCGCCGGTCGTGGAAGTATCCTCCAGCACGACGACGGGGCGATCCTTCACCTCCGGGCCCTCCACCTGGCGGCCCATTCCATAGGACTTCTGCGCCTTGCGCACCACGAAGGCGTCGACGGCCCGTCCGCCGTCCCCGGCCGCGTGCATCAGCGCCGTCCCCACCGGATCGGCCCCCATGGTCAGGCCGCCGGCGGCCTGGAATTCGATGCCGGCCTCGTCGAGCATGGCCAGCATGACCCTGCCGACCAGCCGGGACGCTTCATGGTGCAGGGTGACCCGCCGGAGGTCGATGTAGTAGTCGGCTTCGGCACCGCTGGAGAGGGTGACCCTGCCGCGCACCACGGCCAGTTCCTTAATCAGTTCGAGCAGGCGGGCGCGGTCGGCCGCTGGATCGGCCACGGGAGTCTGGGTCATGGCTCTTAGTCTATGGGGTTGCCGCCGCCGCACCGGGAATCCATGACAGGCCTTGCGGCCCCACCGGAGCCCCCATTCCGGGTGCGCCGACCCCAAACCGGAACGCCGCCGGACTCCGCCGGAGGCGCCGGAGCCCGTCAGAGTCCGCGGACCAGCAGGTTCGGGTGCAACTGCTCCCAGCCCTCGGCCAGATCCTTGGCGGCGTCGTAGTTGTCCTGGATCAGCTTGGCTACCACCCCGGCCGTGCCGAGTTCGACCGGCTCCGGCCCCGTACCCCCGCAGCCGCTCGCCGCCCCGGCAGCCTCCACCTCCACGATGATCACGCAGACGCCGTGGTCGGCCGGGTTGTCCGGGACGGCGGCATAGAAGGCGAAACCGCCCTTTTCGGCCAGCGACCGGACGCTGCCCGGCGCCACGCGCAGGACCTCAGCTCCGCCCGCCAGCTTGTCCTTCGGGCCGGCCGGGGCCTCCAGCGCCCCGATCCCGGACGTCGACCCGGCGCAACCGGCGAGCGCCAGCAGGACGGCGCCACCGGCAGCCAGCGTGGTCAATGTGCGCATGACGCCCTGCCCCCTCGAAAGATGTTTGTCCCACGCTAGCCGCGGAAAGACAAGGACGGGACGCCCGCTCCGTTACGAAGCGATAACTTCGCAGTCAGGCCGACGCGGCCGCTTCAATCGCTTCGGGCGAGAGCACGTGCCCGATGGCCAGCGCCGCCGCCCCCAGCACGCCGGCGCGCTGCCCGGCCACGGACGGGGCGATCCGCAGATGCTCGGTCGCCAGCGGCAGCGAGCGCCGGTAGACCACTTCGCGGATCCCGGCCAACAGGTGTTCGCCCGCCTGTGCCAGCCGCCCGCCGATCACGATGACCGACGGGTTGATCAGGTTCACGCAGGTGGCCAGCACGTCGCCGATGTCCCGTCCGGCCTGGCGCACCGCCTGGATCGCCTGCGGGTCGCCGGCGCGGACCAGTTCGATCACGTCCTGGCTGCTTTCGGCCTTCTTTCCACCGGCCGAAAGCACGGCCGCCAGGGCGGGCCCGCCGGCGAGCGCCTCCAGGCAGCCGGTGTTCCCGCACCGGCACACCACGTCGTCGCCCCGGGGCACCCGCACATGCCCCAAGTCCCCGGCGGTGCCCTGGGCGCCGCGTTGCAGCTGCCCCGAGGAAATGATGCCGGCCCCGATCCCCGTGGCCACCTTGATCAGCATCAGGTCGGCGGTGTCGGGCCAGGCCATGGCCTGCTCGCCCAGTGCCATGATGTTGACGTCGTTGTCCACCAGCACCGGCACGTCGAAATGCTGCTGCACCCGCGCCGGGACGTCCGCCCGGTCCCAGCCGGGCATGATCGGCGGATTGATCGGCCGCCCCGTGTCGTGTTCGACCGGTCCGGGCAGCCCGATGCCGAACGCGCCCAGGTCCGCCGCGCTCCGCCCCGCGTCCTTCAGCAGCCGCCCCACGGAGTCGGTCAGCCAGCCGAGCACGATGTCCGGGCCGCTGGCGATGCTCAGCTCGGCACGTTCCTCGGCCAGCACGTCGCCGGAGAGGTCCGCCACCACGACCCGCGCGTGCGTGGCGCCGAGGTCGGCGCCGATCACCAGCCGTGCGGCCGGGTTGAGCGCAAACAACGACGGCGGCCTTCCGCCGGTCGAGGTCGCTCCCCCAATGGGGGCAATCAGTCCCAGCCGCATCAGCGCATCCACGCGGGCGGTCACCGTGGACCGCGCCAAGCCGGTCAACTGCGCCAGTTCTGCCCGGGTGCGCGGCTGGCCGTCGCGCAGCAGTTGGAATACCTCGCTTGCTCCGGCGGCCGGCTGGGCGGCCAGGCGTTGCGGCGGGGCGACATCGGACTTCAACACGCTTTCAGTACAGCACGCAGCACTTCTGTTTGTCTCTAGCGAAACTAACAATTCATGGTCAAACAACTTTTGCCTCACTCTCGACAAAACTATGTGACGCGTGCCACAGTGAGTGGGTGGAGCAGACGAGCAACACCGTGGCCGACAGCGGCGCCGGACGGGGGGAACCCGTTCTCGAAGTCCGCGGGCTGACCAAGAGTTTCTTCGGCAATCCCGTCCTGCAGGACGCATCACTGACGCTGCACGCTGGAGAGGTCCACGGCGTCGTCGGGGAAAACGGCGCAGGAAAGTCGACGCTGATGAAGATCCTGGCCGGCGTGTACCAGCGCGACTCGGGAACTGTGCTGCTGGACGGCGAAAGCGTCCAGTTCAGCCACCCCACCCAGGCGCACGAAGCCGGCCTGTCCACCGTCTTCCAGGAATTCAACCTGCTGCCGGACCGCACGGTGGCGGAGAACATCTACCTGGGCCGCGAGCCCCGCAAGGGCCTGCTGGTCAACCGGGCCAAGATGAACGCCGCCACCGCGGAACTGCTGGAGTCGCTGGGCATCGGCTCCATCCGGCCCACGGCGCTGGTCCGGTCGCTGTCCGTGGCCGAGCAGCAGATCGTCGAGATCGCCAAGGCCGTCAGCTACGAAGCCCGGATCATTTCGATGGACGAGCCGACCGCCGCGTTGTCCGGCCCGGAGGTGTCCCTGTTGTACGGGATCGTGCGGAGACTGGCCGAACGCGGCACCGGCATCCTCTACGTCTCGCACCGGCTGCGCGAGGTCTTCGACCTCTGCCAGACCATCACCGTGCTCAAGGACGGGCGTGTCGTGGGTACCAAACCGGCCGCCGAACTCGATGATGCCTCGCTGGTCCGGATGATGGTCGGCCGCCCCATCTCCGCCTACTTTCCGGGCAAGCTCCCGGCCGCGCCCGCGGCACAGAGCACCGACCGCAATGCCCCGTTGCTCGAACTCGCCGACGCCGGCAACGACCAACTGGACGGCATCAGCCTGCGCCTCATGCCGGGCGAGATCGTCGGGGTCGCCGGCCTGCAGGGGTCCGGCCGCACCGAACTGCTGCAGGCGATCTTCGGCGCCGCGCCGTTCAACCGCGGCAGCATGCAGCTGGCCGGCCGTCCGGTCCGTCCGCATTCTCCGCGCCAGGCGGTGCGGCACGGCATCGCGCTGATCACCGAGGACCGCAAGGCGCAGGGCCTGAGCCTGAACCAATCCCTGCTGGACAACGCGCTGGGCGTGGTCCGCGCCGTGTTCCCCAAGCGAACCGCAACCGTGCGCCGCGCCGTCGCGGGGTCGTTCAGCGCGCTGGAAGTCGTCGCCCGGGACCTGGATCAGGAGGTTCAATACCTCTCCGGCGGCAACCAGCAAAAGATCGTGCTGGCCAAGTGGCTGGCGGTGTCCCCCGGCGTGGTGCTGCTGGACGAACCGACCCGGGGCATCGACGTCGGGGCCAAGGTGGCGGTGTACCGGCTGATGCGCCAGCTGGCGGCCGAGGGGAAGGGCGTCCTGATGGTTTCCAGCGAGCTGCCCGAGGTGATCGGGATGTCCGACCGGATCCTCGTGATGCGCGACGGGCAGATTGCCGGCGAGCTGCCGGCCGGCGCCACGGAGGAGGAAATCCTGCGGCTGGCCACCGGCGCGCGCGTACCGGGCGCGGCCTCGGACGGCCCCCCGCCGGCTTCGGACCACGACGGCGGTGCTCCTCTTCCAGCCGCAGGGCACGACGGCGGCGCCCGCCTTGGGGACGCAGGCCGCGGCGGCGGGTCACATCTGGCGGAGGACCGCGGCACCACGGGAGGGACACCATGACGACCACGCAAACCCCGGCCCGCACCCGGCGGGCCCGGGCCGGCGGCGGCTTCTTCGCGCGGCTGACCTCCACCCAGATCGTGTACCTGGTGGCCCTGCTGACCCTGATCGCCGGCAGCATCCTGGTGGCCACCGCCGGCCGGAACTTCTTCAGCCCGGGCAACATCTCCGCCATCCTGACCGGCACGAGCGTGCTGGGCTTCATCGCCATCGGCCAGACCCTGGTGATCCTGGTCGGCAGCCTGGACCTCTCGGTGCCCTACGTGACCAGCCTGGCCAGCCTGATAGCGGCCGGGGTGATGGCCAACCGGAGCGAAAACGTGCCGGCCGCCGTGCTGCTAGCACTGGGCGTCTCCGCCGTCATCGGCCTGGCCAACGGACTGATCGTTGCCGGCCTCAAGGTGCACGGGTTCATCGCCACGCTCGGGATGGGCCTGGTGATCAGCGGCTACCTGGGCACCAACTACAAGGGCAGTTTCGGCCAGACCCCGTTCTCCTTCCGGCTGATCGGTGCCACCGGGATAGGGCCGGTGCCGATCTCCACCCTCATCATGCTCGCCTGCGCCGCCCTGGTGCTGCTGATGCTGCACCGCACCCGCATGGGGCACCACATCTACGCCGTCGGCGGCGACAGCAACGTGGCCCGGATGTCCGGCATCCGCGTCCCGGGCGCGGTGATCACCGCCCACGTCATCTGCTCCACCCTCTCCGGCATGGCCGGACTGCTGCTGGCCAGCCGGCTGGGCGTCGGCAGCCCCACCGTGGGCTCGCAGGGCGGCTATGACCTGCTCTCGATCGCCGCCGTCGTCCTGGGCGGAACGCTGCTGGCCGGCGGCAAAGGCTCGGTTACCGGCACCCTGGGCGGCGTGCTGATCTTCGCGATGCTGGACAACATCATGTCCGTGCTCCAGATCAACCCGTTCCTGAAGGACGTGGTCCGCGGCGTGGTGATCGTGGTCGCCGTCGCCGTCTATGCCCGCCGCACCATCGTCGCCCGGCCGCCGCGCTACGGGCACGGCGGCCAACAGCAGGAGGTGCAGGCATGAGCACAGTTCTGGATTCGGAGGCCGGCGGCAGGGTCCTGCAGCAGAACCGGGCCGGCCTCGGCGAGCGTTTCCTGCGCAGCCTGCGGACTCCCGGCGGCGGCATCTTCGTGCTCCTGGCCGCGCTGCTGGTCGCCATCATCATCCTGAACCCGTCGTTCGGCGAGCCCGGGTCCTTCATCCGGTTCATCGGCCGGACCGCCCCGATCGCGATCGCCGCCATCGGGCAGTACTTCGTGATCGTTTCCGGCGAGTTCGACCTGTCCATGGGATCGGTAGTGACCATGCAGGTGATCGTGGCCGGCAACCTGATCGGCCAGGACGACGCCAAGGTCATCCCCGTGCTGGCGCTGATGTTCGTCCTCGGGGCGGTCATCGGGCTGATCAACGGCCTGGTCACCACCCTGCTCAAGGTCCCCAGCTTCATCGTCACCCTGGGCATGATGCTGGCGCTGCTGGGCCTGGTGCTCAACTGGACCGGCGGCGCCGCCCAGGGCAACCCGGCGGACAGCTTCCGGCAAATAGGCCGGGGCGGCATCGAAAACGTGCCGGTGCTGGAGGTCATCCCCTATCCGGTCATCATCCTGGCTGCCGTCGCCGTGCTCGCCGTCTGGATGATGCGCCGGCCCTACGGGCGCACGCTGGTCGCCGTCGGCGACAACGACGTTGCCGCGGCCCTGACCGGCGCCCGGGTCTGGTGGGTGCGCACGCGGGCCTTCATGCTCTCGTCGCTGGCCGCAACCGTCTCGGGGATCCTGCTGGTCGGGTATGCCGGGGTCCATCCGTCGGTGGGCCAGGGCTATGAGTTCACGGCGATCACCGCCGTCGTACTGGGTGGGGTGGTGCTGGGCGGCGGCCGCGGCTGGGTGCTCTCTGCCGCGGCGGGCGCGTTCGCCCTGGAGTTGCTGTTCACGCTGCTGAATTTCCTGGGCGTGGCATCCACCTGGCGGGACACCGTGCAGGGCGCCATCATCATCGTCGCTGTTGCTGCCGCCGCGCAGTCGTGGCAGCGCAAGCGGCGCGGGGGCTCTGCGGCCGCGCATTCCGAACAACACATCATCGCGGCACCAGAGCCCGCTGAGGGCACCGACAAGGGAGGGAACTGACATGACGGGAAAACGTCTAAGTACCGCGGTCGCGCTCACAGCGGCCGCGTCGTTAATGGCCATGACCGGCTGTACCACCGATCCGTCAATCACCGAGGAGACCGGCGGACCCGGCGGTGCGGCCAGCCCGTCACCGGCGGAAACCACGGAGGCCTCCACGGAATGGTTCGACCAGGCCGTCTACGACGAACAGTTCGAACAGCGGACCGCCGAATTCGAGGGCGACCCGGAGCAGCCGTGGCTTCAGTACATCGACGGCGAGATGACGGACACCGCGGACTTCGCCTCCGAGGGCGCCAAGAAGGTCTGCTTCGCCAACGCGTCGATCTCCAACCCGTGGCGGCAGACCGGCTGGATCACCATGAACCAGCAGCTGCAGGTGCTGCAGGACGAAGGCGTGATTTCCGAGATGGAAACCCGCGACGCGCAGGACGACTCGAACACCCAGATTGCCGACATCGATTACTTCATCAGTGAAGGCGATTGCGACGCGTTCATCATCTCGCCGAACGCCACCGCGGCGCTGACGCCGGCGGTGGAGCGCGCCTGCGAGACCGGCAAGCCGGTGGTCGTGTTCGACCGCGGCGTGGAAACCGACTGTGCCACCACGTTCATCCACCCGATCGGCGGGTTCGCCTGGGGCATCGACACCGCCAACTTCCTGACCGAACGGCTGCAGGAAGGCGACAAGGTGGTGGCGCTGCGCATCCTGCCCGGCGTGGACGTGCTGGAGCAGCGCTGGGCGGCGGCGGAGAAGATCTTCGAGGAGAACGGCATCGAAGCCACCGACTACTTCACCGGCGCCGACCCGACCGAGATCAAGAAGATCATCTCCGACGAGCTCGCCACCGGCGATGTCCAGGGTGTCTGGATGGATGCCGGCGACGGCGCGGTCGCTGCGATCGAGGCGTTCGAGGACGCGGGCAAGGACCTGCCGGTGATGACCGGCGAGGACGAGCTGAGCTTCCTGCGCAAGTGGAAGGACACCGGCATCGACGCGCTGGCTCCGGTCTACTCCAACTTCCAGTGGCGCACGCCGCTGCTGGCCGTGCAGAAGATCTTCGCCGGAGAGGAAGTTCCGACCGAGTGGGTGCTGCCGCAGGTTCCGATCCCCGCCGACGAGCTGGACGACTGGCTGCAACGCAACGACGGCATGCCGGACGGGCACTACGCGAAGTTCGGCGGCGAAGACCTGCCCGGCTACCCGGAGGTCTGGCAGGAACGCCAGATTCCGTAGAACGTGCGGGCCGGCCGGGCCCGGGGAGGGTGCCCGGCCGGCCCGCCAGTTCCCGTAAGGACACGTGACCGCCGGACCCGGCGCGGGCGCGGGCCGTTTGCGCCAGCATCCCCGCATGTTCCCGCGGGAACGTACCCGCGGCGCGGCAGCGTCCGGTTGCCGCCGGACGAGATGCACCAGCAGCGGCAGACAAAGGAGACGGATCAATGGACCGGCCGATCGGCGTCAACACCTGGGTGTGGCAGTCGCCGCTGCGCGACGCCGAGCTGCCCGGGCTGCTGGCGAAGATCGCCGGCATGGGCTTTGACGGCGTCGAACTGCCGCTGGAGAACGTCGGCGACTTCACCGCCGGCACCGCCCGGGACGCCCTCGCGGCCACGGGCCTGAAGCCCTACATCGTGGGCGCCATGGCACCCGGCCGCGAATTGGTCCTGGCCGACGCCGGGTCGGTGCAGGCAACCCAGGACTATCTGGCGGCCTGCATCGACCTGGCACACGACGTCGGCGCGCCGGCGGTGTCCGGCCCGTTCTACGCCAGCACGGGGCGGGTGTGGCGGATCGACGCCGAAGACCGAGCCACAGCGTACCGCCAGCTGCGGGAGAACCTGGCGCCGCTGGCCGCCCAAGCCGAGGCGGCCGGCGTCGTACTGGGAATTGAGCCACTCAACCGGTACGAGACCTCGCTGGTCAACACCGTGGAACAGGCGCTCGACGCGCTGGGACCGCTACTCGGCCGCGGGGTGGGGCTGGCGCTGGACAGCTATCACCTGAACATCGAGGAACGCTCCAGCGCCGCCGCCATCCGCGCGGCCGGCGCACACCTGGTCCACCTGCAGGTGTGCGGCAACGACCGCGGGGCGCCGGGCGGTGACCAGACCGACTGGCCGGCTCTGGTCAAGGCGCTGGACGACGTGGGCTACGCCGGCCCGCTGAACATCGAGAGTTTCACCGCGGACAACGCGGCCATCGCGACGGCCGCTTCGATCTGGCGGCCGCTGGCGCCGAGCCAGGATCAACTGGCCGAGGACGGGCTGGCATTCCTGCGCAGCCTCTAGCCATGTGTCCCGGCGTCGAGGTGCGGCCCGGACCCGGACGGCAGCCCATCCCGCCGCACCACCGACCGACGAGCACGAAGGAGAAGACGATGACCGCCAATCCCGACTCGCCGCCGCTGGGGGTGGCGGTGCTGGGACATGCCTTCATGGGCAAGGCCCACTCCAATGCCTGGCGCAACGTGTCCGCCTTCTATCCCGGCGGGCCCGCGGTGGCGCGGCGGGTGCTGGTCGGCCGGAACGCCGAGGGCGTGGCCGCGGACGCGGCCCGGTACGGCTGGGCGGAGGGCTCCACGGACTGGCGGGCCGTCCTCGAGCGCGACGACGTGCAGATCGTGGACATCTGCACCCCCGGCCACCTGCATGCCGACCTGGCCGTGGCCGCGCTGGAGGCGGGCAAGCACGTGATGGTGGAGAAGCCGCTGGCCAACTCGGTGGCCGAAGCCGAGCGCATGGCCGCCGCGGCCCGCGCCGCCGGAGCGGCCGGAGTCCAGTCGATGGTCGGCTTCAACTACCGGCGGGTGCCGGCGCTGGCGCTGGCGCGGCAAGTGATCGCCGAGGGCAGGATCGGCGCCGTGCGGCAGGTGCGGATCGCCTACCTGCAGGACTGGCTGGCCGATGACACCGCCCCGATGACCTGGCGGTTGCGCCGGGAGACCGCCGGCTCCGGCGCGCTCGGCGACCTGGCTTCGCACGCGGTGGACCAGATTCACTTCCTGCTCGGCGCGCGGGTCACGTCGGTCTCCGCCACGCTCAACACCTTCGTCGAAACCCGGCAGGGCCCGGACGGGCCCGAACCGGTGACGGTCGACGACGCCGCCTGGGCCACCCTGCGGCTCGATTCCGGCGCGGTGGCCAGCCTGGAGGTCAGCCGGATGGCCGCGGGCCGCAAGAACGCGCTGCGGATCGAGGTCTACGGATCCGCCGGGCACCTGGGCTTCGACCTGGAGCGGCTCAACGAGCTCTCCTATTACGACGCCGGGGCCCCGCCGGGGCTCGCGGGTGCGGCGAGGATCCTGGTCACCGAGGAGACTCACCCGTACCTGCGGGCCTGGTGGCCGCCCGGGCACGTGCTCGGCTGGGACCACACGTTCACCAGCCAGGCCGCCGATTTCCTGGCCGCGGTGGCATCCGGCCGGGCACCCAGCCCGAGCTTCGAGGACGGCCTGGCGGTGCAGAAGGTGCTGGACGCCATGGTGCGCAGCGCCGGGCAGGCGGGCACCGCCGTCGTCCTTGCCGAAACCGACACCCGCGCCGACTATGCAGGAGCAACCGATGGCCCGTAATTTCACGCTGTTCACCGGCCAGTGGGCGGACCTGCCCCTGGAGAAAGTGGCCGAACTGGCCGCGGGCTGGGGCTACGACGGCCTGGAGATCGCGGTGTCCGGCGACCACTTGGATGCGTGGCGCTGGGACGACGACGACTACATCGCCGACCGGCTCGGCATCCTGGAGCGCAACGGCCTGCGGGTGTGGGCGATCTCCAACCACCTGAAGGGCCAGGCGGTGTGCGACGACCCGATTGACTTCCGCCATCAGGCGATCGTCGGCGAGCGCGTGTGGGGCGACGGCGAGCCCGAGGGCGTGCGGGCGCGGGCGGCCGAGGAGATGAAGCACACCGCGCGGCTGGCGCAGCGGCTCGGGGTGAAGACCGTGGTGGGATTCACCGGGTCCTCGATCTGGCAGTACGTGGCGATGTTTCCGCCGGTGTCCGCCGACGTGATCGAGGCCGGCTACCGGGACTTCGCCGACCGGTGGAACCCGATCCTGGACGTGTTCGACGAGTGCGGGGTCCGGTTCGCGCACGAGATCCACCCCTCCGAGATCGCCTACGACTACTGGTCGACCGTGCGGGCGCTCGAGGCGCTGGGGCACCGCGAGGCGTTCGGCATCAACTGGGATCCCAGCCACATGATGTGGCAGGACATCGACCCGGTCTCGTTGATCTGGGACTTCAAGGACCGGATCTACCACGTGGACTGCAAGGACACGAAGCTGCGGATCACCGGGCGCAACACGCGGCTGGGATCGCACCTGCCGTGGGGCGACCCGCGGCGTGGCTGGGACTTCGTCTCCACCGGGCGCGGCGACGTGCCCTGGGAGGCCAGCTTCCGGGCGCTGGCGGCGATCGGCTACGACGGGCCGATCTCGGTTGAGTGGGAAGACGCCGGGATGGACCGGCTGCAGGGGGCGCCGGAAGCCCTGAGGTTCCTCAAGCGGTTCGACTTCGATCCGCCGCAGGCCTCCTTTGACGCCGCGTTCAAGCAGTAGGGCTGGGGCCGGAGGGAGGGGCAGCGGGCGGCAGTAGGGGCTGGGCGGACACCTTCCGATTGCGCTAGCTGTCCATGTTCAGCCGGAATTGTCCATGTTTTGGAGGGACCCGCGGCACTGACCTGCGGAGATGCTGAACGGCCGCCCAGAACAAGGACAACCGGGGCCTCTGGCTGGAGCGGTGGGGACCTGCCCGCCGGGCTCCCTGCAACTGGCCCGGGTCCTTTAGTAGGCTGTGGCCATGCGCGAACTCCAGGCCACGATCATTGACGAACTGGGCGTCCAGCCCTCCATCGACCCGTCGCAGGAAGTCGCACGGCGCGTCGAATTCCTCAAGGACTACCTCAAGACCACCGGCAGCAGAGGTTTTGTGCTGGGCATCAGCGGCGGCGTCGACTCCAGCCTCGCCGGCAAGCTGGCCCAGCTGGCGGTCGACGAACTCGAGGCAGAAGGCGTCGAGGCCACCTTCGTCGCGGTGCGCCTGCCGTACGGCGTTCAGCACGATGAAGCCGACGCGCAGGCAGCCATGGATTTCATCCGGCCGAAAACGTCGTGGACGTTCAACATCAAGTCGGCCGTGGACGGCTTCGAGTCCGAATTCACGACGACGACCGGCGAAGAGATCACCGACTTCAACAAGGGCAACATCAAGGCGCGGGCACGGATGATGGCCCAGTACGCGCTGGCCGGCCAGCACAACTACCTGGTGCTGGGCACAGACCACGGCGCCGAGTCCGTCACCGGCTTCTTCACCAAGTTCGGCGACGGCGCCGCTGACGTGCTGCCCCTGTTCGGACTCAACAAGCGCCAAAACCGGCAACTGTTGGAGCACCTTGGTGCCAGCGACCAGGTGGCACACAAGGTGCCGACGGCAGACCTGTTGGACACCACGCCCGGCCGCACGGACGAGGACGAGCTGGGGATCAGCTACGACCACATCGACGACTACCTTGAGGGCCGCACCATCCCCGACGAGGTCGCCGAGAAGGTCGAGCAGCGTTACCTGATGACCCGGCACAAGCGGACCACGCCGGTGTCCATCCTCGACAAATGGTGGCAGGGCTAGGCCCCCTCCGGATGGGCGGGGCTGGCTGAGCGGGAAGGGGCCGGGCCGTGGAGCTGGATGAATTCCTCGCCGGCAGGAACCCGGAAGCGGTCGCGCTGTTCCACGCGTTTCGCGGGACCGTGCTGTCCCTCGGTCCCGTCCACGAACGGGTGCATCGGACGGAAGTCGCTTGGGCGGACAAACGGGTCTTCGCGGACGCGTTCACCATCTCCAACCGGCTGGAAGTTGCCGTCCATCTGCTGCGGCGGGTCGACCACCCGCAACTGCTGCAGGCCTTTCCGACCACCCGAAAGGTCATGACGCACCGGCTGTCCATCACCGCAGCGGACCAGCTGGACGAAACCCTCGAGGCGCTGCTGGCCGAAGCCTTTGACACCGTTGGCCCGGGCACCCGCTGACCGTTACCCGCTCATGCGAAGACGGCCGGTCTGCGGGCCCGTCTCCCGCTCAAGCAAAGCACGGCCGGCCGGCTGAAGCGTCAGCCGACCAGGCTCTTCGCCCGCATCACTGCCTTGCGGAACTCGTCCTGGTTCTTCCGGCTGATCATCGCCCTGCCACCGGGGCTGGGGGCCTTGATGACGGTCGGGCGGGTGAACGCACCCATGTGTTTCGCCCACTGGGTCTTGGTGAAGGTCCCGCACAGCACGACGGCCTGGAGCCGAGGCAGCAGCCCCAGGACTGACTTCAGGGCCTTGACGCCGGCTATTGTCTGGACCGGCGTCGGCTCGGCGCCGTTCAGGAAAAACGGCACTGTATTCCAGAGGAGAACCCCCTCGTGCAGCTCCGCTTCCTGGCGTTCGTTCCAGCACCGTTCGGCCGCCTGGTCGGGGTTGTCTACCGAGACGAATCCCGGCCCCTCTGCCGTGACCGTTTGGCTTCCCGGGCTATCGAGCAGAAAGAGCACCCGCGCCTCAACGCCCGCATCCGCCGGATCGAAATGCGGAACGGGCTCCGTGCGGGTCCGCGCGTAGGCGTCCCGCCATTCCTCAAGCTTCTGTACGGCCGGCTCGGATTGCAGCATGGCTTGCCGCCGCTGCCGTTCGAGTGGATCTGCTAAAGACTGCGGCTTATCAGCAAACATCTCTCCAACATACCCCCGATGCCTTGGGGCGGTGAGGGATACGACGGCGATCCAAGCCATTGGGCCGTGAGGGATTCGACGGCGAGCACAGCCGCCCGAGAGGCGAGCACAGCCTGCCGCCGCCCGAGGGTCCAGCCGCCCCGGGCGGCGGCTGCACTGCCCCGACAGCGGGCCCAGCCGCCCCGAGCGGCGAGCACAGCCTGCCGCCGTTGGGTAACGTAGCTGTTGTGAAGATTGCTACCTGGAATGTGAACTCGATCCGTGCCCGCGCCGACCGCGTTGAGTCCTGGCTGCAGCGCTCCGACGTGGATGTGCTGGCCATTCAGGAGACTAAGGCCAAGGATGAGAACTTCCCGTGGGACCTGTTCGAGAAGAACGGCTATGAGGTGGCGCACTTCGGCCTGAACCAGTGGAACGGCGTGGCCATCGCCTCCCGGGTGGGCTTGGATGACGTGGAACGGACGTTCGACGGGCAGCCGCACTTTGGCAAGACCGAGGACACCACCGCCGCCGAGGCCCGGGCCATCGGGGCGACCTGCGGCGGCGTGCGCGTGTGGAGCCTGTATGTCCCCAACGGCCGCACGGTCGACGATCCCCACATGCCCTACAAGTTGAACTGGCTCAAGGCCCTCAAGGAAGAGGCCGCCGGCTGGATCCAGGCCGACCCGACGCTCCCCGTCGCACTGATGGGCGACTGGAACATCGCTCCCACCGACGACGACGTCTGGGACATCGATTGGTTCCGGGCGCAGAACGCGACGCACGTGACCGAACCCGAGCGCGCCGCCTTCCGCGCGTTCGAAGAGGCCGGATTCGTCGACGTCGTCCGCCCGCACACGCCCGGGCCAGGCGTCTACACCTACTGGGACTACACGCAGCTGCGCTTCCCCAAAAAGGAAGGCATGCGCATCGACTTCATCCTGGGCTCCCCGGCGCTGGCCTCCCGGGTCACCGGGGCGATGATCGACCGCGAAGAGCGCAAGGGCAAGGGCGCCTCGGACCACGCGCCGGTCATCGCGGAGCTGCACTGAGATGAAGTTCCCGTACGTCTCCTACCTGCGGGTCTTCGAACCACTGGATGTGTTCGACGACGACCAGCAGCTGCTCATCATGAGCCAGCGCGGCCGCGGCAGGGACGTCACGGAGGACCTGGACCGCGGTGACTCGCTGCGCCGGATCACCCGCACCGTGTCGGACCCGTTTCCGCACTCCAGCGACGACCTGATCCGGGTCCTCCACTATCCGACGCCCGAGGGCATCACCACGCCGCGGTACTGCCCCAACCAGCTGGCCGTCCGCAGCACCTTGGCCGCCGAATCGCTCTCCAGCAGCCTGCGCGATCCGCTGCTGGGGCTGCTGGTGCCCGAAGCGGCGCGGGACGCCCAGCAGTCCCGGCTGGACCCGGACAACTTTGTGGACGCCTTGGCCAAGCTGCACACGCGCAGCTCCACCTGGGGCATCCCGTTCGGCTGGTTCGTGCTGTTCCGCGAGGACGACCACACCGAGAAGGTGGAAAGCGACCACACGCTGAGGACGGTCCGGCTGGCCGCCCCGGTCCCGCAGTGCATCGACCGGGCCCGTTACGCAGCCGCTTCGCTGGCCCTCGCCGCGCCGGGCCTGGACCTGCTGGAAGAACTGACCGAGCTGACCGAGTGGCTGGAAACCTTCACCGCGGACGGCATCGTGGAGCTCGATTACGGCCGCGTGGCAGAGCTGGTCTACCCGGACGAATCGCCCTCGGACGTGCACGCCGGGATCGAATCGCTGGCCGACGGCGACATGACCGGCGCCGCCGCCGCCTACCGCCGCCTCGCCGGCCGCTGGATCAAGATCCGCCAGCTGGCCCGCGCGTCCTGACCGCCGGCCCGGAGCCAACCGGCAATCACGACGACGGCGGGGCGGTCGAGGCCCGGACCACCAGCTCGTGGGGCTGGATCCGCGGCACGTCCAGCCGCGCCTTCCCCTGCAGTTCTGCCAGCAGCAGCCGGGCCGCGTAGCCTCCCTGTTGGTCCGGCCGCTGCCGGACGGTCGTCAGCCCCATCGGCTCGGCGAACTCGTGGTCGTCGATGCCCACCACGGAAACGTCCTCGGGGACCCGCAGCCCGCGCTCCTGCGCGGCCCTCAGGGCGCCGAAGGCCATCTCGTCCGCGGAGGCGAAGATCGCCGTCGGCCGCTCCCCGGGTGTGTCGAGAAGCCTGCCGGCGGCAGTCCTGCCGCCTGCGAACCGGAAGTCGCCCATGGCCAGCCATTCCGGCCGTACCCGCAGCCCGTGCCGGGCCATCGTGTCCCGGAAGGCCAGCTCGCGGCGGCGCGGCACGTCGAAGTCGATCCCGTAGGCGCCGCCGCCCTGCAGGTGCGCGATCCGCGTGTGCCCAAGCCCGATGAGATGCTCGACGGCCTCGGCGGCCGCGGCGGTGTCATCCACGCTCACGCTGCGCAGACCGTCCACCTGGCCGCCGACGATCACGTTCGGATACTCCAGCGCCTGCAGCGCCGCCAGTTCGTCCGCGGTCAGCTCCATGCACATCACCAACAGCGCGTCGATCCGCTTGCGCAGCATGGACCGGTGGAACACCCGTTCGCGGTTGGTGCCGGTGCCGCCCAGACTGAACACGATCAGGTCGTAGCCGGCCGCCCGCAACACGCGGTCCACGCCTTCCAGGGCGGACGCGAAGTACCACCGGTCGATCACCGGCAGCAGCACGCCCATGGCCCTCGTGCGGCCCGATGCCAGGTGGGCCGCCGACGACGACGGCACGTAGCCCAGCGAGTCGGCTGTCGCCAGCACGCGGTCGCGGGTGGCCGTGGAGACTCCGGACAAGCCGCGCAGGGCACGGGAAACCGTTGCGGTCGAGACGCCGGCGGCCCGCGCGACGTCGTCGATCCCGGTCACGGCGCGCTCACCCCTTAAGGCCACCAGCCAGCAGGCCGCGGACAAAGTAGCGCTGCAGGCCGAAGAACACCGCCAGCGGCACGATCATGGAAACGAACGCGCCGGCGGTCAACCGGTGCCACTCGTCGCCGCGGGTGCCCGTCAGCTCGGCCAGCCGCTGGGTGATCGGCGCGACGTCGGCGGTTCCCCCGGAGAACACCAGGGCCACCAGCAGGTCGTTCCAGACCCACAGGAACTGGAAAATGCCGAAGGAGGCGATCGCCGGCACGGACAGCGGCAGGATGATCCGCCAGAAGATGGTCGCGTGCCCGGCGCCGTCCACCCGCGCCGCCTCGATGACCTCCCCGGGGATCTCGGAGATGAAGTTGTGCAGCAGGAAGATGGCCAGCGGCAGCGCGAAGATGGTGTGCGCGATCCACAGCTGGGTGTAAGTTCCGGCCGGCAGCAGCTGGAACTCGCCGATCTTGAGGTTGATGAACAGCGAAAGCAGCGGGATCAGCGCCATCTGCAGCGGTACGATCTGCAGCGCGAACACCACAATGAACAGGGTGTCCTTGCCGCGGAACCTGCCCCAGGCGAAAACGTAGGCCGCCATCGAGGCGATCACCAGGGGGATCAGGGTGCCGGGGATGACGATCGCCAGCGAGTTGATGAAGTACTGCCCCAGGTTGGACGCGGACCCGCCCTTGGAGGCCAGCACGTCGGTGTAGTTCTCGGTGGTGAACTGCAGGTCGCCCAGGATGTTCCACCAGCCGTTGGCCTGGATGTTGTCTTCCGGGCGCAGCGAGGAAATGAACAGGCCGAAGGTCGGCACGGTCCAGATGACGGCGATGATGATGGCTGCCGCGGTGGCTCCGCGCGAGGTCAGGCGCTGCTTGACCCGCCGGGTGATCGGGATCTGCTGTTCGGTGGTGCTGGCCAGGACGGCGTCGGGAGCGGTGGGGATGGCAGGCGTAGCGCTCATCGGATTTCCCTCTGCTTCTTCAGCTGCCGGGCGTTGTAGACGACGATCGGCAGCACCATCAGGAACAGGATCAAGGCCAGCGCGGCGCCGCGTCCGGGTTCGTTGGCGCGGAACGCCTGGGTGTACATCTCGTTGGCCACCACCGAGGTCTCGAAGTTCCCGGCGGTCATGGTCCGCACGATGTCGAAGACCTTCAGCGTGCCGATGGTGATGGTGGTGACCACTACGATCAGGGCCCCTCGGATGGACGGGATGGTGATGGAGCGGAACTGCTGCCAGGCGCTGGCCCCGTCCAGCCGCGCCGCCTCCACGATTTCGGTGGGGATGCCCTTGATCGCCGCGGAGAGGATCACCATGGCGAAGCCGGTCTGGATCCAGACCATGACCGCGATCAGGAAGAACGTGTTCTCCGGCGCGTCGAGCAGGAACTGCTTGGGTTCGCCGCCAAACCACACCAGAACCTGATTCAGCAGGCCGATCTGTTCGCGTTCGCCGCCGCGGTACGTGTACATGAATTTCCAGATCACGCCCGCGCCCACCATGGAGATGGCCATCGGCATGAACACCAGCGCCTTCAGCGCCTTCTCGCCGCGCGCCCGGTCGATGAACACCGCGTAAGCCAGGCCGATGCCGGTCGACAGCAGCGGCACCAGGACCACCCACAGCAGCGTGTTCCGCAGCGTGACCAGCGCTTCGGGCTGGGTGAACATCCACACGAAGTTGTCCATGCCGTTCGGCGTTCCGGTGCGGTCCGTGAACGCCAGGTACGTGGTCTGGATGGCCGGCCACACCAATCCGATGCCCAGGAGTACGACGGCGGGGGCCAGGAATCCGATGATCGTCGCCTTGTCGCGGAACGACTTCGGGGCCCGGTCCACCAACAGCATGATCAGGGCGATGATCGCGGCGAAGACCGCCAGGGCGGCCGCCACCTGCACGAGTTTTTCGCCAACGTCCTCCATGGCACTTACCTCCTAGGTGCGTGGAAGGGACAGGCCGTGCCCGGCCGCACCGCCTGCATCGGGTCGCAGGCGGTGCGGCCGGGCTGCCGGCGGCTGCCTAGTCGGAGGGCCAGCTGGCCTCGATGGAGTCCACGACCTCTTGCGTCGACTTGCCGTTGATCCACTCCACGATGCCGCTCCAGAAGGAGTTGGCGCCGACCGCGCCCGGCATCAGGTCCGAACCGTCGAACCGGAAGGTGGTGTCCTCCGACTGCAGCAGTTCGATGGACTGGCGGTCCAGGTCGCTAGCGGCCAGCGCCGGGTCGAGGCCCTTGTTGGCGCTGATCGCGGCGCCCTGCTCCACCCGGTTGTTGGCGAACTCGGCCGAGGCCATGAACTGCAGGTAGGCCGAGACCTCTTCGCTTTCGGTGTAGGCGGCCACGAACTCGCCGCCGCCGGTGATCGCGCTGGCACCGGCCTCCTGGCCGGGAGTGATGAAGGCCCAGACGTCGCCGTCCTCGGCCACGTTGGTGCCTTCCGGCCAGTTGGCCGCCTGGAACGTGGCCTGGTGGTGCATGGCGCAGGTGCCGTCGATCACCGGGATGCCGCCGTCGTCCACCGAGGTGGAGATGATCGAGCGGACGTCGCCGATGCCGCCGTTGACGTAGTCCTCGTTCTTCAGGATGCCGCCGACGGCGTCGAAAGCCTCGGCCACCTGCGGATCGTTGAACGGGATCTCGTGGTTGACCCACTGGTCGTAGACATCCGGTCCGGCCTGGCGCAGCAGCGCGTCCTCGATCCAGTCGGTGCCCGGCCAGCCCGTGGCCTCGCCGGACTCGAACCCGGCGCACCACGGCTTCATGGTGCCCTCATCGGCGATGGTCTGGGTGAGTTCCATCATCTCGTCCCAGGTCTGCGGAACTTCCCAGCCCTTCTCCTGGAACGTGGCCGGAACGTACCACACGTAGCCCTTCACGCTGGCCAGCATGGGGGCGGCGTAGAAGGTGCCGTCCACGGTGCCGTAGGTCTTCCAGTCCTCGGACCAGTTTTCGTCGACCAAGTCGGACACTTCCTGCGGCGCAGGCTTCAGGTAGCCGGCCTGGGCCTGGGCGGCCAGCAGTCCGGGCTGCGGGAAGATCGCCACGTCCGGCGGATTGCCCGCTTGGGCGCGCACACCGATCTGCGTCTCGAACTCGTTGGACCCCTCGTACACCACGTCGATCCCGGTGCACTCCTCAAAGTCCACCCAGGAGTTCTCCAGCAGATCCTGCTCGGCATCGGTGATGGTCGAGTAGACGCTGACCTCGGCGCCGTCGAAGGTGCCGTAGGCCTCGTAGGCGGCGCAGTCTGCGGCAGGCGCCGGCGACTCCTCGGATTCTGTTCCTCCCCCGCAGGCGGACAGTGTCAGTGCCATGGCGCCGAGCGCGGCCACCGGCAGGACGGCCTTTCTGGAGCGTGCATAGTGCATGGTGTGACTCCTTTGTCCGGTGGCCCCGACAGAGCTGAACAGGTCAGCAAGAAGCCACCAAGTACCCATCTGATAACTCGTAACGTAAACGCTTACGGTGTGTGTCGCAAGGCACATTTTCGGGGCCGCAGCGTTCGATGCCGAATCGTGATCTGCGCCGCATCCTTGGCCTTCGCTGCCTGTTAGGCACCAAAGATCATTAGGCTGGAAGTGGTCCTGACCCCCCGAATCGAGGAGAGCCAATGACCGCAGCAAACGCTCCCTGGTGGCGCGACGCCGTCATCTACCAGATCTATCCGCGCTCCTTCGCCGACCACAACGGCGACGGAATGGGCGACCTGGCCGGAATCAGCGCCAAGATCCCCTACCTGAAGAACCTGGGGGTGGACGCCATCTGGCTTTCGCCCTTCTACGTCTCCCCGCAAAACGATGCCGGCTACGACGTGGCGGACTACCGCGACGTCGACCCGCTGTTCGGCAGCCTGGACGACTTTGACTCGTTGCTGGCGCGCGCCCACGAGCTGGGCCTGCGGGTGATTGTAGATCTGGTGCCGAACCACACGTCCGACCGGCACGAATGGTTCGTGAGCGCGCTGGCGTCCGAGGCCGGATCGCCCGAACGTGCCCGCTATGTTTTCCGGGACGGCAGGGGCCCGGACGGCAACGAGCCGCCCAACAACTGGCAGTCGGTGTTCGGCGGCGAGGCCTGGACCCGCATCACCGAACCCGACGGCACGCCCGGCCAGTGGTACCTGCACCTGTTCGACTCCACGCAGCCGGACCTGAACTGGGAGAACCCCGAGGTCCGGGCCGAAATGGTCTCCGTCCTGCGGTTCTGGCTGGACCGCGGCGTGGACGGGTTCCGGATCGACGTGGCCCATGGCCTGGTCAAGGCCGAGGGCCTGCCGGATTGGGCGGCCAAGACCTCCATGGTGGCCGGCAGCGAGCGGCTGCCGGGCGAAGATGCGCTGCCCGGCGGCGACGAAACGGCCGTCGGCCGGCCCGCGGGCGCCTCGCCCACCCCCGATGCGCGTGCGTCCGAGGAACAGGTGCTGGAACCCGCCGGGGCGGATGCCCGCGGAGCGGCGGCGCAGCCGGCAGGGGCCCGGGAGGAGGAGCGGATCCATCCGGAGACCCCGCCCTACTTCGACCAGGACGGCGTGCACGAGATCTACCGCGAGTGGCACAAGGTCCTGGCCGAGTACGACGGCGACCGCATGCTGGTCGCCGAGGCCTGGGTCGAGCCTGCCGAGCGGCTCTTCGCCTACGTCCGGCCCGACGAGATGCAGCAGGCGTTCAACTTCGACTTCCTGCTCGCGGGCTGGGATGCCCGGCGGATGGCCCGCAGCATCGAGGATTCGCTCGCCGCTGCAGCATCGGTGGGTGCGCCGAGCACCTGGGTGCTGTCCAATCACGACACGGTCCGCCACAGCACCCGGTACGGCCTGGCGGACCCCACCACGTTCCCCAAGGGCATTGGCCCGGACGACGAACAGCCCGACGAGGAACTCGGCCACGCCCGCGGCCGTGCCGCGGCGCTGGTGATGCTGGCGCTGCCCGGCTCCGCCTACGTTTACCAGGGCGATGAGCTGGGCCTTCCGGAGCACACCGCCCTGCCGGCCGAGGTGCGCCAGGACCCGGCGTTCTTCCGCACCGGCGGCGAAGAGCGGGGCCGCGACGGCTGCCGGGTGCCGATTCCCTGGCGCGCGGAGGCGCACGGCTACGGCTGGGGCTCCACCCAGCATGAACCGTGGCTGCCGCAGCCCGAGAGCTTTGCGCGCTATGCGGTGGATCAGCAGGTGGGAGTGGCCGCTTCCACCTACGAGCTGTATCGGGCGGCGCTGCGCCTGCGGGCGGAGCAGAAGCTGGGCCAAGGCAGCCTGGAATGGGCCGCCGGGCACGATCCGGCGGCGGGCATCCTGAGCTACCGCAACGGGACGCTGCAGGTGCTGGCGAACATGGGCAGTTCCGCCATCCGGCTGCCCGACGGCGCCTCCCTGGTGCTGGCGTCGCAGGAGGGCGCAGTCTCCGACGGGTTGCTGCAGCCCGACGGGGCCGTCTGGCTTACCCCTGCCGCCGACGGGCAGTCCGGCTAGCGGACGCGGTCGGCGCGGACCAGCCGCGAGCGCGCGCCGGCCACCAGGTGGATGACCACCGGGAAGCTGACTCCGACGGTCAGGTCCAGCGCCTCCACGAGGTCGGAGACTTCGTCCGCCACGGCCTGCGGGGATACGCCGAGGCGCGGAGCCACCCGAACGCGCAGGCCGCCGCCGCCCTCGTAGTCGTAGGCGGTGACCGTTGCCTGCAGGATGTTGTCGCGTTCCCGCAGCGCATCGCGCAACGCCTGCTCGGCCACGGCGGCACTGAGCCAGACGGCGCCGGGGTCGCCCGCGCCGTCGTAATCAGCGGCGATGGTGCCGGTGCGGCCCTTGCCCTGCTGAGCGGCCCACGCGATCATCAGCAGCACCGTCAGGAGCAGCACCAGCGCCACCACAATCCACAGCCAGCTGTCCCGCTGCCCGGCCAAGGTGGTGGCGTCCAGGACCGTCTGCAGGTTGGCGCCGGCCTGCTCCGTGGCGGCCTGCCACCGGCCGGCGAGCGCGGGAACCAGCGCCAGCGCCAGCGCGGTGCCGCCGGCCAGCATGAGCAGCAGCCCCAGAAGGGTGATCAGGATGCGGTTCAGTGTCCGGGGCGTCTGGTTCACTGTCCCACCACCCCCGAACTGGACACGAACACGCGGACCTGCGGAACCGGGCTGATCCGCGCCCTGCGGACCTCGTCTTCGACCGCGGCCTGGACGGCGTCGGCGTCCACCGGCTGGCCGGAGGTCGGCCGGAGCCGGACATCCACCAGCCCGCGCGAGACGACCACCAGCACCTGCTCGCGCGTCACCTGCGCCTCGATGCGCGCGCGTCGCGCCAGCGAGGCGGCGATGACCTCATCGTCCGCCACCACGACGCCGCGGCGGCCGGGAATGCGGTGCCGGTGCAGGTGTCCGGGGAGCACGCCCTGCAGGAAGAAGAGCAGACCGAGGAACAGGATCAGCGCTCCGGAGGCGCCCAGGACGGTCGGCGCGACGTTTCCCGGCAGCTGGTGGATCCAGCCCGCCATTTCTTCCGGCGAGGCCAGCCACGGGCGCTGCCCGATCGCCTTCAACGCCGCTTCGAGCAGCAGGTAGAGGCAGGCCAATCCGACGAGGACGGCGGCGATCACCGCGGCGATGGCGCGGGAGCTGCGCAGTTCCCGGCCGGCCAGGCGCTCGTCGCCCGGGCGCAGGTCAGCCGGCCCCCCGCCGGTTTTGACGTTGGTGCTCACCGAACCCGGCCTCCTTCCTGCACGCGGATGCCGGTGACCCTGATGTCCACCCGGCTCAACCTCGACCCGCTGATCCGGGAGATCCTCTCCAGGATGGCTCCCTTGGCGGCATGCGCCCGGTCCCAGACCGATCCGCCGAAGCCGTCCACCAGGTGCGGGTCCCGCACTACCCGGTTCAGCGAGGGAATGCCGAGGGGAAGGGCCAGGGACAGCGCGAGGGAACCGGCATCGTCCCGCCACGTCGCACGGACCAGGGCAGGTGCAATGCCCAGCACCTCCGCTGCAACCCCCTGCGCGGTGCTGGTCAACGCCTGCGTGCTGACCCGGGTATGTCCGGCATAGTGTTGCCCCGGCGGGTCGGTCGGGAGCGACGCCGGGGGCGGTCCGTCCGGCTGCCCGGCCGGCGGCGGTCCTTCCGGGCGGGGAGGCAATTCGTCCGCGCCCACAACGGGTTCCGTCATGAAGACGAGCGGCGTCCGGTCAGCGCATCGCGGATGCTGCGCCAGTCAAGCTTGCCCTCCGCGGCGCGGCCCAGCAACGCCCCCACCACCAGGAAGACCGCCATCAGCAGGAAGCCCCAGAAGTTAAACACCAGCGCGGCCCACGCCAGCACCGCGCCGACGCCCATGCCGACTACCGTGTAGCTCATCCTTGTTCCTCTCGCCGTCCCGAACATCCGGTTACTGGGCCGCCTGCCGCACCGGCTTCTCCGCCGGAGCCTTGGCGTCCAGGCCGGGCACGTGGACGTCATTGATCTCCACGTTCACCTCAATCACGTCCAGCCCCACCAATTGCCCGACGGCGGTGTACACCGCCGCGCGCACGGCGCCCGCCAACTCCTGCAGCGGCTTGCCGTAAACGGCCACGAGGCTGATGTCCACGGCAACCTGCGTCTGGCCGACCTCCACGTGTACGCCCTGGCCGGCGTCGCTGCCGCCCACGACATCCCGCAGCGCACTCAGCGCCCGTGCCGTGCCGCTGCCCAGCGCGTAGACCCCGGGGACGGAGCGGGCGGCGACGGCCGCGACCTTTGCCACGGCGGCTTCGGAAATGGTGGTGCGTCCGGGGGCGTCCGGGATGCCGAGGCCTGCAGCCTGATGCGGGTCAACCGCTGCCGGCGCCGATGCCGGCGCGTCCGGGACGCCGACAGGTGCGGTCACCGGGTGTGCCCCGGGTGATTCTCCCGCGGACGGGGCAGCCGGCCGATCCTCGTTGTGCATCTGTTCTCCCCTGACGCTGTGATGACTCTCAGGGCAAGCCTAACGCCTCATTCCCCGCAGTGTTCGGACAGCCAGTCCTTCACCGGTTGCAGGGCCCGGGCAAACCCGGCGGCGTCGAAGCGGCCGGTTGCGGACGCGTGATCCAGCTGGGCCTCCACCCTGTCCAGGTGGTCCCCCAGCCGGGGCGGAACGTCGCGGCTGAATTCGTCCAGCTCATCCTGCAGCGCCTCCAGGTCGGAGTCCTCCACGCCAGTCATGAAGCCGAGCGGGACCAGCAGCAGTGAAGCGACGTTTGCGGCCACGGCGGCGCACGCGTGGTCCCGGCTTTTGTAGATGCCCCAGCGGGCGTCGCCTCCGCCGGCTCCCCCGCCTCCCTCGGCGGGACCGGCCGCGTCCGACGGCGGCGCCTGGCCGGGCGGCGCCGTGGGCGTTTGATCAGGGGCGGGGGCAGGTGCTGGGGGTGTTTCCGCGGGGGCCGTCGCTTCGGTGTCGTCCGAAGCGACGGGGGCGGGCGCCGTCGTCGCTGATTCCGACGTTCGGCCCGCGTCGCTGCAGGACGTCAGCAGAACGGCGGTGGCCAGGCCGACGGCCGTCGCCTTCAAAAGGGCCTGCACGATGCTCCTCGCTCCAATCGTCCCCCTGGTCCGGTGCCTCATCAGGTGCAGGCGGCACGGGAAATCCCTTCCATGGTAGGCCAGTGACCCTGAGTGGAAACTGGGAGCCCGCAGCGGCGGCCGCGGGCGGATCCGATCGGCGCAGGCCCGTGCCTCGGCGGCAGGAGCACCCGGGCGCCCGCTGGTCAGTCAGTCCGGATCAGGCACCATGCCCGGTTGAAGTCACGGTTTCGCAGATCCGATCCACGCATCCACACTTCGAGATTTCCGGCGTCCCCGAACCATCCTTCCAGCGCGGTCCAGGATTCCAGATCCAACAGAAGGCGGTATTCGTCACCGGGTTCCAAAGGCAAAACTGCGGGCAGGATCTCTTCCACCGCAGTGATGTGACCCCGATGACTGTGGCCGTAGATGTGGCTGAACGGAATCGGGATCCCCTTGGCCGACCCGGTCCGCTGGGCCAGCCAGCCCCGCTGCAGGGCAATCTCCAGGGCCTCGATTTTGTCGAATTGGGGCTCGGGTGCCGAGGCAGAGTCGGAAGCGGCCGGCAGCGTAAACCCGGGTAGGGGCATCACGACCTGGCACACTTCGGAAGGAGGATCGAAGTCCAAAGGGGCATCGATAAGACCAGTGCGGTCAGGGTCTTCGACCCACCGCACCAACCATGCTCCGGATTGTCCCTCTTCGGACCCGTAGCCGAAGGACTCAAGGTCATGGAAAACCTCGAGAACGCCCTCCTTCGGCAGACCCTCACGGAGGCCGGACACTGGCCAAGCGGCCTTGCCTTCAGCGTCCACTGCTGCATCGACGTCGGCGAGGTGAACGGCCGCCACATGAGCCAACGGCCTGCCGTCGGCCCGCCGGGGCCATTCGGGCAGTGGGGCAACGGCGGGTCCCCCGAGCCAACTAATCCATGCCCCCTCAGGCCAGACCTCGCGCAACTCGGCGTCGCCCGGTTCGAATGACTGCTCACTGAACACCGGTGAATATGCGGCCTCGGCAAGTAGGTCTGCAGCGCCGGCCGCCTTGAGCCACTTCTCCACCTGGCCGTAGGGTCCGTGAATTGGTGATGTGGGGATCTTTGTCTTCGCGGCCATGGGACCCGGTTCCTTCCGTCGTGCGTGGGGGTGGGGGTTGGAGCAGACGCGTTAGGAGCTTCTGCCCCACTATGCATCTGTTTCCACTTCAACTGCCGGTATTGGTGAGCGGTCGGATCGAGACGGCCCCGCTTCAGTCGGGGTGGTTAGACGGGCAGCAGCGTCCGGGGCAGCACCGTGGGGTCTGCCAGCCACTCCTCCGGGGTCCGGTTAAAGGTTTGCGGACGGTTCATCGGCCATTCGTGCGGCGACTTCGGAGCCAACCCGGCACGGGCGTTCGGCAACAGCCCGGCCAGGACTGCCGCCGATTCCCGGGCAGGTTGCCTTGTCGGTACCCGCGACGTCGGTGCCCCCGAAGATCTCCGAGATGATCGCGCGGTAGTGCCGGGGATCCAGCGGCCGGTTCTCGGCCAGGTGCGCGGCGATTTGTTCGGGTTCGAGCCGCAGGTACTTGGCGGACGCCCGCCACAGGACGGGATTCCGGGTCAGGCCGGCCAGGGCCAGTTGGGCCTTCAGCATCCACCGCGGCACCGGGAGCACCAGCACCCCGGTCAGGAGCGCGCTCTGCACCAGTTCCGGGCGTTGAGCCAACAGTCGAAGTCCCACGTCGCCGCCCATCGAAAGACCTACCACGTGGACCGGCTTGTCGGTGGTCGACTCGATGAGTTCGGCGACCAGTTCGGCGGTAGCATCCAGGCTCCGCCAGTCGATTCCATGGCTGGCTCCATGGCCGGGCAGGTCCGCGGCAAGGCAACGGTACGCGCCGGAGAAGTGCTGCGTTTGCTGGTGCCAGGTGATGCCCGGCCATCCCGCCCCGTGCAGGAAGAGGATAGGTTTCCGCGGATTCGGGCCCCGAGGACACGAAGGAAAGAGTAGGCACGCCCTTACTGTATCGACACTGTACCGACGCCGGCCGGTGCCGCTGGCCGACGGGCGGCCCGCCGGAGCGTGGACTTACAGGGCCAGTTTCCGCCCGGGTGTGGGGATGCGGAGCCGGTCTTCTAGGCCGTTGGCGGAGAACCGGACACGGAGTTCTTCGTGGCCTTCGCTGAAGTGCTGCCACCCCTCGGCGTGGACCGGCACGACGGTGGTCGCGTCCAGGGTGCGCGCCGCCTCGACCGCGGCGTCGGCGGTGAGTGTTAGCGGGGCGTTGTCGAAGGCTCCCACGCGGGCGGCACCGGCGAAAAGCACCGCCGTGGCGATCGGCGCGAAACGTGCCGCGACGGCGTCGACCACGTCCAGCGAGGCGTTGTCGCCGCTGATGTAAACAGTCGGGAGGTCGAATCCTGTCAGGACGAATCCGGTCACGGTGCCGGTCACCGGTTCGCATCCTTCGGGTCCGTGCCGGGCCGGGACGGCTGTGACCGTGACAGTGGTCCGATCGGCGGCCTCGAGAACTGTCCGCTCCCACGGGGCCATCCCGGTAACCGTCGTGAGGCGGTCTGCTGCCTCCAGGGTGCCGAGGACCTTGGCCTCGCCGGATTCCACGAGGCGCCGGCCGGACGTATCCAGGTTGTCCGCATGCTGGTCATGCGAGAGGAGGATGGCGTCCACCACCGGCAGGTCCGCGACTTGAACGGCAGGCCCGGAGGTTTTCACCAGCGTACCGGCTGTTGTCGGGTACTCGCCGGGTTCATCAAAGGTGGGGTCGGTCAGGAACATCCAGCCGCCGAACTCCAGCAAGGCTGTCGGACCGCCAATGTGGGTGATTGCGGTTTCGTTCATGCACCCATGGTGCCCGACGAATCCGGAGGTGGACAGAGCGGGCGGACACGACGAAGCCCCGCATCCTGAACAAGGACTGCGGGGCTTCGCTTTTGCTGGTGGCTCCGACCGGCGTCGATCCGGTGACCTTTCGATTTTCAGTCGAACGCTCTACCAACTGAGCTACAGAGCCTTGGCAACATCTTGCGATGATCACCGATGGCGTTCCGAAATCGCTCCGGAAACCAAAGCGACCCTGACGGGACTTGAACCCGCGACCTCCGCCGTGACAGGGCGGCGCGCTAACCAACTGCGCTACAGGGCCTTGCATTTTTTACGAGACTCAATCCTACCAGCCTTTCGAAGCGGTTCTGACCACTCCAGCGGGCTGCCATTCATGACGTCTCGCGTACCCCCAACGGGATTCGAACCCGTGCCGCCGCCGTGAAAGGGCGGTGTCCTAGGCCGCTAGACGATGGGGGCCAGGACCACTTGGGATTCATTTCCCCGCTGTGGACCTATAAAACTATAGGGCCTGTCCTGGGAAAAACCAAAACCGGCCGCCGAGGCCTGCCGCGGCCACCACCCGGGCGCTTTGGAGGCCGCCGCCCGCGGGTAAAGTCGGCTGCATGCCGATGGAGATGTCCCTGCCGGAATTCGAGGACGCGGTAAACGACGCGATCGACCAGATCCCGGAAGACATCATGCGCGAGATGACCAACGTGGGCATCTTCGTGGAAGAGGAATACACCCCGCAACCCTGGGAAGACCCCGAGACGGAACTGCTGGGCGTCTACGAAGGCACGCCGCTCACCGAGAGGGACCACTGGTGGGCCGCCGGGTCCATGCCGGACCGCATCGTCGTCTTCCGCGGCCCGCTTCAGCGGATGTGCTCCTCCCGCGAAGAATTGGTCCACGAGGTCCTGGTAACCGTGATCCACGAGGTCGCCCACCACTTCGGCATCGACGACGCCCGCCTGCACGAACTGGGCTGGGGCTGACCGCCGCCTCACCCGCTGGGGGCACAGTTTGGCCGTCGAATAAGCAGGCCCGTTGGCCGCGGCCGGCACAGCGGGCCCACTCCGGCACGCCTCCCATCCGGCGTTCCAATTTCCCTGAAATTCCCTAGTGACACGCCGCTTCCTCGCCAATGCTGTTCAAATGACACTGGTGTTGTTTATGTTATTAGTGGGACAAATGTTGCAACTGTGACTGATGTTGCATATCCTCAACGTGCTGTGTGAATGCAGTTCGGTCTAGTTGGGGTGCCACCCGTTCGCACATTTGACCGTTCCGGCCCCAAGGCCGGCCGTCCCGAAAGGGCGCGTGCATTTGCTGCGCTCCTAGTAAGGACCCGTTTGGATGAGGCTGCTTCCCTCGGGGCGTCCTGCCCCGCATCGATCGACGACGACGAGGCGCGCCGTCGCGCTCTTCTCGGCTACCGCCTTGTTGATCTGCGTTCCGGCCTTGGCGCCGGCCGTCGCCGCACCGGCGGGAGAGTTGCCGCAGGTGACATCGCAGCGGATCATCCTGCCGGCGGCGCCCGCGCTGCCTTCCGGCGAGGAGATCGACGACGCCAAGGGCGATGCAGCGGCAACCCAGGCCCTGGTGGACCGGATCGAGGAGCAGCTCAAGGCGGCTTCGGGAAACCTTACGAACGCGCAGTTCGATTCAATGCGTTCCCAGAACGCCTACAGCGAGTCGCTGCTGAGGCAGCAGGAGCGGACCACCGAACTCGCTGATGCCAAGGCCAAGGCGTCGCAGGCAGCGCAGTACTTCGATTCAGTCAAGAACCAAGTGGGGCAGCTGGCCGGTGAACTCTACCGGAACGGCGGCGTCAACCCCGGCCTCAGCTCGCTGCTGGACAGCAAGGACGCCGGCGACGTGCTGTACAAGGCCTCCACGCTCGATGCGCTGACGGCGAACCGCTCCCAGACCCTGAGCGAATCCCAGCAGGCCGCCCAGCTGTGGGCAGCCTGGGAGCTCTATGTCACCCAGGCCGAAGAGGCCGCCCGGGACGCGGCAGTAGCCGCGGAGGCCGCGGAGTCGGACGCGAAGGCCGCCAGCGCCTCGCAGGAGCAGCTGGTGGTCCGTTACGAGGAACAGCGGCAGTCGCTCCTGGAACATCTGGCCGAATTGCGCGGAACCAGCACCGGTGAAGAGGACGCACGCATCACCGCGCTGGAGCGCGCCGAGCAGGAACGACAGCTCCAGGCCCTGGTCGAGCAGTCGGCACAGGAAGCCGCCGCCGCCCAGCGGCCCGCCGGCGGCAGTTCAAACCCTCAGGGCTCCACCGTTGCAGCGGCCAGTGAAGACATCACACCGGCCCGGCCGGCCGCGCCGCCGGCAACCTCCGGGCCGGCATCCCCGTCGACCCCGCCGGCAACCTCCCGGCCGGCTCCGTCCACCCCGCCTCCTGCGTCACGGCCCTCGACGCCTGCGCCGTCCCGGCCCTCGGCGCCCGCCCCGGCCCCGCCTCCGCCGCCGGCCCCTCAACCGGCCCCGAAGCCCAAGCCGAATCCGGCACCGCCGGCACCGGCTCCGGCTCCCGGCAGCAACGCGAGCATCGCCAACGCTGCGATCAACTATGCGATGGCGCGGCAGGCCGACCCGAAAGCAAAGTATGTCTGGGGCGGCAACGGTCCGGTCGGGTTCGATTGCTCTGGCCTGACGCAGCAGGCGTTCGCCAATGCAGGACGCAGCCTCCCCCGCGTTGCCCAGGCCCAGTTCGACTACGCGCCGCACAAGGTGCCGCTTTCCCAGCTTCAGCCCGGAGACCTGGTCTTCTGGGGCGAGCCAAACGCCCTCTGGCACGTTGGCATTTACATCGGCAACTGGCAGGTAGTCCACGCACTGAACCCGGACGTCGGCTTGACCGTCACTAATATCAGCCACATGTACGGCAAGCTGCACACATTCGGTGCCCGCTGGGCCGTCTAGCCTGCACTGCTTAAAAGGGGCGGGGCCCGCACCCTTTTGGGGTTCGGGCCCCCCCCGATTGAACCCGCCGTTTATTGGGCGGCCGGCCGGGGGGGCACGTTGGGGGGGGGGACACACCCAGGGGCAACTTTTTCGGGCCCCCCCA
>NZ_JBNHGA010000013.1:0-121847 GCF_059090765.1 Arthrobacter sp. Cza30 | reverse complement strand
CGCCCGGGCTCGGGACGGGCTCACAACACCCCCCCCCCCGGGGGGCCGCACAACCGCCCCCGCGGCGGTGCCTCGTCGTTGAGAGGTCCGTTTGTATCAAGGACTTCCTTTCACCGAACCGATGCAGAAGGATGAAGGCATGATGTTCGAACACGACGACGCGGTCCTTGAGCTCAGCGACGAGCAATCGTGGATGCTGCTGGAGAGGACGAAGCATGGCCGCCTCGTCCTCACGGCCGCCGGGGAAACCGACATTTTCCCCATCAACTATGTTGCGCGCGATGGCAGGCTCGTCCTGCGCACGGCGCCGGGCACCAAGCTGGCCGAATTGACGATCAACGACCAGGTCTTGTTCGAGGCCGACGGCATCAGCAGCGAAGAAGCATGGAGCGTCGTCGTCAAAGGCACGGCCCGCGTACTGCAGGACCAGGAGGACATCGCGGCCGCGGAAGCACTGCCGGTCGAGACCTGGATCCCGACCCTTAAGGATTTCTATGTGGAAGTGAAGCCGGCCAGCATCAGCGGACGCCACTTCAAACTGGGTCAACAACCCGAACGTTTTTAGCCACGGCAAAGGCCCGGTCCGGGTGGTCGCGCTGCGCGGGTGCGCATCGCTAAACCACTCCCGACCGGGCCTTCGTCTTGCTCAGCGGTAGTTGCTCATTCAGTGGCCGACGCTGGCAAGGATCTCCTCGAAGCTTTTGGATTCGACGCCGCCGCGGCCGCGCTCGGTCACCGGCGCGCCCTCCACCAGGTCAACCAGTTCGGCGGCCGCCCGGTCCGAGCGCTCGGACAGTCCGCCGGTTCCCGCCTCACCGGCACCCCAGTCCTCCGGTGCGGCAAAGACCGTGGTTTGTACCGTGCGGGCACGGAGGTAGCTGAACAGCGGACGGACGGCGTAGTCCAGGGCCAGCGAGTGGCGGGCGCTGCCACCGGTGGCGCCCATCAGCACCGGCTTGCCGGCAAGCGCGCGCGGCTCGACCACATCGAAGAAGGACTTGAACAGCCCGCTGTAGGAGGCGCTGAAGACCGGGGTCACCACGATCAGCGCATCGGCTGCCACGGTTGCCTTGAGCACTTCGTCCAGCTTCGGCGCGGCGTAGCCGGTCACCATGTTGTTGGCGATATCGACGGCGTAATCGCGCAGCTCCACCAGTCGAACCTCGGCCTCGACGCCCTTCAGGCGGAACTGGTCCACGGCAGAGGCCGCCAACTGGTCAGCCAGCATACGGCTCGAGGACGGAACGCCGAGTCCGGCGGATATAACAACGATCTTGCGCTCTGACACTGAGACCCTCCTGGTTTGTTCATGCAATCGCATCTAGATGGGTCAACCAAGGCACCGCGAAGATTATTCCGGGACCCGGGACTGCAGGGGCAAGGCCGCCTCAACCCTAGCCAGCCCCCGTCCAAGAGGGCTACCGTGGCACCCACCACCCGTGACTTTCGGATCAGAGGAATCCCCATGAGCAGCAATCGAGCAGTGGCTTACAAGGAACCCGGCAAGGTCGAAGTGATCGACATCGACTATCCAAGTTTCACGCTCAAGGATGGTCCGGGGGTCCACCCGGACAACGTGGGCCGGCAGGTATCGCACGGAGTCATCCTGCGCACCGTTGCCACCAACATCTGCGGCTCCGACCAGCACATGGTCCGGGGCCGTACTACTGCCCCGAAGAACCTGGTCTTGGGCCATGAAATCACCGGCGAAGTCGTCGACGTCGGCTCCGACGTGGAGTTCATCAAGGTCGGCGACATCGTCTCCGTCCCCTTCAACATCGCGTGCGGACGCTGCCGGAACTGCAAGGAGCGGAAGACAGGCATCTGCCTGAACGTGAATCCCGAGCGCCCGGGCAGCGCCTACGGCTACGTGGACATGGGCGGCTGGGTGGGCGGCCAGGCCGAGTACGTGCTGGTCCCCTACGCCGACTGGAACCTGCTGAAGTTCCCGGACAAGGACCAGGCGCTCGAGAAGATCATGGACCTGACCATGCTCTCCGATATCTTCCCCACCGGCTTCCACGGCGCCGTCACCGCCGGGGTGGGGGTTGGCTCCACCGTGTACATTGCCGGAGCGGGGCCCGTGGGGTTGGCCGCCGCCGCCAGTGCCCAGTTGCTGGGCGCCGCCGTCGTGATTGTCGGGGACATGAACGAGGGCCGTCTTGCCCAGGCGCGCAGCTTCGGCTGCGAGACCGTGGACGTCTCCCAAGGCCATCCCAGGGACCAGATCGAGCAGCTTTTGGGCGTCCCGGAGGTGGATTGCGGCGTGGACGCGGTGGGTTTCGAGGCCCGCGGGCACGGCAAGGACGCCCAGGAGGCGCCGGCCACCGTGCTGAACTCGCTGATGGAGATCACTGCGGCCGGCGGGGCGCTGGGCATCCCGGGACTGTACGTCACCGGCGATCCGGGCGGGATCGACGAGGCCGCGCAGAAAGGCTCGCTCTCGCTCTCGCTGGGCACGGGCTGGGCCAAGTCGCTCTCCTTCACCACTGGACAGTGCCCGGTGATGAAGTACCACCGGGCACTGATGATGGCCATCCTGCATGACCGGGTGCAGATCGCGAAGGCCGTGAATGCCACGGCCATCCCCTTGGAGGACGCGCCGAAGGGCTATGCGGAGTTCGACGCCGGTGCCGCCACCAAGTACGTGCTCAACCCCAACGGTTACATCAACTAGGGCCCCGCGACAGGCCTCGGATTTAGGAGCAAACATGGACACCGTCACCCTGGAAGACGCCCGCCGGGTCATCGCCGCCGCCGAGGCCAAGGCCGCCGACATCGGCCAGCCGATGAACATCGCCGTGGCCGATGCCGGCGGAAACCTGGTCTCGCATGTGCGGATGGACGGGGCGTGGCTGGGCAGCATCGACATCTCGATCAACAAGGCCTTCACCTCGCGGGCGTTCGACATCCAAACCAAGGACCTGGGCGACAACTCGCAGCCGGGCAACCAGTTCTACGGCATCCATGCCAGCAACCACGGCCGGATCATGATCTTCGCCGGCGGCATCCCGCTCTCCCGCGACGGCCAGGTGGTCGGTTCGATCGGCGTCAGCGGCGGCTCCGGGGAGCAGGACCAGTCTGTGGCGGAGGCCGGAGCGGCGGCACTCTAGCCTGGGGCTTTTCAGGGGGCGCGCCCGATCCCCGGCGTCGCCGCGTGCCGGGCCGGCCGACCGGCTGCGCGGGTGTCGTCCCCGGCGTCGACGCCGGACTTTCGGCCTGGGCTGGATCGGCCCGCCCGCCCCTCCTACTGCTTGTTGCGGTCACCACTTCGCGCATCCGCGGCTGCCGCAATCTGCGCCAGGATCCGCCTGCGCAAATTTTCCAGGCGAGCGCGAGGTAGCGGCCGGGGCGCCAACAGGGAGTTCGGCGCGCCGTGGTATCGGTCACGGCCGGGGAGCGGAAACGGACTCCGTGCCCCTCAAAAACCGGCAGGACGGGCGGAAATCGCCACCAGGCCGCACTTCTGGTGACAAGGAACACGGATAACGAATTTGTAACGCCGCGTGTCGCTCCGGTAATTTTGAATTTGTTCCTATCTATCTAGGTAGGCATCCGGTCCGCCCGTCTAACCCTGCCAGCGGACCAGAAGAATCGAGCTTTACTCGAAGGCAGGGGCGGAGGAACCACTTACGGTGCTTGGGGGCACCTCGGGGTGAAGTCCTCACCGGCACAGTCCAACTCTGAACTACGACTGCCGGCAGGACCGAGTGAACTCTCGCTCGAATCCGACAGCTAACTTCGCAGGCGCAAGAGAGGAAACCCTGTGAACAACCCTGTGCGCGGTCGTCGCCGTTCCGACACCCCCACGAATCCCCTGTCCAAGATCTCACGTTCCGCCCTGTCGAAGATCACCCGTTCCACCGAGGGCTCCCCTGCCCGCCGCGAAGGGGAAGCATCCCCCGCGGCCTACTCCCTCGCCCGCAGGACCGGCTTGGCTGCCGTTGCCGCCGGCATTCTGGCCGCGGCAGTGGTCCCGGTGGCCCAGGCCGGCGGCACTACCGACGTCGGCTCCGACCGCGCTTCGGAACAAAGCCCCGTGCAGATTCAGGCCGCCAAGGAGGCCGAACTCGGGTTTGACCGGGCCAAGGTAGACAGCAAGGCTGCCCAGGAGGAAGCCCAGGTTGCCGCCGCGGCCGCCGACAAGAAGCAGGCCGACGAAAAGGCAGCGGCCGCCAAGAAGGCCGAGGCCGAGAAGAAGGCGAAGGCCGAAGCTGCGGCCAAGAAGGAAGCTGCCGCCAAGAAGGCTGCGGCGGAGAAGAAGGCGAAGGCCGCGGCCGCAGCCAAGAAGGCCGCCGCAGCCAAGGCGAAGACGGCCGGCTTTTCGACCGGCAAGCTGGCCGCTCCGATCCCGAACATGAACCAGACCTCCGGCTTCGGCTACCGCCAGAACCCGATCACCGGGGCTGCCGGCGAGCTGCACACCGGCATTGACTGCGCTATGGCCTGCGGCACTCCTGTCCATGCGGCCGACGGCGGCAAGGTCGTCGAGGCCGGCTGGCAGGTTGGCGGCGGCGGCAACCGCATCGTGGTTCAGCACAGCAGCGGCCTGAAGACCACCTACAACCACCTGCAGTCGATCGGCGTTTCACTGGGCCAGAAGGTCGCCCAGGGCCAGGTCATCGGCCAGCTGGGCACCACCGGCAACTCCACCGGCTGCCACCTGCACTTCGAGGTTGTCAAGGACGGTCAGCTCGTGGATCCGGCAGGCTGGCTCTAACCCACTTTTGACGACGGCGGAGCTTCCGCCACCGACAACGGCGATGCCACGCGGCATCGCCGTCGTCGTTAAGGGCCGGTCAGGCGAAGGGCCGCGACGCCCGGTCCAGGGCGGCAACTTCGTCGGCGGTCAGTTCGACATCCGTGGCGGCCATCAGGTCCGGCAGCTGTTCGGGCGTGCGGGCGCTGGCCAGCGGAGCGGTAATGCCGGGCTTGGTCAGCAGCCAGGCGAGCGCGGTCGTCGTGAGGGAGATGCCGCGCGACTGGGCGACGGTCTCCAAGGCGTCCACCACGGCGAAGCCCTCGGTCGTGAGGTAATCACGGAGCATGCCGCCGCGCGGGCTGCTGTCGGCGTCATCCGTCGAGTGGTACTTGCCGGACAGGAAACCGGAAGCGAGCGAGAAGTACGGGAACACCGAGAGGTTGTGTTCCCGGGCCAACGGAGCATAGCCCTGTTCGTAGTCTTTGCGGGCCACCAGGTTGTAGTGCGGCTGCAGCGCGACCGGCAGCGCAAACCCGTTCTGCTGCGCGATGTTCATCCACTCGGCGATCCGCTCCGGGGACAGGTTGGACAAGCCGATCTGGCGGACCTTGCCCTCCCTCACCAGGGCGTCGAACGCGGCGGCCGCCTCAATCAACGGGGTGCCCTCGTCATCGTAATGGGCGTAGTACAGGTCGATGTATTCGGTGCCCAGCCGCTGCAGCGAAGCCTCGGCGGCAGCGGCCACATTCACCGCGGACAGTCCCTGGAGCTCCGGATGGCCGCCCACCTTCGTGGCAATGACGACCGATTCGCGGTTATTCCGGTCCGCCATCCAGCGGCCGATGATCTCCTCGGATTCGCCCCCACGGTTACCCGGAACCCACGCGGAGTAGCTGTCCGCGGTGTCAATGAAGTTGCCGCCGGCCTCGGTGAAGGCATCCAGCACCTGCTGCGAACCGGACTCGTCCGAGGTCCAGCCGAAGGTGTTGCCGCCCAGAGCGAGCGGGAAGATCTTGATATCCGAAGTGCCGATCAAGCGCATCGAAGGTCCTTTCGAAGGTCAGGGGCGGCCTTCGCATGCCGCTTACGTTTAACCTAGCAGCGGCGGACGCGTCCCCCGGACGCGGGTACGGCGCAGCCTGGCGGCCGGGAGCCCCGCCGGGCAGTATCTCGCGCCCCTAGACTTGACGTATGGCCGACTCGCTGACCCCGCAGCAGCGCAGCGCCAACATGGCCAAAATCCGCGGCAAGAACACCAAACCCGAGCTGTTGGTCCGGAAACTGCTGCATGCCAAGGGATACCGCTACCGCCTGCACGGCAGCGCAGGCGGCGGAAAGCTGCCGGGCAAACCGGATCTGGTTTTCGCCGGACGGCGGAAAGTGATCTTCGTCAACGGCTGCTTCTGGCATGCCCATGACTGCAGGGTCGGCCGGCATGCGCCGAAGTCCAACTCCGGCTTCTGGGAGGCCAAACGGACGCGTACCGCTGCCCGCGACGAAGCCCAACGGTCGGCGCTGCAGGCGGCCGGCTGGCAGGTCCTCACCGTCTGGGAGTGCGAGTTCAAGAAGACCGGCGATCTGGCTGCGCTCGAGGACAGGCTGGTCGCGTTCCTGGCCTGAGCCGGCCCGCTGATGACCAGGCCCCTCCGCCCACGGGGAGAATCCCGGGGCGGAGGGGCGAGGGTGCCGGCCTGAACGCTGCGCTGGGGGGTGGGACTCCCCCTCGGCCTGGGGCCGGGTCAGACGTGCGTGGGGGCGAACATCTTCAGCAGTGTCTCGACGACGACGACGTTCGGTCCCTCGGCGGCAAAGCTTTCCCGGAGCGCGGTGCCGATATCCTCCGGTGCCACCCGGCGTGCCGGCACGCCAAAGGCCTGCGCCAGGGCCACGAAATCCGGCCGCGCCAGTTCCGTTGCCGTCGCCCGGCCGAACGCGCCTTCCATATACTCGCGCAGGATGCCGTAGCCGCCGTCGTCCACAATCAGCCAGGTGACCGGCAGGTCATGCTGCCGGACGGTGGCCAGTTCGCTGATCGAATACATGGCCGAGCCGTCGCCGGAGACGGCCAGCACGCGCGCGGGCTTTCCCTGGCTGGCCAGGCCGACGCTGCCGCCGATGGCGCCGGGAAAACCGTAGCCCAGGCCGCCGGCGCCCTGGGCCGAGTGGAACTCGCCGTCGCGCGAGTCCCAGCAGCTCCAGGCCCAGTACGCGGAGATGGTCATGTCCCAGAAGGTTTGCATGTCGTCCGGCACGGCCTCGCGGATGTCCGCCATGAAGGTCCGCTCCTTGGCCAGGTCCTGGCCGTCCAGGCGGGCCTGGACCTTGGCCAGCGTGTCCTTGACCAGCTGCTCGGGCGTCTGGCCATGCCAGTCGGGTCCGTTACCCGGATTGCCGGAGAGGGCTGCGTCCAGAGCCTGCAGTGCCTGGCCGGCGTCAGCGCGGATTCCCAGCGCCGGACCGTTGGATTCCAGGACGCGGGGTTCGGCGTCGATCTGGATGATTCGGCCCCGCGGTTCCATGGTGAAATAGTTGCTCGTCACTTCCCCCAGCGACGAACCTACGACCACCAGGACGTCCGCATCTTCGAGGACGTCGGTGACGTACCGGTCCTCGACCCAGGATTGCAGCGAGAGCTCGTGGTTCCACGGGAACGCGCCGTTGCCGCCCGGCGAACAGACCACCGGGGCACGCAGCTTTTCCGCGATGGAGCGCAGCCACGGTTGGGCCTTGCCCCTGCGGGCCCCGCCGCCAGCGATGATCGCCGGCCGCTTGGCCTCGGAGAGCCAGTGCACGGCTTCCTTGACGAGCTCGGTCCGCGGCGGATTGTCGAATGCCTCGGCCAGCGCGTCCTCCACCGGCGGCACCATGATCGGGTCCAGCAGGACGTTCTGTGGAACCTCCACCCAGACCGGCCCCTGCGGCGACGAAATGGCCTCGGTCCAGGCGTCCTGGATGGCCGACGGGATGCCGGACGCGTGCTGGATCAACCGCTGGCTCTTGGTGACGTTGGCCGCGGAGGCCTTTTGGTCGTCGAGCTGGTGCAGCATGCCCTTGCGGCGCGCGCCCAAGCCTTCGAGCGGAATCTGGCTGGCGATGACAACCATCGGCACGCCGGTGGCGTAGGCCTCCTGCAGCCCGGCCAACGAGGTCAGGGCGCCCGGGCCGGTGGAGAGGAACAGCACGCCGACCTCGCCGGTGGCACGCGAGAACCCGTCCGCCGCGAAGGCGGAGTTGTTCTCCACCCGGGAGGAGACGAAGCGCAACGGCGAACGGGACAACGCGTCAAACAATCCCAAGGCGTGCTGCCCCGGGATCCCGAACACCGTCGTCGCGCCCAGGGCGCTGAGGGTTTCGACGACGAGGTCCCCGCCGTTGCGGACGGTCGGTTCCGCCGGGGCCGCTTTGGTGGAGGGGTCTTTCCCTGCTGCTGTCATTCGAAGGACTCCTGATCCGATCCGTCGCCGCTGCCGACGGTGGCGCCCGCACGCTCCAGCGCCTGGGCGCTGTACCCGTTGCCGGACCCGCCGGCCGCGGTGTCGGCCATCAACGAGACAAGTTCGTAGGCCACGTGGCTGCCGGCGACCCCTGTCATCTCCGCGTGATCGTAGGCGGGTGCCACTTCCACCACGTCGGCGCCCACGAGGTTCATGCCGCGGAACCCGCGGATGATTTCCAGCAGCTCGCGGCTGGTGATGCCGCCGGCCTCCGGTGTGCCGGTGCCGGGTGCGTGGGCCGGATCCAGCACGTCGATGTCGACCGAAATGTAGAGCGGGGTGTCGCCGATCCGGTCGCGCAGCTTGGCCACCACGTCGCGGACGCCCTGGTAGTAGACGTCCGAACTGGTGACAATGCCGAAACCGAAACGATGGTCGTCGTCGAGGTCCTTCTTGCCGTAGAGCGGGCCGCGGGTGCCCACGTGGCAAATGGCCTCGGTGTCCAGGATGCCTTCCTCCACGGCGCGGCGGAACGGAGTGCCGTGCGTGTACTCGGCACCGAAGTAGGTATCCCACGTATCGAGGTGCGCGTCGAAATGCAGCATGGCGACCGGACCACCGGCACGCTCGGCGGCCGCGCGGAGCAGCGGCAGGGCGATGGTGTGGTCACCGCCGAGGGTGACCAGCTTGGTGCCGGAGGCGGTCAGGTCGAGGGCGTTCTGCTGAATGGTCTCGATGGCCTCGTTGATGTTGAACGGGTTCACCGCCATGTCGCCGGCGTCGGCCACCTGAACCTCTTCGAACGGGCTGAGGTCCCATGCGGGATTGTATGGCCGCAGCAGCCGCGAAGCCTCGCGGACGTGGTTGGCGCCGAACCGGGCGCCGGGGCGATAGGACACGCCCGAATCGAACGGAACGCCGACGACGGCGATGTCTGCCTTCTGCACCTGGTCCAAGCGGGGCAGCCGGGCGAAGGTTGCGGCTCCGGCGTACCGCGGGATGCGGGACGAATCGATCGGGCCGAGATGGCCGTTGGCTTCCACACGAAGCTCTTCCATGGTTCTCCTCTGAGGGGCGCGGGCGGCGGACTCTGGTCGGGCCGTCAGGAGCCGCGGGATGGCCGCGTGCCGTACTGGAACGCCCGACCGACGGTTGCCTCATGTGCAACATCTGTTGCCTCTGATGTTATTTGTGGTGGGGGTAACAGTCAAGACCGCGGGCCGGGCGGCACGGGACCTAGCGCGGCGCCGGACGCTACCGCGGCACGCGGAACTAGCTCGGCACGGGCACTAGCGCGCGGCCGCCGGGACCAGCGTCCAGGTGACGATGGCCTCTTCGTCGGTCTCGTTAATCCAGGTGTGCGGCTCCCGCCCGGAGAAGGAAATGGTGTCGCCGGCGTCGAGTTTGTAGCGTTCTGAGGTAAAGATCAAGGTAATGCTCCCCGCGATCACATGAAGGACATCCACGTCGCAGTCCACGGAGTAGAGATCGGCTTCCCCACGGCCCCGCGGCTCGATCACGGCGCGGATGATCTGCAGCCGGCGCTCGTGCCGGGCGGTCAGCAACTCCTCCTTGATGCCTTCGCCGCCCAGGTTGATCCGCGGCCCCTCTCCCGCGCGCGAGACATGCGTTTCCGGCATCGAGAAAAGGTCCCCGATGGAGATGGACAGCACCTGGCACAGGGTGACCAGCGATGCCACCGACGGCGAGGTCAGGTCGCGCTCCACCCGGCTGAGGAATCCCTTGGTGAGCCCCGTCGAATCCGCCACCTGTTCGATGGTCATGCGCTGGCCTTGGCGTGCGGCGCGGATCCGCGATCCGATGGCCACCGGGTCATTGCTGGGTTCGACTGGCAGTGCCTTCACTGATCATCCTTCTCGGTGCAGAGTTAAGGGAAGCGGCGTGCAGTGGCAGGGAAATAGCCCCGGCCGAAACCGGGGCAGCCTGCCGAGTTGACCTGTGCCCCGTGCCACATTTAGCTTAACACTCAACACTTGTTGCCTCACAGGCAATTTTCCGCATGTCGCCCGCACTATCTTCATTCCCCTTGGAGTCCCCCATGGACAGTCAAATCGTCAACGTCGTCATTGTGGTGGCCTATCTGGCCGCCATGCTGCTCTTCGGGTGGTGGGGCAAATCCCGCACCAAGAACACCAGCGACTATCTGGTGGCCGGCCGCCGCCTCGGCCCCGTCCTCTACACCGGCACGATGGCCGCCGTCGTCCTGGGCGGAGCCTCCACCGTCGGCGGCGTCGGCCTGGGCTACAAGTGGGGCATCTCCGGGATGTGGCTGGTGGTCGCGATCGGCTCCGGCGTGCTGCTGCTGAGCCTGCTCTTCGCCCCGACCCTGCAGAAGCTGAAAATCTACACCGTGGCGCAGATGCTCACGCTGCGGTACGGCGTGCATGCCACCAAGGTGTCGGGCATCGTCATGCTGGCGTACACGCTCATGCTCTGCGCCACGTCCACCGGGGCCTACGCCACCATCATGGTGGTGCTCTTCGGCTGGGAGCGCTGGCTGTCCATCGCCGTCGGCGGCGCAATTGTGCTGATTTACTCCACGGTCGGCGGCATGTGGTCCATCACGCTGGCCGACATGGCACAGTTCATTATCAAAACCGTCGGCGTCTTCCTGCTGATGCTGCCGTTCACCTGGTCAGCCGCCGGCGGCCTGGACGGCATCCGCTCGCGCGTCGATGCGGAGTTCTTCTCGCTGACCGGCATCGGCGTCCAGACCATCATCACCTACTTCGTGGTCTACACGCTGGGCCTGCTGATCGGCCAGGACATCTGGCAGCGCGTCTTCACCGCCCGTAACCCCCGGGTCGCCCGCTGGGGCGGCGCAACGGCCGGCGTCTACTGCATCCTCTACGGAGCCGCCGGCGCCCTGATCGGCATGGCCGCCTCCGTGGCGCTGCCCGCCATCGAAGTCGAGGACGACGTCTACGCAGACGTTGCCATGAACCTGCTGCCCATCGGCATCGGCGGCATAGTGCTGGCCGCGGCCGTGGCCGCGATGATGTCGACGGCGTCCGGCTGCCTGATCGCCGCGGCAACGGTGGCGCGCGCCGACGTGGTGCCGTTCGTGGCCTCCTGGTTCGGCAAGCACGTCCACTACGACCACGAGAACACCGAACACGATGTGGCCGGCAACCGGTGGTGGGTCTTCGGACTGGGCGCGGTCTCAATCCTGCTGGCCATCGTGGTGCAGGACGTGGTCGCTGCACTGACCATTGCCTACGACATCCTGGTGGGCGGCCTGCTGGTCGCAATCCTGGGCGGCCTGGTCTGGAAGCGCGGCACCGGTCTGGGCGCCGCGTGGTCGATGGCGGCCGGCACCATCGTCACGCTGACCACCATGATCGTGCTGGAGATCAACGCCGAGGAGCAGTATGCCGGCATTTACGCCAACGAGCCGATCTACTACGGCCTGATCGCCTCCGCGCTGGTCTACGTGGTGGTGTCGCTGCTCACGAAGCCCACCGATGCCGCCGTGCGCCAGGCGTGGGACCGCCGGGTGGCGGGGCAGGCAACGGAGGAAGTCCCGGTCGAGGGCCCCGACGAGGTCGCCACGCGCTGACGCAGGCGCCTGGCTCGGGCTAGGAGACGGTGACGGCGGGGCGGTCCTCAAGGGACCGCCCCGCTTGGACGTGGACTGCGCAGGCAACTGCGCCAACGGCTTCAGGCGCTGGGCACTGGGCGCTGCCCCGACCGGCTACAATGGAGGTTGCGAAGGGGAGTAGCTCCACCGCCGCGCGGTTACGCGCACTGGGCGTGGAGGCCTGTCGACACACTGGCCAGCGTTAGCGGCCCGGCAGTCCACCTGAGCGCAGGGCAGGTACCGCCTGATCCGCTGCGCCCGGGCGAGCGAGACCTTCGGTCAGTTGATGGTTAACTGACCGGAGATCATCGAACCGTCTCCGGTCCGACTCAGGAGCAGCGTGACAACGAGCCCCGATCCAGCCGGCCCCGATCCTATGGACGCCCAACCCGACGGCAAGGCATCGCCGTCGAAATCCGACATCCGGCTGTGGCGCCGCTATCTTGCCGACGAACGCGCCGAAGCTGCCATCTACCGCGACCTGGCAAGGCGCCGCGAGGGCGAGGAACGTGAGATCCTGCTGGCCCTGGCCGACGCCGAGGGCCGGCACGAAAAACACTGGCGCGATCTGCTGGGCAAGCATGCCGGACAAAGGCTGCGGCCCTCGTTGCGCCGGACCGTGCTGCGGTTTCTGGCCCGCAGCTTCGGCTCGGTGTTCGTGCTGGCACTGGCACAGCGGGCCGAGAGCCGCTCCCCCTACGGCAGTGAGCCTGCGGCGACCGAGGCCATGGCCGCCGATGAACTGATTCACGAAGAGGTTATCCGCGGCCTCGCCACCCGCGGCCGCGCCCGGCTCTCCGGCAACTTCCGGGCGGCGGTCTTCGGCGCGAACGACGGGCTGGTCTCGAACCTGGCGCTGATCATGGGCATCGGCGCCACCGGGGTCTCCAGCGGCTTCATCCTGTTCAGCGGCTTCGCCGGCCTCCTCGCCGGCGCGCTGTCCATGGGCGCCGGCGAGTACGTGTCCGTGCGCTCCCAGCGCGAGTTGCTCTCTGCCACCCGCCCTACCCAGATCACTTTGCAGGCAGCGCCGGACCTGGACCTGAACGCGAATGAACTCGTGCTCGTGTATCGCGCCCGGGGCATGACCCCGGAAGCAGCCGAACACCGTGCCGCCGAGCGGATGGGCTACCTGGACTGCGACTGCGATCCGAGCCTTTCCCTGCAGCCGCCGGAAACGTACATCAACGACTACCAGGAGATCGGCACCGGCTGGAATGCCGCCCTCTCCAGTTTCCTGTTCTTCTCCAGCGGCGCGCTGATTCCGATCCTGCCCTACATCTTCGGCATGCAGGGCACGGCAGCCGTTGTGGTCGCGCTCGTGCTGGTCGGCCTGGCACTGCTGGTGACCGGCGGAATCGTGGGACTGCTGTCCGGGGCCTCGCCGCTCAAGCGAGCCCTGCGGCAGTTGGCGATCGGCTTCGGCGCGGCCCTGGCCACCTACCTGTTGGGTTCCTTGTTCGGCACCACGGCGCTCTGATCCCGCCGGCGGCCAGGCCTGTTCACCCGCCGGCCACCGGACAGCCCCCTACCGTTTGTCTCACGGCTTGGTTACCCTGAGGCAAGCGGGGCAACGATGCACCGCCGTCCGCCATGCCGAGGGGGACCATGAGTTGGCCGCCGACCGAAGGCCCGGGCCATGCGCCGGGCGGGGCCCGGCCTGTGCCGGAAGCCGTGACGGAGCAGGCACAGGTCACCACCGGCTCCATTGAGCGCCGGAAGCCCGACGCCGACCAGGGTCAGGTCTGGATCAACCCGACGGCGCGGCAGGTGCGCGCTCCAGGACAGCAGCCCGTACTGACACCGGCCTCGCATGCCCCGCCGCCCGTTCGGCGGGAACCGGACCTCCGGGGCCCGTCACCGTTCGGCAAGTTCATCCTGCTGGCCGCCGCTGCGTCGCTGGCGGCGTGGGCCTTCATCTGGGTGGCACAGCCAAGGCCCGCCCCGGCGGTGCAACCCGGCGGGGCCGCCGCCCTGAATGGCCTTCCGTTCGATGCCGGATCCACCGTCAAGGGTCCGGGCCATGGCGGGTTTCCGCCGTCGGGAGTGGACGCCGCGGACAAACCGCTGGGGGTGCCCGCGCCCCTCGACGAGGAGAACAATTCCTACGAATTCCTGGCCTCGCCGTCCAAGCAGGACTACCTCGCCTACGACCCGTGCCGCCCGATCCGGTATGTGGTCCGCGCGGCCGACACCCCCGCGGGCAGCACGGAGCTCGTCCATGAGGCGGTGGACCACGTCTCGGAGGCCACGGGCCTGCAATTCATTTACGAAGGGACCACCACCGAACGGCCCGCCGAGCGGCGCCGATCCTACCAGCCCGAACGCTATGGCGAGCGCTGGGCACCGGTGCTGATCGCCTGGTCCGACCCGAAGCAAAGCCCCTCCTTGGCCGGTCCGACCATCGGCTTGGGCGGCAGCGGCTGGGCGTCGCGGGGCGGGGTTTCCGCTTACGTATCGGGCCAGATCGAACTGGACACCCCGCAGTTCCGCCAGCTGCTTGGTGCGCCCGGGGGCAACGACGCCGCCCGGGCCATCATCATGCACGAGCTGGGCCACCTGATCGGCCTGGACCACGTTGACGACCCCACCCAGCTGATGTACGCGCAGGCCTCGCACGACATCCTCACTTTTGCCGACGGCGACCTCACCGGCCTGGCGTTGCTGGGCCAAGGCGAATGCGTGCCCGAGCTATAGAACGTCGAGGGCCTGCTCCACGGTGTCCACCAGGTGCACGGCGTCCTCCATGGGCCGCCCCCGCGCGAGCGCCTGCAGCAATGGCCAGGCCGGCAGTTCCTCGGTCCAGTACTTGCGCCCGACCAGCACCATCGGCGAGAGCGCTTCCGGGGTGGCGTAGTAGTTTTCGCAGGCGTCCTGGAAAATTTCCTGCACCGTGCCGCCGGCGCCGGGGAGGAACACGATCCCGCCATCGCAGCGCTGCAGCAGCACGGCCTCGCGCAGGGCGTTGCCGAAGTACTTGGCGATATGGGTGGCAAACAGGTTCGGCGGCTCGTGCCCGTAGTGCCAGGTGGGGATGCCCAAATTCGCGACGCCGGGTCCGGCCTCGGCGAGCACGTCGGCTGCCGCGCGGGCCCAGTCGGTGACGGACGGCCGGAAGCCGGGGACGCCGGCCAGCCGGTCCAGCGCGTCGGCGAACCCGTCATCGCCGGACGCGGAGAGTCGCGCGCCCAGGTTGGCCGCCTCCATCGCGCCCGGGCCGCCGCCGGTCGCCACGGCATAGCCCTCCTTGGCGAGCAGCCTGCCCAGCCGGGCGGCGTCGTCGTAAATTGTGCTGCCCCGTTCGGCAGCGTGCCCGCCCATCACCCCCACCATCCTCCGGCCGGCGAACACAGTGGAGAACAGCGCCTCCATGGCGTCACCGATGGCATGGTCGTGCAGGCTTGCCGCGAGGGTGGAGTCCAGGTCATGGCGGGTCGCGGACCGCGACGACCAGGCGTAGACCTGTGCGTCCAGTGTCCCTTCGTAGGGTCCGGTGTCCAGCCCGCTGTAGAGCTCGGCGGCGGTGTAAACCTGGCCGCGGTACGGGTCGAACGGGACGCCGGGCAGCGTGGGAAAGATCAGCGCGCCGTTGCGGTGCAGCCAGTCCTCGGTGGCGGCCTCGAACGTGCACCCAAGGAACACCGAGCCAGCCGGGTCCATGCCGAGCAGGGCCTCCGTGCGGCCGCTGAGATCCACCGATTGGAAGTGCCAGCCGTTCATCGACGGCGGTCCCCCGTCCGGCCCCGATCGCCAGGTGGGCCGCGGCTCGCGGTCTGGCTGCAGGCCGTCCGGTCCCCCGCCTGGCCGCGGTTCGCCGGATGGCCTCAGGCCGTCCTGCCCCCCGCCTGGCCGCGGTTCGCCGGATGGCCTCAGGCCGTCCTGCCCCCCGCCTGGCCGCGGTTCGCCGGATGGCCCCGTACGGCTGTCGAGCCGGCGTCCGCCGTCGCCCGCCGCCTTGGCTCGCGGAGCCTGGGCGACGAGCCGGTCGAAGTGCTCGAGCGACTCAATCTCGACGACGCGCGGTTCCTTGTGCAGTGCCGCTGACGCTCCCATGCAGCCAGCATAACGGTCGACCCGATGCTGGCCGCGGCCTTCCCGAGCGCTACCTGTTGCTGGGTTCGGTCTGGCGCAGGTCCGTGTTCGCCGTCGGGTTGCCCTCGGCCGCGGAGGTGATCGCGAGATTCCCCTCCGAGGCCGCCTCGGCCAGGACGTCCGGCTCCAGCGAGGTGGCCAACGGCTTTTCCACTACGAACATGCACAGCACCGTGGCGGCAACGGCCAGCGGCACCATGAACAGGAACAGCGGCATCAGGGCTTCGTTGTAGGACTCGACGATGACGTCGTGCACCGGAGCGGGGAGGCCGGCGACCATGTCCGGCGTCAGCGAGTTGCCGCCTCCGGTGGCCGCGACGGCGGCGGCCGGCAGGCGGTCGTTGAGGAGGTCGACCAGGCGGTGGGCGAACAGGCTTCCCACCACGGCCGAGCCGAGGGTGGCGCCGATCTGGCGGAAGAAGTTGTTGGCCGCCGTCGCCGTGCCCACCTGCCGCAGCGGGAAGGAGTTCTGCACGATCAGCACCAGGATCTGCATGTTCAGGCCCAGGCCAAGGCCCAGCAGGCCCAGGTGAACGCAGAGCACCCAGACGGGCGTGTCCGCGCGCACAAAGTACATCAGCAGCAGGGCTACCGCCATGACCGCCGAACCGGCCACCGGCATCCATTTGTAACGGCCGGTCCTGGAGACCAGGATTCCGGAGATCATTGACGACGCGAGCAGCGCGGCCATCATGGGAATCATCAGCATCCCGGCGGCTGTGGCCGATACTCCGGTAGCCATCTGGAAGTAGGTGGGCATGTAGCCGAGGGCGCCGAACATGGCCACCGAGATCAACAGGCCCGCAATGGTGGTCATGATGAAGTTGCGGTCGCGGAACATGGACATGGGGATGATGGGTTCGGCGGTCTTTCGCTCCACCAGCACGAACCCGACGGCGGCCAGCACGGTACCCGCTATGAGGGCGATGAGCACCGGATCGGACCAGGCGAAGGTGCTGCCGCCCCAGCTGCTCACCAGGACCAGGCCGGTGGTCGCGGCCGCCATCAGCAGCATGCCCCAGAGATCGAGCTTCGGCCGCACCTTGACCGGCCGGGACTTCAGGAAGAACAGCGCGCCAATCAAGGCCAAGACGCCCACCGGAATGTTGAACCAGAAGACCCAGCGCCAGCCCGGTCCCTCGGTAAACCAGCCGCCCAGCAGCGGTCCGACCACGGAGGAGAACGCAAAGACTCCGCCCATGGCGCCCATGTACTTGCCGCGTTCCCGGGCGGGAACCACATCGGCAATGATGGCCTGCGACAGGATCATCAGTCCGCCGCCGCCCAGCCCCTGCACTACACGGGAAGCAATGAGCCAGCCCATGTCCGGCGCCAGCGCGCCGATGACCGAGCCGATCAAGAACATGATGATCGCGGCGACCAGCAGGTATTTGCGGCCGATCTGGTCGCCCAGCTTGCCGTAGATGGGCATCATGACCGTGGCGGCCAGGATATAGGCGGTGATCACCCAGAGCATCAGGTTGGCGCCGTTGAGTTCGCCCACGATGGTGGGCAGTGCGGTCGCCAGGATGGTCTGGTTCAGGGCGGCCAGCAACATGGCCATCATCAGCGCAACGAACACCAGCAGCAGGTTGCCATGGCTGTGGCCATGCTGCCCCGGCCGGGACGTCGCGGACGCCGGTGGGCGCTGTAGCGCCGGTCGGCTTTCGTTCTTCATTCGGATTCCTTCAGAACTGCACGCAGCAAGGCCAGGCTGTGCTCAAGGGCCTCGGTCTGCGATTCCAGGGTGGGTTGGGACATGGTTTTTTGCATGGCAAAGCGGAGTGCTGCGCCTGCCGTCATGACCAGCATGCGGGCGGCGTCTTCGGCGGTGTACTGCCCGCCGACAGGATGTGCGGCCAGGATTCGTTCAGCGTCCGCGAGCCGGTCGGAGCCGGCGAGCAGTTCGGAGACCGCTGCGGTGACCAACTGCTCCACCTTGACGACGTACTGGACGCGGCGGTGCAGCAGGTGCGGGTACTTGCGCAGGATCCGGTGGCGGGTGGCGTCGTCTCCGCCTTGGATGGAACGGGTGACCGCCAGCATTAACTTGCCGACTTCATCCAGCAGATTGGCATGGACGTCGAATTTGGCCAGCATGGCATCGTCAAGCACCGGTTCGCGCAGGCCCAGCACCGCGTCTTCCTTGCACGTGAAGTAGTTGAAGAAGGTGCGCGGGGAAACCCCGGCGGAGAGCGCAACCGCATCCACCGTGACGGCCTCGATTCCCTCTTCCAGAGCCGCTTCCGCCGCGGCATCATGCAGGGCTGCCCAGCACTCGGCGCGCTTGCGCTCACGCAGGGAATTTAGTTGACTCACCGAACCAGTATGCCCGCGCCGCCGCTCTTTGCACAAGTGCAAACATTCATTCCTGCAAGAATTTGAGCAACGTCACACCGGAAGTCAGGACCAGAGGGAGGGCCTGGCATCGATCGACGAGCAGCGCCGAGGCAAGACCGAGCAGGAAAGGTCGGTGCATCCGCGTCCGTGTGGCGACGGCGCCGGCACGAGGGCCCGTTGGCCACACAGCGAGTGGGAAGCCGTCCCGCCCGCTCCCTCCTAGCGCAGCACGACGGTGCGGTTTCCGTGCAGGATGACCCGGCCCTCGCAGTGCCACTTGACCGCGTTGGTCAGGGCCTTGCACTCGGTGTCGCGGCCGGCGGCGACCAGGTCCTCCGGCCCGAAGGTGTGGTCGACTTCCACCGTCTGCTGGGCGATGATCGGGCCTTCGTCGAGTTCGGCGTTGACGTAGTGCGCGGTGGCCCCCACGGTTTTCACTCCCTTTTCGTAGGCCTGGTGATAGGGCTTGGCCCCCTTGAAGCTGGGCAGGAAGGAGTGATGGATGTTGATGGTGCGGCCGCTCAGCTCGCGGCTCAGGTGGTCGCTGAGGACCTGCATGTAGCGGGCCAGCACTACCAGCTCCACCTTGTGGGCATCGATCAGTTGCAGCAGCTCGGCCTCGGCGGCCGGTTTCGTCTCCGGCGTGACCGGCACGTGGTAATACGGGACCTCATGCCATTCGACCAACCCCTTGTGGTCCAGATGGTTGGACACGACGGCGACGATCTCCACCGGCAGCTCCCCCATCCGGGAGCGGAAGAGCAGGTCGTTCAGGCAGTGCCCGAACTTGGACACCATCACCAGCACCCGCCGCCTGCGGCCCTTGGGTTCCAGCTGCCACGCCATCCCGTACTGCTCCGCCAACGACGCAAACGCCTCGCGCAGCCGCTCCGTGGAGTTGGTTCCGCCGTTCTCCCCGGCGAAGTCGGTGCGCATGAAAAAATGCCCGTCCCGCCTGTCGTCGAACTGCTTGAGCTCCTGGATGCTCTGGCGGTGCTCGACCAGGAAACCCGAGACCGCGTGGACGATCCCGAGCCGCTCCGGGCAGTCGAGGGTCAGGATGTGCTCATGGTGAATCGGCATGTTGCTACCCCGTTTTCAGTCTGGCTTGGTGTGGCGGTTTGATGGGCCTGCCGCACGCCGGCGGTTCAGCCCGGGCGGCGGATCAGCCCTGGCGGTTCGGCGCCGGCTGTTCAGAGCAGGCTGTTCAGCATTCGACGACGTTGACGGCCAGTCCGCCGCGCGACGTCTCCTTGTACTTGGACATCATGTCCGCGCCGGTATCCCGCATCGTTTTGATGGCCATATCCAGGGACACCCGGTGGTCGCCGTCGCCGGCCAGCGCCAGCCGGGCGGCGTTGATCGCCTTGACGCTGGCAATGGCGTTGCGTTCGATGCAAGGAATCTGCACCAGGCCGCCCACCGGATCACAGGTCAGCCCCAAATTGTGCTCGATTCCGACCTCGGCGGCGTTTTCCACCTGCTCCGGAGTCCCGCCGAGCACCGCGCACAGTGCACCGGCCGCCATCGAACAAGCTGATCCGACCTCGCCCTGGCAGCCGACCTCGGCCCCGGAGATCGAGGCGTTGGTCTTGAACAGGATGCCGATGGCCGCCGCGGTGAGCAGGAAATCCACCACCGCATCATCGTCCGCGCCGGGCACGAACCTCATGTAGTAGTGCAGCACGGCGGGCAGGATTCCGGCCGCGCCGTTGGTGGGCGCCGTGACAATCCGCCCGCCGGAGGCGTTTTCCTCGTTAACCGCCAACGCGTACAGGTTCACCCACTCCATCGCCCACAGCGGGTCGGCGTTTGGCGTGCCTTCCGCTGCCAGCGCCGCCTCGGCGGCGCGCAGCCTGCGCCGCAGCCCCGGGGCACGACGGCGGACCAGCAGTGCACCGGGCAGGGTCTCCTCGGTGCGGGTACAGCCGTTTTCCACGCACTCTTGCATCACGGCCCAGATCCGCAGGAGGGCCGCCCGCAGTTCGGCTTCGCTGCGCCAGGTGAGCTCGTTGGCCAGCATCACGCCGGCTATCGACGTTCCGGCCTCGCGGCAGCGGGCGAGCAGTTCCGCGGCACTGGAGAACGGGTACGGGAGCCGTTCCCCGTGGGTGCCCCCGCGACCGGCTCCATCGGCGTCGCGCGCCGCGGAGTCTTCCGCCGCATGTTCTGCCTCTTCGGCAGTGACCACGAACCCGCCGCCCACCGAGTAATAGGAGGATGCGCGCAGCGGTGAGCCACCGGCGTCGTACGCGGTGAAGGTCATCCCGTTGGGGTGCGCCGGCAGCGAACGGCGGCGGTGCAGCACCACGTCGGCCGCCCGGTCGAACCCCACCGAATGCGTGCCCGCCAGGCGCAGCTTCCGCCCGGCCACCGCCTCCTCCACCTGCGCGTCCGCGGCATCCGGATCAACGGTTTCCGGGTCCTCGCCCTGCAGGCCCAGGATCACGGCCTTGTCCGATCCGTGGCCGGCCCCGGTGGCACCGAGCGAGCCGAACAGCTCCGACTTCACCCGGGCCACCGCCTCCAGCAGCCCGTCGCCGGCCAGCGACTCGGCGAACTGCCGGGCGGCCCGCATGGGCCCCACCGTGTGCGACGACGACGGCCCGATGCCGATCGAGAACAGGTCCAGCGCGCTCAGTGCCATCAGTCCACCTCGGGCGAGGCGAACTCCGTCATGGCGTCCAGCAGCCAGCGGGCGGTGTAGTCCGCGAACGAGGCCCGCGGCATGATCCGGTAGACCTGGCCGCCGTTCTGCTCCGCGGTCTGCCACAGCAGCACCGGCACCGGGCCCAGGTGCGTGGTGATCGCCGTGCCGGGACGGAACACCCGCGGGTGCAGGTCCGCGTGGCAGCCCTTCTCCAGCACCAGCCGGGCCGAGGGCCCGGAGAGTTCCAGCGTGGTGCGGTTCGCGGACAGGTCGACGACGGCGCCCGGCTCACCGCCGAGCGCGGCGGCCAGTTCCGCCGTGGCGTCCGTGCCTTCGGGCCCCACCAGCAGGAACTCGTCCGGCCCCAGCCACAGGATGGCGGTCGTGTCCGTGCTACCGGAAACCTGGCCGTGGCCGGCTGGCAACGGCAGCCCGGCGGCGGCCTCCAGCGCCTTGGCGCCGGCCGATCCCGGCTCGGCCCGCAGGCCGACCATGTTCAGGAACGGGATTTCCCGCAGGCTGACGCCGCGTTCGCCGGCCACGGCGCCCTGGCTGATGGCCTCGGTCAAATGCGCCAGCGGGCTGCGGCGCAGTGCTGCGATGTTGGTCAAGACCTGTTCAGCCATCACGACGGCTCCCTTCGGGGTCGTAGAGTACGGATTCTGCGATGACGACGTCCACCAGCTGCCCGTTGACGGGTGCCTGCAGCGTCTCGCCGATGCGGTTGCGGCCGTTCTTGATCAGGGCCAGGCCGAAGCTGCGGCTTAGCGCGGCGCTGTGGTAGCTGGAGGTCACGTGCCCCTCCATCGGCACCGGTGCCTCGGCCGGCGCGATCCGGGTGCCCTGGTTGACCAGCTGGGCGCCCTCCGGCAGCCGGAACGACTTGTCCACCGGCAGGACCCCGACCAGCTGCTTGCGGTCCTCGCGCAGGTTGTCCGCGCGGGTGTAGGAACGCTTGCCCACGAAGTCCTTGGCCTTGGAGACCACCCAGTCCATCCCGGCGTCCTGCGGGGTGACCGTGCCGTCCGTGTCCTGGCCGACGATGATGAAGCCCTTCTCGGCGCGCAGCACGTGCATGGTCTCGGTGCCGTACGGGGTGATGTTGAACTCCGCGCCGGCCTCGGCCACGTCTTCCCAAACCTTCAGGCCGAACCAGGAGGACACATTGATCTCGAATGCCAGCTCGCCGGAGAACGAGATCCGGCAGACGCGGGCCGGGATACCGGAGGCCAGCGTGGTCTCCCGAAACGCCATGAACGGGAAGGCGTCGTTGTCCAGGTCCAGCTCGGGCGCCAGCTTGGCGATGACCTCGCGGGACTTCGGGCCCACGACGGCGACGGTGGTGTACTGCTCCGTGACCGAGTTGCACACGACGTCCAGCTCCGGCCATTCGGTCTGCAGCCACTCCTCCAGCCAGTCCAGCACCTTGGCGGCACCGCCGGTGGTGGTCGTCATGAAGTAGCGGTCCTCGTCCAGGCGCAGGGTCACGCCGTCGTCGAAAATCATGCCGTCCGGGGTGCACATCAGCCCGTAGCGGCCCAGGCCCGGCTTCAGTTTCTTGAACGCGTTGGTGTACATCCGGTTCAGGAATTCGCCGGCGTCCTTGCCGCGGATCTCGATCTTGCCCAGCGTGGTGGCGTCCATGAAGCCGACCGATTCGCGGACGGCGGCGCATTCGCGCAGCACCGCGGCGTCCATGTCCTCCCCCGGCTGCGGGAAGTACCAGGGCCGCTTCCACTGTCCGACGTCCTCGAACAGCGCACCGTGGGCGACGTGCCACGGATGGATCGAGGTCAGCCGCGCCGGGTCGAACAGCTCCCCTCGCTGCCGGCCGGCCAGTGCGGCGAACGCCACCGGAGTGTAGGGGGCGCGGTAGGCGGTGGTGCCGATGCTGCCGACGTCGGGATTGTTCAGCGCCGCCGCGATGACGCCGATGGCGTTGACCCCGGAGGTCTTGCCCTGGTCGTTGGCGGTGCTGATCGACGTGTAGCGCTTCACATGCTCCACGCTGCGCATTCCGGCGCCGGTCGAACGCAGCACGTCGGCGACCGTCTGGTCGCGCTGGAAGTCCACGAAGTGGTTCTTCCAGCCAGCGGCCTCGCCGTCGAGGGCGGGAACCAGCCACAGCGGCCGGATCGGGGAGACCGTTTCCGCCGCGGCAACGGGAACCTGCGGGTCCGCGCTGAAGCCGGCGCGGGTGGCCGCGGCGGCACCGGCGGCGGCGCCCTCCCGCAGGCTGCCGGCCAGATCCAGGGTGCCGTTGCCGGCGCCGGCGGTCTGCTGGTCCTTGACCGCGTGGCCGGGCACGAAGGCCGCCAGGTCGTCGTTCCAGGCCAGCCGGCGCTCGCGCTGGCTGTGCAGGTGCACCACCGGGCTCCAGCCGCCGGAGACGGCCAGCAGGTCCGCCTCGATTGTTTCCGGTTCCCCGGTCAGCTGCCCCTCGGCATCCAAACCGCTGACGACGACGGCGCTGATCCGCCCGCCGTCGTTCCGGCCTTCGGTGTCCACCACAGCGCTGCCGGTGATCAGGCGGGCGCCCGCCGCGCGGACCGTCTCGGCCGCGTCGCCGCCGACCCCGGGACGTGCGTCCACCACGGCCGCGACGGTGATGCCCGCCGCGCTCAGGTCGGCGACCAGCTTGTACGCCGAGTCGTTGTTGGTGGCGACGACCACTTGGTTGCCGGCGGCCACCGCGTACCGGTTGAGGTAGCTGCGGACGGCGGAGGCCAGCATGATGCCGGGGCGGTCATTGTTCGCGAAGACGATGGGACGTTCGTGCGCGCCGGTGGCGAGCACCACCTGCCTGGCGCGGACGTGCCAGATGCGTTCGCGGGAGACTCCTGCCCCCAGCTCGCCGGCAAGGTGGTCGGTGCGGCGCTGGACGGCCACCACGTAGTTGCTGTCGTAGCTGCCGAAAGCCGTGGTGCGGGCCAGGTAGGTGAGCTCTTCGGCCGCGGACAACTCGGCGACGGTCCGGTCCACCCACTCCTGCGCGGGCAGGCCGTCGATGGTCTCGCCGCGGCCCGACAGCAGCGAGCCGCCGGCCTCGGGCTGCTCGTCCATCAGGATCACGCGCGCACCGCTCCGGGCTGCCTCGCGTGCCGCGGCGAGGCCGGCCGGTCCGGCGCCGACCACCAGCACGTCGGTGTGCACGTACTTGCGGTCGTAGACGGCCTCGTCCGTCCGGGGGTCCAGCTGGCCCAGGCCGCTCAGCAACCTGGCGTCCATCCCGTCCGTCAGCTCCAAGGCCGTCGCCGGCAGCATGGATTCGTCGACGTGCCCGGCGTAGCGGGCGCTGACCTTGACCAGTGCGTTGGGCTCTTCCACGCCGGCCGACATGATGCCGCGCGGGCGGCCGAGGTAGAGCGAGTCGCCCACGGTGACCTTGCCGGCCGCGAGCAGCGCGGAGGCCAGCGTGTCCCCGGCGTAGCCGGTGTAGGTGTCGCCGTCGAGCGTGAACTTCAGCGCCTTGTTCCGGTCGATCCGAACAGCGGCGCCGGCTGGGGCGGCAAGCCGCCGGGGCTGGTTGGCGATGTTGCCGGTGGCGGTCATTTCGCTCCTCCTTCGGCCGGCTGGGCCTTGGCACCCGCGAGGCTGCCGAGTTCGATCGGTGGTGTCTCGCCGGGCTTGTACACGGCCTTGAATTCGTAGCTGACGGTGTCTCGCACCGCGTTGAACCAGCGCCGGCAGCCGGTGCTGTGCACCCAGCGTTCGGCGAAGAGGCCCTTGGGGTTGGCGCGGTAGAAGAGGAACTTCGCCCATTCCGCGTCGCTCAGCTGGTTCGGGTCCGCCGGGTAGGCCACGTGGGCCTGGCCGCCGTAGTGGTATTCGGTCTCGTCGCGCGGCCCGCACCAGGGGCATTCGATCAGAAGCATCGCGGTCGTCCTTCCTAGTGGGCCACGGCGGCGGCGCCGTGTTCGTCGATGAGGTGTCCGGTCTCGAACCGGTCCAGGGCAAAGGGGGCGTTCAGCGGGTGCGGTTCGTCCATGGCGATGGTGTGGGCGAAGGTGTAGCCGGCGCCGGGCGTTCCCTTGAAGCCGCCGGTTCCCCAGCCGCAGTTCACGTAGAGCTGGTCGATCGGCGTCTTGGACACGATCGGTGAGGCGTCCATCGTGGTGTCGACGATGCCGCCCCAGGTCCGCAGCACGTGGGCGCGGGCGAAGATCGGGAAGAGCTCGACGGCGGCCGCCATCTGTTCCTCGATGACGTGGAAGGCGCCGCGCTGGCCGTAGCCGTTGTAGGTGTCGATGCCCGCGCCCATCACCAGTTCGCCCTTGTGTGCCTGGGAGACGTAGACGTGGACGTGGTTGGACATGACCACCGTGGGGTGGACCGGCTCGTGCAGTTCGGAGACGAGCGCCTGCAGCGGGTGTGACTGGATGGGCAGCTCGAAGCCGGCCAGTTCGGCCAGCACCGAGCTGTGTCCCGCGCCGGCCAGGCCGACCTTGCCGGCGTTGATCCGGCCGCGGCTGGTTTCGACGCCGACCACCCGGTCGCCGTCCTTGAGGAAGCCGGTGACCTCGCAGTTCTGGATGACGTCCACGCCCATCTCGTCGCACTTGCGGGCGAAGGCCCAGGCCACGTGGTCGTGCTTGGCGATGCCGGCGCGGGGCTGGTAGGTCGCCCCCATGACCGGGTAGCGGATGTTGTCCCCGGTGTTGATGATGGGGCACAGCTCCTTGACCTGGTCCGGGGTGATCCACTCGGCGTCCACGCCGTTGAGCTGGTTGGCGTTCACCCGGCGAATGCTCTCGCGCACATCTTGCAGGGTGTGCGCCAGGTTCATCACGCCGCGCTGGGAGAAGAGGAAATCGTACTCGAGCTCCTCCGGCAGTTGCTCCCAGAGTTTGAGCGAGTGCTCGTAGATTCCCGCGCTCTCGTCCCACAGGTAGTTGGAGCGGATGATCGTGGTGTTGCGGGCCATGTTGCCGCCGGCCAGCCAGCCGCGCTCCAGCACCGCGATGTTGGTCATGCCGTGGTTCTTGGCCAGGTAGTAGGCGGTGGCCAGGCCGTGGCCGCCGCCGCCGACGATCACGGCGTCGTACGAGGATTTCGGCTCCGGATTCCGCCACAGGAAGTCCGGGTGCTCGGGCAGCAGATCGGCCATTATTCGGCTCCGTTCGGCTCGGCGTTCAGGTTCGGGTACAGCGGGAATTTCTCCGCCAGCAGGGACACACGGCCGCGGAGCTCGGTGAGCAGCTCCGCGTCTGGTTCCCGGGTCAGGGCGGCGGCAATGATGTCCGCCACCTCGGTGAATTCGGCGGCGCCGAAGCCGCGGGTTGCCAGCGCGGGGGTGCCGATCCGCAGGCCGGAGGAAACCATCGGCGGGCGCGGATCGAACGGCACGGCGTTGCGGTTGACCGTGATGCCGATGGAGTGCAGCCGGTCCTCGGCCTGCTGGCCGTCCAAATCCGAGTTGCGCAGGTCCACCAGGACCAGATGCACGTCGGTGCCGCCGCTGACCAGGCTGATGCCGGCGGCCGCAACGTCGTCGGCCAGCAGCCGCTGGGCCAGCAGCCGCGCGCCCTCGAGGGTCCGTTGCTGGCGGTCCGCGAACTCGTCGGAGGCGGCAAACTTGAAGGCCACCGCCTTGGCGGCCACCACGTGCTCCAAGGGGCCGCCCTGCTGACCGGGGAACACCGCGGAATTGATCTTCTTGGCCAGCTCCTGCCTGGACAGGATCACCCCGCCGCGCGGACCGCCCAACGTCTTGTGGGTGGTGGTGGTGACGACGTCGGCGTACGGTACCGGGTTCGGGTGCAGCCCGGCGGCTACCAGGCCGGCGAAGTGCGCCATGTCCACCATCAGGTAGGCGCCGACCTTGTCCGCGATGCGGCGGAATTCGGCGAAGTCCAGCTGGCGGGTGTAGGCCGACCAGCCGGCCACGATCAGCTTGGGTTCGTGCTCGACGGCGAGGCGTTCCAGCTCTGCCATATCGATCCGGTGGTCGGACTCGGAGACCCCGTAGGACACGACGTTGTAGAGCTTGCCGGAGAAGTTGATCTTCATGCCGTGGGTCAGATGCCCGCCGTGGGCCAGGTTCAGGCCCAGGATGGTGTCGCCCGGGGTCAGCAGCGCGAACATGGCCGCTGCGTTGGCCTGGGCACCCGAGTGCGGCTGGACGTTGGCGGCTTCGGCGCCGAACAGTGCCCTCACCCGGTCGATGGCCAACTGCTCGATCACGTCCACGTGCTCGCAGCCGCCATAGTAGCGCCGGCCCGGGTAGCCCTCGGCGTACTTGTTGGTCAGCACCGAGCCCTGGGCCTCCATCACCGCGGTGGGGGCGAAGTTTTCCGACGCGATCATCTCCAGCGTGGACTGCTGGCGTTCCAGCTCCCGCGCAATGGCACCGGCCACCTCGGGATCGGCCGCAGCCAAACTGGTTGTCAGGGTGTTCACCATCCGACTTCTCCTTCGAAGAACCTGATCAATCAACCAACTAATGTTTGACTGATATATCAGAACTGATTGCAATAGTATGGTGGAGATCACACCCCGTCAAGAGGTCCTTCCGGCATCGAATTCCCGGCCGGCAGGACCCCGATCAGATCAGCGGACCATTAGGAGCATCATGAGCATCACCGCGGAAACCGATGCCGGGACCGAGCCGCTGTCGCTGGCCGAGCAGGCCTACCGGGCGCTGCGGGACAAGCTGATCATGTTGGATATCCGCCCCGGCGCACCCATCAATGACGGGCAGCTGGCGGCGGAACTCGGCTTTGGCCGCACCCCGGTGCGCGAGGCCCTGAAAAAACTGGAGATCGACCACCTGGTGGTCTCCTATCCGCGCCGCGGGACCTTCGCGACCATCGTGGACATCACCGAGCTGGCCGCCGTGTCGGAACTGCGCCGCGTGCTGGAACCCCTGGCGGCCCGCAAGGCCGCGGAGTCGGCCGGGGAGGCCATGCGCGCGGAACTGTCGCAGCTGGCGCGGGACATCGGGAAGCTCGACGACGACCGGCCCGACAAACACGACCTGATGCGTTATGACCTCAGCGTGCACCGGGCCATCTATCGCGCCGCGGGCAACCCCTACCTCGAGGACACCCTGATCAGGCTGGACAACCTGGCCACCCGCATCTGGTGCCTCGTGCTGGATAAGGTGCCGTCCGTCGCCGGCCACATCACCGAGCACGTGGAACTGCTGGACTCGATTGTCGACGGCGACGCCGACCACGCTGCCCGCCTCGCCCTCGAGCACATCACCGGCTTCGAAAAGGCCATCCGCGCGGTGCTGTAGCCGCTCGTAGGCCAGGCACGCTATTCGCCGCCCGGAGACGGGTTCTTTGCGAGGTGGACCGCAAGGTTGAGCCCCGGCATCTTGGCACTGCCACGGGGATCGCCGCCAATCAGATCAAAAATCTTGCGCAGCCGCTTATGCAGCGTTTGGCGTTCGACAAAGAGGATCCGCGCCGTCTCGGCGGAATTGCATCCACTAATGAGCCAGGCTTCGAGGGTGTCCAGCAGCCGCGTCCCCCGCTTGCGGTCATAGTCCAGCAGTTCGCCGAGCAGTTCCTGGGTGATTCGTCCGATGACCGGCCCGGAGAGCTCGCGGGCCGCCAGCCGCTCGAGGACAAAATCCTCACAGTCACGGATGTTGCTTTCCAGGTCGTCCGGGGGCCCCACCGACTGGGTCAGCCTGGCCTCGACCAAGGATGAGTGGGCATGCAACGGCGTGGCCACTGTTGGCCCGATGGCCCCCGCCACCGCCAAACCGCGGAAGTCCGCGCGCAACCCCTCCAGGATCTCCCGTCGCTCCTGGCGCGTGCCGCTGATACTCAGCTGGACCAAGGCGCACAGGCTCTCGCCGTCCAGATACGTCCGGGCGTCGGGACACCGGTTTTTGAGAATCTTTTCCGCCACTCCGCGCACGCTGCTCAGCCCGATCCGGCGAAACACCATGACAAAGGCCGGTTGTCCGGTCGATAAGCCCGCGGCGGCGCACAGCTCGTGGATCTGGGAGGTGCCTGCGCCGCTAACGACGGCCCGCATCAGGGCGGTGTGGGCGATTTGCTGCGCCGTCGGTCGGTGCTGCTGCGAAACGGCGAGCGCCAAAATGCCGCCGATCCGCTCTCCCACCGTCTTTAACAATTCCGGGGTTACGTCCCGCCGGCTTTGAAGCCGCAGCCGGGCGGACACCAGGCTCCCAACGAAGATGTCCGATTCCACATTCACCGAGGTGGAATCGGGAGGGAAGCCGCCGGCGAACTCCAAAACGGTCCCGCTGGGGTCCAGCAGTGCCGCCTCGATCCGCAGCGCCTGCGAGACAATCTCGATCAGTGGGCTCAGGGCCGGACCGGAAGAAGCCAGATGTTCCGCCAAGCGCTGCGAGATGGAATCGGCGGTTTGCAGGGCCGTGACATGTTCAGAAACGACTTTCCGATTGACTTCCTCCGCAATCTCCACGAACGGGACCACGCGCCGCAGCTCGATCAGCGGCAGCCCAACCTCTTCGGCTGCCTCGACAAGCTCGGCGGAGAGGGAGCGGCCGGAGCCCGCGGTCTGGATCGCCAAGGCCGTCACATGCCGGGCCGCCAGGCTGCGGATGTACTCGTGTTGGGCGGCGGGCCGGAGGTTCAACAAGGCGTCCCCGCCGCTGAGCAGCAGCTCCTGGCCGCGCAGCAGCGGAGCTATCTCCAGCACTTCGCTCGAATGCACCCACCTGACCTTGCCGTCGGGGATCTGGCTTTTGCCGGCCCGGACCAACGGGCTGGCGCGCTGCATCAGTTCAAGCTCCAACACATCCGACAACATCACGACCATGGATTAGTCCCATCTGGAAAACGCCGAAAACGATGCCCTGGCGACGAAGTGTCACCCGTAAGGCACCTAACTTGTTACGGATCGACTATACGCTGTGAGCTGCGTCACCTCTAGTCTGGGTGGAGTCCTGCTCCGCCTCGCGTTGCAATCGTCAGGAGACCGCTATGAGCCAGAGATCCGCCACGAAATCCGAACAGGCCACCCAACACGTAGAAGACATCCTCCAGCCGGTTCCCGAATCGGCCCGCACCACCAAGCTTTCCGGCCAGTTCTGGATTTGGGCAGGAGCCAACGTCGCCCCGATCAACTGGATCCTAGGCGCCCTGGGCATTCACCTCGGATTGGGCCTTGCCGATACCCTCACCGTGCTCATCGCCGGCAATGTCATCGGCATGCTTGGCTTCGGCTTCTTCGTAATCCTCGGGCAGCGCACGGGAGCCACCGGCATGTTGCTGGCCCGCGGAGCGTTCGGCCGCAGGGGCGCCTACCTGCCCGCAGCCATCCAGGCAGTGATCGCCATCGGCTGGTCCGCCGTCAACACGTGGGTCATTCTGGACCTGATCATGGCGCTGTTCGGAATGATCGGCTGGGTCGATCCCACGGCCACCAACTTGGGTTGGCGCATTGGCACCGCCGCCGTCATCATGTCGATCCAGGTGGCCATTTGCTACCGCGGTTACCGCGCCATTTCCCGCTTCGAGCGGATCACCATGCCGCCCACCGTCCTGGTCCTCATTGCCATGTCGATCGTGGCCTGGACGCAGCTGGATATCGACTGGAGCTACCAGGGACCCGTGGGCGAGGTTCTCACCGGCATGCCGCGGATCGCTGCCATGTCCTCGATCATGACCGCCATCGGCATTGGCTGGGGCATCGGCTGGTTCACCTACGCTCCCGACTACTCCCGCTTCGTGAGCAAGAAGATCCGGCCCGCAAAGCTCTACGTGGTCAGCGTCCTCGGACAGTTCCTCCCGGTAGTCTGGCTCGGCGTCCTGGGCGCCAGCCTGGCGACAAAGAACGGCACGGCCGATCCCGGCCAGCTGATCGTGGAAAGCTACGGAGCATTCGCCATTCCCGTGATCCTGCTGGTCATTCACGGACCCATCGCCACGAACATCATCAACATGTACACGTTCGGCGTCGCCACGCAGGCCCTGGACATCCAAATCTCCCGCAAAAAGCTGTCCATCGTCGTCGGCGGCCTGGCAATGGCGGCGGTCATCGGTTTCATGTTCGCGACGGACTTTGCCCACATGCTGCACAACTGGATCATCGCGATAGCAGCGTGGGTCGCCACCTGGGGCGGGATCATGGCCGTTCATTACTTCGTCTTTGAGCGCCACCATAAGAACTTCAGCTACCTCTTCCGCTCGCCGTCCGACACCCAGCTCAAAGCCTTCAACCCGGCAGCTTTCATCGCCTTCTTCGCCGGCATCCTCATGACCTGGATGTGCATGTACGGCTCCGTTCCGGCCCTCCAGGGGCCCATCGCAAGCGCCGTCGGAGGCATCGACTTCTCGTGGCTGGGCGGGACCATCACATCGGCCACCGTGTACTTCCTGCTCGGATACTCCCGGTTCCGTTCGCGGATTGCCGCGGGCATTCCCCTCGGCCTGAAGCAGGACAGCTCCGACGAGGAATTCCTGAAGGACCACGGCAACTGCGAAACAGCGTTAGTCGAAGCCGACAATTCCGCAGGCTCCGGCGCCCCGCTGGCCCCGGAGGCCCCTGGTGCCCCGGAGAACCGCACCCCCGCACCCACCGCCTAGCCTGCGGACGAACGCACCAACATGCGTAGCCTCACCAACCTCAAAGCCACCTGTCCCGCACACAGAAACACCACGAAGGAGAACCAATGACCATCGCCCCCGCCTCCCCCTCCGCCAACAGCGTTGCCGAACTCGAGCGCCTGAAGGTCCTGCACAACGGAGAAAAGCAGCAACTGACCTTCTCCGATGCGGAGTTCGAACGCCGCCTGACCGGCCTGCGCGCCATCATGGCCGCCAAGGAGCTCGACGCGGTCATCCTGACCAGCTACCACGGCATCAAGTACTACTCGGACTTCCTGTACACGACGTTTGGCCGCAACTACGCTCTGGTAGTCACCGCAGACGACTCGGTCACGGTCACCGCCAACATCGACGCCGGCATGCCGTGGCGCACCAGCTACGGCGAGAACATCGTCTACACGGATTGGAAGCGCGACAACTTCTACTTCGGCCTGCAGGAAGCCCTGCGCCAGCGCGGCGTCAGCGCACGTCGCCTCGGTGTCGAGGACGATGCCCTGCCGTTGATGACCCGCCAGCGCATCCAGGCCGCCTTCGACGGCGCCGAACTGCTCGACGTCTCCCAAGACGCGATGCGCCAGCGGATGATCAAGTCGGCCGAGGAAATCGAGGTCATCAAGCACGGCGCCCGCATCGGAGACCTCGGCGGCGAGGCCATCAAGGCCGCCATCAGGGAAGGCATCAGCGAGTACGAGGTGGCGCTGATCGGCACCGAGGCCATGGTCCACGAAATCGCCCGCACCTTTCCCCACCGGGAGGTCCGCGACACCTGGGTCTGGTTCCAGTCCGGCATCAACACCGACGGTGCACACAACTGGGCCACTACGCGCAAGCTGCAGCGCGGAGACATCTTGTCCCTGAACTGCTTCCCGATGACCTCCGGCTACTACACGGCACTGGAACGGACCCTGTTCCTGGGCGAGCCGGACGAACGCTCGCTCGAACTGTGGAACATCAACGTGGAGGTCCACCGCCGCGGGCTGGAACTGATCAAGCCCGGCGCAGTCTGCAAGGACATCGCCGCCGAGCTGAACGAAATCTACATCGGCCACGGGCTGCTGGCGAACCGCACCTTTGGGTACGGCCACTCCTTCGGCGTCCTCTCGCACTACTACGGACGCGAGGCCGGCCTGGAACTGCGCGAGGACATCGACACCGTCCTGGAACCGGGCATGGTCGTTTCCATGGAGCCGATGATCACCGTCGCCGACGGCGAACCGGGTGCCGGCGGCTACCGCGAACACGACATCCTCGTCATCGGCGAAGACAGCGTCGAAAACATCACCAAGTTCGGTTTCGGCCCGGAGAACAACATCATCCAGGCCTGACCCAAGCGTGCTGCCGTGGCGGGCCTTCCGGGCCCGCCACGGCAGCACCACCTTCAATCCATCATTCAGCCCGTCGTGAATGAGCCGCACAACGATCATTTGGAGCAAGAATGCCTGCCAGCGTGTACATGGAAGAACTCGACGCCTTTACCTATCGGGAACGCATCGCCGAAGACAACGCCGTCGTGCTGATCCCGGTCGGCTCCATTGAGCAGCACGGGCCGCATATGCCGCTCAACGTCGATGTTCTCCTGTCTACGGCATTGGCCGGTGCTACGGCGTCATCCATCGGTGGTGTTGTCGCCGCTCCCGTCGTCTACGGTTACAAGTCCCAGCAACGCTCCGGGGGCGGCAACCACCTCCCCGGCACCACGAGCCTCGACGCCGCGACGGTCATTTCCATCGCCAAGACGCTGACCTTGGAATTCGCCCGGCACGGCGCGCGAAACATTGCCTTCATTAATGGACATTTCGAGAACTACCAGTTCCTGTACGAAGGCGTCGACCTGGCGCTCCGCGAACTGCGCCAAGGCGGCGTCCAGGACGTCAAGGTGGTGCTGCTCTCCTACTGGGACTTTGTGGATGACAACACCATCACCGAGCTGTACCCGGACGGCTTCACCGGCTGGGACCTGGAGCACGGCGGCGTGCTGGAAACCTCGCTCATGCTTCACCTCTACCCGGAGCGCGTCCGCATGGACAAGGTCGTAGACGCTCCCCCGGCCGTCCTGCCGAACTACGATGTCCTGCCCGTCAACCCCGACCTGACACCGGCCTCCGGCTGCCTTTCCTCCGCAGCCGACGCGACCGCTGCCAAGGGCAGAATCCTCCTCGAGCGGGCATCGGCAGGCATGGCTGCGGCCCTGTCCCGCGAGTTTCCCCCTACCGCCCCGCAGGTCAACGCGACCAGCCCCGAATCCGTCCCGGCACTATAAGACACGCCCACCGTGCGCGTCTGCACGCCGACCCTTCGCGTCTGTTCAAACGCCCCGGCAGGTCCCGTCGCTGAAGGGAGACAGCATGCTGGAACGACGCGGCGACTTCGCCTTTGACTACAACCTCCACGAAGGCACCGCCCCGGTGAAAATGCAGTGGCTGTTCCACGAGCAGTCACGCCTGCCCGTAGCCGTGCAGACCTGGGAGTTGCCGCCGGGCGGAACGGAAGGGATGCACTCCCATCCCGCCGGCGGCCGCGCGGTCGAAGAACTCTACGTGGTGACGGAGGGAACCGCCCGGATGACCGTGGACGGCCGGGTCCACCAACTCCACGCCGGTGACGCCGTGCTCGCCCCGGTGGGTTCCGAGCACGATCTGGCAAACACCGGCAGCGGACCGCTGCGCGTGCTCGTGGTCTGGGGAGAACCCGGCGCAGCCGACTACTCGTCCTTCGGCTCACATCGTGCCGCCCGGGCCGCCCGCTCCCCCGGGGCCACGTCGGACTGACAGCGCTCCGCGTCCTGCCCCCTGGCCGCGGCGCCACGTCCCGGCCGGCAATGAGATTATGGTCCTATGGCCGATCTTGAAGAGCTCGACGACGAGGCGTCGCCGGAGAACCTGAACCGCGGTGTGCAGTCTGTGGACCGCGCCATCACCGTGCTCGAGATCCTGGCCCGCCGTGGCGCCGCCGGTGTCAGCGACATCGCCGAGGAAATGGGCGTGCACAAGTCCACCGCCTCGCGGCTGCTGGCATCCCTGGACCAGCGCGGCATGGTGCAGCAGAACAGCGAGCGCGGCAAATACCAGCTCGGCTTCAGCATCCTGCGGCTCGCGAACTCGATCCCCGGGAACCTGAGCCTGGTGCGCGAGGCCCGCCCGGTGCTGGAGCGACTGGCGGAACAGTACAAGGAAACCGTGAACCTGGCGGTCCTGCGTTCCAACTATGCCGTCAACGTGGACCAGGCCCGGGGTACCTCCACTCTGGCGACGTCCGACTGGATCGGCAGCCTGACGCCCCTGCACGCCACGTCCAGCGGTAAGGTCCTGCTGGCGGGGCTCACATCCGAAGACCGGCTCAAGATCGTGAAGCAAACCCGGTTGCCGGCGCAGACCGCGAAGACCATCACCTCCCGGCAGAAATTGGAAAAGGAGCTGCTCCAGGTCTCCGCCCAGGGCTACGCCGTCGTCGAGGAAGAATTCGAGATCGGCCTGAATTCCATTGCTGTTCCGGTATGGGACCACCTGGGAACCGTCATCGGGTCCGTCAGCATTTCCGGCCCGGCCTTCCGGTTCAAGCCCGAGCAGATTGACGGGCTGGTCGAGGACATCAAGCAGGCCGGGCAGGACATCAGCGCTCGGATGGGCCACTCCCGGGATATCTGACGCACCCGCCGTCGCAGCCCGCTCTCACCCGACGGCGGCAGCGGCGGCTGGCTCTCCGGCCAGGCGGGCCGTGACCCACTCGTGGAACGCGCTGATGTGGTGTTCGCTGGGAACCAGCACGCCGCCGTTGGCGTAAATCTTGGAGCCCATCGCCGGCTGGCAGCGTTCGCACGCGTCGAAGTCCTGCTGGTTCACCCGGTGAAAGAGCTCCACGGAGGCCGTGAGGTCCTTTCCGGCTTCCACCACGCTGGGCATGTACAGCCAGTCGCACTCCACCACGGTCCGGTCCGCGGCCAGCGGAAACATCCGGTGGATGATCACGTGGTCCGGCACCAGGTTCACGAAGACCGTGGGTTTAATCGTGACCGCGTAATAGCGCCGGTCCTGGTCGTCGGCGATGCCCGGAATCCGTTCCAGGCCTTCCGACCCGTCCACCGTGAAGCCCTTGACGTCCTCGCCGAATTCGGCGCCGTGGCCCACAAAATACTGGGCGGCCAGTCCATCGGCGAACTCCGGCAGCACTTCCGTCAGCTCCGGATGGATGGTCGCGCAGTGATAGCACTCCATGAAGTTCTCAATAATGAGCTTCCAGTTGGCCTTCACGTCGTACCTGATCCGCCGGCCCAGGCTGAGGTTGGCGATGTCGTAGCCGTCGATCGCGCCGGCGTCGCCCAGTCGCTCCTCGATGGCCCCCACCACATCGTCGTCGAACGACGGCGGTTCCTCCGCGAGGCACAACCACACGTAGCCCAGGTATTCGCGCACCGGGACGTCCACCAGCCCGTACTTTTGCCGGTCGATGTCCGGCATCTTGGTGAGGTTGGGCGCCGCGATGAGCTTGCCATCGAAGTCGTACGTCCAGGCGTGGTAGGGGCATTGGAACGAGCGTCCCGCTTCCCCGCTCTCTTCCATGCAGAGTTTGACGCCGCGGTGCCGGCAGATGTTGTAGTACGCACGGACGGTGCCCTTGCGGTTGCGGGTCACGATGACCGATTCGCGGCCGACCTGCACGGTCCGGTAGGCACCGGCCTTGTCCAAGTCGGCGGACCTGACCGCACAGAACCACATCTGCTCGAAAATGCGTTCCTGCTCGGCCCGGAAGACGTCGTCGTCAACATAGGTATGGCCGGGCAGGGTGGCGATCAGGCTATCCGAGACGATCTCAGCGGTCATGGGTACTCCTTGTGTACAGAACTCGCGGCGGGAGAATGGGGGCGTTGCTCAGGATGCGGTGGCGAATTCGCCCGAAGGGACGTCCAGGTGCCGTTCGGCTTCCCGGTTGAGGAATTTGCGCCACCTGGTGAACTGGCGGACCTGGTTGACCCCCAGCACGGCAACGGGGTCGGCCCCGGCGTAGTAGACGGCGAGGAAGCTGTTGTCTTCGAGGCAGCCGTGCTCTATCTCAACCCGATCGTGGCCGTGCACGTGGCCGGCAAACTGAATGCGCGCGCCGTATTGGTCGGACCAGAAATAGGGCGGGTTGACCGGCGGCAGGGCCGCGGTGTCCTGCAACAGCGCTGCCACTGCGACGGCTGGTTGCTCCAAGGCCCCGGTCCAGTGCTCAACCCGCTGGTGCGCCCCGGCGCGCGGATTCCACCAGGCCGCGCAGTCGCCCACGGCCACCACGGAGGAGAGACTGGTGCGGCCGACCGAGTCGCAGAGCACGCCGTTGCCCAGCTCGATGCCGGAGCCGAGCAGCCAGTCGGTGTTCGGCTGCCCGCCGATGCCCACCAAGACGATGTCGGCGGGGAGTTCCCGCCCGTCGTCGAGCACCACGTGGCTGACGTTTTCGCCGCTGGTCTGGAAGGACCGGACAGCCGTGCCGCACAGCATCTCCACCCCGCCGGCCGAGTGCAGCCCGGCGACGGCCGCACCCATCTCGGCGCCCAGGGCACCGGACAGAGGGGCAGCCGACCGCTCCACCACGGTGACGTCCAGGCCCGCGTCGCGCGCGGTGGAAGCGGTCTCGGCGCCGATGAAGCCTGCCCCGATCACCACCATCTTCCGGCCGGGAAGCAGTTGGCCGCGCAGCGCACGGGCATCGTCCAACGTGCGGAGGGTGAAAACGTTCGCGCAGCCATGGACTTCGGGCAGCACCCGGGCGGAGGACCCGGTGGCCACGACCACTCCGTCCGCGGCGAGGCTCCGTCCGTCGCTCAGCGATACGGTCATCGACTCCGGGTCGAGGCCTACGGCCTTCACACCCAAAATCCATTCCGCGGCCAACTCGTCGTCCCCGGCGACCAGTGCCAGGTCCGCTTCCGAGATCCGGCCCGCCAGGAAGTCCTTGGACAGCGGCGGACGGTCGTAGGGCGGATGCGCTTCCTCGCCAACGACGATCAGGCGGCCGGCAAAACCTTGGTTCCGTGCCGCCCGGGCCGCAGAAAGCCCGGACAGCGAAGCTCCGATGACAACAAGGGTCTGCATGGATAGGGCCTTTCACAGCAGGAGGGTCCACGTTTTCCGAACAAGCAGCGCGTGACGCAACTCGATGCGCTATGTGAAACAGCGTGAAGACGAATTCCGCGTGTGTCAAGGGGTAGGACCCGCAAAAAAGAATTCTTCCCAAACCCTTGACAATGAAATGTGACCGGGCACACTGTTGCCTATCGTGAACATCGTTGTTCATGACGGAACTTGGCACGCTGTGTCGTTGCGAAAGAAGGCACCCCATGCATCAGGCCTGCCCCTTAAGCCAGCTAACCCCCGGCGACGCCATCCGGCTGGACACCTCGCCTCCCATCGCGGTCTTCCACACGGAAGAGGGCGAGCTCTTTGCCATTGACGACACCTGCACCCACCAAGACGCCTCCCTTGCGGACGGCTGGGTCGAAGGCTGCGAAGTCGAGTGCCCGCTGCACGCGTCGAAGTTCAATCTGCGCACCGGCGTCGTTGACGCGCCGCCGGCAAAACTCCCGGTCCGCGTCCACGGTGTCTCCGTCGTGGACGGCATCATCATGGTCCAGGAATCAGAAGAGGCCCCGAATCTCCCGCCCGGCCTGCAGGTCGACGGGTTCGTGTAGCCGGGCCTTCGTCATCCAACAAAGGAACCAGATGTCAGTGAACAACGATCTTGCAGTTGATGATGGCCCACCCGACCACGAGGTGCAGCAGGTGCTGACCCGGGAGCCCTCCGACGAACCGGTCAATGCGCCGCCGGGTCGAGCGGACACCGAGGAGGACGCCCGGATCCTGGCCGAGCTTCGTGAGAGCGAGAACGAGCAGGCGCTGGCGGGCCGGCAGCAGACGAGCGGAGGCTTGGACAAGACAGTCTTCGCCGTGGCCGGCGCCCTCGCCGTCGCTTTCGTAGCCTGGGGTTTCCTGGCCACCGAGCATCTCGGCACCACCTCGGTCACCGTACTGAACTGGGTGATGGAGAATACCGGTTGGCTCTTTATTCTGCTGGCCTCGCTCTTCGTGGTTTTCGTGCTGTGGCTGGCGATCGGCCGGTTCGGCAACATCCCACTGTCCAAGGACGGCGAAAAGCCGGAGTTCCGCACCATCTCCTGGATCTCCATGATGTTCGCCGCCGGCATGGGAATTGGCCTGATGTTCTACGGCGTGGCAGAGCCGATGTACCACTACATCGCCCCGCCGCCCGGAACCGTCGACGGGCAGACGCCGGAGGCAATCCAGACGGCGATGGCCACCTCGCTGTTCCACTGGACGCTGCATCCGTGGGCGATGTACGCCGTCGTCGGCATCGCCATGGCCTACGGCACCTACCGGCTGGGCCGCAAGCAGTTGATCTCGGCAATCTTCACCTCCCTGTTCGGCAGCAAGACGGTGGAGGGACCGGCCGGGAAGTTCATCAACATCCTGGCCATCTTCGCCACCCTCTTCGGCACGGCCGCGTCGCTCGGCCTTGGCGCCCTGCAAATCGGCAGCGGCCTGGCGTTCAACGGGTGGGTGGGCGAGCTGGCCACCGGCGTGCTCGTGGTCATCATCGCCGTGCTCACGGCCTGCTTCATCGCCTCGGCCGTCTCCGGAATCCGCCGCGGCATTCAGTGGCTGGCCAACATCAACATGGTGCTGGCCGTTCTTCTGGCGCTGATCGTGTTCCTTGCCGGGCCCACGCTGTTCATCCTGAACCTGGTGCCGGCCGCCGTCGGGGATTATGCCCGCGACCTGGCCGAGATGGCCTCCCGCACCGAAGCGGTGGGCGACGAGGCGCTGCGCAACTGGATGTCCGGCTGGACGGTATTCTACTGGGCCTGGTGGGTGTCCTGGACACCGTTCGTCGGCATGTTCATTGCCCGGATCAGCCGCGGCCGCACCATTCGCCAGTTCGTCACCGGCGTGCTGCTGGTGCCAAGCATTGTGAGCGTCGCCTGGTTCGCGATCTTCGGCGGCGCCAGCTTCGGCGTGCAGGCCGCGGCAGACGCCACACCGGATACCGGCGACGGGCTGGTGGACATGGTCGACGGCGAACCGACCATCTCCTTCGACGGCGCCCTCTTCGATCTGCTGCAAAACCTGCCGTTGCCGAACATCTTGGCCGGCGCGGTGGCGATCCTGGCGATGGTGCTGGTGGGGATCTTCTTCGTCACGGGCGCCGATTCGGCCTCGCTGGTGATGGCTTCCCTCAGTTCCAACGGGGCCGAAGAGCCCTCCCGCGGCGTCGTGATCTTCTGGGGTGCGCTGACCGGCGGAGTCGCCGCGGTGATGTTGCTCGCCGGCGGAGACCAGCCGGCCGAAGCCCTGAACGGACTCAAGAACATCACCATCGTGGTCGCGTTGCCGTTCGTCCTTGTGATGCTGCTGATGTGCATTGCGCTGGCCAAGGACCTGCGCCGTGATCCGCTGGCTCTGCGCCGCCGGCTGGCCGACTCCGTGGTGGAACGCGCCATCCGATCCGGGGTGGGCCAGCACGGCGGCAGCAGGTTCGACCTGGTCACCAAACACGAATGCGACGACACCTGTCCCGAAGGGAAGTGCCCGGCAGCTGCTCCACCGCCCGCCTAGGCCGCCCGGCGGGTGGCCCGGGCAACCGGGCCACCCGCCGCACCCACAACGCATGGCCCACATTTACAACGCATGGCCCCGCATCTCTTGCCCCGCCCTGCTACCTGAAGGAGCATTACCGCATGAGCACTTCCCCGCGCATCGTCATCATAGGAGCAGGGATCGTCGGCGCCAATCTGGCGGACGAACTGGCCGCCCGCGGCCGGACGAACGTCACCGTCCTGGAGCAGGGCCCGCTGCATCTGGCCGGCGGGTCGAGTTCGCACGCACCCGGGCTGGTATTCCAAACCAATCCGTCCAAGACCATGACCGAATTCGCCCGCTACACCGTGGGCAAAATGCGCTCGCTCACGGCCGACGGCACCTCCTGCTTTAACCAGGTGGGCGGGCTGGAGGTGGCCACCACGCCCGCCCGGTTCGAAGAGCTCAAGCGCAGGGCCGGCTTCGCCGCCTCCTGGGGCGTGGAGGCCCGGCTGATCGATCCGGACGAATGCGAAAAGCACCATCCGCTGCTGCCGGCCGGCAACGTGCTCGGCGGCCTGCACATTCCCTCCGACGGGCTGGCCCTCGCGGCCCGCGCCGTCCGGCTGCTGATCGCCCGCGCCTCCGCCGCCGGCGTCGAGTTCCGCGGTTCCACCACCGTGACGGGCATTGAGCACGACGGCGGACGGGTCACCGCGGTGGAGACCGACACCGGGAGGGTGCCCGCCGACGTCGTGGTCTGCTGTGCCGGGTTCTGGGGGCCAAAGATCGGCGCCATGGTCGGCATGACGGTGCCGCTGCTTCCGCTGGCGCACCAGTACGTCAAGACCTCGGCTCTGCCGGCGCTGGCCGGCCGAAACGAACTGCCCAACGGCGCGCGGCTGCCGATCCTGCGCCACCAGGACGAGGATCTGTACTTCCGCGAGCACGGCGACCGGCTGGGCATCGGTTCCTACGCGCACCGGCCCATGCCGGTGGACCTGGACGGGCTGCCGGCTGTCGCGCCGGCGGACGTCTCCGACGACCGCATGCCGTCACGGCTGGACTTCACACCGGCGGACTTCGAACCGTCCTGGCGGGAAAGCCAGCGGCTGCTGCCGGCACTCCGAGGCGCGGGCATCACCGACGGCTTCAACGGCGTCTTTTCCTTCACCCCCGACGGCGGCCCGGTGATCGGGGAGTCCCCGGACGTCGCCGGCTTCTACCTGGCCGAAGCCGTCTGGGTCACCCATTCGGCGGGTGTGGCCAAGGCAGTGGCAGAGCTGCTGGTGGACGGGCGGTCGCAGACGGACCTGCACGAATGCGATGTGCGCCGGTTCGAAGACGTCCAGCTGGCCCCGGAATACATCAGCGAGACGTCGCAGCAGAACTTCGTGGAGATCTACGACGTGCTGCACCCGCTGCAACCGCGCGAATCCCCGCGGAACCTGCGCACCAGCCCCTTCTTCGGCCGCCAGCAAGAGCTCGGCGCGGTCTTCCTGGAATCCGGCGGCTGGGAGCGCCCGCACTGGTACGAGGCCAACGCGGCGCTGCTGGCGGCGCTGCCGCAGGACTGGCGGGAACCGGAGCGGGACGCCTGGGCCGCCCGCTACCACTCCCCCATCGCCGCCGCTGAAGCGTGGAAGACGCGCACCGCCGTCGCCATGTACGACATGACGCCGCTGAAGCGGGTGGAGGTGTCCGGCCCGGGAGCCCTGGCCCTGCTGCAGCGGCTGGGCACCGGGCAGCTGAACAAGAAACCCGGGGCGGTGACTTACTGCCTGTTGCTGGATTCCGGCGGCGGCATCCGCAGCGACATCACGGTGGCGCGGCTGGGGCCGGAGCAGTTCCAGGCCGGTATCAACAACAACGCCGACTACGAGTACCTGCGCGGCGAGGCGGCCGCGCAATCGCAGGCCGACCCGGCCCAGTGGGTCCGGGTCGGGGACCTCACCGCCGGCACCTGCTGCATCGGGCTCTGGGGCCCCCTGGCACGCGGCGTGATGGCCAAGGTCAGCAGCGACGACTTCAGCAACGACTCGCTCAAGTACTTCCGCACGGCCCAGGTCCGCATTGCCGGCCTCTCCGTCACCGCGATGCGGCTCTCCTACGTGGGCGAGCTGGGCTGGGAACTGTACACCACAGCCGATCAGGGGCTCAGGCTCTGGGACGCGCTGTTCGACGCCGGGCAGGAGCACGGGATCATCGCCGCCGGCCGGGCCGCGTTCAACAGCCTGCGGCTGGAAAAGGGCTACCGGCTCTGGGGCACCGACATGACCACCGAGCACACGCCGGAGGAGGCGGGCCTCGGGTTCGCGGTCAAGGCCGACAAGGGCGGGTTTGTCGGCGCCGCCGCGCTGGCCGCCGCGGGCGCTCCGGCCCGCCGGCTGCGCTGCCTGACCATCGACGACGGCCGGTCGCTGGTGCTGGGCAAGGAGCCGGTGTACGTGGACGACGTCCCGTCCGGCTACGTCACCAGCGCGGCCTTCGGCTACACGGTGGGCCGGCCGGTGGCGTACGCGTGGCTCCCTGCGGACATCGCGGAGGGAGACGGCGTCGAGATCGAATACTTCGGCCGCCGCATCCCGGCCACCGTCGCCGCCGAGCCGCTGGTCGACCCCGGCATGGAACGCCTGCGCGGCTGACCGTCGGCGCCGACGGGGCGCCTGCGCGGCCGCCCGTCCGCACCGACGGGAAGACCGCCGCGGCTAGGGCCGCAGCAGCACCTTGATGGCGCGGCGTTCGTCCATGGCCCGGTAGGCTTCCGCGGCGTCGGCGAGGGGCATGACCGCGTCGAAGACCTTGCCGGGGTTGATCTTCCCGGACAAGACGTCCTCGAGGAGTTCCGGAAGGTATTCGCGGGTGGGCGCGGCGCCGCCGGCGACGGAAATGTTCTTCGAGAACAGCACGCCGATGGGCAGTTCGGCGCCGCCGGCGGGGACACCTACGAACCCGACGGAACCGCCGGGCCTGGTGCAGCGCAACGCCTGGTCCATCGACTCCGCCGTGCCCACGCATTCGAGCACGGAGTCGGCCAGCACGCCGCCGAGCAGCCCCTTGACCTTCTCGGCGGCGGCCTTCCCGCGTTCCGCCACCACGTCGGTCGCCCCGAATTCGCGGGCCAGTGCCGCCCGGTCGTCGTAGCGGGACATCGCGATGATCCGCTCGGCGCCCAGCCGCCGGGCTGCCAGCACTCCGCACAGCCCGACGGCGCCGTCGCCCACGACGACGACGGTGCGTCCCGGGCCGACCTTGGCGCTGATGGCAGCGTGGTGTCCCGTCCCCATCACGTCGGAGAGCGTGAGCAGGCTCTTCGCCAGTTCCTCTGCCGGTTCGGTCACGCCGGGCACCGCAACCAACGTGGCGTCCGCGTGGGGCACCCGCACGGCTTCGCCCTGCCCGCCGTCCACCGGCAGGCCGTGCTCGTCCCGGCCTCCCCAGCTGGCCCGGCGTTCGCAGGAGGTTTGCACGCCGTTGCGGCAGGGCGGGCACTCGCCGCAGCTGATGGCCCACGGGGCGATGACGAAGTCGCCGGCGGACAGCGTCCGCACCGCGTCGCCGGTGGCCTCGACCACGCCGATGAGTTCGTGGCCGATGGGATGCGGCCTGCCGGGCTCGCGGATGCCGCGGTAGGGCCACAGATCGGAGCCGCAGACGCAGGTGGCGCTCACGCGCACGATCGCGTCGGTGGGGGCAAGGATTTCCGGGTCGGGGCGTTCCTCGACCCGGATGTCGCCCGGTCCGTGGATGATGGCAGCGCGCATAAAACCTCCTGTGCAGTGGTGGTGCTTTTCCAGCCTAACCGGGCCGCCGCGGCAGCCGGGAACGGGCGAAGCCCGCCACCTTGCGCAGGTGGCGGGCTTCGGTGCCGTAGGCGAAGGGCCTAGAGGTTGGACGGTTCCTCGTGGTCCGGGTAGACCTCGCGCAGCAGGTGCGCGGTCTCGGACGGGGTCTTGCCGACCTTCACGCCCGCGGCCTCGAGGGCCTCCTTCTTGGCCTGGGCCGTGCCGGAGGAGCCGGAGACGATGGCGCCGGCGTGGCCCATGGTCTTGCCCTCGGGCGCGGTGAAGCCGGCCACGTAGCCGACGACCGGCTTGGTGACGTTGGCCTTGATGTACTCGGCGGCACGCTCCTCGGCGTCGCCGCCGATTTCGCCGATCATCACGATCGCCTTGGTTTCCGGATCGGCCTCGAACGCGGCCAGGGCGTCGATGTGGGTGGTGCCGATGACCGGGTCGCCGCCGATGCCGATGGCGGTGGAGAAGCCGAGGTCGCGCAGCTCGTACATCATCTGGTAGGTCAGCGTGCCGGACTTGGAGACCAGGCCCACTCCGCCCTTGCCGGTGATGTTCGCCGGGGTGATGCCCACCAGCGACTCGCCGGGCGTGATGATGCCCGGGCAGTTCGGGCCGATGATGCGGGTGATCTGGTTGCCGTCGGAGTCCTTCTTGGACTGTGCCAGCGCCCAGAACTCGGCGGAGTCCTGCACCGGCACGCCCTCGGTGATGACCACGACCAGGCCGATTTCGGCCTCGATGGCCTCGACCACGGCGTCCTTGGTGAAGGCCGGCGGGACGAAGACGATGGAGACGTCGGCGCCGGTCTCGGTGACGGCTTCCTTGACGGTGCCGAAGACCGGCAGGGTCTTCTCGCCGTGGGTGACGGTGGTGCCGGCCTTGCGCGCGTTCACACCGCCCACGATGTTGGTGCCGGCGTGCAGCATGCGTGCCGTGTGCTTGGAGCCTTCGCCACCGGTGATGCCCTGGACGATGACCTTCGAGTCCTTGTTGATGAAGATAGACATGTTTTAGTTCCTCGGTCCTTAGGCGTTGGCCAGCTCGGCGGCCTTGTCGGCGCCCTGGTCCATGGTCAGGGCCAGGGTGACCAGCGGGTGGTTGGCGTTGAGCAGGATCTGCCGGCCTTCGTCGACATTGTTGCCGTCGAGGCGTACAACCAGCGGCTTGCTGGCCTTCTCGCCCAGGATTTCCAGGGCCTTGACGATGCCGTTTGCCACGGCGTCGCAGGCGGTGATGCCACCGAAGACGTTCACGAACACGCTCTTGACCTGCTCGTCGTTGAGGATGACGTCCAGGCCGGCGGCCATGACCTCGGCCGAGGCGCCGCCGCCGATGTCCAGGAAGTTGGCGGGCTTGACGTTGCCGTGCTTCTCGCCGGCGTAGGCGACGACGTCCAGGGTGGACATGACCAGGCCTGCGCCGTTGCCGATGATGCCGACCTGTCCGTCGAGCTTGACGTAGTTCAGGTCCAGTTCCTTGGCCTTGGCCTCGAGCGGATCCGCGGCGTCCTTGTCCTCGAGCTCCTCGTGGCCGGGCTGGCGGAAGGAGGCGTTCTCGTCCAGCGAGACCTTGCCGTCCAGGGCGACGATGTCGCCGGCGCCGGTCTTGACCAGCGGGTTGACCTCCACCAGGGTGGCGTCTTCCTTGATGAACACGTCCCAGAGCTTGACGATGACCTCGGCGACCTTCGGGCGAAGGTCTTCGGCGAAGCCAGCCTCGGCGACGATCTCGTCGGCCTTGGCCTGGTCGATGCCCACGGCCGGGTCGATGGCAACCTTGGCCAGGGCGTCCGGGCGCTCCACGGCCAGCTGCTCGATCTCCATGCCGCCCTCCACCGAGCACATGGCCAGGTAGTTGCGGTTGGCGCGGTCCAGCAGCACGGAGAAGTAGTACTCCTCGGCGATGTCGGCGCCCTGCGCGATCATGACCTTCTTGACCGTGTGGCCCTTGATGTCCATGCCGAGGATGTTGGAGGCGTATTCGTATGCCTCGTCGGGGGTCTTGGCGACCTTGACGCCACCGGCCTTGCCGCGGCCTCCGACCTTCACCTGAGCCTTGACGACAACTACGCCGCCAATTTTCTCAGCAGCTGCCTTGGCTTCTTCTGGGGTGTACGCAACGATTCCAGCCAGCACGGGTACTCCGTGTGCCTCGAAGAGATCGCGCGCCTGGTATTCATACAGGTCCACGGGTTGTGTCCTTCTACGTCGAAGTCGTTTCTGACTCGGAGCGGCGTCCGCGGTTGGCCGTGGCGGTGACCACGGACGGTGAGCGGATGCCTGCAGTGCTCCATGGGGAACTCTAGCCCCTTTGGCCTCGGGCGCCGGTCCCAGAGTACCGCTTTAGTGGCCAAGGGCACACTTCTACGACTTGTAGAACTGTGCGGGTTTGAGGTATCGGCGCGGTCACCGCTTGCCGCTGCCTTCGCGAGGAACGACGGCGGCCTCCCCGCCCTGGGCGGCGGTGTCCCCGTCCTGGGCGGTGGTTCCCCCGCCCTGCGCTGCGGCTGCTGCCGGTGCGCTGCCCCTGATCACGGTCTGGTTCAGCAACGGAATGCGCAGGCCTTCCTCGGCCAACGCTTCCTTCAGGCGGGCCCGCATCTTGCGCGCGATTGCCCACTGTTCCAACGGCTTCGTGCGGATGGCCAGCCGGATCACCACGGATTCGCCGGTCAGTGCTTCCACACCCCAGACCTCCGGATCGTCCAAAATCAGCCTGCGGTTGTCCTCGTCCCTGCGCAGTTCCATGGCGGTCTTGAGGATCAACTCGGAGACCTTCTCCACATCGGAGTCGTACGGCACCGGGATGTCCAGCACGGCCCGCGCCCAGCCCTGCGAGGAGTTACCCACCCGCAGGATCTCCCCGTTGCGAACGTGCCACAGCGTGCCGTCCACGGCGCGCACCTGGGTGACCCGCAGACCGACCGACTCCACGGTGCCGGAGGCCTCGCCCAAGTCGACCACGTCGCCGATGCCGTACTGGTCTTCGGCCACCATGAACAGCCCGGACAGGTAGTCCTTGACCAGGGTCTGTGCGCCGAAGCCGATGGCGACGCCGGCAATACCGGCACTGGCCAGTACCGGGCCAAGGTTGAATTCCAGCTCCGTGAGCACCATCAGGACGGTGAGGGTGGCCAGCACGATGGTGGTGATCGAACGCAGCACCGATCCGATCGTCTTCGAGCGCTGGGCCCGGCGAACCGCAGCGATCGGCGAGTCCTGAATCAGCCAGTAGCGCGGGTCTTTCGTGTTCTTGGGCGCCGCAGGGTCGAATTTGTCCAGCTTGGCGGTCTCGCCGTCGGCGATCTTTCCGGTGACGCGTTTGATCACCATCCGCAGCACAATGTTCAGCAGGAATCCACCCAGCAGGATCAGCGAAACGCGCAGCGGCTTGTCAAGCCAAAAATCGGGGGTAGCCAGCCGTTCCAAAGTCCTAATGTCCACGTGGTCCATGGATAAGAACGGTAAGCGCCCCGTCATGCCGCTGCCAAATGCGCCGTCGCAAACGTGGCGCATCTCCCAGCGGGGGTCAGCCCATCTTGGTCAGCGGCGCATAGCGCAGCAGCAGCCGCTTCTCGCCGGCATCGAATTTCACCTTGGCCACCGTCTTGTCGCCGGCTCCTTCGAGGCCCAGGACCGTCCCGTTGCCGAAGCTCGCGTGGTTGACCTTGTCGCCGATGGACAGCGCGATGACTTCCTTCTGCGGCTGCACCCGTCCGGCCCGGGTCTTGGCGCTGGTGATCGACGGCGCCGATCCCCGCATGTTGCTGATGTCCTGGCTGCCCGACGTCCCGGCGCCCCAGTGCGATCCCGAGTAGCGGCTGGAGCCGAAGCTGCCCGCGGAGGCAAAGGTCGGGCGGGCCGTGCCTTCGCGTTTCCAGTCGATGAGTTCGGCCGGCACCTCTTCGATGAACTGGCTGGCCGGATTAAACTGGCTCTGGCCCCACATGCTGCGCGACTCGGACCGGGTCAGGTACAGCCGCTGGCGGGCGCGGGTCAGGCCCACGTAGGCCAACCGGCGCTCTTCGGCCAGCTCCGTCGGGTCGGTCATGGAGCGCTGGTGCGGGAAGATTCCGTGTTCCATGCCGGTGAGGAAGACCACCGGAAACTCCAGGCCCTTGGCGGTGTGCAGCGTCATCAGCGTCACCACGCCCTGGTCCTGGGCCAGCCGCGCCGCCTCGCTGTCCGGGGCGTCGGGCACCTGGTCCGCGTCGGCCACCAGCGCCACCTGTTCCAGGAATTCGGACAGCGACCCTTCCGGGTTGTCCCGTTCGTATTCGCGCACCACGGCCACGAGTTCGGCCAGGTTTTCCACGCGGGATTCATCCTGCGGGTCGCTGCTCTGGCGCAGCATCGCCAGATAGCCGGTCTGCTCCAGCACGGCCTCCAGCGCTGCTGCCGCGCCGGATCCGGCGGCCACCTCGGCCAGGTCGTCGATGAGCTTCACGAAGCCGGCGACCGCGTTCACCGACCGGGTGGCCATGCCGGGTGCCTCCTCGGCGCGGCGCAGCGCGTCCATGAACGAGATCCGGTCCCGTTCCGCCAGCGCCGCGACGGCGTATTCGGCACGGTCGCCGATCCCGCGCTTCGGTTCGTTGAGGATGCGGCGCAGGTTCACGACGTCGTCCGGGTTGGCCAGGACCCGCAGGTAGGCCAGCGCGTCCTTGATTTCCTTGCGTTCGTAGAAGCGGGTGCCGCCGACTACCTTGTAGGGCAGCCCCACCCGGACCAGCAGGTCCTCGATGGAACGGGACTGGGCGTTGGTCCGGTAGAAGATGGCGATGTCGCCGGGGCGGATCCCCTCGGAGTCCTGCAGCCGGTCGATCTCGCCGGTGATGAAGCGGGCCTCGTCGTGCTCGTTCTCGCCCACGTAGCCGATGATCTTTTCGCCGTCGCCCTCGGCGGTCCAGAGCCGCTTGGCCGGGCGGTCCGGGTTTCGCGAGATTACCGAGTTGGCCGCGGTGAGGATCGTCTGGGTCGACCGGTAGTTCTGTTCCAGCAGGATGGTGCGCGCGCTGGCGTAGTCCTTCTCGAAATCGACGATGTTGCGCACGTCGGCCCCGCGGAAGGCGTAGATGGACTGGTCGGAGTCGCCCACCACCGTCAGCTCGCCGGCCGGCACCGACCCGTCCTCGGACTCCCGGGTCAGCTCGCGCACCAGCCGGTACTGGGCATGGTTGGTGTCCTGGTATTCGTCCACCAGCACGTGGCGGAACCGCCGGCGGTAAGAGTCGGCAATAGCCGGGAACGCCTGGAAAATGAATACAACCTGCGCGATCAGGTCGTCGAAGTCCATGGCGTTGGCCTGGCGCATCCGCTGGGTGTACCCGGTGTAGACCGAGGCCACCGCCTGCTCGAACGGATCCGAATAGTTGGCGCTGGAGGCGAAGGACTCGTCGTCGATCAGTTCATTCTTCAGCGCCGAGATCTTGTGCTGGATGGACTTGGGCGGGAAGCGCTTCGGGTCCAGGTCCAGCCCCTTGGCCACCTGGCTGACCATCCGCAGCGTGTCGGCGGAATCGTAAATGGAGAAGTTCGAGTTCAGTCCCACGTGCTTGGCCTCGCGGCGCAGGATCTTCACGCAGGATGAGTGGAACGTGGAAATCCACATCCGCTTGGCCGGGTCCCCCACCAGCGACTCGATCCGCTCCCGCATCTCCGCGGCGGCCTTGTTCGTGAAGGTGATGGCGAGGATCTCTCCCGGCCGTGCGCGGCGTGTCGCCAGCAGGTACGCGATGCGGTGGCTGAGCACCCGTGTCTTGCCGGATCCGGCACCGGCGACGATCAGCAGCGGGGAGCCGGCATGCTTGACCGCCTCTTCCTGCTGCGGGTTCAGCCCCGAGAGCAGCTCTTCGGCTCCGGGCACATGCGGAGCGGGCGGAGAGGCAACATGCGGGTCGAACGCCGGGTCGGTGAGGAAATCCATGGTGCCCTAAGTCTATTAGCCACCACCGACACTGCGGGACGCCGGCGGCGACTTCCGCCAACGGCCGACGCAGGAGTGCCCCGGCATAATAGTTGTATGTCCAAAACCCCAGCACAGCGCGCGAAGAAACACGGTGCGGCGGCGGCCCCAGCCCCCGGCAGCAGTGCCGTCGCGAGGCCTGCCGTTCCCGGCGGCACCCGGTCTCCCCAGCGCGCTGCCGGCAACGCGAACCTGATCATCATCGCCGGGGCCGCTGCCTCGGCCTTTCTGTTCGGCTACTCGTTCCTGCTGGTGATGCCGCAGTTCTCCCAGCTGACCGGGGGGCTGGCCATGCCGGACACGCTCATCGGCGGATACTCCACCGAGTACGTCCAGCAGGTGCGCACCGCGTTCGGCGAAGACGGTGCCGGGCAATACAACTACTGGCACAAAACCGCCGACACCATCTTCCCGCTGCTGTTCGGCTTCACCTGGCTGATCCTGCTGGGGCAGCAAATCCGCCGCCTCGGCTGGCGCTGGCTCGCCTGGGCCGTCGTCGTGCTTTACGTGGCAGCGGATCTGGGGGAAAACCTCGCCGTCGACGCCGTGCTGGCCACGGACCCGGTCGGCGAGGCGTCACTGGCGAGCTTCCTCACTGTCGCCAAGTCCGTCCTGTTCGGGCTGAGCCTGGTCGCCGCCGTCGTCGCGGTCTTCACACGTAAACCCCGGCCGGCAGAAGGCTCGGCCGCCGCACCGGCGGGCGGCGCCGTTTAAGCTAAGCTTTTGGCGTTGCCCCCGTAGCTCAGGGGATAGAGCACCGCTCTCCTAAAGCGGGTGTCGGCAGTTCGAATCTGCCCGGGGGCACTTCACTGCCGGCCCTGCCGGCGAAATGCCAGGCAAACGTGCGGGCGGCGTGCCCGGACACGTGCAGGCGCCCGTTAACTGGGGCAGCCGACCGCCGCCTGTGCAACCCCCCACGGAAGCACAGACGGTAGCCGGCTGTAGTGCCTTCCACCAAAGCGGCCAGGAATTCCTGTCAGCTGGGACCGCTGGTTCCGGGTCTTCCCGTTCGCCGGAGCCAGCAGCGTCTTCCCGCCACCTGTTGGCCGACGGCCGAGCCGTTCCCCTGAAGCACGTAAGCCGCTGAAGGGACCGTTCATTTCCCAAAGCGTGAGTACTTCAGGCACTGCCGTCACCCTATATCTAAATCGATTGGATTTAATAAAGCAACTCGTGAGCCCTTGTGGCGGCGGGCGCGAGTAGATCGCCGGCGTCATTGTGCGAAGCGGCCCCTGCCCGCGTCCCGGCTAGCCGCCCAGGATCAGCCCGCTGGCCTTGGGCGAGAGAGCGTCATCCAACACCAAGCAGGCGCCGCCGATGGCCCCCACCTCGAAGCCCAGCGGGGACGAAACCACGTCAACCTCGTGGATCGCCCGCGAGACGAACCGCTTGTTGATCTCCTCCCGCAGGATGGGCAGCGCGAGCTCGTCGAGGCCATCCCACAGCGGGCCGCCAAAGATGACCCGGTCCACGTCCAGGATATTGGCCACCTGCCCCACGGTCCCGCCCAGCAACCGGGCGGCCCGGCCGATGATCGCCGCGGCCGCCGGCTCACCCTCGCTGGCCAGGCGGCAGAGCGTGACGATCCTTTCCGTGGCCTGGTGCCGGTCCCCCAGCTCGGCGTCGGCCGGGAAGACGCCGGCCTCCACGGCCTGCCGGAACAGCGTGCCGAAGTTCAGCGCCATGCCCACGCAGGTGCGTTTTCCGCAGTCACACAGCGGGACCTCCGCCTCCACCGGAAAATGACCGATCTCGCCGATGTTGCTGGAGGCACCGCGCAGCACCTGTCCGTCGAGCACGATGCCGGCGCCCAGGCCCGTGCCCAGGTAAACGAACACGAAGTTCTCCGGCTCCCGCCGTTCGCTGGCCCACAGTTCCGCCACCGCCGCGGCCGTCGTGTCCTTGTCCATCAGCACCGGCAGGCCGGTCAGGTCGTGCAGGGGTTCGCGCAGCGGCACCGACGTCCACTCGCGCATCATCGGCGGATCCACCACCATCCCTTCGGCGGCGTCGATCGGCCCGGGCGCGGCCAGTCCGATGCCCAGGATGCGGTGGCGTTCGATCCCGGAAGCGGCGATGAGCGCCTCCGTGGCCGCGGCCATGACGGCGGCCATCCCGTCCGGCTGGCCGGCGGCGGGGACATCATGCCGGGCGCGCGCCACCACCTCGCCGTCGAGGTTTAGCATCACCAGGGTCATGACCACGGGGTCGAGGTGGATGCCGATGGCCAGCCGGCTGGAAAGTTCCAGCTGCAGAACGGTGCGCGGCTTGCCGGGACCGCTGACCATCTTGCGGTCCTCTCGCACCAGGCCTTCATCCACCAGCCGGCGCACCACGTTGGAGATGGTCTGCGGGGACAGCCCGGTGCTCTCCACCAGTTCCACCCGGGCGATTCCCCCGCGGGCACGCCGAATGGCGTTAAGGATCACGGCCTGGTTGTAGCCGCCCAGGCGGCCCAAGTTGGTTCCGCGCTGCATCGCACCCGCTTTCCACTCATTCGACGTGTGGGACCCAGAGCAACTCTAGTCATTGAGCGGGCGGACCACACCCGCCACGCGGCCACCCTCCCGGCGCGGCCCGGACCGCCGCCCTCAGGCCAAACCGGCCACCCGGGTGTCGCTGAGGAACTGGGTCCGGTACAGCTCGGCGTAGCGGCCCTCCAAAGCCAGCAGCTCGGCGTGCGTGCCCTGCTCCGCAATCCGGCCGCCCTCAATGACCAGGATACGGTCGGCGGAGCGCACGGTGGACAGCCGGTGGGCAATGACGACGGCGGTGCGCCCCTCGAGTGCCTCGCTGAGCGCCGCCTGCACGGCGGCTTCGTTGGTGGAGTCCAAGGCCGCCGTCGCCTCGTCCAGGATCACAACCCGGGGATGGCCCAGCAGCAGGCGGGCGATGGTCATCCGCTGCCGTTCGCCGCCGGAGAGCCGGTAGCCGCGCTCCCCCACCATGGTGTCCAGGCCGTCCGGCAGGGAGCGGATCAGGTCCTGCAGCCGGGCGCGGCGCAGCACGTCCCAGATCTCGTCGTCGCTGGCCTCCGGCCGGGCCAGCAGCAGGTTGGAGCGGATGGTCTCGTGGAACAGGTGCCCGTCCTGCGTCACCATGCCGATGGTTCCGCGCAGCGCCTCGAAGCTCAGGTCACGGACATCGGTGCCCGAAAGCTCGACGGAACCGGAGTCCACGTCGTACAGGCGGGCCAACAGCTGGGCCATTGTGGACTTTCCGGCCCCCGAGGAGCCCACCAGCGCCACCGTCTGGCCCGGCTCCACCCGGAAGCTGATCCCGTGCAGCACCTCCTCGCCGCCGCGGGCGTCGAGGGTCGCCACCTCCTCCAGCGAGGCCAGCGACACCTTGTCCGCGGACGGGTAGGCGAACCGCACGTCCTTGAACTCCACAGACACCGGGCCCGGCGGCACGGCAGCGGCGTCGTCCTTTTCGGTGATCAGGGGCTTCAGGTCCAGCACCTCGAAGACGCGCTCGAAGCTGACCAGCGCACTGGAGATCTCCACCCGGGCGTTGGCCAGGGCCGTCAGCGGCGCGTACAGGCGGGTGAGCAGGAGAGCCAGCGTCACCACCTCGCCCGGATCCAGCTGGCCGATGATGGCGTAGAAACCGCCGAGCCCGTAGACCAGGGCCAGGGCCAGCGCGGACACCAGGGTGAGCGCCGTGACGAACACCCACTGCATCACCGCCGTCTTGATGCCGATGTCGCGCACGCGCTGGGCCCGGAGCTTGAACTCGCGGGACTCGTCGGCGGGCCGGCCGAACAGCTTGACCAGCGTGGCCCCGGGCGCGGAGAACCGTTCGGTCATCTGCGTGCTCATGGCGGCGTTGTGGTTGGCGGTTTCCCGGCGCAGTTCGGCGAGCCGGCTGCCCATCCGGCGGGCCGGCAGCAGGAACACCGGCAGCAGCAGCAGCGCCAGCAGGGTGACCTGCCAGGAGGTGTTCAGCATGACGATCAGCGTGAGGATCAGCGCCACGAGGTTGCTCACCACCCCGGAGAGCGTTCCGGCAAAGGCCCGCTGCGCCCCGATGACGTCGTTGTTCAGCCGGCTGACCAGCGCGCCGGTGCGGGTGCGCATGAAGAAGGCGATCGGCATCTTCTGGACGTGGTCGAACACGGCGGTGCGCAGGTCCAGGATGATGTCCTCGCCCAGCCCGGAGGAAATCCACCGGGTCACCATGCTGAGCCCGGCGTCGGCGATGGCCACCAGGGCGATGACGACGGCGAGCCAGATCACTACCTCGACGTCGGTTTTGGCCACGATCGCGTCCACCACCCGGCCGGCGAGAACCGGCGTGGCGACGGCCAGCGTGGCGGTCACCACCGAGAGCAGCACAAAGACCGCAATCTTGCCCTTGTAGGGCGCGGCGAACGCAAAGGTCCGGCGGACAGTCTCCCGCGAAAAGGACTTCTGCTCCTTCGAATGCGAAAGCCGGTACAGCGAACTCCAGGCTGCCCCTTCCATGGACATGATGGCTCCTAACGGCTGATGGTGCTACTGCCACCCTAGAACCATTCCGAGCGCCCTGGTGTTCCTGCCGGCGGCCATGCGGCCGGAAGCTGTCCGGAATTGCGTGGCAGGGCAGGCGAAAGGCGCCGGCCTGACGAGTGCAGGACCGGCGCCTTTCGCCACCCCGGCGTCAGCTGAGCTGCTTCTCCTCGTGCGGAACGAAGCGGACCGTCATCGCCTTGAAGCCCGGAGTGTTGGACTCCCGTGCCACCAGGTCCCGGTGGACCAGCGCGTTGGCCTCCGGGAAGTAGGCGGCCGCGCAGCCCCGCGCCGTCGGGTAGGACACCAGGCGGAACTCGTCCGCGCGGCGCTCGGTGCCCTTGAACGTGCTGATCACGTCCACCAGGTCGCGGTCGGCGAAGCCCAGTTCGGCCAGGTCGTCGGGGTGCACCAGGATAACCCGCCGCCCGTTGGAGATGCCCCGGTAGCGGTCGTCCAGGCCGTAGAACGTGGTGTTGTACTGGTCGTGGCTGCGCATGGTCTGCAGGATCAGGTGTCCCTCGGGCGCCTCCAGGTACTCCAGCGGGCTGACCGTAAACCGCGCCTTGCCGATGTCGGTGGCGAAGGACCGCGTGTCGCGCGGCGGGTTCGGCAGCACGAAGCCGCTCTTGTTCCGGATCCGCGTGTTGAAGTCCTCGAAGCCCGGCAGCACGCGGGAGATGTGGTCCCGGATCACGTCGTAGTCCTCGGCCATCGCCCGCCAGTCCACCGGGTGGTCGTCGCCGAAGGTGGCCTGGGCCATCCGCGCGATGATCACCGGTTCGGCCAGCAGGTGCTCGCTGACCGGCTCCAGCCGGCCCTGCGTGGACCGGACGACGGACATGGAGTCTTCCACCGAGAGGAACTGGGCGCCCTTCGGATGCTTGTCGTCCCGGTCGGTGCGGCCCAGCGTCGGCAGGATCAGCGACGTCTTCCCGTGCACCACGTGGGAGCGGTTGGGTTTGGTGGAGACATGCACGGTCAGGCCGGCCTTCTTCATCCCGCTCTCGAGCAGCTCGGTCTCCGAGTTCGCCAGCGCGAAGTTGCCGCCCATGGAGACGAAGACGTCGACCTTGTCCTCGTGGAAGCGGTCGATCGCCTCGGTGGAATCGACGCCGTGCTCGCGCGGCGAGGTGATGCCGAACTCCTTGTCCAGCGCCGCCAGCATCCACTCCTTGGGCTTTTCCCAGATGCCCATGGTGCGGTCGCCCTGGACGTTGGAGTGGCCGCGGACCGGGCAGGCGCCCGCGCCGGGCTTGCCGAAGTTGCCCTGGAGCAGCAGCAGGTTCACGATCTCGCGCAGGGTATCGACCGAGTGCGGCTGCTGGGTCAGGCCCAGCGCCCAGCAGATGATGGTGGCCTTGGACTTGGCCAGCAGCCCGGCGACCTTGGCGATCTCCAGCCGCGACAGCCCGGTGGCCTTCTCGGTTTCGGTCCAGTCGATGTGCCGGCGGGCTTCGACGTACTCCTCGAAACCTTCGGTGTTCGCGTCGATGAACGCCTTGTCCACGACGGTGCCCGGCGCGCGGTCTTCTTCTTCGAGCAGCAGGTGTCCCAGCGCCTGGAAGAGGGCGAGGTCCCCGCCCACCTTGATCTGCAGGAATTCGTCGGCCAGCGCGGTGCCGCCGCGCAGCAGCCCGTCCACCGACTGCGGGTCCTTAAACGCCATCAGGCCGGTTTCGGGCAGCGGGTTCACCGCCACGATGGTGCCGCCGTTGTCCTTGCACTCCTTGAGCGCGGAGAGCATGCGCGGGTGGTTGGTCCCGGGGTTCTGTCCGACCACGAAGATCAGCTCCGAGTGGTGGATGTCCTCCAGCGACACGGTGCCCTTGCCGATGCCGATGGTCGGGTTCAGGGCGCTGCCGGAGGACTCGTGGCACATGTTGGAGCAGTCCGGCAGGTTGTTGGTGCCCAGCGAGCGTGCGAACAGCTGGTACATGAACGCGGTCTCGTTGGCGGTCCGGCCCGAGGTGTAGAACACGCAGCGGTCCGGCGTCGTGGCCCTGATGCGTTCGCCAATCAGGCCGAACGCGTCCGCCCAGGAGATCGGCGAATAGTGCGTCTCGCCCTCGCGGATGATGACCGGCTCGGTGATCCGGCCCTGCTGGCCCAGCCAGTACTCGGTCTTCGTGGAGAGCTCTTCGATGGAGTGGCGGGCCCAGAACTCGGGCGTGACGGTGCGCTTGGTGTTCTCCTCCGCCACGGCCTTAGCGCCGTTTTCGCAGAACTCGGCCGGCTTGCGCGGGCCGGTGATGGATTCGGGCCAGGCGCAACCCGGGCAGTCGAAACCGCCGCGCTGGTTGATCCGCAGCAGCGACCGGGCGGTGCGGGAGACGCCGGCCTGTTCGATGCCGCGCTCCAACGCAACCTTCACCGCCGGAATACCGGCGGCGACCTTCTTCGGTTCCTTGACCTTCAGGGTGCTTTCATCAATGTCATTTACGGGTGCCGGACGAGTCATGCCCCTAATGTATCCCGGCTCACACCGGTTCCCCGACTCACCCGGCGCGTCTCACACGAAATTCCCGACGGCGGCGCCCACCCGCCCCGGGTGGGCATACACGTTAATGCTGCGGCCGCGGCTGAAGCCAGCCAGCGTCAGCCCCACCTTTTCCGCCAGTTCGACGGCGAGTGAGGACGGCGCGCTCACCGCCGAGAGGACGGGGATGCCTGCGAGATAGGCCTTCTGGACCAATTCGAACGAGGCGCGCCCGGAGACCTGCAGCACCGTGTTGCGCAGCGGCAGCCGACCCTCGCGCAGCGCCCAACCCACCACCTTGTCCACCGCGTTGTGCCGGCCCACGTCTTCACGCAGGCAGAGCAGTTCGCCCGCGACGCTGAACAGCCCGGCGGCGTGGACGCCGCCGGTGCGTTCGAACACCTGCTGCTGTTCGCGCAGCCGGTCCGGCAACTGCAGCAGGATGTCCAGCGGCACGTCGCCGCCGGCACCGGTACCGTCCGGGCCCGGGGAGGCACCGCCGTCGTCATTGTGCAGCGGGAAACGGGAGCGCTTCGTCACGGCGTCGATCGAGGCGGTGCCGCAGATGCCGCACGCGCTGCTGGTGACCACCTGCCGGTCAAGCCGCGGATCCGGCAGCGCCACCCCCGGCGCCAACTGGGCCTCCACCACGTTGAAGGTCTGCCGGCCGTCCTCGTCCTCGCCGGCGCAGAAGCGCATCGAGACCAGGTGTTCGGGCGACCAGATAACGCCCTCGGAGACCAGGAAGCCGGCCACCAGGTCGAAGTCGTCGCCCGGGGTGCGCATGGTGATGGAGAACGCGCGGCCGGCCAGCCGGATCTCCAGCGGCTCTTCCACCGCCATCACGTCCTCGCGGCGGCGCGCCGGCGCATCGAGACTGAGTTTGAGCACCTTGCGGCGCTGCGTCAAGCGGCCCATGAAGTTCTCCTCTACTGCCTGTAACAAGGGTAAGGCAGCCACAGGGCTGCGCGCGGCGGGCGCGGCGGCGCATCCGCTGTGCGTGGACTCGCGGTTGGCTGCGCGCGGCAGGACGCGTCGTTCACCAGGGCAGGTCGAGGGCCGACAGCTGCTCGCCGGGTTCGGCGCCGGCGGCCGGCACCACCATCACCCCGTCCGCGGCCGCCAGCCCCCGCATCATCGCCGAACCGATGCGGTCCGCGGGGACGGCGCCGCCATCCGGCGACAGGCCGTAGGGCATCAGCCGGTCCTGGTCGTGCAGCGGCGGCATGGCCGTCCCGGCGGGCACGGTGCGCAGCGGGGCCAGCGGCCGGCCGGTCATCCCGGCCAGCAGCGGAGCCGCCAGGGTCAGCAGCGCCATCATGGCTGCCAGCGGATTGCCCGGCAGGCCCACCAGCAGCCTGCCGTCGGCCAGCCGGGCCAGCAGCGCCGGATGCCCCGGGCGCATCCGGATGGACGGGATCAGGATCGTGGCCGAGTCCGCGTCCAGCACCCGGCGCAGATGATCGGCCGAGGAGTGGCCCGTTCCGCCGGTGGTGACCACGACGTCGCCGCCGCAGCCGGCGATGGCTGCCGCGGTGGCCGCGAAGTCGTCGGGCAGCCGCCGGCTGTCCATGACCTGGCCGCCGAGCCGGGCGATGATGGCCGGCAGCGTGGGGCCGAACGTGTCCCGGACCCGGCCCGGCGCGGGAATGCCGGAGGTGACGACCTCGTCGCCCGTGAGCAGCAGGGTTACCTGCGGCACGGGGGCAACGGGGAGCGCGTCGTGGCCGCACACGGCCGCGACGGCCAGGTGCGCCGGGGTCAGCACGGTGCCGGCGGAGACCACGACGGCGCCGGCGGCGGTTTCCTCGCCGGCCGGACGGATGTGCCGCCCGGGGGCAAGTTCCCGCGCGTCGGTACCCGCGCACAGCTCCAGCCGGTCGGCCACCGCGGAGCCGCATTCGCTGCGCAGCACGCTGTCCGTGCCGTCGGGGATCAGCCCTCCGGTGACGACCGGGGCGGCCAGCCCGGGCCGCAGGGCGCTCCCGGCCGGCACCAACTGCCACGGCCCCGTGCCGGCAACGGCCCAGCCGTCCATGGCGGAGGAAGCGTAATGCGGGACCGGCACCAGCGCCGTCAGGTCGCGGGCCAGCGTGCGGCCGGCACAGGCGGCCAGCCCCACGTTCACGGGGTGGGGCCGCCCCGCCTCCCGGCCGGCGGCATAGGCGGTTCTGCGGGCGTCGTCCCAGCGCAGGCCGGAGCCGCTCACTCCTGCACTGCGCCGTGCCGGCGCGCCACTTCGTCGGCCACCCTGGAGGCGGCGCGCATGGCCACCTCGGGTGTGGCCTGTCCGGTGGCGGCGGCCAGGCCGGCCGCGTAGCCCACCACGAACGTGGTCAGCGGCGCCGCCGGGCGGATCACGCTGTGCGCCGCGACGCCGGCCAGTCCCAGCACCGCGTCGATGTCGACCGGTGTGTCTTCGATTTCCAGCGCCTGGAGCAGTTCGCTGACATAGGGGGAGAGCTTTTCGGCCGCTCCGGACACAATGGCCTCCGATCCGCCCGCGCGCGGGCTCGTACAACGTTTGCTTCAGGCTACGGGGCGGGCCGGGCAATGCCAAAGCGGCCGGCGTCCTGCCAGGTGTCGACGTCGGAGGTGTGGTCCCCTGACGGACCCTCGAGCCTGATCTCGGCGGCGGGCAGGCTGCCGAGCAGCCGCCTGACCGACTGGCCGGCCAGCCCGGCCGCTCCCCCGGCGTTCCGCACCGCGGCCTCCAGTGCCGCGCTGTCCGCGCAGCAGGCCAGCGGCTGCTGTTTGCCGTCGGCGTCGACCGGGATCCAGAGTCTGGCCTCCGGCCGGCCGACGGCGTGGCGCAGCAGCAGTTCCGGCAGCCCGGCCAGCATCGGCATGTCGCAGGCGAAGAGCAGCGTGAATGGAGACCGCACGGAGGCACCGTCGTCGTCGTCCCGTAACAGCGCGGAGGCACCGCCGTCGCCGTCCGGTAACAGCGCCTGGATCCCCGCCGCGATGCCCGCTGCCGGGCCGGAGAACGGCGGGTCTTCCCGGGTGAGCGTCAGCCGCAGCGGCCGCGGATCGAGGGTGCGGCGGAAAGCTTCCACTTCCTCGGAGAGGTCGTCGGGGCCGACGACGGAGACCCGCCGGGCCCCGCGGACGGCCTCCAGCGTGCGGCGCAACAAGGTGGACCCCTCGAGCCGCAGCAGTGCCTTGGGGCTGCCGCCCAGGCGCGAGGACCGGCCGCCGGCCAGCACGACGGCGTCGTAAACCGGAGCCGTCACGCGGCGGTATGGGTGTCGAGGAACTGGCTCCAGGCCGGGGCGGGACGGTCCAGGTCGCGGATCCGCCAGCGGGCGCCGCTGGGCGGCCGCGGCGTGAAGCGCAGGCTCCAGCCCATTTGGGCCAGCGTGCGGTCGCCCTTGGCGTTGTTGCAGCGCAGGCAGCAGGCCACCAGGTTCTCCCAACTGTCTTCTCCCCCGCGGGACCGGGGCTTGACGTGGTCCACCGTGGTGGCTGTCTTCCCGCAGTAGGCGCAGAGGTGGTTGTCGCGGCGCAGGACGCCGCGGCGGGTCACCGCGGTGTCCTTGTTGTACGGCATCTTAATGTAGCGGTTGAGCAGGATGACCGAGGGTCGGCCCAGTATGTCGTTGGGGCCGACGACGGGGTCTCCGTCTTCGGCAAGCACGCTGGCTTTGCCGGTGAGCACAAGAAGCAGCGCCCGGCGGAAGGTGACAACCGCCAGGGGCTCGTAACCAGCATTCAGGACGAGTGTGCGCATGCACATTCCTCTAGGTCTGGCCAACCCGACCGGTGCTTCAGATCCCGGTCCGGGACTGGATTTTCTGCACTGACAGTCAAAGAGTATGACGGCGAGTGCGTTCCGCGCTAACTTTTTCGCCGCCTGCGGGCCCTCGGAATGGTGCCGTCGGCGGTCCGCCTGCCCGGCGGAGGGCACCCGTGGGGCCCGCCTTGGGCCCTGACAAGGCCGGTCCGCGCAGGCGTCTGGGCGGCCCAGAAACGCCGACGGCCCCGGTGCACGCGCTGGGCGTGGACCGGGGCCGTCGGGACGGTCCCTGCGGACCGGAGAAGGCTGTTGCCTAGTTGACGCGGATGGCTACGTAGCCGGATCCGACGTCCGCGCTGGCCAGTGCGGTGGTGTAACCGGTCCAGCCGCCGTGGATGGCCTGGCCGTTGCCCACGTAGATGGCGATGTGCGCAACGCCTGCGCCGCCGTCGGAGTAGTAGAGCAGGTCGCCCGGCTGCGGGGTGGACACCTGGGTGCCGTAGCTGAAGAACTGTGCGGGTGCGAGGTCGCCCACCGAGAAGCCGGCGGCACGCAGGGCCTTCTCCACCATGGCGGTGCAGTCCTGCGAGATGCCGATCTGGCCGTACGCGGAGGACACGAGGGTGGAGGCCACGCCGCTGGCGGACGCTTCGGCCTTGGCCGGCGCTGCCTTGGCCGCGGGAGCGGCGGCGGCTGCCTTGACCTCGACCGCGGGAGCGGCGGCCTGGACGGCGCCCTGGGCGGTGTCTGCGACCTCCTCGACAACCGGGGCCACTTCCTCGGCCACGGCTTCGACAACAGGCTCAGGCTCCGGGGCCGGAGTGGACTTGATGGCGGGACGCGAGAAGGTCAGCTCGACGGCACTCGAAGCCTGGACGGTGTCCACCTGCACGCGGCTGGGAACGGACACGGTGGATGCGGGGCGTTCGATGGAGGTTGACTGCGCGGGGACCGCGGCGGTCAGGGCCAGTCCGGACGCGGCAGCGATCACGGCTGCCGAGCGACCCATGGATCCGGCATTGGACGAGACGGCTTTGGAAATCGTCTCCAGCGGGTTGGTGCGGACGGAAACGGCGCGGTGGCGCCCCGTAGCGGTGTCATTGAACACGTTAAAGGCCTCTCCCAATGCCTGCGAGGTGAGCTGTCGGATTCGGATGGGAGTGCATCCGGCCGCAGCCCTCCCCGGCAATGCCTGAGAGTGCTGGCGACTTAACCCCAAGGGTTCCTGTACGGAACCCGAAATTGGTTCCCCCGCCTCTGCCCGCGAAGTTTTTTGCGAACGGACTCCGGACGGTGGCAGAGCTCGGCAATCCACCCGGAGGTCCCAGCCGTTTGGCAACTGGCACGCGTTAGAGCGTATACGATCAATCACGCATTGTCACATTCTGATCACGGCGCGGTGATGTTTTGATTACGGGAGGCCGCCGGGCCCTGCATGCGGACGGTTCCGGGACGGGTTTGGTACGAAGGGTGCCGCTTGCGAGTCCGCGGCCTCGCGCACGCTCCAGGCGCCGTCTCCGCGCCGGTCTTCCGCGCGTGGCTCCGGGCCCGTCTTCGCTGGCCGCTCCGGACCTGTCTTCGCGGGCCGCTCTCGCGCAGGTTTTCCGCACGTGGCGCCGCGCCGTCTTCCCCGCGCCGTTTCCGCGCAGGTTCTCCGCGCACCGTTTTTTAACGCCCGCAGCGCGCCCCGAAGGACGCGCCGCGAGAAGGCCGAGACAGGAAGGGTTTAGCCTGCCGGACGGATGAAGACCGGGCCGGAGCCGATGTAGGCGCTGCCCAGGACAGTGCTGTAGCCCGCCCACCCGCCGTGGACCGCCTGGCCGTTGCCGACGTAGATGGCCACGTGGGCCACACCGGCGCCGCCGTTGGCGTAGTAGATGATGTCGCCGGGCTGCGGAGTGGCCACCTGCGTGCCGTAGGCAAAGAACTGCGCCGGGGCGAGGTCGCCCACCGCGAAGCCTGCCGCGCGCAGGGCGTTCTCGACTAGGGCCGTGCAGTCCTGGGCGACACCGATTTGGCCGTAGGCGGCCGCGACGATGGCGCCGGCGGCTCCACTGGCGGCAGCCTCGCCGGCCTTCTTGGCGGTCTTGGTTTCGTTCGACCCGGCGTCGTTGCCGGTCGTGGGGTTGATTTCGTTGGAGACGGCCTGGACAACCGGCTCCGGTGCGGGGGTGGAGGTGATCCCCGCGCGTTCGAAGGTCAGCTTCACGGCTGCGGAGGCCTGCACGGCTTCCACCTGCACGCGGGCCGGGGCCTCGACCCCTCGGTCAGCGTTGACAGCCTGGGCCGGGATGGTACCGGTCAGAACCAGGCCGGTAGCGGCGGCGATCACGGCACCCTGACGTCCCATGGTTCCCGCATTCGCGGACACAGCCTTGGAAATCGTCTCAAGCGGGCTCGTGCGGACGGGGGTCGCACGATGGCGGCCCGCAGTAATGCTCTTGGACACGGTCTGTACCTCTCCCAAATGCCTGCGAAGTGAGCTGTCGGGTTCGGATGGGAGTTCATCCGGCCGGCGGGCTTGCGGGCTGGTGGCCCGGGCCTGCTCGGCTTTACCCCAAGGACACCGTGCGATGTCCGGGAAGTGGTTCCCCCGCCTCTGCCATGCGATTCGGTGCGAACGAACTTCGGGCGACGGCAGAGTTCGGCATTCCGCCCGAAGGTGCCAGCCTGTTGACGACTGGCACGGGTGAAACCTTATAACAGTTTGCGGGATGTGTCACGTTCCGGTTACGGCGTGTTCATCACAGCCAGCCGGTGGGGTCCACCAGCTTGTCGTTGACCATTACTTCGAAGTGGAGGTGGCAGCCGGTCGAGGCGCCGGTGGTGCCGCTTTGGCCCACCATCTCCCCGCGCTGCACTGTGGCACCGACCGAGGTGTCAATGGTGCTCAGGTGGTTGTAGGTGGTCTTCAGGCCGTTGCCGTGGTCCACCACAATCCGGTTGCCGCCGCCGCCGACCTGGAAGCCCGCCTCGACGACGGTTCCGCCGGCCGCTGCGTGGACCGGGGTGCCGCAGGCTGCTCCGTAGTCCTGGCCGGTGTGCAGTTCCCCGGCGTAGCCGGTGATGGGGCTGACGCGGTAGCCGAACGGCGACGTCATGGTCAGCTCGTCCATCGGCTGCGAGAGGGAGCCTTCGCTGCTGACGACCTTGGCATTGCTGCCCGAAGCGACCATGACCTGCTTCAGCTTCGTGTCCGGGTCGAATTTGCTGGTCAGGCCGGCCCGCTCGAACGTCAGCCGGGCTTCGGTGGCGGCGGAAATGCTGCTGGCGACCGGGGCGTCCTGCGGGGCGTCGGCAGTGGCGCCGGCCGTCGTCGGCAGCATCACTGTGAGTGCCATCCCGGAGGCGGCTGCAACGATCGCTGTCTTATGCCCGACGTCGCGCGCGGCTGCTGCTACCGGCGACGGTGCCGGCTGGGCACGGCGTCGGCCGGGTGTTGCGGCACGTGGGCGTGAGTGTTCGGCCGGGGCGGTTGAACGGCGCCGTCCCGAGGCTTTGTGTCCTGCCAAAATTCTGTTACCTCTCCCAAAGCGCCTGCGAAGTTAGCTGTCGGATTCGAGTCAAGAGAAAACTCGGCCACACCGCACAGAGCGCCGGTGGAACGATTCACCGAGGCTTTGCCCGCTGCGGCTTCACCCCAAGGCAGCGAACAAACTGCCGCTTGGTGGGTCCTCCGCCCCTGTCTCACGGATACACGCCTCCGCCGACAGGGTTCGGCTTGCGAAGGGTGTGGGAATCGATGTCTCGATGCCCGGGTCAACTATACGTAAAACTCCCCGAAAGTAATAAATCCGTTATCCGGGGTGCGTGTTTTCAAGGGTCAACGTTTCATCGCATTGATACAAAGATGTGCGCGGCAACTTCCGGAGGCAGTTCCAAGGCCCCTTCGATCCCCGGCACGCGCACGGAAATGTACTCGCCGGCGGTCTCCAGTTGAAGGCTTGCGCCGGGCTTCAGCCCGCCCTCTTCCAGCTGGAGCAACAGTTCCGGTTCCACTTGGATGGGCTCCGCCAGCCTGACGATGCTCACCTCTTTGTCGGACGTGTAGCTGCCCATGGCCTGCGCCAAGTTAAGCACGCCGGTAGCGAACTCTTCGGCCGGTTGGCCGCCGAGCGCTTCCAGGCCGGGGATGGGATTGCCGTACGGCGACACCGTCGGCCTGCCCAGCAGCTCGAAGAGCCGCTGCTCGACCCGCTCGCTCATCACGTGCTCCCAGCGGCAGGCCTCATCATGCACGTAGGCCCAGTCCAGCCCGATGACGTCGGAGAGCAACCGCTCGGCCAGCCGGTGCTTGCGCATCACTTCGGTCGCTTTTCGCCGGCCCAGCTCGGTCAGCTCCAGATGCCTGTCGCCGGTGACGACTACGAGTCCGTCCCGCTCCATCCGCCCGATCGTCTGCGACACGGTCGGGCCCGAGTGGCGCAGCCGCTCGGCGATCCGGGCGCGCAGCGCGACGATGTTCTCTTCTTCGAGCTCGAGGATAGTGCGCAGGTACATCTCGGTAGTGTCAATGAGATCAGTCAATGGCTTCTTGCTCCTCGGCGCGGTGAAAAGGCTGCTCCAGCAGCATGCATGAGGGTGTTTTCCCCTCCCCAGCCTAGCCTGTTTTCCTTATCGGACCGGCAGCTACGCCGCGAGCTGACGCGCCAAGGGGCCAACGCAACAATGCCCGCTTCAACTAACAGCGGCCCTCGGCGTTGAGGCAGAATGAAACGGGCGTTCAACGGCGAACCGCCATCGAGATCATTGCCACCACGCCAGGAAAGGTATTCATGAGCGATACCCAGTCCATCAGCATTCCCGCCGACCTGCTGCCGAAGGACGGGCGCTTTGGCGCCGGCCCGTCCAAGGTGCGCCCGGAACAGGTCGACGCCCTGGTCGCCGCAGGCAAGAACCTTTTGGGCACGTCGCACCGCCAGGCACCGGTGAAGAATCTTGTGGGCAGCGTCCGCGAAGGGCTCAAGGAGTTCTTCAAGGCGCCGGAGGGGTACGAGGTCATCCTCGGCGTTGGCGGCTCGACGGCGTTTTGGGACGTCGCAACCTTCGGACTGGTAGAGCAGAAGGCCCAGCACCTGTCCTTCGGGGAGTTCAGCTCCAAGTTCGCCGCGGCCACCAACAAGGCTCCGTTCCTGGCCGAGTCCAGCATCATCACCTCGGAACCCGGCTCCCGGCCGGAGCCGCGGGCGGAGGCCGGCGTGGATGTCTATGCGTGGGCGCAGAACGAAACCTCCACCGGCGTGGCGGCTCCGGTGCAGCGTGTGGATGGTGCCGACGACGGCGCCTTGGTCCTCATCGACGCCACCTCCGCCGCGGGCGGGCTCGACGTCGACATCACCCAGAGCGACGTCTACTACTTCGCCCCCCAGAAAAACTTCGCGTCCGACGGCGGCCTGTGGCTGGGCGTCTTCTCCCCCGCAGCGCTGGAACGGGCCGCCCGGATCGGTGCCACCGACCGCTGGATTCCGGACTTCCTCAATCTTGAAACGGCCATCGACAACTCGCTGAAGAACCAGACCTACAACACGCCCGCGCTGGCAACCTTGGTCACGCTCAACGCCCAGATCGAGTGGCTGAACGGCAACGGCGGCCTGGACTTCGCTTCCGGCCGCACCGCCGATTCGGCAGGGCGGGTGTACCAGTGGGCGGAGGCTTCCGCCGTGGCGACCCCGTATGTGGCGAACCCGGAGCACCGCTCCAACGTCATCGCGACGGTGGACTTCGACGAGTCGGTCGACGCCGCAGCGGTCGCCAAGGTGCTGCGCGCGAACGGAGTGGTGGACGTGGAGCCGTACCGCAAGCTCGGCCGCAACCAGCTGCGCATCGCCACCTTTGTCGCCGTAGAGCCGGAGGACGTCAGCGCCCTGCTGGCCTGCATCGACTACGTGGTGGACCGGCTCCAGGGCTGACTCCCCCGACATCGCGTCGTTTCGCAATAGGTCCGGCTACCGTTCGCGGCGGCCGGACCTTATGCGTTGGCAGCAGGTGCGTGGTGCGTTTCGTCAGCGGTGAGCGTCAGCGGCGTGCGTCAGCGGCGTGCGTCAGCAGCTCGCCTGTGCACGATGGCGCCGGCAGCGTTTCGTCCTACCAGCGTCGTCCCGCCGTCCAGCGAGCCTGAATGCTCGCCCCTAAACTGTCGGAGGCGGCCGGTAGCGTGTGGATATGGAGGGCGAGGGCGACGAGCTTCGGTTCCCGGTTCCGGGACAGGGACTGGTGATGGACCTTGGCGTGCCCTCGCGTCCGGACAGTTCCCTGCTGGAAGCGCTGCTGCAGCACGTGGTGGCAGAAGCACTGCTCCGGCGTTATGGCATCGGGCCTGATCGCGCCGGACTAATTTCGGCGGCCGCTGACCCTGGTGCGTCTGCCGCCGAGGCGGCCAACACTGCAGAGACTTCACCACCGGAAGCCACCGATGGCGGGCAGCCAGCCATGCCCGAGGACGCCGAAATATCGCAGGGATCTGACACCGGACTGCCACCGGCTGCTATCGCGGAGGACGGGGTAGGCCTGCCCGTGGTGCCGGAGGACACGGGCGGTGAGCCCGTGGTGCCCGTGGGCGGGGTGGGGGTGCCTGCCGTGCTGGCCGGTTTGTTGGCGGTGGTGGAGCCGGCGGAACTGGATGACGTGCAGACCATGGATTATCTTTTGGCTGCGGCGCGGGTGGAGGCGTGGGTGCAGTCGTGCCGGGTGAAGGCGTTGGACCGCTTCGCCCGGATGCGTCCCGGGATGGGCGGGGACCGCGACCCGGAAGGCTTTTCCCGCTTCGCGCACCAGGAGATCTCGGCGCATCTGTGCACCGGTGACGCCGCGGCGCGGGCCATGCTGGCCGACGCCCGGCAGATCTGCGCGCACCTGCCGGGCACTCTCGAGGCGATGGGCCGCGGCGACCTGGACATGCCGCGCGCGAAGGCGCTGGCCCGCGGCTGCGCGGACCTGCCGGCCGAATGCCTGCAGGATTTTGAGGCCGCGGTGCTGCCCGGCGCCGGGGACGTCACCCTGGATACGGTCCGGTCCCGGGCCCGGCGGATGCGCGACCGTCTCCACCCGGAATCCCTGGCCCAGCGGCACCGGCGGGCGAACGAGTCCCGCGACGTGCAGCTCACCGACCAGGACGACGGCATGGCCGAACTGTGGATCCGGACCAGCGCGGACAAAGCGCATCTGGTCTTCGACCGGATTCAGGCCACAGCCCGCTCTCTCCAGGGCCCGGGCGAGGCCAGGACCCTGCCCCAGCTCCGCGCCGACGTGTTCTGTGACCTCATGCTGACCGGCCGCACCTGCCCGGCCGGCGGGGCGGACACGACGACGGCGGAAGACATGGGACCGGCAGCCCCGGCCACGGCACAGCCCGCCGGCAGCGGCGCCTTCGTTGGATGCGAGGCAACCGCCGTCAGCGGCAGCGGTAACTGCGGCGGTGCGTTCGGGGCCGGGGCCGTCGCGGACCCACGGCCGACACCCGTAGGCACTGCGGCTACCCGGGCCGCACCCGGCGGCGGTAACTGCGGCGGTGGTGCGGGGCCGGGGATGCTGGTCACGGTGCCCCTGGCCACGCTGCTGGGACTGAGCGAGGAGCCCGGAGACCTGGCCGGGCACGGCCCGATCCCGGCAGACATGGGACGGGAACTGGCGCAGCTGGCCAGGTCCTGGTTGCCGGTACTCACCGACGACCACGGCCAGGCAATCGCAGCCGCACGGAAACTGCGGACTCCGCCCGACTGGCTCAAACGCCTGGTCCGGGTCCGGGACCGGCACTGCCGCTTCCCCGGCTGCCGCCGCGCCGCCAGATACTGCGAGATCGACCATGTCCAAGGGTGGGACGACGGCGGGCCGACTGTGCCGGAAAACCTGCAATGCCTGTGCAGCGCCCACCACGCGGCGAAAACCGCCGGGCACATCCAGGCCCAGGCCGGCCCACACGGTCAGATCACCTGGACCACGCGCACCGGCCACCGCAAGACCACCCACCCGGACGAGGGCTGGGACACCCTGCTGCCCCGTCCAACGGACACGGAAGCGGCAACCCCCGGCGATAACGAAGACAACACCGACGGCGCCGCAGATGTCGCCGGAGACACCGACGACCGCGACACCATCGACCGCGGCGACCAACCACCAAAACGTACGCTCGGCGGCATCGAACTGCCCGACGACAACACCGACCCCAATGCACGACCCCCATTCTGAGCTTCCCGCGGCACGAGCAGAAGATGTCGGGGCGCCTGCGGAGAATGCCGGAACGCCAGCAGAAAATGCCGGGTGCGTGGGGCGCCGCGGTCTCGGAATCTCTTAGCCGCGCCGGTCCGGCACGCCGTAGGTGATGGATAGTTTCCGGGCCGCAGAGCGGTCGAAGCGCAGGCGCATGTGGTGGGCACGCCAGGCCCATACGATCCCGATCGCGGCGGCGGCCACGCCGGACAGCGCGGCCACCCCCAGCCCCCAGCGCGGGCCAAAGCTGTTGGCCACCAAACCGACCAGAGGCGCACCGATCGGGGTCCCGCCCATCAGGATGGCCATGTACAAAGACATCACGCGCCCGCGCATCATGGGAGCAGTCGTGGTCTGCACATACGCATTGGCGCTGGTCATGATCGTGATGGCGGCAGCGCCGACCGGCACGAGCGCCAGCCCGAACAGCCAAACCGTGGGGGCCAACCCTGCCACCGTGCAGGCGATGCCGAAGGCCACCGATGCGCCGAAGATATAGCGCAGCCGGGGGCGGTCCCGCCGTGCGCTAAGCAGCGAACCGGTGACCGAACCCGCGGCCATGACCGAGGAGAGCAACCCGAAATCGCCGGCATGTCCGCCGAATTCGGTCCGCGCCATGGAGGCGACAAAGACGGAAAAGTTCAGGCCGAAGGTACCGATGATAAAGATGGCGGCGAGCACAACCACCAGGTCGGGCCGCTGCTTCACATACCGGAAGCCTTCGAGGATCTGCCCGCGTCCCTTAGCGGCCTTCTCCCGCAGGTGAAGCTCCTGCCGTCGGATGGCGAGCAGCGCCGCGATCATTGCCGCGAAGGTGGCGGTGTTGATCAGGAATACCGGTCCGGGACCGATGGCGACGGTGAGCACACCGGCAATGGCCGGCCCGACCATCCTGGCCAGGTTGAAGGACGTGCTGTTCAGCGCCACCGCGTTGGGCAGGTAATCGTCGCGCACCACGTCCGAGACGAACGTCTGCCGCGCCGGCGCATCCACCGCTGTCACCATGCCGAGTGCCAGGGCAAAGGCGTAGACGTGCCACAACTGGGCGACGTCGGCGATCACCATCAATCCCAACGCCAAGCCCAGCACGGCCATCGAAATCTGGGTGGCCATCAGCAGCTTTTGCCGGTCAAAGCGGTCGGCAACCAGCCCGGCCCAAGGAGCCAGAACCAGTTGTGGCCCCATCTGCAGAGCCATGACGATGCCCATGGCAGCGGCGTCCTGCTCGGTCAGGATGTCGTAGACCAGCCAGTCCTGCGCCGTGCGCTGCATCCACGTGCCGATATTGGAGACCAAGGCCCCAATGAACCAGATCCGGTAGTTGAACAACCTCAGTGAACGAAACACGCTTTACCGCCCTTTCCGGCTGCATACCTGCCTCGTCGATGGGTCGCGTCAGGACGTAGTTTCGGCGCCGTCCTCGGTCGCGGTGACGTCGGATGTCTCGGTCGCGGAGACGCCGGAGGCCTCGGCGCCGTAGCCGTCGGTTACGTCCTCCGTGACCGGGCGCAGGTCCTCGGCTGCGGGCACGCCGTCCGCGGCTACATTGGAATCGTCTGCCTCGGTCCGCTCCGTCGCTGCCACATCGTCGGCAGGAGCGGCCTCGGTGCCGTCCGCCGCCTCCACATCATCGCCAGCAGCTGCCTCGGCGCCGTCCGCGGCTTCCTCGGTGCGATCCGTCGCCGTCACATCGTCGGCGGAAGCAGGCTCGGAGCGTTCCGCCGCCTCTGCTACTTCGTTCGCAGCAGCAGCCTCGGAGCGTTCCGCAGCTTCTGCTTCCGCCGCAGCCGCGGCTTCTTCGGGCCGAACCCGATCGGCCCACGGCACCCACTCGGGTGCCAGCAGCGACTTCTCGGAAGGAAGCAGGCCCACTTCGCAAACAGTTGCTTCCTTGCCCCGCGGCACCCGGGCCAGCGTGGCGAACCACTGCCAGCCCGCGTAGCCCGCCAGTTGGGCCTCGAACCGGTGGGTGACCAGACGGTCGCCGTCGGCAAAGGTGCCGACGTGTGCGCCGATCTGCTCGGACGGCGCGATCTCCAGCACTCCGTCACGCGCACGGTCAACCGCGGCAGCCAACACAGGGTCTAGTTTGGGAGCGCGTCTGGCGGGACGACGTCGGGGCGCCGCCTCGGCCTGCGGCTCATCGGCGACGGACTGCCCCGCGTCAACCGTTTCAGCGCCAGCGTCGGTCATGTTTCCAGTCATCGAGGCCGCTCTACGCGTCCAGGTCGTCGGCTACGCGGCGGAGCACCGCTGCAACCTTCGACGCGTGGGAGCGCTCCGGGTAGCGGCCCCTGCGCAGGCCGTTGGAGATCTCGTCCAGCAGCTTGATCAGGTCTTCGGTGATCACGGCCATGTCCTCGGCCGGCTTCCGCGTCGCCCGGACCACCGAGGGAGCGGCGTCGAGGATGCGCGCCGAGAGCGCGGAGGGGCCACGCCGGCCATCGGCTATGCCGAATTCCATCCGGGTGCCTGGCTTGACGTCTTTGACGCCGGCCGGCAGCGCCGAGGCGTGCAGGAACACTTCCTGTCCGTCCTCGCTGGCCAGGAATCCAAACCCTTTATCCGTGTCAAACCACTTGACTTTGCCGATGGGCACTTTGCTTACCTCGTTCTGCTTCATGATGCAGCGGTACCGCACGCTGCTGCGTTCTTACCATGGGCCCCGCCGGTAGCACAGCGGTCGCACACGCGACCGCGCCGAATCGGGGAAAGTCTGTCTCTAGGTTATCGCGTTCCGCTGACCGCCGAGCCCGTTGCCCACTGCTTTCCGCTCGTGGCGTGAGCGCCGGGAATGAGGCTCCGGAATGGCGGCTGTAATCTGGTGTCATGCCCGCAACCGTCCCCGCCCACAATGCGTCCCGCCCCGCCGAGTCCGGTGCTTTGCACCGAGTGCTGGTCATTGCCGCCGTCGTCGCGCTCTTGGCCGGTTTGGGCAGCCTGGGCGTGATTTTGGCCGGCGCCATGGCCGGAACCGAGGTGTGGGCCGGCTTTCTGGGACTGACCTGGTTCTGCTTTCCCATCGCCTTCGTGCTGATGGTGCTGCTGGTAGCCGGCAGCGTACGCCGCCGCCGACGCAGCTAGAGGCAGCAGCCACCCCCGCCCCACGACGGGCTGGTTCCCGCCGCTCCCGGCCGCCAAGACCGTCGCGGCCGTGCACCGTTGGCCGCAAGACCACCCCGTCCCTGCACCGCTGGGCCGCAGCGGCGCGGGGTAACGTTAATCCGGTGTCCTCCATCCGCGCCCTGGCCGGCCAGTTGGCCGCCCGCAGCGACACCGAGCTGCGGCAGCTGTTCGGCGCCCGTCCGGATCTCTGCCTGCCGGCCGTGCCGGACTTTTCCGCACTGGCTGCACGCGCGTGCACGCGGATCAGCCTGCAGCGGGTGCTGGAACAGCTGTCCCGGCCCGAGCTGGACGTACTCGAAGCGGTAGTGCTCAGCACCGACGTAGATGCCGGACGCGCCGCCGACGCCCGCTCCCTGCGGCCGTTGCTTGTGCCGCCCGACAGCACCGCGTGGCTTCACGAACTGGACTCCTGCCTGGCGCGGCTGCATGGACTCGCCCTGCTGCTGCTCGCCGAACCGCCCTCCCACGACGACGGCGGTGCCGCCCCTCCTTCCCCGGCCTACCTACCGGTGGCGAGCCTGGCGGAAGCACTGGGACCGTACCCGTCCGGCCTCGGCCGCAGCTACGCAGCCCTGGCCGCCGCCAGCCCCGCCGCCGCCGACCATTTGGTCCGTACGGCGCGGCTGCTGCGGGAGGCCGGTCACGCCCTCCCCGCCGAAGTTGCCGAGCCGGCCCCGGACGAAGGCGCCGGCGCGCCGTCGCCGGGCGTCCGGGCAGCCGCCGCCCTCGAGAGCTGGCTCGCCGACCCGCGGACCTGGCCGGCGTTGATGGCCAAGGCGCCGGAGCATACGGAGGATCTGCTCGGGAAGTTCCGCCGCTCCCCGCTCGGGGCGCTGCCGCACCGGCTGGCCGATAACGGCCCGCGCGACGCCACCTCGCCCATCGACTGGCTGGCCGCCCACGCGCTGTTGGTGCCCATCGACGCATCGCACGTGGAGCTCCCCCGGCCGGCTGGCCTGGCGGTGCGCGGCGGCGCGGTGGCTGACCCTTGGCACACGCGGCGGCCGGAGGTTGATGCCCGGCAGGTCCGGAATTCGCTGCGTGACAATGCGGCCTTCTCCGCCGCGGCCGAGACGCTGCGGCTGGTGGCCGAATTGTTGGAACAGATACGCCGGGGCCCGGTGACCACGCTGCGGGCCGGCGGCGTGGGGGTCCGCGAAGTCCGGCGGCTAACCGAGGCGTTGCGGATCGAACCGGGCATGACCAGCTGGCTGCTGGAGCTGTCCGCCGCCGCCGGCCTGGTCGTCCTGGACGTGGACACCTCCCGCTGGGTGGTCCCTGCGGGTGCCGCGTTCGGCTCCCTCGAGCGCCGGGACCAATGGCAGCTGCTGGTCGCGTCCTGGCTGCAGCTGGATCGGGCGCCGTCATTGGTGGGCGGGCGGACCCCGTCGGACACCGCCATCAATGCGCTGGCAGCCGAAGCATCGCGGCCCGACGCACCGGCAGTCCGGCGCCACGTGCTCGAGGCACTGGACGAACTCTGCGGTGGGGCTGATTCCAGCGGCGGCAGCACGCCGGCGCCCTCGCCGGAAGCGGTTACCGCCTACCTGGTCTGGCGGCGGCCCCGGCAGCAGCGCCGGTTCAAGCGCCTGGTTCCGGGCATCCTGACCGAGGCCGCGCGGCTGGGTCTCACAGGCTCCGGCGCGCTGACCGATCTGGGGCGGGCCACGGCGCAGGACCGGCTGGCCGACGCCGCCGCGCTGCTGGCGGAGCAGCTGCCGGCACCGCTGGACCAATTCATGCTGCAGGCGGACCTGACGGCCGTTGCTCCCGGGTATCTGGCCCCGGATATCGCCGCCGAGCTGTCCCTGCTGTCGAACGCGGAAGGCCGGGGCCCGGCGGCCATCTACCGGCTCTCGGCCGACAGCATCCGCCGCGCCCTGGACGCCGGCCGGGATGCGGCCGGGATCCTCGGCTTCCTGACACGGCATTCGGCCACCGGCGTGCCGCAGCCGCTGGAGTACCTGGTGGAGGACACCGCTTCCCGGCACGGCGCGCTGCGGGTGGGATCGGCCGCGGGTTTCCTGCGCAGCGACGACGAGGATGCCCTGACGGACCTCCTCGCCGACCCGCGCACGGCCCGCCTGGGCCTGCGCCGGCTGGCCCCTACGGTGCTGGTGTCGCGGGTCGGTTCCCGCGACCTGCTCGCCTCCCTGCGCCAGCTCGGTTATGCGCCGGCTCCGGAAGCCGACGACGGCGTGGCCCTGGGCGGTGGGGCAGGCACCGGCGGCGGCCGGACGGGCACCGGCGGCGGCAGCACTTCCGCTGACAGCACCCTGGCGGATGGTTCCGCCGCAGCGCAGGCCGGCCGCGCGCCGTCGTCGTTCCCAGTCAGGACGAACCCCTGGGAACTCAGCGCCGAAGACACCGATGCCCAGCTGGCGATGCTGCGGAGCAGCGGCGTTCCCGCCCGTCCGGCCGCCGAGGCCGGGCCGCTGCTGGCGTTGGAAACCCTGCGCACCGCGGTCCGGTTGAAACAGAAGGTGCGGATCGGCATCGTGGACCCGGACGGCAACCACCGGCGCCAGGTGATGCTCCCGCTGTCCGTCAGCGGCGGACGGGTGCGCGTCTTCGACCCCGACCGTGACAGCGAGCGCACCGTCTCCATCCACCGCGTGATGGACATTGAACTAGTGGAGGGCAGCTGAATGGCCAACGGACCCCTGATCGTGCAAAGCGACAAGACCATCCTGCTGGAAGTGGACCACGAACAGGCCACGGAGGCCCGGCACGCCATCGCCGCGTTCGCCGAACTGGAGCGCGCACCGGAGCACATGCATTCCTACCGGATCACTCCGCTGGGGCTGTGGAACGCGCGCGCCGCCGGGCTGGACGCCGAACAGGTGCTGGACACGCTGCTGAACTACTCCCGCTTCCCGGTGCCGCACGCGTTGCTCGTGGACATCGAGGACACCATGTCCCGCTACGGGCGGCTGCGGCTGGAGAAGGACCCGCAGCATGGCCTCGTGCTGCGCACCACAGACTACCCGGTGCTCGAAGAGGTCATGCACGCCAAGAAGATCCAGCCGCTGCTGGGTCCGCGGATCGATGCCGAGACCACCGTGGTGCACTCCTCCCAGCGCGGCCAGCTCAAGCAACTGCTGCTCAAGCTGGGCTGGCCCGCGGAGGACCTGGCCGGCTACGTCGACGGCACGCCGCATCCGATCGCGCTGGCCGAATCCGCGGAACCCGGGGGCTGGCAGTTGCGGCCGTACCAGCGCCTGGCCGTGGAGAATTTCTGGGCCGGCGGTTCCGGCGTCGTCGTCCTGCCCTGCGGGGCCGGCAAGACGCTGGTCGGCGCGGCCGCGATGGCCACCAGCTCCACCACCACCCTGGTGCTAGTGACCAACACCGTCTCCGCGCGGCAGTGGAAGGACGAACTGGTCCGCCGGACTTCCCTGACGGCGGAGGAGGTGGGCGAATACTCCGGCTCGGTCAAGGAGGTCCGGCCGGTCACCATCGCCACCTACCAGGTGCTGACCATGCGCCGCGGCGGACTGTACCCGCACCTGGAGCTCCTGAATGCCAACGACTGGGGTCTGATCATCTACGACGAGGTGCACCTGCTCCCGGCCCCGATGTTCAGGATGACCGCTGACCTGCAGGCGCGGCGGCGGCTGGGGCTGACCGCCACGCTGGTGCGCGAGGACGGCCGCGAGGGCGAGGTGTTCTCGCTGATCGGCCCGAAGCGCTACGACGCGCCGTGGAAGGACATCGAAGCGCAGGGCTACATCGCCCCCGCGGACTGCGTCGAAGTCAGGGTGGACCTGCCGCGGGACGAGCGGGTGGCCTACGCCATGGCCGACGACGGCGACAAGTACCGGCTGTGCGCGACGTCCCCGACCAAGACCCCGGTGGTCGACGCCCTGGTGCGGGCGCACCGGGGCGAGCAGCTGCTGGTGATCGGGCAGTACATCGACCAACTGGACGAGATTGCCGCGCACCTGGACGCGCCCGTGATCAAGGGCGAGACGTCGGTAAAGGAACGGCAGCGGCTGTTCGACGCGTTCCGCCGCGGCGAACTACAGACGCTGGTCGTCTCCAAGGTCGCCAACTTCTCCATCGACCTGCCCGAAGCCACCGTGGCCATCCAGGTGTCCGGCTCGTTCGGCTCGCGGCAGGAAGAAGCCCAGCGCCTGGGCCGGCTCCTGCGCCCGAAGTCGGACGGCCGGGCCGCCCGGTTCTACACGGTGGTGGCGCGGGACACTCTGGACCAGGACTTCGCGGCCAAACGCCAGCGCTTCCTAGCCGAGCAGGGCTACGCCTACACCATCAAGGACGCCAACGACGTGCTGCAGCCGTAGGCCGGTCCGGGGCTGCCGCCGTAGGCCGGTCCGGACCGGCCGCCGGCCTCAGCGCAGGCCGCCGTTTCGGTACAGCTGCATGAAGGCCTCTTCGCGGACCTCCTCCAGCCGCTGGTAATCAACCGCCCAGCGGCGCCGGTCCATCCGGCGACGGGCAAGGCTTCGGCGTGTGGTGCCCGCCGCCGCGCTCAGCGCCCTCGCCGTGTCGCGGAGCAACTGCCGGAGGTCCAAGCGTCGGGAACCGTCGAACTCCTCAACCGCCTCGTAAATATCCGTTGCTTTGGATTCGCGGGCCAATACTGCTGACTGCATGATTTCCCTTTCGGCTTGTGCCGGACTTTCGCCGACGAATCAAGAATCCGTCGCCGACAGGTGTGGCAGCATCGGGCAAACGACCCATTTGCCCCGGCCGGGCATGGGGCATCCGGGCCGCCCTGCACGCGCAGCATTCATTCAGCAAACTCCCAGAAACCGGGAGCACACTGAAAGGGTGAAAAAGCCTGAGCCCGAAGCCAAACTGCTGGTCGTCGACGACGAGCCGAACATCCGGGAACTGCTGTCCACCTCGCTGCGGTTCGCAGGATTCGAGGTAGTGGCTGCGGCCAACGGCCGCGAGGCCCTGGACGCCGCCGAAGAGCATGCACCGGATCTGGCCGTGCTGGACGTGATGCTGCCGGACATGGACGGGTTCACCGTCACCCGCAAGCTGCGGGCCTCCGGCCGGCATTTCCCGGTGGTCTTCCTCACCGCCCGCGACGAAACCGAAGACAAGGTCACCGGCCTGACAGTCGGCGGCGACGACTACGTGACCAAGCCGTTCAGCCTGGACGAAGTGGTGGCCCGGATCCGCGCCGTCCTCCGCCGCACCCGGCCGCTGCTGGAAGACGACGCGATCATCCAGGTGGATGACTTGGAGCTCGACGACGACGCGCACGAGGTGCGCCGGGGCGGCGACGTCATCGACCTCTCCCCCACCGAGTTCAAGCTGCTGCGCTACCTGATGCTGAACCCCAACCGCGTGCTCTCCAAGGCGCAGATCCTCGACCATGTCTGGGAGTACGACTTCAACGGCGACGCCTCAATCGTCGAGTCCTACATCTCCTACCTGCGCCGGAAGATCGACACGAATCCGGATACTCCGCCGCTGATCCAGACCAAGCGCGGGGTTGGGTACCTCCTGCGCACGGCCGACCGCCGCTGATCGATGCTGGATCGGTGGAAGTCAGCGTCCCTGCGGTCCCAGCTGGTGCTGATCATGGGCGTGCTCATGGTCGCCACCCTGACCCTGACCTCGGCGCTGATCCTGACCCTGCTTCACGACACGCTGGTAAGGCAGCTCGACAACGACCTGACCAAGAACCGCCAGTCCATCTCGTCCTTCCTGGTCCGTGAGGCGACGGCCCCCACCGGGATGTCCTACCCGTCGACGAGGTACTACGGCGCCTTGTTCACCCGCGGCGGCGAGCTCACGATCGACACCAACCCAACGGGTGACCGCCCGGATCTGCGGGACATTACCCCCGACAGGGCCCAGGCACTCCAAGGCCGGGGTTTCCACGTTCCCGGCACCGATCGGGACAGCCAGGGCTGGCGGGTGTGGGTCACGCCCCTCCAGAACGACTCCGGCTCCGTCGCGGTGGCGGTGAGCTACAACGAGGTGAACAGCACTTTCGACGAAGTCGCGGCCAGCACGCTCCTCATCGCCGTCTCGGCCACTGTCGCCGCCATCGGCATCGTGTGGCTGGTCGTCACCCGATCCTTCCGGCCCTTGGCCCGGGTGGAGAAAACGGCAGCGGCCATCGCCGCGGGGGACCTCTCCCGACGCGTCGACGTGCTGAACCCTGCGACCGAAGTGGGCCGGCTGTCCAGTTCGCTGAACGCCATGCTCGCGCACATCGAAACCGCCTTCGCGTCCCGGACCGCGTCCGAGCAGCGCATGCGGCGCTTCGTCCAAGATGCCTCGCACGAACTGCGCACCCCGCTGGTCACCATCCGCGGTTTCTCCGAGCTGTACCGGCACGGCGCGCTGCAGACGCCCGACGACGTCGGTGCGGCCATGGGCCGGATCGAGAGCGAAGCCAAGCGCATGGGCCAGCTCGTGGAAGACCTGCTGACCCTGGCACGGGTGGATGAACAGCGTCCGCTCGAAACCAAGCCGCTGGATCTCCTCATGCTCGGCAACGATGCTGCTCTGGACGCACGGGCCAGCGCCCCCAACCGTGCCATTACGGTCGTGGGGCTCGACGGCGGGGCGCCGCGGCCCGCGCCGGTCGTGGGCGACGAGGCCCGGCTGCGCCAGGTGGTCGCCAACCTGGTCACGAACGCCCTGCGCTACACCCCCGACGGCTCACCGCTGGAGATCGCCGTCGGCGTCCAGCCGGCGAGCGATAACCGCCTGGATTCTGTCCTGGAGATCCGCGACCACGGCCCGGGCATTTCCGAGGACGAGGCCGCACGGGTGTTCGAACGTTTTTACCGGGCGGACACCTCCCGGGATCGCGAAACCGGCGGCACCGGGCTGGGTTTGGCCATCGTCGCTGCCCTGGTGGCCCAGCATGACGGAAGCGTCAGGTTGACGGAGACCCCGGGCGGCGGGGCAACCATGTCCATCCGGATCCCGTATCACCCGCCGGCGGACGAGGACGGCGCCTTCCACCTCGGGTGACCGTAGGGCCCGTACAGCTCAGGGGTTTTCCACATTCGGCGGCTTGGGTCTCGCGGCGTCTTCCGCGGCTGCCTAGCCTGAACCGTGTCGGATAGATTCATCCACGAGCGGAGGACACCGTGGCCGTATTCCAGGTAGACAGCGAGGCTCTTGCCGCCAAGAGCATGGCCGTGCAGGGCACCATCGGACGTCTGCAGGCGGAGGTGAACACCATGCAGTCCGGGCTGCGCGAATTGGAGTCGCTGTGGACCGGTTCGGCGGCGACGAACTTCCAGCAGCTGATCACGGACTGGCGGGCCACCCAGCTGAAGGTGGAGGAATCCTTGGCCAGCATCAACGCGGCGTTGTCCCACGCCTCGCAGCAGTACTCGCAGGCCGAGGAGGCCAACGCCCGGATGTTCCTGGCCTGACCGTTGTCCGGCCGGGTGCGGGTGGGCGGCTCGGCTGCAGGGTTTGGCCGCGGCACCGCCGGGTGTGCGGCCGGCCGTTCAGTCCTGCTCGGGGGTGCCCTGGTGGAAGCGCAGGCGCCAGCGCCCGCCCTCGCGCAGCCAGAGCGAACTGCGCAGGGCCGATCCGTCGCGGCGGACGCTGCGGTAAGTCAGCAGGATGCTGTCTTCCCCCAGCCGTTCGACGGCGAAGACCTCCATGGACGCGTCCAGCTCGGGGCTTTCCTGGAGTTCGCTGATCATCGCGTCCCGCGTCCACATCCGGCCTGCTTCGCCAATCTCGGCGAAGTCGGGGTGCAGCAGCACGGCCAGGCGCCCGTAGTCAGCCCGGACGGCGGGGCTGAGCAACTCCCTCTCGAGCCGCACCACCAGCTCTTCCGCGGCGTCCCCGACAACGGCCGGGTCGGCGAAGTCTTCCAGCTCGGAAAAGAGATCGGGCTCCGGCACGACTGCGGCCGCCGGCCGGGCAACCGGGGTGTTTCCCGGACGGGCGGCGGCAGCCGGGGTGTTTTCGGGGCGGCTGGCGGAAGGCGGGGTGGTTCCCGGACGGGCGGCGGCAGCCTGCGCCGATCCGAGTACGGCACTGCCGGAGGTTCCCGGTCCGCCGGGAAAGCCCGGGCCGGCCGGTGCGCCGGTGCCGTTCTGGAAGGCGACCGCAACCGCTCGGGCCCGTTCGTCGGCGGCTTCGTTCAGCCTGTGTCCGGCGTGGCCCTTCACCCACTCGAACTCGTAGCTGCGTCCCTTGATCGCGGCGTCGATGTCTTTGAGCAGGTCGACGTTCAGCACCGGCTTGCCGTCGGCCTTCTTCCAGCCCCGCCGCTTCCAGCCCGGCATCCACTTGGTCACGCAGTTGATCACGTACTGGCTGTCGCACAACACGCGCAGGTGTTCCTGCGGCAGGTGCGCCGTGGCCCGGAACAGGTCCAGCACGGCCATCAACTCGCCCTGGTTGTTGGTGCCGTGCGGCCAGCCCCCGGCAGCCCACGCCGTGTCGTCGATGTACCAGGCCCAGCCGGCGGGGCCGGGATTGCCGAGCGCGGAGCCATCGGCGGCAGCAGTAATAGTCATGATCTCCATCTTTTCAGATCCGGCCACCATTCCTGGCCGCCCCGGCGGGGGCATGGCAGACATTCCTGGCTCTAGGCTGGGCACGTGGCAATACTCATCGATCCTCCGCTCTGGCCCGCGCACGGCACCCACTTTTCCCACCTGGTCTCCGACACATCGCTGGCCGAACTCCACCGCTTCGCCGCAGCCGCCGGTATCCGCGAGCGGGCCTTCGACCGGGACCATTACGATGTGCCGGCCAGCCGCTACGCCGAACTGGTCCGGTTGGGCGCCGTCGAAGTCAGCGCCGGTGACCTCACCCGCCGGCTGCAGGCGAGCGGGTTGCGGGTACCGGCCCGTCAGCGCCCGGAGAGACTGCGCAGGGTGCTGCTCCGCCGGTGGAACGAGCTGCTGCCCGGGCACGAGGACCTCGGCCGCGACCTGCTGGACCGTTGGGGAGAACCGCACCGCCACTACCATGGCCCCGGCCACCTGCTGGCTGTCCTGGAGGCGCTGGAACAGCTCACTGCTCCGGCCGGGTCCGTTCCCCGGCCGCGGGCAGTATGGTTGGCCGCCTGGTTCCACGACGCCGTCTACAACGGCCGGCCCGGCGTCGATGAACAGGAATCGGCTGATCTCGCGGCTTCCTGTCTGCCGGCCGCGGGCTGCAGCGGGGAGGAGGAGACGGCCGAAGTGGTCCGGCTGGTCCTGCTCACGGCCACCCATTCGCCCGGCCCGCACGACGGATCCGGTGCCCTGCTGTGCGACGCCGACCTGTCCGTCCTCGGCGGAACGCCGGCGGAATACCGCAGCTATGTCCGGGACGTCCGCAAAGACTATGCGCACGTGCCCGACGCCGACTTTGCCGCCGGGCGCACCGCCGTCGTCCGCGGTCTGCTGGCGCTGGATCCGCTCTACCGGACCCCGTCCGCCCGGGAGAAGTGGCTGGAGCGTGCCCGGCACAACCTCTCCGCCGAGCTGGAAGCCTGGCACGAGAGGCCCGACTGGCTCGCTCCGGAAAGGGGTTAAAGGCCGCGAGGCGCGGCTCCCATGACGGGAACCGCGCCTCGCTGAACCGTGGCCTGCTGCCAGGCCGAGGTGGTGGCGGGGAAGCTTAGAAGCCGCCCATGCCGCCCATCTCGTCGCCGCCCGGCATGGCCGGAGCGGCCTTCTCCGGCTTGTCGGCAACAACGGCTTCGGTGGTCAGGAACAGGCCGGCGATGGAGGCCGCGTTCTGCAGGGCAGAGCGGGTCACCTTGACCGGATCATTCACGCCCGCAGCCAGCAGGTCCTCGTAGACACCGGTGGCGGCGTTCAGGCCGTGGCCGTCGGCCAGGCCGCGGACCTTGTCGGCCACGACGCCCGGCTCCAGGCCGGCGTTGAGGGCGATCTGCTTCAGCGGAGCGTCGATGGCAACCTTGACGATGTTGGCGCCGGTTGCTTCGTCGCCTTCGAGGTTGAGGTTGGCGAACGCCTTGGCGCCAGCCTGGATCAGGGCCACGCCGCCACCGGCGACGATGCCTTCCTCAACGGCAGCCTTCGCGTTGCGGACAGCGTCCTCGATGCGGTGCTTGCGCTCCTTGAGCTCGACCTCGGTTGCGGCACCGGCCTTGATGACTGCCACGCCGCCGGCCAGCTTGGCCAGGCGCTCCTGCAGCTTCTCGCGGTCGTAGTCGGAATCGGAGTTCTCGATCTCAGCACGGATCTGGTTGACGCGCCCGGCGATGGCGTCGGCTTCGCCGGCACCTTCGACGATGGTGGTCTCGTCCTTGGTGACAACCACCTTGCGGGCCTGGCCCAGCAGGTCCAGGGTGGCGTTCTCCAGCTTGAGGCCGACCTCTTCGGCGATGACCTGGCCGCCGGTCAGGATGGCGATGTCGGCCAGCATGGCCTTGCGGCGGTCGCCGAAGCCCGGAGCCTTGACGGCCACGGACTTGAAGGTGCCGCGCATCTTGTTCACGATCAGGGTGGCCAGGGCCTCGGCCTCGACGTCCTCAGCGATGATCAGCAGCGGCTTGCCGGACTGCATGACCTTCTCCAGGATGCCAACCAGGTCCTTCACGTTGGAGATCTTGGAGTTGACGATCAGGATGTACGGATCCTCGAGGACCGTTTCCTGGCGCTCTGCGTCGGTGACGAAGTAGGCGGACAGGTAGCCCTTGTCGAAGCGCATGCCTTCGGTGAGCTCAAGCTCCAGGCCGAAGGTGTTGGACTCCTCGACCGTGACGACGCCTTCCTTGCCCACCTTGTCCAGGGCCTCGGCGATCAGCTCGCCGATCTGCGGATCTCCGGCGGAGATCGACGCGGTGGCGGCAATCTGTTCCTTGGTCTCGATTTCCTTGGCGGAAGCGATGAGCTCGGCGGTGACGGCGTCAACAGCCTTCTCGATGCCGCGCTTCAGGCTCAGCGGGTCGGCGCCGGCAGCAACGTTGCGCAGGCCTTCCTTGACCAAAGCCTGGGCCAGGACGGTGGCGGTGGTGGTGCCGTCACCGGCGACGTCGTCGGTCTTCTTGGCGACTTCCTTGACCAGCTCGGCGCCGATCTTCTCGTACGGGTCGTCCAGCTCGATCTCCTTGGCGATGGAAACACCATCGTTGGTGATCGTGGGGGCGCCCCACTTCTTCTCGAGCACGACGTTGCGGCCACGCGGGCCGAGGGTTACCTTAACGGCGTCAGCGAGGGTGTTGAGCCCGCGCTCGAGGCCGCGGCGGGCCTCTTCGTCAAATGCAATGATCTTTGCCATAGCGGCTTACGTCCCTTCTGGACAGTAGACACTGGACGCAGCTTTTGACGGCTGCTGGCCACCTGCGGTGCCCGCGACGGACGGCTCACGACGACGGCGAATTCGGTACGCCGCGCCGCTCACCTCACCGAGGTGGCGGGTTTCACTCCCTACGGGCTTTCTTAGCAGTCAGCCCGCGAGAGTGCTAACTCAATAATTAGCACTCGCAGGTGTCGAGTGCAAGCTGTTGGGCCTGCCGGATGACGCGCTTCCCCGGCTGAGATCCCCCTGAGCGCCCCCGGGCCAACAATCAGGGTGGACCCCCATGGAAACGGCAGGCCCCCCGCGCGTAGATTGGCAGGCAAGACAGCGCACGCGAACAATCGGCCCGGCAGCGGGCAAAGGTCGGAGAACCATGTCTGAAATACCGGACGAGAAGAACACCAGCAACCCCACCGAGCCCCTGGCACCGGGCACCAACCCGACGAGGCCGCTCGGCGGACGGCCGCCGTACGGCGCACCGGGGCAGCAATACCCGCAACCCGGCCAGCCGGGTTACGGGGCTCCGGGGCAACAGCAGCCCGCACCGGGCCAGCAGCCCTTCGGCCAGCAACCGTACGGCGCCCCGGGACAGCAGTACCCGCAGCCCGGCCAGCCGGGCCAAGGCCAGCCCTACGGCCAGCAGCAGTACTACGGGGCTCCCCCGGGCTACTACTACCCGGAGCAGAAGTCCCGGCTGATCGGCGGGCTGCTGGGCATCCTGCTGGGCGGCCTCGGCGTCCACCGGTTCTACCTGGGCCACGTCGCCATCGGCGTGGTGCAGATTGTGGTCACGTTCCTGACGTTTGGCCTCGGCGCCGTGTGGGGGTTCGTCGAGGGCATCATGATCCTGGTCGGGGCAGAGCCGTTCAAGCGCGATGCCCGCGGGGTCCCGCTCAAGGAGTAGCCCGACTGGCGCGAGCCCGACCGGCGCGACGAACCGGCGGCGGAGGCACCCCAGCCTCCGCCGCCGTCGTCGTTCTGGGTCTGCTACGGGGCGACCCGGACCTCTTCTGCCTGCGGGCCCTTCTGGCCCTGGCCGATCTGGAACTCTACGCGCTGCCCCTCATCGAGGGAACGGTAACCATCCATTTGAATAGCGGACCAGTGGACAAAAACGTCGGAATTTTCTTCGTCCACGGTGATGAAGCCGTAGCCCTTTTCCGCGTTGAACCATTTGACGGTTCCCAGCGCCATAGCGTTCTCCATACTCAGTAGTTCCAGCCTGCCGTGTACGGTTTAGCGGCAGGATGGTTTCACCTTAACCACGCAGCGGGGTGAAGTGAGCTACCGCACACTCAAATGTTATTGAGGCGTAACCGAAACTCCGCTTAGAGGGCGCGCTGCATGGGTAACGGGATCACGGTGCCGCGGGCAATCGGCGGGCCTGCCGGCGCACGGCCTGGGCGCACGATCCATTGAGGCCCGGCCTGGCGAACGCCTCATGGGCGAACCGGCTTGGCCCGGGGAATGCCTTACTGGTAGCCGGGGCCCAGCGCCACGGTGACGTACTGCGAGACGTTGCCGTTTTCCTGCACCGCGCTGATGCCCAGCAATTGGCCGAGGGCCCGCGCGTTGGCTTCCTGGCCCGGGTTGTAGAAGATCACCGAGCCGGCGAGCGGGGCGCCGCCCCAGTTGTCGACCACCGCGATCGACCAGCCGTCCGCCTGCACCCGCTGCGATACCGTTCCGGCCAGTCCGGTCACGCCGGTGCCGTTGAGGATCATCACCGGGTCCTGCTTGTTGACCGCCGCGGCCTCTTGCGTGGGTTCCTCGGTCGGCTCCGCGGTCGCTTCCTCGGTGGGCTCTTCCGTTGCCTCCTCGGTCGGCTCAGCGGTGGCGGTCGCTTCCGGCTCGGTGGTTTCGGTTTCCTGCGCCGTTGGCGCGGGCGAAACGCTGGCAGCAGGGGTGGCCTGGCCGGCGGCCGGGGTCGAAGATCCCCCGCCTCCCAGCAGCGGGAGCACGAAGAACGACAGGGCGCCCACCGCCAGCGCCAGTACCGCGGCCAGGACGATCAGGCCCAGGCCGTTGGACTTCGGCGTCGCCATCCGAGCGCGGTGCACACCGTGGCGGTCTGAAGTTTCAGGGACCTGGTCGAACTCATCCCGGGGGTACTTGCTCATCGCTTTCAGTGCATCCTTGTGGTGGCGAAACGGAAACCGGCCTACCAGGCCGTCCCGGATCTAGGCGTCGGTGCCCAGCCGGCGAGCAGTGCGCGCGCGCTGGCGGGACGTACGTAGTCTACGCAATCTCTTCACCAGCATCGGATCGTGCGCCAACGCATCCTCGGTGTCGATCAACGCATTCAGGATCTGGTAGTAGTGCGTGGCGGACATGTCGAACAGTTCGCGGATGGCCTGTTCCTTGGCTCCGGCGTACTTCCACCACTGCCGTTCCAGGGCCAGCATGCGCTGGTCGCGTTCGCTCAGCGGGCTGGCGTCGTCAACCTCGGCCTCGAGTGAAAAGGCACTGGCCTCGGCCGAACCCGCCACAACACACCTGCGCTTCCTAGTACTTGCTGACAGCAATCAATACCTCCTCCATGATAAAGGCGAATCACAGGCGTGTCATTCACCGCCCCGGGCCCGTCCCGAACGGCCGGGCGGGCGCCGTCTGGAAGGCCGGCTTGCCTGCCGACGGGCATGCCCGCGGTGGTTGACAACTTGCCGGCGGGTGGGTCGCGGTGAGCATTTGGGCCGGCGGTCGGCAGTGCCCGCGATGCCTGATTGCCTGCCCGCGGCTGATTTCCGCAAAGATGGAACGGTGAACTACGACGACGGTGCCCTCTTTCCGCTGCCCGCCCACCCGCCTGCCGCGGATTTTGGCGCCCCGTACCCGTTTGCCTCCCCCCGGGAGCTCTCCGCCGTGATTCATCCCGAGTGGGCCGAGGTGCTCGCTCCCGCCGAACCGCTGCTCTGGGACCTGGCGTCCTATTTGGACGGCGAGCGCGCCGCCGGAAAGACCTTGCTGCCCGCGCCGGCCAACGTGTTGCGGGCGTTCCAGCGGCCGCTGTCCAAGGTCAAGGTCCTGATCGTCGGCCAGGACCCCTATCCCACGCCGGGGCACTCGATCGGACTGGCCTTCGCCGTCGAACGGCACGTGCGTCCGCTGCCGCGCAGCCTGGCCAACATCTACCGGGAACTGCAGATGGATCTGGGTATCCGGCCGCCCCAGCACGGAGACCTGAGTGCCTGGAGCGACCAAGGCGTGCTGTTGCTCAACCGCGCGCTGACCGTGGAGGCAGGCAAGGCCGGCTCCCACCGCAACAAGGGGTGGGAGCAGATCACCGAACTCGCGGTCCGGGCGCTGGCCCAGCGCGGCGGCCCGCTGGTGGCACTGCTCTGGGGTCGGGAAGCCCAGCAGTTGGCTCCGGTACTGGAGCAGGTGCCGCGGATCGAGACGGTGCACCCCAGCCCCCTGTCGGCCTCCCGCGGATTCTTTGGGTCGCGGCCCTTCAGTCGGGTGAACGAACTGCTGGCCGCCCAGGGCGCCGAACCCGTGCACTGGGAGCTGCGCTGAGTCGGGACTGGGCGACGTGGGCTTCCGGCTGGCAGACGCCGGGACGTTTTGTCCATGTTTTGCGCGCGGGTCCGGCGTCGCCGCAGGTCAAGGGCTTAACGGTTTCCGAGACATGGACAGTTCCGGCCAAACGTGGACAGCTGAAACCGTGCGCGGACCGCTGAGCCCAAGCGGTTCGCGGTGAGGGTCCGCGCGTTCCTGGGCGCGTGTGTGACCTTCACCATCCGCAAATTGGGATTACCAGAGGGGTGGATTAGGTTGACCTAAGTAGCAGTTTCCCTTCGTCAGGAGTAGTGCAGGATGCAGACACAACCGGCAGCAGCCCCCGCCCGCGCGGGACGGAGCGCTCGGCCGCCGCGGGTGCAGACCAACCTCCAGGTGACGCGCACCGAGTGGATTTCGCAGCACATGGTCCGGGTCTACGCCGGCGGCGAGGCGTTCGATTCGTTCGCTGAACGGTTCGCGGCCAAGGACGCCACGGACCAGTACATCAAGATCTTTTTCCTGGACCCCGCGCTCGACGTGGAGCTTCCGGTCAACGTCGCGGAGCTGAAGGAAACGCTTCCTGCCGACAAGCTGCCGGTCACCCGCACCTACACCGTCCGCCGGTTGGACCGTGACACCCGCGAAGTGGTGGTCGACTTTGTGGTCCACGGCGACGAAGGCCTCGCCGGCCCCTGGGCCGCCCAGGCCAAGCCGGGCGACTGGATGATGTTCAGCGGACCCGGTGGCGCGTACCGGCCCGATCCCGACGCCGACTGGTACCTTTTGGCCGGCGACGACGCGGCGCTGCCGGCAGTGGCTGCCGCCATCGAGGCACTGGCCCCGGACGCGCGCGGCTACGCCTTCCTGGAAGTGGACTCCGAGGCGGACATGCAGGAACTAAACGCTCCGGCCAACCTGGAAATCCGCTGGCTGTTCCGGCGCGGCCAAACGCCCGGGACCGCTACCCTGCTGCGCGACGCCATAGCCGGCCTGGACTGGCCCGACGGCCGCGTGGACGCATTCGTCCACGGCGAGCGCGACGAGGTGAAGTCCCTGCGCGATGTCCTGTTCAAGGACCACGGGTTGTCCCGCGGCCAGGTCTCCATCTCGGGCTACTGGGCCTACGGCCGGGCGGAAGACGCCTTCCAGGCGGAGAAGCGCACCCCGGCGGGCCAAATCTTCCCGGAGAACTACCCGGCCTGAGCCGGATCGCCGGGAACTCCCCCGGGCGCCCATCCGGCACCCGGCGGACGGCGCCCATCCCGGCACCCGGCGGCCAGCCCCGCGCCCGGCGGATTCGGCGTCCTTAGCGGCGCCGGGCCCGCCGGTTTTCGTTCGAGCCCAGTCCCTTGGTGAACGGCCGGGCTAGGTTGTCGCCGAGCACGGTACCGCCGGCGATGGCCAGGATCACCGTCAGCGCACCGAACAGCCCCAGGATGCCGTTGAACGGCGCCTCCGAATTGACGGTCAGCTCGAAGATGGACCGGAACACGGACAGCCCGGGCAGCAGGAACAGCACGGCCGGCACCGCCACCACCAGCTGCGGCGAGCCCATCCGCAGGCCCACGATGCGCCCGAGGAACCCGATCACCACGGCCCCGACGGCCGGACCGATCCGGTCCCCGATCCCCGCCCACACCGCGAAGTCGTAGATCAACAGCCCGACCAGCCCGACGGCGGCCGTGGGCAGCAGCATGTTCAGCTTGGTTTGCTCCGTCATGCTGAGGGCAACGGTCGCCACGACGAGCAGCAGCGCCCGCACTACGTAGGGGTACTGGCCTTGGCCCTCCACAAAGACTTCGGGCAGGCTGACGCCAAGCATCGAGCCGCCCACCAGCCCCACGGCGACGCCGGCGGCAATCGCGGCGAAGGTAAAGAAGGCCGAGAGATAACGTCCCGACGCGGTGACCGGGAAGCCGTTTATCGCGTCCTGGGTGGCGGAAACCAGCCGGCCGGTCGGCAGGAGGAAGAGGATGCCGCCGGCGATCACGAGCGACGGGCTCATCGGCACGTGCAGCGTCCAGAACAGCAGCGCCATGACGGTGGCCAGGCAGGCGCCGATGCCGGTGATGAAGAAGTCCGGCATCCGCCATTTGCTCAGCTTCCGCCCCACCAACCCCATCAGCACGGTGGAGATGCCGCCCACCAGGGCCGCGAACACGCTGCCGCCGAGGAAGGCAATGATGAAGCCGGAGAACACGCCGCCGGCCGCGATGGCCATCCACCGTGCGAAGGGCTTGGGACGCGAGGTAATTTCCTGCAGCCGTTCCTTGGCTTCGCTGCGGCCCACCCCGCCGTTGACGATGTCGGTGACTAACTCGTGGACCAGGGACAGGCCGGCGTAGTTGTTGGTCCAGGACCGCACCACCCGCATCACGGTGATGGGGATCGTGTCCGGTTTGGCGTAGTTGATCACCACGGACTGGTTGGTGATGTCCACGTCGATGTCGCTGAGCCCGAAGGCCGCGGTGACGGCGATGATGCTGGTCTCCACCTCCAGCGCGCCGGCGCCGTAGCGGAACATGGTTTCCGCCACGTCCAGGGCAAAATCCAGCGTGATGCGGGCGGAGGCATCGACCCCGGCCGTCTGGATCATCGGGTTCGCGTAGGGGCTGCCGGCCAGCCTCTCGACTATGCTCATCGGCGCGGTGGGCGGCGCCTCGCCCTGCACGAGCTTGCGCAGCATCCGGCGGGCCGCCGCGTTGGAGCGCGAGGCTGCCGCGGAGGCTGGCAGCGGCGCGGTGCCGCTGGGGACGGGCTTGACCTGCTTGGCTACCGGCCGGTCCGTCGGACGTGGCACCGGAGGGTGGGTGGTCTGGGGTCCTGCGGCCGAACCGGCGCGTCCGGCGCCGGAGCCGCGGCCGGCGTCGTCGGCCGGGATGTTTTTCGGCTTGATGATCGGCAGCATTCCCGCCTGCGGAGTCATGGGTGACATGGATTCCTGGTCTGGGTCCTTGTCCTGCAATCCCTCTCCGTTCTGCGTCTCCGCCACCGCCAGGCGGCGCTCGTTGATCCCGGGTTAAATCCTTGCACACCTCGCTGGGAGGGCACCGGGTTGGTGCCGAGGCGCGCGTCACGTCTCGCGGATTGCACCGCTGACGACGTCGATGCTGAACTCCCGCGTGCGGCTCGCCACCGGGGCACCGCCGGAAGGTTCGTCCGCCGGGACCGCGGCGCAGGTGAAGGAAACGGTCAGGCCCCCGGCCGCGACGTCCGCCCGGGTCACCGTGCGGACAGGATGGAGGTAGCGGGCTTCTCCCCCGGGGCCCAGGTCCTGGGGCGGGAAATCCGCGGCGTTGTCGAACCCGCCGGAGAGCCGCACCCTCAGGTGCTGCGGTCCCAGCAGCTTGGCCCGCCCGGCAAAGACCAGCACGTCCCCGGCACGGTGGCCGGGCGCCGGCCGGCCACCGGCCTGGCTGCGGACCTCCTCCAGCACCATGTCAAAGCGCAGCGGGTAGTCCTTGGGCACCGGCAGCGGCCCGGTCACCGGGCCCGGCCCGGCCGCGTCGTCGTCGTCCCGGGCCGTGACGGCCCCGCGCGGCCAGGCCGCCAGCAGCCGCCCCGGATCTGCCGTGCCGTAGACGATCTCGCGGCCGCCCTGCCGCTGGTACAGCACCCCGATGCGGCCGTCCGGCAGCCGCACCGCGGCCGGCCCGCTGGCACCGCTCCCGTAAAGGGTGAGCTTGTGCGGCCACGAGTGCCCGTTGTCCCGCGAGAGGCTGAGTACCACGTTGCGGGGCAGCAGCGGGTCCTGGCAGTTGGCGGCCAGCAGCCAGCGGTCGCTGGCCGGTGCGGCCAGCCCGCCCACGGCCGGCAGCCCGTCGAAGCGGACCAGGGAGCCGCTGCTCCCGGGATCGGACAGTTCGTCGACCGGCTGCAGCGGCCCGTAGCTGTGCCCGCCGTCGTCCGAGACCGCGGCCCACCGCCGGGGAGCAGCCCAGGTATGCAGCAGTACGCGGCCGTCGGCCAGGCAGACGGCGGCACTTCCGCCGTCTTCCGCGGCCGGGCCGGAGTCCTGTGCGGGCAGCGGCTTTCCCAATGTCCAGGTGTCCCCGTGGTCGTCGCTGTAGCAGGAAACGGCCCCCGCGCCCGCGGCCATCACCGCGAACTGCACCAGCAACCGCCCGGCAAACTGGCCGGCGTGCAGGCCGGTGCCCGGCCCGGCAGCGGCCAGCCGCGTGATCGCGTCCGAGGCAGGCCGCGGGGCGACCGACCGATGCTGCCAGGTGGCGCCGTCGTCGTCGGAAGACAGCAGTTCGAAGCGGCGCGACGTGGCCGCGGGGTCCGGCCCCGCTTCGCCGTCTCCGGCCGCGGCGACGAAGGCCAGGAAAATCCGCCCGGTGGCGGCGTCGGAGAACAGTCCCGGCCGGCCCGCCGCGTGTCCGGACGTGTCCGCCCACGCCACTTGCTGCGGTTCCCAGGTCACTCCGCCGTCGAAACTGCGGCGCAGCAGCAGGTCGCCGGCCGCAGGCGGCCGGCCCTGCCTGCCCAGGCCTGCATAGGCGACGACGGCGCTGCCTGCCGGCGTCACGGCGAGCGCCGGAGCCCGGTACTGCCGGTAGCCCTCCACGCCCCGAACGGCGAGGACCTGTTCCATGCCTCCACCGTACCGGCCGCGGAACCCCGAGGGCAGTACTGGACGACACGCCGGATCAATCCGGTTGCCTGGCCCAACCATCGGCCACTATGTGAACTGAAGCACACGTTGCAGTTCCCGCCTCGCACCCCCTCTTGAAAGGACGCCCGACGATGAGTTGGTTGGACCGATCGCATACGATCGCCCCTCCGGGCTTTAACCGCTGGCTGATTCCGCCGGCGGCGCTTGCCGTGCATTTGTGCATCGGCCAGGCCTACGCGACCAGTGTGTACAAGAACGCCCTGGTCGCCCACTTCGACGTGAGCCTGACCGAGATCGGCATCATCTTCTCCATCGCCATGGTGATGCTCGGGCTCTCGGCCGCCGTCATGGGCACCTGGGTGGACCGCAACGGTCCGCGCATGGCGATGTTCACCTCCGCAATGTTCTGGAGCTCCGGCTTCCTGGTCGGCTCGATGGGCATCTTCACCGAACAGCTCTGGCTGGTCTACCTGGGCTATGGCGTGATCGGCGGCATCGGCCTGGGCATCGGCTACATCTCCCCGGTATCCACCCTGATCAAGTGGTTCCCGGACCGCCCCGGCCTGGCCACGGGCATGGCGATCATGGGCTTTGGCGGCGGCGCGCTGATCGCCAGCCCGGTCTCCACCGCGCTGCTGCAGTTCTACGACCCCAGTTTCGACGGGACCCCGGGCTGGGTGGCCAGCGGCGACGCCGTCGGCAAGCTGTTCCTGACCCTGGCCGTGGTGTACCTGGCCTACATGCTGTTCGGTGCCTTCACGATCAAGGTTCCGGCGGCCGGCTGGAAGCCCGAAGGCTTCGACGCCTCGAAGGTCAAGGCCAAGGCCCTGGTCACCACGGCGAACGTGTCGGCGAAGAATGCCATCAAGACCCGCCAGTTTTGGCTGGTCTGGATCGCCCTGTTCTGCAACGTCACGGCAGGCATCGGCATCCTGGAGCAGGCCTCCCCGATGATCCAGGACTTCTTCCGCCAGCCCGACGGCGTTTCCCTGGTGTCCGCGGGCGTGGCGGCCGGATTCGTGGGGCTGCTCTCGATTGCGAACATGGGCGGCCGGTTTGTCTGGTCCACCACCTCCGACTACCTGGGCCGCAAGAACAACTACATGCTGTACCTGGGCGTCGGCGCCGCCCTGTACGTGGTGCTCGCCCTGTTCGGCTACACCTCCACCGGGCTGTACGTGCTGCTGGCGGCCGTCATCATCAGCTTCTACGGCGGCGGCTTCGCCACCGTGCCGGCCTACCTGCGGGACCTGTTCGGCACCTTCCAGGTGGGCGCCATCCACGGTCGCCTGCTCACGGCCTGGTCCGCCGCCGGCATCGCCGGGCCGTTGATCGTGAACGCCTTCCTGGATGCCCAGGGCAAGCCGGGCGAGCTGACGGCGCAGGCCTACCAGCCTGCCCTGCTCACCATGGTGGGCCTGCTGGTCATCGGCTTCATTGCCAACCTGATGGTCAAGCCGGTGGACAGCAAGTACCACGAGGCACCGGCCAGGGATGCCGGCGAAGCCGCGATGGCCGGAAAGGAGGCCTGAGATGAAGAAAGCCCAAGTAGCCCTCGGCTGGGTGCTGGTCGGCGTGCCGCTGCTTTACGGCGTCAGCCAGACGCTGCTGAAGGTCTCCGCACTCTTCGGCTGACCCCTTTTCGCACACCGCTTCGCCGGCCCGCCCGGTGAAGCCCAATCCCCCGGCAGGCCCGGCTCCTTTGAAGAGCCGGGCCTGCTGCTTGACAGCGGTCCGGCCGGTCGTAGCGTTGGACATGCCATGGAATGGTTCAGTGCCGAGGGGTTCGAGTTGGCGCGGCAGGTGCTGCAGCGGGGCATCGCCGCGGTGTTCCTGATCGCCTTCGCCTCGGCGCTGGCCCAGTTTCCGGCCCTGCTGGGCGAACACGGGCTGCTGCCCGTTCCGCGGTTGCTGGAGCGGAGAACCCCGCGCGGCTTCACCCTCTTCCGCTGGGGATACACGGACCGCCGGCTGCGCGCGGTGGCGTGGGCCGGCGTCGTCATCGCAGCCCTGGTGGTGGCCGGGCTGCCGCAGCTGGGACCGCCGTGGCTGCCGCTGATCGCCTTCCTGGCCCTGTGGTTCCTATACATGTCCATCGTGAATGTGGGCCAGACCTTCTACGGCTTCGGCTGGGAGACGCTGCTGCTCGAGGCCGGCTTCCTGGCTGCCTTCCTGGGCTCGGACCGGGTGGCGCCTCCGGCCCCGGTGCTGTGGCTGTTCATCTGGCTGGTGTTCCGGCTGGAGTTCGGCGCGGGCATGATCAAGATGCGCGGCGACCCGGTCTGGCGGAACCTGACCGCCCTGTACTACCACCACGAGACCCAGCCGATGCCCAATCCGGCCAGCTGGTTTTTCCACCACCTGCCCAAACCGCTGCACAAGGTGGAGGTGGCCGGCAACCACTTTGCCCAGCTGGTGGTGCCGTTCTTCCTGTTTTTCCCGCAGCCGGTGGGCAGCATGGCGGCCGCGGTCGTGATCGTCACGCAGCTCTGGCTGGTGGCCTCGGGCAACTTCGCGTGGCTGAACACCCTGACCATCCTGCTCGCCTTCTCGGCGGTGTCCGACGACGCGGTGCAGGCCATCCTGCCGGTGGGTGACTTCACGCCGGAGTACCAGCAGGACCCGGTGTGGTTCACCGTTGTCGTGCTCGCGGTGTGCGCCCTGCTGGTGTACCTGAGCTATTGGCCGTTGAAGAACCTCTTCAGCCGGCACCAGCTGATGAACGCCAGTTTCAACAGCTGGCACCTGGCCAATGCCTACGGCGCCTTCGGATCCATCACCCGGGAGCGTTACGAAGTGGCCGTGGAAGGGTCGGCCGACGGCGTCCACTGGCGCGAGTACGGGTTCAAGGGCAAGCCCGGAGACCCGCAGCGGATGCCGCGGCAGTTCGCCCCCTACCACTTGAGGCTCGACTGGTTGATGTGGTTCCTGGCGCTGGGCTCCCGCGGCGAAAACTGGTTCATCCCGTTGCTGGTGCGGCTGCTGGAAGCCGACGAGGCCACGCTGAAGCTGCTCAAACACGACCCGTTCGACGGCGTACGGCCGCTCTACGTGCGCGCGACGCTCTACCACTACCGGTTTTCCACCTGGGCAGAAAAACGGAGCACCGGCCAATGGTGGATCCGCCGGGAGTCCGGCCAACTGGTCCCCCCGCTCTCCCGCCCGCGCGCCGCGGAATAACCCCGGCCGGCCCGCGGTTGCCGCCAGTAGACACCATGCATATGCATATATGCGTTACCTAGGAAAGGCGGCCACCGCGTGGCACAGACAATCGAACTCGGGCTGGACACCTTCGGGGATGTCACCACCGGAGCCGACGGCAAGCTCCTGCCGCACGATGAGGTCATCCGGAACGTGATCGCCGAAGCCAGGCTGGCCGACGAGGTCGGCCTGGACTTCATTGGCATCGGCGAACACCACCGAGAGGACTTCGCCGTGTCCGCCCCCGATGTGGTGCTGGCCGCGATCGCCGGCCAGACCAGCCGCATCCGCCTGGGCTCGGCCGTGACCGTGCTCAGCTCCGACGACCCCGTCCGGGTGTTCCAGCGTTTCTCCACCCTGGACGCCGCCTCGAACGGCCGCGCCGAAGTCATCCTGGGCCGCGGCTCCTTCACGGAGTCCTTCCCGCTGTTCGGCCTGGACCTGGCCGACTACGACATCCTCTTCGACGAGAAGCTCCACCTCTTCACCGAACTGCTCAAGGAAGAGCCCGTCACCTGGGCCGGCCGCACCCGGCCGCGGCTGGACAACAAGCGGGTTTACCCGCCGACGGCCTCCGGCAGCCTGAAAACCTGGATCGCCGTCGGCGGCACCCCGCAGTCGGTGGTCCGCGCGGCCCACTACGGCCTGCCGCTGATGCTGGCCATCATCGGCGGGGCACCGATGAACTTCGCCCCCTTCACCGAGCTCTACCAGCGTGCGCTGGACCAGTTCGAAAAGCCGGCGCTGCCCGTCGGAGCGCACTCCCCCGGCTACATCGCGGACACGGACGAGCAGGCCCGCGAGGAGATGTGGCTGCCGTACGCGGACATGCAGGAGCGGATCGGCCGCGAGCGCGGCTGGAGCCGGATGACCCGCGGCCAGTTCGAGGCCGAGGCGGGCCCGGACGGCGCCCTGTTCGTCGGCTCCCCGGAGACCGTGGCCACCAAGATCGTGAAGGTCGCCAAGGGCCTGGGCCTGTCCCGCTGGGACATGAAGTACAGCCTGGGCACCCTCCCGCACGAAAAGCTGATGAACTCCATCGAGCTCTACGGCACCAAGGTGGCGCCGCTGGTGCGGGAGCAGCTGGCGGAGTAGGCGCCAGTCCGGCGGGACTGTCGCGCTAAAGCCGGTGGAACAGGCCTCATCCGGCGGAGTAGGCGCCGCACACCGGCATGGCGCGCCAAAGCGTTCGACGGCGGCGGGAGGCCCTGCGGGGAAGCCTCCCGCCGTCGTCGTACTCGCCTTGGTGGTGAATTTTTGGGTGGGCAAGACCCTTGCGACGGTTCAGCCGTCGTGGTTTTAACGTTCAACCCGTACCCTGAACGATGTGCGCGTTCTAGTGAAACCATTCATTGCAATTATCCTGCTGCTCGCCCTCGCTTTCGCGGGGGTGGCCCCGGCATCGGCGGTCACCAGGACCGCGCAGGATCCGTTCGTGGCCGAGGTGCTGCGGCTGACCAACGATTACCGCAAGCAGAACGGGTTGTCGCCGGTGGTCTGGAACCAGAACGTCGGCAATGTCGCCCAGCAGTGGTCCGAGGAACTGAACACCCGGATCAACAAGAACACGCTGGACATGAACAAGATCCATCGCCCGGGCTACGGCAGCAACGAAATCCCGCGTGGTTTCGATTGGTACACCGAGAACATCGCCATCAACAACTCCGCCCGGCAGGTTGTCGACTGGTGGATGAACTCCCCCGCGCACCGCGCCGGCCTGCTCAGCCCCAACGCCACGGACATCGGCGTGGGGTATATGAAGACCACGCACAAGGACTGGTACGGGATGTACGTGGCGGTGGCGAACATGGCCGGCTACGAAACCACCCGGGCAACGCTGCCCCCGCATCCGGGCATGGTCCGCGCCAGCTTCCAGCACGGCGACGTCGCGGCCATCGACTCCGCAGGGAACCTCTACGCCTACGACTCGGCCAAGGGCCACGACCTTTACAAGCGCCGGCTCGTGGCGAGTGGGTTCAAGGGAGTGTCACAGGTGCAGGTGGCCGACTGGAACGCCGACGGCGTGCTCGATGTGGTGGTCCGTTGGAAGTCCGGCAAACTGACGGCGCACTTCGGCAAGCCGGACGGCGGGCTGGAAAGTGCCGCCACCATCGGATCCAGCGGGTGGGGAAACTACGACGTCACCGTTACCGCGTGGAAACAGGCCGACCCCTACCCTGCCCTGCTGGCCCGCAACACCGACACTGGCAGGCTCTACTACTATCCGAACCCGGCCGGGCTCAAGCACGGCAGCCGCACGCTGCTGGGCACCGGTTGGAAGTCCCTGCCGATCTTCACGGCCGACATCGACGGTGACGCCAAGATGGACGTGGTCGCCAAGACACCCCAGGGCCAGCTCAAGCTGTACCGGTCCAACGGCGCCGGTAAGTTCATTTCCGAGACCAGGCGGATCATCGGATCCTCCGGCTGGAACGCGATGACGCATCTGTCCCTGATCCGAGACCATCTGGGCGACGGAAAGCAAGGCGTGCTGGCCCGCGACTCCCGCGGCAATCTGTACCACTACCCGGTGCTGATCAACAAGCTTGGCTCGCGGGCCGTCATCGGCGTCGGCGGCTGGCAGACCCTGATCATCGGCAGCTGACCGGCGAGCGCCGGGGTGGCCCGCCGTGCTAGCCCTGCTGGGCTACTCCTGTCGGCCTAGTCCTGCCGGCCCTTCGGGTCCCGGCCCCTGGGATCCCCTTCCGGCCCGGCGCCGTCCTTGTCCGCCGGCAGCTTTTCTTCGAGGTCCCGGTCGATCTCCGATCCGGGCTCGATGACGATGCCGTCTTCGTTCTGAGGGATGTCCGGATCCAGTTCCGGGCGGTCTTCGCTCACAGCATTGCTCCCTTCACCGACGCTTACCTCCTGAATACCCTCAGCCGTGGGCGTGCTTGCTCTCGTCCGGCGCGTGCACATGCGTGCCGCCGACGAGTTCCACCAGGCCTTCCACCGCCGAAGACAAGGACAGATCCGGAGTCCGGGCGATGAAAGGCACCAGCAGCCTGTTCTCCTTCTCGATGTGCAGCGCGAACACGCTGCACATCGACGCGGCAACCGTGGCCGCCTCAATTCCTTCGGCGCCCCGCAGCTCGTCCAGCAGCGAGGCCAGCGCCGTGTGGTCGGCCAGCAGCGACTCCACCAGGAGCCGGGCTTCCCCGGTCGCACCGGCCGGCCCGTACAGTTGAGCTTCTTCCAACTCTGCGTGCGGCAGCATTTCCCGTTCGCCCCACTCCAGCAGGATGCCGTGCGCGTTGTAAACGGTGTCTTCGTCACCGGTGTCGAAGGCCCGGGTAAGCTCCGCCGTCGTCGCCTGCAGCCGGGCCAGCATCTCCCTGTGGTGGCGAACGACGGCGGCCGCGGCCGCGTTCTCTGCCTCGACATTGCTGTCGGTCACCGCATGCTCCTCCGGTCGAGGTGTGGCCGCCTGCAGGCGGACCGGGTCTGTCCATTGTCGATGCGGGCAGGCGGGCTGTCGAGGGTCCGGCCGCCCCACCTACCCGGTTCCCGGGGGCTGCCAATCATCCCGAGCTCCGTGGGGAAAGTGCGGAGGATCTTGCCGGTCGTGGTACCGCTCCGTCCGCGGCTCTGGCGGCGTGCGGCACGTCGTGCTAGTACGGGAGTGGCCTGACGTTCGCCAGGCCGGGTCAATCCGGACCTCAGGAAGAATGCCGGTTCCGGCCGGCTGTGTGGAAGGAAAAACCGTCATGCCCAACTATCGGATCGGATATTTTGTCGGGAGCTTGGCCAGCGGGTCCATCAACCGGACCCTCTCCAAGGCGCTGATCAAGCTGGCCCCGGAGGGTTTGGAGTTCAACGAGATCCCCATCCGGGACCTCCCCCTCTACAACTCGGATTACGACGCCGACTATCCCGCCGAGGGCCGGGCACTGAAGGAAGCGGTGGAGGCCTCCGACGGCATCCTTTTCATCTCACCCGAATACAACCGGTCCATTCCCGGCGCCTTGAAGAACGCCATCGACTGGGGGTCCCGCCCGTGGGGGACCAACTCCTTCGCCCGCAAGCCCACCGGCATCATCGGCGCTTCCCCGGGAGGCATCGGCACCGCCGTCATGCAGTCGAGCATGCGCAGCGTTCTCAGCTTCCTGGATGCCCCGCAACTCAATGCACCCGAGGCCTACATCAGCTTCAGTCCGGACATCTACGGTGACGACGGCGAGGTCAGGGACGAGTCCACGCAGGCCTTCCTGCGCCACTACATGGAGGAGTACTCCGCCTTCGTCCAGCGTGTCCTTGACGCGAACGCCGCCGGACACATTGGAGACGAGGACCCCGAATCCCGCAAGTGACACCACAACGACTCAAAGTCATCGACTCAAGTCATTGATAGGCAAGGCCCCCAAGGCGCAGGGTGAACCGCGGCCCGGGCTCTCCCGCCCTCCGCCGAAGGAGACGCCGGTACCCCTCGGGAGGCTACCGATTGGTGATGGCAGCCGCCGTCGCGAAGTAGTCGGCGTCGACCATGACGGCGTAGCGCTCGGCTTCGAGGGACTTGACCGACTTGAAGTCCCGGCGTCCGCCGGTGCTCCAATGCCCGATAAAACCGAAAGCGGCCCCCCATACGGCTGCGATGACGACGCTTCCCAGCAGCACGCTCAGCCAGACAATGCCGGGGACGAAGAGGCCGAACAGAAGTCCGATGAGCAGTCCGAACCAGGCGCCGCCCGCAGCACCGGCCAGCGCGGCTTTACCCTTGGTCATCCGGCCCGTGACCTGCTCCACGCTGCTGATGCCGAGGCCGACAATGCGTACGTGCTCCACCGGGAACTTCTCATCCGAGAGGCGGTCCACCAGGCGCTGCGCCTGCAGGTAATCCTTGAACTCGGCAAGCACGGCCGAGGTTCCCGGAGCCGCCGGAACGGAAACGGCGGACTGATGCTGGAATGATGCGCTGGTCATGTTCCTACCTCCAGTGGTGTTGCTTCTGTGGACACCACAAGTTTAACAAATTTAGTTCGGTTAGCCGAACCGAACCTTTCTTAGTAGGCTTCTCCCATGACCGATACAGCGACAAAAGCGGGCGACGGCGGCAGGCCGACATCAGGAGTCCAGGTCCGTCACGGCTTCGCCCTGATGCTCCAGTGGGCGAGCAGGAAAAAAATCCGACACTTCGTCTTTGGTCCGGCAGCCGCTGACCTCTCACCAACCGATACGGCGCTGCTGGAATACCTGACCGGGAACGGCCCGATGCGGCTTTCTGACCTGGCCGCACAGTGGGGGGTGAATAAATCGACCATGAACCCACAGGTCCGCCGGCTAGAAGGCAGAGGACTGATCGAACGCCAACCTGACCCCGCGGATCGCCGCGCCACCCTTCTCGGCACATCAGCCAGCGGAATCGAAATCCTGCCCTCCCTCGCCCCTCTGCTCTCTCTGCGGTGTCCGGTTCCACAGGAACCTTTCTAAGCCCAGGCACCCGCGGAGAGACAGGCAAACCCCTACGGGTAGTACCCCAGACAGGGGACCACGACGGCAGGTCAGCATCCCCGCCAAGGTGCTTGGTCAGGTGCTCGGGCTGGGAATGCGTAGATTTACCAGGAGGGTTGCTCCGCTGGCGCTCCGCAACCCCATGCAGCTGTAGCCAGAAAGAGCTATGGAGCTTCGGACGACGCCACTGCCATAGCCCACATGCCCTTGGCCTCGGAGGAACCCTCGACTGCAATCAGGACCTTGCTGGCCGGCAACTCCATGGTTGTCGTCACCTCGGATCCGCAGTCCACGCTTTTGGTTTCGAGTTCGCTGGTTGCCGCCGTGACGGTGATCGTCATGGAGTCGGCGCCCTCGCAGACCATGCCGATGTTATAGGAGCCCGGATTTTCGGGTGTAAATTCCAGTCCCGCGCCGGGGCCGAGGCCGCCCGAGGCCTGGGTGACGCCGGGGGCTCCCCATTGCTCTTCGTTGAATTGCTGGGCCGCCCATTCCTTGGGGTCTCGCTGGTCCTGAGTTTGCTCTGTCTCTGCTTGCTGTGCGGCCTGTGACCCCTCGGATTGGCCGCAGGCCGTCACCGAGAGGAGCAAGGCCGCAGCCAAGACGCCGAGAGCTGGACGAAACATCGCGTCTGTCAGTTTGGCTACGGTTTGCATCATTTCCCTGTCTGGTGTGTGACAACGTTTGTCTCACGCTAACCGCAGAAACGTAAGGCACAAATGGTTGTTGCGTTGCGAAGCAATAACTTCCTAAACGTGGGGAGCCAGATAGCTGCTTTGGTGGGGCCGCTCCGCTGGAGCTCCGCGGCCCCACAGGCACCTTTCACCGCCAGTTCCAGACGGAGCAAGCTATACGGTTACACCGGTATAAGTCCGGCCGGCAGGCCGTAGTCCCCTGGCGGGGGCGCTGCGCTGGGCATCATGCAGACCCGAACAAGCCGCTCCGAACAAGCCGCTCCGAACAAGCCGCTCCGAACAAGCCGCTCCGCTGGAGCTACGCGGCCAACTTTGAAGGCCGTCTACAACGCCGCTTATGCCCCAACTCTGCTGATAGGCAATCTGACCGAACGCAATTTGTGTTCCCTGTTGTCGCAAGGGAGACAGCGCCTGAACGGTGGACGGATAAGATGGCCTGTCGGAATTAATGGAGACAGACCAGGAGGACCGTTGGCGAGGCCCAAAGCCCGGTACCAACGCGGCTGCATTGTGTGCATCAGCACGCGGCCCCGCACTGAACGGAAGCCACATAAAGCACGCGGGATGTGCGCCGCCCACTACAAGGCTTGGACCCGGACCCTCCCGATGTGCAAGCACGATGGATGCGAAGTACGCCTCGGACTCAAGCCCAAGGATTCGCGGCAGGGATACTGCCGGCGCCATGACTACCTGCTGCTGACGGAAACCCACCGGACGCCGGACGCGATCGAGAAGACCAGGAACAAGTTCGCCTCCCAGATCAAAGGGGATCCGGAGAACGGGTGCTGGATTTGGCTTGGCCGGAAGAACGGGAGGGCACCGAAGGGCGGCAAGGCCGCCAAGGTCGGGAGGTACCCGCTGATCAACGTGGGCAACCACGAATGGCTTGCCCACCGGTACAGCTACAACTCATTCATTGGTGGCCACGAGCCGGGCCTGACGTTGGATCATGTCTGCCGGAACCCGCTTTGCGTGCGCCCCGATCACCTCATGCCGATGACGCTGATCAGCAATACCCGGAAGGAGCGCGACGGCAGGGAGCTCACGCGGGACGACATCGCCCGGGTGCTCTTGTTGATTCCCGAGATGCCGTTGGACGTCACCGCGTGGGCCGTGCTGAAGGGCCTCCCCATTGGGCGGGCGCAACCAGGGGAGCCATCCGGGTTCGGGCTGGATGGTCAGCCCGTGCACCGGTACCCAGGCCCCACTTCCTACCCATCGGTTGTGAAGCTGGCGCGAGCCTAAAGTTCCCCGAACCAATAGCCCTGCATCCCAGTAACCACGGGGAAGTTGGCTCAAGAAATACTTTCCAACCCGTCCGCGGCAAAAGTCGCTATGACTACCGGTCCCGCTGGCGCGGGCCCGAAGGGGCATACCCCCACCCCTGCTGGTGCAAGTACGCTGCCGTGATCGCCATCGAGAGAACGGGAAGCAGCAGTGGAAGCAAATCAAATCGATCCGCGGGTTGAGTCATCCCTTGAAGAGAACCCTGATTACCGGGTTGATTTTTGGGGGCCTATCAAGGACGGAAGCGGTCGGGTGGTGGCTGACGGAAGCGACGAATGGCTGCTCACCGGTGTACGTGACGTTCATGAAGCCCTCGACTGGGCCAATGACAATGCGGATGGACGAAGGTTTGTGCTTTATGTCCGGTTCCAGGACGGCCCCCGAAGTCTCGGCGTGGCTCGCTTGGCAGGAGAGGAACCGTCGCCGTGAATACCCGTACGCTTCCGCAACCGCCATGTACGGGCGGGCACAGGGGTGTCGCGATATGGGGGCTACCCCCTGCTCCGTCAGGTAGGTTCAGTTCACCTGCCCGGTGATTGGAGGAACGATGAGCGCAACGCGTTGGGTTTTCGCCGGATTCGCGGCGGTCATGCTGGTGTTGTCTTTGATCTTCGCAGTCCAGGGCAGTGCAGGGTTATGGTTCACAGCTGCCGGCATGGCGTGCCTCTTGGTTTTGGTTGTGCGTGGGCGCAAGAAAGATGGACGCGCGCAGTAATGCCGGTTGTACATAAAGGGTTCCCATTGTGTACAGTTAGGTCATGACCACCACCTCACCGGTTCCCGAAGTGATCCACGCCGACCAGGCAATCCGCGTCGTCGGGTACATCCGCGTCTCCACCGACAAGCAGGACATCAGCCCCGACGTGCAGCGCGCGGAGCTAGTGCGCGAAGCCAACCGCATGGGGTACGAACTGGAGCTGGTCGAGGAGCTGGCCGCGAGTGCGGCCACCATCAGCAAGCGCCCGAAGATGCTGGCACTGCTGGCAGACCTGAAGGCAGGAAAGTACCACGGGCTCATGGTCTCCAAGCTGGACCGGCTCTCCAGGAACATGGAGGACGGCACCCGACTGCTGGCCGACTCGCAACGTCAGGGTTGGCGCATCATCTGTCTCGACCTCGGCGTCGACACAGCCACCATCATGGGAGCCGGCATGTACAACATGGCGCTCAACTTCGCAGAGATCGAACGTAAGTTCATCGGTGCACGGACGGCGGCGGCAATGCAGGAGAAGGCCGCCCAGGGGGAACACATGGGCAGGACTGCCGTCCTGCCGGTGGAAGTCATGTTGCGGATCCACACCGACCGCGAGCGCGGCCTGTCCCTACGGAAGATCGCGGAAGCTCTCACCGCCGAAGGCATCCCCACGGCCACGGGCAAGGCGTGGCACGCATCCACCGTCAAGGCGGTGTTGGAGTCGGTCACGCTGGCGCGTGCCCTCCAAGGTGGGTTGTAGCAGCTCATAGGATGGCCGGAAGGTAGAGCGACAAGGGGTGTGGAGACGTGGGCCGGTTATCGAATGCAGCGGTATACGGGGTTGGCTCGACGATGGTTGTCGTCGGCCTGACTAGTGCCTTTTTCACCTGGCTTGGTTTCGGTGGGATTGCTGAAGCCAACGACGACATCCGGCCCTCTGCACTCCGGATTGGAATCACTCTCGGATTTATGGGACTAGCCGCCCTGGGGGCCGCCCTGGTGCTGTTCGTTATCGCACGGGTCATTTGGGTAATGTTCAGGCGCCGCGGGGGTGACGGAAGCCTGATCAGGTGAACGACACCTACCCGCGGCCAAGTAGCCGGCGCATTGGAGTCGGTCACGCTGCGGCGTGCCCTCCAGGAAGAAGGGCTATCGCCGGCCTAGTAGCCGGCGCAGGAAGGTTCAGTCCGCTCTCAAGGGCCTGACTGCCAAGGGGCGCCTACAAGGGGTAGACAGTCGCCAAGGCGCTGGCCTGTCGGCCAGCCCCAGCGGTTCAAAGTCCATACTTGGATTCGGTCTCCGGCGGGATAGCGCCGACTACGGACATGAGCGCCTTGTCGTAGTCACCTCCGAAGGCGATCTGGGTGAGGTCCTTGAACCGGATCTCCTCCAGGAAGTCCTCCCAGTTGGCTTTGGTGTCGATGGTCAGCAACCCGACGGACTTCTTGGTCCAACCTCCGGGCACGCCGATCAGACGGATGCCCGGATGCTTCGTTTCCCGGAACACTGAGACGATCGTGCCCGCCGCCGTCGCGGTTTCGAGGATGGCCCGCGGACTCGCGAGGTCGAATGAAGCCGCGGGCTTCGCCGGCGGCCACTGCTCGTCTTGGTGGAGGAACTTCTCGAACGTGGTTTCCTGATCCACCCGGCGCAGATCCGCCAGCCTGAGGACCCGGTAGCCATCCAGGTACCCGCCATCTCGAATGGATGCCAGCAGGACCCACTTGGCACCGAGGTCCAGTACGATGCCCTGAATCTCCCAGTCCGGCACGACGGTGCGCAAGATAGTGACCGGCCGGACCTCCCTCATAGAGTGGGCAAGCCTCGAATGGATCTTCTTCTTTGAGTGGGCCTTCTGAGACATGGGCCCATCCTGACATGCCAGCTTCAAGCCGCTGCAACACGACGGCCCAGGACTACCGCCGGCCTATCAGCCCCAGGCGGCGCAGGAATGGGACGGGCTGACGCCCGTCCTTCTCTGCATCTGGAGCCGGATGAGAGGCAGGCGCAGGAGGCGCTGTGTGCCTCTCTGCGGGCCTATCGTCGAACACAACGGGCTCGGGCTGGGGTGAACCTTTTTCCAGCATCCTGAGGGCCACAGCCTGCGTCTCAATGATCCGTTCGTGGGCAGCGACCAGGGCACGCATACCGTCCACCCGTTCCTCGGCCACGGCGGCACGCTGATTAGCTGCCGCCAACTGCTGGCGCAGGGCGTCAACCTCGGCCTTCAAAGGGCCGTCAGGGGTAGCAGGCGGGGCGTCAGCTGAAGATGACCACCACCTCATCGGTTCCCGAAGTGATCCACGCCGACCAGGCAATCCGCGTTGTCGGGTACATCCGCGTCTCCACCGACAAGCAGGACATCAGCCCCGACGTACAGCGTGCGGAGCTGGTGCGCGAAGCCAACCGCATGGGGTACGAACTGGAGCTGGTCGAGGAGCTGGCCGCGAGCGCGGCCACCATCAGCAAGCGCCCGAAGATGCTGGCAGTGTTGGCAGACCTGAAGGCCGGCAAGTACCAGGGACTCATGGTCTCCAAGCTGGATCGGCTCTCCAGGAACATGGAGGACGGTACCCGGCTGCTGGCCGATTCCCAGCGTCAAGGGTGGCGCATCATCTGTCTCGACCTCGGGGTCGATACGGCCACCATCATGGGAGCCGGCATGTACAACATGGCGCTCAACTTCGCAGAGATCGAACGTAAGTTCATCGGTGCACGGACGGCGGCGGCAATGCAGGAGAAGGCCGCCCAGGGGGAACACATGGGCAGGACTGCCGTCCTGCCGGTGGAAGTCATGTTGCGGATCCACACCGACCGCGAGCGCGGCCTGTCCCTACGGAAGATCGCGGAAGCTCTCACCGCTGAAGGCATCACCACAGCGACGGGCAAAGCGTGGCACGCATCCACCGTCAAGGCGGTGTTGGAGTCGGTCACGCTGCGGCGTGCCCTCCAGGAACGGGGCCGAAGGATGGAGGTTTAGAACGCGCAAGGTGGACGGGGGCAATCCTGTGTCCCTTCCGTGCTGTTCGAAACTGCAGGGCATCCGTAGGATGTGCCCATGTGGAGGCCATCAACAGGGGTACTCGTAGGCGTGATAATCGCCGGATCGCTGCTTGCCGGCGGCTCAGTTGCTTTAGCCCAAGGGACCGAAGAGAGTCTGGTGGCCCTGCCTTGCGCTGAGAGCGGGGATGAATGCCCGACTTCGTACGGCGATATACCGGGCTGGCCGGTCAACGAGAACGGCCAGTCTTACGGCATCCAGGGAGATAGCCCGGTCCCACCAGACCTCATTTCTGTAGTCGCCACGAATGGCCTGACCGGATACTCACGCTCAACGGATCTTGCGCACCCCAACTTCAGTTCGCCGGAAGAAGCACTGGCGTGGCAGGAAGAGAACGCCGGAAAGAGCCGGACCATCCCCGTGTTTGAACAGGATGGAGAAACCGTCATCGGGGAGTTCGTCATCGGACGCGTAGTGATTACCGCCGGCTGAGTAGGCGGCGCAGGAACGGGACGGGCTGACGCCCGTCCTTTTCCGTGTCTGGAGCCGGGGGAGAAGCAGGCGCAGGAGGCTCTTTATCAGAAGTCTTCGGGTGCCGGCGAGAGACCGGGCCAGGCCAAATATGCTTCCAGCCAAGGATTCTCGACTAGGGCAGCGATTGTGGGGTTGGTTCCGCCGACGAAGACACTGCGGGCGTAGATGTCATTCCCCACGCACCAGGCGCCGTCGGCCGGCAGCCACCACATGGGCAGACGTCCGGGAGGATCTTCAACCGGCTGCAGGGCATCGCGCAGCGACCCACGCAACACATGCATTCTCCTATCCGGCGCGACTAAGACCGTCGGTGCCCCGGCCACATCCGCGAGCAGACCCGCGTAGCCTTCCCACGTAAGGAAGTAGCAATCTTCCGCAGCAGTGGTGAAGGACTCAAGAACAGATATCAGGTGGTCAGCAGTTGAAGGATCGATGGTTCCCATCTCGGGACCAGAAAAGGTGCCCAGGTCATGGTCGCTATTTATGAGGATGTCGCTCCACTGAGTTTCGGCGTCGACTTCAAATCCTGATCCTGCCAATTCTTGCCAAGTGCAACGCCTGCCGTCCGGCGCGAGGGCGGGATTCAGCACGCGCGCATATGCTTCGTATTCACCAATGAGCAGGTCACGGAGCAGCAGCGCATAAGAGGTGTCGGAAGTTCCTCGGACGAGCCGGGACAGGATCGGCGGCAGGTCCAAGGCAGGACTGAGCGTCATTCGCTCAGGATACTCACCGGCCCAGCAGTCGGCGCAGGAACGGGACGGGCTGACGCCCGTCCTTCTCTGCATCTGGAGTAGGACGAGAGGCAGGTGCAGGAGGCTCTGTACGGCTCTCTGCGGGCCTATCGCCGGACGTGGTGGGCTCTGGCTTGGTTGAACCTTTCTCCAGCATCCTGAGGGCAACAGCCTGCGTCTCAATGATCCGCTCGTGGGCGGCGACCAGGGCACGCATACCGTCCACGCGCTCCTCGGCGACGGCGGCACGCTGGGTAGCTGCCGCCAACTGCTGGCGCAGGGCGTCAACCTCGGCCTTCAAGGGGCCGTCAGGGGTAGCAGGTGGGGTGTCAGTTGAAGGGGCTTCAGTGGTGCGCGTCATCAGTCCCACCGCGATCAGGGCAGTGACGGGTATCTGCCAGCCCCGGCCCGTTTCGTAGGCTCCGTGTTCCCTGAGTTCTTCGCGCTTCCGGCGCACCGTGGACACGGATACGCCGCACGTCTTGGCCGCTTCAGCCAGCCCCATCACCGGGGGTTTCGTCGTGGCCGTCATGACGGGTAGCACCGAGAAATCTGGAGGGTATCAGGGGGCGTCATGCCCCAGACCCTACCGGCGATGGCCCCCAGGAAGGGGTACGCGACACGCCCCGCCGGACAAAGAGAAATCCCCCGGTAGCGCCAACCGCCGGGGGATCATGAAGTTTGCTCTTCAAATTGAAAGTGGAGTCTATCAACCGCGCCAACGGTTGAGTAGTCGCACGACGGGTGGACACCCCGCGTGTCTCGGACAGACCGAGGAAATTTTCAAAGCCAAGCTGGGTAGCCAAACGCCCCTGAGTGATCGGGAGGAAGGCCCCGGCCCCTTACCGGGTTTGAGCCGGCTCCAATGTCGAGCCTTGCGGCAGGGTGTTTCACTGGGTCGAGCAATCCCCAGAATCGAAGGAGTGCCAGCGCCTACAGCAGACCCAGCCGGGTCTGCCAGATCGCAAGGCACATGCCGCCACTGTGCAGGAGTAATGCCCTGCGCCTGATGACGATACGACCGAGCAACCGACGCGACCGACGCGGTGTTCAACACCATCATCTGCCTGATACGTTCCCCCACCCCGGGGAGCTAATCAGGCAGAACTGCAAAGGCAAATCGGCGAGGCCGGCGCGGCGGCCTTCGACGAAATACTCTCCACGTGGTCTCCCGAAGACCGGGAAATCCTCGGCGCAATGCTGGTCCGCTTTGCCAAAGAGCTCTCCGCAGCCACGCCCCGCCTTTTCCAGTACGGCTCGGCCGGGGCTTCCTTGCCCGAGTCCACCCGGGAATGACCCGGAACGCACCTCCGCTGGGAGCACCTGTCGCAACTCATTGCAGCCGCTAAGCCGAGCCCGGGTGTGACATCCCGGACCCGGTCCACCGGGCTGTGCATTGCCCGGTGCCGGGGCGGGCGGGCATGATGCTGAGATGAGGCTGGCGGGAGGAGCGGCCGGCTCTTATCCCCAACACTGGCTGTTGTCGGGGGCGGAGCGGGGCAACGACGCTACACAGCTGCTCCCATGGACGGCCGGCAACGAGGTGCGCGTGCTGCTGCACGGCCGGGAGTATTTCCCGCTCCTGGGCGCTGAGCTGGCTGCGACGGGGCCGGGGGACCTGGTTTTGATTGCCGGGTGGCGCATGGACGCCGAAGAGCTGCTCACCGCCGGCCTGACCGTGGCGGAAGCGCTGAGCCGCAGCGCGCGGCGCGGAGCCCAGGTCAAGGGGCTGCTGTGGCGATCGCATCCCTCCTGGATAGTGGGCACGCTGGGACAGAACCGGGAGCTGGCCGCCGACGTCAACGCATCGGGCGCCGAGATGCTGCTCGACCACCGCGTTCGCCGGTTCGGCAGCCATCACCAGAAGTTCGTGGTCATCCGGCGCGCGGCCCATCCCGGCACGGACGTCGCCTTCGTGGGTGGGATGGATTTGGCCCGTTCCCGCGGCGACGACGAGGCCCATCAGGGAGACCCGCAGCCCCGCAGCTTCGCCGCCGCCTACGGGCCGACTCCAGCGTGGCACGACGTGCAGCTGCTGCTGCGCGGGCCGGCTGTCCTTGAAGTGGAAAAGGTGTTTCGCGAGCGCTGGAACGATCCCGCACCGATGACACGCCTGCCCTGGCACCGGCTGCCGGACGTGATCCGCGGCCTCCGGCAGAAGGCCTCCCCCTTGCCGCCAGCGCGGCCGGCCCCGCCTGCCGCGGGCGGCTGCGACGTGCAGTTGCTGCGCACATACCCCAAACGCTCGCCGGGGTACCCGTTCGCACCCGGCGGCGAGCGCAGCGTGGCCCGCGGTTACGCGAAGGCGCTGCGGCGAGCGCGACAGTTGGTGTACGTGGAGGACCAGTATCTGTGGTCCGCCGACGTCGGCCGGGTTTTCGCCGAAGCCCTGAGCCGCAATCCCGGCCTCCATGTCATCGCAGTGTGTCCCCGCTTCCCGGACCAGGAGGGCAGGCTCAAGGTTCCGCCGGCGCTGTTCGGCCAGGGTTTGTCCTGGCGCATGGTGCACGACGCCGGAGGCGACCGGGTGCTGATGCTGGACATCGAAAACGGGCGGGGCTGGCCAATCTATGTCCACTCCAAAGTCTGCGTGGTGGACGATGTCTGGGCCGCGGTGGGCAGCGCCAACCTGAACCGGCGATCCTGGAGCCACGATTCCGAGCTCACGGCCGCCGTGCTCGACGAACAGCGCGACCCGAGGAACCCGACAGACCCGGCAAAACTCGGTGACGGTGCCCGCCCGTTCGCCCGCGACCTGCGCCTGCGGCTACTCTGCGAACATCTGGGGCGCGTCCCCGGCGATAACGCCGACCTCCTCGATCCCCGGCAGGCGGTTCGCGCCATCCGCTCAAGTGCCGACGAGCTCGATGCCTGGCATCGTGCAGGCCGCTTGGTGCCGGGGCCGCCAGGACGGCTGCGCACCCATACCCCGGCAGAGGGATCACCTTGGCAGCGCCGGTTGGCAGCCCCGGCCTACCGCCTCCTCTTCGATCCCGACGGCCGCCCCCTCCGGATGAGACTGCGGCGCCGCTACTGATCGCCCTGCCACCGCTGCGCTGTCTGGCCCTTCGTGGAACCATGCGCCGGGCGGTTCAACCGCCCTCGTCTGCTCGTCGGTTCTGGTCAGCTCTCGCAGCCGACCCCGTCGCCGTCGCGGTCGAATTTGGTGTCCCAGCCGGGGTCGCCGGCCCGGATCGGGGCCGCCCCGGCTTCCTTCACGGCGGTGCAGTTCTTGTAGAACACGTTCCCGCCGGCGGGCGCCTCCTGGACAGGTGCCGGTGCAGGCTGTTGCTTTGGCGCAGGAGCGGGCTTGGGTGCCGCCGGCGCGGCTGCCACGGGCACGTCCACTCCCCCGTCGGCCGGGACCGGTTGGTCCGGGCAGGACTTGGAGAGGATGTTCTTGATGGCGTCGTGCTCGGCCTGGGTCATCCAGAGTCCGTACTTGGCTTTGACGGCGGTCTGCAGTGCCACGTATTCGCAGCGGAACGCCTTGTTCGGCGGCAGCCAGGTCGCAGCATCGCCGTCGGACTTGGAGCCGTTGGTGGGTCCGTCGACCGCCAGCAGGTTCAGCGGGTCGTTGGCGAAGACTTCACGCTGGTTCTTCGCCAGCTGCTGGGCGCCCTTCTGCCAGGCGTCCGACAGGGCGACAACGTGATCGATCTGGACGGCGGTGCTGGTCTTGTTGCCGCGGACAAAGTCAATGGTCGTGGCGGTGAAGGGATCGGCCAGCACCCCTGAGGTGACCACACAGCCGCCGGCCTTGAGAACCGTGTATTCCAGATCGCGCTGGAGGATGTCATTACGCGCGTCGCAGCCGTTACGGTCCGGATCCAGCCAGCCGTCGCCGAACTGATCACGCGAGTATCCGGTTTTCGGGGCGCGGCCCTTGATCGCGATGCCCTCCAGTTGTTGCAGCGCGGTGCCGGCGGCAGCTTCCTCCTCCGGTTCCTGCGCCGGCGGCGCCTTGGGCTCCTCCGTCTCCTCGGCGGGTTCCGTGGTTTCGGGAACCAAGGTCGGCTCGGGGCTGCCGGTCACCTCGATGGTGGGGGCGACCAGGGGCTGATCCGCTTCGGCGGGCGAGGTGCAGGCGGACAGCAGGACGGCCAGCGCCAAGCCGGCAAGTGCGAGGGGGTTCTTCTTCTCCATGTCCCTTCATGTCTACGGCAGACGCCTCATCCCATCCCGGTGGACACGCCGTAGCGACGGGCATATGAAGGTGGAGCAGAGCGGGTGGAGCAAACGGAAGCGCAGGTCCGGGATCAATAGTCTTCGCGGTCAGGGAGGAGGCCGCAGCCAGGGATCGGTTCCGCCGTTCAGGGGCTCCTGAGCGGGCAGAAGGCAAACAACCGTGAGCACCATGGAAGCTGTTTCAACACGCGGGCCCCATGCTCGCGTTTATCGCGGCCCCCGGGCGTGACGTCCTGGGTCGCGGCGGAACCTCGGTCGGGTGGGCCGCCGGGTTGGCCGCAGCCGCACCGTCGCCGCGGTTCCCCCACCGAGACCCGCCGGCGCTGGCAGGAGTGGATTCCCGGCCCCTTCCGGGACTACCTTTTTCCTGGCCCGGCGGGAAGCTGCCAAGCCGGAGGTGGAGCGGCGGTGCGGTGCAACGGGTCGGCCTTCCCGTCGATTCGGCACGAGCACCAGCACCATGAAAGGGGCAAAGGCGAGCACGAGGTCGATAACGAAAAGGGTGACTTCCATGGCCAACTCCTACCCTTGGCTTTTTAGGGTAGGCGTCGATGGGCGGGCACACAATGGGTTGAGGCGCTGGTCTGGGGATCGTTGACGGCGGCACCCCGCGCCGCCTCAATTTAGAGCCAATCCGGCGACGGCGGAGGGGTACCGTGATGTCTTTTCTCACCCCCTCACACCTGCCCCTGGCCCCTGGCCCGCCGCCCGTCGCCCGTCGCCCGCGCCATAAACAGCTCGCTCCTTGCCTCCGGTGTACCGCGAATCCCGGCCGGTCCCGGCAACGCCGGTTGAAATTTCCGATCCTGTCAGAGGCCGGTGTTAGGTTGGCAGCAACCTCAGAAGGAGAAAAGGAGGACGAGATGGCTACTACACATTCCCGCGGCATCGGAATCGACTATATGGATCCCAACTCGTGCGGCCGCTGCGACGCCTGCGACGAGCTGCCCGCACCGGCGATCTGCGAGGACTGCTGTTACGACGACGATGGCAACTTCGTCCGACTCGTTGAATGGCCCTGCCCCGAGGTGAAAGCCGCAAAGGCAGCTTAGCCTAGGGACAGTCCCGTTGTCGGGTCTCGTGATCTCATGAGTCTTGAGGCGTTTGAGGCGAGTTCCTCTGCTGCATAAAGAAGCCCCGCACTCGGTGCGGGGCTTTCTGCTAAAGGAAGGAAACGCTGGAGAGCGCCATCCATACCAGCGCACCAAAGACGGCTGCGGCGAGGATGGGCAGCATGGCGATGACGATTGCCCAGACTCCCGGTTTCCTGCCCGCATTCTTCGAGAGTGCCATGAGGCCGGCGATCAGGCCCGCCAGCAGCGGCAGCAACGACGCCCACAGGAGCGCCCAGAGCGTCGGCAGCAGCAGGCCGGCCAGGAAGAGTGCCAGGCCCAGGAGAGATAGTCCCAGGGCGAGCCTGCCCGTCTTCTGATCCGCTGCTTGTGCGTGAAGTCGTTCAGTCGGCACGACTGGTCCATTCTGTCGGGAGGGTCAAGCTGAGAAGAAGGCTATACCAATCTGCTGGTAGTCCAGCGGCGGCACCATGGCAAGCACGAGTTGCCAAATCATCGTTTACCCAGACCGCCGACAATGATCGGGCCGAGAAGCTGGAACAGTCGCTGGACATTCGCGACGGCCGCGATCCTCCAGAGCGGCCAAGCTGTGCCAGAACGGCCTTCCGCGACGGGTCTGTGTCGACTTTCGGCCGCTCTGGAGCCTCCCGGGGAACGCCAGCCATCTTACGTCGGCTGCTTCAGCCCTGGGCCCCGCGGTTACAGGCTCTGAGGCAAACGTGCGCTGTCGGCTGTCGCGGATGCCCCGCACAGCCGCCCCGGCGCCCCTCCAACACTCGCACCGGGCCCTGAAACTCCGGCGTCGCCGTGTGCTTTGCCTGTCCATGCGCTGCAAGTCCTATTGTTCCCAAAGCTGAAGGACTTCTGGACTGGCGTTTTGCGGAGTGAGAGAAGGGTGCGCGGAGCCCCCTGCCGGATTCGAACCGGCGACCCCCTGTTTACAAGACAGGTGCTCTGGCCAACTGAGCTAAGGAGGCGTGCTGGCCGCAGAGCCAGCGTGCCGGACAAAACCGGCTAGATAAGGTTAGCCCAGGCGGCGGCCCTGCGTGAAACCGCAGCAGCCGCCGCCCGGAACCGGCCGGGACCAGCCCGGCAGATCACTTAGGCGCGGGCGTCGATGATGCCCTGGGCGAACTCCTGGAAGTTGCCGGAGTTCGTCCACTTCTGGCCCTCGACGAAGACCGCCGGGGTGCCGCCGACCTGGTATTCGTTGAACGTCTGGTTGACGAACGCGGTCCAGGGGCGGAATTCGCCGTCGTCAATGCAGGAGGCTACGTCGGTGGCTCCGGCGCTTCCGGCGATGCTCGTCAGGGTGGCGTTGTCCAGCCCGGCCCCGCCTTCCGTCGGCTGCTGGGCGAAGAGCTGGGTCAGGTAGCCGTTGAAGGCCTCGGGGTGGGAGTCTGCCACGCAGGCCACTGCGTTGGCTGCCCGGGACGAGTAGTTGGTGGTGGAGACGCGGTCGAGGAAGGTCGCCACGCGGTACTCCACGGTTGCCTCGCCGGAGGAGGTGAGGTCGGTCAGGTACCCGCCGTACTGTCCTTCGAAGTCCTTGCAGACCGGGCAACCCATGTCCACGTACACCACGATGTTCGCCGGTTCCCCCTCGGGCGCGGCGGCAACGCCCGGCGGCACGATGGTATCGCCCTCGGTGGAGGCCGGCTCCGGGATGTTGTTCACGTCGACCTGGATGGGCTCGGTGGCCGCCAGTCCGTCCTGGGTGATGGTGTAGCCGCCGAACTCGTTGCCGTGGGCCGGCGCGGCACCGGCGTCGGCGACCTGCCCGCGCTGGTTGGTGATGACAACCCCGGCGATCACCGCGATGATCACCAGGACAGCGACGACCACCCCGCCCTTGACCAGCAGCGAGTTCCGCTTTTCGCGCTTCTGCTGCTCTTCGCGTATCTGGCGGGCCTTCTCGCGGGCCGCAGCAGTGCGCTCGGCCTTGGTCGACTTAGGGCTGTTTTGGGTAGCCATGGATCCTCGCGTCTTGTTGGTCTGCTTCGCCCAGGCAGGGCACTACAGCTCTAGTTTAGTTGCAAGTTCAATGTTCGGGCGGAACGAGTGGCCGCGTTCACGTTTACAGTTTCAGCGCCCTCAGGGGAAGCCTCGGGTTGCTATTCCTTATAAAGTCATGAGCAGGACGGTATACACAAAGGAGAGGTCAGTTGGCGAATTCCGCAGAGATGAACGGTGAGGCAGCAGAAGGATCTCAGTACGGGGAGTACGACCTGATCGTCGTCTCCAACCGCCTGCCGGTGGACCGAGCCCCCGAGGACGACGGTCAGGGTCCCTGGCGGCGCTCGCCCGGCGGGCTGGTCACGGCACTGGCCCCGGTGATGGCGAAGACCGACGGCGCCTGGGTGGGCTGGCCGGGGGTACCGGACGAGAAAGTGGACCCGTTCGACCACGACAACATGCACCTGGTCCCGGTGACCCTGAGCGCCGACGACGTCGAGTTGTATTACGAAGGCTTCTCCAACGCCACGCTCTGGCCGCTCTACCATGACGTGATCGCCCCGCCGGAGTTCCACCGCGCCTGGTGGGAATGCTACAAAACGGTCAACCGGCGCTTCGCCGAGGCAACCGCGGAGATCGCCGCCGAGGGTGCGACCATCTGGGTGCAGGACTACCAGCTGCAGCTGGTTCCCAAGCTGTTGCGCGAGATGCGCCCGGACCTGAAGATCGGTTTCTTCAACCACATCCCGTTCCCCCCGCTGGAGATCTTCGCCCAGCTGCCCTGGCGCCGACAGGTGATTGAGGGCCTGCTCGGGGCCGATCTGGTCGGCTTCCAGCGCCCCAGCGACACCAGCAACTTCCTGCGCTGTGTGCGCCGCTTTAGCGGCCTGAATGTGCGCCAGCAGCAGGTGCAGGTGGTCAACAACGACGGCGGGGCCCGCCTCTGCAAGGCCGGCGCCTTCCCGATCTCCATCGACGTGGCCCATATCAGCGAGCTGGCCCACCGGCCGGACGTGATCGCCCGGTCCGAGCAGATCCGGCAGGAGCTGGGCAACCCCGACACTGTCTTGCTGGGCGTGGACCGGCTGGACTACACCAAGGGCATCCGGCACCGGGTCAAGGCCTATGGCGAACTCCTGGAAGACGGCAAGTTGAACGTGGAGAACGCCGTGTTGATCCAGGTGGCCTCGCCCAGCCGCGAGCGCGTCGAGTCCTACCGGCTGCTGCGCGAGGAAATCGAAGGTTCGGTGGGCCGGATCAACGGCACGTACGACACCCTGGAAAACACCGCCATCCGCTACCTGCACCACAGCTACCCGGTGGAGGAAATGGTGGCGCTCTACCTGGCCGCGGACGTGATGCTGGTGACGGCGCTGCGCGACGGCATGAACCTGGTGGCCAAGGAGTACGTAGCCTCCCGCAAGGGGGTGGACGGGGCGCTGGTGCTCAGCGAGTTCGCCGGTGCCGCGGACCAGCTCAAGCAAGCCATCCTGGTCAACCCGCACGACATCGACGGGCTCAAGGACGCCATCATCCGGGCCATCAACATCCCGCCGGCCGAGGCCACCCGCCGGATGCGGGCCATGCGCCGGCAGATCCTGCAGAACGACGTCGAACACTGGTCACGCGCCTTCCTGAAGGCCCTGCAACAGCCGCAGGCCGATGACTAAGCGCCGCGACGAGGGGCAGCCGCACGCGCCCGCAGACCCCGGTGCGGCCCGGGATCTGGTGCCGCTGGAGCTGCGGGAGGCGCTGGAGCGGCTCGCGCGCACCGAGACGCTGCTGGTGGCGCTGGATTTCGACGGCGTGCTGGCGCCGATCGTGCCGCGGGCCGAGGACGCCCGTCCCCTGCCGGCCTCGGCAGCCGCCGTGGCGGCGCTGGCGGCGCTGCCGGGGACGTCCACGGCCTTCATCTCCGGCCGGGCGCTGGCCAGCCTGCGCGCCGTCGCCTCCCCGGACGACCGGACCCTGCTCATCGGCTCGCACGGCGGCGAGGTCTTCACCGGACCGGACAGCCCTCCCCTGGTGCTGGACGACGCACAGCAGCAGGCGCTGGCGGCGGCCACCGCCGTCGTCGAAAACGTAGTGGCCGCCCATCCGGGCACCCGGCTGGAAGCCAAGCCGGCCGGCGTCGTGCTCCATACCCGCACGGCCGCCGACGACGTGGCGGCGGCGGCCACGGAGCGCGCCCGCGCCGCACTCCAGGAGGTCCCCGGGCTGTACCTCAGCGACGGCAAGCGCGTGCTCGAGACGTCGGTGCTCAGCGCCGACAAGGGCCAGGGCCTGGGGCTGCTGCGCTCGTTCACCGGCGCGACCGCCGTGTTCTTCGCCGGCGACGACGTGACCGACGAACATGCCTTCGCCGTGCTGCGGGGCTCCGACGTCGGCGTCAAGGTGGGGCCGGGAGACACCGCCGCGGCCAACCGGGTGGACTCTCCGCAGACGTTCGCGGCCGCGCTGGCCCTGCTGGCCGAGCTGCGGGCCGCCGCCCTGCCGGCCTAGCGGGGCCGGGCGCGACCGGCGGCCGGGCAGCTTTCCGGGGGCGCGCCGCCGGTCGCCCGCGCCCCCGGGGCTCGTTGACAGCCGTGGCATACTGAGGGCGTGAGCCGCCTCACAGCGCCGTGCGGCGGCTCGAAAACTGCATACGCACCCATCACTACGGATCGTCGGGCACGTACCTGCCCGTGAAGGGAAAACGACCATGGCAACGGTAACGTTCGACAATGCCACGCGCTTATATCCGGGCACCGAAAAGCCCGCGGTGGACAGCCTCAAGCTGGAGATCGCCGACGGCGAGTTCCTGGTCCTCGTCGGCCCCTCGGGCTGCGGCAAGTCCACCTCGCTGCGGATGCTGGCCGGCCTGGAAGACGTGAACTCGGGACGGATCCTGATCGGCGACCGCGACGTCACCGACATTCCGCCGAAAGACCGTGACATCGCCATGGTGTTTCAGAACTACGCGCTGTACCCGCACATGTCCGTTGCCGACAACATGGGTTTCGCCCTGAAGATCGCCGGCGTGTCCAAGGAAGAACGCGTCGAGCGGGTCCGCGAGGCGGCCAAGCTGCTGGACCTGGAGGAGTACCTGGACCGCAAGCCCAAGGCGCTCTCCGGCGGCCAGCGCCAGCGCGTGGCGATGGGCCGGGCGATCGTGCGGAACCCGCAGGTTTTCCTGATGGATGAACCGCTCTCCAACCTGGACGCCAAGCTGCGCGTGCAGACCCGCACGCAGATCGCCTCCCTGACCCGCCGGCTGGGCGTCACCACCGTCTATGTCACCCACGACCAGGTGGAAGCCATGACCATGGGCGACCGCGTGGCGGTGCTCAAGGACGGCATCCTGCAGCAGGTGGACACCCCGCGCGCCCTCTACGACCGGCCGGCCAACGTCTTCGTGGCCGGTTTCATCGGCTCGCCGGCCATGAACCTGCTGGAACTGCCGGTGACCGACGGCGGTGTCCAGTTCGGCGGCCTGACGTACCCGGTGCCGCGCAACCTGCTGGACGCCGCGCACGGAAACACCGTCACGCTGGGGGTCCGGCCGGAGGACCTGGAGCGCGCCGAGGACGGCCAGGGGCTCGCGGTGTTCGTGGACGTCGTCGAGGAACTGGGCGCCGACGCGTACGTCTACGGGCACACCGAACTGGACGGCAAACGCTACGACATCACCGGCCGCGTCGACGGGCGCACCCCGCCGCCGGCCGGCAGCACCACCTATGTGCGGCCCAAGGAGGGCCACGTGCACCTGTTCGACACCGAGAACGGGCTGCGGCTGGGCGAGCATGCCCCCGGCACGCCGCCCGCCTCCGTGGAGGACCTCAATACTCCGATCGAAGCCGGCAAGACAGCCGACTAGGCCCCGCGCCTAGGATGTAGTCATCATGGCTGACCAACATCCCGGCACCGGCGGTCCCGTCCCAGGGGCCGCCGACGCGGCCCTGTCCGGCGGGGCCGCGTCGATAGCGTCGCTGAGCATCACCGCGGCGACCGCCGACGAGCGGCTACTGGACCTGCCCTGGCATCTTGCACTGGAAGACTGGCCGCCGGAAAACCTGGCCGCGCTGCCCCGCGGGCTGTCCCGGCACGTGGTCCGGTTCGCACCGCTGGGCGCGGGCGTGGTGGCGATCAAGGAGACCGGCGAAGAAGCTGCCCGGCACGAATACCAGATGCTGCGCAAGCTGCAGCGGCTGGCTATCCCCTGCGTGGAACCGGTGGCCGTGATGACCGGGCGGCTGCGCAGCGACGGCACTCCCCTGCAACCGGTGCTGGTCACCCGGCATCTTCGTTTCTCGCTGCCGTACCGCGCCTTGTTTTCCCAGACGCTGCGGCGGGAGACCCTGACCCGCCTGATCGACGCGCAGGCACTGCTGCTGGTGCGCCTGCACCTGGTGGGGTTCTTCTGGGGCGATGTCTCGCTGTCCAACACGCTCTTCCGCCGCGATGCCGGAGCGTTCGCGGCCTACCTGGTGGACGCCGAAACCGGTGAGCTGCACCAGCGGCTCTCGGACGGCCAGCGCGAGCACGACCTCGAGATCGCGCGGGTGAATATCGCCGGCGAGATGATGGACCTCATCGAGGGCGGCCTGCTCGAGGAAAGAGTGGATCCGGTGGCCACCAGCGAGCGGATCATGGACAGCTACCGCAAGCTGTGGGTGGAACTGACGGCGGAGGAGTCGTTCGACCTGGGTGAGCGGTGGCGGGTCAACGCCCGCATCCGCCGCCTGAACGATTTGGGGTTCGACGTGGAGGAGTTCTCCATCAACACCACCGCCGACGGGGCCACCATCCAGCTCCAGCCCAAGGTGGTGGACGCCGGGCACCACCAGCGCCGGCTGCTGCGGCTCACGGGCCTCGATGTGCAGGCGAACCAGGCACGCCGGCTGCTCAATGACCTGGATGCCTACCGGGCGGACAACCAGCCGGAGCAGAGCGAGGAGATCAGCGCGCACAGCTGGGTCCGTCAGGTCTTCGAACCGATTGTCCGGGCCATACCGCGCGAACTGGCGGGCAAGCTGGAACCGGCCGAAGTGGTCCATCAGGTGCTCGAGCACCGCTGGTATATCTCCGAAGCGCAGGACCGCAACGTGCCGCTGGCGGAGGCGGTGCAGTCCTACGTCGATACCGTGCTGCGCCACCGCCGCGACGAGGCCGCCATCATGCTCGATCCGGATGCGCGGACCGCCGCCGCCCTGGACGCGGCCGCGACGGACGAAGGCTGACAGCGCTCAGGCAGGTCCGGCTTGCCGCCCTTCGGTCTTGCTGAAGATCGCCACGAGGAAGTCCGACGACGGGGTGAACGGGCGCAAATCCCAGGTGGCCAACCGCAGGTCGGGGGTCAGGCCCGCCGCCGCGGCGTCGGAGAAGAACTCGTCGAAGTCGTAGCCGCGGCCGGCGCCGAACCCTGCCACGAGCCGGCCGGCGGGAGCCAGGTGGCCGGCCAGGTTGCGCAGCACCTCGCCCGACGTGCCCGGGGCCAGGAAGGTCAGCACGTTGCCGGCGCTGACGATCACGTCGAACGGCTCGGCGATGCCCTGCGCGGGCAGGTCCAGCTCCGCCAAGTCGCCGACCAGCCAGGTACAGTCCGGGTGGTCCTGGCGGGCCGCTTCGATCAGCTCGGGATCGATGTCGACGCCGACCACCGAGTGTCCGCGGCGCGCCAGTTCGCCGCCCAGCCGGCCCGGTCCGCAGCCGGCGTCGAGGATCCTGCTGCCGCGCGGCACCATGGCGTCCACCAGCCGGGCCTCACCGTGCAGGTCGGCTCCTTCGGCGCGCATCTGCTCGAAGCGCTGGATGTACCACGCCGAATGGCCCGGGTTCCGGCGCTTCATCTCTTCCCACAACGTCTCTTTCCTCATGCCACCAGCCTACTGGCGGGCGCACGGACGGCCGGCATGCAGCCCGCACGGGCGGCTCACGCCGACGTGGACTCGGAGATCCGCGCCGGCAACGCTTTGCCGGGATTCAGCAACCCCCGAGGGTCGAACACATCCTTCAGCCGGCGCTGCAGTTCCAGCACCTCGTGGCTCTGCTCGCGCCCCAGCCACCGCACCTTGAACTGGCCGATGCCGTGTTCGCCGGTGATGGTGCCGCCCAGCGCCAGCCCCACGTCGATGGACTCGTCCAGCGCCTCGTTGAGCGCAGCCAGCTTGGCCACGTCCCCGGGCCCGACCCAGAACGTCGGATGCAGGTTGCCGTCGCCGGCGTGCGCCACCACCTTCAGTCCGACGCCGTGGCGCTCGGCGATGTTCTGCAGTTCATTGATGTAGTGCACCAGCTGGGAGCGGGGGACCGCGACGTCCTCCCCCACCCGGAAATGATCGTCCACCTCGGCGCCGCGGCTGTGCCGGCGCAGATCCATCAGCCGGATGGCTTCGGCGGTGTCCGCCGCCTTGATCTCGGCGCCGAGCCCGGCGAGGACCTCGCGGATGATGCCGGCTTCCACCTCGGCCGCATAGCCGTCGGTCTGGATCAGCAGCAGCGCCGCGCCGCGGCTGCGCAGGTTGGAACCCTGCTCCCGGTCCAGCTGCGCCATGGTGTTTCCGTCCAGCAGTTCCATGATCGACGGCTGTACCCGGGCGCGTCCCACCGCCAATACTCCGGCCGCGGCAGTTGCCACATCGGGGAAGAACGCCGCCACTGTTTCCACGGCGGCCGGCAGGTAGCGCAGCCGCAGCGTCGCGCCGACCACCACGCCCAGGGTCCCCTCCGAGCCGACGAACAGTCCGGTCAGGTCGTAACCGGCCACGCCCTTGAACGTCCTGTGGCCGGTGCGGATCAGCGTCCCGTCGGCGAGCACCACGTCAAGCCCCAGCACGGATTCGCGGGTCACCCCGTACTTGGCGCAGCGCAGACCGCCGGCGTTCGTCGCGATGTTCCCGCCGATGGTGGAGCTGCGATAGCTGGCCGGATCCGGCGCGTACATCAGCCCGTGCTCGGCGACGGCGGCATTCAGGTCGGCGTTGATCACGCCCGGTTCCACGCGGGCGATTTCGTCTTCCGGATGGATCTCCAGGATCCGGTCCATGGCCGCGAGGCTGAGCACCAGGCAGCCCTTGGACGCGTGCGCTCCGCCGGAGACCCCTGTGCCCGCCCCGCGGCACACCACGGGCACTCCCGCAGCATGCGCGGCCCGCATCACCGCCTGCACGTCCTCCACACTCTGCGCGCGGACGACGGCGATGGGCAGCTGGTGGTCGAGGACCGGGCCTTGGTCGGTGGCGCAGGCAGCCAAATCCGTGGGTTCGGTGCTGACCGATCCCGTAGGCAAGGCACGCTGAAGTTCCTCCAGAAAAGAATCCGTCACGCTCTCGAGGCCTCCGGTGGTCGTTCCGTTGTTGTTGCCGGTCACGCAGTCCCTCCCATGAACCGGACGTACCGGCCGAGCACCTGTGGCCATCCGTCGGCATAGGCGGCCCGCTCCCGCCCGCCCTCGGGCATGTTCTCCCAGCCGGAGTGGGTCAGTCGCACCTCGGTGCGGCCCTCGCCGACGTCCACGAAGTCGACGTCGACTTCCCCCGACGCCACGGGGCTCGTGCCCGGGTGCCAGGTGCAGCGCAAGTGGCTGCCGGGCGCCCATTCCAGGATTTCGCCCCAGACATGGACCTCATCGTCCAGCGTGGTTTCTGTCAGGACATGGTCCTCGAACTCCACGTGGCTGCCCTCGCCCGCCACGCTCTGCCGGTCCACCGGCCACCACAGATGGATGAGGTCGGTGAAGCCGCTGAAAGCCTCTTGGCTTTCCTGCGGCACGGTAACGCGGCAGTGGAGCGGATCGGAGCTCTTGGAGGATTCCGGCTCACTCGGCGCATGGGAGAACAGGGACGAATTCATAGCCCCAGCCTAGTCCGGCAGCGGGGTGGTTGGTGGTTAAACGCGGGAAGGCCCCGCCATCATTGGCGGGGCCTTCTCCGTGTTCAAAGAATGTCCGGCGGCGACCTACTCTCCCACAC
>NZ_JBNHGA010000012.1:0-141615 GCF_059090765.1 Arthrobacter sp. Cza30 | reverse complement strand
GTGAATAGTGTCAGCCCCGCCACGGACAAACGCCCCCGCAAGAACCGCCGTTCCATGCCCCGCAGTGCTCTCGTCATACCGGAACATCTCGGTCAACTTCATCCCGAGCACCTCGGTATAAAAAGCCACCGACCGATCAATATCCCTCACAGCCAGGCCAACATGGCCCAGTCGTGCAACTCTCGAAGTCATCATTTTCCTTTCCTCACCAGAACACTGACACCAATATTTGCACACATAACGGTTCTGTCAACCCGTTATTCGAAAAAAACGTCTGGCTTCAATACGATGACCGCCGCAGATGTGTGGCTGTGCTCAGCGATCAACCTGAGTGGAGCGCGTTTTGAGCGGCGACCCTTACGTACTCTACGAAACTTCAATTATCGATTTATCCAAGTCGATAATTAGTTGTAAAAACGTGATGCGTGCCCCTCGGGATGGGCAGCGCTTGACTCGCGCACGTACTCCAACGCGGCCATCACGCTCTTACGCATTCCGTGTGCCGGGGACACCTTCGCCCTATCTGGGCCCGTCATCTTCGATCTGGTCTCTAGCTTCGGGGTGCTCCTGGCGGCACGGTTCCTCACCGTGCTGGGCCCCGGGCGTTCTGGGCAATCGCCGGAGCCGTCGCCACGCAGACGTCCGGCTCCGGAATGGCGTCCGGCGCCCTGGGCGTCGTCAACGCCGGCGGCATGCTCGCCACCGTTCTGGGCGTGCCGCTGTGCGTGTCAACCGCCCATATGATCGGCTGACGCGGAACCTTCTGGGCGCTGGCTGTCCTCGTCCTCGCGCAACGCCCGGGACACCCAACGGGGCCGCCGGAGACAACACCCCAGTAGCCGACCAGCCTCAAACACCGTCGCACCGTAACCTTTGCCCCACGCCCGCATGGGCGCCTCAAAACTGACACTCCGGGCTTTTCACCCATGCCGGCATCACAGGCCTGGCCGCCGCCCATGCCGCCTGGGAACTCATCACGCTCATGGGGTTGAGCAGCACGACTGGATGACGGCCGGCAGGGCGGCTACAAGCAGCCTCTTCTTGGACGAAATGACCAGCCCGTGGCCAACACATCCGATCCCGCGCCGATATCTCTGCCGTAGACTCAACGCCACTTCATGCTTGTTCGGAAGGACGGATTGTGCCTGACTCCCCCGCTGCCGCTGCCCCGGCTTCAGCAACGAGACCCCTGGAAGGCCTGCTGGTGGCCGACTTTTCCCGGGTGCTCGCCGGTCCGCTGGCCACCATGACCCTGGCCGACCTGGGTGCGCGGGTCATCAAGGTGGAGCGCCCCGGCACGGGGGACGACACTCGCAGCTGGGGTCCGCCGTATTCCCCGACCGGGGCCACCTACTTCGAGAGCGTGAACCGCAACAAGGAATCGATCTGCCTGGATTTGGCGGATCCCGGCGACCGGCGCTTGGCCCGGAAGCTGGCGCTGGCGGCCGACGTCGTCGTGGAGAATTTCAAACCCGGCGGGATGGACAGGCTCGGGCTTGGGTATGCGGACCTCGCGGCCGGGAATCCGGGCCTGGTCTACGCCTCGATTTCCGGTTTTGGGTCAGCCGAAGGTGCGTCCCTGCCCGGCTACGACTTCATCGTGCAGGCGGTCGGCGGCCTGATGAGCATCACCGGCGAGGCGGACGGCTCACCCTACAAGGCGGGTGTCGCCTTGGTGGACGTGCTGACCGCGAAGGACGCGACCATCGGGATCCTCGCCGCGCTCAACGCCCGCGCTGCCACCGGCCGGGGCAGCCGGCTCGAGGTCAACCTGCTCTCCAGCCTGCAGGGCGCCCTGGCCAACCAGGCCCAGGCCTATCTGGGAGCAGGCAAGGTCCCCCAGCGGATGGGCAACGAGCACCCGTCCATCGTTCCCTATCAACTGCTGGAATGTTCCGACGGCCCGCTGGCCGTCGCCTGCGGCAACGACGGGCAGTTCCGCCAACTGGCCGCCGTCCTGGGAGAGCCACAGCTCGCGGACGACGAGCGTTTCGCCACCAACAGCGCCCGGGTGCAGCACCGCCGGGAGCTCATCCCGCTGCTGGAACAGGCCCTGTCCGCCGCCTCCGCCTCCGTGTGGCAGGGCAAGCTGACCGGTGCCGGAGTTCCCGCCGGCCCCGTGGCCGGCATCGACGAGGGCATCAGGTATGCCGAATCACTGGGGCTGGCCCCGACCATCGAAGTCCGCGATGCCAGCGGGGAGCCCGCCGGCCGCCAGGTCCGCAACCCGATCTCCTGGAGCCCGGCGTTCGAGACGCGCACCGCTGCCCCGCCCGCGCTCGGCGAACACACCGCATCGGTGTTGGAGTGGCTGCGCAGCCTGGACTGAACGTCAGAGCCCGCGCCGGCGGAGGGCCAGCCACAGGTGCGCGGCGACGTCCGGATCGTCGAGGCTGACCCCGAGCAGGCGTTCGGCCACCGCCATCCGGTGGCGCAGCGAATTCCGGTGCATGTTGAGTTGGCGGGCCGTGTCCTCCCAGTGGCCCCGGTGGCGGAGGTAGGCGGCCACGGTCTCCAGCAGCTCGGCGCGGCGGTACTCCGCCAGCGCCTCGACCCACGCATCGGCGCGGGCCTCATCGTCGGCCGCCAGGTCCACCAGCTTGCCCGCAGGCGCCGCGACCGCGGCTCGGTGCACCGCGGACATCGCCGCCGCCACGTCCGCCAAGGCGAGGGATTCCGTCCAGGCGGCACCGCTCTCCGTGCCGCCCGAGGCAGCTGCTGACGTAGACGTTGACGCGACCTTGGCTGCCTCGGCACCCGCGCCGCCTCCCGACCAGGCCAGCACTTCCGCGTCGGTTCCCCCGTCTTCCTGCCGGTCTGCCGCTGCCCGTTCCGCGAGCCCGGCATCCAGCAGGAAGTAGGCCACGCCGTCGTCGGCAAAGCGCAGGGTACAGTCGGCCAGCGCCGCAGCGGGCGAGCCGCCGTCGGCCGGCCGGAGCCGGGACACCGCACCGGCGAGCGCGGCGAGGGAATCCGCCGCGCCCATCCGCGCGGCCAGCACGCGGACCCGATCCGGCAGCCGCCCGAGGTTTCCGTCCGCGGCTACCAATCCGGCGGCCTCCACCTGGCCGCGGGCAACCAGCTTGGCGACGACGGAGCCCAGCACCGTCGTCGTCCCCTGCAGCTCCTCGCGCTGCTGGGCCTTCAGTGCCAGCAGGACGCAGACCGTGGTAATGATCTGCCGGTCGGCCTTGGTCAGGGTCCGGCCGGGGCCGATGGCCAGGAAGCCGTCGATCCGCCGTCCGACGAGGATCGGATACTCGACGACGGGAGCGCCGTGCAGCCAGAAGGTAGCGGCGGAATGGGTGCCGGCGACGTTGAGTCGTGTGGTTTCCAGCCTGAGGTGCGGCAGCAACGGCAGCGCACTGGCCGGCCACACGGTGGCCTCCATCCCGGCGTCCGCGGGCAGGTAGGCCGCCCAGCCACCCAGCGCTTGGGCCAGCCCCTGCACGACCGATGGCAGGGCATCCGGACGCATCGTCGCCCGGGCCAAAGCTGTCTGCGTTCCCAGGTTCGCTATCAGGTCGGCCTGATCACTCCGCGAGGCCAATTCCCAGAACATCCGCGAGACGTCCAGGAACGGGACGCCGTCGGGGACCACCAGCAGCTCCACGCCCTCGGCCGAGCAGGCCCGGACCAGCTCCGGCGGCACGCTGTCCAGCCCTTCACCCAGCCCCAGGCCAAGGGCAGCGACCCCTTTGGCCGCCAGCCGCCGCACGTACCCGCCCACCGCAGGGGCACTTCCGCTCAGCGGGATGCCGGTGGTCAGCAGCAGCTCGCCGCCCTCCAGGTAGGCACCCGGGTCTGCCAGCTCGGACACATGGACACCGGAGAGCTGGATCCCCGGCACCGGGCCGGGAACCGCCGGCCTGAGCGAATCTCCGAGTTCATGGCTGAGCTGGGCAAGGGAAACCATGGACTGATTATCCAACACGGCGTGAAGTCTTGGACAGAATATCCGATGCCCCTACGCCTGGGGCGCGTTAGCGTTGCCCTATGACCGATGTGCCCGCCTCCTCGACGGCGCGAACGAGCCTCATCGCCACAGCCATCCCAACCTCAACTCACTCCCGTAGCTCCGCAGAAGGAAAGCCATGTCTTTGGACCATGACCTGATTTCGTTCGAATCCCTGCTCACCGAGGAGGAACAGCAGCTGCAGAAGAACGTCCGCTTCTTCGTGGACAGCGCGATCAAACCGAACATCGCCGGCTGGTACGAAAACGCGGTGTTCCCGCTGGAGATTGTGCCCGAGCTGGCCAAGCTCGGCCTGCTCGGCATGCACCTGGACGGGTACGGCTGCGCGGGCCGCTCCGCCGTCGAATACGGGCTCGCCGGCGCCGAGCTGGAAGCCGGCGATTCCGGCCTGCGCACCTTCGTCTCCGTGCAGGGTTCGCTGGCCATGAGCGCGATCCACAAGCACGGCTCCGAGGAGCAGAAACAAGAGTGGCTGCCGCAGATGGCCGCCGGCGAGGCAATCGGCTGCTTCGGCCTGACCGAACCCAGCGCCGGATCCGACCCGGCCAGTATGAAGACCTTCGCCCGCCGCGACGGGGACGACTGGGTGCTCAACGGTTCCAAGCGCTGGATCGGCCTCGCCTCGGTCGCCCAGGTCGCCGTGATCTGGGCCCAGACCGACGACGGAGTCCGGGGCTTCGTGGTGCCGACCGACACCGCCGGTTTCAAGGCCACCCCGATCGAAGCGAAGCTCTCCATGCGCGCCTCCATCCAGTGCGACATCGAACTCACCGACGTCCGCCTGCCCGCCGGGGCGCTGCTGCCGAAGGCCAAGGGGCTGCGCGGCCCGTTCGAATGCCTGAACGAAGCCCGCTACGGCATCATCTGGGGCGCCATGGGAGCCGCCCGCGATGCCTGGCAGACCGCGGTCGACTATTCCAAGGAGCGCATGCAGTTCGACAAGCCGCTGGCCGGCTATCAGCTCACCCAGGAAAAGCTGGTCAACATGGCCCTGGAGATCAACAAGGGCTTCCTGCTCGCCCTGCACCTGGGCCGCCTCAAGGACGCAGGACAGTTGCAGCCCCACCAGATCTCCGTCGGCAAGCTCAACAACTGCCGCGAAGCCATCGAGATCGCCCGCGAATGCCGCACCATCCTCGGCGGCAACGGCATCACGCTGGACTACTCGCCGCTGCGCCACGCCAACAACCTCGAATCCGTGCGCACCTACGAGGGCACCGACGAGGTCCACACCCTGATCCTCGGCCAGAAGATCACCGGTCTCCCCGCCTTCCGCTGACAGGCAACGGGCGCGCCGGAGGCGTCCCGCTCAGACGGTTTCGACCCCGTGCAGCACCTCGGAGGCGTAATCCATCACGGCACGTGCCCGTGCGCTCAGGGCCACGCCGTCGGGCCAAACGGTTACCAACGAGGTGCCGCCTGCCCGGCCAGCTTTCACCACTCCGACGGCAACGTTGACGTGCTCGACGTCGATCCCGGCACTTCCCTGATGCGCGCCGCCGTCACCAACGGCGTCGACGGCATCGTCAGCATCGTCGGCCAGGCCATGTGCGCCTCCTGCCACGTCTACGTCCGGCCCGGATGCCTGGACGGCCTGCCCGAAATCGGCGACGACGAAGACGAAATGGTTGACTGCACCGCCGGCCCCCGCGACGAAACCCGCAGCCGGCTCGGCTGCCAGGTCACGGTCGGCGACGGCCTCGAACAGATCGAAGTCGACGTCCCCGGCGACCAGATCTAAGCCTTCCGGTAGCGGCGCTGCAGGGCTACTCGGCTCGCGCGCGAAAGGGCCCGCTCCATCCCCGATGTACGGGATGAAGCGGGCCCTTCGGCGCTCCGCGGCCGGTAGGCGTCCGTCAGATATCGCGATCCAGCTGCAACGCCTTGAACGCGGCACCTGATGGGTCCGTCACAACCGCCCACCGGCCGAAAGCGATCGGCTGGTCCTGCACGTTCACGCCGCCACCGGCCGCCGTGGCGGCAGCCGCTGCCGCAGCTTGGTCCGCCACCACGAACCAGGCCAGCCAGTGCGGGGGCAGGAAGTCTTTCGCTTCCGCGGGGATGGCGTTGATCGCTCGCAGCGCGCGCCCCCCGGCGTCGCGGTAGACGCTCAGCTCGTCCTCAACATGTTCCAGCACGTTCTCCGGGAAGAGCGCAGTCTGGAAAGACTCGGCCGCTGCGAGATCATGGCTCATCACATCGACCAGTGCCAATCGGCCGAGCTCGGAGGACGGCCCGGATACTGCTCCGCCGTCCATGGCGGCGATGCCGAACAAAGGCCCTTCCGGATCACGGAGCACGACGCCGTTGCTTCCCCCTGCCAGCAGGTTCACCTCTTCCTCGACAACCGAGGCGCCGGCTGCAACTGCCCGGTCGACGGCTGCGGCTACGTCATCGCTTCCGAGGAAGACTTTCCAGCCGAGCTCAGCCGGACCGGCGGCAGAGTCGACGCGCAGCCCCGCGATCGGCACGCCGTGAAGGGTGAAGAGGCCTGCGTCGCCGTCCAGGTCGAGTTCCCAGCCCAGCAGGTCGCGATAGAAATCAGCCAATCCTGCGGCGCTCCCCGCAGTCAGCTCCTGCCAGACACTGGCGCCCGGTGAGTAGGTAGTGGTGGTAATAGTCACGAACAGCTCCTTAGAACTTAGAGGATTGGGCCTATTCGCCCAGCAGCGCCGGCTCTTTTTCCCAGATGGACTGCAGGGACTCGCGCTCGGCTTCGATCGATTCCTTGTCGAAGCGGAAGTAGGAGCGCGGCGGCAGCATGCCCCACACATTGGAGGAGTGGCGGTCGTCCGGATACTCACGCGGAACATGGGTTTCGTCGAGCTGCTCGATGTCGCAGTACAACTCGATGAAGCAGTCAGCCTCCGGAAGCCGGACGTAGCCGGCCAGGTTGCCGCCAATCCCATGGCGGACCGGGCCCCACGGCATGACCCGGCCGTACTGGGCGAGGTGGTCGAAGGACTGGCGGATCTGCCCCCAGTCCAGCATGTCGAAGGCGATGTGGTGGAAGTGTGCCTGGCCGGTGTTCACGAAGGCCATCACATGGTGGTCGGCGCCGATATGCAGGAAGGCACCGGCGTCTGGCCCCAGCTTGTCGGCCAGCTTCATGCCCACCACGTTGAGGTAGAAATCCACCTGCTCGCCGATGTTCGCGGTCAGGTAGTTCACGTGACCGAGCTTGCGCGGGGCGCCGATGCGGTGATTGCGGGTGGTCTGCCGCCACTCGCGCGGGTAGCGGTCCTGCCCCTGCTTCGGCCGGTATTCGACGAACTGGATGCCGTTACCTTCCAGGTCGGCAAAGGAGACGCCCTCGTCCGAGCGCGTGTATTCGACCCGGTGCTCCTTCAAGTGCTTCTCGGCGTCGTCCAATGTCAGTTCCGGCGCCAACTGGTAGGCGGCGTGAACGATGCCGGCCTCGGGGGCCTTCTGCAGGATCAGCGACGGCTTCTCGTAGTTGCACGCGAGGAAAGTCTGCTTGCCCTCGCGGCCAACCTCGGTCAGGCCGAACTCGTCCTGCCATTGCTGCGTGGAAGCATCCAGGTCCTCGACGCCCATGACCACATGGTCGATGTCATGCAGCTTGATCATTGTCGCTCCTTATTAACGGTTCCGGTGATGGCCGGCAGCCCGCCGGGCCCTTTTTCAGACCGGAGTGTTTCTTTTGCTGAACACGTACATTACTATAATAACCACGACGCCGAACGGCAAGACTTTGAGCTGCAGAGCAGTACCAACCTGAGGAAGGCAACCATGACAAGCCCCATGCTGGACCGAGAACCGGTCCTTCCGGCCTTTGACCCGGATTATCTGGACCAGTTGCTGGCCCGCGGCATACAGGTCATCCGGGTCATCCATTCCGATCTGTTCGGGCGCCAGCGAGGTAAGCAGTATCCCGTAGCTTCCCTCCTCAACCTGGCCTCGGGGGTTGCGTATTCAAAGATGGCCAACGCCGAAGACCTGCTCGGGGTACCGGTGGACGACAAGGAATTCCCCGCCCTGGCCAATCATCCCGACCAGCACGCGTTCCTGGACATGTCGACGGCGTTCGTTCCCCCGTGGGAGCCGGACTCCCTGTGGGTCCTCACGCGTCTGAGCGAGCACGGCCAGCCGTCAGCGCTGTGCCCGCGCAGCCAACTGGCTGTGGCCGCCGAACGGTTGCAGGAAGAGCTTGGCCTCTCCGCCATTGCCGCCGGCGAGCCCGAGTTCTATCTCTTCCGGAACGACCATGACGGCCGGACTCCCTATGCGCTGAACGGCGTCTCCTACACCATGGACCGGATTACCGACCCCGACGGAGCCGTGGGCCGCATGCATCGGCAGCTGATCGGCATGAATATCGGCGTGACAGTGGTGAACCGCGAATTCTCCCCCGGTCAGTTCGAAGTAAACCTCCAGCACGACGATGTACTCGTCGCAGCCGACGCCGCCTTCCTGCTGAAGACCGGAGTCAAGGAGCTGGCCATCGCAGAGGGCCTGGAAGCCAACTTCATGGCCAAGCCTGCCAGCGGCGAGGAAGGCAGCAGCCTGCACGTGCACCTGTCCCTCTGGCGGGATGCAGACAACGTGTTTGCCGCCCCCGAGGGCACCCTCAGCCCGACGGCGCTGGCCGCCATTGCCGGCATCCAACTCCACGCCCCAGCGATCATGGCGTTCGCGGCCCCCACCGTGAACTCCTACAAGCGGTTGACCGGGGAAGGCCTGAGCCCGCGCACCAGCAACTGGGGCGAGGACAACCGCTTCACCTTCGTTCGCGTTCCAGCCGAACGGGCAGGCGCCACGCGGCTGGAACTGCGCGCCGGCGACGCTAGCGCCTCCCCGCATCTGCTGATGGCGGCCATGCTCCACGCTGCCTCCGACGGCATCCGGCGCGAGCTGACCCCGGATCCCATCGGCCAGCCGCTGCCGCGCAGCCTGGCCGAGTCCATCGATGCCCTGGAGAAGAACGAGGTCATGCGCGCTGGATTCGGCGACGAGTTTACGTCCATCTACGCCGCCCTCAAGCGCCGCGAAGTGCAGGCGTTCGAGTCGCACGTGACCGACTGGGAATGGAATCTCTACCGCCATCACGTCTAACCCGTACCCATACGCGCCGGAGCCTCTTGTCCCGGCGCGAGCATACTCCCGGGAGCCTCACGAGCTCCTGGCCCGCCTGCCCCTGATTCGAGAGGTGACCGCTTTGCCAACGCCTGCTTCCACCCTGCCCGCCAGACCGATGTCCCCGACCGATACCGCGGACGTCGGGCGGCTCACTATCAAGTGCCCGGACCAACCAGGGATCGTCGCCAAGGTCGCCGATCTGCTCAGGAGGCACGGGGCAAACATCGTGTCCCTGGACCAATTCACGACGGGCGTCGAGGACGGCACCCTGTATCAGCGAACGGTTTTTCACCTGGCGGGCTTCGAAGCCAAGCGGGATCGGCTTGGCGCGGAAATCGAGGCTGAACTGGCCGTTCCGTGGGGAATGGAATGGCAGTTGACCGCTGCCGAAAAACGCAAGCGGGTGGCCATCTTTGCATCCAAGACCGATCATTGTCTGCTGGACCTGTTGTGGCGTCACCGCAGGGGCGAAATCCCCATGGAGATCGTCATGGTCGTCTCGAACCACGCCGATCTCGCCCACCAGGTCCGCCCCTTCGACATACCGTACTTCCACGTTCCCGTTGCAGGTGACAAGAAGGATGCCGAGCAACGGCACCTGGAGTTGCTGCGGGGGAACGTGGACTTGGTGGTACTCGCCCGCTACATGCAGATCATCTCCGCCGAATTTCTCGACGAGGTCGGCGTTCCCGTCATCAACATCCACCATTCATTCCTGCCTGCCTTCATCGGCGCCGGCCCCTATCAAAAGGCCAAGGACCGGGGCGTGAAGCTGATTGGGGCGACGGCGCACTACGTGACCAAGGACCTGGACGAGGGCCCCATCATTGAACAGGACGTCATCCGGGTTTCCCACCGGGACAGCACCGCGGAGCTCATGCGCTTTGGGGCCGACGTCGAACGGAGCGTGCTCTCGCGTGCGGTCACGTGGCACTGCGAAGACCGCGTGATGCGCGACGGCAACACCACGGTCGTCTTTTGATGCGCAAGGGCCCGCAGTAGGGCGTTGGCTGCCCGGGATGTCAACCCCGGTCGACGAGAAGGGCAGAGCGGCCCCGGCTGATTCAGCCGGGGCCGCTCTGCCCTTGGACCTATTGGCGTTCGTTAAATGCTGCGGCCCGGGGGAAGGTATGGACGATCCACACAGAAGCGTCGCCGCCCTCCGCTTGCCACCGGTGCGTTCTGTCCGCAGCGTAAGTCGCGTAGTCCCCCTCGCCCAGGAGGACCTCATGGCCGACTGGCCCCAACCGGATTTTGCCGGAGCGCACGAAGACATGCTCGCGGGCACCGGCGCCGTGCGAAGGCGACACCTCATCGGCACCCTGCTTGAAGGATTGGGCGTGGATTTCCAACGTGCCGGCTCCGATAACCTGGCTTCGCAGAATGTGCCCCAGCGAAGCCGAGTCCGAAATATCTTCGCCCTCGCCATCGTGAACCACCTCGACCGGAGCGCGCTCGGGCAGCGCGATCAGGTCGGGCAGCGGCACGTCAAACGTGCGGGCGATAGCCAGCATGGTTTCCAGCGTCGGATTGGTCTGTCCCCGCTCGACCTTGAACAGGGTTGCCTTTGCCACTCCGGAGCGTTCGCCCAACTCGGTCAGCGACAGACCATGGGTTTCCCGCAGGCGCCGCACGTTGGCCGAAAGCGCCTCTATATGGTCGTTCATCTGTCCATCCTCGATCCCGCTGGGTTTCTCTGCCGCAATATCAAGCTCTGATGAGAGTAACTTTATCCTCCTGAAGTCGCCGGGATTTCGGACCTTTGAGCAGAAACGAGTAGCGCTTCCCCCGCGCTTGGCCCGGCGATGGTGCCCATGAGCACGCTCACAACCGACGTAAGCACGTGCGCGCGCTGCCATGCAGCCCCGAGGCCGGGCATCCCGCAGCCCGCCCTCTTGTATTTTTTAGAAGGCTTTATATACTCTTAAAGTAACCAACCGCCCCACATCTACCGGAGGTCTCCCATGACTCAGGCAATCCGTTTTGCAACAAGCGCCGGCGAGGTTCGGCTTGGACGCCTGGACGGCGAAACCATTGTTGACGCAGGCTCGGCACCGGCTGTCGGCTTCGACGGCACGGCCGAAGCCTGGAACACCATCAACAATGCGTCCGGGGCGAAGTACTCGCTGCAGGATGTCAAGGTTCTCGCGCCGACCAACCCCGGCAAGCTGATCGCCATTGGCCTGAACTACCAGTCGCACGTCGAGGAAACCAACCTCAAGCACCCGGATGCACCCGTGGTCTTCGCCAAGTTCCCTTCTTCCATCACCGGCCCCAACGACACCATCGTGATTCCGCGCGAGGAAACCCGCCCCGACTTTGAAGGCGAAGTCGGCATCGTCATTTCCAAGCGCGGTTACCGTGTGGCGAAGGAGGATGCCTGGGACTACGTCGGCGGCTTTACCGCCCTGAACGATGTGTCCGGCCGCCGTGCCCAGCTTGAGACCCCCATGAAGCAGTTCACCTTGGGTAAGAGCTTTGACACGTTCACTCCCCTCGGCCCCGTTGTGGCGAGCGTGGATTCCGTGGACAAGAACGCGCTGGACGTTCAGACCGTCATCAACGGCGAGACCATGCAAAAGGGCAACTCCCGGGACCTGATCTTCGACATCCCCACACTGATCGAGTACCTGTCCCGCGGGATGACCTTGGAGCCGGGCGACGTCATTGCCACCGGCACCCCCGGCGGAGTCGGCGACGAGCGCAAGCCTCCGCGTTACCTGCGCGACGGCGACGTCGTCGAGGTGACCGTTGCCGGCGTCGGCACGATCAGCAACCCTGTACGCGCCGAGGCATAATGCCATGAAACTCATCGCCTCAGGAAACAAGGACTACGTCTACGGCGGGAAGTTCACCGGGCCGGTGCAACTGGAGATGATCCTCGAAGCCGCCCAAGACGGTGATCCCGACATCGCCCGCGTGCATTTCAACGACGGCGCGGTGACAAACTGGCATTCCCACCCCGGCGGACAGCTGCTCTACCTGGTCAGCGGCACCGGCAGGGTGGGAAACAACGACGGCGAACATACCGGAATCGCCCCGGGAACCCTGGTGGAAACCCCGGTCGATGAAAACCACTGGCACGGGGCGGACGAAGGCGCCGACGCCGTCTGGCTGGCAACCACCTGGGGAGTCACCTGCTGGCATGACCTCTCCCCGCTGGAGCATTCCACGCTGGGGGCGTCGTGAACGGCACCCCTCCGGTGATCCTGGTCGTGGCGGACCGCAAGTCCGTCACGTCCGGGGCCTGGTCGGACATCCCGAACGATGCCCTGCCGCACACGTATATCCATGCCGTGGAGCAGTCGGGCGGCATGCCGCTGCTGCTGCCGCCCACCGAAGTGCTGCGGGACAACGCCGAACGGCTGCTGGAGCTGGCCGACGGCGTCTTCCTCGCCGGCGGCCGGGATCTCGACGCCGGCCTGTACGGTCGCTCGAACCACCCGCTTAACGACAAGCCGCTGCGGGTCCGTGACGAACTCGAAATCGCGTTGGTCCGCGGAGCACGCCGGCGAGGCATGCCGGTGCTTGGCGCCTGCCGCGGCATGCAGGTGTTGAATGTTGCCTGCGGCGGCACCCTGGAACAGCATCTGGCGGACCGGGTGGACATGACCCCGCACCGCAACGTGGTAGGCGAATTTACTTCCCACTCGGTGTCCGTGGTCCCCGGCACCCTGCTGGAGAGTGTCTTGGATTCGGGTACCTTCGACATTGCCTCTCACCACCACCAAGCGGTGGAAACTCTCGGAGACGGACTCGTCGCCTCGGCGCATTTCGACGACGGCGTCATCGAAGCCATCGAGGCTCCCGGCGATGCCTTCACGCTGGGGGTGCAATGGCACCCCGAGGAACGTCTCGACCCGGAAGGCCTCAAGCTGCTCAGAGCTCTTGTCCGAGCGGCCAACCGCTTCCGGCAGCACCGCCAGGAACCAGCGACCGCACTTCAACACTGACAGATCCACGGGCGAGGCATCCGGCAATGCCCATCCGCCAAACCGCTCTCACATCGAAAAGGATCCCATGACCCACACAGCTACCGCTGCCACGAAGAACGGATTCGCAGTAACCAACCCGGCCACGGGAGAGGTATTGCAGAGCGTGCCTACCGCATCGGACGCGGAAGTGGTGGCGGCAATTGCGGCCGCCCATGAGGCATACCTGCAGTGGCGGGACGTACCGGTTGCCGAAAGGGCACGCAGGGTGAAGCTGGCGGGCGAACTCTTTACGGAGCGCACCGACGAGCTGGCGGCCATCATCACCCAAGAGATGGGCAAGCGCCTGGCGGAGGCGAAAGGCGAGCTGTCCATTGTCGCCAGCATCTTCGACTACTACGGAACCGAAGGCCCGGCGCTGCTGGCTGACCAGGAGTTTTCACCCCGCAGCGGGGGCCGCGCGCTGATTAAGAAGCGGCCGGTAGGTGCGTTGCTGGGCATCATGCCGTGGAACTACCCGCTGTACCAGGTGGCGCGTTTCGCGGCGCCGAACCTGGTGCTGGGCAACACCCTGCTGGTCAAACACGCGTCCAACTGCCCCGCCTCCGCCCAAGCGATTGAAGAAGTCCTGCTGGATGCGGGGCTTCCGGCCGGCGTGTACAGCAATCTCTACGCCGCCACGACCCAAACCGAACTGATCGTCGCCGACGACAGGATCCAAGGCGTCTCGCTGACCGGCAGCGAACGTGCCGGCGCCGCCGTCGCCGAGATCGCCGGACGCCACCTGAAGAAGGTGGTGCTGGAACTCGGCGGATCAGATCCACTGATTGTGCTGGACAGCGACGACGTGGCGGCCACCGCCCGCAAAGCGTTCCGCGCAAGACTCAGCAACGCGGGCCAGGCCTGCAACTCCCCCAAACGAATGATCGTCGCGGAGGGGATCTTTGACGATTTCGTGCGCGAGATCTCGGCCCTGGCCCGCGGCCTGGTGCCCGGTGACCCCTCCGACCCGGCGACGACGATCGCCCCGATGTCCTCGGCGGCAGCGGCAGACGAGCTGGCTGAACAGATTGCCGATGCGGTGGCGCAAGGAGCCACCCTGCACACCGGTGGCCAGCGCCTGGAAGGTCCGGGGGCCTTCGTAGCGCCCGCCGTGCTGACCGGCGTCGTGGACGGCATGCGTGCTTTCCGTGAGGAACTCTTCGGCCCGGCCATCGTGGTCTATCCGGTGCGGGACGAAGACGAAGCCGTCGCCCTCGCCAACGACTCTCCCTACGGGTTGGGGGCCTCCATCTTCACCACCGATGAACAGCGGGCGCTGGATCTCGCGGAGCGGTTGGAGTGCGGCATGGTGTTCATCAACCAGGCCCCGGACTCCGAACCCGACCTGCCCTTCGGCGGGGTGAAGAAGTCTGGTTATGGCCGTGAGCTGGGTCCGTGGGGCATGGACGAATTTGCCAACCTGAAACTGGTTCGCCTCTAACGTTTCCCCACGCCAGCGGGAAAACACGCAACATGACCCCCGGGTTCCGGCAGCACCATTGATCGCGCCGGCTGCTATTCGATAAGAATGGCAGCCGGCGCCGTCGTTGGTGGAATACTTCATTCCGATACATCTTCTGCCTGCAAGGAGCCATGAAACCCGACCTGAGCGCCAACCTCGCCCGCAACGTCCGCCAATTGCGCGAGCGGCGCACTCTGACGCTGAATCAACTGTCGGAGCGTTCGGGCATCGGAAAGGCCACGCTGTCGCAAATAGAGTCAGGCTCCGGCAACCCGACCCTGAGCACGCTCCGGGATCTGGCCGCGGCTTTGTCCACCGATGTGGACAGGCTGCTTGCTGGCAGCGAACTCGACGGCGTGGTGGTCGTCCGCAGAGGTGCAGGCGTAGACGTTGGGGACGACGCCGTCGGTGCCCTTCTGGTCCATACGGCTGGCACGGACGCGGCGAAACTGGAGGTCCATGCACTGACCGTTAGCGGGGGACGACGTGAAGTTTCGGCCAGCCACGGGGTCGATTCACGTGAGCTGGTAGTGGTCGCACAGGGCACCGTCCGAGCCGGTCCGGTGGGGGAAGAAGAACTGTTGCACGAGGGAGACTTCGCCAGTTACCGCGCAGACGGCCCTCATGTATGGGAAGCGCTGGACGAAGACGCCGTCGTCTGGATCACGCTGATCCAGCCCATGTAGACAGCGGCTGCTGCGCCTTCGCCCGGCGCCTCTATATGTCCTGCTTCACACCCGCCCCCGTGTTCGTTATAGTGTTCATAACGCCTATTACATCGAACACTCGGCTGGGGAGGCACTCATGGCAGACATCGATTCGTACCTGAGCTCCATCACCCTCGCCCAGCTCGAGGATGACCCGTACCCGGTCTGGCAGCGGCTCCGCAACGAGTCGCCCGTGGCGTGGATCCCCGCGGCGGAATCCTGGGTCATCACCCGTTTCGACGACGTCGCGGCTGTACTTCGCGGAGACCACGGTTTCGGCGGCGCCACCAACCATCTGACCATGAACCAGGTTTTCGGCCAGCCGAACATCCTGACAAGTACGGGTGAGGAGCACGACGAGATCCGGGAGGGGGTCGACCGTTCGCTGCAGCCTGATCCGGTGCTGAGCATGATCGACGAAATTGTCCGTCCGGTGGCGCGCCAGTACCTGGACAGCCTCAGCGGACGTGGCGACGCGGAGCTGGTCACCGAATTCTTTGAACCCATCAGCGTCGAGGCGCTGCGTCGAGTGATGGGTTTGGACGCCATTGCAGACACAGAAACCATCCGCCGCTGGTTTGCCCAGCTCAACGTCGGCGTTTCCAATTTCGGACAGGATCCGGATCTTTACGCCGTATCCGAACAAGCCTCCAGCGAGTTCGAGGCCGCAGTTGCACCACTGCTGGAGCACCTTTCCCACCACCCGGATCATTCGATGATTTCGCACATGCTATGGGCGGGACGCGAAGGCGCCACTCCCCGGCCGGCCAGCCAGATCCTGCCCTCACTGAAAGTCATCCTCCTCGGCGGCATGCAAGAGCCCGGCCACGCCGCCGCCAGCAGCCTGCACGGCCTCTTTTCCCGCCCGGACCAGTGGAAGATGCTGGTGGAAGATCCCGAGGAGTGGATTCCGCTGGCCGTCCAGGAGGGCCTGCGTTGGATCGCCCCGATCGGCTGCACAGACCGGCAGACTACCCGGGAAACCAGGCTGCAGGGCAAGACCCTGCCTGCCGACGTTCCCGTCATAGTGGCACTGTCGTCGGCCAATCGGGACGAACGGAAGTTTGAGGATCCGGATGTGTTCGACATCGATCGCAGCAACCGGACACATCAGGCCTTTGGCGGCGGAGAGCACTTTTGTGCGGGGCATTTCTTCGGTCGTCACGTGGAGCGCATCATGTTTGAAGAACTCGTCAAGACCATGCCGGACGTCACCGCGTCCCCGACCGAAGCCCCGGAGGTCACCGGCTGGGTCTTCCGCGCCCCGAAGAAGCTTCCGGTGGTCTTCACACCGGCCATGTACCGGGAACGGATCAGCCTGCAGGAGACGGGTTCAGGGCTCGAGCAACAGGACAGCGCCGAGTTGGTCGTCTCCTGCATCCGGTTGGAGGCCGAGGGGATCTTGTCCGTGGAGTTCCGCGAACCCAGCGGCCTCCCGCTGCCCGAATGGACGGCAGGCGCACACATCGACTTCTGGTCCTCGCCGGACCGCTCCGCCAAGTACTCACTGTGTTCGGATCCGGCCGCCCGGAATGTATGGCGCATCGGGGTTGCCAAGGAGGACGAAAGCCGCGGGACATCCAAGTTCATCCATGAGACCCTTCGTCCGGGCATGCATGCCCGGGTTGGGAAACCGGCCAACAACTTCGCCCTGCGGCCGGCCAAGTCATACGTCTTCATCGCAGGCGGAATAGGCATTACCCCGCTATTGCCGATGATGACCGAGGCTGCCCGAAATGGCATCAGCTACACGCTTCTTTACTGCGGCAAAAACCGACGGCGCATGCCGTTCCTGTCCGAACTGGACGAACACGGCGATCGGGTGAAGCTGTTCATCGCCTCCGAAAACTCGCGGCTCGACCTGGCCGAGGCAGTGGCCCGTGCAGTCGCAGACGAGGCATCAATTTACTGCTGCGGTCCCGATCGCCTCATGGATGAGGCGCAGCGGCTGGCTGAAGATCTCGGCGGCGAGGTGTTGTGCGAGCGCTTCACGGGCGTCCAAGCTCTCCGCGAAGGCGACGAGCCGTTTCACATCCAGTTGGGACGCGGCGGGAAGACGCTTACGGTGCCGGCGGACAAGACCGCCCTGCAGACATTGCAGGAGGAAGGCATGGACGTGCTGACCTCCTGTGGCGCGGGAAACTGCGGATCCTGCGAAACCCGCGTACTGCAAGGCACCCCGGAACACCGGGACGTGTATCTGACGCAGGGACAAAAAGCGCGCAACGACCGCATGATGGTCTGCGTTTCGCGCGGCGGCAGCGCCCCGATCGTCTTGGACGTGTAGCCAACCGCCCCCGCGAAGCAACATTGAACTATCCAGTGGACAAGTTGTGCCGGACACCCGCTGGCCGGGAACTGAGCGTATGCGGTTGGCGGCAAGCCGCCGACCCGCCTTCGACCTCAAGGCCTTATTCCAAACTGCAGCCCTCCACCGTCTAGCTCGACTCAAGCGCGATTAAGATGGCTTGGTCCCGTCAGCGCGTGTGCTGACGAGACCAAGCCGTTTCCGATCGCCCTTGAACCGCAGCTGGGAAGCGAGAGCGCGAGTAGGCGGTTCCGGCCCGTGGGAGTCCCTCCCGTGGCAGTCAGGCGGCCACGATGCGTCCGATGGACTGCCGGTGATAGACCATGGGCGGCTGGTCTGCGGTGCCCAGGTGGTGCACCGAAAACAGGACGAGGGTGTGGTCTCCAGCCGGAATCTCTTGATGGATGGAACACTCCATCCAGGCGGCTGCGCCATCGATGAACAGGGCCCTGCCCGAGGAGGCCCGGGTCTGCACTCCGTCGAAGCGGTCGCGGCTCCGTGACGACAACTGCCAGGCCAGCGGACCCTGGTCTTCCGACAGGATGGAAATTCCGATCCGTTCACTGGACCGCAAAGCATTCCAAGTGTTGTTGTCGTTCTGGACGCAAATGGAAACCAAGGCCGGATCCCAGGACACCGCCTGGAAGGATGAAGCGGCGAAGCCGGCGTTGCCCCCCTCGAGGACCGCGCAGACGGCCACCACGCCGCTGGGGAACTGGGCAAAGACCTGCTTCGCTTCCGCCCTCAAGGCATCCTGTCGGGGGTCAATGCTCTGAGCGGTCGTGCTAGCTGTCATGGTTTACTCCTGCTCCTCTGACTGAGGGACGTGCTTGCTTGTTATCTCAAGTTTGAAGTCCGCGGCTGTGCCAAGCGATGTAGCGATAGACAGATAAACACGCGTTCGTTGTGCGGCGTGCACAACCCCAAAAACCCGGGATGACCATCAGTTTCCAGCCCATTAAATGCGTCTTGTCCCGCCCACGGAACATGGGCGGGACAAGGCAAAAGCCGGCTGGGCTGGTCAGGCGCGGAGGTGGGAGGTGCCCGTGTTGACGGAGAACAACTCGAAGGTGTCGGTGCGGGTTCGAGTGGTCAGTATGTCCCGGAAGTAGCGCTGCAATGGGGCGCCGTCCGCGCTGTTCTGACTGCCGGCGTTGCGCAACATCAGTTCAACGGCCTTCCAGACCAACTCCTCAACCACGAAGTACACGCCGTTCAGCCTCATCGAACGTGATTCATCAAATGCTTCGATGCCGGCGGCCGACCGTGCAGCATATTCCTCATATAGCCGGGAGCTGTTGACCAGAATGGACTGAGCCCCGTCGACGTAAGAGATGGCCATACCCAGGACCCGCTGCCATTCCTCATAATCTCCGCGTATGGACCCATCCTTGATCCACGGATGCCGGGTCTTCATGATGATTTTTTCGAACTCGTCGACCGCCGCGTAGCCCAGCCCGACGGACGTGGAGGCGACCTCACCCTCGGCGAACCCGAAGAACGTCCCGGCATAGACCGGGTTGTTGTGCAGCTTCGACCCGACGGTTTCGCCCAGGTTGGAGGCGGTCCACTTTTCCTCCGAGATGCAGTAATCGGGGACGAAGGCTTTCTCCGCCTTGATGCTGTTCGATCCCGAACCGCGCATTCCGATGACACGGCCCCAGTCGTCCTGGACTTCGTAGTCCTCTCTCCGCAGAATCATCCAGACCCGGCGTTCGGGGTCGTCAGGCTGCAAGCCGGGAAGGAAGGCCGTGGCCATGAAGTGGGTGGAGTACGGCGCCCCGGAGCAGTACCGCCAGAACCCGGTGACTTCCCAGCCGCCGTCCACGCGCTCCACCGTTGTGTTCTGACTGTTGCCGCTGGCCGGACAGATGATGTGTCCGTGGGCGCCGAACACCTCGCGCTGAGCCCGCTCTTCGAAGAATGATCCCAGAGTCAGAGCATGGCCCGAGGACAACGAGAGGCACCAAGCAGTTGAAGGGCAGCCACGCGCTACCTCGGCGATCACCTGGTAGAAGGCCGAAACCCCCAGCTCCAAGCCCCCGAACATTTGTGGCTGGAGCATCCGATAGAAACCATGCTCCAGGAAGTATTCATGTACTTCCTGCGAGTATTGTCCATCGACTTCCGTCTGGGCCTGCGCTTCCCGCAGCTTTGCGCGAATCTCACGGGCCCGTTCAAGGAGCCGTTCGAGCTCGTACCGGATCCGCGGGTCTTTCTCTGTTGGAACTTGAAGGCTGAACGGTCCGGCCAAGCCCGGCTCGACCGATGCTCCGGTGGCCACTGCTGGTTTGGCGGCTGTTTGCTCCGATGCCGACTGGGCGGGAGCTGTGGCGACAAATGCTCGTGTCATAGGGATCTCCTTGCGCATCACGGGGTGTGACTTTCCCTCAAGTCTGAGAGTGCCCGACGTCACAAACAATGTCCGGCGCTGACAATCATTGACTCCGAGATGGTGCCTGAAGCACAATTTGTTCGACGAGGTGCTGCTCTGGCAGTGCGTGGAACACAGAAGATGGATGCGCTGGTGTCTGGAAAAACTGAAGACCCTCCTGCTGACCTAGGCCAACATGCCGTGCGTCCTGCCCAGCAGGCCAGTACACCTTTGGACCAGGGCGCGGGCGAATCCGGCGTCTGGACTCTGATCCGTGCCGCGCGTCAGGGCGGACTGCAAAGCATCGTCGCAGCGCTGCGGCAGGCCCTGGGTGCCGACAGTGCGCTGTTCGATATCAACGGCAACACCCTGGCTGCTTCGCCGTCACGTACCATCTGGAATTACCCCTTGGTGTTGGAGGCGAGCCTCGGTGGCGATTCCGCCCTGCCGGTCGCAGCGGCGCGGGTCTTCGTGGACAATGAGGCCGTCGCGATTCTTGCCGTCCACGAGCCGACACCCCCGAGACGACTCCTGGCAGCGGCCGTCGACCTGGTCACCCTGGAGATTGGCCGGTTGCGTGCCCGCCAGGACGGGAAACGCGAGCTCACGCAGCATGTCATGGACGACCTGATCCATCACCGAGTTTTGGAAGCGGAAGCCCGGAGCCGGCTCCGCAGCATTGGCTTTGATCCCGAGTCCCGTTACCGCGTGCTGCTCGGCCAGGCGAACATGCGCCGGGAACGACTGCTCTCCGTGCCCTGGAACATACATACTCTGCTGAGCAACCAGCATGAGCCTTTTGTGCGGGTCGTCGTCGACGGTCGCATCCTCATGCTCGTGCCCGAAGACCCAATGGTGGACCGGATTGCCGCGTCATTACTGAGCCACATGCTGGAGGTGGGCACCGACGGGTCCGTGGGTGTCAGTTCTGTCCACACCGGCGCGGCAGGCATCCGGGCAGGCTACTTCGAGGCTTTGTCGGCAGCCTCCGGTGGCCCGGGAGTCCGGCGGCCCGAGATCGTGGACCTTGGCCAACTGCTCGTGCTGACCAACACCACGCTGCCGTTGTCGGATTTAGCCACGGCCTCGCTAAAACCATTGATCGACTACGACAGCGGCCATGGAACGCAACTGGTGGCCACGCTGCAGGCTTTCCTATCGTCGAACCGCTCCTTTGCGGAGACTGCTGAGGCGTTATTTATTCACCGCAACACACTTCGGTACCGCTTACGGCAGATCCACGACCTGCTGGGTTACGACGTCACGTCGACCCGCCACATCACCAACCTGTGGCTTGCGCTTCAGGCCCTGACCGGCCTGCAGGAACTGTAGTCCCTAGCCAAGCCCGCCCAAGTCGACGAAGTCGTCAAGCAAGCCCCTGATACCCCCGGCTTCCACCGTCACCGCAACCCTGTCATCGGCCTCGTAGTAGCGGCTGAGCCCGAACGTCTGGCCAAAGGGATCGCGGAGCACCGCATAGCGGTTCATCGTGCTGTTGTTGGCGGGCACAATGATCCGGGCACCTGCCTCAACCGCCCTTGCGACGGCGAGGTCCACGTCGGCAACATCGAAGTAGACGAGCCAGCCCGATTCTCCCGCCTCCATGAAGTAGCCGCCGAACTGTACGAAACCTGCCACGATCCGACGGTCATCGTATAGCAGCCGGAAGTCGTAAGGATCGTCGACCACGTCCAACCGGTCCACACCCAGAACAGACTGGTAGTAGTCGGCGGCTGACCGCGTGTCTTTCGTCGAATAATCCACGTTCGTTTGCCCGACGCCCGCTCCGCTCGCTGAGCCGGTGTCTGCAATACCCGTCCACACCTGCTGACCGTCCACCACGTAGGTACGCTCATCGCCGCCGGGAAGAACAATGCTTCGCACCGCTCCCCCGGCTGCGGCGGAGCGGCTTCCTGCCGCTGCGGCGTCAGCCAGGTGAAAGAACGGGATCCAACCGGAGTTCGGTCCGTCCGCATGCTGCTCCGTCACAGCGAAGATGCCTCGCGCCCGCAGCATTGCGGCCGCGTCCCAGGTACCGGCATCGACGTCCGCTGCACCGATCAGCCAGGCGTAAAAATCCGAGCTTGCGGCCGGGTCGGAGCTGACCAACTCCATGCCTGCCAGGCGGCAGGTTGCGATCTTGGTGTGCACAGTTCGAGTATGCCGCATTTGCCCCGACTGCGCAGACCTTCCCCGGCTGCTGGCCCGCCCTTTAGCGTGATACTCAAGTCGAACGCATCTGCCACCGAATTCGAAAGGACCATGAAGCCAGACTTCAGCGCCAACCTCGCCCGATTTGCCAACAACTGGGAATGCAGGGATGACTGGGCTGGCAATCGGATTCTAGTGCTATTTGCTGCGCTCAACCGTGCGGAACCCCGTGTTGCTGCTGGCTGAGTCAGGCGTATTGAATGCCCGCGCGGCAACTCGGTAGCGGTTGCAATACGAGTCGTGACAGAGAAACGACCCGCCGCGCATGACCCTTCCGTGTCCGATTGTGGGGCCCTTTGGATCTTGCGTGGGCGAGCTCCGGTAGTACTTGGGCAAGAACCAGTCGGCACACCACTCCCAAACGTTTCCCGCCATCTGGTGCAAGCCGAAGCCGTTGGGTGGGAATGAAGACACCGATGTCGTGCCGACGTGTCCGTCTTCCGAAGTGTTGCAAGAGGGAAAATCACCTTGCCAAATATTGCAGTGGTGAATTCCGCCTGGAGTGAGTTCGTCCCCCCACGCATAGCGGCGACCCTCAAGGCCCCCGCGGGCGGCGTACTCCCATTGTGCTTCTGTCGGAAGGGCCCGCCCTGCCCACTGGCAGTAGGCAGCGGCATCATTCCAAGATACCTGCACTACAGGATGATCGGATATCGTCCGCCAGTCGGAGTGCGGACCCCCAGGATGTGCCCAATCGGCTCCTCGCACTGTCAACCACCAGGATGTGCCTTTGGCGCGGCCGATGATGTCCACGTCGTCGGCTTGCACAAGCAGATGGAATACGGCCGAACACCCGAAGATCTCAGACTCAGTGCGATACCCGGTGGACTCGATGAACCGTGCGAACTCCGCGTTGGTCACTGCGGTGGCATCAATGGAGAAGGGGGAAAGTTTCACGGGATGCACAGGGGTTTCCCCGTCCGCCGGGTACCCCTCGTCAAAATGGTCGCCCATAAGAAACAGCCCTCCGGGCAGAGCCACGGTCCTCTCGAGGCGGGCGCCGGGTGAGGCGCCGGCGCTGCGAGCTTTGGCTTCCATGGCGCGAAGTGGTGATTCAGGGCGTGGTCCAGCGTGGCAACAGGACATAGGTGCTCCTTCGCGGGGGTTCCCATATTGCTAAATCAATGCCAACCGACAAGCCTGAAGCCGACTCCCGGGTTGGGCCAAAACCCGCTCAGTCTATCTATTTATTCCTCGATATTTGCCGCTCAACCCCGAGCCCCGAATTTCGCATGCAAGTTGCGAGCAACAGGACAAGTGCTCCTGAAGACCTGTCCTGCTCGATAGGAAAACACCTTTAACGTAATACGCAGTGCTCCTCTTGACTGTGATGCAAGTCATGCCTAGAGTCACTTTAGTGAACAGCATAGGTACTAAAACAAACGTTTGGGGGCGTTCTGACATGACACACTTCCGGCGCCGGGCGGAGCACGCTAAATGAAATCTGTCGCTTCGCCTAAACTCGCGTTTGGCGCTCTCAGTCTCATTCTGGTGTTGGTGGTGTGGGAAGTCGTGGCCCGGACCGGCCGGTTCGGAAACTCTATTCCACCGATGTTGGCGACGATGGAGCGGCTGGGTGAACTACTCGCCCAGCCACAGCTCTGGACCGCTGTCTGGGACACGCTGTTCATAGCCCTTGCCGGCTTCGCCATGGCGATTGTCTTAGGTGTCGGCGCAGGCATCGCCATCGGCGCGTCGCGTATGCTCCACCACGCAACGAAAGCTGCACTGGAGTTCCTCAAGCCCATCCCCGTGATTGTTATTCTTCCGGTGGTAGTGCTGGTCCTAGGACCAAAGATTGAGATGAGCCTGTTCTTAGTCACCTTCGGCTGCACACTGCCGATCCTGATTCAGACCGCTGCCGGGGTGGCGGACACGGATCCAGTAGCCCTGGACACGGCACGGTCCTACCGCTTGGGTCGACTCGAAACCCTTGTCCGCATAGTCCTTCCCTCCGCCATGGCCTTCATCGCTAGCTCCGTCCGGATCTGTGCCCCGGGAGCCCTGATGATCGCAGTCGTCGCCGGCCTCTTCGGCGGCGGACCGGGCATCGGCAAGACGCTGCTACGAGCGACCTCAGCCGGCCTGCATACGGACGTCTTCGCCATAGTGGTGATCATGGGTCTTCTTGGTTTGGCCTTCCAATCCGGCAGCACCCTGCTGGAGAAGAAGGTCCTGCACTGGCACCCCTCGCAGCGATCGGAGATTGGGTCATGACCACCATGTCTGCTTCACCAACCTTGGGCCGCCAGTCGACCCGGACTCGGCGCACCGGTTCGAAAAAGATGATCCTGCTCGGCATCGAAATTGGCGTGCCTATCCTACTGGTCCTCGGCTGGTGGCTTCTTTCAGCCTCATCGACCAACGCCTTCTTCCCTCCGCTAGCCGAGATCATGACTCGATTCCGGGAACTGTGGCTGTTCGATCACATGCTCACTGACGTGCTGCCCAGCCTGGGCAATCTTATGGCTGGTTTCGGGATCGCCGCTGTCCTCGGGCTGGCCGCCGGCTTCCTTCTGGCCGCCGTCAAGCCGCTGGCATGGCTGGCCGACCCAGTGATCCACTTTTGGCGGGCCATCCCACCGGTGGCTACCGTCCCGATCTTCGTGGCCATCCTCGGCTACGGCAACGAGACCCGGATATTCAGCATTATCCTGGCGTCGGTTTTCCCCACTCTGATCGCCACCGTTGACGGGCTGCGTTCAGTCGACCCCCTGCTGCGCGATGTTGGACGGAGCTACCGACTCTCCGGCTGGGAGCGTGTCTTTCAAGTGAACCTGCCCGCGGCCAGCCCAATGATCTTCTCCGGGCTTCAGGTTAGTTTGCAGAACGCCTTCATTGTCATGGTCGCCTCCGAGATGCTTGGCCCGTCAACCGGCATCGGCGGCCTGACGCTGTTGGCTCAGCAGTCCTTTGCCACGGCGGACATGTGGGCTGGGATCCTGCTGCTCGGGTTCCTCGGATACCTCGTCAACGTCCTGTTCGATTTCACCAAGTCCCGGATTCTGTCCTGGTACTTCGCAGCCCAGAAGCTTGGAGCCTCCTCATGACGTATTTGTCCGAAAACCCGGCCCAGGCCGTTTCTTCCGCGGCCGCTGTACCGGCCCAGGTGCGGCTGGCCGTGACATCCCTTGCCAAATCCTACGGCGCCGGCCAGTCGACGGTGCCGGTTATCGGGGACCTAACTTTCGATGTCGCCGCCGGCGAGGTCGCCTGCATCGTCGGCCCATCCGGCGTGGGAAAAACAACTTTGCTGAAATGCTTGGCTGGCCTACATCCGCTCACTAACGGCAGCATCGCCATCGATGGCCGCCCCGTGCAGGGCCCACCACCGGAAATGGCACTGGTGTTCCAGGAATATACGCGCTCTCTCATGGCATGGCTGAACGTGCGCCAGAACGTCCGCCTGCCGCTGCGCCACCTGCGCCTGGGCCGGACCGAGGAGACCGCCCGCATCGAGAACGCCTTGGCTGCGGTGGGTCTGGCAGGCGCGGCCAGCAAGTACCCCTGGCAGCTCTCCGGCGGCATGCAACAGCGCGTGGCCATCGCCCGCGCGCTCGCCTACCGGCCGGAGATTCTGGTCATGGACGAACCTTTCGCCTCCGTGGACGCCCAGACCCGGTTCGAGCTCGAGGATCTCTGCCTGAACATCCGCGAGCAGTACGGCATGACCATCTTGGTTGTCACCCATGACATCGACGAGGCGGTTTACCTTTCCGACCGCATCATTGTCATCGGCCACAAGCCTGCAGTGGTCACCGAGATCCTGCCCGTGGACCTGCCGGGTCCCCGGAACCAGATCACCACCCGCGCCCTGCCCGAATTCACCCGCCTGCGCTCCCACGTCCTGCGACTCATCCAGGACGCCCACTAATCCAGCGAAAGAGCCTACCAACGCCATGGCAGTGCCACAGAACTCCAACTCGCATCCACCCGCTCATCGAGGCGTCATCCGGGAAATGGCCGCTGATTCGACCCCGGACTGGCCGGGCCAACGAACCTACGACGGTTCCGCACCGAACGTCGTCGTCGTTCTGGTCGACGACTTGGGTTACAGCGATATCTCGCCTTACGGCAGTGAAATCCATACACCCGCCGTCGAAGAACTGGCCTCCGGTGGCTACACGCTGACCAACTACCACACCACCCCGGTGTGCTCACCGGCCCGGGCCAGTCTGCTAACTGGACTGAACCCGCACCGGGCAGGCTTCGCCTCGGTGGCGCACGGCGACCCTGGCTACCCGAATATGACTCTCGAACTGGCCGAGAACATGCCCACGATTGCCGAGAGCTTCCGGGCGGCCGGGTACGCCACCTACATGGTGGGTAAGTGGCACCTGACCAAGGAATCGAAGATGCATGATGGGGCGGACAAATCCTCCTGGCCCTGCCAACGCGGCTTCGACCGCTACTTCGGGTCCATGGAGGGCTTCACCCAGCTCTTCACCCCGCACCGGCTGACCCGGGACAACAGCACCGTGCCCGTAAATCACTATCCCGAGGATTACTTCCTCACTGACGACCTAACGGATCAAGCCGTGGACATGCTGCGCTCGCTCAAGGCCTCCGAGCCGGACAAGCCGTTCTTCCTGTACTTTGCGCACCATGCGGTCCACGGACCGTTGCAGGCGAAGCCGCAGGACATCGATAGGTACAAGGACATTTACAATCAGGGCTGGGACGCCATTCGCCGGGCCCGGCATGTCGAGCAGATCCGGCGGGGACTTTTTCCCGTCGGCACCCCCCTTCCCGCCCCCTCCGAACCCAGCCTCAGCATCACGCCTTGGGAAAGGCTGACCCCGGAGGAACAGGTGCGCTACGCGCGTTACATGGCCATTTATGCCGGGGCCGTGGACAACGTCGACCAGAACCTCGGCAGGCTGATCAATCATCTGAAGTGCACCGGCCAGTACGAGAACACCATTTTGGTCTTCACATCGGACAACGGCGGCTCCGGCGAAGGCGGCAGCGATGGCACCCGCAGCTACCTCAGCCAATTCGTCGAGGTCGACGAATTTCCGCCCGGCTGGGAACGCGACATTCCCATGGACCTAGCCGACTTGGGCGGGCCGCGCTCTTCCGTGCACTACCCCCGCGGCTGGGGCAACGTTTCCAACACCCCGTTTCGGTACTATAAGGGCCACACCTTCGGCGGCGGGGTCCGTGCCCCGCTGGTGATTTCCTGGCCCGCCGGCCTACCCCGGGCAGAAGGGGACGACGGAATCCGGGACCAGTTCGCCTATGTCACAGATGTCGGGCAGACCGTCCTCGCCCTGGCAGGCGTGCCGCCGCTCCGAAGCAGGCACGGACTGAATGCCCCGCAAATCGACGGGGTGTCCTTCGATCCCTGGTTACGTCATCCGGACGCGCAGACTACTCGGCAGGAGCAATATTCCGAGTTCGTCGGCCACAGGTTCCTTGTGTCTAAGCAGTGGAAATTGGTCACCGAGCATGACTACGGAGCTAGGCTCAGCCACGACGAGTGGGAACTATATGATCTGGCTACCGATCCGACCGAGTCCTACAACCTGGCCAAGGCACGGCCAGACGTTGTCGCAGAACTGGCGGAGCGATGGCAAAACCTGGCAATACAGAACGGCGTCTTTCCCATCGACGACGGCACCATGATGCGCTACCGACCGGACACGGAACTGGCCTACGAACAGCCTGTCGTCCTCGAACATACCTCGGCGCCATTGGAACGCTACCGATCCAGCAAGTTGACCAACCTGCGCTCGTTCGAGATTCATACGAATCTGGACGGCTTGCCAGCCGAAGGCGTCATCGTCTCCCACGGTGACCCCTCCGGCGGCTATGTCCTCTTCGTCGAGGAGAATGAACTCCGGTTCACGTATAACGAATACGGCAGGGGACACCACATGTCGGCCCCGCTGCCCGCCAGGCCAGCCGAGGTCGGCGCCCGCTTTGACATCATGCCGGACCTTCGCTGGCGGATCGAACTGCTTATCGATGGCTCTGCGGTGGCCAGCCTGCCCTCCGTCATGGTCCTGTTCCAGCTGGCGCCGATGACCGGCATCAGTGTCGGGGCGGATCAGGCAGGGCCGGTCGATTGCGATCTCGGCCGACGCCACGGCCACTTCCCCTGGACCGGTTTGCCACTGAAAGTCGTCTACTTGCCGGGTCCCAAGGCCGCCTACAATCCGGAGACGCTTATTGCGGTGACTCGGGATCGGGAAAGGATCTTTGACTAGACCTCAACCCAGAAGGCACCGCCGACGGCACTGGCTCTTAGTTGTTAGCACTGCTTGCCGCCAAGCCTGACTAAATCCTCCTTCAAGCACCACCACACCCTCTGAAAGGAATCAACCATGCCTAGAATCCGAGGACTCGCAGTGTGCCTGCTGGCGCTTGCCTCCCTGTCGGCCTGCTCCGCCGGCGCAAATTCATCCGCTGGACAGGAACAGGGCCTTGAAGGTTTGACTGTGGGCTTAATTGGCGCAGCCAGCGAAGGCCCGGTCCATCAGGCTATCGATGAGGGTCTCTTTGAGAAACAGGGCCTTGAGATCACTACGACGGTCATTCCCGGCCCTCCGGCGATGGTGGCCGCGCTGCAGAGCGGCGAAGTAGATGTAGCCTTCCTTCCCACAGTGCCGTACATCAATGCCGTCAGCCAAGGTGTTCCGTTGACCGCTGTCGCCGGTTTCGTCGAGCTTCCCACCGAGAACCCCGAGGAATTCCTCGACTCGGGAATTTACGTCAACCCGAAGAGCGGCATCGAAGCCGTCGGCGACCTAGGTGGCAAGAACATCGCCATTCCTGCGCGGAAGGGAAGTATCGAAGTCGCGACTACCGCCGATCTGAATAAGACCGAAGTCGATCCCGCTTCCGTCAAATGGTTGAGCCTCGATCAAGGCGCCGCGTTGGAATCTCTTAAGGCTGGACGTGTTGACGCGGCCTACCTCTACAGCCCCTTCAGCGTCCAAGCAACCGAAGAGGGCATGGAGTTGCTTTTTAAACCAGGAACCGCCCTGTTTGCCGGCTTGCCTACCGATTTTTTCGCAGCTGGTCAGGAAGCCACGCAGAATAAGGCCGAGGCCCTGCAAAAGTTCAGGACCGCACTATATGAGGCCACCACTTGGGCGAATGAAAATACAGAGGAGGCAGTGGCACTCGGGGCTGAGAAGGCGGGGCTGGAAATTTCGGAACTCCCGCCGATGCGCTGGGCTGGTGGCATAGACGCCGCCGATCTCGACACTGTAGCTGAGTCCATGATCGATCTCGGCTTCCTCTCGGAAAGGCCCGATTTCTCCCCGCTCGTCATGAAGTAGGCGAAGCGCAGGCATGAAGGAGGCCCTGCCAGTTCCGACTCGCAGGGCCTCCTTCATGCCTTGATGTTCTTATTCATCTGCCGGAGCAGCTTTGGACTTGGTCTTGCAATCTAGCAAGATTGCTGCCCAGTTAGCCTCGGGCGATCGTAGCCCTCCCGTCGCAGCCTAGGGTCAAAGAAACGCAGGCACGGACCCGTACTCCCAGAGCCTCGCCGAGGGAACGGCCCAAACGGAATGGGCGAGCTTGTTATTCGAAGCTGGTCCGCTCCACACCGCTACGAAGATGTGCCTCCATCCATGTGTTCGCCGCAGCCAAAGGCCTGATGCGTCATAATCGACGTTAAAGATGTTTATGCCTCAACAGTTGCGTCCGTCTGAGCCTGCGGATGGCCGAAGACTGCACCCAGGACAAAGATATCCTCCCGCAAAGGGCGGCAGGGCAGGTTCTCGGTCTTCTGACTCCACGGGCGCTTGCTGGCGGCCAGGAATCCACCCCTGTCCTGTCCGCAAAGTCCGGACCCGGCGATCTGCGTCTGGCCCAGGCCCGTAGGCCTCAGCGGTATTTACGTCCGGTGTATCGTGCGGAGGCGTCGAAACGATTGTGCTGGACGTCTAGTGGGAACGCTGGCGACCGGCGGCCCACCCTCCAGCCGCAGCGACGAGCGTGCAGGCGAGCAGGCCGACACCCAGCGAAATCTGCAAGTCGTCTCCGCCTAGGCCCACGAGTGGAGCAGCAGCCGCGCCAATTGAGTATTCCGCTGCTCCGATGACCGCCATCGCCGTGCCCGCAGCGTGCGGGATCTGTTCGACCGCGAGCGCCGTGGCGTTGCCCAGCACAAGTCCCAGGCTGCTCACGACGAGGAAAAACAGCAGCACCGTGGCCCAAAGACCCGAGCTGCCGGTGAGCGCCAGGAGGGCATAGATCATCGACCCTCCCAGCATGAGCGCCAGCCCCAGCAGCATAACCGTGGCAGGGCTGAACCGGCTGACAAGTTTGGCACTTATGAGGCTAGCCAAGGCAAGACCACCGGAATTGGCGGCGAAAATGATGGAGAACCAGCCCGGGCCGAGCCCGAACGTCTCTTGGAGTATGAACGGCGACGCGGCAATGTAGCAGAACAAGGCGCCCAAGCCACAGCCCACGGCAAGGCAATACCCCATGTAGGCGCGGTTCTGCATGACTGTTTTAATCAGCGACACCAACTCACTTACGCCTCCGGCCCGCCGCTGCTCGAGCGGCAGGCTCTCTCGGATGAACAGCAACGCCAGCAGCCACAGCACCACGGTGAGGGCCGTAAGAATCCAGAACACTCCACGCCAACCAAGGACCGGGACTACCGCTCCCCCAGCCAAAGGAGCAAGGATCGGGGCGAGGCCCTGGATGGCCATCATCAGTGAAAACAGGCGCGCGGCTTGGCGTCCCGACGCATGATCGGCCAGCACCGCCCGGGCCAAAACGACCCCGGCGGCTCCGCTGGCCCCTTGCAGGAAGCGTGCGGCGATCAGCGCTTCCACAGTTGGGGCCATAGCGCACAGCGCCGTGGCAAGAGCGCAGAGCGCTGAGCCGGCCAGCAGCAACTTACGGCGACCGAACTGGTCCGACAACGGTCCAATGACCAACTGCCCACCGGCAAGCCCGATCAGGAAGGCCGTCAGGGTCAGCTGCACGGCAAACGGCGCCGCATCCAGCTCCCGGGCCAGCTCGGGAAACCCGGGAAGGTACATGTCGATCGCCAGCTGGGGCACGGCGGAGACTGCGGCCAACACGACCACGAGGAACGGGGTCGGCGGAACCGCATGGAACCCGGCGACGTTTCCTCCAGCTTCCGGAAGACGGGGCGTCACCTCGCCCGCGGGCCCGCTGATCGCAGGAAGCTGTGGGTCTTTGGCCATGACTAGCCGTCCTTTCAGGGTTGTACAGACGACGACGGCGGTGCCGCGCCCGGGGTGGAATTCCCCGGGCGGCACCGCCGTCGTCGCATCCGCTGTGCCTCGCGCGGTCGGGCCGGAAGAGGCAGCCGGCTCAGCGCTTGCTGATGAAGTTCACATCATCGGGCGAGAAGAGCTTGTCGCTGGTCCAACCATTGAGGTCGTACTGGTCCATGCACTTTTCCACGAGCGACCGCGCATGATCGAGCGTGCCGTCTTGCTGTGCCGACTCGTTGAGCGTCAGGTGGCAGAGCTCGGGCTGGCCCCAATAGTTGTGCTCATACAGTTCGTGCCGGGCGCCAAACTCCGAGCCGATCGAGTCCCACAGCAGCTTCATGGTCTTGGAACGATCCAAGGCGGTCTTCCCGTTGGAGCCGCGCAGGTAGCGGTCCAAATACGGGCGCATCTCGGGGGTCTGGAAGTCCACGGCGTTTGAGTTCAGGTAAATCAGCCCGGAGGCAACCACCGTCTCGATGATTTCGCGGATGCGCCGGTTCATGGAGGACGCCATGGAGGCGTAGGCCCACCCGTACGCCCGGTTGGGAACCAGGTCATCGCCCCAGCCTTGGGTGGCGTTCTCGATCATGCCATCGCGCAGCGCGTTGACGGCGTGGCGGTAGCCGATCACTTCGCCCAGGGCAGCCTGCACGCCCCGGAACTGTCCGGCACCGGTGATTTCCAGCGCCTTGCTCAGCGCGCCCACGAAGAAGTCGAGTTTGACGCCGAAGCGGGTGGAGGCCTGAAGGACGGCGCGGCCTTCCCAGCCGGAGACGGTGTCGAACTCGGCCATCCGCTGCGTGTCGTAGATTAACACGTTCTCCCAAGGGATCAGCGCCTGGTCAAAAATGAGTACGGCGTCGTTCTCATCCAGCCGGGAGGACAGCGGGTAGTCGAAGGGGCTCGCGGCGCGGGCCGCCGTTGATTCGTAGGAGGCGCGGGAGAACATCTTGATCCCCTTGCCGTTTGTCGGTGCCAGGAAGGTGATGGCGAGGGATTTGTCCTTCAGCGGGGCCCCGGCGTGGGAGACGTAGACATACTGCGTGGTCGGGGATCCGGTAGCCACGACCTTGGCCCCGCTGACAATGATGCCTTGGTCGGTTTCCCGTTCCACGTGGACGTAAACGTCCTTGACTTCTTCGGCGGGGCGGGAGCGGTCTACCGGCGGATTCACAATGGCGTGGCCGATGTGCAGCACGCGTTCCTGAGTTTCCTTGTACCAGTAGCGGGCGTTGTCGGCGAACTCGCCGAAGTACTCAGGGTTGGCGCCCAGCCCGGTGATCAGCGAGGCCTTGTAGTCCGGGGTGCGGCCCATCCAGCCAAACACCAGTTCCTGCCAGGTCCGGATGGCCTCGCGGCTGGCGCGCAGGTCATCCTTGGTGCGGGCGTACTTAAAGAAGGGGTGCGTTAGTCCCCCGCTTCCGGTGTCTGTCGGCGCGGTGGTGCGGTCGCGGGTCTCGGGGTCATGCAGCGCATCGAACAGTGAAGCCAGCGACCGTGCCGAGTTCCGAAAGGCCGGATGGGTGGTGACGTCGTCGACACGCTCGCCATAGATCCAGACCTCGCGTCCGTCGCGGAGGCTTTCGAGGAACTCGTCGCCCGTCTGCATCCGTCCTGTCGAGGCCGCAGCGACGGCGGCGGTTTCGGTGGATTCGTTGACGATGGTCATGAAGTGGGTCCTTTCGCGAGGGCGCCGAACTGGCCGGCATGGAAGGTGAGGGGGGCGCCGCCGGTGTGGCTGTGTTGATGGACGTGCCCGATGAACAGGGTGTGGTCGCCGGCTCGGTGGCGGTCCACGATGCTGCAGGACAAGTAGCCAACGGCTCCGTCGACCAGGGCCATACCGTCTTCCCATGTGAACTGCGGCAGCGTCTTCCCGGGTTTGCCCGCGAAGTGGGAGGCAATATCCAGCTGGTCTTCCGCCAGCACGCTGATGCCGTAGCGCGGGCGGTGGTTAAGGTGTCCATGCATCTTGGCTTTTTCTCCCACGGACACCAGCACCAGCGGTGGGTCGAGTGAAACTGACACGAAGCCATTGGCGGTCATTCCGTGGACTTCACCGTCCTCAGTGACCGTGGTGACGACGACAACACCACTGGCGAAGCTCCCCAGCGTGCGGCGGAATTCCATCGGGTCCAAGGCTTTTTCCCTGATCAGTGTTTGCGTACCTTTGTACATACTTAAGGATGTTAGGCACCTCACAGAGTTAATACAAGAGGTTTGAGATTTATTTTAAAAAACGCTTAGGGTGCCCACTGCCGGGCTGGATGGAGGGAAGAGCCCTAGGCGCTGACACGCCTTCCTGCACACCAGTTGCGTGTACACAATCTTCCGAACATGGTGGACTCCATCGGGCAGCTGCCGCAGGTATGTACAGTTACCATGTGACCGTTTCTTCGACCACCGGCCGACGCCGGCCCAATGACCCCGCGCGGCGACAGCGCATTATTGAGGCAGCAGCCCGCGTTGTAGCTGAGCATGGTGTGGACTCGTTGACGTTCCGTGCTGTGGCCGATGCCGCCAAAGTACCGCTGGGGTCGACCACGTATTACTTCACCGACAAGGACGACCTGCTGGTCTCGACCATCCGGGTGATCCGCGAGCGCAATCAGCGATCGTTCCACGAACTCCTCAAGCCCTTGGTCGAGGCGCAGGGCCTTGCTGGCGGGCTGGCCAGCCTCATTGAAGAAGTCACCGTCCGCCAGCATCAGCAGTTGGTGCTGGAGTACGGGCTGTATCTGAGCACGCTGCACCGTACGGCATTGCGATCCGAGATTCGGGAGTGGCGGATGGACCAAGTGGTTGCACCCTATTGCGACCAGCAGACGGCGGCCCTCCTGGGTTACACGCTGGAAGGCATCCTGCTGCGGTCGGTCATGGAGGACGCGATGTTCTTTGCCTCTGACGTGGAGCCACTTCTGCGCCGGATCATCGCCCCGGCTTAGGCGGCAAGACGCCCCGGAAGCCGCATGGACGCGCTCCGGCAGTGCCTGCCGCCCAACTTCGGGCAGGCCGCTCTACTAACCGGCCGCCGCTTGGAAGGCCAGCGGGGCCCGAAACCTCAGGTTCGGCAACTTCTCCGCGCGCAGATATCCAGCCGGAGCGGAAATGACGTCGGGGACCCTGCTTAGCGCAATGCCTGCAGTACATGCCACTCCGGGCAGCGGGCTGATTCGGAGCGCGATGGGCTCGGGCAGCAAGGGAGCGTGTACGGTGGCCAGCGCATACTCCTCGTCTCCCGCTTCGAAAACCTTCCCGATTAAGCGGACTTCGATGTCAACACCGGCAACAGTGGCAACGACTGTCTTTTCCAGTGATCCACTGACCACCCCGGCCAGGAAGTCGCCCCCCAGCGCCGCTACTCTCATCGGCGAAGCCGCAACTGTCGGTTCCACGGAGATACTTTCGGTAACCACCTCCGTACCGATGACGCCGGCAATCATGTGGGCACACTGTCGGGAAATGACGTCCTGGCCACCACCGGTCCCCGGCTTGAAATCAGCCGGGTCGACTCCGATTTGCAAGAAGGACAGCAGTTCAGCTCCGAAAGCTCCAAAGTCGCCTACGCACTCGACTTCTATCCGGTTTACGCCCGGCACGATGCCCGCCAACATCGCCGGTATCTGAGCCATCGCGACTTCATTGACACCAGTGCCGACCAAGGTGGCGTTCCCAGCGATGGCTGCGGCGTCGAGCTCGGCGGCCGTGGCTGCGTCAAAGTCCCACGGGTACATTGCATCTTCAGCAATGGTCAGCACATTGATGCCGCTGGCTAAGCACTCTTTCGCCAAGCCGAGCAGGTCGGTGAGCGCCGTCGTCGTAAAGAACAATGCGATGTCAGCCATGCCGGGCACTGCCCGGAAGTCCCCCGCCGCTTGCACCCGCACGCCGCAGGGCGGCATTCCAAGGACTTCGGCCACGTCCTCCCCCACATGGCTGGCGCGCGTGAAGGCACCAACGATTTCGGCCCCATCCCGAAGAAGTGAGCTCACTGCTTCTGTGCCGACGGCTCCGAGGCCGAAAACGAGATAGCGAGGATTGTGCACTGCGTCCATCCAATCAGTCGATGTTCAGTCGGTCATGCTCAGCGCCGGGACAAGGACGTCTCACATCTCATTAGCTCCGGAGCACAACCGTGCTGAGGGTTGCAAGCACTTTAGGCAATCGGTGCGGCACGCCATATGTCCATCGGAGCCAGAGATCGCTGATTTTTCTGTGCTCGGTGCACTAGTACTTCAGGCCCCGGCGAGGAGCAGACTAAAGCGTGCGGCTTACCCCTATGCACTTTACGAGCACCTGTGTCATATTAAAACGAAGGACGATGCCCGGTCATTGGATTGGGTTGATCGAAAGCAGTCGCAGCAACCTTCTGAAAAGGAACGTAAGCCATGATGACCGACAACCTCCGCCGCACGGCATTCAGCCGGCTGTACGAAGAGGACGTGACCGAGTGGGAAGAGGTCATGGGCTACAGGATGCCAACGGCGGTCGCAGGCCTGGACACCGAGTACCGTGCGCTCCGGAACACCGTCGTCGCGCAGGACTACTCCATGCTTTACAAGTGGTTCGTCGAGGGTCCCGAGGCGCGTACTGTGGTCGACTCGCTCTTTTCCCGCGATGCTCACGCCATCGGCGTGGGCCGGATTGCCTACGGCGTCATCGTGGCGGATGACGGCGGCATGGTGGATGACGTCACTGTGAGCGTGCTTGACGCTGACATAGTCGTGGTCATGGGCGGCAACCCGGACGTCACCGACGCACTCCGGGCTGCGGCACCGGCGGGGACCACGGTGCGGGAACGCAGGGAGGACTTCGCCGTCCTCTCGATCCAGGGGCCCAACAGTCGTGCGCTGCTCCAGCGGCTTACCGACTCTGTCCTGAGCAACGAGGCGCTCCCTTACTACTCCCTGTTGTCGGACGCCAAGGTGGCAGGCGTCTCGGTCGACATCTTCCGCTTAGGTTTCACCGCCGAACTCGGCTATGAAGTGATGGTCTCCGCCGACGACGCGGAAACGCTGTATGAGGCTGTGTTTGCCCAGACAGACTTGGGGGTTGTGCCTTTTGCCGGCGGGACGCTCATGGTGGCCCGAATCGAGGCCGGCCTGATGCTGGCCGGCGTCGACTACAACCCGGACATCACGCCGTTCGAGTGCCGCTTGGGATGGACTATTGACCTCGATAAGTCGCCTTTCCGCGGCCAGGAAGCATTGCGGGAGCGGAAGAAGACTGCACCCCTGCGCGTGGTTAGCGTGGTGTCCGATGCCGCGCCGGAAGAATTGGACGGCGCAGCCCTGTACACCGAGGAACAACCCATCGGCCGCGTCAACATGGCGGTCTCTTCTCCTGCATTGGGCGGAACCACGCTCGGCCTCGCCCGACTGCCAAAGGACTTCGCCAAGGTCGGCACCCGCCTCACCATCCGTGTCGGTGAGCGCAAGGTTGCCGTGGAAGTCCGCCCCACCCCCGTGCACGACCCGGAACGTGTGCGAGTCAGAAGCTAAGTGGAGGTAAAGGCCTTCGCTCTGGATAAATTGCGCTCCCGCTAAGTCACATCCTTAATCCGTTTACAACCCGTTCAAAGGAGGACAACGATGTCCATTCCCACTCACCCGGGCGAAGTGCCGCAGACAACGCACTCCGCAAAGCGGACGTTAACGTCCACGAAGATCATCGTCCTCATCGTCGCAGCGCTCACACCGTTGTCCGTCGTCGTCGGAACGCTCCCGCTGGGTTTGGCCTTCGGAGGGCCCTCAACGGCGCTTTTGTACGTTGTCGCCGGACTGATCATCGGACTGTTCTGTGTGGGCTACGTCCAAATGGTCCGCAGGATCACGCGTCCCGGGGCGTTCTACAACTACATCGCCCGGGGGCTCGGCCGGCCTACAGGCGTGGGATCCGCGATGATTGCCGTAGTCACGTATTCGACCCTGCTCATCGGCATCTACGCGGTGACCTCCGTTGTGAACCAGGAGATCCTGGCTGGCTTTGGCATCAATGCCCCGTGGCAGGTTTGGTTCGTTGCCCAACTTTTGATTGTCACCGTGTTGGCATACCGGAAGATCGACTTGAGCGCACGGGTTACTTTTGTGATTGTCGGCCTCGAACTGCTGATTCTGGCCGCCCTGGTGATTGCCATCGTCGCCAAGGAGGGCTTGCCCGGGGCGTTTCCGGCGGAAGCATTCTCCCCGAATATCCTGAGCGTTGGGCAGTGGACGATTGCTTTCGTGTTCGCCATGCTCTGCTTCCAGGCCTTCGAAGCCGGGGCCCTGTATGCCCCCGAAGCGAAGAATCCGGAACGCACCGTTCCCCGCGCTCTCTACGGGGCGTTGATCATCCTGGTCGCCTCATTCGCTCTCGTAGCCTGGGCACTGACCGGTGTGACCGGAGTCGACGGCTTGCAAGAGGCGGTGGGGGCTGACCTGGCCGGCTTCGTTTTCGCCACGACGGCTGCGTACTTGGGCGAGGCGGGCGTGTGGGCGCTGAGCCTGCTGGCCCTGCTGGCACAACTGGCCTGCGCCCTGGCGACCACGAACTTTGTGGCGCGCTATCTCAACAGCCTGGCCCGCGAGGAACTGCTGCCGGCTATTCTTGGCCGAAAGAACCGCCACAACTCGCCCGGTTCGGCCATCCTCATCCTCGCAGCCCTTGCCGTTGTGATCATCCTTGGCTTCTCCGTCGTGGGAATCGACCCATACACGGAGATTGCCCCCATTGGGTTTGGGTTGGGAGCGGTCGGAGCAACTACCTTGCAAGCCCTGGCGTCCGGTTCGGCCGTAGGTTTCTTCCTCCGGCAGCCGGCCTCCGAGCGCCATTGGTGGAAAACGACCGTCGCGCCGATCCTCGCCACTGTCTTGCTGGTGGCCGCCCTGATCATCGAGCTGAGCGCATTCAGCTACATCACCGGTAAGGACTCACCGGAGATGCTCGCCGTGCCTTGGATCATCCCCGTGGCGGGAGCGGCGGGATTGGCCTTCGGCTTCTGGCTTCGCAAGAACCGGCCGCTCCACTACCGCAGCCTCGCCGCCGGGGACACTGCGGAAGAAGCAGAAGAACTGCAGGAACTGCGTGACCACGAGCAGTCCCTGAGCGCGAGATCCGCATCGATGGAGATTGCCGGGGAGAAGTAGCACCGGAATTTTCCTGCTGGTACGGAGGAGCGGCCGATCGTCGAGTTCAGCGCGACAATCGGCCGCTCCTCCTGTTAAGACTTGAGTCTCGCGGAACCGTCGGGCGTGCGGTCCTTCGTACCTGCTGCGACAAACTCGCACTCCACCGATATCATCGTCGTATGACGATGCAACGGGAACGGGCCGCGGGCCGCACAGGCGACCTGGCGCCGGCGGCCGCTTTGTTCCACAGTCTTTCGGACCCCACCCGGCTGACCATCCTGCAGCACCTGACCACGGGCGAGCACAAGGTCCGGGAGCTGACGGAGCACCTCGGCCTTGCCCAGTCCACGGTCAGCGCCCACCTGTTGTGCCTGAGCGACTGCGGCCTGGTCACCTCACGCCCGGTGGGGCGGGCGTCGATGTACTCGCTGACCACCGAGCCCGAACTGCTCGCCGCCCTGGCATCAGCCGAGCAACTCTTGAAGGCCACCGGCTACGCCGTCGAGCTGTGTCCGACGGTCGCCGGCGGCCGGGCTGCCGCGGAGGCGCTGCCCGCGAAGCCAATGACAGGGGCGGCGCCCTCAGCCGAGGTGTCGGCGTGAGCGGACACCACCACCACGCCGGGCCGACGCACCGCGGTCGGCTGGCCATAGCCTTCGCCATCACCGCCTCCATCCTGGTCGCCATGGTGGTCGGCGCCTTCGTGACCGGGAGCCTTGCACTGCTGGTGGACGCCGGGCACATGCTCACCGATGCCGGCGGGCTGCTGATCGCCCTGATCGCCGCTTCGCTCATGGCCCGGCCCCACACCCCGCGCCGAACCTGGGGATACCTCCGGATGGAAGTCCTGGCCGCGGGAGCCCAGGCAGCGGTCCTGCTCGCGGTCGGAATCTACGCGCTGGTGGAAGGTGTCCAGCGGCTGTTCCAGCCGCCCGAAGTCAGTTCGAGTGGCCTGCTGGTCTTCGGCATCATCGGCCTGCTCGGGAACATCGCCGCCATGCTGGTGCTCAGTGCCGGCCGGAACGCGAACCTCAACTTGCGGGCCGCTTTCCTCGAGGTGGTCAATGACGCCCTCGGCTCCGTCGCCGTCATCGCCAGCGCCGTCGTCATCGCCACCACCGGCTGGACCCAGGCTGACGCACTCGCCGCGATGCTGATCGCCATCCTGATCGTCCCGCGCACCATCAAGATCCTCCGCGAGGCGGGCAGCATTTTGCTGGAAACCGTGCCGAAGGGCCTGGATCTCGAGGACGTCCGCCAACACATCCTGGAAGTGCCGCACGTGCTGTCGGTCCACGACCTGCACGCCTCGCGGATCTCCTCCAACATCCCGGTACTCAGCGCGCACGTGGTGATCGAGGATTCCTGCTTTGTGGACGGTCACGCCCCGCAGGTCCTGGACCAACTCCAGCAGTGCGTGGCCGAACACTTCGAGCTGAGCGTGGAGCACTCCACGTTTCAGCTAGAGCCCGCGGGCCACATGGAGCACGAGCACCCGGGCCATGACTGAGTGCATGGATCCCCGCCCTCCTACCCGCGCGGCCGAACGTCGCGGGAAACGTGACGGATCTCTCCGCTTTTGACTTGCCACACCCGACCTGATGCTATTGAGGAAGGCCAACCGGTGTTATTGGATCTTCGGTTAGCCGCTCCGAATCGCTCGCGCAGGCATCCTCGCCTGCCCGCGGACACGGTGCCCGTCTCCCCCTCGGGATTGGTTATTCAGGGCCCGGCGCCTTCCTGCGCCGCCAGTGTCATACCGCTGCGCACCTAGCGCCTTTGTTCACCGCCACCGGTGCGCCGATACGGCCGTTCCGTGGATTTGGAGTGTCGAGCCTGACGGAGAGATCCAATGAATGAGGAGATGCATTTAATATGCGAGTCGGAATCATTGGTGCAGGACCCAGCGGCATGGCCCAACTGCGCGCGTTCGAATCAGCCCGTCAACTCGGAGCGAACATCCCGGACATTGTGTGCTTCGAAAAGCAGTCTGATTGGGGCGGACAGTGGAACAGCAGCTGGCGCACCGGCCTGGATGCCGCCGGCGAGCCCGTGCACAGCAGCATGTACCGGCACCTGTGGTCGAACGGGCCCAAGGAAGTCCTCGAGTTTTCCGACTACACCTTTGATGAGCACTTCGGCCGACCCATTTCCTCTTTCCCGCCGCGGGAAGTCTTGTTCGACTACATCGCCGGACGCGTGCAGAAATCCGACGTCCGCAAGTACGTCCGGTTCAACACCGTGGCCCGCTGGGTCTCCTACGACGAGGAGTCTCAGGAATTCACCGTCACGGTCGAGGACCTCGCGGCACACCGCACCGAAACGCACGTTTTCGACAAGCTCGTAGTCTCCACCGGCCACTTCTCCTACCCGAATGTGCCGGCGTTCGAGGGCATCAACAGCTTCCCGGGCGAAGTGCTCCACGCCCACGATTTCCGCGGAGCCGAGCGGTTCGCCGGCAAGAACCTGCTCATGATCGGCAGCAGCTACTCCGCCGAGGACATCGGCATGCAGGCCCACAAGATGGGCGCCAAGTCCGTCACCTTCAGCTACCGCAGCGGCCCGATGGGCTTCGACTGGCCCGAGTCGGCCGTCGAGCGCCCGCTGGTGGAACGCTTCGAGGGCAGCACCGCGCACTTCAGCGACGGCACTACCGGCGAGTTCGACGCCGTGATCCTGTGCACCGGCTACCTGCACAAGTACCCGTTCCTCCCCACCGAACTGTCGCTGCAGTCGCCGAACCTGCTCTACCCCGGCAACCTCTACAAGGGCGTGGTCTGGCAGCAGAACACCAACCTGTTCTATCTGGGCGCGCAGGACCAGTACTACACCTTCAACATGTTCGACGCGCAGGCATGGTTCGCCCGCGACGTGATGCTGGGCCGGATCGAGCTGCCGTCGCTGCAGGACCGCCAGGCGGATATCCAGGCCTGGCTGGACCGCCAGGACGCACTCCCCGACCACGACGCCGAGGCCGATTTCCAGACCGACTACCTGCGCGACCTGATCGCCCTGACGGACTACCCGGAGTTCGACCTGGACGCCGTCGCGGTGCTGCTCAAGCAGTGGATGAAGGACAAGGAAGAGAACATCCTCGGCTACCGGGACATGATCCACCGTTCCGTCATGACCGGCACCATGGCCGCCCGGCACCACACCCGCTGGATCAACGCCATGGACGACAGCATGGCGCGCTACCTCGGCGGCCCCTCCGAGGACATGGACACCGGGGCGCTGGCAGCCCTGACCGGGGACACCAGGCAAGCCGCCGGCAGGTAAGACCCGCCAAGAACCACGGACGACGGCGGGTGGCCGGGAGCGTTGCCTCCCCGCCACCCGCCGTCGTCACCTTCAGTGCGCCCGCTAAACCCGGGGCGCAGGTGATCTCCTCGGTAACCCAGCGGCTAGGGTCCATTCCCGCCTGTTCCGTAGATGAACTCCTCGGCGTGGGCCACGGCCTTTTTGAACGAGTCGTTGCGCAGAGCGGCCTGTTCCGGGCCGCCGTTGGTGCTTTCCGTGTAGTTCGTGTAGCCGGGTCGCAGGGCCCAGATGCCGCCGGCAGGCGGCAGGTAGAACACGGCGAAGGAGCGGTGTTCGCCGTCGTCGTCCTCCCACACCGGCACGACGGCGACCGCGGCGCCGGTGTCCACGTTGATCCACTGCGCGCGCGGGCGCGGCTGGCCTTCCTCGAAGACGCTCGGGTCTAAAAACGGCGCTGTCCCCGGCCCCCATCGCTCCTCAAACCGTTCGTGGAAAACGGGAAACAGGTGATGGTCGTACCGACGCCAACTGGAAACAGGCATTGATCCTCGCTTCATCGAAAGGGGAATAGCAGCCACTCAGGCCACACGGTATCCTCGGGCTCCCGTCGTGGGAAGCCGAGGTAGACCGTATCCGCCACCTGCATGGCCGGGCGCACTTCGGACGCGGGGCGCGGACGAGTCCTGGGCGTGGCGGACCGCCCCGGCGAAGCCGCCTGCCCGCCGCCGGGCGAGGCCGCCGTTTGGTTGCGTCCGCCGCCCCAGCGGCGTCCGCGGTCGTAATCTGCGCGGCGCCCCACGTCGCCCAGCACCGAGTAGGCCTGCAGGATGGCACCCATCGCCAGCCCGTCGGCGCGCGACCGCGGCGCACCGCCGTCGTGGTTCAGATCCGGGTGATGCATGCGCAGCAAGGCACGGTAGGCGCGCCTGATGTCCGCCTCGCTGGCATCGGGCGCCACGCCGAGGATGGCGTAGAAGTCGGCGTCGCCCATCTGGCCTCCCTCCTGCTGTCGGAAGCGTGCGCCGCTCATGGCCAGCCGGTGGTTCCGCCCGCGCCCGGGCGTCACCACCGGCTGCGATCCCACAGGTCAGGCGTCGATCATCTGCTTGGTGTCTCCGCTGTTGATCTCGATCTTGCGCGGCTTGGCCTGCTCGCGGATGGGGATCCGCAGGGCCAGCACGCCGGCCTCGTAGTTCGCCGTGACCTTGTCCGTATCCAGCGTGTCGCCCAGGATCAGCTGGCGGCTAAAGGTACCGCTGGGCCGTTCGGCGGCAACAACTTCCTTGCCGTCCTCGATCCTGGACTTGCGCTCCGCAGCAACCGTGAGGACATTGCGTTCCACGTCCAGGTCGATGGTGGACGGATCGACGCCGGGCAGGTCGAGTTCGACGACGAACTCCTCGCCCTCGCGCCACGCATCCATCGGCATCGCCACCGGGCGTGTCTGGTTTCCGAAGACCTGCTGGGTCAGGCGGTCCAGCTCACGGAAGGGATCAGTTCGCATCAACATGGCAGCCTCCTTCAGTTCTTCTCGTTGGCGCTCACTAAATCTATGTTTGAGCGCATAGATATTATGACTCTGCGCTACTATGTTTGCAAGTAGTTTTTGGGAGGGATGTTGGCAAGCGAGAAGAAGCAGCCGCGAACGGACAAGGGCGTCTACGGCATCTCCGTGGTCTCCGACATCGTGGGCGTGGGCGAGCAGACCCTGCGCTTGTACGAACGGCGCGGCCTGCTGGAACCGGAGCGCACGGCGGGCGGCACGCGGCGGTACAGCCAGGACGACGTTGACCGCCTCCGCCGGATTGGCGAGCTGGTCGACGACGGCGTGAACCTGGCCGGCGTCGGCAAGGTTTTGGAGCTGGAAGACGACAACGCTTCGCTGCACAGGCAGCTCAAAGCGGCCAAGGAACGTGCGGCCGGACGGGAGCAGCGCGAAGAACCGGAGGAAACCACGCGGCCGGCCTGAACGCCCTCCCTTCCGCCTGGCACGCGGAGTAGGGTCGACACCGGGGCTTACATCGGAGCTAAACAGAGGACCACGCTCATGGGACTGCGAAGCGCGCTGTTCGCCGCGCAATATGATGCCGCCATTCGCCGCGAACCGGCGGAGCTCGCGTCGCACCGCACCGCCTTGCTGTCCGGGTTGAGCGGGATTGTGTACGACGTCGGTGCGGGCACCGGCGCGAATCTGCCCTACTTCCCGCCGGGCTGCTCCGTGACGGCGGTGGAGCCGGACCCGAACATGCGCAGGCGACTGGAGTCCAGGGTCGGGTCCCACTCCGCAACGGTGCGCGTCGTGGATGCGTTGGCCGAGGACTTGCCGGCCGAGGACGCCAGTGTGGACGCCGTGGTGTTCACCCTGGTGCTGTGCAGCGTCCCCGACCAGGCGGCCGCGCTGGCCGAAACCAAGCGCGTGCTCAAGCCGGACGGCAAGCTCCTCTTCCTGGAGCACGTCCGCGGCCCGGGCGCGCACGGCAAGGTGCAGGACTTCTTGCGGCCCGTCTGGTCCTTCGCTGCACAGGGCTGCGAGCCCAACCGGAACACCGCTGCGGCGATCGCCGCCGCCGGCTTCGACGTCTCAGTGCAGGACGAGTTCGCCGTCGGACCGGCATGGCTGCCGATAAATCCCATGGTGGCGGGCACGGCAACGCCCGGAGCCAACCGCTAGGCTGTCTCCGGGCGCTGCGCGGCGCGGCCGCTTAGGCGGCAGCGTTTGTTACCCGAAGCCGCCGAGCTTGTCCTTCATACCGCCCAGCTTCTCGCCCAACCCTCCGGGGAGCTTGCCGAGCAGCGCGTCAACGTCAATGCCCAGCCTGGACAACAGCCCCGAGTCGCGCTCGGTGTCCACTTTTTCCGGCAGTTCTGCATCGGCCGCAACTGCCTGGTCCTCTTTTCCCTGCTGCTTGAGGAAATCGATAATCTGCTGCTTGTCGATCTGCATGGGTTTTGCCCTTCGCTAGCGTGTCAGCGTACTGTCCACTCTCCTCGCGGCGGGCAGGTGTGGCAAGGGCTCGAGACGGCAGCAAACGCCGGATGGCATACTGTTTGGACTCCACAGCGCCGTGGAAACCTCGTGGACAGGAACGCTAGACATGGCAGGGCATTTCGAAGTGATCAAGTCACCCGACGGCGACTACCGGGTCAGGATGCTGGACGGCAAGGGAAATCTCATGGCCGAATCGGTGACGTATCCGTCCCTTCAGGAGGCCAAGGACGGCATCGAGCTCGCCCGGGAAATTGCCGGCACCGGCCGGGTGATCGACCGGACGGACACTGCTAACCCGGAGCCCGACGCGTAGCGTCAGAGCCTGTCCGTAGTGGTGCCGATGGTTGACTGTCCGGACGAAGTTAGGGTCGACCGCGTCGTCTGCGCAACCAAGGCGGTATGGAGCAACTCGAACGCGTCGCGCCACTTCGCGCACCGGCCGAGTTCCTCACTGTCGAAGGCTGTGTAGGTTAGGTGCACATCCGGGAGCCACAGCCCCTTTTCCGCCGATCAGGGGCCGACTCTTTGTGGTCCCACATCAGCGGGAAAGACCGCGGAATCCTGCGGCTTGGGCGCCATCCCTTTCCACGAAGTCCCGCAGTTCCGCTTCGACCAGTGAGCTGAACCTTCCCCAACTGCCATTGTTTGACGACTGCGGGGCAGATATCCATGTGGTGACGGTCATGTCGGCCTCTTCCCGGTGAGTTGGGGGACGCGTTGCTGCTCCCCCTCCAGCTCCGCAATGCGTTGCTCCATAGCCTGCACTACGCCGGTCAGATACGGTCACCACCGCTTCCTGCTGCGCAGGTTCCATGTCCCGAACGAGCTGATCAGTCTGCCGGATCATCGGCGTCAGCTGGGACATCAACTGCCCGGCCGCATGGGGCTTCGGCTCAATCAGCATCTCCGCCGGTCTAACGGATGCGGACTCGCGTGGCATGGTCAGCCCGCACCAAGCGGTCCACCACCGTGGTTACCGCGGCTGTGGCCACGTGCAGGGCGTCCGCCAACTGCGACGGCGTCATCGGCCCCTTGGGCATCAAGTGCTGCATGGCCCGGAAGTCCGTCTCATTCGTCCCCATGGCACCGCACATCTGGTACTCCAACACGTCGTTGAGCACCGATACCTTCCGCACCAACGCTGACGACGCGTCATGCATCTCCGGCCGTCTCGGTTCTCCACCCTCTCGCAGCCCTACTAATCTTAGAAATTATAGTTACATAATCGACATATTAAGTGGGTCGGGCCAGTGGACGCCGTCTCTCAGGCCCCAACTTCACCTGGCTTGGACGAGATCCTTAATGTCGCAGAATTGAAGATGCTCGCTCGCCCGTCTGCCACGCCTAATGTCGACGACGCCGCTCGGGCAGTCGAAAGGCAGGCGTAAGCCCAGTCGAAATAGTCGAATCCTTGAACGCACATCGGGACCAGCAGGTCGGCACAACGGTGGTCACGCCGGGTATGTCTTGCGACAAATTGTCGGTACTGTGGCCCAGAATGGATGACTATGAGGAACGAACCATCTGCCACAACCACCCATAGACTGACGACGCTGGCTAAGCTGCATGGCACTCGCGAGGTCGCTAAGGTACTCGGGTACTCCACTCGGACAGTGGAACGGTGGATGACAGACACAACCGCCGTTCCCCCGATACTCTCTCTCGCATTGGACCGATACTATGGGTCTTGGCCCACCGACGTACCAAACTCCCACGGGCGCTACAAGTTCGTAGATCTATTCGCCGGCATTGGAGGCATCCGACTCGGCCTCGAACGCGCTGGTGCCGAGTGTGTCTTCACTAGTGAATGGGACAAGTTTGCCGTCAAGACCTACATGGCAAACCATGAATCACGGCACCAGGTACTCGGTGACATCAACGCAGTGGATGCCTCCGATGTTCCGGATCATGACATCCTCGCAGCAGGCTTTCCCTGCCAGCCTTTTTCTCTGGCCGGTGTCTCCAAGAAGAATTCCCTCGGCCTCGATCATGGATTTTTGGATAAGACACAGGGAACGCTTTTCTTCAATGTCGCAGAACTTATCCAAAAGAAACGCCCGAAAGCATTTCTGCTCGAAAACGTTAAGAATCTTATCAGCCACGATGGTGGTCGGACTTTTGCAGTGATCAAGGAGGTACTCGAAAAGGAGCTGGGATATTCTATTCAGTATAAAGTTGTTGACGCCAAGGGCTTTGTGCCGCAGCATCGGGAGCGAATTTATATTATAGGCTTCGAATCCCCAGTCGAATGGGACTGGAACTCGATACAGCCCCAGCGTCGAATCGCTGACGTTGGTGAGATTCTTCATTCTGGAAACAACCCAGCCGACGCCGACCTGCCCTACCTCGATGCCGACAGTAAAGAAGTCGTCGATAGATACGTACTCAGCGACAAACTCTGGTCCTACCTCCAGGGTTATGCGGAGAAGCATCGTTTGGCTGGCAACGGATTCGGTTATGGTCTTGTTGAACCCGGAAAGACAACCAGGACCTTGTCGGCTCGCTACCATAAAGATGGATCCGAAATCCTAATTGCGCGCGGTCCCCGACAGAATCCAAGGCGCCTCACACCGCGAGAATGCGCTCGACTGATGGGGTTCCCGGACACTTTCCAAATTCCGGTTAGTGACACGCAAGCCTATCGCCAGTTCGGAAACTCGGTTGTCGTTCCGGTCATTGAGTCTTTGGCAGCACAAATGACCATCCATCTAGATAAGATGGCGGCCAAGAACCGACTTGCAGAGGCATCGTAAGGCATGGCCACTGGGGGGACGTGGGAGTGCACAGCGGGAATCGTGCTGAGGACGGAATCTGCGGCATTAGAAGTAGAGGCTATCGATGTCTGGTCAGCCGAGTACGAAGGCCTTCGTGAGATCGGCGGAGTCGACTGCAATAGACCGTCCCACGACCTGCCTCATCTGGATATCTCAGCCGATCTGCTCCAGCTTGAGCCTGTTCTAATAGCCTCGCAGGCCGGGCGGACCTGCTTAGCTCTGCGTGCAGTCAACGCCAAAAACCAGCCCATAGTAGATTCCTGGCCGGAAACAGACCAAATGATAATCGGGAACCAGTGGTTTGCTATCGACCCGGCTGCAATAAATACCATGACTAGAATCCTGGATTCTCATGGAATTAGGCTTCTACAAGAACTCAGCGAAGCCCAGCAGCTGTGGTTACTGTGGCATAGCGGGTTGGAAATCGGATATTTCGAGGGTGACCACCATGGAGCGCTGACCTCTTCGCTGGCTACTGATATAGCCAAGGCACCGAATGACCTTGTAGACGCGGTCTTATACCCTTACCAAGCCGTCGGGATATCAAAATTGGTCTCCATGGCTGACCAAGGTTTAGGATGCCTGCTCGCCGATGAGATGGGTTTGGGCAAAACCATACAAGCCATAGGCTTGATATCGTGGGTAACCCAAAATGGCGGCTCACCTTCTTTAGTCGTCGCCCCTTCATCAACCACAGCTAATTGGTGCCGTGAGTTGAACCGTTTTGCACCAAACTTGCGTGTTCATGAGCATGCGGGCTCTCAGAGAAGCGGAGATCCCTCGTTCTTGAACAGCTTCGATGTTGTGGTGACTTCTTTTGACCTGCTTATCCGCGATGAGTTCATGCTGCGATCCCTTTCGTGGGGTTCCATCGCTGTCGATGAAGCTCAGTATGTTAAGAATCCTCAAGCACAGAGATCGCAAGTTTTACAACGATTGAACTCAAAGCTGCTTATCGCCATAACCGGCACTCCGATTGAGAACTCACTTACAGATTTATGGTCGATCATGTCTGTAGTGGCCCCGGATTATTTGTCGTCGCTTGATGACTTCAAAATACGGTATCCGGACGAGGACCACGCCGCACTTGAGTTGGGGCGCAGAGTGGCCCCTCTGATTATTCGACGGAGGGTCACAGACGTTGCTGGTGACCTACCTGCTCGCACCGATGCCCTGGTGCCGGTTCATGCAAGCGAGCTGATGGCTTCGGAGTACGAAAGGCTCCGACTTGACGAGTCGATTTCCCCGCTTGCCAAGATCGGATATCTTAGACAAGCTTGTTCGACGCTTCGCTGTTTAGACGACGAGAATCCTCCGATCACGACAGCAAATCCAAAGTACGAACAGGCCCTGCAAATTATTACCGAGGCCTTTAGTCGGAATTGTAAAGTTCTGATCTTCGCCTCGTTCACTTCGACTGTCGACGAGATTCAGAGTGATTTGTTGAAACGATTCCCGTCAGCGTTTATATCTCATTTAGATGGTCGAGTCCCGATCCATGAACGCCAGTTGAGAGTTGACGATTTTACAAGCTTTGCAGGTCCAGCTGTCCTAGTACTAAACCCAAAAGCTGCTGGTGTCGGCATAAACATCCAGGCTGCCAACTACGTCATCCATTTTACTCCTGAGTGGAACCCGGCAACCATTGATCAGGCTTCAGCGAGGGCTCACAGGCGAGGCCAGAATAAGCCAGTGTTCATCTATTCCCTGTACTACAAAGACACAGTCGAAGAGTTGATGCTGGAACGTGTTCAAGCGAAACGGCACTTGTCCACGCATGGACTGCGTGGGGCAGAGGAACTTCCAAGCAACCGAGAACTTGACGAAATGCTCGCAATGAGCCCAAAGGTGGCTTCCTTATCATGACAACAATAATTGCATCAGTGACAAAGGTTCTTACCTCGAACGACGTCGGATCTACAGGCTCACACCAAGCGGGGGTTGTTGTGCCGAGGCAAGATGAAATGCTGGCCTTCTTCCCATCCCTTGATATCAGTCAATTCAATCCTAGGCAGCAGATGCTGTTCCGCGAAGTAGATGGCATAGACGAGTGGAAACTGAACTTCATCTATTACAACGGAAAACTTCATGGACGTTCCACTCGGAACGAGTATAGGTTGACAGGCTTAACGCCTTTTTTTAAGAAACACCAAGCCCGCGTCGGGGACACTCTGCATCTAGCCCGGAGTCTGACTGGGCGGTGGACGATAGGACTAAACCGCAGCGGTCCGTCAATCGAAGACGACTTGGTTACGCGTGCCCCATCGCTCACTTCGGCGCCTGAATCGTTCGATATTTATGAAACAATCAAGCTTTCCGGCACATGGAGTGCTATCTCAAGGAGGAAGAACTAGTGTCAGCTGAGCTGTTCGAAGTCACGCCCGATCCGGAGCGCATCACGGAGTCGTTGCGAGACACCGGTTATATATTGAACACGGCCGTCGCTGACATCGTCGATAACTCGATCGCGGCCGGTGCAGACTTCGTTTCTGTTGAACTCAAGCTTGATCCCAGAGGGAATGTTCGTTTCAGTGTGACTGACAATGGCACGGGCATGGATCGAAATGGCTTGGTCAATGCCCTTAAGTACGGCTCCGCCCGGCGCCCCGATCCCTCCAGCCTTGGCAAATTTGGCTTGGGGCTTAAGACCGCCTCCACATCATTTGCACGCCGACTTAAATTGACTTCAAAGCCAGGCGACCAAGATTCGGCAGCAACTGCCATTTGGGATTTAGACCTGGTTCCGAGTCAAGGTTGGCAAGTGTCTGTCGATTCCAACGCGGATCCAATCGATGCTGGCTTGCTGGAAAAACATGCCAAGGGAACGGGAACGGTCGTACGCTGGGAGAAAGTGGATCGCCTGATCCGTGACTATAAGGACCCCGCTGGAGACCGGGCACAAGGTGCGATCAAGCGACATGTCAGTTCTTTGCGCGACCACCTAGCCATGGTATTTCAGCGGTTCCTCGATCACACAGATAGCCGTGCTAGCAACGTTCGCATCTCTTTAAACGATGCCCCTATCGATGCATGGGACCCATTTGGCTTTGGCTCTGACAAGCTCCTGGATGTATCGATTCCTGTGGATCTTGGGGACAAGAAAACTGCCATGCATCTCAAAGCGTTCGTGATGCCCCGTAAAACTGAACTCCAAGCTGACTTTGGAGAGGGCGCGCCGGCCTTGGCCCGCTTGGGCAACAAGACGCAGGGAATCTACGTTTACCGAGAGAATCGTTTGATTCATGGGCCCGACTGGCTCAACATGTGGGCGCAAGAACCTCACTTCACATTATGCCGCGCGGAGCTTTCTTTCGACCACGAGCTAGATTTGGCGTTCCAAGTCGACATTAAGAAGTCGACTATCATACTGGACACTGCGCTTGCCGATGTCGTCTATAGGGCTCTGACGCCTCCCAGGCGAGAAGCCGAAGCTCGCTATCGCGACGGTCAACGCTCCCGGGCGAAGGACATGACAGACCCTCAGCTTCATGCTCCGTCGAATGCCGCAATCAAAGACAAGTCGAAATCCATTCCCAACGCGACGCTGCAATCCACGGATGAAAGTACGGGTACGGCCAAGATCCGTAATGAGCATGGCGTAGTCAACGTGGATTATGTGCAATCTAGTACAGGCGTGTTTGTTGAAGCTGTTGATGAACTCCGGGATGGTATTCTCTACCAACCGGCCTATATTGGTGATAATCCTGGCGTAAGAATCAGTAAATCGCACCCCTACTATGAAAAGGTTTACCTGCCCAATCAGTCTTCGGGAAACACGATCCAAGCACTTGATTCTCTCTTGTGGGCACTGGCTTCGGCCGAATTCCGGTCGGCACAGGACTCCACAAAGGAAATATTCGAAGATATTCGCTATGACGTTTCTAGGGCGCTTAAAAAGCTTGTTGAAGATCTTCCCTCACCGGATTCCGAGTAGGGTTACGATTCCATGGATTCAGAAGAGCTAGCAGGTGCGCTTAGCCGCGCACTCAGTCTGCCAATAACTGCCAAATCGAGTCCGCAGACAGCGGCCATTGAGTTTCGGCTACTTGGAATGTCACGCCCCCATGGCTTTAGCGTCGAGGTGACCCGTCTCCTGAGCCGGGTTAAAGCGGAACTTAGGCTCGACCGGCTGGCAGCTGATCTCCTTCGAGTAATAAGTGAAGCCGATTCCGAAAGATGGCTGCAAGTTACTCAAATCGTGCGAGCATACGAATCTCTTGGTGCCAACTTCCAGATTGTCGTCAACGGCATCAAGGTCGAAGAACTGAATGTTGATGAGCTGGGCGGGACAGTCCATACGTTCGTCTGCACAGGAAGCTTGATGAGGACGTCGGTAGAAGACGCAAGTATGGATGTCTTGAAGGTGACCGAAGCGCTCTTCAGCTTCTTAGTCTGTCTCCTGCCTCTGGACTTTGAGGATCCTGTTGAAATGCGCGAGGTCGATTTTGCTTTCGCGTATGAGGGGCATAAGTACTCTGTGCTATCGCACAGGTATGAACGAAGCAGAGCAAACCGAGCTGCAGCGATAGCTGTTCATGGCCGATCCTGCACGGTATGTGGATTCAACTTCGATGAGATCTATGGAGGGACAGCCAATGGATATATTGAGGTCCATCATTTAGTCCCCGTGAGCTCCATGGGCGAATCGCGTCCTGTGGATCCCATCACGGAGCTCGTTCCTCTGTGCGCGAACTGCCACCGCATGGCGCACAGACGATGGCCTCCCTACAGTCCAGAAGAGTTGACCGTCGCCCGTAATTACACCGCTTCTCCGAAGAAGGCGTTGAAGTAAGTGAGCCCGATTTTGTCAGGGCCAGCCTCTAGGATTTCTAGCACGGAGATTTATGGAGGGCGACATTGGATTGGCGGCATGAACCATCAAAATTAGACGTTGCCGTACCACCACAACCACCTCAAGAACCTAGCAGTGGAACAGGGTGGCTCGATGGCGTAGTTGTGACGCTCAGCGGAACCTTAGATGGCGGACGCAGTGCTGCCAGACGATATGGCAAGAACAGGGCTACTTCGTCTGTTTCTACTGGATTTGTTTACTCCGACGCCGATGACAAGGATGGGCCGGCTCAGCAAATTTTCTCTGCCGGTGCCACCGCTGACCCCGTCGCTGACTACCTGAAGCAGATCGGCAAGGTCGCCCTGCTGAATGCCGAGCAGGAGGTCGACCTCGCACTGCGGATCGAGGCCGGTCTCTTCGCGGAAGAAAGGCTGGCCAAGGACGACGGCACCATGGAGACTCGCCTGCAGCGCGACCTGGAGCAAATTGCCCACGACGGCAAACGCGCCAAGAACCGCTTGCTCGAAGCGAACCTCCGCTTGGTCGTCTCGGTGGCGAGACTCTATACCGGTCGCGGCATGCTGTTCTTGGATTTGATCCAAGAAGGCAACTTGGGTCTCATCCGCGCCGTCGAGAAGTTCGACTACACCAAGGGCTTCAAGTTCTCCACGTACGCAACCTGGTGGATTCGGCAGGCCATCACCCGCGCCATGGCAGATCAAGCCCGTACCATCCGTATTCCCGTGCATATGGTGGAAGTCATTAACAAGCTCGCCCGTGTAAAGCGCCAGATGCTGGAAGATCTAGGCCGCGAACCCACAATCGAAGAGGTGGCAGAGAAATTCGACTTCACGCCCGATCAGGTGCGTGAGTACGAAGGGTACGCGAATGAACCGAGTTCTCTAGACGTAGATGCATTCGATGAAAGCGGTGACCAGGTACGTCTCTCTTCGCTAATAGAAGACGTCGAGTCTTTTGATTCGCATGCAATCACCGTATACAAACTGCTGCAGGAACAGCTTCACTCGGTTCTGGACACGCTATCCGAGCGAGAAGCCGGCGTAGTGGCCATGCGCTTCGGGCTTACCGACGGCCAGCCGAAGACTTTAGACGAAATCGGCAAGGTCTACGGCGTTACGCGGGAACGCATCCGCCAAATTGAAGCTAAAACAATGTCTAAGCTCCGCCATCCCACAAGGTCACAAGTCTTGCGAGATTACCTTGACTAGTCGCGAAACCCCACGTCGAGCAATGGCATTCGTGATTGTGGCTGGCAGTGCAAATAATTCGTAGCATCGCACCCTGGCCTTTCTCTAACTATCGGGCGCGCAGACCCGACAGTCTTGGGTGAAGCAAAGCGACACGGAAGCATCCATCTCACAGAGTCGGGCGGTTTTCACGGGATCGCAGACCAATGTTCGACCGGCGGTGACGAAAAAGATCGTAAGTTGCGGGTGCAAACCGCAGCTTACTCGACTGAGGACTAGAACCAGGGGACGGAAAAATAGTGCGGTGCATTCCGGAGGAACCAGAGTTCGGCCCTGAGTTTTCGGCCGAGCATGCCGTCTGGACCAAGCTGAGGGACAACTTGCCAAACGAGGTGGTGCTGGCACACTCGGTGCAAGTGCGGCACGGCCGTGCAGAGCATGAGATCGATCTATTGGTGATGTGGCCGGGCGTAGGTCTTGCCGCCATCGAGGTCAAGGGCGGGCTGGTCGGCGTTGACGAGGGGCAATGGTGGCAGTCGGACAGGAGCGGTCGGCACAAGATTCTGAGCCCCGTCGCGCAGTCCCAGTCCTCGATGCACGCTTTCCGGACTTGGATCGGGGAACAGCTCGGGACGCCGCTCTCGAACCGCTTCGCTTATATGGTCTGCTTGCCGTACACCAACGTCCCCCAAGACTGGTCGATGGCCGGATGCCCGCGTTCGTTAGTGCTGGACGCAGAGGATCTCGCCAACCTCCCGGAGAAGATCCGGCGGGCCATCGAAACCGAAGGCAGCGGCGCAAGTCCCCTTGCGCCGTCGTACATGGAACGGATCATCGGCCGGCTAACCGGAACGCTGCCCTTGAGCGACTGGGAATCGGCGGAGGCTCAGGAACTGGAAGACCGTCAGGACCAGCTCACGGAACGTCAGTCCGTCCTGCTAGCCGCAACCCGGGACCTAACGAGGGTCCGATTCGCCGGCGGGGCAGGGAGCGGCAAGACGTGGTTGGCGGTGGAGAAAGCCAAAAGATTGTGCCGGGAACGCAAGAGCGTAGGCCTGTTCTGCTACAACAAGGGGCTCGGGCAGTACTTGCAGGAGCGGACGTCAGGCTGGCGCCACGCACAGCCGGCTTTCACTGGCGAGTTCCATGAGTACGTGCGCGCTCTCGGCGTTCCTGACGGGTCCGGCCAAGAGTATTTTGATCAAGAGATGCCGCGCCTGCTCAAGGAACTGGCGGCGGACTTGCCGCACGAGCAGAAGCTGGACGCCGTCGTCGTCGATGAAGCACAGGACTTCGCCCCGCTGTGGTGGGAGGCGCTGCTCGCTTGCCTCAAGGACCCCGCAGCTGGCGAGGCCTACGCGTTCATGGACGACCGCCAGGATGTCTACCGGCGTTGGACCGGCGTGGGGGTGGACGGAGTGGCGGGCCCGATCGGCAGCTTTGTCCCGATCCACATTGACGAGAACCTGCGCAATACGCGGCGGATTGCCGACACGTTCAAGGACTTTGCCGGTGAGTACTTCAAGCCGCGCGGTGGTACGGGGCTTCCGGTCCGGTTCGTCCAGTGCAGCACCGATGATGCCTTGGATGTGGCCGGCGATTGCGTGGACGCTCTGATAGAGGAAGGGTGGGCCAACAACCAAATCGCGCTACTTACGACCCGGCATCGTCATCCGGTGCACCAGGGCTATTTTGACAGTGGAGAGATTGCCGAGTATTGGCGGGACTTTCACGCCAATAAAGAAGAGTTCTACGGGCATGTGCTCGGCTTCAAGGGACTTGAACGGTCCGTGGTGATCCTTTGTGCCAACGGCTTCAAGGATCTGGACCGCGCGCCGGAGCAACTTTACGTCGGGCTGTCACGGGCCAGGAGCCTGCTGGTGGTGGTCGGTGACATGGACTCACTAGCTCAAGCCGGCGGATTGAAGCTGGGGGCAGCGCTGAAACGAGCCGAGCCTTGGTTCCCAGCGCTACCCGACGCTGAAGATACGTCGGTGAATGTAGGACCGTGAACTGCGTGGTCCCCGGAAGCTAAACTGTCGGTCCCGGACGCTAGGTTTACCGTACGAGGAGCAATCAGGCGCCGGAAGTGGCTGGCGACGGTACGACCACGTGCCCGCGCTGCAGCCACGAAGCCTGGCCCGTGGTCTACGGCATTTGGGTACCATCTCTCGATGGTCCGGAGTCCAAGGTGATTCGTGCAGGGTGTGTCTTCGAACCGGACAGCCCTCATTGGCAGTGTCTGAATGATGACTGCGGCTACTCTTGGCGTGTCTGGTAACCCTGATCCGGCCGGATCGCATTCTGTTGGGGACCCGTAATTTGGAGGACGACATTGCCGGATTGGCGCCCGGTTGGTCATCGCGCAGCCTCTGTCGGGACTGCCGTGGCCCTGCCGGATATGCGCCTCGAGTACCCGGACCTTCGGGCGCGGCGGCGGATGAAGTACTCGGCGACCGCAAGGTTGAGCAGCCAGGCCGACCCCATGAGCACCGCACGGCTTAGTTCGTGGGTCGGGCCGACCAGGAGAATCCACGGGATGGTCACCAGGGCCTGGGTTCCGGCGGCGATCCCGATGGCGTAACCGCGGGCCATCCAGGCACCGTGTGCGGCGAAGTTGCGCCGCCGGATCCCGAGGATGCCCAAGATGATGCTCACCGTCATGGCCGTGCCGAACACCAGCCGGAGGACGAGCAGTATGACGCCGTCGTCGGGCGGGAGGTCGTAGAAGACGGACATCCAGAGGCCGGAGAGGGCAGCGAGCAGGCCGGCCGGGATGAGGATAACCCCGGCCATGCGGTGCCAGCTGCGCCGGCCTCGCTTGCCGCGACGGAGGGCGGGCACGAACTGGAAGGCACCGACCAGGCTGTAGACGATGGCCGCGGGGATGTGGATCAGCACAGGAAGGGGCGAGTCGAAGAACCGCTCGTTGGCCGGCGTGACCGCCGCTCCCCCGGTCAGCTCAGCCACGCGGATCGATCCAAAGATGACCGGGATGAGGCTGACGAAGATCAAGCCGGCGGGTATGAGCCAGCGTCCGCGGGGCCGGCGCCCGGAGGCTTGGGTAACGGCGATGGTTTCTGCAGCCATGGTTAGATCCCCAAATCCGTGAGTGTACGGCGTACACCTAGTGATCTAAAGGTAGGTGTACGTTGTACACTTGTCAAGAGATATCTGCCGTCAGAAAGGGTGGTCCTGATGGCTCAGCAGGTGGAGTCGGTACGCCGCGCCCCGCTGAACAGGGAGCGGGTGTTGAGCGCCGCCGTCGTTCTTGCCGATGAAGCCGGCGTGGACGCACTCAGCATGCGCAAGCTGGCCCAGGAACTGGGCGTGGTGCCGATGGCCCTCTACAAGCACGTCGCCAACAAGGAAGAACTTCTGGACGGCATGGTCGACGTCATCGTCGGCGAGATCGAGACGCAGCCCGGCGGGACTGACTGGCGGAACGCTGTCCGTCAGCGCGTGTTGTCGGCCCGGGAGGTCCTGCTGCGCCACCCGTGGGCGCGCCAGGTGCTCGAGTCACGCACCAACAAGACGCCGGTTGTCCTGGAGTACATGGACTCGGTGATCGGCATGTTCCGCGCGGGCGGATTTTCGGTCGACCTCACCCACCACGTGATGCACGCCCTGGGCAGCCGGATGTGGGGTTTCACCCAGGAGCTGTTCGACGACTCGCAAAGCGCGCCCGCGGACGTTCCGCCGGAGATGCTGCGCGCGATGGCCGAGCGGTATCCGCATATCGCCGAAATGGCCATCGCCGATTCCCACGACGAGGGGTCCGTGGTCGGCCAGGGCTGCGACGACCAGTTCGAGTTCGAGTTCGCGCTGGACCTCCTCCTCGACGGATTCGAAAGGCTTTACCAACAGGGATGGACGTCGGCCCGGCGGTCCTGAGGCCGGCGGCCTGATCGCATGGCTCCTGCACGCTCCGCCTGGTGCGAGCCGTGGGTTTTGTCTGTCCGTTGTGCTCTGATGCGCCAGCCTCTACGGTGAATGAACCGCAATCCGAACCGCAGGAGCGGGCATGGGCAGAAACCGCGGACGGACGGGGCGGACGCCGTTGCAGTTCCGGACCGCCTTCACCCTCGCCTGTGCGGCTGCTTGCCTCCTCGCCGTCGGCACCTGCCCGGCAGCCTTAGGAAACTGGCCTGCGGCGTCTGCGGCAGGCGGCGCGGCAGCCGCCGCGACGGCGGCAGCGGCGCCCCCGGTCCCGGGCCGCGGCGCGCCCGACCCAGCCTTCGCGGCGGTTGACGCCTACTTGCAAGACCAGATTGATGCCCTCGGGATTCCGGGAGTCTCCCTCGCCGTCGTCCGGGACGGCGGACTGGTGCACCAGGCGGCGTTCGGCAGCGCCGATGACTCGGGGCGCCCCATGACCGCCCAGACGCCGGTTCTTCTGGCCTCGACCAGCAAATCACTGACCGCCATCGCCGTGATGCAGCAGGTGGAGGCCGGCCTGCTGGAGCTGGACGAACCCGTGCGGACCTACCTGCCGTGGTTCAGCATGCGTGACCACCGCGCGGCGGCCATCACGGTCCGCCACCTGCTCCATCAGACCAGCGGGCTGTCCACGGCAGACGGCTCGGCTTACGCAGCATCGGATACCCAGGATCCTGCGGCGCTGGAACAGGGCGTGCGGGATCTGTCCGACGCCAGCCTGGCCAACCCGCCGGGGGCAACGTTCGCCTACTCCGATGCCAACTACAACGTCCTCGGCCTCTTGGTGCAGACCGTTTCCGGCCAACCCTTCGGGGACTACATGCAGGACCAGGTGTTCACGCCGCTCGAGATGGCCAACACCCACTCCACGCGGGCAGCTGCGCGCGCGGATGGCCTGGCGTCGGGCTACTCGCTGTGGTTCGGCACCTGGTGGCGACAGACGGACGTGCCGGCCGCGGTGACAGGGATGCCCTCGACCGTCATGTACTCATCTGCCCAGGATCTCGGCCACGAGTTGATCGCCCTGCTGCACGGCGGCGCCTACCTGGACCGCCGCATCCTCCGGCCGGAAAGCGTTGGGACGCTGCTGACACCCCGGGTCCGCGTAGACGAGTCCAAAAGCTATGCCATGGCATGGTTTGCACGCCCCCTGCTGGAATCCACGCACCCGGACGCCACGCCCGCAGCCGACGGCGACCTGCCGTTGCTGCTGGAGCATCAAGGCGAATGGGGCAACACGCACACCTATCAGGCCATGGTTCCGTCCTCCGGGCTGGGCCTTGCCCTGCTAATCAACGGGAACGACACGTCCGCGCCGTCCCGGCTGCAGGCGCTGGACAGCAACGTCCTGCGGATTCTCCACGGACAACCTCCCGAACCCCTGGCCGCTGACGAGGACTGGCTGCAGCAGTACGGTTGGGCCGTCGCCCTGGCGCTGCTGCTCGCCGAGCTGGCGAGCCTGGCGCTGGCGCTCCACTTCCTGGCGCGGAAACGCATCGGCCCGCGCCGCGGCGGCCGTCACCTCGCGGCCGGAGCCAGCTCCGCCTACGCCGCCGGAAACGATGCGGCCGGCATGGCCCGGTTCCGTCGCGTGATGGTCCTCTGGGCCGTCGGGGCACTGGCCCTCGACGCGTTCCTCGTCTGGTTGGCCTTCGTTTACGCACCCGCCCGGTTCGAGACCTACCTGCCCGTCATCGTCCGCCAGTTTCCCGACGTCGGTGCCGCTCTGGTACCGGCGCTCACGCTGGCCATCGCCTGCTCCCTCCCTCGGACGGCCTGGCTGCTGTCCCGGCTCCGGACGCCCCGGCCTGCCGCTTGACTAAGCCCAGCCCCCCACCGGGCGACACCGGGCTGCGGCCCGGAGCAGTGTTTAGCACGTAGGGTGTGTGGGACGAGCGCCTGACGACGACCCGAGGAGGAAGTATGCGCGCCTACGTGCTCCTCCTGCTGGTGGTCATCTTCTATGCCGGCAATATCCTGACCGGCAAGGCGCTCAGCGACCTGCCGCCTTTGACCATCGCGTTCTTCCGGGTCTTCATTGCCTTCCTGGTGCTGCTCCCGCTGGGATACCGCAGCGCCTGGCAGTCCCGCCGCCTGTTCCTGCAGCACCGCAAACCGCTGCTGCTGCTGACCCTCACGGGAGTCGCCCTCTTTAATACGCTGATCTACAGCGCCCTCCAATTCACCTCGGCCACCAACGTTTCCGTGCTGGAGGCATCGGTTCCGGCGGTGACGGTGGCCCTGAGCTTCTGGCTGCTGCGCGAACGCCTGCGGTCGATCCAGTGGTTCGGCGTCGTGCTCTCCCTGTGCGGGGCGCTGTGGGTGGTGACCAACGGGCAGCTGATGCGCCTCGCGGACCTGACCTGGAACATCGGCGACGCCATCATGGCAGCGGCCGCGGTGTCCTGGGCGGTGTATTCGATCGCGGTGAAGAAGTATCTGCACCTGTTCCCGTCCTACGGGGCGGTCCTGGTCATGACCGGGCTGTCGGTCATGATCCTGCTGCCCGTCATGGTCGTGGAGTGGCTGGTGGTGGGAGTGCCGCAGATCGGCGGGGGCCACTGGTCCGGGCTGGTGTACCTTGGCGTCTTTCCGTCGGTGATTGCCCTGATGCTGTACAACCGGGCCGTTGCCGTCCTCGGGGCGTCCCAGACGTCCGTGTTCCTGAACTTCGTGCCGGTCTTCACCATGCTCGGGGCGTATCTGCTGCTGGACGAGAGCATCAGCGGCATGCAGTTGCTCGGCGCAGCCCTGGTGATGTGCGGCGTGTTTTTCACCACCCGGGACACGAGGACCGCCCGAGGCAAGGGTGCCCGGGCCGCCCGCGAACCCCGCAAGGATGCGGCGCCGGAGGAGATCCCGTAAGCCCGCCTCCCGGCCGGAACGCTCGACGCCGGTCGGCGTAGGGTGGCCTTGAGGCGGCCCGATGCGCCGCGCCGAGAGTGTGCCCGGTCAGTAGCGCATGGGCCGTGAAGGCAACCCGAGGGAAGGATGGATATGGAACCCGAGGATTTCGACCTGCTGGTAATCGGCGGCGGGAAGGCCGGCAAGTCGCTGGCGATGGATCTGGCCAAGTCCGGCCAGAAGGTGGCGATGGTGGAGCGGGCGATGGTCGGCGGCACCTGCATCAACGTGGCATGCATCCCCACCAAGACGCTCATCCAGTCCGGCCGGGTGTTGGACACCGTGCGTCGGGCGGCCGAGTTCGGCGTGGCAGGCGCGGAGCAGCCACGGATGGACCTCGAGCTGCTGCGCCACCGCAAGGAGGACGTGGTGGACACCATGGTCGCCGGGCAGCACAAGCTGTTCACGGGATCGGGCATGGACTTTATCCTGGGCGAGGCCAAGTTCGTCGCCGAGAAAACCGTGGAAGTCGCGCTGAACGACGGCGGCACCCGCCTCCTGCGCGGCACCGACGTCGTGCTCAATCTGGGCACCGAGCCGGCCCTGCCCCCTATCGACGGCCTGGCCGAATCCGGGGTGCAGACCAGCAACACCCTGCTGCACCTGGAGCAGCTGCCGGCGAGCATGGTGATCCTGGGCGGCGGCTACATCGGCTGCGAGTTCGCCGACCTGCTGAACACCATCGGCGTGCAGGTCACGGTGATCCAGCGCGCTGGGCAGCTGCTGCCGCGGGAGGACGCCGACGTGGCCGAACTGGTGGCCCGGAAATTCACTGACGCCGGGATCACGCTGAAGCTCGAGGCGTCCGCGGAGAAGATCGAGCGCGCCGCCGACGGGAGCGTGACCGTTACGCTGTCCACCGGGGAGACCGTCACAGCGGACGACGTGCTGGTGGCGCTGGGGCGCCGGCCGATGACGGACGGGATCGGGCTGGAGAAGGCCGGGGTGGAGCTCACGGACAAGGGCTTCGTCCAAGTGGACGAGCAGCTGCGCAGCACGGCCGACGGCGTCTGGGCCGCCGGCGACGCGGCCGGCTCGCCGCAGTTCACCCACGCCTCCTACGACGACTACCGGATCCTGAAAACCAACCTGGCTGCCGCCCGGGGCGAGGGCGAGCCCCGGTCCACCCAGGGACGGCTGATCCCCTACACCGTCTTTACGACGCCGGAGCTCGCCAGGGTGGGGATGACGGAGGCACAGGCCCGGGAGGCCGGCCACGAGGTGCGGATCGCCAGGATGCCCGTGAGCGCGATTCCGCGGGCCCGGACCCTCGGTCAGCTGGACGGCGAATGGAAGGCCGTGCTGGACCGAGAGACCGGCAAGATCCTGGGTGCCGCGCTGCTGGGAACAGGGGCCAGCGAGGCGATCGCGGTGCTGCAGATGGCGATGATCGGCGGGATGGACTTCACCGCGGTGCGCGATGCCGTCATCACGCACCCCACCGTCTCCGAGGGGTTGAACCTGCTGTTCACACCCGCGTGGCTGGAGGACTAGGCGCCTAGGCGGCTTCTGTTGTCACCGTCCTCCAGGTCTTCGTCCCGCATTTCGAGCTCCGCGGTGAGGGCGTAGTACTGGACGAACGCGTCCCGGACCGGGTGCTCGCAGTCCAGCTGTTCGAAGCACTGGTTGCTGAGCGTCAGGAGCTGGTCCCTGGAAAGGACCGACAGATCGCGGGGAAACGCCGGGGACCCGGGCGGTGGCGTCATGCTGTTCACGCCGCCCCCTGGAACCGGGCCCGGCCCGTGGTCGCGTCCGGGCACTCCGGGAGATCCGTGGGTGCGTTGATCGCCAGCCTGCCGGTGAAGGAAGCGGCCTGCGACGCATCAACTGCTTCTCCGGCACTGAACAGCTCGAGCATCTGCAGGCCACGGCGTTCAATGTGCTGCGCATCGGAAAGATCGATTGTGACCACCATTCCGTGGGCCAGGCGATCCATGCGTTGGACAAGAGGTAAGAGGGCCGTGCAACTGTCGGCCGTCAGGCATCCGCCCACTTCGATGACCGCCGAGGCGCGGTCGATATCCAGCCGGACGAGTACTCGCAGTTTGTGCTCCATGATCGACGCTCCAATGAGTGGATCGATGGCCAACTGCTTAACCGGGATCCACCGTACAAGAACTTCACCCCGTTGCTCAAGGGTTTGAGGCGATGCGGTGCCGGCTATTTGTCGAAGTGGGTTTCGGCGGAGGGGGTTCCGGTGGAGGCGACGATGTCGGAGGCCAGGTCGCGGAGTTTGATGTTGCGCGTATTGGAGGCGGATTTGAGCATCGCGATCGCTTCGTCCTGGCTGCAGCGGCTTTGGCCCATGATGATCCCGACGGCCACGGCAATGGTCGTTCGGGATTCCAGCGCCGCCTTCAGGTCAGCCTCGGTCTCGCGGTGGCGGGCCAGCCGGACCGCAAGGGACAGTGCCTGGGAGGCCTGATGGGCATATTGCTCGGCCGCGTGAAGGGCGTCCGCGTCGAACCTCCGTGGCCGGTCGGAGTAGAGGTTCAGCCCGGCGCTGTCGCCGGTTTCGAGCGGGATCGGCACGGCCAGGATGGACCGGATGCCCTCGGCCATGACGTCCTTGGTGTAGGCGGGCCAGCTCGTCTCCACCTGCAGGTCGGCGATGTGCACCACCGTCTGCTCGCGGGCCGCGCGCAGGCAGGGGCCGTCGGAATATGCGTACTGTATCTCGTCCATCTTCTGCGCCCGATCGCTGCTGCTGGCGACCGTGCCGGCCTTTTTATGGCGCAGCAGCGTGATGCCGCTCAGGAGTTCCTCGCCGGGCTGGGACAGGTTGTGCACGGCCAGCCGGGCCACCGCGTTGAGGAACGCCTCGATGTCCGCGCTGTCTGCCGCCAGGCCGTGAAGGAAATCCCTGACTGTCGTCTCGGAATCATCAAAAATCTCGCCTGTCATCATGCCCTCCAGTGGTGCTCCGGCGTAGGCTCCACGCTACACCTTGTGAGGCAGGTCACAGCCAGGGCAAGTGGAGCGAAGTCTGGGTCGACGGCCTCCCCCCGCCGCTCGCTGATAACGATTCGGACTACCGATCGCTTCAGGCAACTACTTGGCACTCGACCCCGTACGATGCTAAGTGTGCTGTCAAAAGGCCAGCCGGAAAGCAGGAGACGTTGACCAGTACGCGTCATTCAGATCGGGCCGGCACCCTCCTGGGCGGGCGGTACCGGCTCAAGGAACTTGTCGGGACCGGAGCGAGCGCGCGGGTGTATCGGGCGGAGGATGCCGTCTTGGGGCGCGAGGTGGCCGTCAAGGTCATCCAGCGGCCCTCGATGAACGAGGCAGAGTTCCACCGCGATGACGCGGAAATCAAGCTCCTGGCTCGGCTGAACCACCCCAACCTGGTGATCCTGCTGGACGCGGGCATCGACCGGATGGAGGCGGGACACCCGCAGATCTACCTGGTCATGGAACTGATCGAAGGTGCGGACCTGCGCACGCGCCTCACGGAGGGCCCGTTGCCGCCGCGCCACGTGGCCCAGGTCGGCCGCGAGTTGGCCGAGGGAATCTCCTACATCCACAACAATTCGGTGGTCCACCGGGACATCAAGCCCGGCAACATCATGCTGTTTAACTACGACGACGACGCCTCCCGGCTCCGGGCCAAGCTCACCGACTTCGGCATCGCCGTCGTGATCTCCGAAGATGCCCGCGAGGACGGCATCTACGGGACCGCCGCCTACCTGAGCCCGGAGCAGGCCAAGGGCGAGCCGTCCGGCCCGGCCAGCGACATCTACTCGCTGGGCCTGGTGCTGCTGGAGTGCTTGACCGGCAAGCCCGCCTATCCCGGCCCGCCGCTGGAGGCAGCGGTTGCCCGGCTGCTGCGCGATCCGGAGATCCCGGCCAGCCTCGGGCCTGACTGGGTGCTGCTGCTGGGCGCCATGACGGCTGCCGACCCGGCGGACCGCCCCACCGCACGGGAGGTGGCGCTGGCGCTGGAGGAGATGGAGCTTTCGCTCCGGGGCAGGCGCCGGCTGTGGGGCAGGCGCAGGCTGGACGCCCCCGTCGTCCCGAACCACGGGCCCCAGCGCCTGAAAGCGGCCGCGCGCTAAGGCTTTCGAGGCTGCTCTGCCGGGTCCGAAGCCCGACGCCGGAAGCCCGGCCAACCGTTCGATCACGCGAAGTCCCGCAGGGGTACCCGGCCAGTGCCGGCGCAGCGCCTCCGGGCCGGCGGTCCGGATCAGCAGCCGCAGGCCCCAGGCCACGACCAGGACGTCGTCGGCGTAACCAATGACGGGAAGGAAATCCGGCACCAGGTCGAGGGGGCTGGCCAGGTAGGCCAGCAGCAGCACGAGCAGAATTCGGACCCGGGCAGGTACCGCGCGGTCCCCCGCCAGCCGGCGCAGCAGCCGCAGCAGATCCGGCAGCAGGCGCAGGGAGTCCCGCATTCCCACGGTCTCCGGGTGCCGGCGGGCGTACCACCACAGGCCGGCCAGCAGCACCGCGTAGACCAGGATGAGGCCACCCGCAACACCAACCAGCAGGTCAACCCAGTCCACGTTCTGTTCCCTTCCCAACGCGGCTGCGACGTCGTCCTTTTCTTGGCCGCGCTACGGCAACTGTAGGGCAGACAGGGACGTCCATGTGCGGTAGCGTCCAACCATCACGGCGGCCCGGCGATTGCCGGGGCGGTTCGGCAATCCTTCGAAGGGAGACCCATGCTGCGCGGAATGAGTACGGTCAGTTACTACACCCCGGACCTGCCGGCGGCGGTCGAGTGGTACTCCGACCTGCTGGGGAAGAAGCCCTACTTTGAGCAGCCGGGCTATGCGGAGTTCCGGGTCGGCGACTACGAACATGAGCTGGGGCTGATCGACACCATGCACGCTCCGCCCGGACACGCTATCGACCCCGGCGGCGCGATCCTCTACTGGCATGTGGACGATGTGCGGGCCGTGCGGCAGCGCCTGCTGGACAAGGGTGCGAAGGAGTTGGAGCCCGTCACGGAACGCGGCCACGGATTCGTCACGGCCTCGGTCGTGGATCCGTTCGGCAACGTGCTCGGCATCATGCAGAACCCGCACTACCTGGAGATGCTGGGCTCCTCCGCTCCGGCGTCCTGAGGTTGAGGCGCCCCAGCCAGCGCTGCCCGGGTGGCTGGACCGCCCAGTTCAGCGTCACCGTGCTGAAGGCCCACCGGAAGCGCTGGGCAAACGCGGCCCGGCCGGCGAAGATCCGGCCGGCCGCGCCGACGCGCAGCCGCCGGTCGAACCTGATCCGCGCCCACGGAGCCAGCTGGAAGCTCAGGTCCAGGTCATCATGAATGTCCTGCCGGTCGCGGTGGACGCCTGCCTTGGCCCGCTCCCAGGCAGTCCGGCGCATGGCGAAGTTCGATCCCCACACCGGGGTGACCGCCATCGCGAGGCCGGCGCCGAGCCGATAGCCGGAGCCATAGGCGTTGCTGGCCAGCCAGGCCACCGGACGCGGCAGGTCGTAAAACCGGCCCGGACCGGTCAGCGCGTCGAGGCCGGGATCGGCGTCGAAGGCGGCACCGATTCGTGCCAGCCAGTCGGCGGGAGGACGGGTGTCGGCGTCGCAGCGGACGATCACCGCGGCGGCGGCAGCGAGCGCCGGGACGGCGGCGAAACCGGCAGCGGGGGTGTCGAAGCGGGCGGCAGTGTCGAAGCCGGCGACGGCGGCGTCGTAGCCGGCTGCCGAGGCGGCCGGGATGCCGGGGCGTGGTTCGACGACGACGCGCGCCCCGGCGGCCCGTGCCACGTGGGCCGAGGAATCGGTGCAATTGTTGTCCACGACGATGACCTCGGAGGGCGGACGGGTTTGCCGCCCCAGCAGCGCGAGGCACTCGGCGAGCGCCGCGGCGTCGTCAAGCACCGGGATCACCACGGTCATGATGGTTTGAGGCCGGTCCCCGGAACGGGCCGCGGCGGCCCCGTTACAGCCCCGCGGTTTCACCGGACTCCCGCGTACCAGATCAGCAGCATGGTGACCAGGAAACCGACCACATAGTTCAGCCACAGGAACCGTTTCCACCCCGCGTTCGCGGCCGCCGAGCCGGCGTCGTCGATCCCGGCGAAGCGCAGCACGTTGGCCAGGTACGGCAGGGCCAGGAGCCCGGCCAGCGGGCCCGGCCAATCGGTGGCCAGCATCAGCAGTCCGGCCGCGGCGTAGGCGGCGGCGGAGACCAGCACGGTACGGCGGGCGCCCAGCACCGTGCCGATCGATCCGAGCCCGGCTTCGCGGTCCGGGACCATATCCTGCACCGCGCCGAAGGCATGGCTGGCCACGCCCCACAGGAAGTACGCGGCCAGCAGCGCCCACAGCCCCGGGGTGAAGCCGGTGCCGGCCAGGACCAGCCCATAGACCGCGGGCGAGACGAAGTGCGTGCTGGAGGTCAGCGAATCCAGGAACGGCCGTTCCTTGAACCGCAGCCCCGGCGCGCTGTAGGCGTAGACCGCGGCCAGGGAGATAAGCAGCACCAGGTTGGACGCCACGCTGCCGGCTACCGCCAGGACGGCGATGAACGGCACCGTGGTCACGGCGCTGGCTTGCAGGATCGAGCGGTGTCGTGCCCTATCCACCACCGCCCCCTCGGCCCCGCCCTTGCGCGGGTTGAGCAGGTCCGATTCGTAGTCGAAGACGTCGTTGATGCCGTACATCGCCAGGTTGTACGGGACCAGGAAGAAGATCGTGCCCACCACCAGCAGCCAGTCGACGCCGCCGGAGGCCAGCAGGTATCCGGCGGCGAAGGGGTAGGCGGTGTTGACCCAGGACACCGGCCGGGAGGTGATGACCAGTTCACGGATCACGACGGTTCCTCTCCCCCGTCGGCTCTGCCGGTTGCTCGGCCGGGACCCTGTGGGGTTTGGAGGCCGGTTGATCGGCGGGGCCGACCGCCTGCCCTGTCACCGGCGGGGCGGCGGCGCGGCTCCGTGAGCATCAGCCACACCGCGGGCAGCAGCAGCGCCGCACCCAACGGATAGGCAAAGTCCTCGACCGGCGCCAGGCCGATCCGGAGCCCGGCCAGGGCGTGTCCGCCGTAGTCGAACAGCCCGGAGGCGATCATGACGTTGTCGAACACGGCGGTGAGCACCCACAGCGCCGCGACGGACAGGCCGGCCGCCGCGGCTGCCCCGCGGGGCACCCGCCGGGCCAGGACCGCGCCCACTGCCGCGGCCATCGCGACGCCGAGGAAGACCGCATTCAGCACCAGGAAACTCACGCCGCACCACCCCCGGCCGACGCGCCGTCGTCGTTGCTGACCAGTTGCGGTCCGGCCGCGCGGGCAGCCCACCGGTGCCGGCCCCATGCCAGCAGCCCGGTGAACAGGATCATGGTCTGGTAGCAGAGGAAGGCCAGGAAGAACGCCTCCTCGAGCGGCAACTGGGGCCCCAGCATCAGGCCGGTCATCAGCGGCGAGTCGCGGTGCACAAAGATTCCCAGCGCGATCGCCCACACGTCCCAGGCCAGGAAGTACGCCAGTCCGGCGGCCAAGGTGACGGCGGCCGCGACCGGCCGGGCGAAGAAGAACAGCTTGTAGCGCGCGTCCAGCAGGGCCATGCAGCCCAGCAGCGCCACCAGCACGGCCAGGTAGATCATCTGCTCCTCCCCGCACTGTCCGACGACGGCGCGGGGCCGGGCGCCGCCGGGTCCGGCTCCGGCAGCGCCCCGGGCGCGGCCGGGTCCGGTTCCGGCAGGGCCCCGCGCGCGGCCGGGTCCGGTTCCGGCAGGGCCCCGGGCGTCCCGATCCCCTGCACGGCCTTGAGTACCAGTTCGGCACTGATCAGGCACATGGGCACGCCGATGCCCGGCCGGACCGAACTGCCGGCGTAGTGCAGCCCGTCCACCCGGCGGCTCCGGTTGCCCGGGCGCAGGAAGGCGCTCTGCCGCAGGGTGTGCGCCGGCCCCAGCGCGCTGCCGCGCCACGCGTTGAAGCCGTCCGCGAAGTCCGCCGGACCGTAGGTGCGCCGGACGGCGATCCGGCCGCGGAGGTTCGCCACTCCCGCCCAGGCGGCCAGCTGGTCGATGGCCGCGTCCGCGACCGCTTCCACGGCGGCCGCCCCGGACCCGTCGTCGCCGCCCGCGCCCCAGGCCGGCGCCGCAGGGGCGGGAACCAGGATGAACACGTTTTCGTCCCCGGCCGGCGCCGCCCCGGCGTCGGTGGCGCTGGGCTTGCACACGTAGATGGAGGTCTCCCGGGCCAACGCCCGCCCGGAGCGGATGCGGCCGAAGTTCTCCTTCCAGTCCCGCGTGAAGAGCAGGTTGTGGTGGGCCAGCTGCGGCAGCGGCCCGCGCACGCCCAAGCAGACCAACACGGCGCTGGGACCGGGGTCGCGGCGGCGCCACACCCGTTCCGGGTGGCTGCGCAGGTGCGCCGGCAGCAGCGCGGTCTCCACGTGGTGCAGATCGGCCGCGGCGACGACGATGCCCGCCGCCGTCCGGTGCTCGGCGCCGGCGGCATCGGACCAGAGCACTGCCTCGCAGCGGGCCTTCGCGCCGGACTGCCCGGTGACGATGTGCCGCGCGGTGGCGCGGGTTTCGATCCGCACGCCGGTCTCCCTCGCCAGCCGCTCCATCGCATCGACCAGGGCCGCGAATCCGCCCATCGGGTAGTACACGCCGTCGTCGAGGTCCAGGTGGCTCATCAGGTGGTACATCGCCGGCGCCCGGTACGGGCTGGTACCCAGGAACACCGCCGGGTACCCCAACACCTGGTGCAGCCGCGGGTCCGTGAACCGTTCCCGGACGTAACGGTCCAGGCTCCAGCCCAGCAGCTTGGCCAGCCGGGGTGCCCGGCGCAGCACCTGCGGGTGGGCCAGGCCGCGCAGGCTGGCGAAGTCGTCGTACAGGAAGTGCTCCTTGGCCAGCCGGTACGTTTCCGCCGCCTCGTCCAGGAAGCGGTGCAGCGCCGGCCCGGACCCCGGCTGCAGGCCTTCGAACAGTCCCGCCACGTTCTTGCGGCCCGAGCGGACCTCCGTGGCCGCCGGATGCCCCTCGAACCAGATCCGGTAGCCGGGGTTCAGCCTCACCAGCTCCAGGGCCTCCGCGGCGCTGGAGCCCATCAGCTTGAACCAGTGGTCAATGACCTCCGGCATCAGGTACCAGGACGGGCCGGTGTCGAAGCGGAAGCCGTCGCGCTCGTGCCGTCCCGCCCGGCCGCCGAGGCCGGATCGCTGCTCCAGCAGGGTGACGCGGTGCCCGGCCCGGGCCAGCAGCCCGGCCGCGGCCAGTCCGGAGATTCCGCCTCCGATGACCACCACCGGTTGCCCTGTGGCCCCGCCGGCCGGCGGCGCCGCTCCCGCTGCCTGTCGGCGAGCGGTCAGCCTGGACTTGAACGAGGCGGTGCCCATCAGGCGGCGCTCCTTCCGCGCAGCCGCTGGCGGGCGAGGATCCGCAGGGCGATCGCGGCCTTGTGCGGCGTGCCCACGCGCACCCGGCGGGAGAGCAGCTCGTCCGCCGGTATCCGTTCCAGCCGGTCCACCAGCGCGCTGAACAAAGCATGGGCCAGTTCGACGGCGGTGCAGGCGCCGGGCGGGAGCAGCGCAATGCCCCGCCGGGCGGCAGCGAGGTCGGCACGGATGTCGGCCACCAGCGCGAGCTTCCGTTCCTCGTCCCACGCCTCGGCGCCCGTCTGAGGGAAGTAGCTGCGGCCCAGCTGTTCCCGGTCGGCGGCGAGGTCGCGCAGGAAGTTGACCTTTTGGAAGGCGGAGCCCAGCCGGCGGGCGGCGGCGGCGAGCTCGTCGTCGCGGCCGGGCATCGCGCCGGGCATGGTTTGGAACACCCGCAGGCACATCAGCCCCACCACCTCGGCGGAGCCGTAGATGTAGTCCGCCAACGAATCTGCAGTGTGTTCGGCCACCGTGGTGTCCGCGCGCATGGAGCCGAAAAACGGCCGGGTCAGGTCGACGTCGATGCCGCACGCGCGGGCGGTTCCGGCGAACGCATGCACCACCATGTTGGTGCTGTAACCGGTCAGCAGCGCGGTTTCGGTCTCGTGTTCCAGCCGGTTCAGCTGGTCGCGCACGGCCACGGCGTCGAGCCCCGCCGCGGCAGCCGCACCGTCCACCGCCTCGTCGGCCACCCGGACCAACGCATAGATGTTGGCGATGTGCCGGCGTTCCTCCGGCCCGAGCAGCCGGCACGCCAAGCCGAAGGAGGTGGAATAGCGGGCAATCACGACGCCGGCGCTGCGGCCGGCGGCGTCAGTGTACCGGAGCAGTGGGTTCGCTTCCATGGCCGCTAGTTCCCCCTCGTCAGCACGTGGTTGCAGACCCGTGCCAGTTCGCTCCACGCACCGGAGTCCAGGGGCAGGAGGCGGGACTCCTCGAGCGCTTCGTCCACCAGGATGCGGGCGAGCCGCATTGCCCGCGCGTCCGCCCCGCAGTCCCTGAGCGCCGTCCGGACCTCGCCGACCCCCGTCTCGCCGCGGCGAAACGCAGCCAGCAGGTCGTCAAACCCTTCCGTCTCCGCCGCATACGCGGTCAGCACGGTGCGCTTGCCTTCGCGCAGGTCGGATTCGGCTGACTTGCCGGTGGTACCGGGCTCCCCGAAAGTCCCGAGAACGTCGTCCACGATCTGGTAGGCCAGCCCGATGCGGCGACCCACCGCGGCGAGCGCCTCGGCCGGGTGTTGGCCGGCGCCGGCCAACAGCGCCCCGGCTTTCAGCGGCGCCTCGAAGGAGTAGGCCGCCGTCTTCAACCGTTCCATGCCGAGGACGTCGCCCAGGCCGGGGCTTTCCGGCGCCGCCGACAGCAGGACATCGTCCAGTTCGCCCGCGGCCGAGGCGAAGACGGCGTCGTGGACCGTTTCCATCAGAACGTCGGCGCTCGGCAGCCCGGCGCCGGAGCTGCCGGCCATCCGCAGGGCACCGGTCAGCAGGAGGTCGCCGGCAATGATCGACGCTGCGTGGCCCAGGTGCTCGGCCTCGGGCCCGGGCAGCCCCCGGCCCATGGCGTCGTCCCGGTACCGGGCCCCGATGGTCGGCAGGCCGCGGCGGACGAAGTCCCTGTCGATGACGTCGTCGTGCACCACCAGCGCGGTGTGCAGCAGCTCGAACGCCGCGCCCAGCCGGGCGCATCGGCCTGGATCCTCGCCGCCGAAAGACCGGTAAGCGAGCTGCACCATCCTGGGCCGCATCCTCTTGCCGCCGCCCAACGCGGCCTCAATGCGGTCCCACAGCACGGGGAAAGCACGCGAGAGCGTGCCGGCCCGGCTGCGGTTCTCTGCTGTGAAACGCTGAAGCTCCGCTTCGACGAGGGGGCCTACGCGTCGCCAGCCACAGGGGTCCGGCACTGCCTCGGCGGCCGCGCGGCTTTCGGCGTTCAAAGTCATGACTGACCTTCTCCCCAAGGTTGGGACGCGGTGGCTGCCCCCGCCAGTTGTGCAATTCGTTGTTCCATAGTGTGCGTCACCGGGCCCCGCTGCGCGACCATTCCCGCCAATTGACGTGGTCCGTATCCCCAAGTACCCGGCCGGTTTGGCGAGCCCGGGGCCAATGTCCGGCAAAGGCTTGCCAGCGGCTGTCCCATCATGGAAAGTGGTAAGCACACTTAGCATCGTCGGGGTAGATCGTCCGGACCCTGACGCCAGGTGAGGCCGGTTAAGGCTTCCTCGCGAAAAGGAAAAAACCATGACACCGACACCGCAACAACCCGTCACCGACGACAGCATCAAGGTCCGCCAGCTCAGCCACTACCAGTTCACCTGGGTGGCTGGCGAGCCAGGCGCCCCGGGCACCTGGACCCTGCAACTGGTCCTCGACCAGGGCGCATGGGAAGAGGTGCTGACGCTGGATGCCGACGACGCCGACAATCTCCAGGACCTCCTTTCCACCGCGGAGACCGTGTACTACGACATCAAACGCCGCACGCTGATGTTCGGCACCACCAAGGCCGGCCACCACTAGTCAGCGCCGGAGTGGAACCAACCGGGCGCTAAGCCGTCAACGGTTTCCGCGCGGGCGGCTGTGCTGCCATGCTGGTTGCGTGACAACAATCTCGACCGAACCACCCCGGACCGCGCTGAGCTGGAAACTGGTGCCGGCGGTGTTCCTCTCGGCGTCCGGCGTGCTGCTTTTTGCCGTCGAGAATGGCCCCCTTGGCTATAGCCTGCTCGCGCTGAGCGTGGCCACGGCGGCGCTGGTCGACCTGGAGTTTGTGCGGCACCTCGGGCTGATCGCGGCGGGAATGCTGATCATCAGCCTGGTACCGCTGAACGCCGACCTGAGCATCGGGCACATGGCCCTGATGGGTGGCGCCCTCGCGCTGGCCGTCCTGGTGCCGTGGCTGGTGTCGAGGTTTGTCTACCGCGAGAAAATCATCAGATTCCCGATCAACACCGGCCGTAAATGGCCGTTGTCTGCCAAGCTGTACCTCATCGGCGTGGTGGCTCTCGGCTATTTCATCCTGCCGGTGTACCTGGTCAGCACGGGCGTCTACCAAAACTGGCCGGACGCCTCCGACCCCACGATCTTCTGGCGGCTCTTTCTCGGCGTGAACGCCGTTGGCATCTGGGACGAACTGTTCTTCATTTGCACCACCTTCACGCTGCTGCGCCGGCACTTTCCCGACTGGCTCGCGAACATCCTGCAAGCCGTCGTGTTCTCGTCCTTCCTATGGGAAATCGGCTACCAGGCGTGGGGGCCGCTGCTGACCTTCCCGTTCGCGCTGCTGCAGGGCTATACCTTCAAACTGACGAAGTCGTTCACCTACGTGGTATCCGTGCACCTGATCTTCGACTTCGTGCTGTTCCTGGCGCTGGTCCACGCGCACAACCGCGACTGGCTGCCGATCTTCTTGTACTGACCCCGCTGACCCTGACGGCAAATCCATGGCCGCGCTGTCAGTTTGCGCCCCGGTCGGGCTGTACCGGGCCGTCCGTCTGCTGCAGGCGGGCCAGATAGCCGGCGAAACCGGACGGCGTCCGGCCGCGCAGCCTGCCGGAGGTCACCACCTGCAGCTGGTCCGAGGGCAGCACGGATCCGCCGGCGGAGCGAATCGCTTCTACCAGCCGGACGTCCTCGTGCTCGGCGACGGCCGCGAACCCGCCGGCGGCCAGGTAGCTGGAAGCCCGGACGCCCAGATTGGCGCCGTGCACCCGGGTGTGCGCTGCCTGCCCGGAGTACTGTGTCCGCCACGCACGCAGCAGCGCAGGCGCGATGCTGGCCGGTTCGGGTTCCACCGTTCCGGTGACCGCGTCGGCGCCGGTCTCGGCCAGGGCGGCGAAGGCGGTCAGCCAATGGGCCGGCACCACGGTGTCCGCATCGGTGCAGGCGACCCAGATGTCCTCCCCCGCCGGGGCGTCCTGCCGGCCTGCCCGGTGCAGCGCGGCGTCGACGCCTGCCGACCGGGCGGCGCCAACCGAGCCGAACTCCCCTGACACCGCTGCGACCCGCGGGTCCAGCTCGGAAAAGCTTCGGACAATCTGCGCCGACGCGTCGGTGCAGCGGTCCAGCACCACGGTCAGTGCTGCGCCGCACCGGGGCCGCTCCGCCTGAAGCACGTCCATGGCGCGCCGAACCCGCTGCAGGCACCTGCCCAGCAGCTGTGCCTCGTCGTGTACGGGAATGACGACGGCGATGTGCCGCACCGGGAGCACCGCCGCTGCTCCGCGGGTTGCCGCGGCGACGGTCGGGGTGCTCATGCCCGGACTCCGGGCGCCTGCGGGACCACCGCCGCGACGGCCGGGACGCTCATGGGCAGTCTCCGGGCGCTTGCAGGACCTCCAGCAGGAAATCGCGTTCCCGGTGCACTACCACGGCCTCCCAGCCCGTGGCTTCACGCGCGATGCCGTGGACTGACTCGGCGTCCAGCTCCCAGCCCTCGATGGCGTGCAGCCAGTGGCAGAGCAGCAGATGGCCGCCGGGGCGCAGCGCCCTGCGGATCCGCTGCAGCAGGTCCAGGAGTTCCGCGCGGGTCATGAAGTAGCCGACCTCGGATACCACCACCAGGTCCAGGCCTTCAGCTGTTTGCTCCGGCCAATCCTGCGGCAGGGCGGCGCGGACCAGCTCCACATGATCAGCTGCTGCCAGCCGGGCACGGGCCTTGGCCAGGGCCACCTCGCTGGCGTCCACCGCGACCAGGTGGTCGCAGCGGCCGGCCAGCTCGGCCGTCAGCACTCCGATGGAGCAGCCGGCCTCCAGTGCGCGGGCGTAGCGCTGACGCGGAAGCGCGGCCAGCGTCACGGCCCGCTTGCGCCGTTCGTACCAGCTGGTTTCGTAGTCCCACGGGTCGGATTTGCTGCGGTAGAGCCGGTCGAAGATCCCGGCTGCGTCGCTGGCGCCGGCGGGTTGTGCCGCTGCCGTGGGTGGGGCGGTGCGCGCGGGTTCCGGCGCCTGAGCCGGCGTCCAGGCGAAAACTTCGGCTTCGCGGGCGAAGTGCTGCTGGAAGGCAGCGCTGAGCAGCGCCTCGTCGCCGGGCGCGTCGGACAACGGCCGGATTTGCGACTCATGCAGGGCCAACGCCTGCCTCTTGGCCGCGAGTCCTTCGCTTGCCAGTGCCAGCGTCCGCCAGCTCCGCCACCGGGCGTCCGCTTCCGGCACAGCCCAGTGCCAGTACCAAATGGGGAACTCCAACAGGGCGGCGCCGTGCGAGGCGGCGGCAGCGGCGGCTGCGTCTCCGGCGGCCGCATGGTCGGGGTGTCCGTCCTCGCGGTACGGCGCGGCCACCAGTGTCCGGCGTTCCCCGGTCAACGCCTCCGCCAACCCCTCGGTTAGCCCCTTCCGGTTTTCGCCGAGCCGGCCGTCCGGCAAGGCCAGATACGTCCACGCCAGCATTCCCGCCTCCCCGGCCCCCGCCGAAGCGGCTGCCGCCGCCTCCAACGACGCCATGGCTGCCCGGAACTCCTCGAGCCGGGTGCGGGCCAAGACTGAGGGGGTAACGGTGGCCGAGTCGGGATGGGACGCTTCGCCCGCGGTACAGAGCAGCACGGTGACCTCCGCGCCGCGGGCCAGCGAGGCATGGATCAGCCCGGCGGCTCCCAGGGACTCGTCGTCGGGATGCGCGGCAACCACCACCAGCCGTTCGCCCCGCCCGGGCAGCACGTTTGGGGTCAAGGACGGCAGCCGTTCGATCCCCGCGGCCAGCCACCTGCGTTCGGCGGTGCCGTCCTCGGTGTGGGAGAAGGTCACCATGCGAACTCCGGCTGTTCCAGGAGCATGCCCCCGAGTGCTGCGTCGTCGCGGGCGGCATGGTGTTGGCGCAGGTAAACGGTCAGGTCCGCCACGCGGCGGGCATGGTCCTCGTCCCGGGCCAGCGGCGCCGGACCCATCGCCTGGCCGCAGATCTCCAGCATCCGCGTGCACAGCCCTGCGACCTGCCCGCGCACGCGGTGTGCCAGCACCGCCCCGGCCAATCCGTCATCCACGTCACGGGCCGCGGCGGCCAGCACATCGGCGCCGCCCGCCAGCAGCCGGTCCGCCTCTCCCAGCCACGCCAACGCCAGCTGGTCGGGGGTCCGGGCGGACGCTGCCGCCACGAGCGTGCGGAACAGTCCCACCGCGCCGCCAAACCAGCAGGCGGCCACGCCGATGCCGCCCCAGGCAAAGCCCGGCCGGTCCAGGTACCAGTCGGTTCCGCCCACCGGGACGGCCGGTGTCTGGTCAAAGGTCACCGGGCCGCTCGGCACGTCGCGCAGGCCGCGGCTGGCCCAGCCTGCCGGCTCCACGGTCACGGTGTCGTGGCGCAGGTCCACCGCAAAAGCACGCCGTCCACCCGGCACGTGTGCCGTGACAATGGCGGAATCCAATTCTGCCGCCAGGGAGCACCACGGCTTGGTCCCCGACAGGAGCCAGGCCCCGCCGTCGTTCTGTGGTGAAGCATCCACGCGGGCGCCAGCCGATTCCGCCGCAAAGACACCCCACGCCGTCCCGGCGGGCGGCTCCAGGCCTGCCTGACTGAGGATCGCAGCTGCGTCCAGATGGGGCTCCACAGCGCGCACGGCGGTCAGATCCTCGGCCGCGAGGGCGGCCAGGAACTCCCACAGGGCCGGGGTACTGCCGGTCCCGGGCAACGGCGCCGGGCCGTCGGTCCCGCGCAACGTGTCCAGCAGTGGCTGCGGGTTGCCGCCGCAGCTTCGGGCGGCGGCCAACAAGGGCCCGGCGGCGCCCCAGTCGAGCTGGAGCTGCCGCCGGACCCTGAAGGCGCCGTTTAGTTGTTCCACAGCGTGGTGCTACCGGGCTACTTCGTCTTCTTGGCCGCGCCCTTTTCGGTCTTGGCGCCTTCGGTCGCCAGTTCACCGGCACTGTTTTCCAGGTGTGCGCGCATGAACCACTGGAAAAGCTCCAGCTCGGCGGTCTGGCCGATCATCATGTCCTCCGTGACCGGATCGATCTCGCCGACGGTTTCGATGGCCTCGCGGTGGTCGGAAATCACGCCGTTGTACACCACGTCCAGGGCGGCCAGGTGCTCGGCGGTCCCGGCACGGTGGATGTCGTAGTCGTCCCAGCTGCGTTCCTTGACCAACGCGCCCGGCAGACCGTTCGGCGAGACGCCCAGGGTGGCGATGCGCTCGGCGGTCTCGTCGATCATGGCGCGGACCTTTTCGATCTGCGGGTCCAGCATTTCGTGGACGCCGATGAAGTCGCGGCCCACCACGTTCCAATGTGCGTGCTTGAGTGTCAGCTGCAGGTCGTTGAGGGCGTGAAGCCGCATCTGCAAGAGGTCGGCGACCTTGACACCCTCTTCAAGTTCGAGCCCCGGTACGGTGTAGCTTGCCTTCGATCGGTTCGTTTCCGCCATGAGAAACCTCCTTGTGTAGGTGCTGCCGCTTGTCGGCGTGCTGCTATTTCCAACCTAGCCATGGCCGGCGGTTTCGTCCCGTCGGCGGCGCGTCCGTCAGCCAAGGGCGAAATTCAGCACCCTTACTAACCTCCCGGGGCTCCCCTGGCGAAGAACCGGATGACGACGGCGGAGAGCAGCACCACCGCCGCGCAGATGCCGGCCGCAATCGCGGTGCCTTCGTCCACCAGCCCGCCGTCCAGTCGTCCGACGGCGATCCACGCCAGGCCCCAAGTGGTGGCCAGTGCCGGCGCCAGCCGGCCGCGGCTGTACAGGGCGGTTCCGACGCCGACCACCGCCGCGACGGCGAGCACGATGGAAGACAGCAAGGTCACCGGCAGCCCGATGCCGTCCAGCCCGGACGCGGCGAGGACGGCCGAGGTGTTGGCGACCGTGGCCACCGTGACCCAGCCCAGGTACAGCCCGAAGGTGCCGTCGGTGATCAGGGTTTCCTGCCACGCGCCCGAAGTCGACCGGACCAGCAGCACGAGGATGCGCGCCAGCACCGCCAGCAGGACAACGATCACCATCAGGCTGAACACCAGCAGGCCGGCCTGCACCACCCAGATCCAGGCAGCGTTCAGGAGCATGGCCGCCACGGCCCATGGACGCAGGGCCGCATGCCGTTCCGACTGCCGTTTCGCCGGCAGCAGTTGCCACACCGCGTAGGCCAGCAGGCCCAGGTAAATGAGCGACCAGATGCGGAAGGCCGCCGAGGCCGGGGCCAGCGGCGTCGAGTCCTCGTTTAGCCACCCCCCTGCCGCCTCCTGGATCGGCGTTCCCATGAGCGCCCCGCTGCCCCAAAAGGCGGCAACGATGGCCGCCAGGGAACTGACCAACACCAGGATCGGCACGGCCGGCCCTGTCCTCGTCTCCGTTTGCTGCTGCATGGTTCCTCCGGCCGTGGACGGATGTTCGGGTGCGCTGCGGGACCTTCCTGTCGTTACCGGAGGGACGGCTAGGTGTCGAGGGTGCCGCGGACGATGCTGACGCTGGAGTGCTCGGGGTTTCCGTCCAGCGGTTCGTCCGAGACGTCGACAATGGGGAATTGCGACAGGTCCAGTCCGTCCGGGATGGCGAACCTGCCGGTGTCCGAGTCCATCACACCGAGGCTGACCAGGGCGGACAGATCCGGCGCTATCAGCCACACCTCCTGATACCCCTGTGCCTCGTTCTCGCTCAGCCGGATCTCAAGTTCCCTGGTGCCGTTGGCTTCCACTACCCGTGCCGTCCCGGTGGCCGCGTATTGCTCCAGCGGTTCCAACTGCGCCTGCGCCAACGTGGCAGCGTTGCGGGTGACGCCCCAGGAGACGCCGATGGCGGCGACAATCACCACCGCGGCCGCCGCGGCCAGCCAGGCGGGCAGGTGCCGGGAGGGCAGGCGCCGGGAGGACGGAGGCCCGGCGGGGAGGCGTCGTGAAGCACTGGGCTTGGCAGTCACCCTCCGGGCTGAGGCGGTCCGGGATGGCCGGCGCCCCGCCGGGACGGTTTCCGTGCGGCCCTGCAATGGGTCCGCGGCCAGTTCGGGGGAAAGGGCCAGTTCCCGGTGAATGGTTTCCCACACCGCCGGGCCGGGCGGCTCGAGGGTTGGTTCGGGGTTGGCCCTGACCGCCTCCACCGCCCGGCGCAGCGCTTGGTACTCCTGGCCGCACTGGCTGCAGCGGCGTAGATGGTCCCTGTCGGATGGGTTGCCGAGGGCGTCGTCCAGCGCCAGCAAGCTGATCAGTTCCGGTTCAAGATGCTGCATGGTCGACCTCCAATCGGCTCCTCAGGTGGTGCAAACTGCGATGAATATGGCTTTTGACGGTACCAACGGGTAGGTCCAGGCGGTGGGAGATCTGCTCGTGGGTCAGATCCTCGTAGAACGCCAGCCGCATGATGGAGCCCTTGGGTTCGCCCAGCCGCTCCAGCTCATCGTCCAGCAGCAGGCGGTCTGCGAGGACTTCCGGCGACTGGGAGTCCCGGGCGAATTCGGGGTCGGGCATGACGGCCGAAGCGGCCCGCAGTTTGTGCTGCTCGCGGGCGGCGGAGGAATACGCATCGGCGATGGCACGGCGGGTGATTCCCACGATCCATGCCGGCAACCGGCCGAGCGCGGGGTCGAATCCCTCCCGCGACCGCCACGCCCGGATGAATACTTCCTGGGTGATATCGTCAGCCGCGGATTTGTCTTGCAGGGCCCTGGAGGCCAGCGTGTGGACGAGCGGGGCCAGGTGCCGGTAGGCATCGGCGATGGCAGCCTCCTCACCCGCCGCGAAGGCTGCGTCGATGTCCGTATCCCACGCGTCGAAAGGATGAGGTACCAAGCCTGCGTCCTTCCGGTTGGTCGGAGGAAACGCCACGCGAACAGTTGTTGCGGGACCGGAAAAGTCAGTCGGGAACTGCCGTGACAACCACATTGTGGCTGTAATCCTCTCGCGCGTCCAGCCATTGGCCACCGCAGGTGACCAGCTTGAGCAGCGGTTGTCCATCGCGGCGAAAGATGCCGTTACCGTCGAAGTCGTCCTTGTCCATCAGCGCCACCTCGGTGACACGGTAGGTCACGGGATCGCCTGCCGTCCGTTGCACCGTGATGCGGGTGCCCTGCTCGAGCTGCCTCAGTTCGGAGAAGGGAGCCAGGCCCGCCAGGGTGTCGACGTGGGCCGCTATCACGGCGGTCCCCGTAGGGTCGCCCGGCGCGGCACCGTAGCGGTACCAACCCGCCTGCTCCACCGATTCGGGGATCTCCATGGCGTTATCCGTATTGACGCCGACGTCGACGACGCGCACATCGATTGACGTGCCCGCCACGAGCAGCCGGGTGGGCGGGGCCTCCTCGCCGCCGGCGGTCAGCGGCGCGGCCAGCCGCACCGGAATGTCCGCAGGGTCCGGGATCTTGTCGGCCGCCGGGACCACGGTTTCGCGGGCCGGGGCGGGGGTTTCGACTGCTGCCGGGGAGGCGACCGGAACCAGTTGCCGGCCCGCGGCTGGCTGCATCGGTGCGGCACAGCCGGTGGCGGCGATCAAGACACCGCAGCACAGTAGCCCTGCGCGGGTGCCCATTGTCGTCGTCGGTACGGTTGCCATGATTCTTTCCTCGCGGAGCGGTGCCGGTGTCGGAGCGATGGTTGCCGGCGGCAAAATGGAAGCCGCCGGAGGGATGGAAGCCGGCGGCGCCCCGGGCTGGCGCCGCCGGCTTCTTTTAAGACCCGTCGCAGTTAGTCGGTGGTGCGAACCGCTTGCCTGCGACGGGCGACTACGCCGGTGCCGAGGAGCAGCAGCACTGCCCCGCCGGCAACCGCGGCGATGGTGTAGTCCGGGCCGGCCTCAGCAGCCGCGCCCGACATGCCGCCCGGCACTGCGCCCGGCGCGGAATGCAGTCCTTCGATGTTCTGCACCGCAAGGGCCAGGTTGCCGTCATCCAGGCTGCCCCAGGCGTAGACGACCGTGTGGGTGCCCTCCGCCACCGGCACGTCGGCCGGCCCGATCACCGGTTCGGTGGTGCCCGCCGCGGCTACCGCCGCGGAGATGGTGCCCGGGTCCAGGGTGAGGGTCTGTTCGTCCGGGTTGGACAGGCCCTGGATCACCGGGGACCCGCCGGCCAGCACGTCGACAGCGGGGGCAGCGGCCGTGTGGCGCACGGTCAGCTTGCCCTTGCCGGCTTCGATGGCCGAGACGTCGTTGGTGAACAGGTTCGCCGTGGGATTGCCCTCGGCGTCCAGGTTGGCCACGGCCGTGTAGTTGCCGCCGCCCTCCAGTTGGACATCCACCGGGCCAATGGCGGGGCTGTCGGCGTTCTCGGCGTCCGAGGCGGTGATGGCCAGCGAGTACGCGCCCGCAGGCAGTGCCAGCGGTCCGGCCAGGTCGCCGGGAGCGAAATCATCCAGCGTCCGCTCGCCGTTCACCCACACGTCCACCGTCAAATCCGGGACGCCGTGCAGGACCGAGAGTTGGGCTTCCTGTTCGGCCGCCTGGGCGGGACTTGCCACGCCGAGTGCCAGAAGACCCAGGGCTGAAACCGTAACGATGCTCTTACGCATTTTGTTCTCCTTCAACGGCCCGGGTGCTCCGGGCTGATCGGTGCTTACACCCCTACTACTGTCCGGGCAGGGTGTTTGGATGCACTTTCATGGAAATTTTTTTGGCGGCGCCTCTCCCCTCCCCTTGGAGGAACCGCCGTCGTACTTCCCGGTTGAGTGCAGAGCCGCCGGAGACGCTAAGTTTTTCCTATGGCTACGGAAGACCGCGTTAACGAACATTCAAAGGGCCGGACCGAAACCTTCGAGGAGAAGCTGGACCGGAATTGGAACGAGCTGCTGCAGGAGCTGCGGGTGATGCAGACCGGCGCGCAGATCATCACCGCGTTCCTGATGACGCTTCCGTTCCAGAGCCGCTTCAGCGATCTGGCCCCGTACCAGGTGGGTCTGTACATCGCGCTGTTGGTGCTCGCGGCGCTCATGACCGGGGTGATCCTGACGCCGGTGGCGATCCACCGCCAGCTGTTCGGGCTGCACCTCAAGGACGCGACCGTGGCGCACGGGCACCGGATCGTGAGGGTCGCGGTGCTGGGCATCGGGCTGCTGGCCACCGGCTGCGTGGCGTTCATCGTGGACGTGATCGCCGGAGACGTCCCTGCCCTGGCGGTGGGCGGCGGCGTGCTGGTAGCGATGTTCTTCCTGCTGTGGATCCTGCCGTACCTGCTGCAGCGCGGGCTGCGCGGCGCAGAGCCGCGCTCCCGGGACTGACCTGCCGCGGGGCTTTCCCGCTCCTTAACCCCGTGACAGGGCCCGGCGCGGGTGGAAGCATGGCGACATGGCCACTCCACCGGAACCGACGCCGCAGCTGGTCCTGGTCACCGGCGCCACCGGCTACATCGGCGGGCGGCTGGTTCCGCGGCTGCTGGCCCGCGGCTACGCCGTCCGCGTCCTGGTCCGCTCCCCGGGCAAGCTCGCGGCGGTTCCATGGCACGACGACGTGGACATCGTTGCCGGCGACCTCGCCGACGCCGACGACGCGAAGCGGGCCTGCGCCGGCGTGCGGACCGTGTTCTATCTGGTGCACTCCATGGCCTCCGGGACCGACTTCGAGGAGCGCGAACTGGCAATAGCGCGCACGGTCGCGGCCGCCGCCGCCGCGGCCGGGGCGCAGCGGATCGTCTATCTGGGCGGGCTGCATCCGGAGAACGTCGAGCTGTCCCGCCACATGCGCTCGCGGTCCGCCGTGGGCCGGGCGCTGCTGGAAGGCGAGGTGCCGGCGGCGGTCTTCCAGGCCGGCGTCGTGATTGGCTCGGGTTCCGCCTCCTTCGAGATGATCCGGCATCTGGCCGAAAACCTGCCGGTCATGCCGGCGCCCAGCTGGGTGCGGCGCACCGTGGAGCCGATAGCGATCAGCGATGTGCTGCACTACCTGGAACGGGCGCCGGAGCTGCCGGCCGGGTTGAACCGCACCTTCGACATCGGCTCGCGGGAACGGATCACCTACGCGGGGCTGATGTACGGATACGCGCGCGAGGCCGGGCTGGCGCGGCGGCTGATTTATGCCCTGCCGATTCCGGCTCCCGCGCTGGCCGGCTGGTGGGTGGCGCTGACGACTCCGATACCGCACGCCATGGCCGTGCCGTTGGTGGAGTCACTCCAGCACGACGCCGTCTCCGCCGAGCAGGACATCGACCGCTACATCCCGCCGCCCGAGGGCGGGCTGACCGGGTACCGCCGCGCGGTGCAGCTGGCGCTGGGCAAGATGGCCAGCGGCGAGGTGGAAACCAGCTGGACCAACGCCTCCAACAGCCCGCCGTCGGACCCGCTGCCCAGCGACCCGGAGTGGGCGGGCCGCACCGTCTTCGTGGACGCGCGGGAACGCGGCTCCGCCGTCGCTGCCGAGGACGTCTGGCGGGTGATCCAGGGGATCGGCGGGGACAACGGCTGGTACTCGTGGCCCGCGGCCTGGGCCATCCGGGGCGTGCTGGACAAACTGGTGGGCGGCGCCGGGCACAACCGCGGCCGCCGGCATGCCGACCGGCTCAGCGTGGGCGACGCCGTTGACTGGTGGCGGGTGGAGGCCATCGAGGACACGGCCGAGCGCCGGTTGCTGCGGCTGCACGCCGAGATGAAGGTGCCGGGCCAGGCCTGGCTGGAACTGTCGGTGGTCCCGGCGGACGGCGGCAGCGTCTACCGGCAGCGCGCCATCTACTTCCCCACCGGGCTCTCCGGAAAGCTCTACTGGTGGCTGGTGCTCCCGTTCCACGGGCTGATCTTCCCCTCCATGGCCCGCAACATCATCCGCCGGGCCGCCGGGCTCGGGGCTGGCGGGGGTGGGGCTTCCGCGGACGCGGCTGACAAACTCGGGGTTGCCGGGGACGCGACCACCGGCAAGCGCTAGAGTGCCCACCATGACAAAGCGACCGGAGGACGGGCCCGCGGAAAAGTACCGGCGCCCCGAAGGCCTCGACGACGCCACCCTCGAGGCCTTGGGCAAGATGTCCGAGGCGCTGGAAGCGGTGGAACACGCGCGCGGCCTGCTGTACGGCTTTCACCGGCTTACCGGTACGGCCGATCTGGCGCTGGGCGAGGCGGTGGAGCTGCTGCGCAAGGCCGGCCACCATCAACTGGCCGAGCGGATCGATCGGGAGATCGTGGGCCGCAACGTCATCGAGGGGCATTGGACGTTCCAGATCGTCGACGAGTACGACGAGATCTACTACGGCCCCTTCAAGGAGCTGGAGCGGCAGGCACGTGAAACGCTGGCCGGCGGCCGCAAGCACCTGTTCGAAGCTTCCATGAAAGAGGACCGACGCACTCACGGGCTCCGTAACCACGAGGCAAACGCCCCGGGGCAGCGCGACGCCGGCGCCTGATCCCGGCCGGCACGATAGCGGGACGCCGGCGCCTGATCCCGGCCGGCACGATAGCGGGACGCCGGCGCCTGATCCCGGCCGGCATGATCCCGGACCGGACTTTCCGGGACCGCTTTCACGCCAGGACGTGCGCCGTCGGCTGCCCGCTACGCCTGCGGGTACACCACCGCCAGCGGCAGCCGGCCGCAGTCCAGCACCACCAGTTCCACATCGATGTACCGGTCGCCGCGGGGCGGCACCGTCCGCGAGCGGGGCGGACCGGCCGGGCTTCCCGGATCGCCGCCTACCCCTGCCGCCGGACCCGACGCCGGCACGGCACCCGGTGCCAACAGCGTGCCGGCAGCAAGCTGGGCGTCGGCGGAAACCACCACCCGGCCGGCACGATTGACCAGGGCCGCCGCCGGGTGCAGTTTCTTCAGTGCCGGCAGCAGCAGCGGTTCCAGCGATTCCACGAAGACGTCGGCGCCCGCCACGCCCACGCGCCGCTCCCCCACCGCGACCGGGACGGTCATGGTCATGGTGTATTCGTCGGTGCAGAGAAAGTCCACGTAGGGTCCGGTGACATGCGGCAGGCCGGTCTCCATCGGCTTGGTGAACCACTCACGACGCATATAGGCATCGGACGCCGAAGCTAGGGCGGGCAAGACCAGCCGCTCCATGCTCTCGCCCTGCCACCACGCCATGTGCCAGGAAGCGTCGGCCACCGCATGGGCAGCGGCCACAAAGCCGGAACCGACCACGGGCCATCGCCGGCTCCCCACCAGCGCAGCGGCCAGCGGCTGCATGGTCGCGGTGACCTGCTTGCCGCCCGGCGGCCGCGCCGGGTCCTCATACAACCCGGCCAGGGCCGGCACCCAGGCATTCACTTCGGCCAGGATGCCTTCGAAGAATCCGGTGACCTCGGCGAGCGGATCCGCCGCACGTATTGATGCCGGTTCGGTCATGGCGTTCATCCCGTCCTCCTTTGGGCGGTAGCGGGGGTAGGGCCGGCGGGCCGGTCGGTCAGCCGGGCGTGTTCATCGATCAGCGCCGCCAATCCGGTCTGGATCTGCGCGCTCACTGTCTCGCGCGCCGTCGCGGCATCGGCTGCGGCAACCGCATCGGCAATGCGATCGCACATCTGCACCATCGCGGCGTCGAACTCCGCGTCCTCGTGCAGCACCGACAACAACGGACCAAAGTCCTTGTAGAGCCGGACGAATTCACGCGTCAGCCGCGCCGACTGGCTCAATGCTGCCAACTCCAGCAGGAAATCGCCGACGACGGCTCCGCCGGTGCCAGTCGAACGGGACGCATGCAGGATCCGGCGCAGCATTTCGGCGTCGTCGGGGTCCGCAAAATCCGCCGCCAGTTCGGCGGCGGTCGCCGCGATGGCACGGTAATGGATGGCCAGGTCGCGCAGCTCAACCCGGCTCATCCGGCCGAGGCGGTCGCGGACCAGTTCCGCACGCCGTCCGGTGGGGACGGTGACGAAGGTGCCTCCGTCGCGGCCCCGCCGGGTGGCCACCAGCCCGCGGGATCGCAGGCCCACCAAGGCTTCCCGTGCCGTCACGGTCGCCACGCCCATGGAGGAAGCCAGCTCGGCCTCGCTGGGCAGCCGGTCGCCGTCGGCCAGCACACCCGCGGCAATCCCTTCCAGGATCCGGTCCTCCACGCGCTGCGCCTTGCCGCCCTCGCCCAGCGGGGCGAAGACCGCGGCGAGCAAGCGCTGGCGCGGCGGTGAATCTTTAGGCATGCGTCGATCCTTCCAGACGGACCGCCCGCGGGACGGCAGGACGCGGCGGAGGGCCTGCCCCCGGAACGGTCCGTCACAAGAAATCTACACGATGTGACCGGCTTTACATTTAACCTCTGGTTTCATATGTTAACGCAAGACGATGTAGTCCACGCCACATCAGCCCTTCCTGAAAGGACCCAGCCGTGCAAGCCACAGCCACCTCCGCAACCACCGCGCCGGACAGCACGGGGGCCTCCGCCACGCCTGCCATCTCCCTGCAGCAGGTCGCGAAGACCTTCGGCGACTTCACCGCCGTCAAAGGCTTGGACCTGGACATCCGCCAGGGCGAATTCTTCTCCTTGCTGGGCCCCTCCGGCTCCGGGAAGACCACCGTGCTGCGCATGATCGCCGGCTTCGAACTCCCCACCTCCGGCCGCATCGACCTGGCCGGCCGCGACGTCACCCGCAAGGCGCCGTTCGAACGCGACGTCAACACCGTGTTCCAGGACTACGCGCTCTTCCCGCACCTGAGCGTGGCCCAGAACGTGGAGTACGGGCTCAAGCTGCGCAAGACGCCCCGGAGCGAGCGGCGCAGGCTGGTGACCGAGGCTCTGGAGATGATCCGCCTGCCCCGGGTGGCCGACCGGCTGCCCTCGCAACTCTCCGGCGGGCAGCGCCAGCGCGTCGCCCTGGCCCGGGCACTGGTCCTGCGCCCGCAGGTGCTGCTGCTGGACGAACCCCTCGGCGCGCTGGACAAGCAGCTGCGCGAACAGATGCAGGTGGAACTGAAGCAAATCCAGCGCACCGTGGGCATCACGTTCGTCTTCGTGACCCACGACCAGGAAGAAGCGCTCACGCTCTCGGACCGGGTTGCCGTCTTCAACGAAGGCGTGGTGGAGCAGGTGGGCACGCCCGAGGATCTGTACGAACGCCCCGGCAGCCGGTTCGTCGCCTCCTTCCTCGGCAACACCAACCTGGTGGAGGGTGCGCTCGCCCGGCAGCTCACCGGCTCCGACGCCCTGCTGAGCATCCGGCCGGAGCGCATCCACATCCGCCGCCTCGACGAGCCGGCGGAAGCAGCCGGGCTGTCCACCGTGGAAGCGGTGATCGAGGAGGTCATCTACACCGGACCCTCCACCCGCTACGTGGCGCGCACCGCCGTCGGCCAGACGCTGATTGTCCAGGAGCAGAACGATTCCCGTGCCTCCGGCGCCGGGCGTGGCGACCGCGTCCGGCTGCAGTGGTCCTCCCGCTTCAACTACACCGTCTAGACCTGCACCACCAGCACTACGCACCCTGAAGGAAAGGTACTCCATGAAGATCACCAAGGCACTGCCGCTGGCGGCACTCGCCTCGCTCTCGCTGGTCCTGGCCGGCTGCGGCGGCTCCGCTCCCGCCTCCTCCGCCGGCGGCGGCATCCAGGTCCCTGACCTCCCGGCCGCCACCGAGGTGGGCGAGTCCGAGGGCGAAGTCAACATCATTGCCTGGGCCGGTTTCGTCGAGGACGGCTCCACCAACCCCGACGCCGACTGGGTCACCGAGTTCGAAAAAGAGACCCAGTGCAAGGTCAACCGCAAGGTCGGCGCCACCAGCGACGAGATGGTCCAGCTGATGCGCACCGGCGAGTACGACCTGGTCTCGGCCTCCGGCGACGCCTCGCTGCGCCTGATTGCCGGCGGCGACGTGGCCCCGATCAACACCGACCTGATCCCGAACTTCGGCCACATCGTGGACGGCCTGAAGGGCCAGATCTACGACACGCTCAACGGCAAGACCTACGGCGTTCCCATCGGCCGCGGCGCCAACGTCCTGATGTACAACACCGAGGCGGTGCCCGAAGCCCCCGACTCGTGGGAAGCCACCTGGGACCCGAACAGCGAGTACGCCGGCGAGATCATGGCCTACGATTCGCCGATCTTCATCGCCGACGCGGCCCTCTACCTGATGGCCACCCAGCCGGACCTGGGGATCACCAACCCCTACGCGCTGGATAAGGAGCAGCTGGCCGCGGCGGTGGAACTGCTCAAGACCCAGAACGGCGTCGCCGGCGAGTACTGGAACGACGCGCTGAAGGCCGTCTCCTCCATCTCCTCCGGGACCGCGTCCCTGGGCACCGGCTGGCAGGTCATCGTGAACATCGCCCAGGCCGACGGCGGAAAGGTCGAGTCCGTGCTGCCGAAGGAAGGCGCCACCGGCTGGTCCGACACGTGGATGCTCTCCGCGCAGTCCAAGAACCCCAACTGCGCCTACCAGTGGATGGACTGGGCCTCCTCCGCCGAGGTGAACGCCAAGATGGCCCAAAACTTCGGCATGGCCCCGGCCAACGCGCTGGCCTGCGAAGGCTCCAAGGAGAACGAGGAGCACTGCGCCACCTACCACGCCACGGACGAGGAGTACTACAAGCAGGTGTGGATGTGGACCACCCCGGTGGAGCAGTGCATTGACGGCCGCACCGACGCCACGTGCACCAACTACCAGGAGTGGACCAAGGCCTGGACCGAGGTCAAGGGCTAACCCCTCCCTCCAGCACCCCTCCCCATGGCAGGGGCGCGGCGCGCGGTGAGCACCGCCGTCGTGCCCCTGCCTTGGAGGGCACTCCCCAGCACGACGGCGGTGTCCTCGCCGGCCGTGCACACGCATCCTGATCAGCACCGCATCTGAAGGAGGAACGGCGGGCAGGCCCGCCGAAACCACCATGGCAGCACCAACGATCGAACCGGAGGCCGCAGCCGGCAGCGCCTCGGCGCCGGGCAGCGAGCGCAGCGGACTGGGCGACCGGATCTCCCGACTGCTCTACGCCCGGCCCAAACTGCGGCTGACCGCGCTCCTGACCCTGCCGCTGGCCTGGCTGGGCGTGCTGTACATCGGATCGCTGATCCTGTTGTTCATCACCGCTTTCTGGACCACCGACTCCTTCACCTCCAAGGTGATCCCCGCGTTCACCGTGGAGAACTTCGTGGAGATCCTCACCGTGCCGGCCTACCAGTTCACCGCGCTGCGGACCATCGGCATCGCGCTGGCCGTGACCGCCCTGTGCGCCGCGCTGGCGCTGCCGCTGGGGCTGTACATGGCCAAGGTCGCCTCGCCGCGGATGCGCGCGGTCCTGGCCATCGGCATCACGCTGCCACTGTGGGCCGGATACCTGGTGAAGGTGTTCGCCTGGCGCATCACGTTCTCCAGCGGCGGCCCGCTGGACTGGCTGCTGGCCCCGCTGGGCATGACCGGGCCGGGCTACGGCCCCGCGGCGCTGGTGGTCACGCTGGCTTATCTGTGGTTCCCGTACATGGCGGTGCCGGTGTATTCGGCCTTCCGCCAGATCCCGGACAACCTGTTCGACGCTTCCTCCGACCTGGGCGCGAAGGCCTGGTCCACGGTTCGCACCGTGGCCGTCCCGCTGTTGAAGCCGGCGTTCATTGCCGGATCCATCTTCACGTTCTCGCTGAGCCTGGGCGACTACATCGCCGCGCAGTTCGTCGGCGGCAAGACGCAGGTGATCGGCACCGTGATCGCCTCCAACATCAACCTCAATCCGCCGCTTGCCGCCGCGTTCGGCACCGTGCCCATCGTGGTGGTTGTCCTGTACCTCTTCCTGGCCCGCAAATCCGGCGCCCTCGAGCAGCTTTAGGAACAGACCGATGAGACTCTCCTCCTCCGCCAAGGTCACCCTGCGCCTGTTCGCCGGGCTGGTGATGGCCGCCATCTACCTGCCGCTGCTGCTGGTGATCGTCAACTCGTTCAACGCCACCACCTCCGGCGCGTTTCCGATCACCGAATTCACCACCCGCTGGTGGGAAGCCGCCTTCCGCAACGAGGGCGTGCGCGAGGCGCTCTGGACCTCGCTGCGCGTGGCCACGGTAGCCACCGTGATTGCGCTGGTGCTGGGCAGCATGATCGCGTTCGCGCTCTCCCGGTACGACTTCTTCGGGAAGAACACGGTCAACCTGCTGGTGGTGCTGCCCATCGCACTGCCGGGCATTGTCACCGGCGTGGCGCTGAACAACACGTTCAAGACGGTGCTGGAACCGCTGGGCATCGGCCTCGGACTGTTCTCGGTGATCGTGGGCCACGCGACGTTCTGCATCGTGATGGTGTTCAACAACGTGCAGGCCAGGCTCGGTCGGATGAACAAGGGCCTGGAAGAGGCCGCCATGGACATGGGCGCCAACGTGGTCAAGACCTTTTTCCAGGTCACCTTCCCGGGTTTCCGCTCGGCGTTCGTGGCCGGCGGCCTCCTGGCCTTCGCGTTGAGCTTCGACGAGATTGTGGTGACCACCTTCACCGCCCCGCCCGGAACCGAGACCCTGCCCATCTGGATCTTCAACAACATGGCCCGGCCCAACCAGGCGCCGGTGGTGAACGTGATCGCCGCGGTACTGATCATCGTGTCGATGATCCCGGTCTACCTGAGCCAGCGGATGACCGGAGACGACAAGAAGTAGCAACGGCAGGAACGGCGCGGGTTCCCGGTTTCGGGGGCCCGCGCCGTTCGTTTAGCTGCCCGCGGCGGGTTGCGCCGCCACCGATGCGGCCAGGCCCAGTTCGTCCTCGCCCAGGTCCGCGAAGTAGGACTCGACGGCGGCACGGTCCACCTCCGCGAGCGTGGCCGGGTTCCACCGCGGATTGCGGTCCTTGTCGATCACCTGGGCGCGCACGCCCTCGGCGAAGTCCGGGGCAGCGACCAGCCGGATGCCCAGGCGGTAGTCCTGATCCAGCACCTCCTCCAGCGTCTCCATCTTGCCTGCGCGGCGGAGGGCCTCGAGCGTGAGCTTCACGGCCGTGGGCGATTTCAGGGCGATCTCCTCGGCGGCGGCCCGTGCGGCCGGGACCGGCGAATTCCGCAGGGCGGCGAGGATCTGCTCCGCGTCGTCGTACGCGTAGCACTCATCGATCCAGTGGCGTTCCTTGTCCAGGTCCGACGCCGGGACGTCCGTGTGGGAGAAGGCCGCCATCGCTTCAATCGCGGGGGCTTCGGCGAGCGCGGCCGCCAGGGCGGGCAGCTCGGCGCTGTCCACGAAGTAGTCGGCCAGGCCCATCACGATGGCGTCGGCTCCGGTCCCGGTGCCTGCAGTCAGCGCGAGGTGGGTGCCGAGCTCCCCCGGTGCCCTCGAGTACAGGAAGCAGCCCCCGACGTCGGGAATGAACCCGATCCGGGTCTCCGGCATGCCGACCTTGGTCCGCTCCGTCACGACCCGGTAGGACGCGTGTGCCGACACTCCGACGCCGCCGCCGAGCACCACGCCGTCCATGAACGCCACGATCGGCTTCGGGTAACGGGAGATCAGCGAATTCATCCGGTACTCGTCTTCCCAGAAGAGCTGGTCGCCGCCGTCCTTCATGTGCCGGTAGATGGCCACGATGTCGCCGCCGGCGCACAGTCCCCGTTCCCCGGCGCCGGAAATCAGGACGGTCTCGACGGCGTCGTCCTCGGCCCACTCGCGGAGGGCCGCGGTGATCGACGTGATCATCGAGTCGTTGAGGGCGTTGATCGCCTTCGGACGGTTCAGGACGATGTGGCCCAGGCGGCCGGTGCGCTGTAGCAGTATCTCGTTGGTATTCATCGCTGGACAGCCTACCCGGCGGCGGCCGCCGCGTCAGCGGGCGCGGGGCAGCCTCTCGCGGCGGCAACCGGCTGAGGCGGGAACGGTTGAAGGGCGCCCGTGGATGTTCGGCCTCTCGACGCCGGGAGGTGCGCGCCCTATCCTGCACGAATGACCCATCCCGACGCGGAACCGGGCACGCAGCCGCCGCCCAAAGCTCCGGAACCGGGCACGCAGCCGCCATCCGGGCCTCCGGAACCGCCACTGCGCCGGCTGCCGGTGTGGGCTGTTGCGGGCTGCTGCCTGCTGCTGGGGGCCGGCCTGATGGTCCTGGGACTTGCCGCGGGAGGCGCGGTCGCGCCGCCGCTGCCGGGTCTGCCTTCGGCGGGAGCAGCGACCGCTTGGGGCCTTCCGGCGGCAACGCTGCTGGCCACCGTCGGCATGGTCCTGGCCGTCGGCTTCGCCTGCGTGGCGTTGCTTACCCTCCCCGCGGGAAGCCAAGAACTGTCGGCTGCCGGCCGGGGGCTGGCCGTCGCGGCGGCCGCGCTGGGAGCCGCTGCAGTGCCGGCCGTGGTGGTCCGCCTTTGGTTTACCGGGAGCGAACTGCTCGGCGTGCCCGTCACCCAACTGGACCCCGCGGAGCTGATGCGGGTGGTCTTGGAGGTCAGGCCCGGCAGGGTCCTGCTCTTCCAAGCAGCACTGACGGTCGTGGCGGCGGTGACCGCGCGGTTCTCGCGCACGGCGACCGGCGCGGGACTGGCGCTGATCCTGCTGGTGGCGGCCCTCGCCATGCCGCCGCTGGCGGGCCACGCCTCCAGTCACGATGAACACTTCCTGGCGGTTGCCAGCCTGGGCCTTCATGTATCCGCCGCGGGCCTCTGGGCGGGCGGGTTGGCGGGCGTGGCGTACCTGGCGCTGCAGCCACCCGACGACTTCCTGCGGACCGTGCGGCGCTACAGCACGCTGGCGCTGGCCTGCGCCACGGCGGTGGCTGCCAGCGGCCTGGTCAATGCCGTGCTCCAGGTTCAGGCCCCGGCCGCGTTGGTCTCCGGCTACGGGTTCCTGGTGTTGGGCAAGGCGGCGGCGTTCGCGCTGTTGATTGTGTGCGGCTGGCTGCATCGCCGCACGACGCTGCGCGCCTTTGCTGTCCGGGAACGTGCTCCCGCCGGCCTCCCGGCCAGGGCGGATCCCGGGCTGTCGGCCGGACCCACGGCGCTGCGGCCGTTCCTCCGGTTGGCAGCCGCCGAGCTCATGGTGATGGCGGCGGCCTACGGCCTGGCCATAGCGCTTGCGCGGACGCCCCTGCCCTAGCTGCGCCCGCGGCGTGGCCGGCTGGAACGCGGGTGAAGGCTGCCGGGAGCAGTCTCTTGGCTTAGGTCGTCCCGGGCGGGCGGGTCCACGGCTCCGGTCCCCCATTGCCCGCCGGCGGTGTTCCGGGTGTCCCGGGTTCTTGCTGCCGGGCTGTCGGCGCCTGCGGGTTGGCGGGCCCTGGCCCCTGAGGCGCGGTCCCCGGGTAGACGGGCCCTTGCGCTGCGGCCGGTGCGGACGGATCGACGGGCCCCTGCGTTGCGCCCGGGGCGGACGGGTCGACCGGCCCCTGGTCCAGGCGGAAGGGCGGGTACTCGTCGCGCATCAGCAAGACGTAGGCCGCCACCCGGTAGGCCCAGCGGTTGATGCCAATGATCAGGGCGAACAGCTCCTGCCGGTAGCGGCCGCTGAAGAGCAGGATCACCGCGGTGATCAGCACGAGCAAACCCAGCAGTGAGGGGCCCCACGTGGCCGGGGACGCATACGAGTCCTCGCCCCAGCCCCTGCCCCAGCCCCGGTCCCAGGCCGCTCCGGTGCCGCTGGTGAAGATGCCGACAATGAGCAGGTGCGGGATGGCCAGCAGCCACCATTTCACCAGCACGAGCCAGTGCGAGAGTCGCTGCGGGTACGCCACGTCCAGGTTGGCCGGGTAGTCCGCGGCCGCCAGGGTGAACGGCGGATACCGGTCCGTGCCCAGCGCGGAGTACCCGTAGAAACCCACGCGCCAGGACCAGCGCAGCACACCGACGTTGAACCAGAACCAGGACCTTGGATACCGCCCGGTGAACAGGATCACGATCCCGGCCGCGATCGTGGCCACCAGCACGGCGAACCACAGCACGGCCAAGACGATGTAATGCGGAATCGCCAAGAGCCACTTGACGAGCCACAGCCAACGCGAGAGCCGGCCGTCCAGGAAGCCGTTCACCAGCACCGGGTAGATCTGCGTCGACCTTCCCCACCCGGCATTCCCGGCCGGCGCGGCGCCCGGGCCTTGGCCCGGGCGGCGGTACGGATCCATGCCGTCCGGGCGCTGGCCCGGACGGGAACGATCCGGATCGATGTCGCGGCCCAGGCCGGCGGCACCGAGCAACAGGAGGGGAATACCGATGACCAGGCCGATCAGCCCGGCGATCAAGAGGCCGCTCCCGGCCGGTCCCAGCACATCGGATCGTGCCCCTGCCTGCACCTCCACCCACACCGGGCGTGAGGCATCGGCGTTCATCACGACCAGCGACCATTGGCCGGGCTGCAGCTCCCAGGCAATCTGCTGTGGGCCGCTGCCGGAGGTCGATTCCGTCCAGAAGTCCTGCTCGCCGGGCGGGGCCGGCACGCGGTCCCCTTCCGAGGTCACCTCGTCGTCGTCATCGAACCACGACGAGCGCCCCGGCCGGTCCCCGTTGTCGGAGCGGGAGGCGTCACCCAGCGAGGTGTAGGAGACGCCCTCCAGGTAGGCCGCCGCGTCGGAGGCCTCGGCGATGCCCACGAACACCTCTTGGTCCGGGACCACGGGGGTGACGCGCACCTGGAAACTGGCCAGGTCTCCGAGCGCCGGAATATTGGGCATTCCCGCAGCCCCGGCGTCGACGTCCACGGAAGGACCGACCAAGGCATACCCCGTGCTCTGGTACTGTTCCGTCGGCCCGGTCAGGTAGCGGCCGTTGCCCTGCACGGCGCTGGCACCCAGAATGACGGCGGCGCTGATGGTCAAGGCCAGCCCGGCGACGGTCAGCAACACGCCGAGGACCAGCAGCACCCAGTGTCCGGGCTTCATCCGTGCGGCTGGCGGCGCCGGACCGGGCGCGGGAGGCGGGGCAGGTTGGGCGGTCATGACGGTCCTTTCGCAGCGCGTGCCGGAACCGTGCCCGGATTAGGCGCCTACGGCTGGGTTTGCAGGATGCGGGCAGCCAGATCGGCGCCCAACTACCGGGTTCTCTTGCGTCAGCGCGTCAGCAATCCGCCGAGCGATCTCCAACGTCGCACCGTGGGGACTGGCAGAGGCAATCGAAACCCGCATCGTGCCACCTCCCCCTGGGTGCGCTTCCCCGTGACAGTGCATCTCCAGCGCCCGGCTCCCGCTTCATGCAGCAGGAACGGGGCCCGTCTGGACGCCGGCGCACATCAGGCAGCCCAGTCCGTCAAATGCCCGGCCTCGCGCTCGACGCGCGTGGCTGCAGGCACCATGGTACTCAGCCGCTCCAACCGGCGATAGGGTCTACGCTCACCTGCCGGCCAAGGCCCGGCCGACAAGGCTGGGCTCAGGGTTCGTCAGGACCTCGCCGCACAGCAACACCGTGGGAACGGTTTCATTTCCGTGGTTGTGCTGCCGGACGTACGCCGCGCCGTCCCGGTCCTGCCAGATGTTCACCCAGTGGGCGGCCCGGCCGTGGCGGCCCAGGGTTGCCCGGAGCCGCAGGCAGTAGACGCAGCCGGGCCGCCAGAAGATGACCACCCGGCCGGGATCGTCGGTTTGGTCCCGCAGCGTGGTCCAGGGGGCGGCCCGCCGGCTGCCGAAGAAGGGACTGACCGCCCACGCGCCGGCCAGCAGCAGCGTGGCGAAGATGATGCCGGGCAGCCATTCGCCGTCCTGGCCCTTATAGAGCAGGGCAGCCACGCCCAGCCCGGCCAAAGCTGCTGCGGGAAACCATCGCTCGTAGCGTTTCATGGACACAGCGTACGCGCGCCCTACCGCCGGTCCCGACGCCTTCCCTCCGCTTTTGCCTAGGTTTCTCCCAGCTTTCGCCACGGCAACACACATGGTGGGCCAGTAGTGTCGCTGACTTATGCACCGAGATGGGAGAACAGTGTGACTAAGAAGTGGTTAATGAGCCTGGCCGTTGCCGGCTCCATCGCCGTCCTCACCGCTTGCGGGGCGCCGGCTGAGAGCGGTTCGAACCCGGCGGCCTCCGCGGAAGCCGGCGCGGGCGCGGAAGGGCAGGCCCAGCTGCCGGAGCCCGATCTTGAAGGCATTCCGGACGTGGTGGCCGTGGTCAACGGGACGGAGATCCCGAAGGACAAGTTCACCGCCGCGTACGAAGGGCAGTTCCAGCAGATGGCCATGCAGTCCCAGATGACGGGGCAGGAAGTGGACCAGGACGCGCTGAAGAAGCAGACGGCCGAGGCCATGGTCGGCACGCAGCTGCTGATCCAGGAAGCGGACACCCGCGGGATCAAGGCTTCCGACAAGGAGGTGCAGGCCTCACTGGAAGAGATGGCGAAGGCCAACCAGTTCAAGACCGTGGACGAGCTCATGGCCGCCATCAAGGAACAGGGCATGACCGAGGACGAGGTCAATGCCGAGATGGAGACCCAGGTCCGGGTGGACAAGCTGATTGCCGAGGAGGCAGGCGACGCCAAGCCCACCGAGGACGAACTGAAGGCCGCCTACGAGCAGGCTAAAAAGCAGCAGGAGCAGATGGGCGAACAGACCGGCCAGAAGGCCGAGGTCCCCTCGATGAAGGAAATGCGGCCGAACCTGGAACAGCAGATCCAGGCGCAGAAGGAAACCGAAGCCACGCAGGCCATGGTGACGGACCTGCGTGAGAAGGCGGACGTCAAGATCCACCTCTGATTCCTCTCTTGCGAAACTACGACGACGGTGCCCGCCTCAGCGGGCACCGTCGTCGTAGTTGTGGGGCGGCTGACGAAGTTGTCGGGCGGCTGACGGAACCGGGCCCTACCCGCGCCTGACCTGTATTTTCTGCCGGGGCGTTTCCGTCTCCGGCTGCGGAATTGGGGCCTTGATTTCCAGCACCCCGTCCCGGTAGGTGGCGGTAATGTCCTCGTCCTTGACGCCCTGGGGCAGCGGCACGCTGCGGGAGAAGGATCCGTAGCGGAACTCCGAGCGGTAGCTGCCCTTCTCCTTCTGTTCCTTCCGCTCGTGGCGCTCGGCGTGGATATGCAACTGCCCCTCGGAGACCGAAATCTCCGCATCCTTCTCCGGGTCGATACCCGGCAACTCTGCGCGGATGGTCAGGACGTTGTCTTTGATCTCCTCCTCCACCCGGATCATGGATTTTTCGTGTTCACCTTCGAAGAAGCGGCGGAACGGTTCCGCCAGTTCGAAGGGCGAGCGGCGCTCGAACGGCGACCACCTGGACACATCACTCATGGCTCACACTCCTGTGACAGCAACCGGCAGGCTGGCGGCCAAGCGGCGCCGGCCCGTCATACCCTTCAGTTTTCGCAGGTGCAGGTCCTAGCATTAGGCACCCGGTGCGTTCGGCACGGCAACATGGTATAGCTGCCCGGTCTAAACGGGAATGGGTCAGGTCTGCGGGCGGATCGCGGCATAGAGCAGCATGTCGCGGCGCACGCCGCCGATGGTTTGGTAGCTGCGCAGCAGGCCCTCGCGGCCGAAACCCGCCGACTCGGCGGTCCGGATCGAGGCGTTGTTCCAGGGCTCGATGTAAAGCTCCAGCCGGTGCAGTTCCGGAATGGTCCAGGCGAAGGCCGCGAGCGCCGCGAGGGCATCCGCCGCCCGGCCCTGCCCCCGGTGTGCCGGCGCCATCAGGTAACCGGCGGTGGCCCGGCCTTCCGGCAGGTAGGTCAGCCACAGCCCGATCTGGCCGACCGCCCGGTCCGACTCCGAATCCGCCACCGCGAAGGAGTACCCCGCGCCGGAAGTGAACCGGCCGTTCTGGCGCAGGATCCACTCCACCGCAGCATCCTCCCGGCACGGCGAAGGAATGGAACTGATCAGCGGGATGTACGGATCCTGGGCCAGCTCCAACGCCAAGTGGGCGTCCTCGCTGCGGAATTGGCGCAGCACCACGCTGCCCCGCGCCGGCGTGACCTCCGGCCAAGCCAGGGGCAGGCGTGCATCCATCTCTGCGATGGTGCCGGTTCCCCTGCGCGTGGCCGGCACCGGCGGCGCGGAAGGGGGCTGCACCGGCGATACCTCCGGGCTCAAGTGGTTTCGGCCAGGACGTCCATGATGCCGCCCACGAACTGGTCCAGATCGCCCGGGTTGCGGGAGGTGATCAGGGTCCAGCCGTGCTCGCGGTCGATCACCACGGGCTCGTCGTCCCACTGGCCGCCGGAATTCATGATGTCCGCCTTGAGCGAGATGTAGGAGGTGAGGGTCTTGCCGCGGGTGCGCCCGGTTTCCACCAGGAGCCACGGGCCGTGGCAGATGGCGGCGACCGGCCGGCCGGATTCGGAGAAGGACCGCACGATGCCCTGGGCATCCGGGTCCAGCCGCAACTGGTCCGCGTTCAGCGTCCCGCCGGGCAGGACCAGCAGGTCGTAGTCGCCGTCGGAAACATCCGGCAAGGATTTGTCAACCGGGATTTTTTCGCCTCGGTCCCAGTCACCGACCATGGTTTCCACGTCGCCGGCTTCGGGTGCCGCGATCGTCACGTCGACCCCGGCCGCGCGCAGTTTTTCAACCGGGACTTTCAGCTCGTCCTGTTCGACGCCGCGGTTGCTCACCGCTACCAGGACCTTTTTGCCTGCGATTTCGGGCATGGTTTTCCGTCCTTCCAGTCGAGATGTTCGGACATCTTCCACCTTGCCATTGCTGGGAAGCGAAGCCAAGGCGCTGCCGCGCAGGTGCCGCCGCCGGGAGGCGCCCGGCGCTGCGCCAACTCTTGACGTGTCCCGGGGGCCGGGGTCAACTGGAGATCACGAACCGGCGCGACGTGCGCCGATCCAGTAAGGAGACGCCGTGAAGCTCCCACACCCCCGGGGTCTTGTCAGCGAGACGTTGTTGAGCGCCCTGCACAGCAGCCCGATTCCCGACGCGCTCCCGGAGCTGCAGGCCGCGGCCGAGAACACGCTGGCCGTCACCGAGGACGTCCTGTTCGACGAGGACCTGCAGCTGGCACTGTTCTGCTTGTACGAACTTCACTACGGCGGGCTGGACGGCGTGGACGACCGGTGGGAGTGGAACCTGCCCCTCCTGCGGGTCCGCGCCCTGATCGAGCAGCGGATGGAGGCCCGGCTGCGGGAGGCCGTCTCCGTTTCGGCCCCGCAACAGCTTTCGCCACAGGCGGTGGCGGACCGGCTGTTCGAGCTGGCGGCCGACGACGACGGGCCCAGCCTCTCCGCGTTCATGGCCCGCGAGGCCTCGCTGGAACAGGCCAAGGAATTTTTGGTCCTTCGCTCGGTGTACCAGTTGAAGGAAGCGGATCCGCACACCTGGGCCATCCCCCGGCTGGACGGGCGGGCCAAGTCGGCCATGGTGGAGATCCAGGCCGACGAATACGGCGGCGGCAAGCCCGGCCGGATGCACTCTGAACTCTTCGCTCGCACCATGCGCGGCCTGGGGCTGGACCCCTCGTTCGGTGCCTACGTGGACTCCATCCCGGCCATCACGCTGGCGTCGGTCAACAGCATGTCGCTGTTCGGGCTGCAGCGGCGGCTGCGTGGGGCGATCTGCGGCCACCTGGCCATCTACGAGATGACCTCTTCGATTCCCAACGGCAAATATGCCCGCGGTTTCCGTCGGCTGGGTTTCGACGGCGACGTGACGGAATACTTCGAGGAACATGTGGAGGCCGATGCTGTCCACGAACAAATCGCCGGACGGGACCTGGCCGGCGGACTGATCGCCGAGCACCCGGTCCTGGCGGCCGACGTGTTCTTTGGCGCTGGCAGCGCCCTCTACCTGGACGGGCTGGCCGGCGGCTGGCAGCTGGATGCCTGGAGCTCCGGCCGTTCGGCGCTGCGCCAGCCCCTGGCTGCGGGCCAGCAGGCACCGGTCGCCGCCGGCGCCTCGGTGTGAGGATCGAGTACGTCCTGCCGCTGAAGTGGCAGGACGGTGGCGGCGACGCCGAACTGACCCGGTATCTGCTGTCCCTGCCGGAGTGGGTGGACGTGACGGTGGTGGACGGCTCGGCGGAGCCGGTTTTCGCCGAGCATCACCGACTCTGGCGGCGGCGCGTGCAGCACTTCCGCCCGGACGGACCGCCCACGCCCAACGGAAAGGTGCAGGGGGTGCTGACCGGATTGCGGCACGCGCGGCACGACCGGGTCATCATTGCCGACGACGACGTCCGCTACACCCCGGAGAACCTTGCCGCCGTCGCGGAATTACTGGCGCAGGCCGAGCTGGTGCGCCCGCAAAACTACTTTGCCCCGCTGCCGTGGCATGCCCGCTGGGACACCGCGCGGTCCCTCCTGAACCGGGCGGTCGCGTCCGACTACCCCGGCACGCTCGGCGTCCGCCGCTCGCTGCTGCTGAGGACCGGCGGCTACCGCGGCGACGTGTTGTTCGAGAACCTGGAACTGATCCGCACGGTCCGGGCCGCGGGCGGCCGCCAGGTCCGGGCCGACGGCATCTATGTCCGGCGGCTGCCGCCGACCTTCCGGCACTTCGTGGGCCAGCGGGTCCGGCAGGCCTACGATTCACAGACCCAGCCCGCGCGCCTGGCCGTCGAACTGCTGCTGGCCCCGCTCCTGCTGCTGCAGGCCCGCCGGCCGGCGGGCTACGGGGTGTGGGCCGCCGCCGCCGTCGTCCTTGCGGAAGCGGGGCGGCGGCGTGCCGGCGGTGCCCGCGTGTTCGGCGCGCGCGCCGCGCTGTGGGCACCGCTGTGGGTGCTGGAGCGGGCCGGGACCTCATGGCTTGCCGTGGGCTGGCGCTGTGCGGGCGGCGTGCCGTATGCCGGCCGTCGGCTGCGGAGCGCGGCCAGCACCCCGGCCTCACTGCGGCGGCGGTTCAGCCACCTCAACGCCTCGATAGGAGAAAGCAATGATGAGCCAGGAACCGACCGAGATCGTCGTCTGCCCCGACGGGCCGCTGCTGGTGCGCGGTGACTTTGCCCTCGTGGACGGCGACGGCGAGGCGGTGCCCCGGACGCGGGAGACGGTCGCCCTGTGCCGCTGCGGCGCGTCGGGCATCAAACCGTACTGCGACGGAACGCACAAGCTGCTCGCGGCGAGGCGGAAGGCCGCGCAGTAGCGCGGTCGTGCGACGCAGTAGCCCGTTGGAAGTCGGCGCCGTAGCGCGGTTGTGCGGCGTCGTAGCTTGCCCGCGCGACACTGCCGGAGCGCCACGCGACGCCGCTGCTGAGGGTGCGCCGTGCCTGACGAAGTGAACGACGACGCCGGGCCACCGTCCCGACCAGTCGACGGGCTGCGTGAAGAGCGCTTCCTGGGCGGGCGGGACCTGACCAGGTGGGGCACGCCGCCGGGCAGGTTCCTGGCGCGGGGAATGCACCGCCTCAGCAGCATCCTGGGTCCACACGCCGCGTTGATCCTCACGCTGGCCGCCGGAGCGCTGGTCGCCGTGCTGCTCACCGTCGCGTCGGCGGAGATCTACGAGGCGGTGACCGACGAAGACGGCGTTGCCGAATTCGATCAGCCGGTCCTGGACGCGGCACAAAGCGTCCGGTCACCCTGGCTCAATACGGCGGTTACCGCGTTCACGAACATCGGCGGGCCCATCGGGATGCCGATCCTCGCGTTGCTGGTCATGGGTATCCTGACCTTCCGCCGGCGGTCCTGGACACCGGCCATCCTCATCACCACCGCCGCCGCCGGGTCGCTGTTGATGACGGTTGCCGCCAAGCAGTTCATCGGACGCGCCCGCCCGGCACTGCGGGAGGCGGTGCCGCCGTTCGAATATTCGGCGTCCTTTCCCAGCGGGCACTCCCTCAACGCGGTCGTCATCGCCGGCGTGGTGGCCTACCTGCTCATCCTGCGCCAGGCCAGACGGCGGTCGAAGATCCTCACGGTCGGCGCCGCGGCCCTGTTCGCGGCGGCCATGGGATTGAGCAGGGTCTTTTTGGGCCATCACTGGTTCACCGATGTCCTGGTCGCCTGGACCCTCGGCGTTGCGTGGCTGGCGCTGGTCATCACCGCCCACCGCCTGTACCTCACCGTTTGGCACCGCGGGGGCGGGCGGGTTCCCACCGAGGGGAGATCCCCGCCGGCGGCATCCTAGCGCGGCACCTCGGGCAGATGCCCTCAGGCGGGTTTGACCAGGACGCCGGCCAAGGTTGGCGGGCACCCCGTTGCCGACTGGGCGGGGATAGTCTTGAAGTCCCGACGTCCAAGGAGATGCCCATGAGTTCCGTCCTCCCCACCCTGCTCACCAGCACCGGCCTGCTCGGCGGTTTCAAGACCGGCCAGGCGACCAAGAACCGCCCGCTGGCCGGCGCCGTGCTGGCCGCTGCGGGAGCCGGAGCCTTCGCGATGTGGCAGCGCAACGCCGGCACCGGCCGGGCGGCGGCACTGACCGGTGGCTATCTGACGGCCTTCGGCGTGTCCCACCCGCTGGCCAAGAAGATTGGCGCCTGGCCGGCGGTTTATACGGTGACGGCTGCGACAGCACTGGCTTCGCTGGTCTTCGGCCGCAAGCGCTGACCGCCCCCCAGCGCGCGGGCGTCAGGCCGCCGGCAGGTCCCAGTACAACCGGCCGGCATCGGTTCGCGCACCCGCCGACGGCTCGTGCAAGGATTTCTTGCCGCCGGGCAGCAGGTGCACCACCTCAAAGGCGTGCAGCAGTACCAAGACGTCCGAGATGATCCGGCGGTGGCAGCGCCACCACACGCTCTCGCTGCACATGATCGCCACGTGGGCGGCCTCGGCGTCTTTCAGCAGGCGTCCCAGTCCGTTGGCGAATTCCGGGGTGCGCGTGTAGGCGGCATAGGCCCGGAACGCAGCGATTTGCCACCAACTGTCCGGCTCCGGCTCGCCGGCCGGGATCCGCCGTCGTCCGCCCAACTCTTCTTCCCAGCGGTAGCCGAGGCCCGCCGTCGGAAGCCATTCGGCGAGCGCATCGCGGCCCATGTCCGGATGCTTGCGGCTGCCCGGAAAGCGGCGCACGTCGACGACCTTCTGCACGCCGGCACCGTTGAGCAGTTCGGCCAGCTCTTCGGGCGTGCTGGTGCCGTGACCTACCGTGAACAGCCGGCGGTGTACGTCTTGTGGCATCTGCGAACCCGAATTATCGCTGGACCGTACCGTTCTTGCGGCCTACCCGGGTGCGGTAGCGCAGCTGGATGATGCGGGCGGCCCCGGCGGCGGCGACGAAGATTCCCCCGGCGACCGACGCCACGAACAGCGCCAGCCCCAGTGCGACCTGCCCCTCGAAACCGAAATAGCGCAGCAGGACCTGGTCCTGGTTCTGCGCGATGAACACGATCAGGAGCACCAGCAGGAGCAGCGCAACGACCACCGACGTCCAGATCATCCCCAGCCGCGTGCCTTGTTGCCTCGCCTCGCGCCCATCCTTGCCTGTCCCGCCGGTTTTGGGCCCAAGGCCGTCGGGCGTACCCTGCCCGGAGCCACCGGACGGCCCGGCTCCCGATCGGCCGGTGTTGGTGCCCCCGGCCTCGGCTCCGTCCCGTCCCGTGCCCTGCGGATTGGAAGTCATTGCTGTCCTGCCTTTCGCCGCGGCGCCTTTTCCCTCAGCGTAGACGATGCATCAGCGCAGCGACACCGGCGTCAGACCGTGAACACGTCGTGCACCGCGACGTGATGCACTTCGATGTGGCCGCCTGGCAGCTTCCAGTCATGAACGGGACGGCCTGCCGCATGGCCGAGCATTCGAGGTCCGCTGCCGGCCCTTGCTAGTCCGCGAGGTTGCTGCGCAACAGCTTGAAAAAGCGCTTCTGGTAGTCCGGCCATTCGTCGCTCACCAGGACGCGTTCAATCCCCTGCCGGACCCACTCGGCGTCCCAGTAGCCCAGCTTGACCAGTTGGGGCAGCAGAACCGCCAGCTTGCGGTTCTCCCAGGGATTGCCCTCATCGAACTGCATGGCGCTGGCACCCTTGATTCCGGGTACGTAAAACAGTTCCTTGAGCGTCACGTCGATTAATCCCGGCCGCGCCCGCAGGAACTTTAGAAAGTCGATGGCTTTAACCTGCGTCTGGCTCAACAGCAGGAGCATCGCGCCTCGATGCGCCGGAGCGGGCACGAGGCCGTCGCGGACCCAGTCAAACATCGCGTCGATACCGCGGTTGCGGTCCCAGCCTTTGGGATTGCGCAGGTAGCGGGCCGCCCATGCCTCGACGAACAGGTCCAGGTGGCCCGGAAACAACACCGGCGGCACGTCGCGCGCAACTTTGAAATCGGTGTAGGACAGGCCGGCGGACCGTTCCGCACCGATGCAGGCCATGTGGGCGATGTCCGCGGCGGCCCAATGATCGGGCTGCAACGGGCCCCGCCACCACCCGTCCGGCGCGCGCGCGCCGGTCGGCTCTGCCGAGACCACCATCCGGAACCTCCGGACCATCGACTTCTGGCGCCGCTTTTCGCTGTCCGGCATGGCTGCCGCGTAGCCAAGGACCCCGGCGCGATCACCGGCGCCCAGCAAGTCGAACAGCGGATTGTCGGCGGCCGGCACCGGCCCGGGATCGGTCATACCGCCAATCTAACCCGCCGGACGCCGGCAGCTCCGCCGCGGAACTCTTCCGGCACCTCGGCGGCCGCTCGCCGGGCATGGCCGTGGGCGGCCCGTGGGTCCGGCCCGTGGGGTCCGACTCCGTTGGTTGTACGTTCCAGCCACCCCATAGGCTGGCATCATGGACTCCCCTATCCAGAGCTATCTCCGCACCCTGCACGCCGAGCTCGCCGGCCTCAAGGACGGCAAACCGTACGACGGGATTCCCGCGATGGCCGGCGCGGACCCGGACAAGTTCGCCATCTGCCTGGCCACCGTGGACGGCTACGTGTACGAGGTCGGCGATTCGAACGAAGAGTTCACCATCCAGTCCATTTCCAAGCCCTTCACGTACGGGCTCGCGCTCTCCGACCTGGGCCTCGACGCCGTGGACCGGAAGGTGGACGTGGAGCCGTCGGGCAACGCCTTCAACGAGATCTCGCTGGCTCCGGGCACCGGCCGTCCGGCCAACGCGATGATCAATGCCGGAGCACTGACCGCCACCTCGCTGATCAAAGGCAGCGGCGGCAAGACCGGTTTCCGGCGCATCCTCGAGCACTATTCCGCCTTCGCCGGCCGCGACCTGTCGGTCAGCGAACGCACGTTCCAGTCCGAGGCGCGGCACGGCTACCGCAACCGGGCGCTGGCCCACCTGCTGCGTTCCTTCGAGGTCATCGAGCAGGATCCGGACCCGGTGGCCGAAGACTACTTCCGGCAATGCTCGGTGCTCGTCACCTGCCGCGACCTGTCGGTCATGGCGGCCACCCTGGCCAACGGCGGCACCAACCCGCTCACCGGAAAACAGGTGCTGGAGCTGGAGGTGGAGGAACGAGTCCTCTCCGTGATGGCGACCTGCGGCATGTACGACGACGCCGGTGCGTGGCTCTCGGACGTGGGCATGCCGGCAAAGTCCGGAGTCGGCGGCGGCCTGCTCGCGGTGTTGCCGGGCCAGTTGGGCCTGGCCGTTTATTCGCCGCCGCTGGACGACCACGGCAGCAGCGTGCGCGGCGTGGCGGCCAGCCGGAGGATCTCGCACGACATGGGGCTGCACTTCGTCCGGGCCGCGCGCACCGGCCGCAACGCCATCCGCGCCAGCTACGACATCACCGACGCCCCGTCCGGGATCCGTCGCAACGACGAGGCCGCCGAGGTGCTGCGCGCCAACGGGCACCGCGCCCGCGTGATCGAGCTGAACGGGGACCTGCTGTTCGCCGGCACGGAATCCATGGTGCGCGAGGTCAGCGACCTGGACGAGTCGGTGGAACTCGTCATCTTGGACATGCGCCGGGTGGACGAAACCGCCCCGGTCGCCCTGGACATGCTGGAGCAGCTTCGCGCCTCGCTCGCGGAGGCCGGGCGCGAACTGGTGATGATCGACGGCGAGGGCGCCCTGGCGCAGCGGTTCGAGGAATCCGGGCGGCCGGTGCCGTCGTTCGCCACCCGCAGCACCGCCGTCGAATTCGCCGAAAACCGGCTGATCGCCGGCTACGGCGACGAGCTCTGCCGGCCCGCCACCGTGGAGGTGCCCGACTCCCCGGCGCTCAGCCCGCTCGACCCGGAGGACTCCGCGGCGCTCGCGGAGCTGATGGAAGAGCGCGAGTATGACGACGGCGAGCTTATCCGCCGGGTCGGCCAGCGCTTCGCCGGCGTCTATTTCATCCTGTCCGGCCGCGTCACCACCACCTCCGCCGGGCCGGGGAACACCAGGGTCAAGCTCACCACCCTCAGCGCCGGCATGACGTTCGGCGAAATGGCGCTGGGCAGCGCGGACCGGCAGGAAACCACCGTGCGCGCCGACGGTCCGGTCCGGGTCAGGCTCCTCCCGGCCGAAACCATGAGCCGGCTGGAAAGCGAAAATCCGCGCCTCGCCGTCGAACTATGGAAAGCCCTGACCCGCGACGCGTACGCGCACGTGGACCGCTACATGCGCGAAACGGCCGTGCGCATCCGCGACTGACGGCTCAGAACGGGTACTGCGCGTGCCCGTTCTGCTGGATGGTGATCCAGCGCTCCTCGGTGAACGAATTGATGCCGGCCTGCCCGCCGAACTTGCCGTAGCCCGACTGCTGGATGCCGCCGAACGGGGCCATCGGTTCGTCCAGCACCGGCTGGTCGTTGACGTGGCCAATGCCGGTCTTGAGCCGCTGCGCCACCTCGATGCCCGCGGCCAGGTTCTCCGTGATGACACCGGAGGTCAGGCCGTAGTGCGTGTCGTTCGCCAGCTGCACCGCCTGTTCCGGGCCATCCACCTCCATCACCGTGGTCGCCGAACCGAAGATCTCCTCGTCGTAGATCCGCATCTCTTCGGTGATCCCGGAGAGCACCGTCGCGGGCACCACGGCCTGGGTCGCCTTCCCGCCGCCGGCCAACACCGTCGCACCCTTGGACACGGCGTCGTCGATCAGTGCGTACTGCCGGTCCGCCGAGGCCTGGGTGACCTGCGGTCCGATCACCGTGTCCTGCTTCATCGGGTCCCCGGTGGGCAGCGTGGCGACCTTCTCCGCGAACCGGCTCGAGAACTCCTCGGAAATGCTGCGGTCCACGATCACCCGGTCCACGGACATGCAGATCTGCCCGGCGTTCATGAACGAGCCGAAGGTCGCCGCCTGCACGGCGTAGTCGACGTCGGCGTCCTTGAGCACCACCAGGGAGTTCTTGCCGCCGAGCTCAAGCACCGCCGGCTTCAGGTTCTGCGCCGCCAGCGTGCCGACGATGCGCCCCACCTTGGTGGAACCGGTGAAGTTCACGATCCGCACGCGGGGGTCGGAGACCAGGGTGCTCACCACCTCGTTCGCGTCCGCCCGGTCATTCGTGATGACGTTCAGCACTCCCGAGGGCAGGCCCGCATCCAGCAGCGCGTCCGCCAGGAACAGGCCGCAGGAAAGCGGCGCGTCCTCGCTGGGCTTGAGCACCACGGTGTTTCCCACGGCCATCGGGATGGCCATGGCCCGCATGCCCAGGATGAAAGGTGCGTTCCACGGAGACAGCGCCGCCACCACGCCGTAGGGCTGCCGGACGGAGAACGAGAACTTGCCGGGCAGGTCGGTGGCCAGCACGTCGCCGCGCGGCGCGGTGGTGGCGGCGGCGGCCGAGCGCAGGATATTGGCGGCCAGTTGGACGTTAAACCCGGCCCAGACCGCCACACCACCCACCTCGCCGGCCATCAGCTCGATGCCCTGCTGCATCCGTTCCTCGAACAGGTCTGCCGCTTTCAGGAAAATCTTGGCCCGCTGGGTGGGAGGCGTTGCGGCCCAATCGTCGAAGGCCGCCGACGCCGCGTCGACCGCTCGCGTGACATCTTCCGGCCCGGCGGCAGCGACGGTGGCGAAGGGTTCGCCCGAGTAGGGGCTGATGTCTTCGGTGGTCTTGCCGGAGGCTGCCGGGACGTGCTCGCCGTTGATGATCAACTCACGCGTGATGGGCATGGCGCTCATTCCTTTCCGAAGTGGCTGGGCCACGCCGCCGGCCACAGCCGAAGCGCCGGCCGTCCCCGCAGCCCGGATAAGGCGGAGCCTACTCCCGCCGTCGTGCCCGGACAATGGGACGGCTCGCGGATGAGGGCCGCCGGCGGCCGACGGGCTGGCTGGGTCATAAGTGAAACCGTTTAAGTTGGTCGGTTATTACCGTTTTACGAAAGTGTGTGTGAGCCGCATCATGGAATTCAGGTTCCGCCGGCACCACAGGCGGAAAGACTTCCGAGGAGCTCGACCCATGACCCATTCCCTCACGCCGCACGTCGTCACGCTGGGCACGGCGGGCGGTCCCCGCTGGTGGACCGGCGAGAACGCAGGCCGCCGCACCGGCATCGCCACCGCCGTCGTCGTCGGCGATGCCGTCTATCTGGTGGATGCCGGCAACGGCGTCGGACGCCAGCTGATGAAGGCAGGCCTGCAGGTCTCGTCCTTGCGCGGGATTTTCCTGACCCACCTGCATTCCGACCACACGATCGATCTGGCCGGGCTGGCCATCTTCGGACTGTTCACCCTCACGCCGGGCCAGCGGAGCATCCGCATCCTGGGACCGGGCGACCGGGGAGAATTGCCGCCGGCCTCACCCCGCGCCACGGTTCCGCCGTCGCCCGTTTTTCCGCAGTTGCCGACGCCGGGCACCCGGGACATGTTCCACCACCTGATGCAGGCGTACGCCACCGACCTCAACGACCGGGTCATCGACGCACTGCGCCCCTCGCCGCTGGACTATTTCGTGGCCGAAGACATCGTCGTCCCGGACGCCATCGGCTACCACCCGAACCAGAACCCGACGCCGGCCGGCATGGAGCCGTTCGAAATCTACCGCGATGAACTGGTCACCGTGACGGCCACCCTGGTGGAGCATCCGCCCGTGGCCCCCGCCTTCGCCTTCCGGTTCGACACGGCCGAAGGGTCTGTCACGATCTCCGGCGACACCGCCCCCTGCCAGAACCTGGTGCGGCTGGCCCGCGGCACGGACCTGCTCCTGCACGAGGCCATCGACTTCGACTGGGTGCAGCGGGCGTACGGCAGCATCGATTCCGACGAAGCCCGGGCCTCCATCGACCATCACCGCAGGTCCCACACCTCGCCGCAGGACGCCATCGCGATTGCGCGGCAGGCCGGCGCCCGCACCTTGGCGCTGCACCACCTGGTGCCGGGAACCACGCCGGACGCCGTCTGGCAGGCACACGGCAGGGACTTCAACGGCACGTTCCTGGTCCCCGACGATCTGGACGTTATCTCCTTCTCTTCCAGCGACCCGGAATCCACCGGAGTCGCCGATCATGACGAAATGGCGGTTGCACCATGAGCAATGACACGACGACGGCGTCGGCCCCTGCCGCGAACGGCAGGCAGCCCGGGGACCTGAAGGTTCCCAGCCTCAACACCCCGGAAATGCGGCGCATCCTGGCGTCCAGCTTCCTGGGCAGCGCCATCGAATTCTACGATTTCATCCTCTACGCCACCGCGGCGGCGCTGGTTTTCAACACGGTGTTCTTCGTGAACCTGGACCCCGCGGTGGGGATCTTCGCCTCGTTCGCCACACTGGCGGTCGGTTACATCGCCCGGCCGCTCGGCGGGATCATCTTCGGCCACTTCGGTGACCGGCTGGGGCGCAAGGGGGTGCTGATCACCTCCATGGTGCTCATGGGCGTGGCCACCACCCTGATCGGCCTGCTGCCGACCACGGCGCAGATAGGGATGGCGGCTCCGCTGGCGCTGATCGTGCTGCGCATCGTCCAGGGCTTGGCCGTCGGGGGCGAGTGGGGCGGTGCCATGCTGATGGGCCTGGAGCACGCTCCGAAGGAACGCCGCGGGTTCGCGGCCAGTTTCGCCAACATGGGAGGTCCCGCCGGTGCGGTGTTGGCCACCCTGGCGGTTTCGGCCGTGTCCGTGCTGCCGGACGAGCAGTTCCTGACCTGGGGCTGGCGGCTGCCGTTCCTGATCAGCATCGTCCTGGTGGGCATCGGCCTGATCGTCCGCCTCAAGGTCGCCGAGTCCCCGCTGTTCCTGGCACTGGAGGACAAGGCCGAGGAGAAGAAGATCCCGATTCTCGAGGTGCTGACGAAGTACCCGAAGAACGTGATCATGGGCACGCTGGTGGGGATGAGCTCCTACACCGTCCAGGGCCTGATGACCGTCTGGGCCATCTCCTATGTGGTGGACGAGGTCGGCCTGGACCGGACGAGCGTCCTGAACGTCAAAGCGTTGGGCGCGGCGCTGACCGTCGTCGCCATCTGGTTTGCGGCCCGGCACAGCGACAAGCTCGGCCGCCGGCCCGTGATGCTGATCGGCATCGCCGCCGGCGCGGTACTGGCCTTCCCCATCATGTGGATGCTGGAGCTGGGGACGCTGTGGCTGTTCGCGATCGGGCTGTTCCTGGCCAACGGCGTCATCCAGGGCACGATCTTCGGCCCGTTCGGGGCGTTTACCGCAGAGCTGTTCCCGACCCGGATGCGCTACACCGGCGCCTCGCTGGTCTACCAGCTCTCCTCGACGCTGGGCGCAGGTTTCACCCCCATGATCGCCAGCGGCCTGGTGCTGGCGGCCGGCGGCGAGCTGTGGCTGGTGGCGACGGTCTGCGCCGGCGCATTCGTTCTCGCTGGGCTGTGCATCCTGGCGATCAAGGAAGGAAAGGACCAGGACCTTACCGCGGAGAACATGTAGTTCCTCCAGCCATGCGTTAACCGCGACGGCGGCCGTTGTCCGGGGCAGCGGCCGCCGTCGCGGCCCGCCCGTCTGGCCGCGCTGACGGAGCGGGGTCACGCCGTCGTGTGCCCGCCCGGCGCCTTGCTCGCCGAACTGACGGGACGGGATCACGCCGTCGTAGGCTCATCCCATCCGCTCGCCGCCGCGCCGCCGACCTCGGCGCAAAAGTCCAGGAATGTCCGCAGCCTGAGGCTGGGCCGGGTGACGCTGGCGTAGGCCACGCAGACGTCGCTGTGCCCGACCGGTCCGTCGATTTCCACCGTGGCCAGGGGAAGCCCGTCGTAGCTGTAGTTGCCCGGCGGCCGCTGCACCAGCACGGTGTAGCCGAGGCCGCGCGCCACCATGCCCCGCACCGCCTCAAAACTCGACGAACGCCAGGCGATCTTCGGATCCAGCCCGGACAGCCGCAGATTGACCAGCTGGTTGTCGCGCACGGTGGGGATGTCCAGCGAGACGAAGTCCTCTTCGGCCAGCTCGGCAAGCCGGACGCTTTTGCGGGAAGCCAGCGGGTGGTCCGCAGCCAGCAGGACGTAGGGCCGGCCTTCCTTGACGGTGCGGGCCTGCACGCCGGGCAACAGGTGCCGCGTGTGAGTCAGCACCGCATCCAGATAGCCCTCCTGCATCCGGTGCTGCAGCTCGGCGGCCTCGCCTTCCTCCATGGTCACGGTGAGGCGCGGATGCGGCTTGATGAACCGTTCGCTGATCACCGGAACCCAGAAGGCGGACAAGGTGCTGTAACAGCCGATGGCCAGCGGGCCGACCAATCCCTGCTGGCGCTCGATGATGCTGTTCTGCACGTCGTCGGCGTGCCGGACCAGGCTCCTGACGTCGCGCAGGAACTGCTGCCCGACGCCGGTCAGGGCGATTCCGCGGGACCGGTGCCGGACCATCAGCTGCGCGCCGACGATCCGCTCCAGCTCTGTCAGCGCTTGGGACATGGCCGCCTGTGAGATGTGGCTGGCGGCCGCGGCGGCCGAGATTGAGCCATGATCGGCCACTGCCACAAAGTACTGCAGCTGTTTAAGCGTGAAGTCCACCACTCTGCCAGCGTACAAGTTGGCCCGCACCGGAGGCGTAACCAGCCGATTGTTGCGCCCGATGTACCGTGACGGACGCTGTGCAACGGCCGCTGGGGGTCGCTCGCTCCTAACGGGAAGATGGCTTTCAGGTTATGCACAGGTAAATTTCAGGGCTTGGACAGTTACCGAACCGTTATGTAGTGTTTTCATCACGTCGGCGATCATGCGCCGATGTCCTCGGAGGGTATTGCCTAGCTCTGCCAGCCTTTCCGAGTTCGTTCGCTAGACATCTGGCAGAGGCGGGGGACCCACATTCCGGGCCCCTCTTGGGGCTCTTGGGGTTAAGTCGTACGGAGTGCATACCGCACTGCCGCACGGCCGGGTGACTCCCACCCGAACCCGACAGCTTACCTCGCAGGCATTGGGAGAGGTATCTTCTTGCTGCTCAAACACAATCGCGCACGCCACCGTGCCACCCCGGTCCGCAACGCCACCGTGGCCGGTCTGTCCCAGGCTGTCTCGTCCCGCGCCGGAACCGTCGGCCGCGGCGCCGCCGTCGTCACCGCCGCCGGTGGCCTGATGCTGGGTGCCGGCCTGCCGGCCAATGCCGCCGCCGATGTCACGGTCCCGACCTACGGCGCTGCCAACGCGACGGACACCGTTGCCGCTCCGGCCAACGCCGGCTTCGAGGTGGAGCGCGCTTCCGTTACCAGCTCGGCTGCCGGTGCTGCTGCCGGTGCCACCACGCACACCGTGGTCGCGGGTGACACCGTGGGCACGATTGCCGCCCAGTACGGCAAAAATGTGCAGGACGTGCTGGCCATCAACGGCCTGGGCGCGTACTCCATCATTTACCCGGGCGACCAGATCGCGCTGACCGGCTCCGCACAGGGCACCCAGTCCGGCGGCGGACAGGCAGCGCAGGGTGGCGGCGGAGCCGCGACGACCCTGGCTGCGTCGACCGACGCCGCGACTGTCTCGCTGGCCAGCGCCGACATCAAGCCCGCCTCAACCGGCGGCAACCAGAGCATCGTGGACATCGCCATGTCGGCACAGGGAACGCCCTACGTCTGGGGCGGCACCTCCACGGCCGGCTGGGACTGCTCCGGCTTCACCCAGTGGGTCTACGCACAGGCTGGTGTCGACCTGCCCCGCCTCAGCCAGCACCAGGGCGGCGCCCTGACCCCGACCAGCAACCCGCAGCCGGGCGACCTGGTGGTGCAGAACGGCGGCGGCCACGTGGGCATCTACCTGGGCGGCGGCAAAATGATCAGCGCCCTGAACCCGAGCCAGGGCACCTTGGTGCACGACGTGAACGCCATGCCCGTTACCGGTTACTACACGATGTAACCACCCCTAAGACTCCTGGACCGGCTATTCCCCCAACGGCCGGTCCAGGATCACAGGGAAGCCTCGTCGGCCTTGCGCCGGCGGGGCTTCTCCTCTTTTAACGCGTGCGGGACTCTCCCTCCACTTCTACTATGCGACGGGAGTGGTCTTCTTGACGGGGACCGGTGCGGGACATTTGGGCGCACCCCTCCCCCCCCTCCCCCGCAGGTGGCGGTTCCCGCCCGGCGGCGAGCACCGGCGTCGTTGTTTATTCGAGGTTGACGGCTGGGAATAGGAGTCAGCGGGGGCAGGTTAAGCTACTACTCCGCCTGCGCCCGGCGTTCTTAGGCTGTTTCCGGCCGCCCGCAACAGCACGATTTCCACTCGAGGATCTTCCCGTGAATAAAGATATGTCGACGAACAGAGCCTCGGCACGGCCCGGACCCGCCAAGGGCAGCGGGCTGACCGCTGATGAGTCGCGCCGGAACCGCCGCGTGATTGGCATCCTGTTGGTCTCTGCGTTCGTGGTGATCCTGAACGAGACCATCATGTCCGTGGCGCTGACCGAGCTAATGGTCGACCTGGACATCAGCGCCCGCGCGGCGCAGTGGCTGACCACGGCGTTCATGCTGACGATGGCGGTGGTCATCCCGGTGACCGGGTTCCTCCTGCAGCGTTTCACCACGCGCCAGGTTTTCACCGCCTCGATGGCGCTGTTCTCCGCGGGAACGCTGCTGGCCGCGCTGGCTCCGGGGTTCGAGGTGCTGCTGGTGGCCCGCGTGGTTCAGGCGTCGGGCACCGCAATCATGATGCCGCTGCTGATGACCACGCTGATGAACCTGGTGCCGGCCGAGGACCGCGGCAAGACGATGGGCAACGTCTCGATTGTCATATCGGTGGCGCCTGCCATCGGCCCGACCATCTCCGGCATCATCCTCAACACCTTGTCCTGGCGCTGGATGTTCTGGCTGGTGCTGCCGATCGCGCTGGCCATGCTGGTGGTCGGCAACCGGCGGATCCAGAACGTGACCGAGCCCCGGCCGGTGCCGCTGGACCTGCCGTCCGTGGCGCTCTCCGCCATCGGCTTCGGCGGACTGATCTACGGCCTCAGCCAGGTCGGCGCCGGGCACGGAACAACGACGGCGGGGCCGGGCACGGGTGCCGCCATGTGGGTTGCGTTTGGGGCCGGCGGCGTGGGGCTGCTGGCATTCCTGCTGCGCCAGGTTCGGCTGCAGCGCTCGGACAGGGCGTTGCTGGACCTGCGGACGTTCCGCTCCGGCAACTTTTCCGTGTCCGTCGGGCTGATGGCTGTCAGCATGGCCGCACTGTTCGGCACCATCATTCTGCTCCCTATATATATGCAGCAGGTCCTGGGGCTCGAGCCGCTGCAGGTCGGGCTGATGCTGCTGCCGGGCGGGCTGTTGATGGGCCTGCTGGCCCCGGCCGTTGGCCGGCTCTATGACAAGTTCGGCCCGAGGGTGCTGCTGGTGCCGGGGACGACGGTGGTCAGCGCCGTGCTCTGGTTCTTCTCCACGGTCAGCGAGAACACCGCCCCGCTGACGCTGCTGGCGGCGCACATCGTGCTCAGCGTGGGCCTGGCGCTGCTGTTCACGCCGCTGTTCTCCGCTGGTCTCGGCTCGGTGCGGCGGCAGCTGTACTCGCATGGAAGCGCCGTCATCGGCACGGTGCAGCAAGTGGCCGGCGCGGCGGGCACCGCCATGTTCGTCACCGTCATGTCCATGCAGGCGGCCGCTCTTTCCGCCGGAGGTGCGGCAACGACGACGGCGGTGGCAGGCGGTGTGCGGATGGCATTCCTGACCGGCGCCCTCATCTCCATCGTGGCGGTGGCGGCCGCGTTCTTCATCCGGAAACCGGTGGAGGAGCCCGCCGACGAGCCGGCTTCGGTGGAGGGCGCGCCGGTCGCCCGCTGACGACGGGGTTGGGGCGGGATTTGAACGCTTGACTTTCGACGCCCGTGCTTGAGCACCCTTCCACTTCTTCTCCACAGCCAGCCCGTGCGCTTGCTCATCCACATACCGACCCTTGGTTCTCCTACCCTGTTCGAGGGCTTCATAGGCTGTATTTATGGCGATTGAGGTGCTGGATGAGGCTCCGGGAGCAGGGCAGGATGATTCCGTCCTGCTGGCCCGGATCCGCGCCGAGGTCAGCGAACTGAATCATCGCCTCCGGAGCGACGGGCTGACACGCAGTACCAAGTCGGTGGCACAGACGGCGGCACAGGTTGAAGAGCTGGCCAACATTGTTGGTCAAACCCAGCTGATTCTGGCGGGCATCATCAAAGCGCAAAACATCGCCGCCGTTGGAGAAACGGACAAGCCGCATGACCCCGAGGAACCGAAAAATCCTATGCGCGGCGCCTACAAAACGAACGAAGACTATCTGCGGGCGAAGCTGGGCATCCCCCGGCAGGAGGCTGCGCGACGCTTCCAGCTCGCCGAAGCCACCGAAGTCCGCCCGACGCCGCCGGGTAAGCCTGCCGTGCCGCCCAGGCTGCCGGTGCTCGCCCGTGCAATGGACGATGGAATGGTCTCCGGTCAGGCCGCAACTCTGATCCGGAGGGCCGTCGACGGGCTGCGTCGCACCGTCGGCCCAGAGCAGCTCCGCAAGATGGAAGAGGCACTGGTTCAGCATGCCTCGGATTACGACACCGACTCACTAAGGCTGCTGATCCGGCATTGGGAAGGCGGCCTCAACCCAACCGGCGCCGACCTCGGGCCAGCCGAGCTCAAAGCACGCCAGGGCCTGTTCTATCGCGGGCGGCGCAATGGCCTGCACTGCTACGAAATCAACGCCACCGACGAGCAGAACGAGGTTCTTGCAACCGTCTACAACACCGCCACCAACCCTCGCTTGAGGGAAGGAACGGCCACGGCCGGGGCAGTAGGATTTGACGCGGTTGACGCACCAAACATGGCCTCCCGGCTGAACGGCGCTTCCGAGAACGACGACGAGACAGGCGCGGACGCTCAGGACGCCGGAGCGGACGCTTTAGTTGATGCGACGGTAGAGCACGGGCGTACCCGCCAGCAGAAGCAGCTCGACGGACTCATTGGTGCCTGCAAAATCGCTCTCACCACTGATCTTGTGCCAGCCGCTGGCGGACGCCGCCCGCAACTGCTGGTCACCATCGACTACAAGGACTTGGCCTCCGAGGTCGGACGTCCGGGAACCAGCATCTTCTCCGGACCGCTGACCGCCAAGACAATCCGGCGGATCGCTTGCGATGCCGACATCATCCCGGTGATCCTCTCCGGTACGGGTGCGATTCTGGATGTTGGTCAGTCCCAACGGTTGTTTCCGAAATACCTGCGCCTGGCAATCATTGCCAGGGACGGAGGTTGCGCCTTCCCCGGCTGTACTGCGCCCGCTCCCTGGACCGAAGTGCATCACATCCAGTGGTTTGAAAAGGGTGGTCCGACCTCTGTCGATAATGGCGTCTTGGTCTGCGGGCACCACCACCACTTGCTGCATCAGGGCGATTGGCGGGTCGAAGTGAGGCAGGGCGTGGTCTGGTTCTTACCGCCGCTCAGCGTCGACCCGGCTCAAAAGCCGCTCCGCAATCACGTGTGGTTGAAAGACGCGCGGCTGCCCGAGCGCCTGCCGGAGCCGGCCGCCATGGGCTCAGGGCCCGGTCGGCCCGGCGGCCCTTCACCGGGTGGAGGCCCATCAGACTCTGGCGCGGCGGTCCGCAGGATGCCGGTGCGCCACTCCAATACGTCGCAGGTCCCGATGCAGTCGGAACTCGATATCGGGGTGGAGAGTGCCGCGGGAGGCACCGCGCCGCCCGGCAAAAGTTCCAGTCCGTTTGACGGTTGGCCGACCCAGCCTGAAACGCCACCGTTCTGACAGCCGCGTTGCCGCCGGACCCAGCTCCCCCGGTGACCCAAAAGCTCTCCCATTCCGCGAAAGAGCGGTTGGGAGTGGTCAGTTGGTTGCCTAACTACCCAGCACCGTTGTTGTCGCAGGCTTGCTGCATGGAGGCCAGGGCGTCGGCCGGAATCTGGTCGCCGGACTCGGCGATCTGCGACATCGGCCCGGTGATCTCGGCGGGAACGCCGGCTGCGTCGGCGGCAGAAACCAGACCCCCGAGCATCTCCTTTTCCTTTGGACCGATGCTGCCGTCCTGAATCGGGGCACACACCTGCTTGACTGCTTCCCCGACCGCTGCGTTGGCCAAGTTGGACGCGGCCTGACTCACGGCCTCGGAAGCGGAATTAGCGGCCTGGTCGACGGCGTCGGAGGCGGCCTGCTCGACCTGCGCACAGCCGGTGGCAAGCAGAGCGACGAGCGGCAGCATGAGCAAGGCGGAGTATCGGCGATTCACCCTGCAACTTTACTATGCCGCGGTAGCGTTCCCGATAACGCGTCGGCGGCACCGGGGCGTTCCCTAGCGGTCCGCCGTGAACTCGCCGGCCGCGACGGGCCGTCCCTGTGGTTCTTCATGGATTCTTCCGGTGGGTACTGAGTAGGGCCTAGCGCGGATTTCACCGGCAGAAGCCCTACACGATGGGGCAATCCCAGCGCCCGGAAGATGGCCGATCCTGGCCGGCCAGAAATAGACAAGAACGCAGCAGTTCGGTCGATCTATGTCTACGCCTAACGGTCATACAGTAGCCAGGCCCACTCCCGGGCCTTCAGGCCGTCAAAGGTAGTCAGCCGGCGGGGCCGTGGCTACGCTGGCAGAGAGGCACAACCTCACGGAGGAATCCAGATGGGCTTTGACCAGTACCACGAACCCGCCGCAGAGCTCTCCGCCGAGACGCGGACCTTTGCGCGTATGTGCGCAAACCTGACAGAGGAGGCCGAGGCCATCGGCTGGTACGAACAACGGATGTCGCTGGAGAAGGACCCGGAATCGGTCGCCATCATGGAGGATTCCCTGGCGGAGGAGTTCAAACATTTCAGCATGGACCTGGAGTTTCTCCTCCGCAGGAAGCCTAAATGGCGGCAGATCGCCCGGGGCACCCTCTTCCAAGACGGCGACATTGTGGCCAACGGCGGGGCGGCCGAGGCAGCAACGGCTGCCGGCACGGACGAAACTGTAGTCCCCGCGCCCGGGCCGGTCGGCCGGCCTCCGTCGGGTGCGTTAACTCGTACGTACCCTCGCCGGAGGCGAGCCGGTTCTGATTCGTCCCTGGGAATCGGCAGCCTCAAGGAGGACTTCTCATGACCATGGATCACCTGCTGCGCGAGCACGCCCCCATCTCAGACGATGGGTGGGCGCTGTTGGACCGGGAGGCCAAGGAGCGGCTCACCGTTGCGCTCGGGGCCCGCAAAATGGTGGATTTCGCTGGTCCGTTCGGCTGGGAGTACTCGGCGACAAACCTCGGCCGCACCGAAAGCATCACGGGTCCGGCCCTGGCCGACGGCGTGGCGACGCGACGGCGCGGGGTGCTGCCCCTGGTGGAGATGCGCGCACCGTTCAAGGTTTCCCGGCTGGAACTGCTTGACCACGACCGGGGCGCGGCCGATGTGGACCTCACGGACTTGGCCGAGGCGGCGATGCAGATTGCCATTGCGGAGAACGCGGCCGTATTCCATGGCTGGAGACAGGTGGGCATTGAGGGGGTCACGAGCGCCACCCCGCATTCGCCGGTTCCGCGCGTGAATGACTTCAATGACTACCCCAAGCGTATTGCCAAGGCCGTATCAGCGCTGCTCCAGGCCGGCATCGGAGGTCCGTTCGGCCTGGCACTCGGCCCCGGGCACTACACGGCCGTGGTGGAGGCGACCGAGCGCGGCGGCTACCTGCTGTCCGAGCACCTGCGCAAGTTGCTGGGCGGTCCGATTGTCTGGGCGCCGGGAGTCCGCGGGGCGATCGTCATGAGCCTGCGCGGCGGAGATTTCCTGTTCGAATCCGGCCAAGACCTCTCGGTGGGCTATGACCGGCACGACGAAGAGTTCGTGTACCTGTACATCGAGCAGTCCTTCAGTTTCCGGGTGGCCACGCCGGAAGCCGGGATCCATCTCACCGGCAGCGACGGCTAAGACGGCGGAATCTGAGGGCCGGGCTCGCGGCGGGCCTAACCAGCGGACCAGCCCACCGGGCAGGCGTCAACGCGGAGCCAGCGCAGAATGAGCGCGCCTGGCGCCGGTTACGGCCGCGCCGCCGTTAAAGAGCCGACCATTCGCCGCCACCTGACTCCGCGCCTAGATTGGGTTGGACCACACCGAAAGGAACCCCATGTCACGCATTGCCATTTTCGGAGGCCACGGCAAGGTCGCGCTGCACCTGTCCCGCATCCTCACCGCGCAGGGCCACGAAGTCAGCTCCATCATCCGCAATCCGGACCACGTCGCCGATGTCCGGGAAACCGGTGCGGTGCCGGTGATCGCCGACGTCGAGAAGACGACCACCGACGACCTGGCAGACCAGCTGCGCGGCCACGACGCCGTCGTCTGGTCGGCCGGCGCTGGTGGAGGCAATCCAGCCCGGACCTATGCAGTGGACCGGGACGCAGCCATCCGGTCGATGGACGCGGCCGTGGCGGCCGGGGTGCAGCGCTACATCATGGTGTCTTATCTGGGCGCCGGCAAGAACCACGGCGTGCCGGAGGACAACGCGTTCTTCCCCTACGCCGATGCCAAGGCCGCCGCGGACGACTACTTGAAGTCCACATCACTGGACTGGACAATCCTGGGGCCGAGCTCGTTGACGCTGCAGCCCGCGACCGGGAAGATCCAAGCCGGACCGGGTACTCCTGGCGGTGAAGTGAGCCGCGAAGACGTTGCAATGGTGGCGGCCGAAGTGCTGGCCGTTCCTGCCACGGCAGGCAAGGTGATCGAGTTCATCAACGGCGGCACGCCGATCCGCGAGGCCGTCCGAAGCGTGTGATTTAACCACAGAACCCCGCGCTGGTCCCAGCGCGGGGTTCGGAAGATTGGGGATTTAGCCTTCGCAGTCGCGGCAGTACTTCTCGCCGTTCTTTTCGCGGGCTACTTGGCTGCGGTGACGGACGAGGAAGCAGGAGCCACAGGTGAATTCGTCCTCACGGGGAGGAACAACCTGAACCACCAGTTCTTCACCGGAGAGGTCGGCACCGGGCAGATCGATGCCCTCGGCGGTGTCCGAGTCTTCGACGTCGATCAGCGCGGTCTTCGCACCACCGGAGCGCTGAGCCTGAAGGGCTTCGAGCGACTCATTATTGTTGTCGTCGTCCTTGTTGCGCGGTGCGTCGTAATCGGTTGCCATCGGGGTTTAAAACTCCTGAAGTTCTCGTTGTTTTGACCTATCTGCGAGCGCCCATCATAGCTGCTGTTCCACAGATTTCAACATCGGTCAACAACGTCTCACACACGGCGATAATTCCCGTGCACCGGCGCGGTTCCAGCGGGCCCCCAAGGCGAATGACATTGTTGTGAGCAGGGCCACTCCAGAAGACCGAGGGGGCCGGGACTCCGTTACAGAACCGCCAGCGGGACGACAGCGGCCGCGGTCGCCACGGCAGCCGCCCAGCAAAGCAGGATGACCACCGCGAACCCGGCCAGCCAGAGCGCGGCCGGGACACCGGTCCGGCGCGCCATGATGAATGCGTCGGAATTGGCCAGCTGGTGCCGGCGCCGGGTGTGCACGCTCACCAGATTCAGCCAGTCCCGCACGGCCCCCACCAGAAGCCCGACGCCGATGGCGAGCGTCAGGTGCCCGAGCCACTCCACCGGCGCGAACCACACCAGCAGCTGAGCGCTCACCGCCAACCCCACGGCGATGACGACGCCCTCGAGGTTTCGGATGAACAGGAGCGTTGCCAGCAGCAGCAGCGCGCTGACGGACAGGGCGGCACCGGACCAGCCGCCGAAGGCGGCCCACACCAGCGCTGCCCCGACCAGCGCGGGCACCGGGTATCCCCAGAAACCGGTCCAGGCCGCTGCTGCCCGGCCCGCCCCGCGACTGATCATGGCGCCGGATTGGTCGAACCGCAAGTGGATTCCGCGCACCAGCCGCCCCGTGGCCAGCGCCGCGAACGCGTGTCCAAGCTCATGGATCGCTGTGACGAACAACCCGAAATACCGCCAACTTGCTCGGGGCACCGACAACAGCAGCGCCGCGGCCAGGATGGCCGCCAGTTCCGGCACTCCGGCTTGGAGTGGTTCACCGCGCATGAACCCGGCGGCGATCCTGGTCCACCATTCGGCGGCGAATTGCTGCAGCATGTTCCTCGTTTCATCCGTGACTAGGCGATATAACTGAACCACACTGCCCACTGCCCACCACCGGAAAGCTGCATGGACAAGCTGGATTTCAAGAAGGACCAAAAGGAGCTGTACGCCCCGGGCAAGGACTTCCAGCTGGTTACCGTACCGCCCATGCAGTTCCTGCAGGCGGACGGCCACGGCGATCCGAACACGGCAGCCGCGTACGGGCAGGCGGTCGAGGCCTTGTACGCAGTGTCCTACACGCTGAAGTTTGCCAGCAAGAAGCAACTCGGGCGCGACTATGTCGTCGGTCCGCTGGAAGGTCTCTGGTGGGCGGAGGACATGACCGCCTTCACCCGGCGGGCCAAGGACGAGTGGTCGTGGACGATGATGATTCGCCAGCCTGACTGGCTGGAGCCGGAGCACATCGAAGACGCGATGCGGCAGGCGGCAACCACAAAGGATCTTCCCGCGGTGGAATCGCTCCGGCACGGATCGCTGGACGAAGGGCTAAGCGTCCAGGTCATGCACGTGGGTGCGTACGACGACGAAGGACCGATCTTGGCCCGCCTGAGGGATGAATTCCTACCGGCCAACGACTTGGAACCGAACGGGCACCACCACGAGATTTATCTCGGCGACCCGCGCAAGACCCAACCGGCCAAGCTCAAGACAATCCTGCGCCAACCGGTCCGCCGCGCCTGAGCTTAAGAGGGCATGCTCTCTGGCGTCTTGGGTTCGGGACGGACAGCCCGTGCGGTCCGGCCAGCCGGGTCATAGGGTTTTGCCCGCCTCGTACGGTCAGCCAAGACCCGAAAGTTGACACTTCAACCTAATTGCTGTCAATATTTGATTGAAGCGTCAAGTTATTGATGCTTATCGCTCGTTCCAGACGGCCGATCCTCTGACCATTGAAACGGTGAAAACATCATGACTAATTCCGCTTTGACCACCACTGCACGCACAGTTCTTCGCGTCGTCCTGGGCTTCCTCTTCGTCGCCCACGGCTGGCAGAAGTTCAACGAATGGACCATCGCCGGCACCCAGGCCGCCTTCGGCCAGATGGGCATCCCGGCTGCCGATATCGCCGCACCGATCGTGGCCGGCCTGGAGCTCGCCGGCGGCATCGCCCTGATCCTCGGCCTGCTGACGCGGCTCGTGGCTGCCCTGTTGACGCTGGACATGCTCGGCGCCCTGGTGCTCGTCCACGCCCCCGCCGGCGTCTTCGTGGACGGCGGCGGCTACGAACTGGTGCTGCTGCTCGGCGCCGCAGCGCTGGCGCTGGCCCTGGTTGGCCCCGGCCGGATCTCCGTGGACCGCGCCGTCTTCGGCAAGACGAAGCTGGCTCCCCTGGCCTAAGTTCTGAGGTTGCCCGGCGGAACCTCGCCGGGCAACGCCGGAACGGGCGGACACCGAAACGGGCAACCCCCGGATCGAGCGGGCGCCCGAATGGGCGAACACTGAAACGGGCAGGCGCATCCGAAAGGCTGCACCTGCCCGTTTTGCCGTCCCCGGCTGCAGCCGTTGGTGCGACACCGCCCGCGGTGCCGGGGAAATTGCGACAGCAGCGGCCGCGGTTTCGTTGTCGGAACGCGTCCGGCCGCGTGCCCCCTGTGCACAGCGCACGGATACCACCTCAACCCGCCCGCGCCGAGCGTACGGCGGCGTGTGACGTTAGGCGGCCCTCAGCATGGCTGGCGGGCCGCCTTGAGCGCCCGTGTCCGGTTGACGGTCCGTGTCCGCCGGTGCATGTGGCGCCAGGCCCCGGTCGGCGAGGACTCCGGAAAGCAGGTCGGCGGGGGCTACAAGCTGCAGGTCCCGGTCGGCGGGACCCACAGAACGTAGCTCGTCTGCGTCAATATACTGCAGGCCCCGATCGGTCAAGCCGACAGAACGCCGGCCGGCCGAATCTGCATCCTGCCGCCCCCTGCCGGCGGGGTTCCCAGAAGCCACGCCCTGTGCCAACGGCGGAAGGGCGGGCGCGCTGCCGCCAAGGCCGGAAAAGTCCGGATCGGCCGGCGGCGTCTCCCCGCCGGTCAGTTCTTGCTGTGCACGGCCAGCGGGTTGCGCGGCCGATGGCGTGGACTGAAGATGCAGCACGGCCTTTCCTTCGGCCGCCGCCAATTCACGGTGCACTGCTGCCAGGAAGGCGGCCAGTCCCGACCCCAGCGACGCGCAGACTGCCGCCAGGATCTCCGAGGAGGCCTCCTTGCGGCCGCGTTCAATCTCCGAGAGGTACTGAAGGGACACGCCGGCCCGGCTGGCCACGTCGTCGAGGGTCCGCCGCTGGCGCCGGCGCTCCCTGCGCAGCACCGCCCCATAGACGTCGCGGAGCAAAGGCGGAGGCCCTGAACCTGGACCGCGGTGAAGCTTCTGAGGTTCGAGCACGGCGGAGCTCCCTTCTGGCTGCTTCCATCGTAGGAAGCGGCGCCGTCGGCGTCAGCAGGGTCTGCTCTGGGCAGAAAGCGGCTCCGTCTGCGCCGGACCCCACCGCGCGCCCCAGAATGCGAGCCATGCGGGCCCCGGGGTGTGCTTTTGCCTTCGGAGCGGCGGCGTGTCCGGCAATCTCAGTCGATCAGCCGCGCGGACCCTTGTAGGGTGGCGGCATGGCACCTCTACGACCTATCGGTTATTGGCTGAAGCTCGTTGACCGGCTGCTCGACGAGCAGTTCATCGAGACCATGGAGGAACACGGCATCACCCGCCGGCAGTGGCAGATGATGAACCTGCTCGCGGACAAGCCATCCACCGCCGGCGAACTCGCGGAAGCCCTGGGGCCTTTCATCCCGGAGGAAGAGGGCGAAGGCCCCCAGGAACCGGTCGAAGAGCTTGTGGAAAGCGGCTGGGTCAGCGCCGAGAACGGCCACTATGCGCTGACCGACACCGGGCGGGCCAGCCTGGCCTCACTCGGCGAGGTGGTCGATCGCACGCGCGCCCGTATGGCGGACGGCATCAGCGAGGAAGAGTACACAGCCACCCTCGACGTGCTGGAGCGGATCGCCCGCAACCTCGGCTGGGAGGGCTAGGCACGACGGCGGCCCATCGCCGTCGTCGTCTCAGCCGAAGTTGGACTCCCCCAGGTAGGGTTCCAGGATCGATCGCTGGCGCTCATTCAGGCGCAGCAGTCGGCCTGTGTCCGTGTGGAAGAACGCGAGCGTGGTTTCGGCCAGCACGCATTGCTCGGCGGTTACCGGGTCCATGATTCGGTAGGCGATGGTCAGGCTGGCGCCCTTGATCGCGCTGATCCAGACCTCCACGTGTGCCGGGATGTTGCGGTAACTGAGCGGCCGGACGTACTTCACCCGGTGCTCCGCCACCAAAGCCTGGGTGGACTCGGGCAGGTCGGAGAAGACCGGCAGGTCCACCTCGAGCCCGGGACCGCCGGTGCCGGCCGGAGGCCCGAACGCGTGGATGCGTGCTTCCTCGAGGATGCGCAGGATTTCCACGTTGTTGATGTGCCCGTAGGCATCCATGTCTCCCCAACGCATCGGCACGTTGCAGGTGAGGCGCTGGGCGGAAGGTGTCTGAGTCATCGCCCGATTTACTTTACCGGCCGTTTACGCTGGGGAAACCGTTTGGCATTCCGCATGGTGAACCCTATAGTGGGAGGGCGCCACAGGGTGTGACGCGCAACACAGGTCTCGTGATGAACACATACAAAACAGAAGATACAGCCAGCAACACTGTGGGATTCGACGTTTGGGTGGACGTCGAATTGCACATAGATACCGAGTTGGGACTCATCCAGTTCTGCCTCGAGGGGGAACGCGTTCTGGGGTGGTCCGACGATATTGACGCCATCGCTGCGGCTGCCGCGGATTCCGGCGGCGCCGCCCAGTGGTGCGAAAAATACTCCAAACTCCTGGTGCCGAGTTCGCGCAAGGGGTCGGGCAACCGCTTCTTCACCGTGGCCCGCATGGACCAGGACAACGACGACGACAGGGACCTGCCGGCGGCCTGACGCCGTCTGGCATGTGACGTCGCCGTCGCGGCCCGTCCTGCCGCGCCACCACCTGCCACGTGACGTCGCCGTCGCTGCGCCTGCTGCGGACTTCGTTACCATGAAGCCGTGCCTACTTCTTCGCCCCCGCCCAGCCCGGAACGCGGCAAACTCGCCGACAAACTGCTCCGCGGCGGCACCGAACCCGACCCGCGGTTCACGCTGGCCAACGAGCGTACCTTCCTGGCGTGGATCCGCACCTCGCTGGCGCTCCTGGCCGGCGGCATCGCGGTGGAGGTCTTCACCGGCGGCGTCTTCGTCCCGGAAATCCGCAAGACCATCGCCATCATCCTCCTGGTCCTGGCCATGGCGATCGGCGGCGGCTCGTTCTTCCGCTGGCTCAACGTCGAGCGGGCCATGCGCCACAAGACTCCCCTGCCGCTGCCGCTAATTGCCCCGATCCTGGCGGTAGGCGGCGGTGTGGTGGCGGCGCTGCTGGTGGTGTTCGTCGTCCTGCGGCCGTCCTGATGCGACGCGCCCGTGCCGTGCCGGAGCCGGAACACCACGACGCCGGCCTGCAGCCCGAACGCACGTCCCTGGCCTGGAGCCGGACCACCCTGGCCATGATCGTGGCGACAGCCATGTTCCTGCGCTGGATGCCGGAATACGGCTGGTTCACCGGGACCCTGGTCGGTGTGGCGTTGTGCACGGCGTTCGGCATCTACATCACGCAGAAGCTCCGGTACCGTCGGGCGGTCTCCGGCGTGGCCGACGAGAGGATCCACGCCGACGCCGCCGCGGCCGCCTGGGTTGCCGGCAGCGTGGTGGTGCTCGGCGCGCTCGGCATCTATGCCGTCCTGTTCCTGGACTGAACAACGACGGCGTCCGCCCGATCGCGCTCGCGCGGGCGACTGACGGACGGCCCGGGTGGTATCAGCGGCTCGTCTCGGCCGGGCTGCGCCGGAGTCAGGCTATGGCGTCGCGGTAGACCCAGCGGCCGTCCTCGCGAACGAAGGTGCTCTTCTCCTGCTGCGTGCGGTCCCGGCCGCCCTCGCGGTAGCCGGCGCGGAATTCCACGGTGCCCGCGCGGTCGGATTCGCCGCCGCGGACGGTCTTGAGGATTTCCAGTCCGGTCCAGTGCAGCGCGGGGTCGAGCTCAAGCTGCGCGGGCCGCGTTTCCGAGTGCCACGTGCGCAGCAGATAGGCGGCGTCCCCGGCGACGAACGCCGTGTAGCGCGACCGCATCAGCGCTTCCGCCGTCGGCGCCTCCGCCTCGCCGCGGTGGAACGGCCCGCAGCACTCGCCGTACGGCCGGCCGCTCCGGCACGGACACGGCGTCGTCGTCGTAAGGGCCGAGGTTTTTGTGTTTCGCATGGTCAGTGGGACAGCTGCAGGGCAGCCGCGTAAATGTCCGGCAGGTTGTCGTTGCGGCCAGCCTCGCGCCGGGCCACCCAAACCTCGAAGGCAACCCGGACCACTGCAGCGCAGGTCTCGAACGCCAGCCTGATCTGCAGGTCGCTCACCCCGTCGCGGCCGAACCGGTCCATCAGGGCCTCCACCAGCCCGGTTGTCCGGGTGGCATTGTGCTTAAGCATGGCCGCTTTAAGCAGGGGCTCCTTGCGGATCAGCTGGTTGACGAGCAACATGCGGCGGGCTGCCGGGGCGTCGTTGTCCGCATACCCCTGCATGACCTCTTGGTAGACGCGCTCAAGCTCTTCGCGCGGGTTGCCGGCCGGATCGATCGTGAGCAGCCCGGCCTCGAGCGCGGCGTCAAAATCCTGATGCGCCGGCAGCGCGGCTTCTTCCTTGCTGGTGAAGTACCGGAAAAACGTGCGCTGGGAAATCCCGGCGGCGTGGGCAATGCCGTCCACCGTGGTGGCATCCACACCGTGTTCCCGGAACAGATGCAGCGCGGCCTCGCTGATTTCCGTCCGGGTCTGGCGCCGCCGTCGCTCCCTCAATCCGGGTGCAGCGACAGGGAGCTCAGCCGTGGTCGGGCCGGGCACATCGGTTCTGGAAGCGCCGCTGGTCGGCGTTTTCTGTGGCATAGCAGCTTCCAAGATACCCCATATTTGAGTATTCGCTGCCAATGTGGCAGTATCTGCCATAATGGCATGAAAGGGCATCAATGAACATTAAAGTTGGCGACACCCTCGTCTATCCCCCACACGGCGCTGTTACCGTGACCGATCTCCGGACCCGTCCGTTCAAGGACTGCCAGACCAAGTTCGTTCAGTTCCGCGCGCATCACGACGGCCTACTGATCGAACTGCCGCTGGGCAACGCGGAAACGGTCGGCGTACGCAAGGCCATCAGCAAAAAGGGCGTCAAGGAAGTCTTTGCGATCCTGAAGGCGAAGGTGCCGGAGGATCAGGAAAACTGGTCGCGCCGGTTCAAGGCCAACCAGGAAAAGATCAACAGCGGCGACATCTACCGGGTCAGCGAAGTGGTCCGCGACCTCTCGCTGCGGGCCATCGAACGCGGCTCCTCGGCCGGTGAAAAGCACCAGCTCGAACAGGCCATGCGGATCCTGTCCTCGGAGCTTGCGCTGGCCGAAAAGACTGACAACGACACGGCGCGGGCCATGATCGAAGCCGTTTTCGGCCCGGTGGAGGCCACCGTTTAACAGGCCGCGCCCGCAGGTATGACGTCCGGGCACTGCCGCTTGACGGCGCCCCGCTCAATAACGAGCGGGGCGCCGTCGTCGTTAAAGGTTTCCCAGCCGTGGGGCGGCGTCCTCGTGAGAGGATTCCCAGCTGCGGGGCGCCGTCGTTAGAGGATTCCCAGCTGCGGGGCGCCGTCGTTAGAGGATCCCCAGCTAGTGGGGCGCCGCCTTCGTTAGAGGATTCCCAGCTGCTGAAGCTGGTTCGCCAGGCCTTTCCCGTCGGAGGCGTAGATCCACGGGATGCTGCGCGCGGGTCCGACCGGGCCGTCCTGTGAACGGCCGCCGGCCAGTACGGCTTCGCTGACCGACAGCTGGCGGATGGCGATGGCCGCCACGTGCTCGGGATAACGCAGCGCAAAGCCGGCGTAGATGGCTTCGTCGTGCTGGCCGTCGTCGCCAATCAGCAGCCACTTGATCTTCGGGAATTCTTCGGCCAGCCGCCGCAGCTGGTCCACCTTGTGCATCTGACCGCTGCGGAACCAGCGGTCCTTCGTCGGCCCCCAGTCGGTGAGCAGCAGCGCACCGTCCGGATACATGTTCCGGGACAGGAACCGCGCCAACGTCTGGGCAACGTTCCAGGCACCGGTGGATAGATACAAGACCGGGCTCCCCGGGTGCTCGCGCGTAACCCGCTCCAGCATCACCGCCATGCCCGGCGTCGCGTTACGCGCATGTTCATCCAGCACGAAGGTGTTCCAGGCCGCGAGCATCGGGCGGGGCAGCGCCGTGACCATGACCGTGTCATCGACGTCGGACACCACGCCGAAACGGGTGTCCGGCGGCACCACGTAGACCGCGGCTTCCACCGGTTCCGAGTCCTCGCACCGCAGCGTGACGGTGTGCCAGCCCGGAGCCAGGCTCACCGAAACCTTGGCGTCCACCACGCCGCCCCGGTCGGCCACCACCTGGTGCTCGATGCCGTCGGCGTGGATCGCCACCCGCGCGTTGGCCACGGGCGGGCTGATGAAATTGCGCCAGCCGCGGATGCCGTCGGCCACGAGCTTCGAGGGCATGCGGCCGTTGTCGAAGGCCCCGGGCCGCGCCATCACGACCCGGGCCAGCACGCGGACCCAGCCGTCGGTACCGTAGCCGGTGAACGGCATGACGGTGGCCACGTCGCCGCGCTGCCGTGCCCGCCGTTCCCGGACCGCCTGCCAGCGGTCTTCGAGGCGCATGCCGATGTGGGCTGCCTTCTCCTGGAGATCGTCGCCGTTGCCGGTAATGGATGCCATGGTCCAAGTCTGTCATGCAGCCGCTTTCCGGCTCGAACCCGCGGCAGCGCGCCCCGCGCGCCGCCGCGCGCCGCCGCGCGCCAATCACGGACCCTCCCGACGGCATCGCGAGCCCGCGGTTCCTCCCGGCGGTGCCGCCGCCTCCCCGGGTCTTGCCCGCGTCGAAGCGAACCTGAAGACTGGCCACATGACGTTTGCATCGCGGCACATCAGCATCGCCATCAACCGCCCCGCTGGAGAGGTCTACGAGTTCGCCGCCAAACCCGAGAACATGCCGCAGTGGGCCGCCGGGCTCAGCTCCTCCATCGGTGTGGTCGACGACGCCTGGGTCGCCGAGACCGACGATGGGCCGGTGCGGGTCACGTTTACCGAACGCAATGAGTTCGGCGTGCTGGACCACTACGTGACGTTGCCGTCGGGCGAATCTGTTTACAACCCGCTGCGCGTGCTCGGCAACGGCGACGGCGCGGAGGTCGTGTTCACCCTGTACCGCCGTGACGGCATGGACGAGGCGGCGTTCGAAGCCGATGCCGCGGCCGTGGACCGGGACCTGCACACGCTCAAAAGGCTGCTCGAGGCCTAAACCGGCCCCGGTTCCGGACCACCCGAGAAGCCGCGACGACAGACTGGCGGGCCCACCGCCGTCGTCATTTTTTCCCGCCACAGCGGGCCAACGGACGTAAACTGAAAGCGCTGGTTCTGACGTCAGATGCGCCCCTACCAACAGCCGGGTTGTTACTCGACGAAGTTTCAAACTCATTGTCTGGGAGGAGAAATGACTACCGCATCACCGCATGCCCATCACGCACACGTCTCGCGCGGAAATGTGCGTAATGCCGCGATGACTTCGGGAATTGTTCTCTTTGTGATCGGTGTGCTGGGCTTCATTCCCGGCATCACCATGGAGTACGGAGAAATGGCTTTCGCCAGCGGCTCCGGCGCCATGCTGATCAACGCGTTCCAAGTGTCCATGCTGCTCAACATCGTCTACCTGGTGGTAGGCGTGGTGGGCTACATCATGAGCCGCACCACCAGTGGTGCCCGGGACTTCCTCATGGGAGCGGGCATCCTGTACCTGGCGATGTGGCTGTACGGCCTGATCGTCGGCCCCGGCGAATCAGCGGCCAACTTCCTGTCCACCAATGCAGCCACCACCTGGCTCAACTTCGTCCTGGGCGCCGTGATGCTGGCCCTGGCCATCGCCTACATGGTGCGCCACCGGGACGAGGCGCGCGAGGCACGCTAACCGAAACCGCCCCGCCGGGTTTTCGGCGGACGGTTCGCTGCGGACCCCAGTCGACATGACTGGGGTTCGCTGACTTCCGGGGCCATCGGATACTGGCTCCGTGATACTCATGATCCTGTGCGGCGTGCTGGTGACCGCCGGGCTGGCCGCGGTGGCCTTCCGGGGCGGGGAGCGGTTCCAGCCTCCGCCGGGCCGTGACGAGGACCTGCGTCGGGCCGACGGCGCCCCTGTCCTCGACCGTGGCACTGACACGAACGACGACGGCGCCCTCGTGTTCGACGCCGGCACCCACGGGAACGACGACGGAGCCTTCGTCCTAGACGGCGGCGGTCACGGGAACGACGAGGGAGCCCTCGTGCACTACGGCGGCGCAGTCGTGGACGACGACGGTGTGCTCGTACTGGACGGCGACACCCACGGGAACGACGACGGTGCGCTCGTACTCGACGGCAACACCCACGGAGACCGCGACCGTGCGCTCGTCCTCGACGGCGGCACCCCCGGGAACGGCGACGTAGCACTTCTGCGCCGCGGCCGTGCCCTGCCCAGCGGCGGCGGTGCACTCCTGGCGCACGTTGCGCGCAAGGTGCTGTGGTGGGCGACAGTGCTGCTGGTTGCAGGCGGGGTGGCCGGGCTGTGCATGGCGGGCGCCGGCGGCCGGTTGATCATGCGCCTGTTGGCGGTGACGTCGCCGGAAGACGACGGAAGGCTGACCGATAACAACCAGACCATCGGGGAGATCAGCCTGGAGGGGACCGGGGGCTTCGTCCTGTTCGGCGTGGCCATCGGTTGCGGAACGGCACTCCTTTACGGCCTGGTGCGGCGGTGGTTGCCGGCGGGCCCGGCCGGTGGAGCTGCCTTCGGGCTGTTGTTGTTATTAGTACTCGGCACAGTGCTTGGGCCGTTGCAGCCGGACAGCCGGGACTTTGAGGTGGTTGGCCCTGGCTGGCTCTCGATCGCGGCCTTCTCCGCGCTGGCCATTGCCCACGGCATGCTCGTCGCGGTGGCCACGGCTTGGCTGTCCCGTCGCGTCCCGCTGCTTCGGACGGCCAAGGACCTGCAGTGGTATCTTCCGCTGCTGCTCCTACTGGTCCCGCTGGGCGGCGCCAGCGTGGTGGTCGCGGCCTGGATCGTCGCCGCCATCGCCATGGGCTGGGCACTTGCAGCCCTCAGGTTGAAGTTCTTCTCGGACCGGTTTCCGGGGCGGCATGCGGGCTCGGGACGGCGGGAAGAGCTGCTGCAGCGGAGGGTCCTGCTGGGCGGACGCATCGCTTTGGTGGTGTTGGCCGCGGCCTGCACACCCGGTTTCGTCATCTCCATGGCCACCATCCTTGCGGCCGAGCGGGGGTAGTCCACCGACTGCTTCGGCGGGTTCAGCCGACGGAACGGTGCCGGCCCCAGAGAACAGCACCGCCCCCGCCGGATGGGGAAACGGCGGGGGCGGTGTTGGCGGCCCGGAGGCCGGCGGCAGGACAGCCCGCCGAACGGAGACGGCGGGCGGGCCGGGCTTGGGGTACTAAACGGCGGCGTCCTGCGGAGTGCGGATGGTGGCGAAGCCTTGTGCCCACAGCACAAGCTGGTCGATCATCGGAGCGAGCGTGCCGGCATTCTGCTCGGTCGGCTTGAACTCGGAGAAGTTCTCGAAGTCGGTGAACAGCGAGAACATCACCTGGTTGCGGACCACGGCCACCTGCAGCTCGGCCAGCATATTGCGCAGGTGTTCGGCAGCGCGGACGCCGCCCATCGAGCCGTAGGAAACGATGCCGGCAGCCTTGTTGTTGAACTCGACGTTCAGGTAGGACAACGCGTTGGCCAGGGCGGACGAGACGGTGTGGTTGTATTCGTTGGCCACGAAGACGTAGCCGTCAAACTCGCTGATCTTGGCCGACCAGGCCTTGGTGTGGTCGGCCTGGTAGTTCTGGTACGCGGCCGGGTAGGCCTCGTCCAGCAGCGGCAGGTTGAAGTCGGCGATGTCGACGACCTCAAAGGTGGCGTCCGTCCGGGAGGCCAGTTCGGCGGCGACCCAGTTGGCGACGGAGTCATTGACCCGGCCCGGGCGCGTGCTGCCGGTGATGATGGCGATCTTGGGGAGGCCGGCGACGGCTTCGCTGCTAGCGGCCTCGACCGGCTGGGCGACGGGTGCATCCGTGCGGGGCTCCGCAGCGGAGGCCGCGGGGTTGGCGGCAGACCGGCGGGCGCTGGACTTGCTGAAAAGATTCTTAAACCAGGACATTGCAGCCTTCGATTGATTGCTTGAGCTTTCAACTATCCTATCCGGCCGAAGAATGACATGTCAACAAAGGTGCACACAGCCCGCTCCGAGGGATGGGTGAGCGGCTGGAATCCGCCCTGAATCCGGGCCAGCGCGCGGTGCAGAGGCGGGCCTCTTCCGGGGGTTCCGCAGTCAAGGTGCGGGCGTGCTCCGGAAAGCCGGGGAGTTGCGCGAACTGGTGCCGCGGCTGCACTCCGGCTAGGCAGGGTACGGGCGTGCTCTGGAAAACCGGCCCCGCGAATCAGGGAGCGAGCGAACTGCCGGGCGGGCGGACGTGTTCGAAGATGACCGTGGTATTCGTGCCGGCAACCTCGGGGCGGACGCTGAGGTTGTTCGCGACCAGGTCGCGCAGTGCGTTGGAGTCCGCCACGGCTACATGGATCAGGAAGTCGCGGTCGCCGGTCACGAAGAAGATCCCCTCTACCGCGGGCAGGCCTGACAGGAAGTCCTTGAACTGGGTCAGGTTCGACCGCGCGTGCGCCTGCAAGCGGATGGAGATCAGCGCCTGCAGGCCGCGCCCCACGGCCGCAGGGTCCACGTCGGCGTGGAAGCCGCGGATCACGCCGCGTTCGCGCAGGGAGCGGATCCGGCTCAGGCACGTCGAGGGGGCGATGCCGGCGGCCGCCGCGATGGCGTTGTTGGGGGTGCGGGCGTCGGCTTGGAGCATCTCGACGATCAACCGGTCGATGCGGTCCAGCCCCGACCCCGCGGGAGCCCCGAACGGGCGTCGAAGATCGTTCGATTCGGCCATGTGATCGCCACCACTTTCTGAACTTACTGCCTGCATGCCTCACTCTTACAGAATCTTCTCCTAACCGCTTGAGAAACGGGTAAACATTCTTCAGGATGGGTCCGAGAGAAGAGTCGACCCGAGGAGCACACGATGTACTCTCGCGCACACGCCCCGAGCACCGCTGTCGTCGTGGGTGCAGGCATGGTTGGCTTGGCCACCGCCTGGCATCTGCAGGAACGCGGCGTGGAAGTCACCGTTCTGGACCGATCCGGCGTCGCCGCCGGCGCCTCGTGGGGCAATGCCGGCTGGCTCACCCCTGGCATGGCCATGCCGTTGTCGGACCCGACCGTCTGGACCTACGGGCCCAAGGCGCTGGTTGACCCGACGGCGCCGCTGCACATTCCCGCCCGCCTGGACCCGCAGTTGTGGAAGTTCCTGGCCCGCTTCGCGCTGCACGGCACGCAGAAGGCCTGGGACCGGACCATGGCTGCGCTGACGCCGATCGACAAGATGGCGCTGGAGAGCTTCGATGAGTTGACCGATAACGGCGTCGAATCGTGGACGCGCAAGGGACCCTTCATCGTCGGTTTCGAGGAGGAGAAGGAAAGCCGCCACTTTGTGCACGAGCTGGCCAGCGTGGAGAAGGCCGGCCAGTCCGTCCCGCTGAGCCGTCTGGACAACCCCCAGGTCAAGGTGCCGCAGCTGTCCGCCGGCGTCTCGACGGTGTTCGAACTGGAAGGCCAGCGGTTCCTTGAGCCCGGCCCGTTCGTCGAGGCCCTTGCTGCATCCGTGGTGGCACGCGGCGGGAAGATCATCTCCGGCGCCGAGGTCCGCTCCCTGCGCCACGGCCACACCGGGATTTCGGTGGAGACCTACGCGCATGAGCCGTTCCACGCCGACGTCGTGGTGCTGGCTACCGGCGCCTGGCTGCCCGATCTCGCCAAGCCGCTGGGCGTTCGCACCATGGTGCAGGCCGGGCGCGGTTACTCGTTCAGCGTGGCCACCGACCAGCCGGCCGAGTTCCCCATCTACTTCCCGGCGCGCCGCGTGGCCTGCACCCCCTACGAGGGACGGCTGCGCATCGCCGGAACCATGGAGTTCCGCGGCCCGGACGAACCGCTGCAGACCGGGCGGATCGACGCGATCCTGGCCGCCGTGCGGCCGCTGTTCACCAACATGGACCTGGAGCACCTCGAGGATATCTGGGTTGGGCCGCGCCCGGTCACGCCCGACGGGCTGCCGCTCATCGGCGCCACCCGCTCCCCCGGCGTGTACGTTGCCGGCGGGCACGGGATGTGGGGCATCGTGCTGGGTCCGGCGACCGGCAAGCTGCTGGCCGAACAGATTGTCACCGGCCGGGTGCCCGACGAGATCCGGCCGTTCGACCCGCTGCGCTGACGGCCCGCTGACAGCTCGTCGGGGCGGGACTAGTATGGGCGGCACTTGGGGCGCAATGCTCCACGGGAAGGTGGCTGTCATGGAATCGCTCACGGTGCCCGAGCTGGACGCGCGGACCATGGAAGGACTCCGGATCCTCGCCGATACGCACCATCGCTCACCCGAAGCTGAGGCCCGGGCGATTCTTGTGCAGGCAGTCCGTGGGCTGGGCGAGGCGGACGAACTCCTGGCCTCGATCATTGGCGACGACGATTCGGCCGACGACCGCAAACGCCGGACCGGCCGGGAGTAGGCGAGCTCGATGCCGCGCGGCACCCGACCGCGCAGGCAGTCGACGCGCTAAAACCGCGCCGGCGCCGTCGAGCGCACAAAACCGCGCCACCGCCGCCCAGCGCTCAATACCGGGCGCCCGTCGTCGTCGTTGCTTAAACAAGCGCTGCCCCGCACCGAAACGGTACGGGGCAGCGGAGCCTGCGGGAAATTAGCCGCCGAAGAGCGGCGAGACGGAGTTCCACAACTGGTAGACACCGAGGACCACGAACAGCAGGGCACAGATGCCCAGCGCGATGTTCGTGTGCAGGCGGTTGGCCCATTCCTTCGGGATCCGCTTGCCGTTGAGCAGGCCCAGCAGCGTCAGCGCCAGGAACGGCATGAACAACGACCCCAGTGCGCCGTAGAGCAGGATCAGCGCGATCGGCTTGCCCAGCATGAACAGCAGCATGGGCGGGAACGTCAGCCAGAGGACGTAGAACTTGAAGTACTTGCCGCCCACGCGCGTGTCCGGGTGGCCGGACTCCTTCTTGCGCATGTTGCCCCAGAAGTCGGCGAACATCAGGGACACGCCGTTCCAGACGCCGATGATGGAGGAGAAGGAGGCGGCCCAGAAACCGACCAGGAAGCCGGTGCCGACCACGTCTCCGTACTCATCCTTGAGCACCCCGTACAGGTCCAGCAGTCCTTCGTCGCCGGCGCTCAGCGAAACACCCGCGGTGCGGACCACCTCGGCGCCGACGATCAGCATGGCGATGACGAAGATGCCGGTCATGATGTAGGCAACGGAGTTGTCGATGCGCATGACGCGCATCCACTTGGGCGTGTGCCAGCCCTTTTCGCGCAGCCAGTAGCCGTAGGCCGCCAGCGTGATGGTGCCGCCCACGCCGCCCGCGAGCGCCAGGGTGTAGAACACCGCGCCCTCTTCCTGCGGGATCATCGGCACGAGGCCGCCGATCATCTCCGGGATGTTGGGCACGGCGATGACGGCCAGCCCGACGACGGTGACGAACATCAGCCCGACGAAGAAGGCGGTGATCTTCTCGAAGGTGGCGTACTTGCCGAACCAGACCATGACAAATCCGGCCAGGCCCATCATGATGGCCCAGGCCCACAGCGGCAGCACCGGGAACATCGCGGCCAACGGCAGCGCTGCCGATGACATTGCCGTGGCACCGTAGACGAAGCCCCAGATCATGATGTACGGACCGAAGTACCAGGTGGTCCAGCGGCCCAGCGAGCGCCAGCCCTCGAAGATGGTCTTGCCCGTGGCCAGGGTAAAGCGTCCGGCACCTTCAACCAGGATGATTTTCAGGATGACGCCGACGATCACCGCCCAGAAGAGCCCGTAGCCGTAGCGGGACCCCGCCACCAGCGTGGCCACCATGTCCGCGGCGCCGACGCCCGTGGCGGCGACAACGAGACCGGGACCGACAATCTTCCACTTGGCGGGAGCACCGCCGTCGTTATCCACCCGTGCAGCGGCATCGAGCGTGCCCGGGGCATTGTTCTCAGTGGCCATGAGCCATGTATTCCTTACCGTGATGGAGCTTGTCCGCAGAAAAGAGGGGGCAAGAGTGCCGCCCGTCACCGGACCCCGTCTAGTTTCTCACGCGTTCTGAACGCCCGGTCGGTACATAGCCGAGGGGGCCACTCGCGGTACCGTTCGGCGCAGCCCAGGCACCCTTCGGCGGGAAAGTCACGTGCGATTGTGGCCGTTCGCATAGGCGGTGCGGTGGGTTACGGGGGCTCGGGGCGCGGCGCGGGGTGCGGCTCGGGGGTGCGGCTCGGGGGTGGTGCTCGGTGCTCGGTGCTGGGATTGCGGTGTGCTCGGGAAGCAGATGCTGCAGGCCTAAGGGCGGGCCGCCGCCCAGGGGTCGCAAGCTTCGACCGCAAGCCGCCGATAGCCCTCGGCATTGCCGGACACCACGGTCAGGCAGTGCCTGGAGGCGGTCGCGGCGATCAGCGACTCGACGGCCGGCACATCCTGGATGGCCAGCGGCGCCCAGGCCTCGGCCACCTGCTGGTCCACCGGCAGGATAAAGGCCGAAAAGCGCGCGGTCAGCTCGATCAGCCACGCGTCGGCCTGCCCGGTCAGCGCGGCGTCCTGGGTGCTCAGCGCGCGCAGCTCCCCCAGAGTCAGGGCGGAGATGTAAACCCGGGAGCGGCGCCGCCGCCGCAGGAAGTCGAAGACGGCGGGGGCCGGGCTTTCGCGCCTGAGCTCGACCACGACGTCGGTGTCCAGCAGCAGCCCGCGGGCCCGCCGCGGTCCGGAAGCTGCTGCCGGCGCCTGCGCGGCTGCGGGAGTCCGAGGTGTCGGCGCGGCCGGCGCCTGCGCGGCTGCGGGGGCTTTCACTGTCGGCACGGTCCGCGTGGTCATTGCGCCGCGGCGATGTCGTGCTGCTGCCCGCGGGCCTGCCGTGCGGCATCCAGCAGGAAGTCCACGAAGGCCTCGCGCGCTGCCGAAACCTGTTCGTAGTCGGCCAGGCTCAAGACCTGGAGTTGCGGGGAGGGAGGGATGTCCATGGCAGCCGGCGCCGGGCGCCGCGTCCTTTCGCGTGCTCTTGCCCGCATCGGTAGCCAAGGGCTGATGCAGGCCGCTTCGTCATCCGAACCACCCAACGAGCGTGGGGTTGGTATGTGGCCAAGTCGGAGCTTGGCGGCCACAGTTCTTGAAGCTGTTGGCAGTATAGCCAGACCGGCCGCCTGACCATCGGAGACCGCGGTCACATCGCGTAACAGGGAACCCCGGCGCCGAGCGGCTGCCCCTTTTCGCGAAAATGTCGGTGCCGGACGGTAGACCTATAACTGCCGGCAGGCACCGGCTGGCGGCGGGATATCGTTGGGGGGACCCGCCGCCGGCCGGGTTGGCACCTGCGCACCTGTTTGAGGAGGCACCGTGTTTCTGCTCGACTCCGAAGTCGACGGGGCTGACTGCGACCTGGTCTATACAGCCAGCGACCTCGTCATCGCCGCCCAGTGCGAGTACCAGCTGCTGCGCAAGCTGGACGAGAAGCTGGGGCGCTCCCTCGTGGCGGATTTTGGCCGCGACGAGATGCTCGAGCGCACGGCGGAATTGGGCGATCTGCACGAACACCGGGTCTTGCAGCACTTCCGCGACACCTTCGGCGCCGGCGTGGTGGAGATTGCCGAGACCCGCAGTTACACCCGGCAGGATTTGCAGGCCAAGCACGCCGAGTCGATCGCGGCGCTGCGCTCCGGCGCGGACGTGGTGTTCCAGGCGTCCTTCTTCGACGGCCGGTTCCATGGACGGTCCGATTTCCTGGTCAAGACCCACGACGACGGCGGGGCTGCCGCCTACGCCGTCTATGACACCAAGCTTGCCCGCCACGCCAAGGTCACCGCGCTGCTGCAGCTGGCCGCGTACGGGGACCAACTCCTGGCAGCCGGCATCGCGGCAGCTCCCAACGTGACGCTGGTGTTGGGCGACCGGCGGCACAGCAACCACAGCCTCACCGACCTGCTGCCGGTCTTCCGCGAACGCCGCACCAGGTTCCTAAACCTTGTCACCGCACACCGCGAACAGCCGGACCCGGTTCGTTGGGGGAATGAAAGGGTCACCGCCTGCGGGCGCTGCAACTACTGCGCCGAACAGGTTGAGCTGCACCGGGACCTGCTGCTCGTCGCAAACATGAGCACGCTGCGCCGGCGCAAGCTCCGCGCGGCCGGGATCTTCACCATCGACCAATTGGCCGCCCTTGAACTTCCACCCGGCGACTCACCTGACGGCGCGCTGGCCCGGCTCCGAGACCAGGCAAGGATGCAGACCGGCTCTGCCAAGCCCGACGGCCGGGTGACCTACCGGAAGGACGGCGCGGAACACGAGGTTTCGTACCGCGTGCTGGAGCAGCACACCCTGTCCCGCCTGCCTGCGCCCGACCCCGGCGACATCTACTTCGACTTCGAGGGCGACCCGCTGTGGCAGGACGAGGACGGCGTGTGGGGCCTGGAGTACCTTTTCGGGGTGGTGGAAAACCCGACGGCTGCCGGCACGGCCCCGCCCTTCAAGCCCTTCTGGGCACACAGCCGCGCCGGCGAACGGCAGGCGCTGGCGGACTTCCTGAAGTACGTCGCCGATCGGCGGCGCCGGTATCCGGGGATGCACATTTACCACTACGCCAACTACGAGAAGGCCGCATTGCGCCGGCTGTCGCTGCAGCACCTGGTGGGTGAGGAAACCGTCGATGACCTGCTGCGCGAGGGCATCCTGGTGGACCTCTACGACACGGTCCGGCACAGCCTGCGGATCTCGGAAAACTCCTACAGCATCAAGAAGCTCGAGCCCTTGTACATGGGAGACAACCTGCGGTCCGGCGACGTCAAGGACGCCGGAGCCTCCGTAGTCGCATACGCCCGCTACTGTGCGGCCCGGGACGCCGGCAACGACGCCGAGGCAGACACGGTCCTGAAAAGCATTGCCGACTACAACGAATACGACTGCCTCTCCACGCTGGAACTGCGCAATTGGCTCCTGCGGTTGGCGGCCGAGCGCGGAGTCGTGCCGGGGCACAGGGCCGCCCCCGCGGCGGCCGCTGCCTCCGCCGCGAACGGGACGTCGGCCGCCGACGACGAGCCGTTGCCGCCGGAGGAGCGGCGGCTGCAAGACTACGTCGAGGCTGCCGCCGACAGGGCCGCCCGCCGCAACGAAACGCTGTCCGCCGACGAACAGGCCGTCGCCATGGTCGCGGCATCGGTCGGCTACCACCGGCGGGAAGCGAAGCAGTACTGGTGGGCGCATTTCGACCGGCTCGATGCCCCGGTCGAGGACTGGGCGGATACCCGCGACGTCTTCACCGTGGATGCCGCGCGCGTCGTTTCCGAGTGGGAGAAGCCGACGCCGCGCAGCAACCCGGTCCGCGTGCTGCGGCTCACCGGCAGACTGGCACCCGGATCCACCATCAAGGAAGGCAGCCTGCTCTGCCGGCTCTACGACCAGCCCTTCCCGGCGTTCCTCTGCGACCAGAACGACGGCGTCAATCACCGCGCGTACTGGTTCGGCGCCGAAGTGCTTGAACTGGGGGCCGACGGGGAGAAGGACACGCTCCTGGTAAAGGAGCGGCTGCCCCGCGGTGCCGACGAGTACAACGAGCCGCCGGTGGCGCTCACACCCGACCAGCCGCTGCCCACCACCTCCATCCGGCAATTCCTCGCAGGCCTCGCCGCCGCGGTTGCCGGCACACTGCCCGGCTTCCCGGCCGACCCGGCGCTGGACCTGCTGCGCCGGCGCCCGCCGCGACTGGCAACGCTGGCGCGGCTGCCCGAGGTCCAGGACCACCCGGACGGCTATGTCGACGCCATCACCGCCGCCGTCGCAGACCTGGACGATTCCTACCTGGCGGTCCAGGGACCGCCGGGTACCGGCAAGACCTACGTCGGTTCGCACGCCGTCGCCCGGTTGGTGGCCCGGGGCTGGAAGGTCGGAGTCGTCGGCCAGTCGCACGCCGTGGTGGACAACATGCTGCGCGCCGCCATCGAGAAGGCCGGCGTGCCGCCGGAAGTCGTTGCCAAGAAACCCAACGGCGACCATGACCTGCCGTGGCCCAACCGGAGTACGGACGATGTGGCCCGGTTGCTCGCTTCCCCGGGGGGCGCGTTGATTGGCGGCACGGCATGGACCATGACGGGGTCTGCTGTGCCGCCGAAGTCGTTGGATCTGCTGGTCATCGACGAAGCCGGCCAGTTCTCGCTGGCCAACACGCTGGCCGTCTCCCGGGCCGCCAGGCGCCTGCTGCTGCTGGGTGATCCGCAGCAGCTGCCCCAGGTCACCCAGGGAACGCATCCGGAACCGGTCGACGTGTCGGCGCTCGGATGGCTCTCTGACGGCCATGCCACGCTGCCGCCGGAGCTGGGCTATTTCCTCGCCCTGAGCTGGCGCATGCACCCGGACCTGTGTCGGGCCGTCTCCGTCCTGGCCTACGAGGGGCGGCTCAAGTCGGCGCCGGCCGCCGCGCTGCGGCAGCTGGAAGGAGCCCCGCCCGGAGTGGAATGCGTGTACGTGAACCACCACGGCAACGCGACCTCGTCGCCCGAAGAAGCCACCGAGGTACTGGCCCAGGTCCGCCGGCATCTGGGCCTGCCCTGGCGCGCGGACGGCACGGCCCGGCCGCGCCCCCTGGCCGGAACGGACATCCTCGTGGTGGCACCCTACAACGCCCAGGTCCAGCTGATCCGCTCCGTGCTGGACGGCGCAGGACTGGCAGAGGTCCGGGTAGGCACGGTGGACAAGTTCCAGGGCCAGGAAGCGCCGGTCGTGATCGTTTCCACCGCCGTGTCAGCCGCGGCCGAGGCGCCGCGCGGCATGGAATTCGTGCTGAACCGGAACCGCAACAACGTCGCCGTCTCGCGCGGACAGTGGCGGGCGGTCATCGTGCGCTCGCGCGCCCTGACCGACTACTTGCCCGCCCGGCCCGCCGGCCTGGAGGAGCTGGGTGCCTTCGCGGGGCTCTGCGACTGCGCGGATTGACCCCCACCGCGCCCGCTCTCTGGAGGTGAAAATGTCGTCTCAGGGGGCAAACCGCCCGTCGGGCTGCGGATGCGGGGCTACGTCAGTGGCGAAATTCGCTACGGTGCCAGCCTCGGTCATGTTTGAATGAGGATTGGCAGCTTGGCGGGCCAACCACCCGTTGTCCGTGCCGGCTGGAAGTGTGCACTGAGTAGTTTTCCGCACAGTAATTCCGACGAGAGGAAGAACATGAGCAAGTACGAACTGCCCCAGCTCGACTACGATTACGCGGCCCTCGAGCCGCATATCTCGGCGAGGATCATGGAGCTGCACCACTCCAAGCACCACGCCACCTACGTGGCCGGCGCGAACACCGCGCTGGAGCAGCTGGCCGAGGCCCGTTCCAAGGGCGAATTCGGCAACGTGCCCAAGCTGTCGAAGGACCTGGCGTTCCACTTGGGCGGCCACACCAACCACTCGATCTTCTGGAAGAACCTCTCCCCGGAAGGCGGCGACAAGCCCACCGGAGAGCTGGCCTCCGCCATCGATGAGTACTTCGGCTCCTTCGACGCGTTCCGCGGCCACTTCGGCGCCGCCGCGCTGAGCCTGCAGGGCTCGGGCTGGGCCGTGCTGGCCTACGAACCCCTGGGCGGCAACCTGGTCATCGAGCAGCTCTACGACCAGCAGGGCAACATCCCGGTGGGCACCATTCCGCTGCTGATGCTGGACATGTGGGAGCACGCCTTTTACCTCGACTATGTCAACGTCAAGGCCGACTACGTCAAGGCGTTCTGGAACATCGTCAACTGGGCCGACGTCGCAGCCCGCTTCGACGCCGCCCGCGCCGGCGCTTCCGCGCTGATCACCCCGGCCAAGTAACACTGCCGGCCGTGCTCGGGCACGGGAGATAACTCAGGCACCGCCGCTGGGCCGGACAACCGGCCCA
>NZ_JBNHGA010000011.1:0-158684 GCF_059090765.1 Arthrobacter sp. Cza30 | reverse complement strand
GGGGTGTTTTTAGGTTATGTTGTCGTTTTGTTTGTGGTTGATTAATTTATTTATTTGGGTGAATTCCTGTGACTTGCTGGGCACGTGCACCTGAGCCGGCAGGCGGAGAACCGTGAAGTTATCGCGGTTGTTATTGACGTAGAACACCAGCCGGGCGCCGGCGCGTTCGATGAATGCCTCCACCTCCGCGATGCCCTTGGTGAGGAACACCGGCAGCGGGGAATCAGGAAGCAGTTCGGCGGCCGTGGCTGGCCGGTGGACCAGAACCGCGACCCGGTGGCGCTCCGCCAGCTTGGCCATGGGAGCCAGCCACTGCCTGACCTGATAGGCGCTGTCCGGGCCGTCAGCGAAGTACAGGACGCAGTCGAACCGGTTACCGGCGTCCCTGTTGGCGTCGGCCAGCCGGGTTCGCACGCGGCGTTCCGTCAGCACGCTGTTGGCCTCGGTGATGATCCGGGCGGCGAGAGGCTGAAGGCGGGACGCGATGGACAACAGTGAATCCTGACGTCGGAGGGGTGGACCTACCTGAACAGCTTAGATCTTTCCCACACTGCGTCCTTTGGCATACCCGTCGTCCGTCATGGCGGTGCCTCGGTAGAGCCACAGGGCGCCGGCGCTGGTTGTGGCCAGAAGGTCCACCTTGTTGTCGGACGTGCTGTCGCCCGGCCCCAGGATTTGCCGGTACTGCTGCCAGCCGCCGATGCCGATTTTCCTTTCCGCGTTAAACCACGCGCCCGAAGCGGTCTTGGCCGCGCGTCCTTGGCGCAGCCAAAGGGAGCCATCGGACTTGCTTGCCACCACGTCCTCCGTACCGTTGCCGTCGTAGTCGCCGACGCCGACGATCTGCGAGTAATGCCAGCCCGTGTCGATACGTGTGCGGGAGCCGTGCTGGCCGTTGCCCGGGCCGGCGTACAGCCAAGCTGAGCCGTCAGAGCGGACGCCGAGCAGATCGTTCCTGCCGTCGCGGTTGACGTCGCCCGTGCCTACCAGTACCTCGAACTGGTTCCATCCGCTGGTCCCGATGTTCACCCTGCGCTTATAGCCTTCGTTGGAACCGCCGACGGTGCCAGTGCCGGCGTAGAACCACAGGGTCCCGTTCGTCTGACGAGCCACGAGGTCGTTCTTCCCGTCCCCGTTGTAGTCGCCGACTCCGAGGACGGAGCTGTAGATGTGCCAGCCGTGCCCGATGCGTTCCGGAGCGCCGTAGTCTCCCTTGCCGGTGCCCCGCAGCAGCCAGAGAGTACCGTCTGGCTTCCGACCAATGAGGTCGCTGCGCCCGTCGCCGGTGAAGTCGCCCGGTGTCACCACCATTTCAAATGGCTTCCAGATGCTGCTGACAAGCGTCCTAGGGATGTAGCCCTCGGAATCTACCATCTGGGTGCCTTTGTAGAAGGTCAGCGCTCCGTCGGGGCGGATGGCGATCACATCGTGCTTCTTGTCCCGGTCATTGTCCCAAGCCCCGAGGATTTCGGCGAAACCCGCCCATCCGTACCCGATCTTGCGGGGAGCCGCGAAGGTGCTCATGCCGGTATTGCCGGTTGCTGCGTGCAACCACAGGGTTCCGTCTGCCTTAGTTGCCAGGACGTCAACGCGCCCGTCGCCGGTGAAGTCACGGGGCGCGGTCAGCTTGGTCTGGCTGCCCCAACCTGTGGCGACTTGGGTACGGCTACCGTGCTGCCCATTGCCGGGCGCCTCGTAGAGCCACATCGTGCCGTCCGACCGCCGGGCCAGGAGGTCGTTGGTGCCGTCGCGGTTGAGGTCGCCGGGGCCGATGATGTGGGTGAAGCCGTTCCAGCCGCTGCTGCCGATCCGCACGCCTGCCTGGAAGTCGCCGTTACCCTTGCCCTTGTACAGCCACAGCGACCCGTCGGTCTGCCGGGCCAGCAGGTCGTTCAACTTGTCCCCGTTATAGTCCCCGGTCCCGATTAGGAGGTTGTAGATTTGCCAGCCGTCGCCGATTCGGGACGGCGACTTGTAGCCGCCCGAACCGTTGCCGGGGTAGAACCAGAGTGAGCCGTCCGTCCGTCGGGAAAGCAGGTCGCCGTTGCCGTCCCGGTTCAAGTCGCCCGGTGCGGCGTAGCGCTGGGTGCGATCCCACGTGATGGTCCGGTTGCGGGCGAAGTTTTGCAGTTCGGTGTAGGAACCCCGCCACACATTCGAGTCGCCCGAGTACGGGCCCGTCGAGCTGTACTGCCAAATGTCGTAGGAAGTCCAGCCGGCCGGCAGCCAGGGGGTGCCGGTGGTGTAGTGCGCGACGTGCAGCGGGTGGTTCTTGAAGGCCGTGCTGTTGCCGGTGCACTTGTTCCACCAGTCCGCGGTGGTGTAGATGGCCGGGAGGCGGCCGGTGCGGGCCTTGATGGTGTTCGAGAAGTCCTTGATCCAGTTGACCATGGCCGTCGGGGACATGCTGTAGCAGGTGTTGCCCAGTTCCGGATAGGGGTTGTACTCGATGTCCAGCAGGGGCGGCAGTGTCTTTCCATCGGCGGACCAGCCGCCGCCGTTGTTCACCATGTAGTCCGCCTGCGCCTTGCCCGACGAGACGTTGGGGATGGCGAAGTGGTACGCGCCCCGGATCATGCCGACGTTATAGGAGCCGGAGTACTGCGACGGGAACAAGGGGTTTTTGTACGACAAGGCCTCGGTCGACTTCACGTAAGCGAACCTGGCGCCGTAGTTCCACTCGGTTTTCCAGTTGACGTTGGGCTGGTGGCTGCTGACGTCCATGCCTTGGACGCCGCTGGGCTTCCATCTGGTGCGGCTGAACGACGGGAGCGCCGCGGGTGCCGCAACACTGGTGCGTTCGATGTCGAGGACTTCCAGTTGGGCGTCGAGTTCTGCCAGCACTTCCGGCTGTTCCAGTTCCCGCTCACGTTCCCGGCGCTGCTGGAGGCCTTGGCCCATGTCGGCGCCGTGTTCGCCCTGTAGGGTCTTCAGGAGTTCAAGGAGTTGCTCCTGGCTGAGCTCCTCGACCGGCACCTCGACGGATTCCGGTTCGTCTTCCGTCGGGGTCGTGTCGCCGGCTTCGGGGGATGGCTGGAGCGTGGCTTTTTCCGTGGCGACGGCGGGGGAGGAAGGTGGTGTGCCCTCAGAAGGCTGTTCGAGGCCCGGCGTCAGTCCGGTTTCGTCGTCGATCTGGGACTCATTGCCAAACGAGTCGCCGGACGCCGGATCTGAGGGCGAAGGCTGTGCTGTTCCCAGACCGGTGGCAGCGGGTGCCTGCAGCAGGGCACCGTCGGGTGTCGACGCTTGCGAGTCCGGCGCTGGCTGCTGCACGTCCTGTGCGGATGCACCGGGGGCCATCAGGAGGCCCACCGCCATCACGACGGCGGTTGCGCTGGCCAAACGAGCAGTGGCTCGCTGGTTTCGTTTGGAAAAGGCTGCGGGGCTGCGGAAGCTGGGCATGAAATGCTCCGGACAATAGGGCACGAACGGGCCGGGTCAAGAGAGCCGCAACCTCCGGTCAGCAAAGGCGAAGCGTCGGCTCAAGGGCGTGGGTTAAACGTTATCAGCCGCAGGGGCAGAAACGCTGAGCGAGAGGGTGCGTTTCCACGAAAGTCGACAACTGTTAGCCCGCTGTTACTGTGTGCTGCTGCCTCTCAGCGGCGCGCCGCCAGGCGGGCGGGAGCCCTGCGCCAGGAGTCGGCGGCGAGCGGCGGTTCAGTCTCGGAGTGCAGCCAGCCATTCTTGCATCTCGAGGATTCCCTCATGAGATGGGAGCCAGTTTCCATGCCAGATTAAGGGTGGTCCGCCGGGAGCGCAGCACCGAGACTTCAGTGCTGCTTTTTAGCGGACCGAATCGCTGTCTCAGCAATTAGTCTGGCTGCAGAAGACTCGTCGATTGCAGACATCATGCGGTCATGTCGTAGGGGCCCGCCAATCCGATTTTTCCCGGCGGATTCGCTCCATGTTCGCGGCCGGCACCCATCTGGGTGTGCATTTCGAAGTCGGCGTCTTGCCAATCTAGGTGCACCTGCTGGTCGGTCCAGCCGATTGCCTTCGCGTCGACTGTCGTCCTCCAGTCGGACTGGAACGTATGGTTCTCGGTTGTAGGGCGCTCTAGTGGCGGGGTGCTTGATAAAGCCGGGAACCCAACCTCTGGTGGGCAGCATGAGGATGGTGGCTTTTGGCGACGTCGACTTTGTTCACAGTCCATTATTCGACGGGTTCGAACACGGACGTGCCGGGGACTAGGCCCCGAACAGTGGCTTACGGCAGGGTGTCCAAGTCGGCCGTAAGGATGCCGCCCCACTGGCTTTCCCAGGCCTCGGGGTCGCCATATTCCTCGGCTGTCGGGCCGATGCCATGAGGTTGCGGGGACAGAAGGATTTTTAGCACCCCGCCGCGGAGGGCTGCCATGTCGTGCCCGGACGGCTCTGCATAGTGAAGGTCCACCCTGGCAAGCGCGATCTCCCGAGGTGCGCCCGGGGTGGACGCGTCGATGGCCCAGAACGTTCCGCGTTTGCCGTCCTTTATGGACCGCCACAACACGTACGTCCTCCCGGTACCAGAGCACACGATATCGGGGCGCCCTACTGTAGCGTCAGTAAGTGTGCCAGTGAGATCCATGCCGTGCGTTCCCGCTGTTACGAACTCGTGCCGCCATGCCGTACCGTCATGCCATAGGTGTTTGCAGTTGTGCGCGCCGGCGGCATCGTAAATAAGGAACGTAATGTGCGGCCGCCCGTCGGCATCAACGTCGCAAGCTGGCATGTTGAGCAGGCCGGAGCCTGAGGCTGCTGTGGGCAGTGCAATCGAAGACTTTGAGTCTGGGGTTAGGGGCGTCGGCAGTTCGTGTCCTGCAATGTCGTGCCAGGAGATCCCGCCGTCCGTCGAACGTACGTAGCACACATCGTGGTTCGTTTGTGGCGATGGGGTGGCCCGCCAGTTGTATGCGAGGTGCAAGCTCCCGTCCCGACCTGGTGCGATTCGGCTGCTATATGCAGATTCGGCTTGGGCACCGGAAAATAGGTGGCAGATGCGCGTCCATGTCTTGGTGGCGGAATCGTAGCGGTTTAGGTACGTTTCTCCCGATCCGGACGTCCCGTTGCGGTAGGAGAACAACAGCCCGTGTTTGGTCAGCACAAATTCGGGGTAGGTGACGTGGTTCTCTTCGGCTCCGACCATTTCTGCGGCAGTAAAGCCGTCGGCGATGCTGTGCGGATGATTGGACTTTGCGTAGAGCAGTTGCGATACGTGCATGTTTCCGGAGATGTGCACGTACCCGTCCCTGTCAACTGCCACCGCGTAATAGTTGTGGCCGTCCTGCGCCTGTGTGCCGAAAATACTGTCCATCGCAACAGGCTCTTCCCAATCGGGGTCGCCTACTGCGCGCCTGGTTATCACCGGCTTGGAGTCGTCGCGCACATAGACTACGTATTCGTGCCCGTTTGCCGTAAATACTTGAGGCCCTGAGTTAAACCCCCACCTGGATGATAGGGGCGTCGGGAGGGTTGTCAGTTTTACACCCGTCGCCGTCCCGGGGGCCCGCCGTTCGAGGGTTCGCGTAAATGACCCCGACACCAACATTGTCGCCCCTGCACCGCCGGCGGCAAGCCCAGCTAATAACAAGGTTCGGCGTGCAATCTTATTTTGAGGGGGCATGTGCTCATTGTCCCTTAACAAGAAATTGGCCCGCCCTCACGGTGGAGGGCGAGGCCAATTTAAATCGCTACTGCAGCGGTGCTTAGCCGGGGATTGGCCCATCGTTCGTAGCCCGGTGCTGTGGCTTGTCTAGGATGACCGGCACGACGTACTGCTTGGGTGTGGTGCCGAGCTCGATCCGGGACAGCAGCGCATTCACACGGGGGAGGGCCGCGATTCGTGCCAGCGCGCCGGCCGCCGGAGTGACGGTTGCGGCAAATCTTGTCGGGGCGTGCCTTGGGGGTGTCGGTCCAACGGTGGGCTATGACGGCAGCGCTGATGCCGATATCCCAAGGGGTTCGTCTCGGAGTCTTGCCACACCTCCGAGTCATGCCACACCTCGTAGCTGCAGGGGACCATGGCAATGCGCGAGTCGGAGTCGCTAAGCCGGTGGTAGGAGGCACAGCTAATGCGGCGGCTGATCCTCGATGCGCGTTCTCCGCGGAGTTGTCGGCGCCGGCGAGGTCCATGGCGCATTCTGCATGTGAATAATGATGGTGCCGGTGGGCTTGTACCCGGCGCGGGACGGGAAGCCGTACTGCGGCCACGCTGCGTTGGGATTGGGATTGTCCAGCAGGGTAGTAGCCGCTGGCCATGGTTCCTCCTAAGGGTGGGCATGAAAAAACCGCCCCGGTAGGAGGCGGTAGATCAGTGGGTGTGCGTGCTTCTATTCCACGTTGACGTAGGGCATGACCGGCGGTTCAACCGGGAGCCGCAGCACTTCTCAGCGGTGGGCGAGGTCGTCCCACGCCTCGGTGGCGGTGCGCCGTGCGGTGCGCAGCATGCCGATTGTGTGTGCAATCTTGGACGCGGATGCGGTTGCCGAGTTCTGCAACCCGGCCAAAAAGCTTCTGGGGTTCCTCGCGTTCGACGCCCAGCTCTCCGCGGAGCCGGTCGACGTCCTCGCACAAATCGTCCGCGACGGCCAGCGTCATCTGCTGTGACTGGTGGGCCGCAGCAATATCCGCGTCCCGTTTCTTGATGGGCGCTTTTTTGCGTGAGCCCATGTACCCCAGAACCCAGCGCCGCCAAGGACTCCGAGGATCCCGGTGATCAGGCCTACGGTGATTGCTTCAGTCACGTGCTCAAGGTCCCCCGTCTGCGTGTTTCGACTCGGCTACGGCGCGGCGGGTGTCGCGCTCGATGAGATTCAGCCATACGACCCGCAGCAGTGACGCGGCGGCGAAGATGATGGGCCACAGCCAAGCGAGGACACTGCCGGGAAGTGCCAGGCGACGGCGATGGCGTAGCAGGTGAGCCCGCCGGTGGTGCCAAGCCATCCGAGCCGTTTCAGCGCCCAGCCCTTGGAGACGGTGTCCCCAGTCCAATGCAGGCCGATGAGAGCGAGGACTCCCCCCATTGCCGATGAACCCGGAAATGATCACCATGATCGGCCACGGCATCCGTGACATCGACGCGGAGGGGTTGAACTCTGGGAACAGCAGAGACAACCCCATGAACGCACCAAAGACCGTCGCAAGCGCGGCTATCACATTGTCCGAAGGGTGAACCAAAACCCGGTCCCACCACGTCGGCGGATTCCGGGCAGGGGGTTGGCATATCGTCCCTTTCGGTGGTGCGTGTTGAAGCCCTGCGGGAACGGCGCAAAGTTCTTCAGTATTGGTTTATCGATGAATTGACTAAACTGGGGCGGTCATTGTCCAAACCCGGGGGATCCATGAGCTTGTCAGCTCCTTTCGAAACGAAGCCACGGCCGAGCAAAGTGTCGGTTGCCAAGAAGCCTTTCAGGGCTGACATTCAAGGGCTCCGGGCCTTCGCCGTTATGGCCGTTATCGCCGACCACTTACTAGGCTGGCCATCGGGTGGCTTCGTTGGCGTTGACATTTTCTTCGTGATCTCCGGATTCCTGATTACCGGACACTTGATGCGCGAGTGGGAGAAGAACGGGCGGATCAGCTTCGTGGACTTCTACAAGCGCCGGGCCAAGCGCATCCTGCCTGCCGCGGCCCTGGTGCTTGTCGTCACGGTTGCCGCGTCCTTCCTGCTGCTCAACAAGGCGCGGGCGTGGTCCATCTTCTGGGATGGGCTCTGGGCATCCCTCTTCGCCGGGAACTGGCGGTTCGCCGCAACAGGCACGGACTACTTCCAAGCGGATGGCCCGGTCTCACCGCTGCAACACTTCTGGTCGCTTGCGGTTGAGGAACAGTTCTACTTCGTTTGGCCGTGGGTCATGCTGCTCGCGCTCATCCTTGTGGCGCGGTCCAGGGCGGGTTGGGCGCGACCACGGATCGTAGCCGCGGGCCTCATTGGACTGATCAGTGCCGCCTCTTTTGTTTGGGCGATGTCGGAGACGGCCGAAGCACCTACGCTCGCGTACTTCTCAACGGTCTCGCGGGCTTGGGAGCTGGGGGTGGGCGCGATGCTGGCGCTTGCGACACCGCTGCTGCTACGAATCCCAAACACGGCACGCCCGTTGATGGCGTGGGCTGGTCTCGCCGGGATGACAGTCTCTCTATTCGCGATCAGCGCCGGCTCCTCTTTCCCCGCCCCAACCGCACTGCTCCCGGTCATCGCTACCGGCTTAGTTATCGCTGCCGGCACCGGAGGGGAACAGCGATTCCTAGCCCCGTTGACCAATCCTGTTGCGGGGTACATTGGCAACATCTCGTACAGCCTCTACCTGTGGCACTTCCCGGTCATTGTCCTGGCCGTGGCAGTCTGGCCCAAACCGGGGGCGCAGGCGTACGTGCTGCTATCAGCGGTGATGTTCCTAGCCTCAGCGACGTCATACCACTTCTGGGAAAACCCGATCCGCAACCACAAAGGTGGACGGCTGCCAAACCCAATCAAGGTCACAGCAGCAAGCGTTGCCGCCCTTGCTGTAATAGTGGGTGCCCTCGCCTTCCCGGGCAACCACTCATCGTCCGAGGCCACCGGAGAGCCGCTGGCAATGGCAGAACTGCAAGCCGAAATCACCGAAGCGCTGGACGCGCCGGAGTGGCCCGTGCTGAACCCATCCTTGGACGAGGCTATTAGCGGCATGCAAGTGCCCGATGACGTCCACGCCTGCGGCAAGGAAGACAATCTCGCCGATCCGACGTCTTGCACTTGGGGTTTCGGCGATAAGACCGCGGTGGTGGTTGGCGATTCGACCGCCCTCACCTACGTCGAAACCATCCGCGAAGCGCTCGTCCCTGCCGGCTGGCGAGTCAACACGCACGCAACCTACTCATGCGCCTTCGCCGACCTTTCCGCGACCGGGCAGCCTGTGACTAACAAGTGCCGGGCACGGAAGGAAGACGCAGTTGACTACATCCAGACTCAGCAGCCAGATGCGGTGTTCGTCATAAACACCTACCAGCCCCGGTCTCAGCCACTTCCTATTAGAGACTGGAGGTCGGCGCTTGAGTCGCAACTGGAACAAATCGCCGATAACGCCGGCGCACTCTACATCGCGTCCCCGCCACCCGCTGAAGCGAACGTTGCCTCCTGCTATACGCTTCTAAGCGCCCCTAGAGACTGCGTGACCCACACCCCTGCTCATTGGCAAAAGATGGCTGAAACGGAACAGCGGGTGGCCGAGAGTTTTGGAGGGAAGTTTATCCATACCGAGCAACTATTCTGCGTGGACGGAAGCTGCCCGGCGTTTGTGGACGGCACCCCAGTGAAGATGGATACCGTCCACATGTCGCCCGCGTACCAAGCGAAAATTGCCCCGGCGTTTGCGGAGCTACTGCACACCGCACAGGACTAATCAGGTCAGTGGCCCGAGTGCGCCTTCATCGTTCGGCGCAACAGTTCGCCCTTGATTGCCGTACCGAGCGTGTCCGCCACATGCTTCTGTCCGGCCTCGTTTGAATGCAAGCCGTCCGCACCCAACATGGCGGCCGGGTACCGCCGGGGGCAGGGTCCGCGACAATCACATGGTCGCCGAACTCCGCCTGGACAGTATCCGGGATGGTCCGCAGGTAGGTTAGCAACGGGCTTGTTGTGTGATGCTTCAGTGACTTGCACAGGCTTTACCAGTATGACGAGCGGCGGGGTGGAGGACTGAGGCAGAACGCAATCGCAGAACCCGAAACCGTTAGGGTCGCGGCTGAGGTATTGGTGCCCGACACCCTCACTGTTGGGGGGGGTCGTTCCTGTTACACGAGACACGACAGGGACGCGGCCTGCTGATGCCCGCGCATCGGTCTTACAGGCCTTGGTGTGTCTCTACTGTGCCGAGCAGGGTACCGCCCTCGCTGACGTTCCACTGGGCACCCTCGACGGTCTGGTCGAAGCCACTGAGCAGGTAGTTCACGCCTCCCCGGCAAGACCACGTCCACATTGGAGCTCGCGACGCCGGGGTTCATCGTCGCGCCTCCGAAGAATGACGCGCTGCCGCCGGAGACATAATCGAAACTCTGCTTACCCCAGCTCGGATTCGTCGAATAGGTGCAAGCGGCGGAGTTGTCCTCGATCCGAGACGCTCCGGAAAGCAGTGCGACGAGTGCCCGCGTTGATTGCAGGGCCGTGTCGCGGTTGCGTTGATCGTCCGGTTCGATCAGGTCGTTCAGCAGGTCGCCGACAATGGGCATGCCCTTGGTGTGCAGCCGTCGAAGAGTCAGGTGTAGAACGAATCCTGTGGGTAAGCGGTGGATTCACTTCTGGTTGCTCCAACGGCAGTGGCTCCGACTGGAAATATCCCTAGTCAGAGCGCCTTTTTGTTGTGCCCCGGACAGGAATCGAACCTGCGACCAAGAGATTAGAAGGCTCCTGCTCTATCCGCTGAGCTACCGAGGCTGATGGCCGTCTACTGTTCACTCGCTTGTCCACTCCCAATTCCGGAGTCTCCAAATGTGTCCAGTTAGTGCCCACTCTCGTGGACGCCAACGCGGCCGGTGCTTAGTCTAGCAATTCGTTCAAGGCCGGGCGCGATGGCGTCCACGGTCGTGCTTCCGTCGTCACCCAGGGCTGCGGCGCACTGCCACGGTAGAGATGGACGTACCGATCTGGGCGCGCACAGACTCCCGCAGCTGGGCGTTCGGCCGGCGCCCAGCCGCGGAAGGAACTTGCTACTGGCCGGTTCCGGCCTCGGCGCCACCATCGACCGTGGCGCCCTGCCCATCCAAACCCTGTTCCGGGATGTCTTCCGGTGCTGGTGTCTGGCTCGGCTCCGGTGTCTGGCTCGGTTGCGGGGCAGGCTCGGCGGACTGGCTTGTGTCCGGGGCAGGGGCAGGGGCCGGGGCCTGATCGGTGCCGTTCGATTCGCTATTTCCAGACTCTTCAGTTTCGGTTGAACTGTTCCCGCCGACCGAGGGATCGTCAGTGGTCGCAGCGTCGTCGGCGGCACCATCTCCAGTCTTCGCGGGCTCCTCGTCCTGCTTGACCGGCTTGTCCGTTCGCTCCTTGGCATCCTGGTCTCCGCCCAGGGTGCCAAGGGTCGTCTTGTGGGCGCTTGAGGCATGGTCGATACCCGTAGTCGAGGCGACCAGACTGGAGATCGGCTGGCTGGTGCCGAGCTCCACCGCGGTGATGCTGACCATCGCGATGGCGAAGGCCGCGGCGCTGGCTAGTCCAACCTTGACCCACGTCATCGGGGCGATGGGCTTTCGGGCGGGTTTAGGCTGCGGTTCGATCGCTTCCGACGGGGCGCTGGCGGCCACCTTTTCGACCTCCCGCAGGGCACCGATTCGAGCCTTAGGGATTTTCTTCATGGCCACGGTGGCGGCCGAACTCAGCGTCCGGGCATAGAGCGCGGCGCCAACGGTGGCGACGATGGAGCCAACTGCGGCGCCGATGAGCGTTCCGGCGACGCCGAGAAAGGACCCCACCAATGCGGAGGTTACCGCGGCCAGCGCCGAGCCAATAGTTTGGGTGCCACTTAGTCCGAGAAGCGGCTTGCGCTTGTCGTCGGCAGCGGAGTCGTCAGCCATTTGATACCTAATCCGGTCGGAGATTATTACGGATAGGTAACGATACCTGCCCGCGGACGGTTCCCGGCACGGCCGTTGTCTGATGGAGACGCTGCTCACACCCGCCCTCCACAAGGACACCGCCCGGCGCCGCGGTGCACATGCCGCGTGGACCGCTTCACCGCAGGTGCTGGAGCGGCGAGGCTCGATGGTGTCGGCAGGGCGCCGGCGCTACAGCGGACGGGAGAAGAGCATGAGCGACTACATTACGGTGCGCGGAACGGTCGGTACCGAGGTGCAGCAGCGGCGCACGCACGGAGGTGATGCCGTGGCGGAGTTCCGGCTGGCTTGCTCGGGGGACTGGCTGAACCGGGAGACCGGCGAGTGGGTCAAAGGGCAGACCAACTGGTACACCGTCCAGGCGTTCCGGGGCCTGGCGGAGAACCTGTGGCGCAGCCTGGCGAAGGGCGATCCGGTGGTGGTCAGCGGCAAGCTCAAGCTGCGGCAGTGGTCAACCGAGGACGGGCGGCGCGGCACCGCTCCCGAGATCGACGCCGACACAGTAGGCCACGACCTGCGGCGCGGCTCTGCCTCGTTCACCAAGATCGCTGTGCCGGCAGCGGCCTCGCGCGAAGCCGCTGAGACCGGGCAGGGCGGCGCCGACTACCGCGCGATGGCCCTGGCCGGTGCCGGCGCCGGGCAATCAACCGACGGAGAGTTCGGCCTCGAGCCAGGCCTGGGCGGCACCGGCGGCCACACCGACGAGGACCGGCAGGAGGAGACGCAACTGCCCCGGGCGAGTTGATCTGTTGCTCGGGTGTACGAGCCGCCGGGACAGGGGATGCGGTGCGGCAGAATATGTGATCGTGGCGCGCAGCGACTAGCCTTGAGAGCATGGCGGAATTCATTTATACGATGTTCAAGGCCCGCAAGGCCGTTGGCGACAAAGTCATTCTGGACGACGTAAGCATGTCGTTCTTCCCCGGCGCCAAGATCGGTGTCGTGGGCCCCAACGGTGCGGGCAAGTCCACGATCCTGAAAATCATGGCCGGCCTGGACACCCCCTCCAACGGCGAAGCCAGGCTCAGCCCCGGTTACACCGTCGGCATCCTGCTGCAGGAGCCGCCGCTGAACGAGGAGAAGACCGTCCTGGGCAACGTCCAGGAAGGCGTCGGCGAGATCTACGGCAAGATCCAGCGCTTCAACGAAATCTCGGAAGAGATGGCCAGCCCGGATGCCGACTACGACGCGCTGCTCGAGGAAATGGGCAAGCTGCAGGAGGCCATCGACGCGGCCGACGCCTGGGACATCGACTCCCAGCTGGAGCAGGCCATGGACGCGCTGCGCTGCCCGCCGGGCGACGCCGACGTCACAGTGCTCTCCGGCGGCGAGCGGCGCCGCGTGGCACTGTGCAAGCTGCTCCTGCAGAAGCCCGACCTGCTGCTGCTCGACGAGCCCACCAACCACCTCGACGCCGAAAGCGTGCTGTGGCTGGAGCAGCACCTGAAGTCCTACCCGGGTGCCGTCCTCGCCGTGACCCACGACCGGTACTTCCTCGACCATGTGGCCGAATGGATCGCCGAAGTGGACCGCGGCCACCTCTACCCGTACGAGGGCAACTATTCCACCTACCTGGAGAAGAAGCGCGCACGGCTCGAAGTCCAAGGCAAGAAGGATGCCAAGCAGGCCAAGCGCCTGACCGAGGAACTGGATTGGGTCCGGTCCAACGCCAAGGGCCGCCAGACCAAGTCCAAGGCCCGTCTGGCCCGCTACGAGGAAATGGCTGCCGAGGCCGAGCGCACCCGGAAGCTGGACTTCGAAGAGATCCAGATCCCGCCGGGACCGCGGCTTGGCCAGCTGGTCATCGAGGCCAAGGACCTGTTCAAGGGCTTCGGCGACCGCGAGCTGATCAAGGACCTGTCCTTCTCGCTGCCGCGCAACGGCATCGTCGGCGTGATCGGTCCCAACGGTGTCGGCAAGACGACCCTGTTCAAGACGATCGTCGGACTCGAACCGCTCGACGGCGGGGAGCTGAAGATCGGCGATTCCGTGAAGATCTCGTATGTGGACCAGTCCCGCGGCGGCATCGACCCGAACAAGACCCTGTGGGAGGTCGTCTCCGACGGGCTCGACCACATCCAGGTCGGCCAGGTCGAAATGCCGTCCCGTGCCTACGTCTCCGCGTTCGGCTTCAAGGGACCGGACCAGCAGAAGAAGGCCGGCGTGCTTTCCGGCGGTGAGCGCAACCGGCTGAACCTGGCCCTGACCCTGAAGCAGGGCGGCAACCTGCTGCTGCTCGATGAGCCAACCAACGACCTGGACGTCGAAACGCTCTCCAGCCTGGAAAACGCGCTGCTGGAATTCCCCGGCTGCGCCGTGGTGGTCTCGCACGACCGCTGGTTCCTGGACCGGGTGGCCACGCACATCCTGGCCTACGAGGGCACCGAGGAAGAGCCGGCGAACTGGTACTGGTTCGAGGGCAACTTCGACTCCTACGAGCAGAACAAGGTCGAGCGGCTCGGCCCGGACGCGGCCAAGCCGCACCGCGTCACGCACCGCCGCCTGACCCGCGACTAGGACGGACACATGGAACGGCCGGGCCCCGCTACGGAGCCCGGCCGTTCTGTTTGGCCGGTTTTTTGTCGCCCGTGAGCCGGGCGACTCCGGCTTACGGAATCCGGATCATGCCTTCCTGGGCGACGGTGGCGACGAGTTCGCCGGCCCGGTTGAAGATCTTGCCGACCGCGAGGCCGCGCGCGCCGGAGGCACTGGGGGAGGACTGCACGTAGAGCAGCCAGTCGTCCACCCGGACCGGGCGGTGCCACCACATGGCGTGGTCCAGGCTGGCGACGCTCATGCCCGGCGTGACCCAGCTGACGCCGTGCTGGCGCAGGATGGGTTCCAGCAGGGTGTAGTCGCTGCCGAAGGCCAGCGCGGCCCGGTGCAGGCCCTGGTCGTCGGGCAGCGGCCCTTTGGTTTTCATCCAGACGGCGTTGACCGCCTGGCGTTCGCCCTTGGCCTGGACATAGAGGGCGTCCTGGACATGGCGGACGTCGAACGGGCGGTGGTAGGCCATGTGCCGGGCCACGGGGTGGTCCACCTTGCCGAGCAAGTCCGCGGTGCTCGGCAAGGTTTCCGGGTCCGGGATTCCGTCGGGGAAGTCTTCCTGGTGTTCGAGCCCCTCGGCCGGGGTCTGGAACGAGGCGATCATGGACAGGATCGGCACGCCGTTCTGATAGGCATGGGTGCGGCGGGCGGAGAACGAACGGCCGTCGCGTAGCCGTTCGACGCCGAAGGTAATCGGCAGGTCGGCGTCGCCGGCGCGCAGGAAGTACCCGTGCATGGAATGGATGGGCCGGTCCGGTTCCACCGTCCGCACGGCCGCGATGACGGACTGTGCCAGCACCTGGCCGCCAAAGACCCGGCCGCGCGGCTGCTTTTCGGAAACGCCGACGAAAATCTCTTCGTCCGTATTCGCGCCGTCGGCATCGGAGAGGTCCAGCAGCTCCAGCAACACCGCCGTCGGATCGACGTGTTCCTCGATGGCGGTCATGTAGTCTCCTTGCCGATTACCCGCGGGTACGAACACTTCCGACAGTAGTTGGCACCGCTCAACCGCTCAACTCCGCGGCGCTCCCGCACGCGGGAGCACGCTATCCAGCCGGCAGCGGGTTAGTTGCCGCTCCCGCGCTTTGAGAGGATGGCATCATGCCTACCGTTCCGCACGATGCCCCGAGGTTCCCGATCCAGCTGAGGTTCAGCGACATTGATTCCTACGGGCACGTGAACAATGTGACCTACCTGGGCTATCTGGAAACGGCCCGGGTGCTGCTGCACCAGCTGCGGCCGGACCTGCCGGCCAACGCCGGCCACAAGCCGGGTGCGACGCTGCGCGAACTCGGCGGGGCCGGAAACCAGACGCTGGTGGGACGGCAGGAAATCGAGTACCGGGTACCGCTGGACTACCGGGCCGAACCGGTCCACGTCGGCGTCTGGGTGACGAGGATCGGTTCTTCGAGCTTCGACCTGGGCTACGCGGTCGTTGATGCCGACATTGGGGAGTCGGGCACCGTGCATGCGCTGGGCGCCTCGACCATGGTGCTGGTTGCTGCCGCGACGGGAAGGCCGGTGCCGCTGCCCGACGCGTACCGCGCCGCCTTGCAACTGTGGGCCGGGCCGCCGGTTCCGTTCCGCAACATTGCCGGCGCAGCTGGCACGAACGAAGAGGCCGCAGAATGACGTCCCCCGGAACACCAGTCCTGCAGTTGGCCGATGTCCAGGTCGCGGCCGACTTGAAGACCTTCGTCAGCCGGTCCCGTGCCGCCGGCGACGGCGCCATCCACCTGCAGGCCTTCGGCAGCGTGCTGGCCGCCTACGTGTGCATGATGCGGCCGCGGATTCTGGGCGAGGCGACGCCGACGATCCTGGGGCTGCGGGTCATGGCGCTGGCGGCGCCGGCCGCCGTCGAGGAGACCGTCACGCTGGCCTCGGTTGGAGACCGGCTGGCCAGGATGGGGAACGAGGAAACCGGCCTGGCCCTTCCGCCCACGACCGTGACGGAATCCTGGACGGGTGTGCTGCCGCCGCGGTCCGGGTGGGAGCGCATCGGCGGCCTGCAGGCCGAGGTGTTGGAGGAGGCAGCCCGGGCGGGCATCCGGGAGATTTCCGAGGCCTTGCCGGACAACCCCGGACAGCTCATCGTCAACAACGCGCGGAGCACCGTCTGGAGCCGGCCGCTGCCCGCGGCCGGCGGACTGCCCGAATCGGTGGAACTCCCGGCCGGGGCGGCGTTTGCCGCCCTCACGCTGGGCTTCCTCGACGGGAACCCGGCGGAGGTGTACCGGAACGGCCGCTGGCTGCGGCTCAGCACCGGCCGCGGCCACGTGCTGGTGCGCAGCGGCGCCTCGCTGTAGCGGGAGCCGGCTGCGTCGCAGGAGCAGGTCAGGCGCTGTTGACCATGGAGTGGGCGGCGCGCTCGAAGTAGTCCCAGAGCGTCTGTTCGTGCAGCGGCGGCAGTTCCAGGGCATCGACGGCGCGGCGCATGTGCTTGAGCCAGCGGTCGCGGGCGTCGAAGTCCACCTTGAAGGGCTGGTGCCGCATCCGCAGCCGCGGGTGGCCACGCTGTTCGCTGTAGGTTCCGGGGCCGCCCCAGTACTGTTCCAGGAACATCCGCATCCGGACCTTGGCCGGCCCGAGGTCCTCTTCGGGGTACATCTGGCGCAGCACGTCATCCTCTGCGATCCCGTCGTAGAAGACATCCACGAGTTTCACGAACGTCTCGTGCCCGCCGACGGCGTCGTAGAAGTTGTCCGTGTACGAGGGCTGCTTGAACGCGTTCGCGGCGGCCGGAGCCGGGGTCAGCGTGGCCAGCGGCTGGCCGAAACGGGATGGAAGGGCCGCGCCGTCGGCTGGCTGCTCCGAACCGGGGCGCGCGGCGGGCTGTCCGGGGGTTTGGGGTGTTTCGCTCATTGATGGTCTCTGTTCGCTGATGCTGTCTTGCACCATTGTCTCAGCCCGCGACGACCCGGGGTTCGTGGTGGACGGGGAAGTTCACGCTGCGCGCAATGAAGCAGACCTTGTTGGCATCCGCATGGAGCCGCTGGGCGAGTTCGGACTGGCCCGGATCGCCGATCGCCACCCTGGGCCGCAGCGTCACGGACGTGAATTCGCCGCTGCCGTCACGGTTCAGGCGCAAGGTGCCCTCGGCGTCGTCGTCGTAGGCCGTTACCACCAGCCCGTTCTTTACCGCGACGTGCAGGTAGGAGAGCATGTGGCATTGGGACAGCGCCGTGAGCAGCAGCTGTTCCGGGTTCCAGCGGTCCTTGTCGCCGTGAAAGGTGGGGTCGGCGGTGCCTGCCAGCTCCGGCAGCCCTGCCGCACGCACCACGTGGTCCCGCCCGTAGCCGCGGTAGCTGGCGGTGCCTTCGCCGCGGTTGCCGGTCCAGTGGAGGGAAACTGCGTAACGGTGCTCGGAAAGGTTCATGCCGCCATTAAACCCCGTGCTCCCGCAGACCGGCGGTACCGGCCGGTTGCACCTACCCGCAGATCGCCTCTGCCGGGCCCGGACGTTCTCAGCGGCAGGCGGTGATTTCATAGAGCGCCGCCGTGCCGTGGGAAGCGACCAGGCGGAAGCCGCGGGAGAAATCGATGTCCTGGAAACCCGGCCATTGGTGTTGTTCGCTGTGCTGGTAGCCGCGGACCGGCTGGTCGTCGTACAGGTGGGTGGCACCGGTGCTGTGCAGCGCGCCGCAGACCTGCGGATCGGACCCGATGTCGCGGAAATAGTGCCGCAGGTAGTCCTTGTCCGCGCTGCCGGCGCTGCTGACGTTCTGGAAATAGACGGTTTGGTGGCCGGTGAGGGAGTAGAGGTAGGGCAGGCCGTTGAAGGGATCGCCGATGACGATCGCGTCGTCGGGCAGCAGCGGTTCCAGCGAGCGGATGAACTCCTGCTCGTCGCCCATCAGCGCGCGCCCGTCGCGGTGTTCGGTGATGCCGTAGCGGATGGAGGCCGCCTCCACCCGGACGTCGTGCCGGAAGCCGCCGGAGGTCACGAAGACGGCGGCCAGGACGGCAAACGCCAGCGCCGCGGCCACCGATTGGCGCCAGCGGGCCTGATTGCGGGTCCGGATAAGCCCGGCCGGCAGCATGCACAGCCGCTCCAGGGCCAGGGCGGCGAAGACGATGCCGAAAGTGTGGACCAGCGGGGCGATCCGGGGCGGGTCGGTGTACCAGAAGCCGCTGAGCCAGCGGAACGGGCGCTCTTCCGGGCCGGCCGCGAGGATGAAGAGCACGGCGGCGGCCGCCATGCCCGCGACGGCGGGCCGGGTGCGGGGGATGAAGCAGGCCCACACGGTTCCGGCCGCCATGAGGAGCCCGACGACGACGGCGTAGCTCTCCGGGGTGGCGTCGTCGCTGTCCGGCTGGCGCGGCAGGTCGAAAAACAGCCACGCGAGGGCGTCGGCCCAGCCCGCAGTCGACCCGCGTGGATACGACAGGACGGCGGCCACGAGGGTGGAGGTGGCGAGGACGAACGCGGCGGCAGCCGCGGCGGCGGCCAGCAGCCCCGCCGCCGCGTAGAAAAGCGCGCGGCGGCTCCGCCAGAGCCGGGCCAGGCGGAGCACTAAGAAGCGCGCCAGGTAGAACCCGCCGAGCACCAGCAGGCTGCCGACGGCGGAGGGGTGGATCCAGGTCGCGCCCAACGCGACCACCGCGAGTGCGGTGAGATCCGCCGTCGTCCTTCTCTGGCCGCTGCGGGACGGGGAACCTTCGCGGGCCACGGCCCCGGTACCGGCCCCAACCCGGGCCGGGGCGCTGTCCGCGGCCTCCGCCCCGGCGGGCAGCCGGTACTGCAGTTCGATGCCGAGCGCGAGGATGGCCGGCAGCAGCGCGGCCGCGAAGCCGTTGGGCCACTGGCCGGCACGGAACATCTGGACAACCGGGAAGGCCAGCATGGAGGAAGCTATCACCGGCGCGATGACCCAAACGAGCGGCCGGGCGGGGAACAGCGCGCGGGCCAGCAGGGCCAGGGCGGCCGGCCACATCAGGCCGCCGATCACCAGGCAGGCCAGGTTCCCCGCCGTCACCACGTCGCCAGGGATCAGCGACACCATCGCATGCCAGCCGGCGGGATAGAACGACGGCGGCGCCCCGCCGAAGATCGGCCAGATGCTCCACGGGCTGGCCTGGCCGTTGTCTTTGATCCATTGCAGGACGTTCACGTGGTAGGTCGGGTCCCAGCCCTGAGAGACGCGGTGGATCGAGCCCATCGCCTCGAGCATGACCCGGCCCAGAATCAGGGCCGTGATGGCCAGCGACGCCGCCAGCAGCCACTTCACCGAGCGCGGGACGGCGAGCCGCGCCGCGGGTGGGGGAGCGATGGCCCGCCCGAGGAGCCAGCACCCGCCGATGCCGAGCGCCGCCAGCAGGATGGCCGAGAGCAGGTTCCAGCGCACGCCGGCCGCCAGGCAAACCATGGTTCCGACAGCCGCCAGCGCCGTCCCGGCGGCCGGGGCCAACACGAGGGAGCGGACGGCGGGCTGGCGCAGCGCCCGGAGGGCCAGGAAGCCGGGAAGGTAGAAGACAGCGAGCATGACAGCCAGCTGTCCGGCAACTGCCATGAGGACTCCCTTGCGCCACCAACCGTTGTGGAATTGTAGATCCGGGGGCGGGCCGTGTAGTACTCCCGCCGCGTGCTCATGGAACCGTAGGGGCGGCAGATGTCGCGGTGGTGAACGAAAGGCGAACCCCGGAGCGGCGGCGGAGGCAGTGGCGCTGGTGTCCGGGCCTTGCCGAGACGGTGCTGCCCGCCGGAAAGGATGTGTTTCGGCGGGCAGCTATGCGTTGAGGGCGCGGGTTACCGGTCGGCGGCCTGGGCCTTCAGTGCGCGGACGACGCCGTCCTTGTTTTCCAGCACCAGCCGGCGCAGGGCGGGGGAGCGGTCCGCCAGGGACTCCAACCAGGCGTCCGTGGCATCCACTGTGGCCTGCGTGGACAGCTGCGACGGGTACAGGCCGACGACGATCTGCTGCGAGAGTTCGTGCGTGCGGGTGTTCCAGATTTCTTCGATGGCGTCGAAGTACTTCTCGGCGTAGGGCTCCAGCAGCGTGGTGTCATGCACGCGGGTGAAGCCGGCGATGACCGACTGCTGGGTGGCATTGGGCAGTTCGCCCTTGACGACGACGGACTCCCAGGCCGCCGCCTTCGCCTCGGCGGTGGGGATGGCGGCCTGCGCCAGGGCGGCGGCGCGCTGCCCGGTGGCCGTCTGGTCCCGCTCGAGTTCGGCATCGATCTCGGCCTGGCCGAAGCGGCCGCCGGCCACCAGCGAGGTGAGCAGTTCCCAGCGCAGGTCGGCATCGACGATCAGCCCCTCCAGCGAGCGCTCGCCGGAGAGCAGCGAGGCCACGGTGTCCAGCTGCCCGCCGGTCTGGGCATGCACGGCGAAGGCCTTGGCGAACTGCAGCTGCGAGTCGGAACCCGCGGCCGCCTCTCCGGCCAATTCCCAGAGCCGGTCGGCTGCGGCGATGGTCAGCCGTTTGCGGTCGTCCGGGTTCACGTAGAAGGTCAGCGTGGTGGCCAGTTGCCGCAGCAGCACCAGGACGACGGAGGAGTCCGTCTCGTAGGCGATGTTGTTCAGCACCAGCTCCACGTATTCGCGGGCCGGGGTCTCGCCGTCGCGGGTGGCGTCCCAGGCCGAGCCGAGCACCAGGGTGCGCGGCAGCGACGCGGTGAAGTCCTTCACGTGGCGTTTAGAGGTGGCCAGGGACACGTCGTCCAGCCGGATCTTGGCGTAGGCCAGGTCGTCGTCGTTGAGCAGCACCAGCGCCGGACGGGCCAGCCCGGCCAGCTGCGGCACCTCGGTGCGCTCGCCGTCCACGTCCAGTTCCTCGCGGTGCGTGCGCACCAGCTTGCCCGCCTCATCCAGGTTGTAGAAGCCGACGGCGAGGCGGTGCGGCCGGATGGTCGGGTAGCCGTCCGGCGCGGTCTGGAGGATCGCGAACGCGGTGATGGCGCCGTCGTCGTCGGTGGAGATTTCCGGACGCAGGGTGTTCACGCCGGCGGTCTCCAGCCACTTGGCGGACCAGTCCTTCAGGTCCCGGCCGCTGGAGGTTTCCAGTTCGCCCAGCAGGTCGGCCAGCTCGGTGTTGCCCCAGGCGTGCTTGCCGAAGTACTCGCGCACGCCGGCCATGAACTCCTCCTGGCCCACCCAGGCCACCAGCTGGCGGAGCACGGAGGCGCCCTTGGCGTAGGTGATGCCGTCGAAGTTGACCTGCACGTCCTCCAGGTCCTTGATTTCCGCGGTGATCGGGTGGGTGGAGGGCAGCTGGTCCTGCCGGTAGGCCCAGGACTTCTCCATCGACGTGAAGGTGGTCCAGGCGTTCTTGTACTCGGTGGCCTCGGCGGCGGCCAGCGTGGACATGAATTCGGCGAAGGACTCGTTCAGCCACAGGTCGTTCCACCAGCGCATGGTCACCAGGTCGCCGAACCACATGTGCGCCAGTTCGTGCAGCACGGTGATGGCCCGGCGCTCCACCATGGCGTCGGTGGGACGGGAGCGGAACACGTAGTTTTCCAGGAACGTGACCGCGCCGGCGTTCTCCATGGCGCCGGCGTTGAACTCCGGCACAAACAGCTGGTCGTACTTCTCGAAGGGGTACGGGGTGCCGAACTGCTGCTCGTAGAACTCGAAGCCCTGCCGGGTGAGGGTGAAGATGTTCTCCGCGTCCATGTACTGCATCAGCGATTTGCGAGCGAACACGCCCAGCGGGATGGTGCGGCCGTCGGAGCTGGTCAGCTCGCTGCGCACGGACTGGTACGGGCCGGCGATCAGCGCGGTGATGTAGGAGGAGATCCGTGGGGTGGGCTCGAACGCCCAGGTGGCGGCCGCACCGCCGTCGTCCGTGGATCCGACGTGCCGGGGCGCCGGGGTGGGGGAGTTAGAGATGACATCCCAGTGCGACGGCGCGGTGACGGTGAAGCGGAAGGCCGCCTTCAGGTCCGGCTGCTCGAACACGGCGAACATGCGCCGCGAATCCGGGACCTCAAACTGGCTGTAGAGGTAGACCTCGTTGTCCACCGGGTCCACGAAGCGGTGCAGGCCCTCGCCGGTGTTCATGTAGAGCGCGTCGGCGTCGATCTCCAGCACGTTGTGCTCCGCCAGGTCCGGCAGCTGGATGCGCACGCCGTCGGAGACCTCGGCCGGATCCAGTGCCTTGCCGTTGAGCGTGACCGAGCGGACGGTGTCCGTGACGGCGTCGATGAACGTGGAGCCGCCCGGAGTGGCGGTGAAGGTGACCACGGTGCGCGAGCCGAACACCTTGTCGCCGCGGGTGAGGTCCAGCGTGACGTCGTACGACTCCACGCGGAGCAGTTCGGCGCGGGCGCGCGCTTCGTCACGGGTGAGATTCAAACCTGGCAAGTTCGCCTCCAGAAGTACTTGGTGCCCCGGCTGCGCGGGACCGGACGGGTGTGCGTGGCGGGACGCGATATGAAACAACCCTTGCACAATGTGGCCATTGTCTCACCGCAGCGGGGTGGCGCGCAGCAGTTGCGGCAAGAAAGGCGAATAGTTGCGGCCGGAGACGGCGGCTGGGCGACCATCGCGGCTAGCCGCCCGCGAGGACCTTGGTCCACGCCGAGACATAGCCGGATTCGTCGAAGCGCTGCAGGGTTTCGCGGCTGGATCGGGCGAACCGCGAGCGCAGTTCCGGGTCGCGCATCAGCGCCAGGATGCCGTCGGCCAGCGCCTGCCGGTCGCCGAAGGGCACCAGGAAGCCGTTCTCGCCGTGCCGGATGACGTCGCGGGGGCCGTAGTTGGCGTCATAGGCGGCGACCGGCACGCCGTAGGACATGCTCTCCAGCAGGATCAGGGGGAAGCCCTCCGACGCCGACGTCAGCACGGTGGCGCAGGCGGTGGCGTAGATGTCGGACGGGCTGTTGGTGAACGACGGGAAACTGACCGCGGCGCCGACGCCCAGTTCGTCGATGAGCTCCCGGACAGCTCCTTCCTCCTCGTCGCCGTAGCCGAAGCCGAAGACCTCCAGCCGGGCCTGCGGGTTGCCCTCGCGCACCAGGGCGAAGACCCGGATCGCCTCGTCCACCCGTTTCTTCGGGTGCAGCCTGGCCACCATCACCAGCCGGTTGGGGTCCGTGGCGTGGCCGGGGGCCGGCTGCTCCGGCGGCGCCAGCTGGCCAATGGTGTGGAGCCGGTCGGCGTGGCCGAACTCGGCGGCGATGTCTTCGCGCTGCGCATCGGTATGCAGGACCACGCCGTCCCAGCTGTCCAGGTTGTCCAGGAGCCGGCGCCAGTTGCGGCTGACTCCGGACCCTGCCACGTACGGGGGCTCCAGGTGGTTGCTGTGCACGGCGGCGATGCGCCGCAGGTTCGGGTGCCTGACGCTGCCGACCACGTCGTCCAGGTTCCGGCCGGGCAGGTTGTTCAGGTTCTCGCGGAATTCCGAGGTCAGCACCGGTGCGTCTTCGCCGGCCAGCAGTTGTTCGAAGGCGTGCCGGTAGAGCTCACCGGGGTCCGCGAAAGTGAGGGCATCGCCGTCGTCGCGGGCCACGCCGTCGAACAGGTAGCTGCGCCCCCACTTGGGCGAGCCGGGGTGGTGCGTGATCGTGAGGAAGCAGCGGCCGTCGCGGCCGATCAGGCGCTGGGCGGTGGGCGTCTTGGACGATTCCTGAAAATGCTGGACCAGCACCAGGCGGCCCTGTTCATCCATCTCCTCCCGGCGCAGCCGGGCGCGGTTGGGAGCCAGCCGTTCGACGGCGGCCACCGTGCCTTCGGGGTGGAACCGCACGTAGGACTCCTGGACCCCATCGCGGAAGTAGCCGAAGGCCAGCCCGGAGTTGCCGACCGGCACGATGTCGTAGTCGTCCTCGGGCGGAGGCCGGACCGGTTGGCGGGTATCGGTCCGGGGGCTCGGATCCAGCCCGTACAGGACGCTGCGGACCCTGACCTCCGGATGCAGGTGGCCGTCCGCCTTGAGGCCGGCCACGTCGCGGGCGAGCCGGTGCTGCAGGCCCAGCACCTCGATCCAGATCTGTTCGGCCGCGCCGTTCCCGGCCAGGGTGTTGGCCCGGGTGCGCACCGCCTTGACCAGGCCGCCGCGCTTGAGCGCCAGGGTGTTGACGGGAAAGTGGACGGTGAGCGGCACGATGGCATCCTGTCGTCAGGGATGCCGCCATTGTTCCGGCCTGCAGGGCGCTAGTAAAGGGGCGGACGACGGCGGATGGCCGCCGGTCAGCCCTGGGCGGCAGTCACCATGCCCGCAGGGCCGCCGGTCAGCCTTGGGCGCCGCCCTACCGCGCGGCCGGTCAGCCTTGGGCGGCCGCCGCGGTGAGGTCGCGTTGTTCGGCGGCGATCTCCAGCAGTCGTTCGGCCAAGCTCAGGGCCGTGCCCGGCGCGTCCCGACGCAGGCGCGCATAGCCGTCGGGCGTGAGGACCTCCACGCAGACCTTCCCCTCGGCGCGCAGCTGGGTCCGGGACGGAGCGCCGCCGAGGCCACCGAAGCTGGTTCCGGCAGTGAAATACCGGGCGGCGTGATCGTCCTCGGCGGCGTGATCGTCCCCCGAGGCGTTGGCAGCCGTGCGTGCCTGGCCCTCCATGACCAGGACCAGGCCCGCGCCTGGTCCGCCCGTGGTAGCGACGGCCGCCCCGTCGTCGTACGTGCGCCGCTCCAGGTATGTCGCGAGCGTCTCGCGCTCGCCGGCGGGCAGGGTCGCCGCCACCGGGTGGTCCTGCAACTGCAGCCGTCCGCCGGTCGCCGGCAGTCCTCCGTGCCGGCCGATGAGGCGGTCTTCGCACCACCGGGCGGCGGCATCCAGGGACGGGAACGCCCGGGGCCGGTCCGCGGTGCCGGCCTCTTCCACGGACAGCAACCCGGCCGGGTCCACGAAGACCAGCAGGCAGGGATCCGAGGTTTCCTGCAGCCGGAGGAACATGGTCTTGGTGCGGCTGCCGAGCTCGTCCAGCCGGCTGATGTCGATCACTAAAACCTCGTGCGCGGCGGCCAGGTCGGCGGACATCCGGATGACTGTTTCCGCCTCGGGGAAGAGCATGTCGCCGTGGACCTCGAGGAAGCGCACCGTGTGGCCGTGTTCGGCCAGCACGGCCAGCTCCGGCGTCGGGCGAACGCGCGGTGAGGGTTTCCCGGCCAGGGTGTAGTCGGCGCGGATCGTCGACCGGGCGCTGCGGGCCGCGTGGATGAAGTGCAGTCCCAGCTCGGCCGACAGCCGGCGGCAGGCCTCGGTGCCGCGGACGCTGTTGCCGTGCTGGTCGAGCCGCGGCGAGAAGACGGCGAGCCCCAGCTGCCCGGGCAGCACCGCCAGGATGCCGCCGCTGACCCCGCTCTTGGCCGGCAGCCCGATGCCCGCCACCCAGTCCCCGGCGTCGTTGTACATGCCGCAGGTCGTCATCACGCTGAGCACGTGTTCGGTGATCCGGGGTGTCAGGACCTCCTCGCGGGTAATCGGGTTGACTCCGCGGTTGGCCAGGGTGGCTGCCATGATCCCCAGGTCGCGGCAGGTGACGCCGAGGGAGTTCTGCCGGAAGTACAGGTCCAGGGCGGCCTCGGTGTCGTGCTCGATCACGCCCTGGCTCTTCAGCAGGTAGGCGAGGGCCCGGTTGCGGTCGCCCGTACGGAGCGCGGACCGGTACACCGTCTGGTTCATGCCCAGGTCGCGTCCGGCGCAGGCCGAATAAATCAGGCGGAGCTGCTCGAAGGCTTCGTCGCCGTAGCGGTCGGCCACCAGGGACGAGGCGGCGATGGCCCCGGCGTTGATCAGCGCGTTGCGCGGCCGCCCGGTATCCGCTTCCAGGCTGATCTCGTTGTACGCGTCCCCGGAGGGCTCCACATCGATCTTCTCGCGCACTTCCTCGAAGCCGTGCCCGGCCAGCGCCATGGCATAGGTAAAGGGCTTGGAGATCGACTGGATGGAGAATTCGGACCGCGTATCGCCGGCCTCGTAGGTGCACCCGTAGGCCATCGTCATGCTCAGCGCGAGCAGATCCGGATCCTCGACCCCGAGTTCTTCCGGATCACCGGCCAGCGACCCCTCGGTGTTGCCGGCGAGGCCGGCAAGGACGGACTCAAGGTAGTCACTGATTACTGGCTCCATAGGGGCACACTATCGACGGCGGCCGTGGCCCGACAGGGGGTGCGGCCCGCCGGAATCCGTTCCGGCCGCACCGCTCCAGTAGGCTGGAAGCCGTTATTCGCCCTCCCGCACGCCACAGAAGGACCGTCCATGCGCGTTCACATTGCCACCGACCACGCCGGCCTGGAACTGAGCCACCACCTGATCAAGCATTTGGCCGGCCAGGGCCACGACGTCACCGACCACGGCCCCACCGCGTACGACCCGGAGGACGACTACCCCTCGTTCTGCATCCGCGCCGCGCTCGCCGTCGTCGAAGACCAGGCCGCCGGCGTGGAGTCGCTGGGCATCGTGCTCGGCGGCTCGGGCAACGGCGAGCAGATCGCGGCCAACAAGGTCAAGGGCATCCGCGCCGCGCTGGCCTGGAACCTGGACACCGCGAAGCTGGCCCGCGAACACAACGACGCCAACGTCGTCGCCGTCGGCGGCCGCCAGCACAGCGTCGAGGAAGCCACCGCCATCATCGAGGCGTTCCTGGCCGAGCCGTTCTCCAACGCCGAGCGCCACGTCCGCCGGATCGGCAAGATCGCCTCCTACGAGACCACCGGCGACATCCCGGCCTAACGGCCGCCGGTCATGCCAGAAGGCCATTCCGTCCACCGCCTGGCCCGCCAGTTCCAGGACGTTTTCGCCGGCCGGAGCCTCGCCGTGTCCAGCCCGCAGGGCCGCTTCGCCGCCGGCGCCGCCCGGCTCGACGGGGCGCGGCTGCTGGCGGCCCGGGCACACGGCAAGCAGCTGTTCCTGGAGTTCGACAACGGCCTCGTCCTGCGCGTGCACCTGGGCCTCTACGGGGCGTGGAGCTTCGGCGGGGACGAGAGCTTTCGCGGCGCCTCCAGCATCGGGGCGCCGCGCCGGGTGGGGGAGCAGGAAACGTACGACGACGACGCGCCGGCCACGTACTCCGGCCCGCCAGAGCCGGTGGGCCAGGTGCGCGTCCGGCTGGTGTCGGCCCACGGCTGGGCCGACCTGCGCGGCCCGACCGCCTGCGAGGTGCTCACGCCCGCGGAGGCGTCCGCCGTCGTCGGCAGGCTGGGGCCGGACCCGCTGCAGGACGCGGCGGACCTGGGTGCCGAGTTCGTCCGCCGGCTGACCGCGAAGCGCACCGCCGTGGGGCAATTGCTGATGGACCAGAACGTGGTGGCCGGGGTCGGGAACGTCTACCGCGCGGAGACCCTCTTCCGCCGCGGCCTGAACCCGTGGCTGTCCGGCCAACGGATCCCGCCGGCGGAAGCGGCGCTGTTGTGGGCAGACATCGTGGACATCATGAGCGACGGCGTCCGCGACGGCAAGATCATCACCACCCGCCCCGAACACCGCGACGCCGAGGCCGCCGGCCGGTCCCTGCCTGTCTGGCCGGACAACGCCCACTACGTGTACAAGCGGCAGGGGATGCCGTGCCGGCTGTGCGGGACGCCGGTCGCCGTCACGGAGATGGCCGCGCGCAAGCTGTACTGGTGCCCAACCTGTCAGCGGGCCTGATTGGGCCTGATTGTTCGGGCCGCAGGGTAGCGTTCGGGCATGGTTGGTCGGGCGGCAGGTTTGCTGCAGGCCTGGTTCGTTGTGCCGCAGCCGGTCTACGCCACCGGCGCGTCCAAGTTGCCCACCCGAATTTTCGGCGAGGGCAGGGTTTATCTGCGAGGGCAGGGTCTATAGCCCCTGCCCTCGCAGATAAACCCTGCATTGGGGGAGTCGGGGTAGGGCGCATGGTTTCCGCCGGTCCGCGGCGCCCGCCTTTCGCCGCGTCGCGGCGCCCGCCTCCGCCGGTCCGCGGCGCCCTCCGATTTGTTGAACGGGCCCGCCCTCGTGCTAAAGTTTCATCGTCCTCGGGGATGTAGCTCAATGGTAGAGCCTCAGTCTTCCAAACTGATTACGCGGGTTCGATTCCCGTCATCCCCTCGCGTCAGGGAGGCGGTCCGGCACGGGCCGCCTTTTCTGTTCGCAGCCGATTTAGTCATGCGACATGTGCTGGCGGCGTCCGGTTGCACGGTGATTGTGCCGCAGGCCGGGAATGCCCGTAGACTTGCGTGTGCACTACGGGGCGTAGCGTAGTGGCTAGCGCGCCTGCTTTGGGAGCAGGAGATCGCAGGTTCGAGTCCTGTCGCCCCGACTCTGTATTCTTGGTGCAGATTTAACCCCAATAGCAATCAGGAGTTCTAACGCTGTGAAGAGCGCTGTCGAAAACCTCACCCCTACCCGGGTCAAGCTCAATGTTGAGGTCCCCTTTGAGGAACTCAAGCCCAGCATCGACGCGGCGTACAAGACCATCGCGAGCCAGATCCAGGTTCCGGGCTTCCGCAAGGGCAAGGTTCCGGCGAAGCTGATCGACCAGCGCGTGGGCCGCGGCTACGTGATCGAGACGGCTATCAACGAGGGCCTGAACGGCTTCTACCAGGGCGCCGTCGAAGAGACCGGCATCCGCCCGCTGAGCCGCCCCGAGGTTGAAATCACCGAGGTTCCCGACCCGGCCGCCACCGAGGGCCAGCTCGCCTTCCACGTCGAGGTCGATGTCCGCCCCGAAATTGAGCTGCCCGAGTACGCCGGCCTCGAGGTCACCGTCGAGGCTACCGAGGCCTCCGAGGAAGACATCCAGAAGGCGCTGGACGACCTGCGCGGCCGCTTCGGCACCCTGAAGTCCGTTGACCGTCCGGCCGTTGCCGACGACTTCATCACCATGGACCTGTCCGCCAAGGTGGACGGCGAAGAGGTGGATTCCGCCGCGGACCTGTCCTACCAGGTGGGCGCCGGCACCATGCTGGAGGGCCTGGACGAGGCAGTCACCGCGCTGAGCGCCGGTGAGGACGCCACGTTCGAGACCAAGCTGGCCGGCGGCGAGCACGCGGGCAAGGACGCCACGGTTACCGTGAAGGTCAAGGCGGTCAAGGAGCGCGAGCTTCCCGAGGCCGACGACGATTTCGCCCAGCTGGCCAGCGAGTTCGACACCATTGCCGAGCTGAAGGAAGACCTGGCCAAGCAGGCCGCCGACGCCAAGATCATGGAGCAGGGCGTCGAGGCCCGCGACAAGGTGCTGGACAAGCTGATGGAACTGGTCGAGGTTCCGGTTCCGGACTCCGTCGTCGAAGAGCAGATGGAACAGCACTTCCGCCCGGAGAACAGCCACGGTGAAGACCACGACACCGAGGAGCACCGCGCCGAGGTCCGCGAGAACACCGAGAAGGCCTTCCGCAACGAAATCGTGCTCGACGCCGTGGCCGACAAGGAAGAGCTGGGCGTCAGCCAGGCCGAGCTGATCGACTACATCGTGTCCTCCGCCGGCCAGTACGGCATGGACCCGAACCAGTTCGCGCAGCTGCTGGACCAGTCCGGCCAGGTCGGCATGATGGTGGGCGAGGTCCGCCGCCGCAAGGCCCTGGCCAAGGTGCTGGAGCTGGCCAAGGTCACTGACTCCAACGGCAACGAGGTGGACCTGAGCGACTTCGTCCGCCCCGCCGGCGAAGAAGAGCCCAACGTCGAAGACATGATCCAGGCCGCCGAGGCCGAGGCTGCCAACGCCGAAAGCGCAGAGAGCGGCGAAGAAGCCGAAGCGGACGCTGCCGACACCGAGTCGATCGAGGACACCGACGCTGCCGAAGAGGCCGCCGAGGACGCACCGAAGAAGTAGTAGCGGCGCTGCCGCTGGACGGACCGCCGGATTCCCTTCACGGGGAACCGGCGGTCCGCCGCTTTAACTCCCGGGAACGACGCCGGCGCCCGGCTCCGGTGCGCGGGTTCCCTCCCGGAGCGGTAGCGCGTGCCGGTGGAACCGGGCCCCGTCCGGGCCGGCCGTGCCCCCCAAAGGCCGCCCCGCCGTCGTTATTTTCTGCTGCCGGCAGAGGTTTTCCCGCGCCATCACGGGCCTGATGCGCCGTCAGCGAACAGCGCGCCGTGCGGGAGGAATCGGGCAGCGGAACACGTTACTGTCCAAGTAGGTAAACGACCTTAGGGCCACCGGTGACGGTACCGCCCGGGGAAGAAGCGAGAGGTATTTCAGCATGTCGAATGAATCCGCCACTCCGAGAATGGCTTCGGTCGAAGCGGCCAGCCGCGAAGACTACATCTACAACCGCCTCCTCAAAGAACGCATCATCTGGCTGGGTTCCGAGGTGCGCGACGAGAACGCCAACGCCATCTGCTCGCAGCTGCTGCTGCTCTCGGCCGAGGACCCGGAGAAGGACATCTACCTCTACATCAACTCGCCCGGCGGGTCGGTGACCGCCGGCATGGCCATCTACGACACCATGAAGTTCATCCCGAACGACGTGGTGACCGTGGCCACCGGCCTGGCGGCCTCAATGGGCCAGTTCCTGCTCTCCTCGGGCACCAAGGGCAAGCGCTACGCCACCCCGCACGCGCGCATTCTGATGCACCAGCCCTCCGGCGGCATCGGCGGCACGGCCTCCGACATCAAGATCCAGGCCGAGCTGATCCTGCACATGAAGCAGGTCATGGCCGAACTGACCGCCGAGCAGACCGGCCAGTCGGTGGAGCAGATCCTGATCGACAACGACCGCGACAAGTGGTTCACGGCCGAGGAAGGCCTGGCCTACGGCTTCTTCGACAAGATTTCGGCCCACGCCGGCGGCGTATCCGGCGGCGGCGGGACCCAGAGCGGCTCCGCCTCCCAGGATTCCTGAGCCCACGCGCCACCGACCCGAATACAAGCAGGAGAATCTCATGGACTACAACTTCGGTGCCGCTGCCGGCGGTTTCGCCGCCAACATGCCGCAGAACCGCTATGTGCTGCCCCAGTTCGAGGAGCGCACGCCCTACGGCTTCAAGCGCCAGGACCCCTACACCAAGCTGTTCGAGGACCGGATCATCTTCCTGGGCGTCCAGGTCGACGACGCCTCGGCCGACGACGTCATGGCCCAGCTGCTGGTCCTCGAGTCGACGGACCCGGACCGCGACATCACTATCTACATCAACTCGCCGGGCGGGTCGTTCACCGCGATGACCGCGATCTACGACACGATGCAGTACATCCGCCCGGAAATCCAGACCGTCTGCCTGGGCCAGGCAGCCAGTGCCGCGGCCGTTCTGCTGGCGGCGGGCACCCCTGGCAAGCGGCTGGCCCTGCCGAACGCCCGCGTGCTGATCCACCAGCCGGCGCTTGGCGGCGGCGAACACGGCCAGGCCTCCGACCTGCAGATCCAGGCCGACGAGGTCATGCGGATGCGCAAGTGGCTGGAGGACGCGCTGGCCATGCATTCGGGCAAGGACGCCGCGCAGGTCAACAAGGACATCGAGCGGGACAAGATCCTCACGGCCGCTGGTGCCTTGGAATACGGGCTGATCGACCAGGTGCTCGACTCCCGCAAGATCCACAAGCCGGCGATCACCAAGTAGATACCGTAAAATAGTCTCAATGCCTGCACTGCCCGTGGCGCGTCATATCGCACCGCGGGCAGTGTTGTTACTGAAACTGTCGGCGCAGTGAATTAGAGTTGTTGTCAGCTGGCCTCGGCGGCGCAGCGCCTGCCCGGCAATAGTCGGGCGGTGCAGCTGCCGCGGCAAGTTGCCGACGTAGACCAAGTAAGGGGACGGATATGGCTCGCATAGGTGAGAGCGCTGACCTGCTCAAGTGCTCTTTCTGCGGCAAGAGCCAGAAACAGGTCCGCAAGCTGATCGCCGGCCCCGGCGTGTACATCTGCGACGAATGCATCGAGCTCTGCAACGAGATCATCGAAGAGGAACTGGCCGAGGTGTCGGACCTGGGCAGCTTCGAACTGCCCAAGCCGCGGGAGATCTTCGACTTCCTGCAGGAGTACGTGATCGGCCAGGAGCCCGCCAAGCGGGCGCTGGCGGTGGCGGTCTACAACCACTACAAGCGGATCCAGTCCGGGCACGCGCCCAAGGGCACGGCCAACCTCTCCGATGCCAGCCCGCTGGAGGACGTGGAAGTCTCCAAGTCCAACATCCTGCTGATCGGGCCCACCGGCTGCGGCAAGACCTACCTGGCGCAGACGCTGGCCCGGCGGCTGAACGTGCCGTTCGCCGTCGCGGACGCCACGGCGCTGACCGAAGCCGGCTACGTGGGCGAAGACGTGGAGAACATCCTGCTCAAGCTCATCCAGGCCGCCGACTACGACGTGAAAAAGGCCGAGCAGGGCATCATCTACATCGACGAGATCGACAAGATCTCGCGCAAGAGCGAGAACCCGTCCATCACCCGCGACGTCTCCGGGGAGGGCGTCCAGCAGGCGCTGCTGAAGATCCTCGAGGGCACGGTCGCGTCCGTGCCGCCGCAGGGCGGCCGGAAGCATCCGCACCAGGAATTCATCCAGATCGACACCACCAACGTGCTCTTCATCGTCGCCGGCGCCTTCGCCGGGCTGGAGGAGATCATCGGTTCGCGGGCCGGCCGCAAGGGCATCGGCTTCGGCGCCCCGCTCAAGGACGCGGCGGGGGAGAAGGACAGCTACGGTGAGGTCATGCCCGAAGACCTGCTGAAGTTCGGCCTGATCCCGGAGTTCATCGGCCGCCTGCCGGTGATCACCACGGTGTCCAACCTGGACCGACCGGCCCTGATCAAGATCTTGACCGAACCCAAGAACGCCCTGCTGCGCCAGTACCAGAAGATGTTCCAGCTGGACGGCGTGGAACTGAGCTTCGAGCAGGAGGCGCTGGAGGCCGTGGCGGACCTCGCACTGGAACGGGGCACCGGCGCCCGCGGGCTGCGCGCGATCATCGAAGAGACACTGCAGCCGGTAATGTTCGACCTGCCCAGCCGCGAGGACATCGCCTCCGTCGTGATCAGCGCGGACGTGGTGCTGAACAAGGCGGAGCCGACGCTGATCTCCCACGACGTGGTCGCCAAGCGCCGGAACAAGTCGGCCTGACACTGCACTGCTCCGGACCGCCGGACGATCGATCGAGGACCAGACAAGGGGACACACTATGGCCCGGACCGCCGGAAGCGCAGAGCTGCTCACGTGCTCGTTTTGCGGAAAGAGCCAAAAGCAGGTGAAGAAGCTCATCGCCGGCGGCGGCGTGTACATTTGCGACGAATGCGTCGGGCTGTGCAACGAACTGCTGGAGGAAGAGTTCGGCGCCGGTGCCGCCTCCGAACTGCTGGAGCTGCCCAAGCCCCGGGAAATCTACGGCTTCCTGCAGGAGTACGTGATCGGCCAGGAACCGGCCAAGCGTGCCTTGGCCGTGGCCGTGTACAACCACTACAAGCGCATCCGCTCCGGCCACGCTGCCCCGGGCAGCGCCGGCCTGGCTGCCGCCGGCGGGCTCCAGGACGTGGAGATCGCCAAGTCGAATGTCCTGCTGATCGGCCCCACCGGCTGCGGCAAGACCTACCTGGCCCAGACGCTGGCCCGCCAGCTGAACGTGCCGTTCGCGGTGGCGGACGCCACGTCGCTGACCGAAGCCGGCTATGTGGGCGAGGACGTGGAGAACATCCTGCTCAAGCTGATCCAGGCCGCCGGCAACGACATCAAGAAGGCCGAGCAGGGCATCATCTACATCGACGAGATCGACAAGGTGACCCGCAAGAGCGAGGGCCCCTCGATCACCCGCGACGTCTCCGGTGAAGGGGTGCAGCAGGCCCTGCTGAAGATCCTGGAAGGAACCGTGGCTTCGGTGCCGCCGCAGGGCGGGCGGAAGAACCCGCAGCAGGAGTTCCTCCAGATCGACACCACCAACATCCTCTTCATCGTGGCCGGGGCCTTCGCCGGTCTGGAAGAAATCATCGGCTCGCGGGCCGGACGCAAGGGCATCGGCTTCGGCGCCCCGCTCAAGGACGCCGTCGCCCAGCAGGACAACTACGGCGAAGTCATGCCCGAAGACCTGCTCAAGTTCGGGCTGATCCCGGAGATCATCGGCCGCCTGCCGGTGATCACCACCGTGGCCGAACTCGACAAGCCAGCGCTGATCCGGATCCTCACCGAGCCGAAGAACGCGCTGATCCGCCAGTACCAGAAGATGTTCCAACTGGATGGCGTGGAGATGTCCTTCGAGCAGGACGCCTTGGAAGCGGTGGCCGAGCTGGCGCTGGAACGCGGCACCGGCGCGCGGGGCCTCCGGGCGATCATGGAAGAAACGCTGCAGCCGATCATGTTCGACCTGCCCGGCCGCGACGACATCGCCACCGCCGTGATTACCGCGGAGACGGTCCTGACCGGGGCTGACCCCACCCTGATCCCGCACGACGTCGAAGCCCTCCGCCGCCGCGATTCCGCCTGACCGGCCGGGTCCGGGCGCCGTCGCGCGCTGACGTGCCGGGTCCGCGGAACAAAACCGCCGGCGGGGCAGTTACCCACAACAGTACGTATAACCAGTCCTCAAGAAGGAGCTCTTGCCGAATGTCTGAAAGCGCTGCGCCGTCCACCGTTGACTTCTGGTTCGATCCGGCCTGTCCGTTCGCCTGGATCACGTCCCGCTGGATGCTGGAGGTGGAGAAGGTCCGCGACGTCAAGGTCGACTGGCACGTGATGAGCCTGGCCGTGCTCAACGACGGCCGCGACGAGCTGCCGGAGGAGTACAAGGAATTCCTGAAGAAGGCGTGGGGCCCGGTCCGCGTGATCATCGCCGCCCGCGAACTGCACGGCGAGGCCTACGTAGGGAAGCTCTACGACGCCATGGGCACCCGCATCCACAACGAGGGCAACAAGGACTATGAGTCCGTGACTGCCGCCGCGCTGGAAGAGGTCGGCCTGCCCGCCGACCTGGCCCGTTTCGCCACCTCCGACGAATATGACGAGCAGCTGCGCGCCAGCCATGAAGAGGGCATCTCCAAGGTGGGCGACGAAGTCGGTACGCCCGTCGTGGCCTTTAACGGCACCGCCTTCTTCGGCCCGGTGCTGACCCGCATCCCGCGCGGCGAAACCGCCGGAAAGATCTTCGACGGCGCCGTGGCGCTGGCCGAGTTCCCGTACTTCTACGAGATCAAGCGCTCCCGGACGACCAGTCCCGAGTTCGACTAGCCGGCATGGTCCCGGCCGCACGCCTGAAGCGGGCGTCCTCCGCGGGACCCTGAGGCCGCCTGCCGGCACGCCGTGGTTTCGGAAAACATTTTCGCGAAACTATGGCGTGTCGGCTTGCGCAGGAGTATAAATATCTATACGCATCCTCCAAAAGATGCGGGACCGAACACCAAAGATTCAGTGACAAGTAGTGGACCAGTTCCACAAACTGCCAGCCTGTGACGAGGCTCGGAAGACCTGAAGATCAGCGGAGTTCGCGAGACCCAAAGCGTCACCTTTGGATCAAAAGAGTCGAAGCCCCACCAACGGCGAAACGCTGATGGGGCTTCCCCTCGTTAACGGGCCGGAACCGGCTGCTGCCGGGCCGGACTTGGCCCAGCTGCCCGGCAGGCCCCAGACGCTGCTACTCGGCCGGGGCCTCAGCGGCCGCCAGCTCGACCTTCGCGACCGTCAGCTCGCCCTCCGCCTCGCTCAGCAGGACCTCGCGCGCATTGCCGGCGGCCTTCAGGTCGCCGAGCCCGGCCTCGAGTTGGGCCACCTGCGCGGCCGATCCGGTGATGGTCGCGGTGAGGACCTCGGTACGCTGCTTGACCTTGGCCTCGGACTTGGCCTTGCGGATGCCGCCCAGCGCCTGCCCGACCGTCCCGAGCAGCCCAGTGTCAGCGGCGGAGGCAATCGAGGCGAGCCCCGCCGTCGTCGGCCATTCGGCGCGGTGCACCGAACCGGCGCGCCACCAGCTCCAGACCTCTTCGGTGGCGAAGGGCAGGAACGGTGCGAAGAGACGCAGCAGGGCGTCGAGCGTGGTGGCCAGCGTGGCCAGGACCGAGGCCTGCTCCGCCTCGCCGGCGGCACCGTAGGCGCGGTCCTTGATCAGCTCGACGTAGTCGTCGGTGAACGACCAGAAGAAGCTTTCGGTGCCCTGCAGGGCGCGCGCATGGTCGTACTTCTCGAACGCGGCCGTCGCGGTCTCCACCACCTCGGCCAGCTGGCCCAGCAGCGACTTGTCCAACGGGTTGGTGACCACGGCGTCGTCGTCGGCAAGCACCGACGCCTCGGTGGCACCCAGGTTCAGCACGAACTTGGAGGCGTTCAGCAGCTTGATGGCCAGGCGGCGGCCGATCTTCATCTGCGCGACCTCGTAGGCGGTGTCCGCCCCCAGCTTCGCGGATGCCGCCCAGTAGCGCACCGCGTCCGCGCCGAACTGGTCCAGCACGTCGGTGGGGACCACCACGTTGCCCTTGGACTTGGACATCTTCTTGCGGTCCGGGTCCAGGATCCAGCCCGAGAGCGCCGCGTGCTTCCACGGCGCGCAGCTGTTCAGCGAGTCGCCGCGCACCACGGTGGAGAACAGCCAGGTGCGGATGATGTCGTGGCCCTGCGGGCGCAGGTCGAACGGGAAGACGTTGTTGAAGAACGACTCGTCCCGGCTCCACTTGCCCACGATCTGCGGCGACAGCGAGGACGTGGCCCAGGTGTCGAGCACGTCGGCGTCGCCGATGAAGCCGCCGGGCTGGTTGCGCTGCGACTCCTCGTAGCCGGGAGCGGGGTCAGCGGCCGGGTCCACCGGCAGCATCTCGTCGGAGGGCACCACCGGGTTGTCATAGTCGGGGTTGCCGGAGGCGTCCAGCGGGTACCAGACCGGGATCGGCACGCCGAAGAAGCGCTGGCGGGAAATGAGCCAGTCGCCGTTGAGGCCTTCGATCCAGTTTTCGTAGCGCGAGCGCATGAACGCCGGATGGAACTCGATTTCCCGGCCCCGGCTGATCAGCCGTTCCCGCCGGTCCGCGTCCCGGCCGCCGTTGCGGATGTACCACTGCCGCGAGGTGACGACTTCCAGCGGCTTGTCGCCCTTTTCGTAGAAGTTGACCGGGTGGGTCATCTTCTGGGGCTCGCCGTCCAGTTCGCCGGCCTCGGACAGCAGCTCCACGATCTTCTCCTTCGCGGAGAAAACGGTCTTGCCGGCCAGCTCGGCGTAGTTCGCCTTGCCTTCATCGGTGGTGATCCACTCCGGGGTGTCGGCCATGATGCGCCCGTCGCGGCCCACGATGGAGCGGGTGGGCAGCTGCAGCTCCCGCCACCACGTCACGTCGGTGAGGTCGCCGAAGGTGCAGACCATGGCGATGCCGGCGCCCTTGTCGGGCTTGGCCAGCGGGTGGGCCTTGACCTCCACCTCCACGCCGAACAGCGGGGACTTCACGGTGGTGCCGAACAGCTTCTGGTAACGCTCGTCGTCGGGGTTGGCCACCAAAGCCACGCAGGCGGGCAGCAGCTCGGGGCGGGTGGTCTCGATGTGGACCTTTTCGCCGTCGGCGGTTTCGAAGGCGTAGCGGTAGTAGGCGCCGGGCATCTCCCGGTCCTCGAGCTCGGCCTGCGCCACGGCGGTGCGGAACGTGACATCCCAGAGCGTGGGGGCCTCGGCCATGTAGGCGTCGCCGGAGTTCAGGTTGGCCAGGAAGGCGCGCTGGGAAACGGAGCGGGACACATCGTCGATGGTCCGGTAGGTCAGGTCCCAGTCCACGGACAGGCCCAGGGTGCTGAAGAGGTTCTCGAAGACCTTCTCGTCCTCCACGGCCAGGGTCTCGCAGAGCTCGATGAAGGTCCGGCGCGAGACGACGTCGAAATCGCGCTGGTTCTTCGCCGGCGTGGCCGGCGGCTGGTAATCCGGGTCGTACGCCACCGACGGGTCGCAGCGGACGCCGTAGTAGTTCTGCACCCGGCGCTCGGTGGGCAGGCCGTTGTCGTCCCAGCCCATCGGGTAGAACACGTTCTTGCCGCGCATCCGCTGGTAACGGGCCAGCACGTCGGTCTGGGTGTAGGAGAACATGTGTCCCACATGCAGCGAGCCCGACGCCGTCGGCGGGGGAGTGTCGATCGAGTAGACCTGCTCCCGCGTGGTCTCGGGATTGAACTTGTAGGTCCCCTCCTCGCGCCAGCGCCGGGTCAGGGCATCCTCAAGGCCTTCGAGGGCGGGCTTGTCGGGAACGTTAACGGTAACGGGCGTGTCTGTGCCCGGGGTATGTTCAGCCATGCTGGCCATTCTTTCATGCCGGGCACGGAATGAAGATTCTGGACGACGGCGGCGCAGCACCTGGTTGCCCCGGCTCGCCGCGAAGGCGGGGGACGGCGCCCAGACCTACCCGCCGCATCGGGTCATGCGTAGGATGCGCCCATGGCGAACGTTCACATCAAGCGCGTCTACGAACCCGCAGACGACGGCGACGGCTACCGGGTGCTGGTGGACCGGATCTGGCCGCGGGGCATTAAGAAGGACGGCGCCGGGGTGGACCTCTGGCTGAAGGAGGCGGGAACCTCGGCCGAGCTGCGCAAGGAGTTCAGCCACCGGCCCGAGAAATTCGACGCCTTTGCCGTGGCGTACCGCCATGAACTGGACGGTTCGGAGGCGCTGGAGCGGCTGGTGGAGCTCGCGCGCGAGCAGCCTAAGCTCTGCCTGCTGTACGGGGCCAAGGACAAGGAGCACAATCAGGCCGTGGTGCTGCGCGGGATGATTTTGGAGCACCTCGGTGTGGCATCCGGCTGACGTAACGCGGAACCCCCGGGGCTCAAGGAACAGCCGGGGCTTACGGGGCCAAGGCGGGGGCGACGGCGGGGCGCCTCCGGTCAGGAGGCACCGTGCCGGGGGCCTCGCCGCCTTTGCGCTGTCGGCTGCTGCGGGGCTGGCCGTTTCGGTGTCGGGGTGCGGTGCCTCCACGGGGCTTGGGGCGGCACCACCGTGTCTCCCGCCGGAATATTCAGTCAGTCCGACGGAAGCCCGGCCGGGACAGACCGTCACCGTGGCGGCTGCGGACGCCGACTGCAATCCCCGCTACGGCAGCAATGCGCAGATCGAAGTGACAGTAGTGGACGCGGCGGGAGCGGAAATCGTCAACGCCACCGCCCCTATGAACGACGGCGGCGGCTTCAGGTACGCGTTCGTCATCCCGGAACAGGCGGCCGCCGGCGAGGCGGGCGTGACGGCCATGCCCCGCGGCATCGACTGGTGCGATGACACCGGCCGGAACAACAGGGTCGCAACGGTTGCCGGCGACCAACTGAAAAGGGCGGCCTGTGCGCTCCCCCTGAAACCGCTTACCATCGGGCGGTGAAGTCGCCCGTCGTCAAGCGTTGAATGCCGCCTCGGAACCACTTTCTTTGTCGGCAGCTACGCTGTGATTCATGACCAGACGCGCAATAGTCACCGGAGCAAGTTCGGGTATCGGGGCAGCTACCGTTCGGGCGCTGCGGGGAAGCGGTTGGGACGTGGTGGCAGTTGCCCGCCGCGCCGAGCGGCTGGCCGCCCTCGCCCGGGAGACCGGCGCCGTCGCCATGCCCGCGGACGTCACCGACCAAGCTTCAGTGGACCGGCTCGCAGCTGCGGTCTTGTCCGACGGCGGGATTGACGCGCTGGTCAACATCGCCGGGGGAGCCTTCGGCGTGGACACCATCGGGGAGGGAAAGCCGGCCGATTGGCAGAAGATGTACGAGGTCAACGTCCTCGGCTCCCTGCGCATGATCCAGGCTTTTCTTCCGGCTTTGCGCGATAACGGTGAAGGATCGGTAGTGCTGCTGACGTCAACGGCCGGACTGGTGGCCTACGAAGGCGGCGGAGGCTACGTAGCAGCCAAGTTCGCCCAGCACTCGCTGGCGAATACCCTGCGCCTGGAAGAAGCGGAACACAACGTGCGCGTGATCGACATTCTTCCCGGCCTGGTGCAGACGGAGGAATTCTCGTTGAACCGGCTCGGCGGTGACCGGCAAGCGGCCGAGAACGTCTACGCCGGTGTGGAGAAACCGCTGCTGGCCGAGGACGTAGCCGGCGTCGTGGCGTACTCGCTCAACCTGCCGCATCACGTCAACCTTGACCAGATCGTCATGCGTCCCGTGGCCCAGGCCGCCGCGCACAAATTGATCCGGAAGTAGCAACCGCGAAAGACCGGGATTCCCCTCTGTAGCGTGGACGTTTGAACTAGGAACGCCGGATTCTCACTCATGCTCCAAAGGAGCCCGCATTCTCCAGCAGCGCTCCTTTGTCGTCGAAACATGCCGACTCTCCCTCCACAGGCGTGCAGCGGCGGGGAGTTTTGCACTTACGTCGAAGCTTTGTTCTACCCCGGATACGCGGTGCGTAGCGTTGAAGTATGGCAGCGGATCCGTCGGACGAGGCACAGGAGCCGGAGGAACAACCCGGCGCTCCTGCCCTGCCCGAGGGCGGCCCTGCCGTACCCGGTCCCGCCGGCCCTTCGGCACCCGGTATCGTCGGCCCAGCAGAATCGGCGGGCGCGGAGCTTGATGAAACCGTGTCCGAGGGCGGGATAGGGCCGGAACCTGCGGGACCCTCACCGGATTTATCACTGCCTGCCCGTGAGCTGTGGGCGGAGGAATGGCAGGAGCTGGGTCCGGCGGAACTGGCCGGTCTGCTCGCCGGGACGGACCCGGGAACCTTGGATGACTGGTCCACCTTGGAGTACCTCAAAGCGGTCCGCAAGCATGAGGCCTGGACCCAGTCGCGGCGGTTGCGGGCAGTGCACCGCATGGCGGCGCTGCGCGCGGCCACCGGCGCCGATACCGGAGCACCGGACGGGATTTCCCGCCACGCCGCCGCCGAACTCGCACCTATCCTTGCCGTGCGTCGCGAGCGGGCGGCTGCCGAACTGGCCGACGCGCAGCAGATCGGCAGGTACCTGCCCGCCACTCTCAGTGCCTTGGACGCCGGCGAGATTGATTTGTCGCGGGCAGTGGTGATCGCCCGGAAGGGCATCGACCTGGCGCCGGCCGCCCTTGCCGACTATGAGGCGAAGGTCGTCCCCGGCGCCGGGACCATCACGCTGGAATCCGTCCAGGCCCGGGCACGCACCGTCCGCGACCGGCTACACCCCGAACCCCTCGAGACCCGGCACCGGGCCGCGATGGAACGCCGCACCGTCCACTACCAGCCCCAGGACGACGGGATGGCCGAACTCTACATCCGCACCAGCGCCGACAAAGCCCTGCTCGCCTACAAACTGATGCAGGCCCACGCCCGCAAACTCCAAACCGTTGACGAAACCCGCACGCTGGGCCAACTCCGCGCCGGACGTCTTCACCGACATGCTCCTGCGCTACCCCGGCCACGCCTACCAGCCCACGGCCGCAGTACAAGGAAGCGACACCGCCGCCTCGACGGCAATGGCGGAAAACTCCGCGGACGCAGCCGCCGGGACGTCAAGGCAGGGGCCCTGTACCTGCGGTTCCGGGAACGTGACCGCCTCCGTCGCCGTGACCGCGCCCCTGGACACCCTGCTCCGGCTCGCCGAAGAACCCGGCGACCTCACCGGGTACGGGCCCATCCCGCCCGGCATAACCCGCGACCTTGCCGCGCTGGCCAAGTCCTGGTTGATCGTACTCACCGATGACTATGGCAAGGCAGCCGCCGTCGCCAAAGACTTGCGCCACCCGCCCGAATGGCTCAAACGCCTCGTCCGGCTACGCGACCGGCACTGCCGCGACTTCGGTTGTACAGTCCCGGCTGACCAGTGCGAGATCGACCATACGATCGCCTGGGAAGACGGCGGCAAAACAGTCATGGAAAACCTCAGCGCCAGGTGCAAGCCCGGGCACAAAACCAAACACCGCGGTGGCGGAACCGTCAGACAGGATCCCGACGGGACCCTGCACTTCACTACCCGCTCCGGCCACACCCACAGCACCACCCCCGACGAAGATTGGTCACTGACCTTCCCAACAGCATCCGGATGCGGTGACACTGCCGCGGACGGACATGCAACCGCCGCCGCGGACGGACATGCAACCGCCGCCGCGGAGGGACATGAAGCCGCCGGCGCGGACGCGATGGAAGCCGGGGGAGAGAACAGACCTGAGAACGGAGAAGAAGGCACCGGCGCGAACGGGAAGGAAGCCGGAGGAGAGAACAGACCCAAGAACGGAGAAGAAGGCACCGGCGCGAATGGGAAGGGAGCCGGGGAAGAGAACGGAGCCGAGAACCGGAAAGAACAGGGTCCCCCGGACGACTCCCCGCCACCACCCTTCTGAGGGCGTCACAGCAGCACCCGCCCGGGCCGGACTTACAGGCCTGAAATGGCGCTGATCCGAAACTTGACGTCGCTTCACGACAGCGGCGCATAGGGGCGCAAAGACGCGTCCGCCAACCACGGGACGAACACAACGTCCGCCAACAAAGCCGGCTTTTCGCCCGCGTTTCGACAGCCGCGCCGCCGTGGCCGTAAACTTGAGTCATCAGCGCTGACCCGGCCATCACCGGTGAGCTTCCGGAAGAACAGCCCAGGCCAACATCCCGGGCCCAGTAGAACCGGACGGGTATGCCCGTCACAGCAGCGAATGAGTGGCTGTCCCTTTGCACCGGTTCCGGCGCATCAGGCCAGCAAGTGAGGTGGTACCGCGGGTTCCGCCCCGGCAGCACGGTGAGGCTTTCCAGCCGCACCGGTGGCACCGGAGCAGGGCACGTCCTCGCAGAAGTACCCACACTTGCCGAGCTGTCTTTTCAGGATGACGAACATGCCACAGATTTATCCCAAGGCTTCCACCGCCGGCGCTGCCGCTGCCGAGAGCTCGCCTAAGTTCCCCGAGATCGAGGAGCTGGTGCTCAAATATTGGCAGCAGGACGGAACGTTCCAGGCCTCCGTCGACGGCCGCGATGCCGGCAGCGACGGCAGCAACGAGTTCGTCTTCTACGACGGCCCGCCCTTCGCCAACGGCCTGCCGCACTACGGCCACCTCCTCACCGGTTACGTTAAGGACCTGGTGGCCCGTTACCAGACCCAGCGTGGCCACAAGGTGGAGCGCCGCTTCGGTTGGGACACGCACGGGCTGCCGGCCGAGCTGGAAGCCATGAAGCAGCTGGGCATGACGCACAAGCAGCAGATCCTGTCCATGGGCATCGACAAGTTCAACGACGCCTGCCGCACCTCTGTCATGAAGTACGCCGACGAATGGCAGAACTACGTCACCCGCCAGGCCCGCTGGGTGGATTTCGAGAACGACTACAAGACGCTCAACGTCGAGTACATGGAGTCGGTCCTCTGGGCCTTCAAGCAGCTGCACGAAAAGGGTCTGACCTACCAGGGCTTCCGCGTGCTGCCGTACTGCTGGCGGGACGAAACGCCGCTGTCCAACCACGAGCTGCGGATGGACGACGACGTCTACAAGATGCGCCAGGACCAGACGGTCACGGTCACCTTCCCGATCCGGGCGGACGGCTCGGAGAACCCGCTGGCCGCGGAGTTGGCCGGCGTCAACGCACTCGCCTGGACCACCACGCCGTGGACGCTGCCCACCAACGCGGCCCTCGCCGTCGGGCCGGAGATCAGCTACGCGGTGCTGCCGGCCGGCCCCAACGGGACGCAGGCCGCGGGGGAGAAGTTCCTGGTGGCCGAGGACCTGCTCGGCTCCTACGCCAAGGACCTGGGGTACGACGACGCCGCTGCCGCCACCGAAGCGGTCACCGCCAGCTACGCCGGCGCCCAGCTGGCCGGCCTGCGCTACGAGCCGCTCTGGGACTACTACACGGACGCCGCGAAGTGGGGCACCGGCAACGCGTGGCAGATCGTCGTGGCCGACTACGTGACTACCACCGACGGCACGGGCCTGGTCCACCAGGCTCCGGCGTTCGGCGAAGACGACCAGAAGGTCTGCGAAGACAACGGCATCCCCGTGATCGTCTCCGTGGACGAGGGCGCAAAGTTCCTGTCGAATTTCGCCGAGGGCCCGCTGGCTGAGATCGCCGGCGTGCAGGTGTTCGAGGCGAACAAGCCGATCACCCGGGTGCTGAAGGCCGACGGCCGGCTGGTCCGCCAGGCCAGCTACGAGCACAGCTACCCGCATTGCTGGCGCTGCCGCACGCCGCTGATCTACCGCGCCATCTCCTCCTGGTACGTGGAGGTCACCAAGTTCAAGGACCGGATGGTCGAGCTGAACCAGCAGATCAACTGGATCCCGGAAAACGTCAAGGACGGCCAGTTCGGCAAGTGGCTGGAGAACGCCCGCGACTGGTCCATCAGCCGCAACCGCTTCTGGGGTTCGCCCATCCCGGTGTGGGAATCGGACAACCCGGACTACTCGCGCCGCGAGGTGTACGGCTCGCTGGCCGAGCTGGAGGAAGCGTTCGGCACCCTGCCGCGCAACCACGACGGCGAGGTCGACCTGCACCGCCCGTACATCGACGAGCTGGTCCGGCCCAACCCGGACGACCCGACCGGCCAATCCATGATGCGCCGCGTGGAGGACGTGCTGGACGTCTGGTTCGACTCCGGTTCGATGCCCTACGCCCAGGTGCACTACCCGATGGAGAACAAGGACTGGTTCGACAGCCACAACCCGGCCGACTTCATCGTGGAGTACATCGGCCAGACCCGTGGCTGGTTCTACACCATGCACGTGCTCGCGACCGCGCTGTTCGACCGCCCGGCGTTCCGCAACGTGATCAGCCACGGCATTGTGCTCGGCTCCGACGGGCAGAAGATGTCCAAGAGCCTGCGCAATTACCCGGATGTGTCCGAGGTCCTGGACCGCGACGGCTCCGACGCCATGCGCTGGTTCCTGATGGCCTCCCCGATCCTGCGCGGCGGCAACCTGATCGTCACCGAGCAGGGCATCCGCGACGGCGTCCGCCAGGTGATGCTGCCGCTGTGGAACGTGTGGCACTTCTTCAAGCTCTACACCAACTCCGCGAACAACGGGGCAGGCCATGAGGCCGTCTCCGTCGTCGGCGACACCGACCGGATCAAGGGCATGGAGTCCCTGGACCAGTTCATCCTGGCCAACACCGGGGACCTGGTCCGCGACATGACGGCCGCGCTCGATGCCTATGACGTCTCCGGCGCGTGCGACGCGCTGCGCGAGTACCTGGACACCCTGACCAACTGGTATGTCCGCCGTTCCCGCCAGCGGTTCTTCGACGAGGACCGCGACGCGTTCGACGTGCTCTACACCGCGCTGGAGGCAGTCTGCCGCGTGGCAGCCCCGCTGCTGCCGCTGGTCACCGAGGAAATCTGGCGCGGCCTGACCGGCGGGCGTTCGGTCCACCTGACCGACCTGCCCGACGCCGGCGAGTTCCCGCAGCTGGCCGAACTCGTGGAACTGATGGACACCACCCGGCAGATCTGCTCCTCCGGCTCGAGCCTGCGCAAGGCAGCGAACCTGCGCGTCCGGCTGCCGCTGGCCTCGCTGACCGTGGTGGTGCCGGGCGCCGAGCGGCTCTCCGGCCAGTACGCCCTGATGATCCAGGACGAACTGAACATCAAGTCGGTCCGGCTGATCGACGCCGCCGACGCCGCCCCGGAAGAGTTCGGCATCTCGCAGAAGCTGGTGGTCAACGCCCGCGCGGCCGGCCCGCGGCTGGGCAAGAACGTGCAGCAGGCCATCAAGGCCGCCAAGTCCGGTGACTGGTCGGTGGACGACGCCGGTGCCGTCACCGCCGGGGGACTGCTGCTCGAGCCGTCGGAGTACTCCCTGGAAACCGTCGTGTCCGGGGATGCCGCGGCCGGCGCGGCGGTCACCATGCTGCCCGGCGGCGGGTTCCTGGTGCTGGACACCGCCGTGACCGCCGAACTGGAGGCCGAAGGCGTGGCCCGCGACTACGTGCGCAGCATCCAGCAGGCACGCAAGGAGGCCGGACTGGTTGTCAGCGACCGCATCCGCACCACGGTGACGGCGGACCAGTCCGTCCTGGACGCGCTGACCCTGCACCAGGGGCTGGTCTCGCAGGAAACCCTCACCGTGGACCTCGTCCTGGTGGCCGGGGACGGCGACGCCGTGTCCGTGGAAAAAGCCGGATCCTGAAGGGGCACCAAACCATGAGTGATGAATTCGGCGTCGAGAGCGTCTACGCGGAACTGCTGGGCCGCGCCCCGGAAAACAAGATGGAACCACGCATGGAACCACTGTTCCGGGCGATGGACATCCTGGGCGAACCGAACAAGGCCTTCGCCAGCATCCACCTGACCGGCACGAACGGCAAGACGTCCACGGCCCGGATCATCGAGGCCGGGCTGCGGGCGCACGGACTGCGGACCGGCCGCTACACCAGCCCGCACCTGTCCAAGGTCACCGAACGGATCAGCATCGACGGCGAGCCGGTCGCCGACGAGACGTTCGTGCGGGTCTGGGACGAGATCCGGCCGTACCTGGAAATCGTCGACCAGGAACTGAACGCCGAGGGCGCGCCCCGGCTGACCTACTTCGAGTGCGTGACCATCCTGGCCATCGCCATCTTCGCCGACGAGCCGGTGGAGGTGGCGGTGATCGAGGTCGGCCTGGGCGGCATCACCGACGCGACCAACGTGGTGGACGGCCAGGTCTCGGTGATCACCCCGATCTCGCTGGACCACACCGACCTGCTCGGCGACACCACCGAGGACATTGCGCGGGAAAAGGCCGGCATCATCAAGCGCGGCGGCTACCTGGTCAGCGCCGCCCAGCCACTGGACGCAGCCCAGGTGCTGCTGGAACAGGCGCGGGACCTTCAGGTTCCCTTCCGCTTCGAAGGCGTCGAGTTCGGCGTCGAGTCCCGCAAGGTCGCCGTCGGCGGCCAGCAGCTGACCATCAACGGGCTGGCAGGCCGCTACCAGGACCTGCTGCTGCCCCTGCACGGCGCGCACCAGGCCCAGAACGCGGCGGTCGCCGTGGCCGCGCTGGAAGCGTTCCTTGGCGGCGGTGAAAAGGAACTCAACGTGGAAGTCCTGCGCGAGGCGTTCCTTGAGGTGACCTCGCCCGGCCGGCTGGAAGTAGTGCGCACCGCGCCGACGATCATCGTGGATGCCGCCCACAACCCCGACGGGATGAAGGCCAGCGCGCAGGCCATCCTGGAGGCGTTCAACTTCACCAAGCTCATCCCGGTGGTCGGCGTGCTCCAGGAAAAGGACGCCGTCGGCCTGCTGGCCCAGCTGCGCGAGCAGCTCAGCGACCTCACCAACGAAATCTGCGTCACCGAGTCCAACTCACCGCGGGCCATTCCCGCCGAGCAGCTGGCCGAAGATGCCATGGCCGCCGGTTTCCCCGAGGACGCCGTGCACATCGCGCCCCGGCTCGACGACGCCATCGAATGGGCCGTCGGCCGGGCCGAAGCCGACAACGACCTCGCCGGCGGCGTGCTGATCACCGGGTCCATCACCCTGGTCGCCGACGCCCGCATCCTGCTAGGAAAGTAACAAGATCCATGGCCAAACTGACCAAAGCCCAGCGCGAGTGGCGTCCGGACATGCCGAAGAAACGGCGCTCGATCAAGACGATGTTCGCCTCCACCGTGCTGCTGCTGGAAGCCTTCGTCGCCTTCTTCGCCACGCTGGTGGTCTTCGGGCTCTACCGGGACGACGTGCCGCCGGCGCTGATCCTCGGGCTCGGGATCGGCCTGAGCGTCCTGCTCGTGCTCTGCTGTGCCCTGCTGCGCCGCCCGTCCGGCTACGCCATCGGCTGGGCGATGCAGGTGCTCCTGATCGCCACCGGCATCGTCGAACCGGTGATGTTCGTCGTCGGCGTGCTGTTCGCGCTGTCCTGGTTGTACGCCGTGCGCACGGGCGGCCGGCTGGACCGCGAGAACGCGCAGCGCGACGCGGAACAGGCGGAATGGGAACGCCGGCACGGCTCGGCGGCCGGCGCCGCGGACGGCACGGCTGACGGCCCGGAGACCGGCGCCGCGGACGACGCCGGGCGCTGACCTGCGCTGCCCGCGCGTCCCGTTAGGATTGAACGGGGTTTCGGAGCCAATCGTGAAGCAAATGAGGAGAAATTGTGAGCGTTGAACGCACACTGGTACTGGTCAAGCCCGACGGCGTATCCCGCGGTCTCACGGGCAGCATCCTGGCCCGCATCGAGGCCAAGGGCTACACCCTGGTCGAGCTGAAGCTGGTCAACGCCACCCGCGAACTGCTGGAACAGCATTACGAAGAGCACGTCGGCAAGCCGTTCTACGAGCCGCTGGTCGAGTTCATGCTCTCCGGCCCGGTCGCCGCCGCCGTGTTCGAGGGGCACCGGGTGATCGAAGGCTTCAGGTCGCTGGCCGGCACCACCGACCCCACCACCGCCGCCCCCGGGACGATCCGCGGCGACTTCGGCCGCGACTGGGGCGTGAAGGTGCAGCAAAACCTCGTGCACGGTTCCGACTCGCCCGAGTCCGCCGCGCGCGAGATCGGGATCTGGTTCTCCTAGACCCCTGAAGCAGCCGAGGCCGCGGCCCCCGACGGGGACGCGGCCTCTGGTTTATCCGGGTTCAGCCCGGGTAGGCTTTTCCGGTCAGCCCGGGAAGACGATCCCGGTCAGCCCAAAAAGGCGTCGATGAAGGCCAGGAAGATCGTCCCGGCGGTCACGATCCACAGCAGGGCGGTCAGCGTCCAGGCCCAGCTGCCGGCGAAACGGACCACCGCCGCCGGCGCCTTGATCACGCCGTGCGCCAGGTTCCGCGCCGTGGTGTGCACCAGCATCGGGATCATGGCGGCCCACACACCCATGCAGTATAGGCACAGGATGTGGATGTCGTAGAGCGCCTGGCTCCACAGCCAGACGACGAAGACGAAGCCCAGCGTGACGCCGGCCTGCAGTCCCATCCAGTACCACCCGCGGAACCGCGCCCCCGCAAGGATCGCCACCGCCGTCGTGATGGGAACCGCGAAGGCGACGATCCCGATCAGCGGGTTGGGGAAGCCGAAGAGGCCGGCCTGCCAGTGCAGGAACACCTTGCCGCAGGAGACCCACGGGTTGATGTCGCAGCTGGTCACATGACCCGGATTTTCGTAGGTGGCCAGCCGCTCCAGGACCAGGATGCCGGACATGATCCAGCCGACAACGCCGGTGGCCAGCAGCAGCCACGCGAAGGGTTTCTCCCGGGCAACGCCGGGAACCCCGCTGTCAGGGAGTTGGCCGGGGGCGGTGGCGGCCGGGGATGTGGAGGTCTGCGCGTGGGTCTGCACCGTGTTCCTCGGGCTAGGGGGGCATGTGGCTCGATTCTACGCCGGAGAGAACGCCCATTACTCACCAAATCGCACCCGGTGTGAGAGAATGATCGTGGCTAATAGCAGCCCCACATGCTGCTGTTGGTCCAGCGACAGGCTTCCAGGTCCGTCGGCGACGCTTCCCGAACAAGGAGCCCATCAATCCGGATGGGCGCTGGGAATCCGCCGGGCGGCCCTGCCGGTGAAGAGAAGGTTACGGCAGACGGAAAAGCGCCGCTGGTCCCCGGGTGTGCCGCGCCCCACGTGATGGCGCGAGCTCGGGTGATACCAAGACGACTTTCGGTGTCGGGCAGCCCAAGGCACCCGGATACCCGGCTACATGCCCCCAAGGGCACCGGGATGTGGCCGGTGCCGCAAGGGTTGGAGCATAACTTTAAATGGACAATGAACAGGTAATTCCCGCTACCTCCTCTCCGGTCGATGCGCCGGAGGTACCAGCCAAGAAACCGCCGCGGCCCCGCCGCAAGCCCACTGTGTCGGCACCGTCGCAGGACCAGTTGGACGTTGAACTGCCCGCCGTGGCGCCCACCGCCCCCACCAACGACGGCGACGCCTCCGCCGCTTCCCCCGCCGCCACCGCGCCGGACGCCGCGCTAGCCGCCGCGGAGCAGCCGGCAGGGGAGCAGCCCGCAGGCCAGGCCCCCGCAGGCGGCCAGCCGGCCGAGGCCGCTCCGGCGACCACCCGAGCCCGGCGGCCGCGCAAGACCGCCGCCCAGAAGGCCGCCGAAGCGGCGGCCGCCCAAGCCGCGCCGACGGAAGATGCCGCCGCGGCGGAGCAGGGCACCGTCCCGGCGGCCGCCGGTGAACCCGGCGCCGACCAGTCGGGCGAAGAAGCGCCGCCCGCCAAGACCCGCACGCGCCGGCCGCGCAAGACCGCCGCCGACAAGGCCGCCGAGGCTGCCGAAGCCGCCGGGGCCGCCCAGGCCGCCGGGACTGCGGCACAGGACAGCGTTCCGCAGGACGGCGCCGAGGCGCAGCCCGCCGCGGAACCCACCGAAGCCGAAGGCGTCCCGGCCGCCGGAGGAGCGGCCGAGCCCGCCGAACAGCCGGCCGGCCGACGCCGCACCGCCGCCACCCGCACCCGCCGCAGCAGCAGCAAGGCCCAGGCCACCGCAGCGGCGGCCGCCGAACTGACCGTCGCCGAGGGTGAAGCCCCGGCCACCGCAGCCGCCACTACGCCGCCGGCCCCGATGGCGGCCGACGGAGACGCCGCCCAAGCCGTCGCCGGACACGCCGCCGGGACGGAAACCGAAGCCGAAAACACGGCAGGGGAGCAGCCCGCGAAGGCCCCAACCCGCCGTCGTCGTTCCACCGCGGCCGCCGCCGCCCCTGCCGTCGAGGACACCGCCGCCGCCACGCCGGAGCAGGCCGCGGCCGCCACGCCTGAGCAGTCCGCCGCCGGGGGAGACCCGGCCGAAGAAACCTCCGCCGAGGCGGGCCTCGGGGCCGATCCGTTCACCATCCCCTCCTCGCCGGTATCCCTGCTCTTCCACGCCCCGGACCTGTCCGCCGTCGCCGCCAAGCCGGAACCGGCCGCCGCCGACGAGTCGGACGAAGACGACGAAGACGGCGGGCGTCGCCGCAGCCGGCGGAACCGCCGCGGCCGCACCCGCAACCGCTCCGAGGAAGCCGCCGGTGACGAGGCCGGCGCCACCGAAGAAAGCGACGAGGCCGCCGAAGCCGCTGAAGAGGGTGCTGCGGGCGAGAAGGACGGCGTGACCTCGCGCCGCCGCCGCCGTCGCCGCCGCGGCGATGCCGATCTTGAGCTCACCGGCGGTGCCGACGACGACCCGCCCAACACGGTCACCCGGGTCCGGGCGCCGCGGCCGATCACCGAGACCGCCCCCAGCAACAAGGTGGCGTCGGTCAAGGGGTCCACCCGGCTGGAGGCCAAGAAGCAGCGCCGCCGCGAATCGCGGGAGACGGGCCGCCGCCGCCAGGTCATCACCGAGGCCGAGTTCCTGGCCCGCCGCGAATCCGTCGACCGCCAGATGGTGGTCCGCCAGCGCGACGACAGGATCCAGATCGGCGTGCTCGAAGACGGCGTGCTGGCCGAGCACTTCGTGTCCAAGACCCAGCAGGACTCGTTGATCGGCAACGTCTACGTGGGCAAGGTACAGAACGTGCTGCCCAGCATGGAAGCGGCCTTCATCGACATCGGCCGCGGCCGCAACGCCGTGCTCTACGCCGGCGAGGTCAACTGGGACGCCGCCCACCTCGACGGGCAGCCGCGCCGGATCGAACTCGCGCTCAAGTCCGGCGACTCTGTCCTGGTGCAGGTCACCAAGGACCCGGTGGGCCACAAGGGCGCCCGCCTCACCAGCCAGATTTCGCTGCCGGGCCGCTTCCTGGTCTACGTGCCCGGCGGCTCCATGACCGGCATTTCCCGGAAACTGCCCGACGTGGAACGCAACCGGCTGAAGAAGATCCTGAAGGAACATGTTCCCGACGGCGCCGGCGTGATCGTCCGTACCGCGGCCGAGGGCGCCAGCGAAGAAGAGCTGATGAACGACATCAACCGGTTGCGCGCGCAGTGGGAGGGCATCGAATCGCGTGCCGGGTCCACCAAGACGCTGGCACCGGAGCTGCTCTACGCCGAGCCGGACCTGACCATCAAGGTGGTCCGCGACGTGTTCAACGAGGACTTCTCCAAGCTGGTCGTCTCCGGCGAAGAAGCCTGGGACACGATCGAGGCCTACGTGACCTATGTGGCCCCCGACCTGGTGGACCGGTTGGAGAAGTGGACGTCGGAGACGGACATTTTCGCCGCCCAGCGGATCGACGAGCAAATTCACAAGGCGCTGGACCGCAAGGTCTTCCTGCCCTCCGGCGGTTCCCTCGTGATTGACCGCACCGAGGCCATGACCGTGGTGGACGTCAACACCGGCAAGTTCACCGGCTCCGGCGGCAACCTGGAAGAGACCGTCACCAAGAACAACCTGGAAGCGGCCGAAGAAGTGGTCCGCCAGCTGCGGCTGCGCGACATCGGCGGCATCATCGTCATCGACTTCATCGACATGGTGCTGGAGTCCAACCGCGACCTGGTGCTGCGCCGCCTGGTCGAATGCCTGGGCCGCGACCGGACCAAGCACCAGGTGGCCGAGGTGACCTCGCTGGGCCTGGTCCAGATGACCCGCAAGCGCATGGGCACCGGGCTGCTGGAAGTCTTCGGCGAGCAGTGCGAGCATTGCGCCGGCCGCGGCGTGATCACCCACGACGAGCCGGTCGAACACCGCCGCCCCGCCGCGGCCACCGAGCACCACCAGGTCCGCATCGAGAAGCGCTCCGAACGGCAGTCGCGCAGCGAGAAGCGCCGCAACCGCGGCCAGGGCGGGCAGGAGACTGCCGCCGAGGCCCCGGCCGCCGTGGTCCAGGAAGACGACGCCGAGCGCCGGGCCAAGGCCGAGGCAGCCCGCGCGGCACTGGCCACCATCGCCGCCGCCGCGCACGCCGCCCACGAGGCGGAAGAGCACCCGGAGACGGCCAAGGCCAAGCAGCACGACGGCGAACAACCCGCCGGCGCCGCCGCTGCCGGCAAGCCCGAAGCCGCTGCGGCCGGTGCGCCCGCGGGAGCGTCGGGCCAGCCCTCCGGACGCAAGCGCAGGTCGCGCCGTGCCGACGATCCCGGCGTCGCTACTGCCGTGCCCGCGGCATCGGCCGGTGAGGGACCCGAAGCCGCCGTGCTGGAGATCAACGGAGAGACAGTGGCCATCCCGCGCGCCGTGCACAGCCCGGCGGCCGCCCCGGAAGAGCCCTCGCTGACCTTGGAGAGCCTCACCGAGGCCTTCAACAAGGTAGCGCCGGTGGAGAAACCGGAGCCGACCGCGGTGGAGGCATCCGTGGCTGCCGAACCGCAGGCCCCGCACGGCGACGCCCCGGCCGCGAAGGCCGCCGAACCGGCCGCTCCGGCACCGGCCGCCGTCCGCAAGCCGCGCCGCCGTCGTGCCGCCAGCAGCCCCCAGGGTGCCGCCGACGCTCCCGTCCAGACGGTTGATGCCGCCCTCCCGGCGGAGAACAACGGCGGCCACCGCCACGCCGCCACGGCCCCGGCCGGGTCCGCGCTGGCCGAAGCGGCAGCGGACAAGAATGAAGCCGCCGCTCCGGTGGTGCTGGGTGTAGGAGTACCGGCCTCGGAACTGTAGGCACCGTCGCATGCCGGGCAGGCCGCGGACCGCATCGGTTCCGCGGCCTGCCTGCGTCCGGGGCGGCTGTGCCCGGCAGCGGCTGGGCTGGCTGGTTCCCGGCTGCCCGGCCGGCAGGTGGCCGAGGACGCCGTCCCAGCCCATTTCCCGCCGCGGAATCCACGCACGGCGTGTCGCGGCGGCGAAGTGCACGTGCCCGGCCGGCCTGGCCGGTAGTATTGTCAGGTGCGCCCGAGCGGATTGCAGTCCGCCCGTGCCAGGAGAAGATAACGCCAGAGCCCGTCCCGGCACCCCCGGAGCCCGCTGGTTTGCGGCTGATAGCCGTAATAGCGTAATCTAGATCTTCGGTGCGTACGCCTTCGAAGGGTTTCCACCCGCAGGCGCGGATGCACAGTGCTTTCCAGGCCGTCACGTCGTGCCTGCGTATTCGAGCAAAAACTGTAATAAACGTCTAGAGAAGTGAGTTCCCAAGTGGTGTACGCGATTGTCCGCGCCGGCGGCCGCCAAGAAAAGGTTTCCGTTGGAGACCTCGTGACCCTTGACCGCGTCCCCGGCGAGGCCGGTAGCACCATCGAGCTGCCTGCTCTGCTCCTGGTCGACGGCGACAAGGTCACCTCTGCTGCCGATGCTTTGGCCAACGTCAAGGTCACCGCCGAGATCGTCGAAAATCTCCGCGGCCCGAAGATCGTTATCCAGAAGTACAAGAACAAGACCGGCTACAAGAAGCGCCAGGGCTACCGTTCTGCACTGACCAAGGTCAAGGTCACCGACATCGCGTAAGCGGTCGGCTGACTTATAGTAAACGTTCCTTCAGAAACAAAGGTAGGCAAATCAGATGGCACATAAGAAGGGTGCGAGCTCCACTCGCAATGGTCGCGATTCCAACGCACAGCGCCTTGGCGTGAAGCGCTTCGGTGGCCAGGTAGTTTCCGCCGGCGAGATCATCGTCCGCCAGCGCGGCACGCACTTCCACCCCGGCGCCAACGTAGGCCGTGGCGGCGACGACACGCTGTTCGCCCTCGAGGCCGGTGCCGTTGAGTTCGGTACCCGCCGCGGACGCCGCGTCGTGAACATCGTTGCTGCCGCTGCGGAGTAATCCAAGCAGCTAACAGCTTTCCAGTGAGGCGGGCCGTCGGTCCGCCTCACTGGTGTTTTAACCAGACTAGAATCACTGGTGGGCCGTTTCGGTTCGCGCCCACCGGCACAGAGGAGATCGATCACGTGGCAACATTTGTTGACCGGGTAGTCCTGCATGTATCCGGCGGATCCGGTGGCCACGGTTGCGTCTCCGTCAAGCGCGAAAAGTTCAAGCCGCTGGGCGGGCCCGACGGCGGCAACGGCGGCAACGGCGGCGATGTGATCCTTCGCGTGGACCCCCAGACCACCACGCTGCTGGACTACCACCACGCCCCGCACCGGCACGCCACCAACGGCGGCCCGGGGATGGGGGACTGGCGCGGCGGCAAGAACGGCGCCACGCTGGTGCTGCCCGTCCCCGACGGCACCGTGGTCAAGACCAAGAACGGTGACGTTCTCGCCGACCTCGTGGGCGAGGGCGCCGAGTTCGTTGCCGCCGCCGGGGGCCAGGGCGGGCTGGGCAACGCCGCGCTGGCATCGGCCAAGCGCAAGGCACCCGGATTCGCCCTGCTGGGCATTCCGGGCGACGAGCGGGACATCGTCCTTGAGCTGAAGTCCATCGCCGATGTGGCGCTGGTCGGCTTCCCGTCCGCGGGCAAATCGAGCCTGATCGCGGCCATGTCCGCCGCCCGGCCCAAGATCGCCGAGTACCCGTTCACGACGCTGGTGCCGAACCTGGGCGTGGTCCAGGCGGGCGATATCCGTTTCACCATCGCCGACGTGCCGGGCCTGATCGAGGGCGCCAGCGAAGGCAAGGGACTGGGCCACAACTTCCTGCGCCACGTGGAGCGCTGCGCCGCGCTGGTGCATGTGCTGGACTGCGCGGCGCTGGAAGCCGACCGCAACCCCCTTGCCGACCTCGACATCATCGAGCGGGAACTGGAACAGTACACCGTGGACATGAGCTACGCCGGCGCCGACGGCGGCGTGGTCCCGCTGAACCAGCGGCCCAAGCTGGTGGCGCTGAACAAGGTGGACGTGCCCGACGGCCGCGACATGGCCGAATTTGTGCGCCCCGAACTGGAAAAGCGCGGCTACCAGGTGTTCGAAGTCTCCGCCGCCACCCATGAGGGCCTGCGCCAGCTCGGCTTTGCAATGGCCGGGATCGTCGCCGCCGCGCGCGCCGAAGCGAAGGCCGCCCCGCCGAAGGTGGCCCCCGCCGTCCTGCGCCCGCGCTCCGTGAACGAGCGGGGCTTCATCATCCGGCGCGAGGAAAAGAACCTGGAACCGCTGTTCCGGGTGCTCGGTGACAAGCCGGAGCGCTGGGTCAAGCAGACCGACTTCAACAACGACGAAGCCGTGGGCTACCTCTCCGACCGGCTGGCCAAGCTGGGCGTCGAGGACCAGCTGTTCAAGTCCGGCGCCCGCCCGGGCGACACGGTGGTTATCGGCGAAGACGACGCCGTGGTCTTCGACTGGGAGCCCACCATGGCCGCCGGCGCCGAGCTGCTGTCCTCCCCCCGCGGCACCGACCTGCGCCTGATGGAGTACATCCGGCCCACCCGCGAAGAGAAGCGCGAGCAGTACCAGGAGCGGAAGGAAGCCAGGGCCGCCACCCGCGCCGAGCTCGAGGCCGAACGCAAGTCCGGCGCCTGGACCGCAGAGGAAGACAGTGACGACGACGATGCGCGCTGAGCCGGCCACGGCGGCCGACCGGACCCTGCTGGCCACGGCCGGACGTCTGGTGGTCAAGGTCGGCTCGTCGTCGCTGACTTCGGTGGCGGGGGGCATCTCCGAGGAGGCCCTGCTGTCCCTGGTGCAGGTGCTGGCCGCCCGCCGGAACGCCGGCAGCGAAGTCATCCTGGTGTCCTCGGGTGCCATCTCCGCCGGACTGGCCCCGCTGGGCCTGGCCCGCCGGCCGCGGGACCTGGCCACCCAGCAGGCCGCCGCCAGCGTGGGACAGGGCCTGCTGATGGCCCGCTACACCCAGGCCTTCGGCGCCCGCGGCATTACCGTCAGCCAGGTGCTCCTGACCGCCGAGGACCTGATGCGGCGCCAGCACTACGCCAACGCCTACCGGGCGCTGCACAGGCTGCTGCACCTCGGCGTCGTCCCCGTGGTTAACGAGAACGACACCGTGGCCACGCACGAAATCCGCTTCGGCGACAACGACCGGCTGGCCGCCCTGGTGGCCCACCTGGTCAAGGCCGACGCGCTGGTGCTGCTCTCGGACGTGGACGCGCTCTACGACGGCCCGCCCAAGGACGGCGCGCGGCGGATTCCGCTGGTGGCCCGGCCCCAGGACCTGGACGGCGTCAACATCGGCCGCACCGGCGCCGCCGGCGTGGGCACCGGCGGCATGGTGACCAAGGTGGAGGCCGCCGGGATCGCCGCCGGCTCGGGCATCCCGGCCCTGGTCACCTCCACGCCGAACGCGGCGCGGGCTTTGGCCGGCGAGGACGTGGGAACCTGGTTCGCGGCCAGCGGCACCCGCCGCCCCCCGCGGCTGCTCTGGCTGGCGCATCTGGCCTCCGTGCAGGGCCGGCTGGTACTCGACGACGGCGCAGTGCAGGCCGTGCGCGAGAAGCACCGCTCGCTGCTGCCGGCCGGCGTCGTCTCGGTCAAGGGCGACTTCGAGCCGGGGGATCCGGTGGAGCTGGCCGACGGCGACGGCCGCGTGGTCGCCCGCGGCCTGGTCAACTTCTCCTCCTACGAGCTCCCGCGCATGCTGGGCCGCTCCACCCGCGAGCTCGCCGCCTCGCTCGGCCGCCAGTACGAGCGCGAAGTCATCCACGTGGACGACCTCGTCCTGCTCTGAACCACCGCGCCGGCCGGCGGCGGCAGCGTAACGTGACCTCCGTCGTCGTGCTGTGCCGCGCCCACGGGCTAAAATCGAGGGTATGACCCAGACAGCCTCTTCCCAGTCCACGGCCGACGAGCTCCAGGACGGCCGGAAACCGGACGCCGTCGCCGCCGTCGAGGCCATCGCGGGACGGTCCCGGACCGCCGCCCGCCGCATGGCACGCGCCAACCGGGCCTGGAAGGACAAGGCGCTGCGGGAGATCGCCGACTCCCTGATCGCCCGGCGCGACCTGGTGCTGCAGGCCAACCGCCAGGATCTGGACGAGGGCAAGTCGAACGGCACCAGCGCCGCACTGCTGGACCGGCTGTCCCTGGATACCAAGCGCATCGACGGACTGGCCGCTGCCCTGCAGAACCTGGCCGCGCTGCCGGACCCGGTGGGCACCGTCATGCGCGGGCAGACCCTGCCGAACGGGTTGCGGCTGCGCCAGGTCCACGTCCCCATGGGCGTGGTCGCCGCCATTTACGAGGCCCGCCCGAACGTCACCGTCGACATTGCCGGCCTGGCCCTCAAGAGCGGCAACGCCGTGATCCTGCGCGGCGGCAGCGCGGCCCGGCACACCAACGTGGCGCTGCTGGGCATCATCCGCGACGCGCTGGACCGGGTGGGCCTGCCCTCCGACGCGGTGCAGAGCGTGGACGACTACGGCCGCGACGGCGCCACCGCGCTGATGCAGGCGCGCGGCCTCGTGGACGTCCTGATTCCGCGCGGCGGCCGCGAGCTGATCCAGTCCGTGGTGAACAACGCGAAGGTGCCGGTGATCGAGACCGGTGAGGGCAACGTCCACATCTACCTGGACGAATCGGCCGGCACGGAGATGGCCGTGGACATCCTGCTCAACGCCAAGACCCAGCGGCCGTCGGTCTGCAACACCGTTGAGACCCTGTTGGTGCACCGCGACGCGGCCGCCTCGGCCGACGTCCTCGCGGCGCTGGCCGGTGCCGGCGTGCGGCTGCATGTGGACGAGCGGGTGGCCGGCATCCTGCCGTCCGGCGTCGAGGCCCAGACCGCCACCGACGAGGACTGGGGCCGCGAGTACATGGACCTGGACCTGGCGGTGGCAATGGTGGATTCCGTGGACGATGCGGTCAAGCACATCCGCACCTGGACGACCGGCCATACCGAGGCCATCATCACCAACGACCTGCGCAACGCCGAGAAGTTCATCGCCGAGATCGATTCGGCGGCGGTGATCGTCAACGCCTCCACCCGGTTCACCGACGGCGGCGAGCTGGGCCTGGGCGCGGAGGTCGGCATTTCCACGCAGAAGATGCACGCCCGCGGGCCGATGGGGCTGCGCGAACTCACCACCACCAAGTGGATCGTCCAGGGCGACGGCCAGGTCCGCGACTAGGCATGTGCCGGCCGGCCTGTCCCGGCCGAATCACGGTTCCGCGCCCGGAACGCGTACCATGAGTAGGAAGCCATATCCCGTCCGCCTGCGTGCGGCCGGGCTGAAGAACCGCAAGGGAGAATCATGCTGTCTCAGGTCCTCGACGCCGCACTCGTGGCCAGCGAAGCCGCCCACGTCGAACTACCGGTCCCCGCCTGGGCGATCGGCGCCGGTATCATGGCCGCCTTCCTGATCATGATGTTCGCCACCATCGCGTTCACCAGCGTCGGGCAGCGCCACTCGGCGGTCGAGGAGACCGTGGACCCGCACCGCCAGCATCCGAACAAGCACGATCACGGCCAGGCCTCGCGCCGCTAGCCATTCGTGTCCGCGCTGCCCGTCAAAGCCCTCAACGCCGGAGACCTGCACCTCACTTACCCGGGGCGCAAGCTCCGGCTGGGCGTCATGGGCGGAACGTTTGACCCAATCCACCACGGGCACCTCGTGGCGGCCAGCGAGGTAGCGTCGGTCTTCGGCCTGGACGAGGTGGTCTTCGTGCCCACCGGCCAGCCCTGGCAGAAGAGCGGACGCGAGGTCAGTCCGGCCGAACACCGTTACCTGATGACGGTGATCGCTACCGCATCGAATCCGCAGTTCACGGTCAGCCGGGTGGACATCGAACGGCCGGGACTGACCTATACCATCGACACGCTGCGGGACCTGCGCGCGAGGCGTCCCGACGCGGAACTGTTCTTCATCACCGGAGCGGACGCGCTGGCGCAGATCATGTCCTGGAAGGACATCGACGAGCTGTGGTCGCTGGCGCACTTCGTCGGCGTGACCCGGCCGGGCCACGAGCTGCACGACCTGGGCCGCAAGGACGTGAGCCTGCTGGAAGTTCCGGCGATGGCCATTTCCTCCACGGACTGCCGGGAGCGCGTGGCCGAGAACCAGCCGGTCTGGTACCTGGTGCCGGACGGCGTAGTACAGTACATAGCCAAGTATGGTCTCTACCGGCGCGCGCCGGACGGCGCCGTCGCCCTGAGCCAACTGCAACCAAGCCAATGAAATCAGTCGTTTACTTCTGGGTGATCAGCAAAGCATGAGCAATCAATCCCAGCCGCCGCCCAGCCGCCGGGACATCCGGCGGCAGCGCGACGGCGCCGGTACGGGTCCGGAGAATGCCTCCGGGAACGTCTCCCAGGCACCGGATGCCCAGGCAGCGGCCCCAGTCGATGGCGGGGGAGAAGTTGCCCAGGCGTCCGGCGACAGTCGGACGGAGTCCCGCGAACGCCAGGGCGAGCGGTCTTCACAGACCCGTGCCCGCGAGCGTGAGGCCCGCCGTGCGCTCAAGACCCTGACCGCGGCGCTGCCCAAGATCCCGGCCCCCGAGCAGGAACAGATTCCCACCCGGCGCCAGCTGCGCCAACAGCAGCTGGAGCGCGAGAACCGGCTCCCCGCGTCCGGCGCCGCTCCGGCCGAGGACCGGACCGGGAACTCCGACGGCCCGGCCGCCCCGGCGGGCAGCCGCGGGCGCACGTCGGGCGCCCCGGCCGGCGCCCCGGCCGGCGCCCCGGCCGGCGCGCGGGCCCGGACGCCGGGTGCCCCGGCGGCCCCGGCGGACGCGCGCGCCCGGACATCGGGCGCGCCGGCGGATGTCCCGTACGAGCCGCAGCGGCCGCCGATCGAGGGCGGACGACGGGCCCGGCGCAGCGGGGACACCGGCCGCCATCCGGTCCAGCCTCCGGCCGCCGCGCCGGACAAGCCCCTCTCGGAGGCCGGGCGCGAGGCCGTCGACGCCGGCGAGATGACCGTTGAGCAGGCGCTGGCCGCTCGCGATCTGCTGATGGGCCAAGCCAAGAACATGGTGGCCATGATGGAGTCCCGGCAGGAGCAGGACCCGCATGACGTGGACCTGGAACTGCTGGCCCAGCAAAAGGCCCTCGCCGAGCGTGCCGCCGTCCTGAACCGCAGGGCCGCGGACAAGAAGCGGCTCAGCGACGAGAACGAACAGCGCCGGCACACGGCCATGGAGCGGCCGGCGGCGGACATTGCCTCCGCACCGATGGAATTCGTGGCCGTCCCGGGGACCGACCGGCACGAGCTCCGGCCGTCGTCGACGTCCTACGTTCCGGTGGTGACGACGCCGGCTCCGGCCCAGGCGCCGCCCACTCCGGCGAAGCCTACTCCGGCGCAGGCGCCGCCCGGCCGGCAGCAGGCTCCCGCCCGCCGGAAGCCGGCACCGGAAACGGTCAAGCCGCAACCACCGGCGGCGACGCAAGCTGTGCCGGCGGGATCAGGGAAACCTGCAGGGCAGGACCGGAAACCGGCTCCGGCACCGTTGGACACGGCCGCATCGGCGCCGCCGCGATCGAAGATCCTGGCCCAGGCCGAAGCACTGGCCGAAGGGCGCGGTGCCACCATCCATCCGCTCAAGGCCAGCAGTGCCTACGGGCTGGATCCCCTCGATGCCCGGACGGCAGGGCTCGACCGGCTCCGTCGGGTGAGGCTTGCGGTCGGTGGTGCGCTGGTGGTTGGCGCCGCCGCCTTCGCGGCGGGGATTGCCATGATGCTCGGTATCTTTGGCGGCTAAAGCCGCCGCTCATTCGCTGGTTCACATTCCAAGGAGACACATGACCGCACCCGAGAGCTCAATCGCCATCGCGCGCACTGCCGCGAAGGCAGCCAGCGACAAAATCGCCGAAGACATCGTCGCCATCGACGTCAGCGAACGGCTGGCCATCACCGACGTGTTCCTCATCGCCTCGGCACCCACCGAGCGGCAGGTCAACGCCATCGTCGACGGCATCGAAGAGGAACTGCACAAGCAGGACCTGCGCCCGGTCCGCCGCGAAGGCCGGTCCGAGGGGCGCTGGGTGCTGCTCGACTACGCGGGCGTGGTCATCCACGTCCAGCATCAGGAAGACCGCGTCTTCTACGCCCTGGAGCGGCTGTGGAAGGATTGCCCCTTCATCGACTTGCAACTGGACGCGAAGCCCGCGTCGACGGACACGGAGTAGCCGGGCCGACGGGCCCGGGCGGCCGGAACCAATCCTCCGGCTGCCGGCTGCCCGGAACCACCCGCTGATTTGGAATCCGTGCGGGTCTCTGCATAGAATATTCAAGTTGCTTCGAAGGAAGCGGCACGGAATCCGCAAGGATAACGGGGCTGTGGCGCAGCTGGTAGCGCACCTGCATGGCATGCAGGGGGTCAGGGGTTCGAGTCCCCTCAGCTCCACTCCGTGAACCACCATCGGTGATATTCACGCAGCGGAATATAACGCCTGTTCGGCGAATCATTCCGTTCCAGGGGCTGTGGCGCAGCTGGTAGCGCACCTGCATGGCATGCAGGGGGTCAGGGGTTCGAGTCCCCTCAGCTCCACCCTTCAGAAAAGGTCCGGGGCAAACATCTGTTTGCACCGGACCTTTTCGTATCCGCCAGGCGGGAGAACTTTCTTTGTGTCCGCCAAGCGGCCGTCCCAAGCCGGCCGGCAGCCGCGGCGACCGGCGGCCCCCGTCCCCGTTATCTCGAGCGCGAAGCGAATCGCGATCGAACTCTTGTTGCGCATCACGCGCCGAGGAGCAGAAAACGCTCCTGTTCGACCGACGTGGTCACGATGCCATAACTCCTTGAAACCCGCAGTAATTCAACGTTAGAGCGCCGCGCTCGTGCGTTTTCGCGGCGGATCCGCACGCGGATTCAGCTGAGGGCGAACGGGGCGTTGCTACGGTGGGAATGAAACAACCAGTCAACGATCAGCCTGGGGACAAGACGGCGGAGCCGTCGCAATGTGCTGGATGTCGAACTGACGGTTGGGGGTAGCTTCCCGCCAGCGCCTTGGCGAGACCGTCTTCCTCTGCGCCGCGATCGCGGCAGCCGGAGCTAAAAGGTTCGACGCCTGGCCGTTGTCCGCAGGACCAAGCACCAATCGCTGCAAAGCCGCGCGATCCTGGCGGCCCGGCAGCGTAGACGGGCCGTGAGTGAACGAACAAGTTGCGCTGAGCGTACAGCATGTCTACAAGGTCTTCGGCAAGCGTCCTGCCGAGGCCGTCAAGCGCCTCAAAACCGGGAAGACGCGCGAGGAAGTGTCCTCCCTGGGCACGGCCGCCGTGATTGACGCGTCGTTTGATGTCCGGGCCGGCGAGATCTTCGTGGTCATGGGGCTTTCCGGTTCCGGCAAATCGACACTGATCCGGACCCTCAACGGACTGCAACCGCAGACCGCTGGGAACGTCGTCGTCCGCGGAACGGACATCTCCAAAATCTCCGAGAGGGAACTGCGGAAGGTCCGGCAAGAGAAAATCTCCATGGTCTTCCAGCACTTTGCGCTGATGCCGCACCGCACCGTGGCGGACAACGCGGCCTATGCCCTGGAAGTCCAGGGCGTCGGCAAGGCCGAACGACTGTCGCGCGCCGAGAAGGTGCTGAAGCTGGTGGGCCTGGACGGCTGGGGGGACAAGTTCCCGTCCGAGCTGTCCGGCGGCATGCAGCAGCGCGTCGGCCTGGCCCGCGCGCTGTGTGCCGAAACCGACATCCTGCTGATGGATGAGGCGTTCTCGGCCTTGGACCCGCTGATCCGGCGTGAAATGCAGGAACAGCTGGTCGGGCTGCAGGCCGAACTGGGCAAGACGATCGTGTTCATCACCCACGATCTCAACGAGGCAATGTTCCTCGGCGACCGGATCGCGGTGATGCGTGATGGTCGCATCGTGCAGATCGGCACCCCCGACGACATCCTGACCCACCCCGCCAACGACTACGTGGCCCAGTTCGTACAGGACGTGGACCGAACCCGGGTGCTGACCGCAGGATCCGTGATGGAGCCGGCCCGCGCCGTCGTCAATCTCTCCGGCGGTCCGCGCAACGCCCTGCGCACCATGCGGGATTTGCAGACCTCCGCAGCCTTTGTGGTGGACCGGCGCAGGACCTTCTTCGGCACGGTGCGCGACCGCGATGTGATGAACCTGGTGGAATCGCGGGCGCAGGACCTGACGGCCGCCGTGCAGAACGGCAACGGGCCGGTCCGCGCCGAGACCCCGCTGTCGGAACTGTTCGGCCTCGCGGTGGAAAGCCCCGTGCCGCTGCCGGTGGTCGACGACGAGGGCCGGCTGGTGGGGGCCATCCCGCGGGTGACGCTGCTGGCCGCCCTGGGCAACGTGCCGTCAGCCACCACCGGCATTCCGATCGTGGAAAGCGCGCCCGCGCCCATCCCCGAACAGGAAGTCACCCGGACCCTCAATAAGACCTCTGAGCAAGGAGGAGCCCGATGACGGACCTCGAGTTCCGGATCCCGCTGGGCGACTGGGTGGACGTTGGCCTCGATTGGCTGCTGGCGACCTTTGCGGCGGTCTTTGCCTTCGTCCGCACCTTGTTCCTGGGTGCCTACGACAGCCTGGAGTGGCTGCTGATCACGCCTCCCAGCTGGGTGATCATTATCGTTCTTGCCGCCATCGCCTATGCAGCCAAAGGCTGGAAGCTGGCGCTGGGCACCCTGGTCGGCTTCCTGCTGATCGTCGGCGTGAACCAGTGGGAGCACGCCATGGAGTCGTTTGCGCTGGTCATCGTGGCCACCGTGGTTGCGGTGGTCATCAGCGTCCCGACCGGTATCCTCGCCGCCAGCTCCACGACCGCCTCCGCCATCATCCGGCCCATCCTGGACTTCATGCAGACCATGCCCGCCATGGTGTACCTGATTCCGGCCCTGGTCATGTTCCGCGTGGGGGTGGTTCCCGGCATCATCGCCACCATCATCTTCTCCATGGCGCCGGGCGTGCGTTTCACCGAGCTGGGCATCCGCGGGGTGGACAAGGAAGTGGTGGAGGCCGGCTATGCCTTCGGCTCCAGCCCGGGCAGCATCCTGCGCAAGATCCAGCTGCCGCTGGCCATGCCCACCATCATGGCCGGCATCAACCAGGTCATCATGCTGGCCCTGTCCATGGTGGTCATCGCCGGCATGGTCGGTGCCGGCGGGCTGGGCGGCGAAGTGGTCGCCAGCCTGAACCGGATCGACGCCGGCCTCGGGTTTGAGGCGGGGTTGGCCGTGGTCATTCTCGCGATCTTCTTGGACCGCGTGACCGCCAGCGTGGGCAAGGCCTCGCAGCCCGGACAGCGTCGGCGCGCCGGCCGGCCGGCGAAGCGGACCCTGCAGAGTGCGTGACGGCGCCGTCGACAAGACCAATCAACGTGCCCTGGGGCATAACGAAAGGAACAACATGAAGCACTACAGCAAGCTGGCGGCGGTAGCCGCCGTCGCGGCACTCGGACTGACAGCCTGCGGCAGCGGCGGCGGGTCGGAGGGTGGCGGCGCCACCGGCGGCCTGGACAACGGGGACCAGCAGGACGTGACCATCGCGGTGTTCAACGGCTGGGACGAGGGCATCGCCGCGTCCGAACTGTGGAAGACCATCCTTGAGGAGAAGGGCTACAACGTCACGCTCGAATACGCCGACCCGGCACCGGTCTTCTCCGGCCTGTCCAGCGGCGACTACGACGTGACGCTGGATACCTGGCTGCCGGTCACGCACGCCAGCTACCTGAAAGAGTACGGCGACAAGATCACCGAACTGGGCCAGTGGAACGACGAAGCGAAGCTGACCATCGCGGTGAACGAGGACGCTCCGATCGATTCCCTCGACGAACTGGCGGCCAACGCCGACCTGTTCGACAACCGCCTGGTGGGCATCGAGCCCGGCGCGGGCCTGACCGAGGCCACCAAGGAGCAGGTCATTCCGACCTACGGCCTGGAGGACATGGAGTACCTGACCTCCTCCACCCCGGCGATGCTCTCCGAACTGAAGTCGGCCACCGACGCCGGCGAAAACGTCGCGGTCACCCTGTGGCGTCCGCACTGGGCCTACGACGCCTTCCCGATCAAGGACCTGGAAGACCCCGAGGGCACCCTGGGCGGGGCCGAAGGCCTCTACACCTACGCCAGCACCACGTTCGAAGAAGACTTCCCGACCCTCGCGGGCTGGCTGAAGGACTTCAAGATGGATTCGGAAACGCTGTACTCGCTCGAGAACGCCATGTTCAATGAGGCCGACACCGACGACTACGGACCGATCGTGGAACAGTGGATCGGTGAAAACCAGGAGTACGTGGACGGCCTCACCGCCGGATAAGTCCGCAACCGTAACCGACCGCAACAGCCCAGCAGGCGCCGCCGGATCCCGCCCTACCGCGGGGACCGGCGGCGCCTGCCCCGGCGAATGCCTCAGGTGCGCCTGGTCGTGATGCTCATGTCGCGCAGGATCACCGACAGCTCGTCCATGAACAGGCCCAGCTGCGCGTTCTGCCGGTCGTTGATCAGCAGCGCAAAGATGTTCCGTGCCAGCCGGATTTCCGGCACGTCCAGCACCACGATGCCGTCCGGCCCGTCATGCATGGCCAGTTCCGGCACCAGGGCGGCGCCCAGGCCCGCCGCAGCCATGGCCAGGCTGGCGTTGAAGTCGTCGCAGTAGGCGACAACCCGCGGGTGGAGGTTGCAGCCGGCGAAGAGGCGCTCAATCACGGTAGCGTCCGCCGTGCCGGGATGGTGCATGATCCAGGGCATCTCCGCCAACTGGGAGGCCGTCACCGAAGCCCCGGGCCGGATGCCCCACGATTCAGGCAGCACGACCCTGAAATTGTCGTCGCCGATCCATTGCCGGCTCACCGTGTTGGGCCACGCCAGCCCGCCCTGGCCCACTTGGAACACCAGGGCGACGTCGAGTCCGCCGCCGGCGCGCAACCCCTGGATCGTCTGGCCCGGCTCCGCGACGGAAACCTTGAGGTTGATCCCCAGGCCCGGCCATCCGGGGGCCTGCAGCAACCGGGGGAGTACGTAGGTGGCCAGGCTGGGAAAGATCCCCAGCCTGACTTCCTGGGTGCTGGTGTCCCGGCTGCGGGCGGTGGCAGCCAGCAGCGCATCGATGTCCGTGAGGACCTTGGCAGCGTGCCGGGACATCACCATCGCCGTCTCGGTCGGCTGGACGCTGCGCGCCGACCGCTCGAACAGCTTGGCGCCCGTCTCGCGCTCCAGCGCGGACATCTGTTGGGAAACGGCCGAAGCCGTATAGCCCAGGTTGGCCGCGGCCGCGGCGAACGACCCGCGCCGGGTCACTTCGAGCAGCGTGCGCAGGTGCACCGTGTTGACCATCAGCCCTCCTGTCGCTCATTCACTCTTGCGCTAAGCCTACCTTGGGCTCTGCTGGGGCCGCCGGGCCGTACCGGGAGGAATGCCGCTGCCCTACGCAGCGTTGTATTAAGGGTGCCGCGAGCACGCGAGGGGGAGTGTTTCGGGCCCGGACGTGCTGCCCAGGCAGTCCCGGACGTGAATGACATCGGACCGCGGCGCGTGGCGCCGGCGAAAGCGGCGGGCCGATTGTCCGAGGCGGCCGCTAGAGTCCGGGGCACCAGGAAGCGCCATAGGAGAAACGACGGAAGCCAGGACCACAACATCTAGTGGTCCAGGCCCCTAGGAGCGACACGCCGAGGAAACAGCGACACGAGACTTTCCGAAGTTGTGGGCAGCCCATCCACAGGCTGTGGACGGCGGTCTGGAAACGCCGGAATATCAACTGTTTAACCGCAGAAAATATCCCCATGGGCTGTGGACGAAGGCGGACTCGGAATGACATACTTGTAATACATCATCTTGGGGTTCCGAATGGCCGAGTCCACTAGATGTAGTATTGGAACCGCTGGCGGGCAGCGAGCGCGGGTTCTTCTGAGGGACAGCCGCACAGCCAGAAATCAGCAGAACGCCGTACCGAGAATTAGGGGAGAAGGACCATGACTGTAACGGTTTACACCAAGCCAGCATGCGTGCAGTGCAATGCCACGTACCGGGCTCTGGACAAGAAGGGCATCGCCTACCAGAGCGTTGACCTGTCCCAGGATCCGGAAGCGCTGGAGCGTGTCCGTTCCCTTGGTTACATGCAGGCGCCCGTCGTCGTCACCGAGCAGGACCACTGGTCCGGGTTCCGCCCGGACAAGATCGAGGAGCTGGCCCAGGCCGCTGCCTCGGTAGCCTGAGCGGATTCGTTCGGAACCAGAACCAAGCGCCATGACCGAGCTGCTGATGAGTGAGGCCGCCAGGCGTGAGGCGGGTCCGGCAACCGACGGGACCGCCGATACGGACCTGATCTATTTCTCCTCCGCCTCCGGCTACACCGACCGCTTCATGCAGAAGCTGGGGCTGGCGGCGGCACGAATCCCGCTGCGCACCCAGCAGGAGACGCTGCACGCGCTCCGGCCGTTTGTCCTGGTACTGCCGACATACGGCGGCGAATCCGGCCGGAATTCGATTCCGCCACAGGTCATCAAATTCCTCAACCTTGAGGAGAACCGGCGCCTGCTCCGCGGAGTGATCGGCTCCGGCAACACGAACTTCGGCACAACGTACTGCCTGGCGGCGGAAAAGATCGCCGCCAAGTGCCAGGTGCCGCTTCTTTATCGATTCGAACTCATGGGCACGTCCGAAGACGTCGACCGGGTCAAGCAAGGATTGGAACACTTTTGGAAACGACAGTTGCACACGCAGCCGTAGCCGATGCCAAGGCAGAACTGCCCGCGGCATTTAAGGGACTGGGCTACCACGAACTCAATGCCATGCTGAACCTCTATGGTCCGGATGGGAAGATCCAGTTCGAAGCCGACCGCGAAGCTGCGCGCCAGTACTTCCTGCAGCACGTTAATAACAACACGGTGTTCTTCCATGACCTGGAAGAAAAACTCGACTACCTGATCAAGAACGACTACTACGAGCGCGAGACGCTCGACCAGTACACGATGAACTTTGTCCGGTCGCTCTACGACCGGGCCTACAAGAAGAAGTTCCGCTTCGAGACCTTCCTGGGCGCGTTCAAGTTCTACACGTCCTACACGCTCAAGACGTTCGACGGCAAGCGTTTCCTGGAGCGCTACGAAGACCGTGTCTGCATGGTGGCCCTGCACCTAGCCAGGGGTGACGAGGAACTGGCGAACCGGCTGGTGGACGAGATCATCGACGGTCGCTTCCAGCCGGCCACGCCCACGTTCCTGAACGCCGGCAAGAAGCAGCGCGGCGAGCTGGTCTCCTGCTTCCTGCTGCGCATCGAAGACAACATGGAGTCGATCGCCCGCGGCATCAACTCCGCCCTGCAACTGTCCAAGCGCGGCGGCGGCGTCGCGCTGTCGCTGACCAACATCCGCGAGCACGGCGCGCCGATCAAGCAGATCGAGAACCAGTCCTCCGGCGTCATCCCGGTCATGAAGCTGCTCGAAGACAGCTTCTCCTACGCCAACCAGCTCGGCGCCCGCCAGGGTGCCGGCGCGGTGTACCTGCATGCGCACCACCCGGACATCTACCGCTTCCTGGACACTAAGCGCGAGAACGCCGACGAGAAGATCCGGATCAAAACACTCTCGCTGGGCGTTGTCGTCCCGGACATCACGTTCGACCTGGCCAAGAAGAACGAGGACATGTACCTGTTCTCGCCGTACGACGTCGAGCGCGTCTATGGGGTGCCGTTCTCGGACATCTCCGTCTCGGAGAAGTACTACGAGATGGTCGACGACAGCCGGATCAAGAAGACCAAGATCAGCGCCCGCGAGTTCTTCCAGACGCTGGCCGAGATCCAGTTCGAATCGGGTTACCCGTACATCATGTTCGAGGACACGGTGAACCGCGCCAACCCGATTCACGGCAAGATCATCATGTCCAACCTTTGCTCTGAGATCCTGCAGGTTTCCTCGCCGTCGCTGTACAACGAGGACCTCACCTACGCCGAGATCGGCAAGGACATTTCCTGCAACCTCGGCTCGATGAACATCGCCAAGACGATGGACTCGCCGGACTTCGGCACCTCCATCGAGACCGCGATCCGCGCGCTCACCGCGGTGTCGGACATGTCCTACATCAACTCGGTGCCCTCGATCGCCGAAGGCAACCTGCAGTCCCACGCCATCGGCCTGGGCCAGATGAACCTGCACGGCTACCTGGCCCGCGAGCGGGTCCATTACGGTTCCGAGGAAGGCCTGGACTTCACCAACATCTACTTCTACACGGTGCTGTTCCACGCGCTGCGTGCCTCGAACAAGCTCGCGATCGAACACCGCCAGACCTTCGGCGGCTTCGAGAAGTCCAAGTACGCCTCGGGCGAGTTCTTCGACAAGTACACCGAGCAGGAATGGGTGCCGCAGACCGACCGGGTCAAGGAACTCTTCGCGCATGTGGAGATCCCCACGCAGGCCGACTGGCGGGAGCTGAAGGCCTCCGTCATGGAGCACGGGATCTACAACCAGAACCTGCAGGCCGTCCCGCCCACCGGTTCGATCTCCTACATCAACAACTCCACGTCCTCGATCCACCCGGTGGCCTCCAAGATCGAGATCCGCAAGGAAGGCAAGCTGGGCCGCGTGTACTACCCGGCTCCGTACCTGACCAACGACAACCTGGAGTACTACCAGGACGCGTACGAGATCGGCTACGAGAAGATCATCGACACCTACGCCGCGGCCACCCAGCACGTGGACCAGGGCCTGTCGCTGACGCTGTTCTTCAAGGACACCGCCACCACCCGCGACATCAACAAGGCGCAGATCTACGCCTGGCGCAAGGGCATCAAGACCATCTACTACATCCGGCTCCGCCAGCTCGCGCTGGAGGGGACCGAGGTAGAGGGCTGCGTCAGCTGCATGCTGTAGCAGACCCGGACAACTGAAAAGTACGACGGCGGGTGCCCGCCCGCCGTCGTACGGGCACCGACGGGAAGCCGGACATCCGGCCACCACCCGCTGGCCCCAGCCGGCCGCACCCCGGCCGGCATTCGGGCACTATGGAACAAGACAGACTTTGGGAAGAAGGGGACGCGATGTCAGCCGAGAAGGTCAAGCTTCTGCACCACGTGGAAGCGATCAACTGGAACCGGATCGAGGACGAGAAGGACGTTGAGGTCTGGAACCGGCTTTGCAACAACTTCTGGCTGCCCGAAAAGGTCCCGCTGTCCAATGATGTGCAGTCCTGGGGCACGTTGACCGAAGACGAAAAGCTGCTCACCATGCGCGTCTTCACCGGCCTGACCCTGCTGGACACGCTCCAGGGAACCGTCGGCGCCGTCAGCCTGATCCCGGATGCGCTGACTCCGCATGAGGAAGCCGTCTACACGAACATCGCGTTCATGGAGTCGGTGCACGCCAAGAGCTATTCGTCGATCTTCTCCACCCTGTGCTCCACCAAGGAGATCGACGAGGCCTTCCGGTGGTCCACCGAGAACGAAAACCTGCAGAAGAAGGCCCGGATCATCGAGGGCTACTACTACGGCGACGACCCGCTTAAGCGCAAGGTCGCCTCCACGCTGCTGGAGTCCTTCCTGTTCTACTCCGGCTTCTACCTGCCGATGTACTGGTCCTCACGGGCCAAGCTGACGAACACCGCGGACCTGATCCGGCTCATCATCCGCGACGAGGCGGTGCACGGTTACTACATCGGCTACAAGTTCCAGAAGGGCGTCGAGGGGGAGTCCGAGGCGCGCAAGCAGGAGCTGAAGGACTACACCTTCGAGCTCCTCTACGAGCTGTACGAGAACGAGGTGCAGTACACCCACGACCTCTACGACGCCGTCGGCCTGTCCGAGGACGTCAAGAAGTTCCTGAACTACAACGCCAACAAGGCGCTGATGAACCTGGGCTACGAAGCCATGTTCCCGTCCACCGTCACCGACGTGAACCCGGCCATCCTCTCCGCCCTGAGCCCCAACGCGGACGAGAACCACGACTTCTTCTCCGGCTCCGGCTCCTCCTACGTGATCGGCAAGGCCGTCAACACCGAAGACGAGGACTGGGACTTCTAGCTCCTTGTGAGATCCGGACCTATCTGAGCAATACCGCAGCATTTGAGCAAAATGGCCGACCTATCTGGGCATTGCTCAGATAGGTCGTCATTTCGTTTGTTCTTATCCGTCGCGCTTGTAGATAGGCGCATAGCATCTGCTCTTTCTCCTGCCTCATGGAAAAAGCGAGTCAGTTAGGTCGGACGACGGCTCTTAGCAGTGGGGGACCAAGTTGGCTTTTAGAACCACGAAAATTCAGTCTGTAGCAGTAGCCGACCCGGAGGCTCTGTACAGACAGCTTGCAAAGACCAACTCAGGTCCGGCCCATCTGTGGGGCCACCAGCAAGAACTTCTTCGTGGCTGGCACGAAGGCTTCCGGGGCAAGGAAAATGTTGCTTTGGAGCTTCCAACCGGGGCGGGGAAGACCCTGGTGGGTGGTTTGATCGCGGAGTGGCTGAAACGCGAGGAACGCAAGCCGGTGGCATATCTTTGCCCGACCCGGCAGTTGGCGAAGCAGGCTCATGAAAAGCTGGAGTCCTACGGCATTTCGGCGGTCAACTTGACTGGTAAATCGTCGGACTGGAGGCAGGCGGACCGGGCTAAGTTCACCAGCGCGCAGGCCGTGGCCGTCGCCACTTACAGTCATGTCTTCAACGCATACCCGAAAATCCGGGACACGGGCACACTGATTTTCGATGATGCTCACGCCGGGGCAACATATATATCATCAGCTTGGACAGTCTCAATTCTCCGGTCTGAATCCCTTTACTTCAACATATTGAATGCACTGTCTGCAGGGCTGGATTCAGCAACAGTCGAAGCCCTCCGCGATGATGCATCGAACCTCCGCAATGGCGGCGTTTATCTGGTTTCACCCAGAGCGGTCCACGCGGCCCGGACCCAGCTGCAGGCTGCCATGGCAGCCGACTCGGGGAACAAGGACCGCGCATACAGGATGTCCATGATCGGAGGAAACGTTGGCTTGTGCATGGTCTACGTTTCCCACGCAAAGATTGAGCTTCGACCTCTTATCTGCCCCACAGCAACGCACGATGCCTTCAGTTCGCCGCAGCGCCGGATCTTCATGAGCGCAACCCTGGGCGAGGGAGGCGAGCTCGAGCGTTCTTTCGGTGTCGATGAGATCGCGCGGATGCCCATCCCCCGGGGATGGGATAAAGAAGGCACTGGCCGCAGGTTCTTCGTGTTCCCGGAGGTCACTAATGAGCTGAACGACGACACGGGCCTTGTCGCGCCATGGGTGAAGCAAACGATCGAACTCCACGGCCGCACCGCACTCCTGACGCCTAGCGCAGCTGAATCGTCAAGCGTGCTGCAAGAATCCCGTCCTGAAGGCTACGTACGCCTAGACGGGCACACCGTGGAGAACGACATGACGATCTTCACGAACAACAATAAATCGATTCTTGATCTCGCGAACCGCTACGACGGGGTGGACCTTCCTGACGACGCCTGCCGGCTGGTTATTCTGTCCGGCCTCCCTGCCCAAAGCGATTTGCAGGAAAAGTTCCTGTACAACTCACTGGGCGCGCATAACGTCCTTCAGGAAAGGATCAGGGCCCGGCTTGTGCAGGGCATGGGCCGGGCTACGAGGAATCAGCACGATTTTTCGACCGTGGTCGTCCTTGGCAGCGAGTTGACGAACTTTATGTTCCGCCCCGAGGTCCTTCAAGCTTTCCGGGAGGAAATCCAGGCTGAAATTGAGTTCGGACGTGACGAGAGCCTAGGCCGCGGCATCTCGGACGTCAATGAGAACATTGCCGCTTTCCTGGAACAGGGGGAAGAGTGGGCGGCCGTGGACGCGCGAATCGCCAGCGACCGGCAATCGAAGAAGCGCAACAGTCCCCACGGCACTGTTGAATTGGCTAGGGCCGCCTCCTATGAAGTGAAGGCCCTGGACGCCCTGTGGGCAGGGGATCTCGAGGGCGCCCTGCGGCAGGCACGCGCTGTGCTGGACGAACTGGAGCGAAACCCCAAAACCGAGCGTTACGCTGCGCTATGGTTCCTGCTCGCCTGCAGCTGGACCCAGATGTTGGCTGATCAGAGAGGAGACGCTACACGGTCGCTACACAGGGCCGCAGTAGAGCATTTTGCAAATGTGCGGGAGCGTGCCCGCGGGACAACCTGGTTCAAACACCTCGACCCTGAAGAACCAGATGCGGTGACCGTCGAATCTTACGACGAACTGGACCGTCTGGCCGCAGCCCAAATTGTTGAGCGCATCAAGGCCAAGACGTGGGGGCGCGAAACCCGGGAGCAGCTGAACCAGGCCAAACGGGGCCTCAATCAAACAAGCTACAAGCCATTCGAAGCCGGCCTCGTGACCCTGGGAATTCTGGCAGGGGCCAACGAGTCGTTCGGCAACAACGGAGAACAAGCAGCACCTGACGCCGTGTGGATTTTCGGGGAGCTGCTTTGGGTTGCATGGGAGGCGAAGAGTGAGGCTAAACCGGAAGGGAAGGTTCCCGCCCGGCACTCTCGGGAGGCCCGTTCCCATCTGACCTTCACCGCAACTAAACGTGCGGAAGAGGCCCCTCACCCGTCCTTCATTTGCTACGTAACCCCTCAAACGAGCGCCGACGCTGGTGCCATGGCCGTCTCAGGCGAGAACGTCTTCATGCTGCGGCTCCATGAACCGGCAACTCTGCTGACGCGGCTCGAAAAGGTCTGGGCTATTGCCCGCGCGATGGGTGACGGAGTGGAGTCGCTGACGGTGCTCCAGGCGCTAAAGCAAGAAGGATGCCTACCGAGCCAGTGGATCGCGGACTACATGCGGCGACCTCTCAAGTACGCGCCGATGGCAGGCGACTTAGACGGGTCAAAAGAGGAGGGGGTGCCAGTCTTGGTCCAGGAGCCGGTTACTGCGTAGGATAAGGCCGAGCCCGGGAATGAAAAGGGCGTGAAGGGGCAAACTGGTGATTCTAGCTCCCCTGAGGATCCTGAAGAGCCAGCAACCAGCCCGTAAATTCGCCGGTGGACAGGTGAGTCCCGACGCCTCGAGAAGTCCAGGTCAGTCGTGCCCCGAGCACGAGGACCTGGACGAGCTTGTCGAACACGACCCGGTCCGACACCCGGAGCCGGTGGCACCCCAAAGGATGGGTGTCGATCACGGGCGGAATCAGGGCCTCGAATTGGGCCCAGAGCGGATTCATGACCGATGATGGGACGGCAGGCACAAGCTTCCTGAGGCAACACTGGTTCTAGACAAACACGTGTTTATCAAGGCTTGTGCCTGCGCCGTAAGTCCGGTGCGGCCTCACCTACCGGCGGAACCTCTTAGGGCGTGCCGCCAGCGTTTAGGTAGCTCTCGTACTCTTGACCGGCCGCGCGCATGTCTTCTTCGGTCACAAATCCCCAGTCGGCGAGCAGGATTGGGCGATGTGAGTTTGCTCCGTCAGTGCAGCGCACGTCGTCGTGCCAATCATTGTTCATGGTCGGGTCATAGAAACATGACCACACCTGACCGAAGGCTTTCTCCCACGAACTTTGTACCGCCTCTTCGATCTCCTGGTCGGTGGGCTCGTAGTCCTCATCATCATATTGAAAGTGTGGCTGAGAGGCGCGGGTCGGTCTTTCTCCTTGCTCCTCGGCTCCTGCTTGGGCGCCGGAACCGCATCCGGTCAGCAGCAGCACTGCGCCGATGATCCAAGCGAGGACGCCGGTGCCGAAGTCGGCCAACGCCCCGCTACGGCCCTTGGGTTTCGTGGTCATTTACCCTCCTGTCGATAGAGTAGCGCTCGGCGCGGACTGGTTAGCAAGAGGCGCGCACGTCCCGGCAACACTGGTTCTAGACAAACACGTGTTTATCAAGGCTTGTGCCTGCGCCGTTAAATCCGGTGCGGCCTCACCTACCGGCGGAACCTCTTACTCAAAGTACGCATCATGTCCCTGTCTGTGTAACAGCGTTTGTCCCACGCTAACCGTGGCATGATGGCCCTAGGAAGGAAACGGACGTTGCGAAGCAATAACTTCTGACTCTTTACTACCGGGTTTCCCGCCGACTGCGCTGGCAGCGTGTCCGGATCCAACTCGGGCCGGGCCCGAAGAAAGCGCACAGCGTGTCTGAAGGACGTACCGGTCATCGCGGTGTCGGCTGAGACTTCAACGACCAGCGGTTCCACCAGAGCTAGCTCGGTATCGCCGGCGTCGGCGTTCAATTTCGCCGACCCCCTTGGCGCCGGACGGGCTCACCAAGGCGGCGCCAAGTCAGTTTGGGCGGCCTGCGAACGGGCTTAGGTGCCAATCGGAAAACCTCCCAAGGAGTGCCAAGCGTGTTGGATCGGTTGCTTCATCCTGGTCGAAGGGGCCGCCCCTAACCCCTGCAGTCGTCCCTATGACGAACAAGCCGCCTGCCACTAAGAGTTTCGAAACGCGCCGGAAAGCATCAGCCAGGCTGCCGGGAGGTAGGAAGGCAGGTACGTTGCCTGACATCAGGATGGCGTCAAACTGAGTAGGCCAGCCTTGCTGCTGCAGTGAAGCGGATGACAATTCTTCCAAGGCAAGTTGCCGATACCAGGTCGGATCAAACAGGTCTCGAGCGACATTCAACACCGATTCGGCAGGGTCCACGCCATATGCTTCGTGGCCGCGCCTGCGAAGGCCATTCACCGCGGATCCAATCCCGCAGCCGACGTCAAGGATGCGCGAGTTCCGTGGGCAAAGCATGTCGATGAAGCGGCTATCCACTTCGAGGTCGTTACCCGCAGCAGCCAGAGAACGCATCTTGTGGGCATATGTCTCGTAGTCAACTTGAGGCTCCATGATAGGAGCCTAGCGCCGGCCCCAGCAGCCGCAGCAGGAACGGGACGGGCTGGCGCCCGTCCTTCTCTGTGCTGCGCCATTGTTGATCAGTAGGAACGGGGGCTCTCAGCCCTGAAAGTCTGGACGTAGAACGTTTCGTCGCGGAGACATTGATCCGGTGTACCACCCAGTATTTTTCCAATGTCGTTGCGGGATAGGTATCCGCCGCCGAAACTGACGAGATCTCCGACCCGAAGGGAGTGGCCTTCCACCTCAACGGTCGGCGGGTCGCCAGCGCCGAATCGTGCCCCGGCCGGGAACAGCAGCCCAAAGTCCAGTCCCTCGCTGGTCCTCCCGATTATGCAATCGTCCTCGCCTACGACAAGTGTTCCGTCGAAAGCGGCTTCCATCACGGAGTTCGCCTGGGCGCTGCGTGGGTGCACCAGCAGCATTTCGCCGTTCGGCCCGCTGACGATATTGCCTGAGGCTCCGCTGTCGGCAGAGTTTCCGCAGCCGGCCAGAAGCACTGCGAGAACCGAAAGGGCCAGGACTGTTGTGCGGTTCTTCTTCACGACAACTCCGCTCGGGTTCGCCTCTGCATACCGCCCATGTGGGGCAGTGTAGCCAGCCGACCTCACGAATCCCATGGACCGGTGGGAGGAATGTCATCAACCCAGCAGGCGCCGCAGGAACGGGACGGGCGCGACGGGCAAGGCATTCATGGCACGCATCTACCGTCAAGGCTGTGCTGGAGTCGGTAACGCTGCGGCGTGCCCTCCAAGACACAAACCGGAAAGAGTTGGGCCATTCCAGTGTTTGAGCAGGACGGAGAAACTGTCATAGGAGAGTTCGTCATCGGAGGACGGTAGGTTCGGAGCTACCGCCGGTGCAGGAGGCTCTGTACAGCTCTCTGCAAACCTATTGCTGGAGGTGGTGGGTTCCGGTGACCTATTGCTGGAGGTGGTGGGTTCCGGTGAGGTTGAACCTTTTTCCCACGCTAAGTCGTTTTGCCGCCTACGGGGGCCCGTGCAACTCACGAGTGCGTGCCGTCGGAGTGGTTCGATCACGTCGGGACGGTACGCGACGACGTCACGTGGTGGGTCGATCGATTTTGTGGTGCGCGCCGCAGGAGGCATTAGCGGCAGCAGCGCCTGGATGTTGCTGTGTCCCTCCGGACATTGCCTCCACGACAGCCCGTCCAGAGTGCGGAGGTACCAGGATCAGGAGTTCCACTGCACCGTATGTGCTGGATCTCGCGCAGTCGAGGGCATCACCTCTCTGGTGGACACGGACCCTGTACTCGCCACGGAGTGGGACCTGCAACGAAACGGCGATCTGACTGCAGGTATGGTTCTTCGCGGTTCGGGGACAAAGGCTTGGTGGACCTGCGCCGAAGGCCACACGTGGCAAGCCACTGTTGCCAACCGTGCACTAAATAACTCTGGGTGCCCGTACTGCGGTCAAAGGACTGTCCTTCCGGGTTTCAACGATTTAGCGACGACCCACCCAGAGCTGACTAAGTTCTGGGATCCGCAGTTCGATCAGAAGCAAGCACACCAAGTATCTGCAGGGAACACAAAGACGTCCCTCCATCTCCTCTGCCCGGCAGGTCACCGCTTCGTCCGGACGCCAGCCGTCCTAGTACGGCACTCCTCTTGTCCAGTATGTGAAGGTCGGAGGGTGGCGGCAGGCGAGAACGATCTGGCGACGACACATCCCGAAGTGGCTTCCTGGTGGCACACGTCAAAGAACGGAACGTTGCAACCTACCCATATCAAAGCGGGCTCGATGAAACGTGTCTGGTGGATGTGCCCGGAAGGGCATGAATTCGAGCAACAGATTTATTACAGAGCCAAGCAGCAGAAACTACGGTGCCCCACCGAAACAGGGCACCTTGTCGTGCCCGGACTCAATGACCTTCAGACCAGGTATCCCCGGCTTGCCATCGACTGGGATCAAGAACGCAACGGTATCGCCGCAAGTGAGATGGTTCCGGGCGCCAAGAGACATTGGTGGACCTGCAAGCGAGGCCACTCGCAGCATATGCAGGTCCGCAATCGCATTCGCGCCGGTGGATGCACGGCTTGCCCTCCCGAAGATCGCGTCGCAACTCCTAATAACGGCTTTTTCCACGGTCGACAAGGCTGGGAGAAACGTCTGAAGAAGCTTTGAGTGAAGATGAAACGCCGCGCCATGCCGAGTCATAGGCTATTGCGGCTGTTTTCAGGCAACATGCTCCGCCCGCACCGCTCACCCGGAGCCTACTGCCGCTATCCAGGAATTCATTAGTAGGTTCTTACGCAACCGTCGACTGCCGTGGCCAGTCCTGCTGACGTCACATTCTGTATTCTCGTCCTTATCGCGGGCTCTGCCGCCACCTACTGAGCTAGATGCAGGACGAATGTCTTTCCTCGTCCTGTCGTTCGCAGGCCGAGCATCGGCGCTCCTCTGTGTATCCAAAGCCAACAGCTTCGCTCAGCGCCACCGTAAACCGCCCAGGGGACTGGTGCAGTAGCAGGATGCCATGAGTCCGCTGCTTGAGCGCCACAGTTATCAATTTCATTGACTGTGCCCTCAAGGTAACGGTCCAGCGACGCCGCGTCCTCGACTCTGACACTGATCGAGTGTGGGGGCATCTACCTCAGTCACAGCTCTTCCTCGAAAAACGTCTGGGCGGCCCCGTAGCCTCCTGCGGGAGGGCAAGTATAGTTCTCTTCAACTGACGTGGTTGTGCAACGCGTTTGGGGTCCCACTGGTAATCTGCCGGTTGTATTCATTATCGCTGAGGGGAATCTTGAAGGTCTTTATTAGCTGGTCGGGTAACAGTCGCGCAACCGCCCATGCGATATACAAGGCATTGCCTGCCTTGTTTGACGACGCGGATCCTTGGATCAGTGTAGAGAACCGTTCCGGCTCGATGTGGCTGCCCGAGATAGACAAGGAATTGAGCTCAACAGACTTCGGTATCGTGTGCGTCACTCAAGAGAACCAGCACGCTCCGTGGCTCAACTACGAGGCGGGTGCTCTTTCTCGAAGAGTGGACGCAAAGCGGGAGCTCATGCCGGTTTTGCTCTTGGACTTCGATGCTATGAATGATGTCGACGGTCCGATCACGGGCTTCCAGATGAAGACAGCTGACCTTGACGGATTTTTCGAGGTAATGAGAGACCTCAACAAAAGCGACTTGGGCCCGAATATTAGCGAAGCAATACTCCGCCAGAGGGTGGAGGGCGTCTGGCCCAGTATCGAGAAAGAAGTAGTCAAGCTTCGAGAAAGCGCGGGATCCGTTGAAGTCGGGAAGCGCACGGATTCGGAAAAGATCGACGAGCTGCTTGATGTAGCTCGGAGCTTGGCACGTTCTATGGCTCCGCGAAACTGGTCAACGGGAGCACCAGAATGGCGCATCAGTAATGAGAGTAAACGAGCAGTAGCCAAGGCCATTGGCGACGCGGCCGAAAAATTCGATCTGGGCGAAGTAGTGACCACATACCCGGAAGAACGAAGAATCCTCATACGGTCGGAGAATCCTATTACCTATGAGGCCCAGGAGGCCATCAGTTCCGTGGTGTTAGGGGAGCTATGGCACGAAGCAGAGGTCTCGTACCAGACGATGACGCCAACGGAAGTGCAAAATAATCGTTTCCTTAGGGAACAGTTAGCCAGGATTGGGACACACTAATTGCGGTGGCGGGCGTACAGCCTCGCTCGTCGATGACGGTCCAGCATCGATGACACGTAACGCCGAGTTGCCTGCCAACAATTGGTGCCACAAGCCCGCTAACTCTCCAACAGGTTGGCGGTTGCCCGCAGCCACCGCGCGACGACCTCGGCGCGAACGCCCGCGCGGATCAGGTGTTCTACGTCGGATGGCGAGTCGGCCGCATCCGTCAGCATCACGGCCGCCGCGCCCGAGGCCGGTAGCCCGAGAAACGGCGATTTCAGGTACTTATCATCGCCATAGAAGCCGGGCGTCTGCGGCGCCGCCACTCCCATATTGCTAAGGACTAGGGCGATAAACTGTTCGTTCGTCAGCCGACCGGCGGCATCGGCGAGCAGCGGCACCGCGGCCGCCGAGAAGAGGCCGCGCTGCTGCGACTCGTAGGCAAACTGATCGGGCGAGCAGGCGCTGAAACTGATAGCAGCGTCAGGGGCTGCGACGGTAAGCGGCGCCGGATTGCCGCGCGCATTCGCGAACGCCTCCTGCTCGCGGTCGCCGAGTTTCATATAGCGGACGTCGACACCGGGGATTGAAGCCGTTGCCTGGACGGCGGCGTCGCCCAAGCCGGATCTGGTGAGCCCGCCGCGGATGTTATCTCCGGAGTGGCAGGAGTCGAAGAAAACGGTGAGGCTGACGTCCTTCGGCAGCGTGTCCCAGATCGCGCCGAGGTCGTCGTCGATAACGTACTCGCCGCTCGTAGTGCCGCGGCCGGACCCAGAGGGCACGAGCGCCTGATCCATGTACGCAGCGGCACCCCTTCGCAACGCCTCGTCGCCGTCGAGGTCCTTCACCAAGGTGCCGTGCCCGGAGTACTGCACTACGAGGACATCATTGGGTCGGCTGTTCGCGACCAGCAGTGTGATCTCGCGCAGGATGCCCTTTCGATCGGCGGCCTCGTTGTGCAGGGGAGTCACCCGGAATTTGAGCTCCTCCAGCGCCTTCTGCCAGGCCTCAGCGTCGGCGACGCATCCGTGCAGGGGCTGCGTCACGTACTTGTCGATCCCAATGCACAGTGCACGCCGCTGTACCCACGCGCTCGGATTCTCCGGCAAAACGATCGGGGCGGGTTCGAACGGCGAGAAGCCTCCCTGGCCGCGGGTACTCGCAGCCGGGAAGTCGGGCACGGTGTCGGAGCCGACGATGCGACAGGCGACGCTCTGCATCGTGTCCGGGTCGTTGTCGAAGCCACCGTGCGATTTCGCCGCAGTCTTCCAGCGCGGATCAGGGCCGACTGTGCCGTTGGACAAGACAAGATCGGCCCGCCCGCCGCCCCCGGCCTGAAAGGTCGCTTTCAGCGTGTCGTCCGCCGCGATGCACCGCGCCAAGCCAAGGATGTCCGCGGAGTACTCCTTCTCAAAAGCACCCCTGATCAAATACAGCAGCGACTTGTTATACAGCTTGAAACAGTTGTCCTGCTGTTCTCTGGCGTCGTCCATCGTGAACATTGCGACATGCTTTATCTTCTCCTCACGGATCAGCGGATGCAGTGTCTCCAGATACGTATCCACGCGGATGGCCGGCGCGAGCAGGCTCAACGACTCGATGTCGATATGGTCTTTGACGAGCAGCGGCAGGAAACCCGAGTGGAAGATTGATCCCGCGCTGTGACCGACCGCATGCAGGGTGACCGCGCCTTTCCGCTGGAGCACCTCCGGCTTGAGGTACTCGGCAAGGAGGAATGCGGCGCCGCCGTCGGCGCTGGAGGCTGCGACTGCGTCGAGCTTCATCTCGCCCCAGACCTCCGGACCGAAGTGGTGGTGAAGCAGCAGTTCGACCTGACGGTCGAAGATGTCGGTCAAAGCGCCGCGGCCGCCGCTCCACCACCCCTCAATCGCTCGTTGCATCGCGCCGCCGAGAGAGGACCAGAAGGCCGAATCCCAGACGAAATAGACCGGGTAGGCGCCCATGCAACGCCACCAGTCGATCGTAATCAGCGCGTAGTCGAGCGCTCTCTCCGGCGGCACCAGTCCGCCGTGAGAGTACAACACCACTGGCACAGGCGAATGCGGATCCACGCTGCGCCGTTCGTCGACGAATGTTCCGATTGCACGGGCGAGGTCCGCTATGTCCTGCTCGCTAGTGGTGAATGCGGCGTCGTTGGGCCTGTCGTAAAGTTTGCCGTCGTGCATTGCGATCACGTGCGCCTTCAGCTTATTGCTTTCATCGTCAGTGTATTGACGGCCGCGCGTGCCCTCCGATTTAGTGTCGGTCATGACGTTCCTCTCGGACTAGTTAGCTGTGCAGTAGGGGCAGGTCATCGATACAGGTAAGTCATCCGGAGCGGACGACGGTGACCTCCGTATTCGGGTCGGCGTAAACGGCGTAGCCGAGCCAGCTCGGGTCGTGGCTGTCGCGTGCCTTCTCTCGGGCCCGCCGCACAGCGGTGCTGAGAGCGACGCTCGGTTCCGCGAGAAGCGATTCGTAGAACTCGGTCGAGTAGTCGACCGCCGGCTCATCCTCGATCGACCACAACGTACCAATGAACACGCTCGCGCCCGCCGCCAAGAATGCGGAGCCGAACCCAGAACTCGGTGAAGCGACCACGCCCGTCTGGCAGGCGTTCAACACAACGACGGCGCCAGCGGCGCGTCCCGGCTCAACGGGTGAGAACGGCACCGTCTCCTGCAACTGAGACACCGTGAACCGCTCCCCGGCATCGAGGAGGAGATGCTGGATCGGCGGCACTGCATCGTCGATGCCTCCGTGACCGGCGAAGTGGAAGAGGGAGAACTGAGTCTTGCGCAGGAATCGATCGAGGGTCGCAGTGTCGGCGGGATCGATGATCTGGGCGTCGAATCGGCTGCGCAGGAACTCGATCTCGGCCGCGACGTTCTTTAAATCGCTCGTCGGTGCGAGCACCAGCGCGCGCGGGGGTTCGATTCGGACGGCAGTGATTTTCGGGGTGCCTGTTAACCATCGGTACACGCCGCAGGCGCCGAGGAAGAAGGGGGGATCCTGCCCCTCCTGCGGCTCCGCACCCGGTTCGGATTCCGGGGCATGTACGCAAGTGATCTCCCACGGGATCTCGGTCTCGTTGGTCGATAGATAGATGTCCTTCAGCGTCGCACGTTGTCGCCAGAGTTCTTTGCGGATGTTCGCTGGAAAGAGGGTGTCGAAGAGCGTCGCACCGCGACGGGCCAATGCCTGCCCCCACCGCTCGGACCGGAGAGCATGGTCCGGGATGTCCGCGTTTTGATTCCAAAGCCCGCTCAGCTTCCCATAGAAGGCGAGCAAGTGGGAACTGCGGTCGATTTCCGTTATGCCCTCGACGACACCGTGGTCGCTACGGAGTTGGAAGCTAAGGGCGATTTTTCCTGGGTCTGCGTCGAAGCTGCCCTGTGTGATCTGCAGTTGCCAGTTCTGCGGATAGCGGTCTGCGTCGAGCGCGGCTTTGGCTTGAGAAGCTGCTACCGTCGCCGCGCCGGCCTCCGCGACGGCGGCAAGACGAAAAGTGGCCAGTAGCGTGAGTTCCTGCACGAGCCGGACCTCCACGAGAACGGGCCCAACCTTGAGCGCTCTGAGAGTGAAGATCTTGCTGAGGCTGTCTGCTTTGCTAGGTATCTGCGGGAAGAATGGATTTGAGCCCGCAATCAGCGTGACGTTCTGGACGCGGAGGACCTGCACCGTCACCGGGCCGACCTCTCGCCCTATGAAGGTAACGTCGCGGGTTGCAGGCTTGACGTCGGGACCGTTCAGTTTGACGACGAGTTTGAATGGTGCATTGACCGGTACTCGCTCTGGCATTTTGGCCGAGGCACTCGCGCCTACATATTCCGCGGGCACCGCCGCCTCCGCGCGGGCAGATACAACCTCGGTAAAGGCGTCAGGGAGCGGCTTATCCCTCGGGTCGGATACTCCATCAATGAGGTCAAAATCCCTCGCCATCATGCCCTGCAACGACTCCACAGCGGGTTGGGCGTTCCCCTCGCCTCCAGGGTCCGAGGCGCCGGGGCCAATCCACTCCTGTTCGGTGATGCGGACGTCTCGTTCCCGTTCGGACCCGATGGCAAACCGCCGCTGATTGCGAAAGGAGAGCACAATCAGCTCCGTGACGGGTCCGCCCACCTCCAGCTGCAAACGGAGGTAGCCGGGCGCACCGCGGTTCGTCCTCGCGTCGAGCCAGCCGACGAATCCGGATCGGGTTAGCAGCAGCAACAACTCGCGGTTCGGCACGAGCCGGAGGATTAGGGTACGTTCGGTTCCACGCTTGCCGATGAGGATGCGCGTCAGACCGACTGGTGATCGACGGTCGGGAACGCCGACGAGGGCAAGCCGCTCGACGGCGCGTGCGTTCCGCCGCACGCCAGCATAGTCGCTCCATGAAAGCTTCGTTACGCTCATAGGGCCCCCGCTTCTGTCGATCAACGACAAAACCCTCCGCGTCAGCGTTGACCTCATTCTAGAGCCGGATCCGTCTGCTAAGAAAGCCCCGTGCACGGGTCAATTCAGCACGGCTGGAGCTACTAAGGTGGAATGCGAATTCGACAACCATGGCCAGGATGTTGAAGAGCAGCCGGCCTACGAGCCCCATAGGGGCGGTGGACCGATCCACCGATGCTCAGGTTCACGTTGCCAATGGTGAGGTCTTCGATGATGTCCCTATCGTCAGAGATGCACGGGCGATCCGGTCCGCTGACGCTTCCGGTAGCATCGCTGCTCCGCCAGCTGTTTGAGCAAGTTTCATCTCTCACATCGAGAAATGCTCAGATAGCCAGACCCAGGGGTGCATTGCAGTAATGGGCGAAACCTTGCAGATCCGGGTGATTCGTACTTGAGCATTTGCTCAGATAGGTCGACGTCTCACAGTCGCCGTCGCCACCGCCTCCAAACAGCACTTTTGTCGTCGACCGGATCCCCGATCCGGTCGACGGCCCTTTCGCCACCGCAGGACAAGAACCGGCAATCTCTATAGCCTAGGGATGTGGAGGGCGTATGACAGTTCGCAGCGCAGGCATCCTGCTGTACCGGCGGAGCCTGGAAGGGCACTTGGAGGTCTGGATCGCCCATAATGGTGGCCCTTATTGGACCGGCATGGACACCCGCTCCTGGACAATTCCAAAGGGAATATACCTCGACGCGGAGGACCCACTGGTGGCCGCGCTGCGGGAGTTCGCCGAAGAAATCGGGACGCCGGCGCCTCAGGCGGACTACCTTGAGCTGGGCGCTTTCCGCCAGCCTTCGGGGAAGGTCATCACCGCCTTTACCGCCGAATCGGATTTCCAGCCAGAGCACATCACCAGCAACACGTTCCCGCTGGAATGGCCGAAGGGTTCCGGTGTTGTGCGGGAGTATCCCGAAATCGACGATGCCAGATGGTTCCGAGAGTCCGAGGCGCGCAGCAAACTGGCGAAGGGGCAGGTGTCGATCCTCGATGCCCTTGCCGAGTACCTCGGGAAGCCGGGCGGGTCCTGAGCTGGGCAGTTTTCAGGCGACATCGTTCTCTGCAATGGGCAGTAGTAACGAGCGTATGGTGCCGGTGTAGAGCCTGGCCGTGCCGTTCAACCCGGGGTTGGATGACCTGAGCTGGTTCGCCGCATTAGGCATTGCTCAGTTTCGGTTCAAGCCAAACTTTCGGCTGACGTGGCCACGAAGATGTGTACCTTTCAGCCGTGAACAGGGTGATACATCGCATTGCCTATCAGTTTCGCCAAGTAGGTCAGTCAGCCGACATGGTCAGTAGTCCTATGAAACCGCGGAAACACGGTGATTCGCGTCTGGCGCTAACCGCCAACTAGCCTCCGACCTCACACTCTCTTTCTTCCTTAGGTATTCCCGGCCGTCCCAGCAAGATGGCCGCCTCCGGGTAAAATGAACGACCTATCTGAGCAACGCTCAGGTAGGTCCTTCCTTTAGCGGGCACTGCCTTCGGGAATGGCCGGAAGTAACTGGGACAGGCTCGCTTGTGACCGGAACAACCATTGAGGGGCGGAAAATTCCTTGGATCTCTTGGGCGGGATGAGCCGCGACGAACTCCGCGTCTTTCCTTGGTGTGCGGCGGCCGTCTTTGCGCTACTGGCCGGCGCCTGGCGTCCGCGCAGGCTTCATTGGACTGCGCTTGGTTCCGTCCTCCTCTTCGCGGCACTCAACGCGGGTGCCGGGATCTACGTCTTGAACCATTTCGGTGATCCACGCTGGTCCGCCGGGGGAGAACCGCCGCTGAGCGCTCCGTCGTTTTCCGGGACGCCTGTCGTGGGGCAGTTTCTGGGTCCGCTGGACACTGCTCTTAATGGAGTCGTCGGTGGCGTGAACGAGTTTCTGGCCTTCAGGCAGGCACTTCCCGTAGCACTCGAGTTCCTTGCCGCGTCCGGCTGGGCCCTGCTGGTGGCGTTCCCGCTGGGCATCCTCGCCGCCGGCATCAGTTACTCCGTGGCCAGGCGCCCGACGGCGCAGTTCGAACAGTATCGTGTCACCGTTGACCTGCTCAAAGATGAGCTCGAGCAGATCAAGCGGCAGATCTCGGCAGGGACATCGGTCGACACGGCACGCCCTCCCGGGGACAGGGTCACTGACGTGCGGCCTGGCTAACCCGCTGCGTTGTGCTTGAGTCCGCCCGCCACCCATCATGCAACCCTCCGGCCACGCGGCGTCCCGTCTCGGTTTTGGTCAGCCTTCGACTCGTATGTCGGTTTGCAGGTCACGGAGCGAGAGTCGGTCGGTCGCAGTGCGGAAATCTGTAATCACACTAAGCTGCGGATTAAACGTTGCTTCCGCCGTGTAGTCCGCATCATCGATGTAAACCATCGAGAGATGAATGCCATCTCCTTGCCGTTCCATGCCCGTGATGCGCTGGTTGTCTTGGTGCCCGCCCCAGGTGCGCATGCTGAGGGGATAGAAGAGCTGGATTTCATCAGGAAGCCAGTCCGGTCGTTGGAATCCGATCGTTTCAACTCTGTTGCCGGTCCTTATGACGCAGCCGTCGGAGGGATTGCACGTGATGCTGCCGTCATCGCCTTCAACGCTCCAGCTGTGATCGCCATCGCTGATGCGGACTCTCGTGCTAACAATGTTTCCTTCGTGGTCGGTCCTGTCCACGACGGCCGACATGGGGTACCGCAGGACCGCATTGCGCACCGCTGACAACAATTCCAGCAATGCTTCGAAGTCTTCGCGCCCGCTCACAATCGCCTGCTCTCGACCGCAGAGGCGGCACGTCAGTTTTGAACCGATGGTCCCAACTTAGGGCGCAGCGCTCCGTTTATACCAGACACTGCTTTTTGACAGTTATAAGCTGGTTTACTCTGGCTCTCTTGGCACACTTGATCATCCTGCTAAAGACGAGGGCAGCGGTGAGTCGCGTCCGGGTCCGACAACGATTGGCGACGCGGCGGCCACTGGTTCTGGTGCCGGAAATAACCTTAATCTGACCATCGACGTTGCTTCCGCCCCCTAATCACTACCTTTGGGTGTGACGTTCTCGCCTGCCTCCTGATATCCCATTCGCAGTTGGGAGAAACGGTGCATTTCATCTGAAACCCGTATCAATACACCCTCAATTCAAGAGGGTAAAGGGACTTGCTAAAAACGTTTGACAGTCGGAAAACTGCAGACGTAGGTTGGGCGCACTGTGCGCCTGGCTGGGGGAGGAACGCAGGGACCGTGGTTCTCTCAACGGACCTGTCGCCACTACGGCATCCAACGGACATTCGTGCAGGATGAGCGACCAGCCCTCCTGCTGCCCAGGAGACCCCATCATGAACCGCAAAAAAGCACTGCGATTGCCCATTTTCTTTACAATCTTCCTCGCTGTGGGGGCCGCTCCCGCCGCTGCGACGCCCGAGGAGGAAGCCCCCGCCCCCTGGCCTCCCCCGGACACCGGCGGCCATTACCTGCCAGTTCCGGAAGAATATTACGACCCGATTGAGATCAAGGCCTGCGGCACCACCGTCACCATGGAATCCGGAGATGTCCGGGAAGTTCATTACAAGTCCCGGGTGAAGCAGAACGGGGCAACTTCGCTGAAGTTCAAAGGCGATGCCACCGTTGACCTGACCCGCGCCACGGACGGCGCCTTCATTGACGAGCTCGACATTTCCGGAACGCTTTATCAATACATTTCAGCCGATGAACTCACCACGGTGGAACTCCTCAGCGCCAACTCGATCGTGGCAGCAGCGAACCCCGAAGAAGCCGAAAAGATGGCCGACGAAGGGCTGCCGGAGTTCGCTTACTACACACGGGGGTGGCTGGGGTTCTACAGTCAATTCTCTGAGGACCCCGAGGTGATGGAGCCAATCGCTTCCGATATCGTGCTGAACACCACCCGGCACGTGCACGACGTGTGCGCAATGCTGGATGAGGCGGCCTGGGAATAACCAGCCCACCACCCGCTCCAAGTATTTGAAGGATAGGAGACTAGCCCAGGTTCAGGTTTTGCAGCTCACCTCCTTGCCGCCGACGGAGGAAACGACACCCTGCCCGACCGCCATTCCCTAGCAGGGACTGCAAGCGAAAAGCGGCCTCTTCGAACTGACGGGTTGGGGCTTCTCAGCTCTTTTAGTTCTCCTGCCGTGCGGAGCGCCCATGTGCCAGCCCGGTGGGAATGCCAAGGAACGCCGGCTCGGAAGCAGCGCAGCAGGCTTCGTCGGGCCCGGTGGCCGCTGCCGTTGTGTAGCAGCTGCCGCCGAGGTCGGTGGAGCAGACGCCGGTTTCCGGCAGGACGAGTTCGACGTTGTCTGCTGCCTCCTGATCGCCTGCGAGGGCAGCCGCGATGGAGCGGACCTGTTCGTAGCCGGTGGCCATCAGGAACGTCGGCGCGCGGCCGTAGGATTTCATCCCCGTGATGTAGAAGTCTTTCTCCGGGTGGGACAGGAGTCTGGCGCCGTGGGGTTCGACGGTGCCGCAGCTGTGGAATTCGGGATCGATGAGCGGGCCGAGCTCCCGCGGTGCTTCCACCGCAGGGTCCAGGTCCAGCCGGACTTCGCGCAGCATCTCCAGGTCCGGGCGGAATCCGGTGGCCGGCACCAGCAGGTCCACGTCCAGCTGTGCCGGTCCGTCAGGGGTGGTTCCGAGGACGGCGAGCGTGTTGGCGCTCTTGAAGCCGGTGATCGTGAATGAAGTGTGCAGGTCGATGGCTCCTTCTTCGACCAGGGCGCGCAGGCGGGAACCGAGTGCGCCACGGGCGGGCAGGCCGTCGAGGTCGCCGCCCCCGTACAACGTGGCGGCTGAGTTGCGCCGGATGGTCCAGCTGATCCGGGTTCCGGGTTGCTGGCCGGCCAGCTCGCCCAGCGACAGCAGAGTGTTGGCGGCCGAGTGTCCGGCGCCGACGACCAGAACGTGTTTGCCGGCGAAGCGTGCCCGGTCGCGTCCGGTGACATCGGGCAGCGGGTCGGTGATGAAGCCCGCCACGCGGGCTTCATCCTCCCCTTCGGCTGGAAGTCCGGCCTGCCCCAGCGGGTTCGGGGTGTTCCAGGTGCCGGAAGCATCGATGACGCCGCGGACACGATGATCTGTGGTCGTGCCTTCGGCGTCTTCGACCCGGACCAGGAACGAGGCAGTCTCCCGGCCGCGGGAGTAGGTCTTGTCCATGCCTTCACGACTAATGGCGGTGACGCGGCAGGAGGTCCGCAGGGCACCGGCGATCGCGGGGACCGCTGCCAGCGGGTTGAGGTAGTCCCTAATGAGTTCGGCGCCGGTGGGCAGTGCCTCCGGGTCCGGTTCCTGCCAGCCGGTGCCGGAGAGCAGCCGGTGTGCGGCGGCGTCGATGTTGTACCGCCACGGCGAGAAGAGCCGGATGTGTGCCCAGGCGTCGAGGGCCGCGGCAGGCGTGTCACCTGCTTCGAAGATGACCGGGAGCAGCCCGCGTTCGAGCAGGTGTGCGGCGGCCGCCAGGCCGACCGGGCCGGCACCGATGACGGCGACCGGAAGCTGCAGGGCCTCGGTCTCGGCGGCGGTGTTCTCAGCCATGGGAGCCCTCCTCGACGAGTGCGGTGGCAATGCTGTCGGAATCTTCCAGCGCCGCGAGGTAGCGTTCGGCGTCCAGGGCGGCCGAGCAGCCGGTGCCGGCGGCGGTGATTGCCTGTCGGTACCGGTGGTCCACGGCGTCTCCACAGGCGAAGACGCCCGGGAGGTTAGTGCACGTGGTAGGGGCGTCAACCTTGATGTAGCCCTCGTCGTCGAGGTCGATCTGCCCCTTGACCAGGTCGGTGCGGGGCAGATGCCCGATGGCCACGAAGATCCCGGTCGCACCCAATTCGCGGGTCGCTCCGGTAACGGTGTCTGTCAGGGTCACGCCGGTGACCTTGCCGTTGCCGTGGATCGCGGTGACGGAACTGTTGTATTCGAAGCGGATCTTTTCGTTGTCCTTCGCCCGTTGCGCCATGATCTTCGATGCTCGGAGGGCGTCGCGGCGTACGACGACGGTGACGGACTTGCCGAAGCGGGTCAGGAACAGGGCTTCTTCCATGGCCGAGTCGCCGCCGCCGACCACAATGATGTCCCGTTCGCGGAAGAAGAAACCGTCGCAAGTGGCGCACCAGGACAGGCCATGTCCGGAGAACTTCTTTTCTTCCGGCAGGCCCAGTTCCTTGTAGGCGGATCCGGTGGCCAGGATGACCGCAGGTGACTCGTGGGTCTGCCCGGCTCCGGTAGTCACCCGCTTGAGGTGGCCCTTCAGAACAACCTCAGTGACGTCGTCGAAGACTATGCGCGCGCCGAATTTCTCAGCCTGTTTCTGCAGCCCTTCCATGAGCTCGGGTCCCTGGATGCCGCCCGGGAAGCCGGGAAAGTTTTCTACCTCCGTGGTGTTCATCAACGCTCCGCCGGCAGTGACGGACCCTGCCACGACCAAGGGGTTCAGCCCCGCGCGGGCGGCGTAGATCGCGGCAGTGTATCCGGCCGGGCCGGACCCGATGATGATCAGCTGTTCGGTGTGGACGTCGGTGTTCACGAAAGTCTCTCCTGGTGCTCTCATTCGGGTTGGTCTACTTGGCTGCCGGGATCAGGGATTCGATCAATCCCTCGATGCGGGTCTTGATCTCGTCGCGGATGGGGCGGACAGCGTCCACGCCCTGCCCGGCCGGGTCCTCCAGGACCCAGTCCTCGTAGCGCTTGCCGGGAAAGTAGGGGCACTCGTCGCCGCAGCCCATGGTGATCACGACGTCGGACTCCTTGACTGCCTCGGTGGTGAGGACCTTCGGGATCTCGGCGGACATGTCGATGCCGAGTTCGGCCATGGCCTCCACAGCGGCCGGGTTGACCTTGTCTGCGGGCTGGGAGCCGGCAGAGCGGACTTCGATGGCGCCTTCGGACAAGGTGGTCAGGAAGGCCGCCGCCATCTGCGAACGCCCTGCGTTGTGGACGCAGACGAAGAGGACGGAAGGCTTTTGGGTGGTATCGGTGCTCACGGGTTTCTCCTGTGGTTCGAATGGTGGATATTTGGTTGGGCATACGGCCCGCTCCATCGCTGCACCGACTCCGTATTGATGCCTGTCGATGTATGGAGTATCCGGCACTATATTGATGGTTGTCAATATGGCCGCGCTGGTCCTGCCTGAAGCCAGTCAGGCGGCACGCAAACGCGGCGCGAGATCGCTGATGCGGTCGGAGATGTCGAGGAAGGCGTGTTCAAAAGCGTCGTTGGTGTTCGATCGGAGGGGGTCCGGAACGGACCAGTGAATTCCTTCCAAGTTCGGCAGTTCCTCGTGCGCGTTGTCGCACACGGTGACGATGAAGTCGTCGCTCGTTGCAACTTCAGCCAGTTGGCGCGGAGTCGCGTTTCCGAGGTTGACGCCGTGACGTTGCGCGATGTCGATTGCCCCTTGGGCGACGCGGTCTGCCGGGTTCGTGCCCGCCGACGTCGCTGGGATTTTACTTACGCGCCGCCATAGGGCGGTCGCCAGCTGAGACCGTGCGCTGTTCCGCGTGCAGACGAAGAGGACGCGGCGCACGCCGTGTTCACGCCCGGGGGTCAACCCCTCCAGCGCACCCGAGCTGAGTCTGATGTAGCTGCGCCGCTTATCAGCCTCCGAGCGGCGGCGGGTAGCGAGACCGGCAGCCTCCAGGGTGCGCAGGTGGTGGGACAGCAGGTTGGAGGGGATGCCGAGCTCGGCCTGCAGCTCCGTCGGTGAGTAGTCGCCGAGCGTCAGCAGGTCGACGATTCGCAGTCGGGCAGGGTCTGCCAGGGCGGCGTGCTTTGCAACTCGCGCCTGAAAGTCCCCGCTTCGCTCAATAGTCATTGATTCAATTTTGACTGAGTTAATTTATTCGGTCAAGCTGGATCTCATGACTTCACACCAGCCACCCTTGTGGCGCCGCGCTGTCGCCGAGCTGCTCGGGACGGCCCTGCTTGTTTGCATCGTCGTGGGCTCGGGCATTGCCGCTCAGCAACTGTCCCCGAACGATGTGGGACTGCAGCTGCTGCAGAACAGTACCGCCACGGTGCTGGGACTGACGGTCCTGATCCTCATGTTTGGACCGGTCAGCGGCGCCCACTTCAATCCCATGGTTTCGCTCGCGGACTGGCTTCTGGGTAGGCGCAGCCGCACCGGCTTGACCCTTGCGGAATTGGCTACATATCTGGTGGCGCAGATGGTCGGCGGGATCGGCGGCAGCGTACTCGCCAACGCCATGTTTGAGGTGGCTACGAGCGTCTCGACCAAGGACCGGGCAACTGCGGGAACCCTGCTGGGCGAGGTGGTTGCGACGGCTGGGCTCATTCTGCTGATCTTCTCCCTGGCTGCCACTCGAAGGGGTATCCTCGCTGCTCCCGCTGTGGGTGCGTACATTGGCGCGGCGTACTGGTTCACGTCCTCGACGTCTTTCGCCAATCCCGCCGTAACGGTCGGCCGCATCTTCAGCGACACGTTTGCCGGCATCGCCCCGGGCTCCGTCCCAGGTTTCGTGCTGGCGCAGGTGATCGGTGCGGCAGTGGGCGTCGGCCTCCTCATGCTCCTCTTCCCGGCGGCATCGCGCATGGCCGACGACGTTGTTGTCCCGCACCCTTCGCACAGGGACGGATCCTGAACGCAAGAGCATGAATTCCGGTTCCGCCAGAATTCGGGCTGTCGGCCCCAAAAGATTGATAGCGGTCAATGTTCCGGCATAATGGTGTTCATGACTGCGCTGCCCATCCTCGAACCGGCCGCGAAAGAAACCTGCTGCACCCCGGCGGGGACGGTTTTGGGCGCCGAAGCGGCGAAGGAAAAGGCCGTCATCTTCAAGGCCCTGTCCGACCCGAACCGACTGCGCCTGCTCTCCATCGTTAAAGCCGAAGCCTCCGGCGAATCGTGCGTTTGCGACCTCACCGAACCCCTGGACCTCGGCCAGCCCACCGTCTCGCACCATTTAAAAATCCTGGTGGATGCCGGCCTGCTGCACCGCGAAAAGCGGGGCACCTGGGCATACTACTCCCTGGCCCCCGGCGCCCTGGACAAAGTCGCAGGCATCCTGACCGAGCTGTGAGCGCCACAGTCACTCTGAATCCGGCTTTGGGCCAATGGCTCGAAACCGTCCAGCTGGAAGGGGTTCCGCTCGGAAGTTTTCACTGATTGCCGAGGGCGTTACTCACGGTCTTCTTGGTCGTCGTCGTGGAGTTCTTCGAGGACCTCGAACGGTGACTCGACATCACCCCTCCAGGCCTCGATGCCTTCGCGGACGGCAAGGGCGGCGACCACCAGTGCCGCGATCGAATCTGACCAGGTCCACCCGAACAACGTGTTCAGAATTAGACCAATCAGTACAGTCCCGGACAAGTAGATGCAGAGCAACAGTTGTTTGGCATCTGCCTGAACGCTCTTCGAGTTCAACTCACGCCCGGTCCGGAACTCGAACCACGCGAGCACGGGCATCACGATGAGACTCAGTGAAGCGATGCCGATGCCAAGGGGGCTGTGCTCGACCTTTTCAATGCCCGAGAGAGCCAATACTGCGTCTATCGTGACGTAGGCTGCCAGGGCAAAAAAGGCAATGCCGATTGCGCGGACAGTCACTTTCTCCCAACGTTCGGGGTCTTTGCGTGTGAACTGCCAGGCGACGGCTGCCGCGGAGAGAACCTCGATGATGGAATCGAGGCCGAAGCCTATGAGCGCCGCAGACGAAGCCATGGAGCCGGCCCAGATCGCGACAATGGCCTCGATCACGTTGTACGTGATGGTGGAAGCGACAATGAGTCGCACGCGGCGGTGCAGCACAAAACGCCGCTCGGCAGAAAGCGCTGTTGGTGCTGTCATCGGGACCCCTCGCAGCATCCGGGCAACGGGCATGCCGGGTCGGCGCAGGGTTTGTTTTCGTCCACCATCAGTGTCACTTCCACGAGGGCCTGTAGGGCGTTCGCCAGGTGGGGGTCGGCGATCTCGTACCGGGTTTGCCGACCTTCGGGTTCTGCCATGACAATGCCGCAATCACGAAGGCACGTCAGGTGATTGGCCACTATCACAAAGGCTACCTCTGCTCGTGTTGGCCATTACTGGAAGAATCTGGTGCGGGAAATAACCTTAATCCGGGCTTTGACAGCGCTTCCGCCCCTAATACCCACCTGCGGATGTGACGTTTTCGCCTGTCTCCCGATATCCCATTCGCGACTGGGAGAAACGGTGCACTTCTTTTCGAACGGTTTTATGCACCCTTAATTAGAGAGGGTAGTGGGACTGCGTCAGAACTCGTTGACAGTCGCAGAACCGCAGGCGTAGGTTGACCGCACTGTGCGCCTGGCTGGGGGAGGAACGCAGGGACCGTGGTTCCCTCAACGGACCTGTCGCCACTACGGCATCCAACGCATATCCCTGCAGGATGAGCAAGAAGCCTCCTGCCCGCCCAGGAGCCCCATCATGATCACGAAGAAAACACTGCGCCTGCCCATTTTCATTGCTCTTGCCCTGGTCGCGGGGACCGCGCCAGCCGTCGCGACGCCTGAGGAGGAAGGCCCGGTCACCTGGCCTCCGGCAGACACCGGGGGCCAGTACCTGCCAGTCCCCGCCGAATACTACGCGCCGGTGGAGATCGAGGCGTGCGACTCCACAGTCACCATGGAATCCGGAGACGTCCGGGAAGTCCACTACAAAGCCCACGTTAGGCAGAACGGGTCAACACTGGTGAAGTTCCGAGGCGATGCCACCGTGGACCTGACGCGCGCCTCGGACGGTGCTTTCATCGACGAACTCGACATCTCCGGACCGGGCTTCCAATACTTCTCGGCTGATCAGTTAACCGTCGTCGACTCGCTCAGAGGTGCCTCGATCATCTTCCCCACGGGCCCTGGCGATGCCGCGGCGCTGGAGGAAGAAGGCTTCCCGGAGTTCTTCTACTTCGAGCGGGGGTGGCTGGCCTTCCATGTCCAACTGTCTGAGGACCCGGAGGTGGTCGAGCCACTTTCGGTGGATATCGTGATGAACAGCACCCGACACGTCCACGATGTGTGTGAAATGCTCGATGAGGCGGCCTTGGAGTAACACGGCGTCCTCACCGGACCGGGGAGAAAGCGCCTAGGATGGGGCGACCCGAGAGGGCCGTCAGTCGTGTCAGCTGCGGTGACTCGAGATGACGCCTTAGTCCTGTCGCTTGGCGTAGTCACTGTATCCGTGCCAGTCAAGCACCACGCATGGCTCATCGCCTACAACCCATGCATCGTGACCTGGAGGAACCGACATCAGGTCGCCGACGGCGAACTCGTTTTCCTCGCCGTCGTCCATGACGATCTTGATTCGTCCGGACAACACATAGCCGGTATGGGCCACCTGACAGCTGTCCGTCCCGGCGATAGGTTTGACGTGCTTGGACCACTGCCAACCGGGTTCGAAAACCGCCCGCCCGACGGCGCCTGACTCGAGATTGATCAGATCCAGCTTCCCCTTACCGTCCTCGAAAGGCCGGGTTTCTTCGGGCTCGTTCAGACTCTTGCGGATCATGGGTGACATGAGGGTCTCCTTTGAACCAAACTGCCCTGCACACACAAGTGTGGCAGCACGCCGGGAACAGGGTCAACGCGTGCCGGCCTGACGTGGACCGTCACCAGCCGCCGCGCGTCGGTGTATGTCCCTTTCGGGCGTCGTCGGGCATTGCCATTTCGGCCCGCAGGCCCAAGAGCCGGATGGGACGGCCTTCTTCGATTCCTGCTGCGAGGTCCAAGGCCCGCGCGAGGATGTCGTCCCGGTCGAATGTCTCGGGAATCTTCCTCGCGTGGGTCTTGGTGAAGAACGGAGCATATCGAACCTTCAGGGTCAGCCCGACGACGGGCCGTCCCTCGGCCACAACGTCCTCAAGGACACGCGCTGTCAGCTCCCTGACGGCGTCGTCGACCTGGGCGGGCTCGGTCAGGTCCCGCTGGAAGGTGGTCTCCCGGCTATGCCCGCGGGCAACCCACGGGGTGTCGTCCACAACGCTGGCGCCGTCCCCGCGTCCAAGCTCGGCGTACCAGGGCCCCATCCTGGGGCCGAACTCCGGGACCAGGTCTTGGGGGTCGCACGCGGCGAGCTCGGCAACGGTATTGATGCCGAGCTTGGCCAGTCGTCCCGATACCTTGGTGCCGACGCCCCACAGGTCCTTGGTGGGCCGGCCGCCCATGACGTCAAGCCAGTTCCCGGCGGTGAGACGAAAGACGCCGGCCGGCTTGCCGAAACCGGTGGCGACCTTGGCGCGGACCAGAGTGTCGCCGATGCCCACGCTGCAATGCAGCCGCGTTCGCTCCAGTACGGCGGCCTGCACCTGCCGGGCGTAGGCTTCGGGATTCTCTGTCTCGACGCCGACAAAGGCTTCATCCCAGCCCAGCACCTGCACGGTGGCGCCTGGCTGCGCTCGCAGCGTAGTCATCACCGCTTCTGACGCCGCGAGGTACGCCTCGTGATCGACGGGGAGGATGACGGCGTCGGGCACTTTCCGTGCCGCCGTGCGCAAGGGCATTCCCGAACCCACGCCGAAGGCCCGGGCTTCGTAGGATGCGGTCGACACCACAGCCCGTTCCGTGGGGTCGCCCCGACCGCCCACAATGATCGGCTTGCCCGCAAGCTCCGGCCGCCGGAGCACTTCGACCGCAGCGATGAACTGGTCGAGATCGACGTGCAGCACCCACGGGATTCCGCTCACGCCACCAGTCTGCCCTAAACAACCCCGGCAAGCATCGGGTCGCCGCTGGACCTTGGGTCACGACTTCGCGGTGGCACGGCGGTCCACAACCGAGGCGCCCACGGCGGCCGTCACGATGGACACTGCAAGGAACAGCGGCAACTGGGTGGCCTGCGAAACGACGGCACCGGCAACAGCAGTTCCTGCCGAACCGGCAGTGATCTTCAGGGCTCCGACCCACACGAACACCTGGCCGCGTGCCTCCGGCGGAGCATATTCGCTGCGGGCGGCCAGGGTTGCGGCGAAGAAGTACGAGTTCGCGATCCCGGCCAAGGAGTAGGCCGCCACCGCGACAGGGAAGCTGCCGGCGAATGCCGCCCCGGCCAGGGCTACGCCGACCCCGGCCGCAAGCCATGTCATCAGTCGGTCGGCGTCGGCCTGCATCGGCCGGACCATCACCCCTGCCGAACCGGCCAGCCCACCCAGCCCATAGGCTGCGGCCAGGACGCCTGCTGCAGCAGGTGCCACGGCGAAGTCGCCGGTGGAGGCCACGGCCGTGACGGGCAGCACGGCAACCGACAGGGCGACAACAACCGTCATGTAGAGGGTTCGCCGCAAAGGACCCGACGAGAACATCATCGCCAGCGTCCGTCCCGGCTGAGGCACCTCCGAAGCCGCGGCAGCAGGCGGGGAATATGGCAGGAGCCTGATCACCGCCGCGGCGACGAACGTGGCAGCGGCCAGGATCAGCGCCGCCACCGCCGGACCTGACCACGCCGAGACGGCGGCGACAAGGGAGGGCCCGATCGTGCCGCCAATGCCATAGGTGGCCACGTCCCAGCCTTGGGCGCGGCGCTGGCTGGATCTTCCCGGTCCCGCAAGGGCCGGCAGCCGGCTGCTGATGCCCCCTGTCAGCAGCGGACCCACGAGTCCGGAAGCGACCAGCAGCACTCCCGTGATGACGGGCCAGGTCACCGGATACAGCAGTACAGCCGCCGCGAGCGTTGCCCCGTGGGCCATGCAGGCCAGGGCAATCACGGAACGGCCGTCGCGGGCAGTATCAAGGCGCCGGGCGACGAAGGGGCCAAAGAGGTGGGGCGCGGTAATGCAGGCGCCCAGAAGGCCCGCCAGCCATCCCGGCGACCCGCTCGTCGTCACCAGCAGAATGATGGCAACCACCGCGCCCCCGTCCGCGCTGCGGGCCAGGGTGGCCGCCACGACATAGCGGGCGAGCGCCCCCCGCACACCGGTGCCTCGACTGGGTGTGCGGGCGGTAGCCACCCTACGGCTTGAAAGACTCATCCGGCCTGTGCCTCATCCGGGATCGGGTTCATGGATAGTTCCTCGCCGGCCTTCCTCCAGGCACGCAGTGAACCGTTGGGGCAAAGGCTTTCCGCCCCCGCGCCTGCGCGCCAAAGATGCCGGAGCCGGGCAGAAACCCTTTGGTCATGCCTGAAGACCGCACTGGCGAATGGCGTCCGCAACTTTCAGGCTTCCTTCACTGTCCAGGCCGTGAAGCGGCAACGGCAGGCTGGGTGACGGAATCAGCCCCAGCTGGTCTGCAATTGCTGCCGTAACGCGCAGGCTGCCGTACGTCCGGAAGAGCGACCAGAGGGGCTCAAGATTCGCCGACGCTTCCACGGCCCGGTCGCTGCGGCCAGCCAACGCATGATCCGCCATCACCTTGGCCGTTTCGGGAAGGACGCCGGCGATCACCGAATACCACGCGTCACAGCCCGCAAGCAGCTCTTCAGCCGCGGCCCAGTCGCCGCTGATGCCTACCGTTATGCGTTCCGGCAGCAGCGAGCGCAACTCCCTCAGGCGTGCAGAAGCCTGCCCCGGCGGGGGAGGCGGGATTTTGATGGAGGCAATCGCCGGGATGTCGGCAATGCGCGAATACAGGGCATCGGAAAATGTGAACCCGGTAGTGCCTGGGTTGTCGTAGACGACGATGGGTACCGAAGATGCCGCCGCGACGTCCTGGTACAGGCTGAACACCTCCGCCTCCGTTAGGCGTTGGTGTGACACCGGGGCCAGCAGCAGGCCCGAAGCCCCTGCCGCCTGGGCATCTTCAACATGCGCCTGGACATCGCGGGTACGCACCGCACCCACTCCCGCGATGACCGGGACCCCGTCGGCGGCATCGACAGCGGCTTCAAGTACTGCACGGCGTTCCTCCCGGGACAAGTACGCGTAGTTTCCGGTGGAGCCGAGCACGCCAAGGGAGTCCACGCCGGCTCTCGCGGCCCGGGACACCAAGAGAGCAACGGCCTTCACGTCGATGCGGTCATTGACAATCGGTGTGAGGGGGAAAGCGCAGAGTCCGTGAAACATGAGTCCTACTCTCATCCGGCTCCCGGCCGGGAAAAGGCGGAGCAGCGGCGTGGGCGTCTGGTTGCGGTTTCCATGGTGGCAAGCGCCTTGGTCCTACACTAGGTCCAAGAAAGATCAAATCAGGAGGTCCATGTGGGAGAGGCCGAGCTTCCGCTCACACTCGACAGGAATGCGCCGGCTCCACTTGCCGCCCAACTTGCCGATCAACTCCGCCGGGCCATCCTCAGTGGGCTGCTGGGGCCGGAGCACACGCTCCCGGCAACACGCAGGATGGCCTGCGAGCTCGGCATCTCACGCGGGGTCGTGGTCCGGGCGTTCGAGCAGCTGGCCGGTGAGGGCTTCCTGGAAAGCCACGGTGCCGGTGGAACCAGGGTCGCGCTCCGCCCTGACGTTCAACACCCTGCCCGCGAGGAACACCCGCCCCCGCACCTTCAGGACAGCAGGCCGATCATCGACCTCACGCCGGGACGTCCCTCGTCCGCCCCTTTCCGCGACCGCGAGTGGCACACGGCCTGGCGCAGGGCAATCTCCGAACAGGGACCCACGCACCTGCCCCCACCTCTTGGGACCGCCACCCTGCGGAAGGAAGTCGCAGGGCACCTGGCCGCAGCCAGGGGACTGGCCGTCGAACCCGATGACGTCATCATTACCGCCGGAACCAGCGACGCCCTGCATCTGGCCGTGACAGCCCTCCGAAGCCGCAGAGAGCATCCCCGCATACTCGTCGAGGATCCCGGGTATCCCACGGCCCGACGGGTCATGGCCGCCGCCGGTGCCGTGGTGGAGACAGTGCCCGTCGACGACGACGGACTCAAAGCCGCCCAGCTGGCGTCCCTGGGTCGGCCTCCGGACGCCGTGCTGATCACCCCGAGCCACCAGTACCCGCTAGGCGGCCGGATGCCGGTGCAGGAACGGCTGAATCTTCTGAACTGGGCAGCCGAACACGGCGTGCTCGTCCTCGAAGACGACTACGACAGCGAATTCCGTCACCGCAGGATGCCCTTGCCTGCCGTTGCTTCACTTCCCTCCACAGCCGACGTCGCACTGCTGGGGACATTTTCCAAGTCCCTCAGCCCCTGGCTGCGGTGCGGCTACCTCGTGGTCCGCGGGGAATCAGGCCGCGCGCTGAAGGCCATCCGCGAAGACCTGGACACGCCGGTCGCCGGAATCATGCAAACGGCCCTTGCCTACTACATCCAGGCCGGGGGCCTGGCACGGCACATCTCGCGTGCGCGCCGCGAATACGCGCACCGCAGGGCCCTGCTGCTGGAACGCCTTGGGGCCCGATCGGACCTTCAACTTGCAGCCCTCGACGGCGGACTTCACGCAGTGCTGCGGTTCCAGGGAAACGACGCCCCTCAACTGGCCGACGAGGCCCTTCGCCGCGGAGTCCGCCTGGCCACATTGGCCGCCTACTACGCCGACCGCGCGCCCGAGAACGGCTTCGTCATCGGGTACGGCGCCCCCAGCGATCTGCAGCTCACCAAAGCCCTCGACGTCATCGTCGAATTGCTGAGCGTGCGCTGACCGCTGCAACTGCCGGCCGGCAGTGACTCCTCGTCTCAGTTGATCTGATCAGGGTGGGAACCGATCCGGCCGTCCCGGCGGTCAAGGCCGGCCAGGCACTCCATGGCGGCGTTGTCCAGCAGGAAGTCCCAGACGCGGAAGTTTTCCTGAATGCGGGGACCGGTTGCCTTGGGAATGGCAATATTGCCCAACTGGAGATGCCAGCGCAGGACCACCTGTGCAGGGGTTTTGCCCAGGTCGCGGGCCAAGTCCGCCACGATGGGGTCACTCAGCGTTGCTCCCCGGGCGAGGGGACTCCACGCCACGGTGCGGATGCCATGGGCGGCGTTGAATGCAGGTGCGCCTGCTGGAACCACGGGTGTAGCTCAATTTGGTTAACCGCCGGGACGATTTCCGTGTGTTGGAGCAGCTGTTCGAGGTGTTCCGGAAGGAAGTTCGAAACGCCGACCGCCCGAACGCGCCCCTCCTGGTAGAGGCGTTCGAGTGCCCGATAGGTTTCCACAAACAGAGCCCGCTTGGGTTGCGGCCAGTGGATTAGATACAGGTCGATGTAGCAGAGTCCCAGCAGCCGGGCAGAATCTTCAAAGGCCTGGAGCGTTTGGTGATAGCCGTGGTTATGGTTGTAAACCTTGGTGGTGACGAAGATTTCCTCACGGGAGGCCAGCCCGCCGGCCGTATATTTGCGGACAGCCTCACCTACCCCTTGCTCGTTGCCGTACAGGGCCGCGGTATCGATATGGCGGAAACCGGCCTCCAAGGCGCGATAGCAAAGCCCGGCCGTCTCGGGCGGGGGAATCCTGGCGGTGCCGTAACCGAGCCGATCTATCCGCACACCGTTGTTGAGCGCTGTTTTCTGCTCCGCCGCCATGGACGAGACTCTAGTCTTTCAGGGACGCCTGTCACCTTCGTCACGGCGGTAGACGAAGGGCGGACCCTCATGGTGCACGAATCCTCGCGAGCGGCCCTTGGCATCCGCCGCCGGCGGGAGGACGATTAAAGGACCGACACGAAGGAGGTTCGTGATGTGCTACGCCTCGAATAGGGATTCCCGCTGGGGCTTCCGCAAGGAAGCCGTGGACACGCCGGAAACCCGCCGCGAAGACAAGGACACCGGGCGCGAAACCTGGACGAAGACTGATGACTCCGAAGTGATTGCCTTCCTGGACAAGTCAACAGTGGAAGAGCCAGCCAGCGACCGAACCACGTAGCCGAAACCGTACGGGATAGATGAAGCCCCGCAGTAACACTGCGGGGCTTCATTGCGCCTACTGGCTCGGCGATTCATCCGGGTCGAAATCCTCCAGCGGGGCTCCCAGCCGGTCGTCCGCCATCCCGCCCTCAAGCGGATCGGACAGGGTCTCGTCCACGGGACGCTCGGAGTCCGTATCGATCCCGGCGTCCACCAGTTCCGGCGGCACCGCGTCGACTCCCTCATCCGGGATGAGCGGGTCTTCACCCTGAATGTTCAGCTCCGGATCCGGCAGGGTCCGTTCGTCCTCCGGGTGGTTCTGCTCGCTCATTGCAGCCTCCTTCGATCGTGATTTACCTTGCGCTGAGATTGCCACCGTAACCCGGACGAGCCGTGAGGGAAACAGGCAGGACTGCCGGCAAACCGGCCAGTGCGTGCTTCATCGCCCGATGCCGGTCCGCCGGCGTGGGGGAAACGGGATCAGGTCCAGGTCCCGGGCCGCAACCACCTCGGCCCCTCCCGCCCGCGCCCTGGCCTGTTCCTCGAGCGGGACCAAGTCGGGGTAGCGCGAGGAGAAATGGGTCAGCACCAGCGTGCCCACGCCACCGCCGGCCGCAAGTCCGCCCGCCTGGCCGGCCGTGAGGTGGCGGTGCCGGACGGCGAGGGCCTCGTCGTCGTCGCTGAAGGTGGACTCGGCCACGAGCAGGTCGGCGCCGTCGGCCAGTTCCTCCGCCCCGGCGCAGACCGCGGTGTCCATCACGAACGCAAAGCGCTGCCCCGGCCGGGGAACGCTGACCTCCTGGAGCCGCAACCCCTTGAACGTCCCATCCCGCTGCAGGCGGCCGACGTCGGGGCCGGAAATACCGGCGGCAGCCAGCCGGTCGGGCAGCAGGGTGCGGTCGTCGGGTTCGACCAGCCGGTAGCCGTAGGCCTCGATCCGGTGGTCCAGGGGACGCACCTCAAGGCCGTCAGCAATGGCCCCTGGGGCGCCGTGCGGGTGCAGGCGCAGGTCAAGACCCGGGGAGGCGAGCGAGACCAGGGCCCGCACCACATCACCGCCGGAGGCCGGATAGTGCAGATGAACCGGATGCTCAACGCCGTCCAGGACCATGCGCGAGAGCACGCCGGGCAATCCGTAGCAGTGGTCGCCGTGCACATGCGTGAGGCAGATGCGCGTGATCCGGCTGGCCGAAACCCCGGCGAGGATCATTTGCCGCTGCGTTCCCTCACCCGGGTCGAACAGCACTCCCTCGCCGTCCCACCGCAGCAGGTAGCCGTTGTGGTTGCGGCTCCGGGTAGGAACCTGCGAGGCGGTGCCCAGGACGACAAATTCGCGCATGCGGCCGAGTCTGCCATCGCCGCCGCGCCGGCGGCCACCGTCTGAAGCGCAGCGGCGCGGCCGGCCGGGGAACCGGGGAACGGCGCATGAACGACGGCGACGCATTGCTGGCTCGTCCCGGGGCTGGAAAAATGTCAGGAACAGCCCGGTGGCTGAGCATCGGGCCCAGGTCGTAGCGGAGGCGGTGTCTGACGAGTGAACAGCAGGGCAGCGGGTGACAACGGCCGGCGGCTGGAACGCGCCGCGGAGCTGCGGGCGTCACGGGAACGCGGGCCGGCCGACGCGGACGAAGAGGAGCGGGCGGAGGCCGAAGAGGAGAAGCACCGGAAAATCCGGGAGCTGGACACCTCCCGGCGCGCCGACTACCTGATCCGGGAGGCCATGGCCCGCGGGGACTTCGACGACCTGAAATACGCCGGAAAACCGATCCCCAACCTGGGCAACGGGTATGATCCCGACTGGTGGCTCAAGGGGCTGATCGAGCGCGAGAACCTCACGGGGCTGGGCCCCGAAGCCCTGCTGCTGCGGACCGAGGATGCCGAGCTGGACGGACGGCTGGACCAGCAGATCTCGGACCGGCGGGTGCGCGAAATCCTGGAGGACTTCAACGCCCGGGTGGTCAACGCGCGGCGACAGCTACAGGGCGGCCCGCCGGTGATCACCAAGACCCGGGACGTGGAGTATGAACTGGAACGCTGGCGGGAACGCCGGGCGGCCAGGGCAGCCGCGGCGGCACGCGAGGAAGCGGAGCCCGAGCCCAAGCGGCCGTGGTGGCGCCGGATGTGGGACGTGACCGAATAGCCGGGCGCTACTTCCGCTGGGCGGCCGGCGCCCCGCGCAGGCCAGCCAGTTCCCTTTTCACCTGCCGCTTGGCCACCGGGCGGAAACCGGCCGCCAGGTAGCGGTCGCGCACGGCACGTTCGGAGCGGAAGAGCGCCCAGCCGCGTTTGAGCAGGAACGGCAGCGGTTTGCGGTGCTCGCGCAGGTCGCGCACCAGGCGGCGCACCGCCGTCGTGATGGGAGAGACCGTGATGAAGACGGCGTCCACCTCCAGCCCGAGGCTTCGCAGCTGGCCGAGCACGGCGTCGGCGAAGATGCCCTCGGCAATCACCGGCCCCTCCGCGAGTTCCACGGTGCGGTGCCCGTTGTAGCTGGAGGTGGCGATGGAGTAGTCGGGAATCCGGGTGCGGCCGGTCTCCAGCAGTTCCGTCATGGCGCGGGCCGCGGCGCCGCTGTTCCAGGTGCCGGGATGGTCCCAGTCGATCTCCCCGTACGGGGTCAGCGGCAGCGGGGACCCCGGGGTGTGCTCGGCGATTTCCCGGTAGAACGCGTCGAGCTCCAGATGCGGACGGCCGAACCGCGCCGCCAGATAGGACTTGCCGGAACCGGAGGCGCCGCCGAGCAGCACGAGCGGCATGTGGGGAGAAGGCACATGGCTATTATTCCGTGCCCGGAACGGTGGCGGGTCACCCAACCCGCCGCGGCGTGGCAGGAACGGCACATGTCGTGCCCCCGCGCCGTAAAATGGCAGGGGCCGCCGGGCAGGCGGTGCGGATCGGCAGGTTCAGGAAGCAGGCAATACTTTGGAGCACTCAGCGCAGGGCCTTGGCGGGCTCGACTGGGTCCGCCAGCCGGAGTCGTTCGGCGCGGAGGCGGACCTGCAGTTTGGCCTGGCACTGCTGGCAGCGGCAAGGCAGGGACGGCTCGGCCCTACCGTGCGCGTGTACCGTCCGGCACCGACGGTGGCGTTCGGGCAGCGGGACGCGCATCTGCCCGGCTTCGGGGAGGCGGCGCGCCGCTGCCGCGAACTTGGATTCGAACCGCTGGTGCGCAAGGCGGGCGGCCGGGCGGCCGCCTACCACGAAGGCTGCCTGGTGCTGGATCATGTGGAGCCGCTGGCCGATGCGATTGCCGGAGCGAAAAGGCGTTTCGGCCAATTCGGGGAACTCATCGCCGGCGGATTGCGGGCAACCGGGCTGCAGGCCGGCGTGGGGGAAATCCCGGGGGAGTACTGCCCGGGCGAGTTCAGCATCCACGGCGCGTACCCGGTTGATCCCCTGCGCCGGATCAAGCTGGTGGGCACCGCGCAGCGGGTTGTCGCCGGCGCCTGGCTGTTTTCCTCCGTCGTGGTGGTGGAGGATGCGGCGCCGCTGCGCGAGGTGCTCACGGCCAGCTATGACGCACTCGGCCTGGACTGGGATCCGGCAACGGCCGGCGCGGGCGAGGACCTGCTGCCCGGCCTCGGCGTGGGCTCGGTGGAGCGGGCGCTGCGGGCGGCGTACGCCGGCTACGCCGACGTGGCGGACGGGGCGTTTCCCGACCTGCTGGCCCGCCTGCAGGTCCCGGAACCGGCCCCGTTGTAGTGAACGCCCGGCCAGCCTAGTCTGGAGGGGACTTCGAGTCCCGGCAGCGGAGGCACACCATGGACGGGCCAGCACAGCACGGTCCGCACACCCTCGACGACGCACTGGGCCGGCCCCTGCGGGATCTGCGGATCTCCGTCACCGACCGGTGCAACTTCCGCTGCGTGTACTGCATGCCCAGGGAAGTATTCGGCCGCGACTTCGTGTTCCTGCCCAAGGACCAGCTGCTGACCTTCGACGAGATCGTCCGGGTGGCCCGGATCGCGGCCGCGGAAGGGGTGGAGAAGCTGCGGCTGACCGGCGGCGAACCGCTGCTGCGGCGGGGGATCGAGGACCTGGTCGTCGGGCTGGCCGCGCTCCGCACGCCCGAAGGCCGTCCGCTGGACCTGGCGATGACGACCAACGGCTCGGCACTGGCCCGCAAGGCCGCGGCGCTCAAGGCGGCCGGGCTGTCCCGGGTGACCGTCTCGCTGGATTCGGTCGACGACGCCACCTTCCGCGCCATGAACGACGTCGACTATCCCGTCGCCGCGGTGCTGGAGGCCATCGAGGCCGCGGCCGCGGTCGGGCTGGGCCCGGTCAAGGTGAACATGGTGGTCAAGCGCGGCCAGAATGACGGCGGCGTCCCGGCCATGGCGCGCCACTTCCACGGCACACCCCACATCGTCCGGTTCATCGAGTACATGGATGTGGGCACGACCAACGGCTGGAACCTGGAGCAGGTGGTCCCGTCGGCCGAGATCGTGCGGCGGATCGACGCCGACCTTCCGCTGGAACCGCTGGCACCCCGGTATCCCGGGGAGACGGCCACACGCTTCAGGTACCGCGACGGCGGCGGCGAAATTGGGACCATCTCAAGCGTCACGCAGGCGTTCTGCCACGGCTGCACCCGCGCCCGGCTGAGCACCGACGGGAAGCTGTTCACCTGCCTGTTCGGCACCGGCGGAACGGATCTGCGCGCCCTGCTGCGCGGCGGCGCGGATGACGGCGAACTGGCCCGCGTGCTGTCCGGCGTCTGGCGGGGCCGCTCGGACCGCTACTCGGAACTGCGCGGCGCCGAGACCGCGGGCGTTGACCCACGTTCCGGCAAGACTTCGGCCGGGATAGCTGCCCCGCCTGCCGCCGGCTGGCCGGGGCGGAAAGTGGAGATGCACTATATCGGCGGCTAGGGCCCCACTTATCCACATCGGCGCAATCGCCGGTGCCGTTGCAGCGGATGCGGATGCAGACTGGCTGGACAATTCAATCCATCGGCAAGAGGAGCCCATGGTGTGCGATATCTGCAACGGCATGACCCATCGGGAGGCCAGGGAGAAGACGCTGCAAACCATCGATAAGTACGGCTGGCAATGCATGATCGTCGAGGGGGACGCCGACAACACCGCTTTTGGCTACACCATCGGGCTGACCCAGGTCCAGCATCCCGAAATACTGCTGACCGGACGGGCCTTGGCGGAAACGCACGCCATTCTCAGCCTCTTGGCGCACCGGGTGCTTCACCATGGCCGCACCCTGGTGGCGGGGATGGAAGTACCGCTGCGGCCGCGGAAAGTGGCGCTGGCCCGGATTGAGCGGCCGGAGGATGTGCTCCTGGTCGCGGCAGATATTTACAAAGGCCGACTGCGCGGCCTGCAGGCCATCTGGGCCGACGAGGAAGGGCTGTTTCCGTGGCAGCAGGACGTCCCGGACGTGCTGACCCAGCCCCTGTATGGAACACCGCCCGTGCTCAGGCCGAAGCCGGGTTGAGCACGGGCGGTGTAGCAGGGTTTAGCGGACCGTTGTCAGTGCCCGCGGGCAATCCACTCGTCGAGCTGCGGCGCCTCGGCGCCGATGCTGGTGGCATCGCCGTGACCGGTCTTCACCGTGGTCTCGGCCGGCAGCGTCAGCAACCTGCCCTTGATCGACTCGATGATCGTCTCGAAGCTGGAGTAGCTGCGGCCGGTGGCGCCCGGACCGCCGTTGAACAACGTGTCGCCGCTGAACAGCACGTTCTGCGAGGCCAGGTGGAAGCAGACCGAACCGGGGGAGTGGCCCGGAGTGTGGATGGCCTGCAGCCGCGCCCCCGCGATCTCGAAGGTGTCGCCGTCCTCAATCGCGTGGTCGGGTGCGCTGTCCGGGAAGACGGCGTCCCAGAGCATCCGGTCGGCGTCGTGCAGGTAAACCGGTGCCTTCACCAGGTCCCGGAATTCACCGACGGCGCGGATGTGGTCGTCGTGACCGTGCGTGAGCAGGATGGCCTTCACCGTCCGGGAGCCGACGGCGTTGGCAATGGCCTGCGGATCATGTGCCGGGTCGATGACGATGACCTCGGTGGCGTCGCCGACGATCCACACATTGTTGTCCACGTCCCAGGTGCCGCCGTCCAGCGAGAACGTGCCCGAGGTGACCAGGTTTTCGATTGCCGCGCTCATGCTACCTCCACCACCGAACGCAGCACCTTGCCCTCGTGCATCTTGTCGAACGCGGCCTCAACCTCGTCCAGCTTGATCCGCTCGGTGACGAAGGCGTCCAGGTCCAGGTTGCCCTGCTTGTAGTGGCTGACCAGCATCGGGAAGTCGCGGGACGGCAGGCAATCGCCGTACCAGGAGGACTTCAGCGAGCCGCCGCGGCCGAACACGTCCAGCAGCGGCAGTTCGATCTTCATGTCCGGCGTGGGGACTCCCACCAGGACCACGCGCCCGGCCAGGTCGCGGGCGTAGAACGCCTGCTTGTACGTTTCCGGACGTCCGACCGCTTCAATCACGACGTCGGCGCCGTTGCCGCCGGTCAGCGCCCGGATGGCTTCCACCGGGTCCTGTTCCTTCGAGTTGATGCCGTGCGTGGCACCGAGCGACTTGGCCAGCTCCACCTTGTTGTCGTCGATGTCGACGGCGATGATCGTGGTGGCGCCGGCCAGCTTGGCACCGGCGATGGCGGCGATGCCCACGCCGCCGCAGCCGATCACGGCCACGGATTCGCCGCGCTTGACCTCGCCGGTGTTGATCGCCGCGCCGATGCCGGCCATGACGCCGCAGCCGAGCAGTCCGACGGCCGCCGGGTCGACGTCGTCGTCCACCTTGGTGCACTGGCCGGCGGCCACCAGGGTCTTCTCGGCAAAGGCACCGATGCCCAGGGCGGGGGAGAGCTCGGTCCCGTCCTCGAGGGTCATCTTCTGGGTGGCGTTGTGCGTGTTGAAGCAGTACTGGGCCTCACCGCGCCGGCAGGCCCGGCACTCGCCGCACACGGCGCGCCAGTTCAGGATGACGCGGTCGCCGGGCTCAAGATCGGTCACGTCGGGGCCGACGGCGCTGACCACGCCGGTGGCTTCGTGGCCGAGCAGGAACGGGAAGTCGTCGTTAATCCCGCCCTGCTTGTAGTGCAGATCGGTATGGCAGACGCCGCAGGTGAGGATGTCCACCAGCGCCTCGCCCGGGCCCGGATCGGGAACCAGGATGGTTTCGATGGAGACCGGAGCATTCTTTTCCAGGGCCACTACTGCCCGAACCTTGTGAACCATGCGGGAGTGATTCCTTCCTAGCGAAGTCTGGCGAGGCCGTCGTCGGCCGTCCTGCCCCATCCTAGGAACAAAACAGGGGCGCCACAATTTCCAAAACGATTGTTATGGAAACTGCGGCGCCCCGTGGGCCCGCGGTCCGAATGCCGCCGGCGGAGCCTGCCGCTGTTAGACGCCCAGGCGTTCCTTGACCAGCGAGAGCGGCGGGTTCGTGGCGCTGCTGCCATCCGGGAAGAGCAGGGTGGGAACCGTCTGGTTTCCGTCGTTGAGCTTCTCGACGAGCTCCGCGGTGCCGGGGACCTCTTCGATATTGATCTCGGTGTAGCCGATGCCCTGCGCATCGAACTGGGTCTTCAGGCGGCGGCAGTACCCGCACCAGGTGGTGGAGAACATGGTGACGGTTCCGGCAGCAGGTGTGTAATCCAAGATGGCTCCTTCTGGTCTGAAAGCTTGTGTACATGTCAACGTCGCACGGGGCGCGGTCATTCCCGGCGCCGCAGGCGGCGGCAGCCGGCCGGGCATTCCGGCGCGGTGCGTGGCTGTTTCGGGCCGCGCGCCGGGCATCAGCCGCGCGGCTGGACCATAATGGAGGCATGTGCGGCAGATACGTCATGGCCCGGAGCACCGGCGACCTGGTGGCTTCGTTCGACGTCGATGAGTCCTATGTCGAAGAGATCCAGCCTTCCTACAACGTGGCACCTACCGACGAGGTCCCCTTGATCATCGACCGCAAGCAGGCCGACGGCGAGGGAGTGTCCAGGAAACTCATTGTGGCCCGGTGGGGCCTCGTGCCGCCGTGGGCCAAGGACCCTCGCTCCGGCGCCCGCCTGATCAACGCGCGGATGGAGACCGTGACGGAGAAACCCTCGTTCCGCAAGGCGGCGGCCAGGAAGCGCGGATTGCTTGTTGCCGACGGGTATTTCGAATGGCAGAAGACCGAGGACGGTAAGATCCCGACCTACCTGCACGGCGAAGGCGAAGAGGCGCTGGCTTTCGCGGCCTTGTTCGAAAACTGGCCCGACCCGGCCCTGCCCGAAGACCACCCGGAGAAGTGGCTGCGCACTTGCACCATCATCACCACCCAGGCGGCCGATGCGCTCGGGCATATCCATGACCGGACACCGCTGATCGTTCCGCCCGGCCTCTATGCGGACTGGCTGGATCCGGAAACAACATCAGAGGCCGACGTGCGGCAGCTGCTGGAGGCCATGCCCGAACCGCATCTTGTCCCGCGGCGGGTCAGTTCGAAGGTCAACAACGTGCGCAACAACGGGCCCGACCTCATCGACGAGGCAGCATGACTGCCGTCCGGCGGCCCGGAAGCGGGGATCGTTCCCTGAGCGGCGTCCCCGCAGCCATTGTGCGCCGGCCCCGGCTGCCGGAAGCTGGGATGGAGTAGCCGGACCCGCGTCGCAAAGGCGGGAACCAGGGGAGGAAGCCATGCCCGGACAGTACGTGGCCAGTTCGACGGCGACCATTGCGGCGCCGCCGGACCGTGTCTGGTCGGTGATCACGGACCCCGAAGCCATCCGGGGATTCATGTTCGGCACCGACGTGCAGACCGATTGGAGCGTCGGCGGGCCCATCCGATGGCGGGGCGAGTGGGAGGGCGAAGCGTACGAGGACAAGGGCCAGGTGCTGGAGTTCGAACCAGGACGCCGGCTGGTCGTCACGCACTTCAGCCCGCTGTCCGGCCGGGAGGACCTGCCCGAGAACTACCACCGTCTCGTCTGGACGCTGGAGGAAGTTCCGGGCGGCACGGAGTTCACGCTGTCGCAGGACAACAACGAGACCGCGGAGGCGGCGGAGCACTCCAAGCTGATGTGGGACAAGCTGGTCGGCGACGTGAAGTACCTCGCCGAGCACGAGGTCTAGGCTCCATGGCCGCCGTACTGCGGCACGCTTGGCCGCGGTCGGCGGGCGGCCCGATTTTGTCAGTGCCCGAACCTACGCTTGATCTTGGATTCGAATACATATTCGAATAGAATAAGAGGGTCAAGTTCTTCGGCGGGCGTGTTGGCAGGGGCGCTCGCCGGGGAATATGACCCGTTGTCCAGATGAAAGGCGACTGGGACATGGGTGTTTTCAGTGAAGCAGTTGACGTTGTGTGTTCCCCTGCCGGACAGCCGCTCCGGCTGCGCTGGCAGGGCAGGAGCTACCGGATCGTCGCGGAACCGGTGCGTTGGTACGAACGCCGCAAATGGTGGGCGGAGGAACTGCGTGCGGAACGGGGCAGGGGCGCAGGGCTGGTGGACCATGAGATCTGGCGGGTGCAGGCGCGGCTGAATGGCCGGTCGCAGATCCGCACCCTGGACCTTTCCCATCAGGTGGATACCGGACGCTGGCGCCTGATCCGCGTCCATGATGCCGTCCGGGAGCTGAGCGCCTGACGGCACCGCGGTTCCCGCCGGCCTTTCTCCCAGCCCCCGGTTCGCCCCGGCAGTCCGCCTGATGCTCGATCCTGAGACCCAACCGTTGTTTGGAATGTCCATGAGCTTTACCCACCTGCACGTATCCACGGCGTACAGTGCCCACTACGGTGTCTCCTGGCCGGAGGAACTGGCCGCAGCGGCCGCTTCCTTCGGAGCCGACGCCTTGGCCTGCACCGACCGGGACGGCCTCTACGGCACGGTCAAGCACCTGAAGGCATGCCTGGCCACGGGGATGGATCCGATAGTCGGCGTGGACCTGGCCGTCCAAGACGGCGGCGGCCGGGACACCGGCCGCGTTGTGGTGCTGGCCCACGGCGGGAACCAGGGCAGGGGCTACCATGCGCTCTGCCGCCTGATCTCTGAAGCCCATGCCGGCACGGCTGCACGCGGGCGTGCCGGCAGCCGCCGGACGCCCGGCGTGACGGTGGATCAACTCGCCCGGCATGCGGGTGTTCCGGACGGCGAACCTGCCCTGACGGTGCTGCTCGGCCCTTTTTCCGACGTCGGACAGGCGCTGCGCCGCCGCAGCTACGCCGAAGCCCGCCGGCTGGCCGGACGCTGGCGCAGCGGACTGCCCGCCGGGTCGCTGGCAGTGGAAATTGTCTCCCACTTGAGTGCCCCGGGGGAGAACCTCAGTACCGCCCACGCGGTACGGATGCTTAACCTGGCCGGGGAGCTGAATCTTCCGGCAGTGCTGACCAACGCCGTGCGCTACTGCGAAGAGGACGGCGCCGCCACCGCCGATGTGCTGGACTCGGCGAGGGCGCTGACAGCCTTGTCCAAGCTGCCGGATCTGCAGCCGAGCGCCCAAGGCTGGTTGAAATCCCCCGACCGGATGCAGGCCCTGGCGCGGGAAATCGTGCAGGCAGCCGGCGGCGGAAGCAAGGACGTCATCCGCCTGCTGGCCACGACGGAAGCGGTGGCCGACCGGTGCCGCATGGATCCTTACGAGGACATGGGGTTCAAGCGCCCGGTGGTCCCCGAAGCCTCCGTCATCGGGATCGACGGGGATCCCGTGGCCGAGCTGGTCCAGCGCTGCGAAACCGGCATCGCGGAACGGTTTGGCGGAATGTCCGGACGGGCGGAGAAGGAACTGCGGGACCGGCTTGCCCATGAGCTGGGCATCATCTCGCGGCTGGGCTTCGCCTCCTACTTCCTGACGGTGGCCGAAGTGTCGCGCATGATCACCGGGATGGGCGTGCGCGCCGCGGCCCGGGGGTCGGGTGCCTCGAGCCTGGTGAACTACCTGCTCTACATCAGCCACGTGAACCCCCTGGACCACGGGCTGATCTTCGAGCGCTTCCTCTCCCAGGACCGTTCCACCCTGCCGGACATCGACATCGATGTGGAAAGCGCAGAGCGGCACAACGTCTATCAAAAAATCTTCGACCGATTCGGCAGCCAGCGGGTCACCCTGATGAGCATGCAGAACGGTTACCGTGCCCGCGGGGCGGTCCGCGACGCCGGCTTGGCGCTTGGCCTGCCGGAGGAGGAGATTTCGGGCATCGCCAAACAGCTCTGGCGGTTCTCCGCGCGCCAGTTCCGTGAGGCGATGGCGGAGAAGCCGGAGCTGCGCGCGTTTTCCGCCCAGGTGGAGCAGAACCAGCAGTTGGACCTGCTGGTGGATCTGACCGAACGGCTGGACCGGCTGCCCCGGCATATCTCCATGCACCCCTGCGGCGTGATCCTGGGCGACAGCTCGCTGTTGGACCGCACCCCTACCCAGCCAAGCGGGCTGGGGCTGCCGATGAGCCAGTTCGACAAACACGACATGGACCCGATGGGCATGCTCAAGCTGGACGTGCTGGGCGTGCGGATGCAGAGTTCCATCGCCTACGCGCTCAAGGAAATAGCCCGCATCCATCCGGACAAGGACGCCGTCACGGCAGCCGGCCGGCACCCGGTGGGCGAGGACGGAACCGGGCCCGACTACATTGCCGCGGACGGGACCATCAACCTGGAACAGGTCCCGCTGGACGACGAGCCGACCTACGAGCTGATCCGCAGCACCCACACGCTGGGATGCTTCCAGATCGAATCGCCGGGCCAGCGCGAGCTGGTGGGCAAGATGGCCCCGCGGGACTTTAACGACCTGATTATCGACATTTCGCTGTTCCGGCCGGGCCCGATGCAATCGGATATGGTCCGGCCGTTCCTGGAACACCGCCATGGCTGGGCGCCGGAGCGCTTCCCGCACCCCGATTTGAATCCGGTCCTGAAGGAAACCCACGGCGTCACGATCTTCCACGAACAGGTCCTGCGGACCTTCGACGTCTTCACCGGCTGCGGACTGGCCAAGGCGGACGAATTCCGCCGGCTGCTGGGCAACGAGGAAGCCGAACCCGCGGTGGAGGAATACTTCCGCAGCGCCTCGCTGGACCGGGGATATCCGCCGGAGGTGGTCGACACGGTGTGGGGCACGCTGAAGTCCTTCGGCAGCTTTGGCTTCTGCAAAGCCCACGGGGCCGCCTTCGCCGTGCCCACCTACCAGACGGCCTGGCTGAAGGCCCACCATCCCGAGGCGTTCCTGGCCGGGTTGTGGCAGCACGATCCGGGAATGTACCCGCTGCGCCTGCTGGTGGCCGAAGCGCGGCGGCTGGGCATCCCGATCCTGCCGCTGGACATCAACCGCAGCACGGACCGCTACCAGGTGGAACGCGATCCCTCCGGCTCCGGTGAAAAGCTGGGGATCCGGCTTAGCCTGACCGGCATCTACGGGCTCTCGGCGGCCGAGCTCAAACGCATCGTCGCCGGCCAGCCGTACGAATCGCTGGCCGACCTGCGCGCGCGGGCCAAGGTCGGCAAACCCGCGCTCAAGCGCCTGGCCCAGCTGGGCGCCTTCGACGAGCTGAACCGCAGGACCGGCCAGCGCGGCGGCCGGGCGGCCAGCCGGACGGATCTGGTCTACCATCTGGACCAGCCGGACACCCGCCCGGTTCCCCAGCGCTACCAGCCCACCGAGGGCCAGCTGTCCCTGCCGCTGGGTGACCTGGAGCTGCGCCATCTGGTCCCGGTCTTCCCGGAACCGACCACGGTGGACAAGGTGCGCACCGAACTGGACCTGCTCTCGATCGATGCCAGCTCCCACCTGATGGAGAGCTACGCTCCGCTGCTGGCCCAACTCGGAGTCACCCGGGCCCAGGGCCTGCTGCACCTGCGCAACGGGAGCGAAGTGATGGTGGCCGGCATCCGTGTGGCCACCCAGACACCGCCCATGCGCGGCGGCCGGCGGGTGGTTTTCATCAGCGTGGACGACGGCACCGGCTGCGTGGACGCCACCTTCTTTCAGGAAGCCCAGGAACGCTCCGGCCCGCTGCTGTTCGGCACCGAGATGCTGCTCATCCGCGGCCTCACCCGGCGGACCGGCCCCCGGGGAATCGGGCTGCAGGCGCTGGAGGCATGGGACCTTTCGGACACCGCCAGCCTGCCGCTGCCGGGGCGCCCTGTTCCTTCCGGGGCCGCGGCAGGACGCGGGACGGCAGCACCGGCGGCAGGGCGGGGGACGGCGGCACCGGCGGCTGGCAGGGGCGCCGCCCGCGAGGAAAAGCTTGGAACTGCCGAACTTGCCCGCCGCATGGCCGCGGAAGGACTGGATCACCGCGTTCCGGCCGGGTCCCGGCTGGCCGGAAGCCACGGGACCCGGGCAGGGTGATCGGCCGGCCTGAGGCGGCTCGCCGGCACCCAGCGGGCGCGCAGCCCCGCCGCGGCGGTGTTGGTCGGGCTTCGCGTCAGCGGATACGATCGTAGAGGCTTGCAGCGCCCAAGTATGTCGCTGCAGTAACGGCTTACATCCACCATAAGGAGACCTCTGTGTCAGCGCCCCAGAACATCACCCTCATCGTCGACGGCGAAGAGAACCAGGTGACCGAGGGCACGACGGGAGCCGACCTTTACGGCGCCCGGCGGGAGGTCGTCGTCGTCCGCGTCGACGGCGAACTGAAGGACCTGGACCAGCCGATCCCGGCCGGGGCCAAGGTCGAAGCCGTGACCATCGACTCTCCCGACGGACTCAACGTGCTGCGCCACTCCACCGCGCACGTGATGGCCCAGGCCGTCCAGCAGCTGCGGAAGGGCTCCAAGCTCGGGATCGGCCCGTACATCACCGACGGTTTCTACTTCGACTTCGACGTCGATGAGCCCTTCACCCCGGAGGACCTGAAGCAGCTGGAGAAGATGATGCTCAAGATCGTCAACTCCAACCAGCGCTTCGTCCGCCGCGCCGTCTCCGAGACCGAAGCGCTCGCCGAGATGGCGGGGGAGCCGTACAAGGAGGAGCTGATCGGGCTCAAGGGCCACTCCGACGAGGCCGGCGAGGGCGCCAGCATCGAAGTGGGTGCCGGCGAACTGACCATTTACGACAACGTGGACGCCAAGAGCGGCGAAGTGGTCTGGAAGGACCTCTGCCGCGGGCCGCACCTGCCCAACACCAAGCTGATCTCCAACGCCTATGCGCTGACCCGCTCGGCCGCCGCCTACTGGCGGGGCAACGAAAAGAACAAGCAGCTGCAGCGGATCTACGGCACCGCCTGGCCCACCAAGGAAGACCTGAAGGCCTACCAGGAGCGGCTGGCCGAGGCAGAGCGCCGCGACCACCGCCGGGTGGGCGCCGAACTGGACCTGTTCTCCTTCCCGGATGAACTCGGCTCCGGCCTGCCCGTCTTCCACCCGAAGGGCGGCATCGTCCGCAAGGCGATGGAGGACTACTCGCGGCAGCGGCACACCGAGGCGGGCTACGAATTCGTCTACACCCCGCACATCACCAAGAGCAACCTGTACGAGGTCTCCGGCCACCTGGACTGGTACCGGGACGGGATGTTCCCGCCCATGCACGTGGACGAGACCCGCGACCCCGAAACCAACGAGGTCGTCAAGCCCGGCCAGGACTACTACCTGAAGCCGATGAACTGCCCGATGCACAACCTGATTTTCCGCTCGCGCGGCCGGTCCTACCGCGAGCTGCCGCTCCGGATGTTCGAATTCGGCTCCGTCTACCGCTACGAAAAGTCCGGCGTGGTCCACGGCCTGACCCGCGTGCGCGGCATGACCCAGGATGACGCGCATATCTACTGCACCCGCGAGCAGATGAAGGACGAGCTGACCACCACGCTCAACTTCGTGCTGGACCTGCTCAAGGACTATGGGCTCGACGACTTCTTCCTGGAGCTCTCCACCAAGGACCCGGAGAAGTACGTCGGCTCCGAGGAGGTGTGGGACGAGGCCACCCGCACCCTGGCCGAGGTCGCCGAGGCGTCCGGCCTGGAACTGGTGCCGGACCCGGGCGGAGCGGCCTTCTACGGCCCCAAGATTTCCGTACAGGCCCGCGACGCGATCGGCCGCACCTGGCAGATGTCCACCATCCAGCTGGACTTCAACCTGCCGGAACGGTTCGAACTCGAATACCAGGCAGCCGACGGCAGCCGCCAGCGCCCCGTCATGATCCACCGCGCCCTGTTCGGGTCGGTAGAGCGCTTCATGGGCCTGCTGATCGAACACTACGCCGGCGCCTTCCCGGCGTGGCTCGCCCCGGTCCAGGTGGTCGGCATCCCGGTGGCGGAGGCATTCAACGACTACATGCTGGAGATCGTGGCCAAGCTGCGCGCCCAGGGCATCCGCGCCGAGGCCGACCTGGGCTCGGACCGCTTCCCGAAGAAGATCCGGACCGCCAGCAAGGACAAGGTTCCGTTCGTGCTGATTGCCGGTGGCGAGGACGCCGAGGCCGGAGCGGTTTCCTTCCGCTTCCGCGACGGCAGCCAGGACAACGGCATCCCGGTGGACGAGGCCGTGGCCCGGATCGTGCAAGCCGCCGCCGGGCGCGGCAACTGACGATGGCCGAGACGACCGAAGCTATGACCGACCAGACCGGCGACGAGGTGACGGACGCCTTTGAGCTGCCCGGCGTGCCGGATGCCTTCCAACGGCTCTGGACACCGCACCGCATGGCCTACGTCAAGGGCGGTCAGGGCCAGTTCAAGAACAAGGACGAGTGCCCGTTCTGCGTGGCACCGGCCCGCCCCGACGAGGAATCGCTGATCGTCCACCGCGGCGAGTTCGCCTACGTGGTGCTCAACCTGTTTCCGTACAACCCCGGGCACCTGCTGGTCTGCCCGTACCGCCATGTGCCCGACTACACCGACATCACCGCGGAGGAGACAGCCGAGTTCGCCGAGCTGACCCAGACGGCGATGCGGGTCCTGCGGAAGGTGGCGAACCCCAGCGGCTTCAACCTGGGCATGAATCAGGGCGAAGCCGGGGGCGCCGGGGTCGCGGCGCACCTGCACCAGCACGTGGTGCCCAGATGGGGCGGCGACGGGAACTTCTTCCCGATCATCGCGCAGACCAAGGCGATCACCGAGACCCTGGACGAGGTCCGCAAGCAGGTAGCCCAAGCCTGGCCGGCACGGTAGCGCGGCGATGCTCAATAAGTACGCGCGCGGATTCTTTGGAAAGCTGTTCACGCCGCTGGCCCGTGCCCTGATCCGGATGGGCGTCTCGCCCGACGCCGTCACCATCGTGGGCACCCTCGGGGTCTCCGTGGGGGCGCTCGTGTTCTACCCGCTGGGGGAGCTGTTCTGGGGAACGGTCTTCATCACGGCGTTCGTCTTCTCCGACATGGTGGACGGCTTGATGGCGCGCATGCTGGAGCGCAACAGCCGCTGGGGCAACTTCCTGGATTCCACCCTCGACCGGCTGGCCGACGGCGCGGTGTTCGCCGGCGTGGCCATCTGGTTCTTCACCGGCGGAGAGAACACCGCCATCGCCGTCTCCGCGCTCGTATGCCTGCTGCTCGGCTCGTTGGTCTCCTACGCCAGGGCCAAGGCCGAGTCGCTGGGCTGCACCGCCGCGGTGGGCCTGGCCGAACGCTCCGAGCGCCTGGTATCCGTCCTGGTCTTCACCGGCCTGACCGGGCTGGGCCTGCCGGAGGTGGTCCTGCTGGTGGTCCTGGTGCTGCTGGCCGCCGCCAGCCTGCTGACCGTGGCCCAGCGGATCATGGCCGTCTACCGTCAGACCCAGCAAACCGCCTGATCCGCCCCGCCGACCGGGTGCGGCCCGCGGGCAGCCAGGAAGGTTACGTCATTGGTGACCCCGCGCACCGGGCCGGACGTATGATGAGATGTACGTTTCCTACCGACTCCTAGGGGCTTTTAGTGTCCAGCAGTGAAGAAACTTCAACTCACGCGCCCGTGACAGGCAGCAGCCGCGTCAAGCGGGGCATGGCCGAGATGTTGAAGGGCGGCGTCATCATGGACGTCGTGACTCCCGAACAGGCCCGCATCGCCGAAGACGCCGGTGCCGTGGCCGTGATGGCCCTTGAACGCGTTCCGGCGGATATCCGCGCCCAGGGCGGCGTGTCCCGGATGAGCGATCCGGACATGGTGGACGGCATCATCGAAGCCGTCTCCATCCCGGTGATGGCCAAGGCCCGCATCGGCCACTTCGTCGAGGCGCAGGTGCTGCAGTCCCTCGGCGTGGATTACATCGACGAGTCCGAGGTGCTGACCCCGGCCGACTACACCAACCACATAGACAAGTGGAACTTCACCGTTCCCTTCGTCTGCGGCGCCACCAACCTGGGCGAGGCCCTGCGCCGCATCAACGAGGGCGCGGCCATGATCCGCTCCAAGGGCGAGGCCGGCACCGGGGACGTCTCCAACGCCACCGGCCACATGCGCCAGATCCGCTCCGAGATCAAGCGCCTGTCGGCGATGCCCGAAGACGAACTGTACGTGGCCGCGAAGGAACTGCAGGCCCCGTACGAACTGGTCAAGGAAATCGCCGCCACCGGCAAGCTGCCCGTGGTGCTGTTCACCGCCGGCGGCATCGCCACCCCGGCCGACGCCGCGATGATGATGCAACTGGGCGCCGACGGCGTGTTCGTCGGTTCCGGCATCTTCAAGTCCGGCAACCCGGCCGAGCGCGCCGCCGCGATCGTCAAGGCCACCACCTTCCACGACGACCCGGACGTCATCGCCAAGGTCTCGCGCGGCCTGGGCGAGGCCATGGTCGGCATTAACGTGGACGAGATCCCGCAGCCGCACCGCCTCGCCGAGCGCGGCTGGTAAATACCGACGACGGCGAACGCCCGGTCCCGCACGAAGGTGCGGGACCGGGCGTCTGTCGTTTCCGGGGGCCGGCGTTTCCGGAGCCGCCGTTACGGGACGTCCCCGCGGCCGGCCGGGGTGCTGCTGTCCCGGTCGAGCCCGCGCCGGGCCAGCAGCGGCGCCAGGTCGGCGTCCCGGCCGCGGAAGGTCCGGTAGGCCTGCAGCGGGTCCATGCTGTTGCCCCGTGAGAGCAGTTCGCGGCGGAAGCGGCCCCCGTTGCCGCGCCGGAGTCCGCCGTTTTCGGCGAACCAGGCGACCGTGTCGGCGTCGAGGATTTCACTCCACAGGTAGGAGTAGTAGCCCGCCGCGTAGCCGCCGGCGAAGATGTGCTTGAAGTAGCCGGTGCGGTAGCGCGGCGGGACCAGGGGCAGGTCGATTCCGGCGTCGGCCAGTGCCTGCCGTTCGAAGGCCAGCGGATCCTCGACCCGCTGCCCGGCGGCCAGGCTGTGCCAGGCCAGGTCGAGCACGCACGCGGCCAGGTACTCGGTGGTGGCAAAGCCTTCGCCCCACAGCTGCGCAGCCTTGATGCGGTCCACCACCTCCCGCGGCAGCGGCTCGCCGGTCAGGTGGTGCCTGGCGTAGTTGCCGGCGACCTCCGGCTCCAGCATCCACATTTCATTGACCTGCGACGGGTATTCCACGAAGTCCCGGGGCACGTTGGTGCCCGAGAGGCTGGGGTACTCCACCCGGGACAGCAGGCCGTGCAGCGCATGGCCGAACTCGTGGAAAAGCGTCACCACGTTGTCGTAGCTGAGCAGGGCCGGTTCGCCGGGAGCGGGCTGCGGGATGTTCAGGTTGTTCATCACGACGGCGCGCTGTCCCAGCAGGTGGGACTGCTCGACCAGCGAATCCATCCAGGCGCCGCCGTTCTTCGTGTCCCGGGTATGGAAGTCGCCGATGAACAGGCCCAGCCGGGCACCGTCGTCGTCCATCACTTCCCAGATCCGGGCCTGCGGATGATAGGCGGCGAGGTCCGGCCGGGCCTCGAACCGCAGACCGTACAACCGGTTGGCGGCGAAGAAGACGCCGTCGGCGAGCACGCGTTCGAGCTCGAAGTACTGCCGCAGCGCGGCCAGGTCCACGCTGTAGTCGCGGCGGCGCACAACCTCCGCATAGTAGGCCCAGTCCCACGGCTCGAGGGGGTGGCCGGCCGCCTCGGCGAGGATCTCCGCCTCGGCGCGGGCGTTGGCGACGGCCGGCGGGACCAGCCGCGCCAGCATGTCCTGCACGGCCGCGAGCGAGGGCGCCGTCTGCCCGTCCAGCACATACTCGGCATGATTGGCGAAGCCGAGCAGCGCCGCCCGCTCGGCCCGCAGCTCCGCCGTGCGGGCCGCCAGCTCCAGCGTCCGGTGGCCCGCTTCGCTGCGGTTCACCGATGCCTCATGCAGGCGGCGGCGGGTGCCGCGGTCGGTGAGGGTTTCCAGCGCCGGCTGGGCGGTTGGCAGGGTCAGGGCCAGCAGCCATCCGGCGGCGTAACCGGCGTCCCGCGCCGCGAGTTCGGCGGCGGCCAGGTCGTCGTCGGCGAGCCCGGCCAGTTGTGCGCGGTCGGTGACATGTACCGCGGCGGCGTTGCCGGCGGCCAGCAGTTCCCGCGAGTACTCCGCGTCCAGCTCCGACAGCTCCACGTTCATGGCGCGCAGCCGCTCCTGGTCCGCCGGGGGGAGCTGGGCGCCGGCCCGGCGGAACTTCTTGCGCAGCTCGGTGAGCAAACGCAGGTCTTCGCCCTCGCGGCCTTCGGCGGCTTCGTCGACAGCCGAGACCCGCCGGTAGAGCGCCGCATGCAGATGGATGTTGTCCCGGTGGGCGGCCCGCTGCGGGGCCATCTGCTGCTGCAGCTCCATCACGTCGTCGGTGGCGTCGGCGGCGGCGAAGTTGTCCAGCACGGCGCTCACCCGGTACAGCGTGCGGCCGGACTGTTCGAAGGCGACGGCGGTGTTCTCGAACGTTGCCGGTGCCGGATTGGCCGCGATCGCCTCGACTTCCGCCAGTTGCTCGCGGAACCCGGCCTCGAATGCTTCCGGATAGTGTTCGGGACGGATCGCGGCGAAATCGGGCAGCTCGTAGGGGAGGAGACTGGGTTCCAGGAAGGGGTTGGCCATGCCACCACTCTGCCACGGGCACCCGGCGTCCTAGCCGTTCCGGCCGCGGGCACGCCGAAGCGGCGCCGTGAGGCACGGCACGACCGGACTTACACTTGCGGCATGAACAGGCAGCCGCCCGAGGGCCCGACGGGTTCCCCGGTGCGGAAACCGGGCCGACGCCTTCACCGGGCAGCGGTGTCGCGGACTCCCGCAGCGGCGGGGGCGGCGTTGGCCATCGCGGCCCTGCTGCTGGCCGGCTGCGGCCCGGGGCGGGAGTCCGCCGGGCCGCCCGTCACCGGCTCGGCGGCGGCGCCGGCCCCGGTGCCCTCCGGATCCGGCCGGCCGGGGAGCGGCGGCACGGGGGAGGCAGCGCCGTCGACCTCCGCACCGGAGCCCGCCCCGGAGCCGACGGCGACGGCCGGCGCGGGTCCGGCGTGCCCGGGAATCCGCTGTGCCACCGTGGCCCTCACCGGCGACCTGTTGCTGCACGAGCCGCTCTGGGAGCAGGCGGCCGCAGACGCCCGGCGAACCGGGAAAGGGGCCCTGGACTTCGAGCCGATGCTGTCGGCCCAGGAGCAATACCTGGACACCGCCGACCTCGCCGTCTGCCAGCTGGAAACCCCGCTGGCCGGCGACGACGGACCGTACTCCGGCTACCCGGCCTTTAACGCGCCGCCGCAGATCCTCGACGCCGCCGCCGCCGTGGGCTACGACGCCTGCACCACCGCCAGCAACCACGCATTCGACCACGGCACCGCCGGCCTGGAACGGACCCTGGCCGCGCTGGACGCGCGCGGCCTGGAACACACCGGCACCTATGCCAGCGCGGCCGAGGCCGAGGAGGTGCTGGTCCTGGACACCCCGGCCGCGCGGATCGCGGTCATCACCGGCACGTTCTCGCTGAACGGGCTGGTGCCGGAGCGGCCCTGGCAGGTGGACGTGCTGGATCCCCAGGCGATGATCGCCAAGGCCAGGAAGGCCCGGGCGCAGGGCGCGGACATCGTCCTGGGAGCGGTCCATGCCGGGGACGAATACACCGACTACGCCAGCCCGCAACAGCAGGAGGCCGCCCACGCGTTGGCCGAAAGCGGCGAGTTCTCCTTGGTGTACGGGCACCACAGCCACTCCGTCCAGCCGGTTGAGCGCCACGACGGCACCTGGATCGTCTACGGGCTGGGCAACACCCTCGCCGCGCATGCAACGCCGAACATCCTCAACACCGAGGGGTTGATGGTCCGGGCCCAGTTCAGCCAGGCCGACGACGGCGGCGGCTGGGAGGTGGCGCGGCTGGACTGGCTGCCGGCCACGTTCGACGGACCCGGACGCCGCTGGTGCCCGGTGGCAGCCGATGCGCTGGCGGCAGCCGCGAAGTCCGGGGACTGGTGCGTGTCCGAACAGGCGGACGCGGCCAGCCGGCTACGGACCAAGGCGACGGTCGAGTCCATGGGAGCCCCGACGGACGTCGCCCGCGAGTGGCTGCTCAGCGGCGATTGACGCCGCGGTCCGTCGCCCGGACCGGCTCAGCGGCGGTCGGCGTCAGCGCCAGCCGATGTCAGCGCGGACGGGCGGCCGCGTCGGCGCGGGCCTCGGCCTCATGCGGAATGTCCAGCGCCGCGTCGTTGAAGCTGCCGTAGCGCCGCTCGACGGCGTGGCGGATCAGGTAGTCGGCCACGGCCGGGTTCTTGGGCAGCAGCGAACCGTGCAGGTAGGTGGCAATCACGTTCTGGAAGCGGGCTCCCTCGGTGCCGTCGGTGCCGTTGTTGCCCTGGCCCTTGGTGACCCGTCCCAACGGCTGGACATCGCTGCCGAGGGTGGTCAGGCCGCTGTGGTTCTCGTACCCGATAATCGTGCCGAACTCGCCGCTTTCGAGCACGGTGTTGCCGATCAGCCGGGTGGGCCCGCCCACGGTCTCGGCATCCAGCAGCCCGATGCCCGTGATGACCTCGCCGGTGTGGGTGGTGAACCGGTGGCCGAACAGCTGGTAGAGGCCGCAGACCGCCAGCATCGGCAGGCCGTCCTCGGCCAGCTCCCGCAGCCGGCCGCCCTGGGCCAGGAGGTCGGCTTGGATCTTGTTCTGGCCGGAGTCCTGGCCGCCGCCGCCCACGATCAGGTCCACCTGCCCGGGGAACGCGTCGCCGGGGTTGTACTCGTGCAGCCGGACGTCATAGCCGCGCAGCTCCAGGCGCTTGCGCAGCACCAGGACATTTCCCCAGTCGCCGTAGATGTTCATGTCCCGCGGGTAGAGCTGGAGCAGGTCGATAACAGGAGCGTCCATCAGGAGACCACTTCCACTTCGGTCAGTTTGCCGAGCTCGCGGCGCAGCGCCAGCATGGCGGTGTAGGTGCAGTAGATGCGCTTCGGCGTCTCCGGATCGCCCGCAATGAACCGCTGCAGCGAGGCATTGAGGTTTGTGTCAACCCGGTCCACCGGAACGTCCTCGTAGAAGAGGCGCAGCCCCATGTCGCGCGCCCGGACCCCGGAGACCTCGGCCACGCCGGTGTCCCGCAGCGAATCGAAATCGACGTCCCACAGCCAGGACATGTCCCGCCCGTCCGCATAGTTGTCGTTGATGGCGATCATGGTTCGGTAGCCGGCGGCGGGGAAGGACTTCAGTGCCAGCCGGAAACCGGCCGGGTTCTTCACCAGCACCAGGTCCAGCGGCTGGCCGTTGACGGTCAGCGATTCGCCGCGGCCGAAGGCCGGGGTCACGTTCTCCAGCGAGGCCAGCAGCGCCGGTTCGTCCACCGCGGGGCCCAGCACGGTTCGCGCCAGCGCCATCGCCGCGGCGGCGTTGAACACGTTGTAGACGCCGGTCAGCTTCAGCTCGACCTCGATCTCGCGGCCGTCCAGCTGGAAGGTTGCGGCGGCCCCTTCGCAAGCCGAGAGCACGACGTCGGCGCTCGGCCGGCCGGCGTCGTCGGCGGTGGTACCGGAGGGGCCGGCGGTCGCGGCGGACCGCATCTCGTCGTCGTGCGGGAACATGTGGCGCAGCTGCGGTGCCAGCCCGAAGTATTCGATCCGCGGCGCGGCCACGGCGCCCGCCAGCGCCGCGATGCGCGGGTCTTCCCGGTTCAGTACTACTGCCTCGGTCGTCGCGGCGGCGATCTGCCGGAGGAATCCCGCGGTCGTTTCGATTTCGCCGAAGCGGTCCAGTTGGTCGCGCATGACGTTGAGCAGCAGGCTGTAGCGCGGGGCCACCAGTTTGACGAAGTGAACGGCGTGGGCTTCGTCCAGCTCCAAGACGGCAATGTCCGCGTCAAGCCGGCCTCGGGCGTTGGAATCGCCCAGCACGGCAGCGACCACGCCGCGGGTGAAGTTGCTGCCCGTGCGGTTCGTGAACACCTTCAGGCCCTGCCCCTGCAGCAGCTCCACCACCATCTTGGTGGTAGTGGTTTTGCCGTTCGTACCGCTGATCACTATGACGCCGCGCGGCAGTTCGCCGAGCGTGCGCGGCAGGAACTGCGGATCGATTTTTTCGGCCACCAGGCCGGGCAGTGCGGAACCGCCGCCGCGGAGCCTGGCTACCGCCTTTACGGCCTTTCCGGCAACGGTCGCAAGGAGGTGTCGCATGAGTAGAGACTATACAAGCCGCCGTGCCCGGGCACCGCCGGCCCGGGCCGAACAGTGTCGGTCCCCACACCGGGCGGGGGCACGGTTTAACATCGCCGGACCGGATGGCACTACTGTTTTTCCGTACGGCCGCCACTGAGGCGGCCCCGATGCGAATTCCGAGGAACCGTCACCGTGGTCACGATTGGTGTGCTCGCCCTGCAGGGCGATGTCCGCGAACATCTATCCGTCCTGCAGCACAGCGGCGCCACGGCGGTGCCGGTGCGCCGGCCGGCGGAACTGGCGGCCGTGGACGGCCTGGTCATCCCCGGCGGTGAATCCACGACGATCGACAAGCTCACCCGCATCTTTGAGCTGGCCGACCCGCTGAAGCGGCGGATCGAGGCGGGCATGCCGGTCTACGGTTCCTGCGCGGGCATGATCATGCTGGCCCGGGAGATTGCAGATCCGGCCACTGACCTGAAGGGCGAACCGCAGCAGACGCTGGGCGGCCTGGACATTACGGTGCGGCGGAACGCCTTCGGCCGGCAGCGCGAGTCGTTCGAGTCCGACCTGGACTTCCGGGGCCTGGAGTTCAGCGCGGCGTCTCCCGGCCAGGGCCCCGCGCCGGTCCACGCGGTGTTCATCCGTGCGCCCTGGGTGGAACGCGTGGGCGAGGGCGTGGAGGTCCTGGCCACCGTCGAGCCGGAGGAGGCCTCCCACACCGAGACTTTGCACGGGACAGCTAGAATAGTGGCAGTGCGTTCGCGGCATCTGCTGGCGACATCCTTCCACCCGGAGATTACGGGGGAGCGCCGCATCCACGAACTTTTCATCCGCATCGTCAGAGGAGAGGCGTAAGCATGGCCGGACACTCGAAGTGGGCAACCACCAAGCACAAGAAGGCCGTGATCGACGCCAGGCGTGCCAAGTCGTTCGCGAAGCTGATCAAGAACATTGAGGTGGCGGCGCGCAACGGGGGAGCGGACATGTCCGGCAACCCCGCGCTGGAACTGGCCGTCCAAAAGGCCAAGAAGACCTCGGTTCCCAACGACAACATCGACCGCGCGGTCAAGCGCGGCGCCGGCCTGACCGGCGAAACGGTGGACTACAGCGAAATCATCTACGAGGCCCGCGGGCCGCAGGGCTCCGCTGTGCTGATCGAGTGCCTCACTGACAACAAGAACCGGGCCGCCTCCGAGGTTCGCCTGGCCATCACGCGCAACGGCGGCACCATTGCCGACCCGGGGTCGGTGTCCTACATGTTCTCGCGCAAGGGCGTGGTGTCCCTGCCCAGGAACGGGCTCACGGAAGACGACCTCCTGATGGCGGTGCTCGAAGCCGGCGCGGAGGAAGTCAAGGAGCAGGGCGACAACTTCGAGGTCCACACCGATCCCACGGACCTGCGTGCCGTCGTGGGCGCGCTGGAAGAGGCCGGCATCGATTACGAAACCGACGAGATCGAGTTCGTGTCCTCGATGGCCGTGGATCTCGACGCGGACGCGGCCCGGAAGTTCATGAAGCTGGTGGATGCCCTCGAGGATTTGGACGACGTCCAGAACGTCTACTCCAACGCCGACATCAGCGCGGACGTCCTCGCCGAAATCGAGAACGACTGACACCGGTCCGGCCGTCGCCGTCGGCCATGCGCGTGCTGGGGGTGGACCCGGGCCTGACCCGCTGCGGCCTGGGCGTGGTCGATGTCGAACCAAACCGGCGCTCCTCCCTGGTGGACGTCGGGGTGGTCGGAACCACCCCGGACATGCCGCTGGAGCTGCGCCTGCTGAAGATTGCGGACGCGATCGACGAATGGCTCGACGCGCACGCCCCCGACGTGCTCGCCGTCGAACGCGTTTTCAGCCAGACCAATGTCAGCACGGTGATGGGCACCGCGCAGGCGTCCGGCGTGGTCATCGCGGCCGCGGCACGGCGCGGGATCGGCGTCGCGCTGCACACCCCCACCGAGGTCAAAGCGGCGGTCACCGGCAACGGGCAGGCGGACAAAGCCGCCGTGACCAAGATGGTGACCCGGATCCTTCGGCTGGACACCCCGCCGCGCCCGGCCGATGCCGCGGACGCCCTGGCGCTGGCGATCACCCATGCCTGGCGCGGCGGAGCAGCGAAACCGGCTGCCGGCGGCGGGATGACGACGGCGCAGCGGCTCTGGGCGGAAGCCGAAGCGAAGGCCAAGCGCACCCGCCGCTGACGTGCGGCCGGCGGCGGCCGCGGAAGCGGGGCCACGGTGTGGCGGTGGCCGGCAATGTCCGTGCTGCCCCGTAAGCTATTCGTAGATATGTTCGGACAATCCGCCGCCGTGCTGCCTGCGGGGCGGACTCCGGGCCGCAGTGCCGGAATTGGGAGTTGAGTTCATGATTAGCTCGTTGCGCGGCGTCGTCGCCCACGTGGGATTGCAATCGGCCGTGATCGACGTCAACGGATTCGGCATGCTCGTCCAGGCGACGCCGCAGACCCTGGGCACGCTGTTCGTGGGGCGGGAGGCCGAACTGGCCACCACCATGATTGTGCGCGAAGACTCCATGACGCTGTTCGGTTTCGAGGACGCAGCGCAACGGGAAGTTTTTGAAACCCTCATCTCGGTCAGCGGGGTCGGTCCGAGGCTGGGCCTGGCGGCGCTGTCGGTGCACTCGCCCGAGGCCCTGAGGGTTGCCGCCGCGGAGGGGGACAGCAAGGCATTCACCAAGGTTCCGGGCATCGGGCCCAAGCTAGCCGGCCGGATCGTGCTCGAGCTGGCCGGGAAGCTGATCCCCACCGGCGAGCAGGCCCCCCAGCAGAAGGGCGGCTGGAAGGGACAGGTGCAGGAGGCCCTCGCCGGCCTGGGCTGGTCCGAGAAGGACGCCGCCGCGGCGGTGGACACCACCGCCGATGAAAATCCGGAGGCGGCAGCAGCAGGCAACGTGGGCGACTTGCTGCGGCTGACCCTGCGCAGGCTCGGCCAGGACGGCGCCCGGACCGGCGCGGCCCGGCGGACCGCGGGAGTGAACTAGCGTGGCGGAGGAATCCGAGAACAACCGGCTGGTCGCCAACACGTCGGAAACCGAAGAACGGGCGATCGAATCGGCGCTGCGGCCCAAGAACCTGGACGATTTCGTGGGCCAGGCCCGGGTCCGCCAGCAGCTGTCGCTGGTGCTGGAGGCGTCCCGGATCCGCGAACGGACAGCCGACCATGTTCTGCTGTCCGGCCCGCCCGGGCTGGGCAAGACCACGCTGGCCATGATCATCGCCGCGGAAATGAACGCGCCGCTGCGCATCAGCTCCGGGCCGGCGATCCAGCACGCGGGCGACCTGGCAGCGATCCTGTCGTCGCTGACCGAGGGGGAGATCTTCTTCCTGGACGAGATCCACCGGATGTCGCGGCCGGCAGAGGAAATGCTCTACATGGCGATGGAGGACTTCCGGGTGGACATCGTGGTGGGCAAGGGCGCCGGCGCCACCGCCATCCCGCTCGACCTGCCGCCGTTCACCCTCGTCGGGGCCACGACCCGGGCCGGACTGCTGCCGGGCCCGCTGCGCGACCGGTTCGGTTTCACCGGGCACTTGGAGTTCTACGCCGTCGCGGAGCTTGAACTGGTGCTCCGCCGCTCGGCCATGCTGCTGGACCTCAAGGTGAGTTCGGCCGGTTTCGCCGAGATCGCCGGGCGCTCCCGCGGCACGCCCCGCATCGCCAACCGTCTGCTGCGCCGGGTGCGGGACTGGGCCCTTGTGCACAAGATCGAGGAGATCGATGCGCGGGCGGCAGCGGCGGCGCTGGATATGTACGAAGTCGACGAACGGGGACTGGACCGGCTGGACCGGGCGGTGCTGACCGCCCTGATCACCAAGTTCGGCGGAGGGCCCGTCGGCCTGTCCACCCTGGCCATAGCCGTCGGCGAGGAAACCGAGACGGTGGAGACGGTGGCCGAGCCCTACTTGGTCCGCGAAGGGCTGCTCGGCCGGACGCCGCGCGGACGGATCGCCACCGCCGCGGCCTGGCAACACCTGGGGCTGGCGGTGCCGGATCACCTGGCAGCGGGACAGACCGAAGACCTGCTCTCGGAACTGGAGCCGGACACGGATTTCGCCGAAAACTGAAGCTTGACCGTGTAAGGGCGGTCACCGCGTAGAATGGTAGGAACGTGCGGAGTGCGCCGTCCCTCACCGGACGCGGCAGGCTGCGTACACGGTCCGGATCTTCCTACCGGTCCGCTCCAGACTTCTAGGACGGAACTTTCCTGTGTTCGTAAATCTCTTCACCGGCACCACTCCCCAGCAGCAGTCGGGCGGCATCGACGTGATGACCATCGGCCTGTTCGCCGTTTTCGCGCTGTTGATCTTCTTCATGTTCCGCAAGCAGAAGAAGGTCCAGGCGCAGATGCGCGAGAAGGCCGAGCGCATCAAGGAGCAGATGGTGCCGGGCACCGAGGTGATGACGCAGTTCGGCCTCTTCGGCACCGTCGTTTCCCTCGACCCCGACAACAACAAGGTGGTCCTTGAACTGTCGCCGGGCAACACCGCCACCGTGCACACCCAGGCGGTGAACGAAGTCGTGACGCCGGAGGCCCCCGAGGTTCCCGACGACGCCTCGTCCCTCACCGCGGAAAGCGCTACCCGCCCGGAGGAATCCGCCGAGGACACCCTGAAGCGGCTCAACGAAGAGCAGAACAAAGACACCAAGTAGGCCAGCGACGGCTTAGCCGTATAGGCGTGCAGTGGCGGGGCATGCCCCGCCACTTCGCCATGTACCGGCCGGTTCCGCCGGCCGACTGAGCCGATGAGAGAAAGATCTTCCATGGCACGATCCGGTTCCACCAGCATTGCGCGGCGGACACTTATCTGGCTCGGTGTGCTCCTGGCCGCCGGCACCGTCATCCTGGGCAGCGGTGTATTCACCGGCCAGGCGAGCTGGGCGCCCAAGCTGGCGCTCGACCTTGAGGGCGGCACCCAGATGATCCTGGCTCCGCAGGTCCAAGGCGGCGGAGGCGAGATCACCGCCGAGCAGCTCAACCAGGCCGTGGAGATCATCCGCCAACGCGTCGACGGCTCCGGCGTGGCTGAAGCTGAGATCACCACGCAGTCCGGCCGCAACGTGGTGGTCAGCCTGCCCGGTGTTCCGGACCAGCGGACCCGCGAACTGATCCAGGCGTCGGCCGCCATGGAATTCCGCCCGGTGCTCACCGCTGCGCCGGGTTCCGCCGTTCCCGAGGAAGAGCGGACGCCCGAAGCGGACCTTCCAAAGCCGGCGGGCGACCCGGAGAACGCCAGCGACTTGAACTGGATCACCCCGGAGCTCTATCAGGAGTTCGAGGCGCTGGAGTGCCTTGACCCGGCCGCGGCCGAAGAGGAGAGCGAGCCTGCCGACCCGGCCAAGCCGATGGTCGCCTGCGAACCGGATACCGGCATGAAGTACATCCTGGGCCCGGTGGAGGTGCCCGGCACCGATATCGCAGACTCCAGCTTTGGCCAGGTGCGCGGCACCCAGGGACAGACGCTGAACCAGTGGGCAGTGAACATCGAGTTCAACAGCGAGGGAACCGCAACCTTCAAGGAAGTGACCGAACGGCTGTTCGGGCTCTCCGGCGCCCAAAACCAGTTCGCCATCGTGCTGGACGGCGAGGTGATTTCCGCTCCCACGACCAACGCGGTCATCCCGGACGGCAAGCCGCAGATCACCGGCAACTTCACGGAGGAATCTGCCCGTGTCCTCTCCGAGCAGCTGAAGTACGGCGCGCTGCCGATCAGCTTCGAGATTCAGAGCGAGCAGCAGATTTCCGCCACTCTGGGCGCCGACCAGTTGAGGATGGGGCTGTTCGCCGGGCTCATCGGCCTGGTGCTGGTCGCCGCCTACTCGATCTTCCAGTACCGCATGCTCGGCCTGGTGACCATCGCGTCACTGGTGGTGGCCGGCCTCATGACTTATCTGGCGATCGCGATCCTGGGCTGGACCGAAAACTACCGGCTGTCGTTGGCCGGGGTCGCCGGCCTGATCGTGGCGATCGGCCAGACCGCCGACTCGTTCATCGTCTACTTCGAACGCATCCGCGACGAACTGCGCGAGGGCCGGGGCCTGGTCTCGGCCGTGGACAACGGCTGGAAGCGTGCACGGCAAACCGTGCTGGCTTCCAAGGCGGTCAACTTGCTGGCCGCCGTCGTGCTCTACTTCGTGGCGGTCGGCAACGTGCGTGGCTTTGCCTTCACGCTGGGCCTGACCGCGGTGGCCGACCTCCTGGTGGTCTTCATGTTCACGCACCCGGCCATGCAGTTGCTGGCACGCACCAAGTTCTTCGGCGAGGGCCATCGGTTCTCCGGCCTGGATCCGCGCCTGCTGGACGCGGTGCCGCTGTACCGCGGGGCGGGCCGGATCCGCCAGCCCGGCGAACGCAAGGTGCCGGTGCGGGCCAAGAACGCCGCCGCGGCTGCCGAAGCCGACCGCCGCCAGACCATCGCCGAACGCCGGGCGGCCGAGAAACAGCGCGCCACCAGCGGCGCGGGCCGCGGGTCCGACAAGGAGAGCAACTAAATGGCCAACTTTGCTAAGTGGGGCAACGATCTCTACACCGGCAAGCGCTCCTACGACTTTGTCTCCAAGTACCGGCTCTGGTTCGGCATTGCCGCCGCCGCGATCCTGCTGTCCATCGTCGTGCCGTTCGTCAAGGGCGGCTTCAACCTGGGCATCGATTTCCGCGGCGGCTCCGAGTTCACCGTGTCCAACGTGGAAAACACGGACGCCGGTCCGGGCGAGGCTGCCGTGGCCGGGGTCGCGGCGGATGCCGATCCCCGCGTGACGAACATCGCGCCGGGGACCATGCGGATCCAGACCGAGCGCCTTGACGACGACCAGACCCTGGAACTGCGCGACGCCCTCGTCGAAGCCTACGGCGTCAATCCCGATGAGGTGACGTCCTCGTTCGTCGGTCCCACCTGGGGTGCGGACGTGACCCGGCAGGCGGTCTGGGGTCTCATGGTGTTCGTTGTGCTGGCGGCGATCATGATGGCGTTGTACTTCCGGACCTGGAAAATGTCCGTCGCCGCGCTCAGCGGCCTGGTGGTGGTGCTCATTGTGACCGCCGGCATCTATTCGCTGAGCGACTTCGAGGTGACGCCCTCGGCGATCATCGGCTTCCTGACCATTTTGGGGTACTCGCTGTACGACACGGTGGTGGTCTTCGACAAGATCCGCGAGAACACGGAAGACCTGGACAAGTCCACCAGGAGGACCTTCGCGGAAGAGGTCAATCTCGCCGTGAACCAGACCCTGGTCCGGTCCATCAACACCTCCGTGGTCGCCGTCCTGCCGGTCGCCGCCATCTTGTTCATCGGCGCGTTCCTGCTCGGCGCCGGCACGTTGAAGGACGTGTCCCTGGCACTGTTCATCGGCATCATCATCGGCACCGCCACCACAATCTTCATTGCGGCGCCGATGTATGCGCGGCTCCGGGCCAAGGAACCGGCGCTGCTCAAGCAGGCCAAGAAGGTCGAAGAACGGCGCCGCACCGAGGCCGCCCCCGTCGGGTGACGCCGCACCGGAACGCCCGAGCCGCCGGACGAGCATAGAATGGTTTCCGGAACAATCCTGGGCTGTGCGCCGCCAGCCAGCGGGCCAAAAGGCTGTAGCGTCGGTACCAGGACTCATCGGGAAGGCGGGAAGGATTGGCCGAACACCTCAGGTCGACAGACCAGGCCAGTGACGCCGGTGTGACACCGGATCCTGGTCCTTCTGTTGTGCCCGCGGCCGCCGAAGTCCCGGGCAACGCTCCGGTCCGCCATGCCTTCCCGGGGCGCCGGGAACGGACGATGTCCCGGCTTGCCCGGCTGGCCGGCCGGGGCGGCACCAGCTACTCGCCCATCCTGGAGCCGCTGCTGCGCACCGTCCGGGCCAACAACCCGCGCGAGGACTTCGACCTGATCCACCGCGCCTTCGTGGTGGCCGAACGCAGCCACCGCGGGCAAAAGCGCAAGAGCGGCGACCCGTACATCACCCATCCGGTGGCTGTCGCCACGATTCTCGCGGAACTGGGCATGACGGGCACAACGCTGGCCGCCGCCCTGCTGCACGACACGGTCGAAGACACCGAGTACACGCTCGCCGACCTGAAGGCCGAGTTCGGTCCGGAAATCGCGATGCTGGTGGACGGCGTCACCAAGCTGGACAAGGTGCAGTTCGGCGACGCGGCGCAGTCCGAGACGGTGCGCAAGATGGTCGTGGCGATGGCCAAGGACATCCGCGTCCTGGTGATCAAACTGGCCGACCGGTTGCACAACGCCCGGACCTGGCGCTTTGTCTCACCGGAGTCGTCGGCGAAGAAGGCGCGCGAAACCCTGGAGATCTTCGCCCCGTTGGCGCACCGGCTGGGCATGAACACCATCAAGTGGGAGCTGGAAGATCTCTCCTTCGCGGCCCTGCACCCGAAGGTCTACGAAGAGATCGTGCGGATGGTGGGGGAGCGCACCCCCGAACGGGAGAAGTACCTGACGACGCTGCGCACCAAGATCGGCGACGACCTGCGCGCCGTGAAGATCAAGGCCACGATTACCGGCCGGCCCAAGCACTACTACTCCATCTACCAGAAGATGATCGTGCGGGGTAAGGACTTCGACGACATCCACGACCTGATGGGCATCCGGGTACTGGTGGACACGGTGCGCGACTGCTACGCGGCACTCGGTGCCCTGCATGCGCGCTGGAACCCGCTGCCCGGCCGGTTCAAAGACTACATCGCCATGCCCAAGTTCAATATGTACCAGTCGCTGCACACCACGGTGATCGGCCCGGGCGGCAAGCCGGTGGAAATCCAGATCCGCACCCACGAGATGCACCGCCGCGCCGAGTACGGCGTCGCGGCCCACTGGAAGTACAAGGACATCGCCCGCGGCGCGACGGCCGACGGCGGTGACATGGGATGGCTGCGCAGCCTGGTCGACTGGCAGCAGGAGACCAGTGACCCCGCCGAATTCCTGGACTCCCTCCGGTTCGAAATCAACGCCAAGGAAGTCTTCGTCTTCACGCCCAAGGGTGAAGTCATGGCGCTGCCGGCAGGATCAACGCCGGTGGACTTCGCCTATGCCGTGCATACCGAGGTCGGCCACCGCACCATCGGTGCCCGGGTCAACGGCAAGCTGGTCCCGCTGAACAGCGAACTCAGCCATGGCGACTGGGTGGAGATCTTCACCTCCAAGGCGGAGGGCGCCGGTCCCAGCCAGGATTGGCAGGGCTTCGTCAAGAGCCCGCGGGCACGGAACAAGATCCGCCAGTGGTTCACCAAGGAGCGCCGCGAAGAGGCGATCGAAAAGGGCAAGGACCAGCTCACCCGCGCGATGCGGAAGCAAAACCTGCCGCTGCAGAAGATGATGACGCACGACGCGTTGATGTCGGTGGCGCAGGAACTTCACCACGCCGACGTGTCGGCGCTGTACGCCGCCGTGGGCGACGGCCATTCGTCCGCCCAGAACGTGATCGAGCACTTGGTCGGCCTGCTCGGCGGACGCGAAGCGGTCGAGGAGGCCGAGCCGTCGCTCCCGACGACGGTCAGGCGGCCGAAGCATCCGGACTCCGGCGTCACCGTCGTCGGGGTCGGCGACGTCTGGGTCAAGCTGGCCCGGTGCTGCACCCCGGTCCCGCCGGATCCCATCATCGGGTTCGTCACCCGGGGCTCGGGCGTGTCGGTGCACCGCTCCGACTGCCGCAACGTGGTGGAACTGCGCGAAAGCCCCGACCGGATCGTCGATGTCGCCTGGGCGCCCACCCAGTCCAGCGTCTTTCTGGTGGAAATCCAGGTCGAGGCGCTGGACCGCAAGAGCCTGCTCTCCGATGTCACCCGGGTGCTCGCCGAGAACCATGTCAATATCCTCTCCGCCACGGTGCATACCTCGAGCGACCGGCTCGCGATCTCGCGGTTCTCCTTCGAGATGGGCGACCCGAAGTACCTCAGCCATGTGCTCAGCGCGGTCCGGCGCATCGACGGCGTCTACGACGTGTACCGCACCTCGGGGTCCCAGCGCCGCTGATCCGCCCGCCCGCGGGCTGACACCGCTCCGCGGCCGCCCCGCAGGAACGCTCCCGCCGTTAGGCTGTGCCCATCGCCGCGTCCAGGCGCTGCAGCGCCCGGGCCTTGCCCGGCAGCCTCGGCCTCGCCTCGACCGCCTGCCGGATGGCGTCCAGCGGACAGCCGAGCCCGCTGGCCCCGGCCAGCGCCCGCAACACGGGGATGGCCTCTTGGTCCGGAGCGTGCAGGGCCACGTCCAGCGCGGTCCTCAACGGCGTGCTGACCGGGACCCCGCCGATAGTCACGGTATCCAGGGGGCCCAGGGTCACTTCGTGGATCAGGGCAAGGCGATACCGGCCCTGCGACGTGGTCCTGTGCCGGTGGTCCAGCAGCACCGAGAGCTTCTGCGGGGCCGGCGCGCAGCCGTAGACCCATGCCGCCGTCATCCTCCCCAGCACCACTTTCCGGCGGACCTGCCCGGGCAGGCTGAAGTACGCGGCCGCCGCGCGGTGTCGGGGTGTGATCGGCTCCCACGGCACGGCGAACCCCGGACCGTAGACGTTGACCAGGAGGCCCTCCAGGCGCATGCACTCCAGTTCGCTGCGGCTGAACGGATGCCCTGGCCGCAGTACCGCCGGCGCGGCCTGGGCGGTACGTTCAGCCGCCGTGGCGGCGGGATGCAGACGGGCCATGCAGACAGCATGCCAAACGGTCCGGGACAGCCGAAGGGCCCCCGAACGCCTTGTGGAAAGCGTTTGGGGGCCCTCCGGTTGTGTAGGGCTTAGCCTGCTAGGAGAAGTCCTCCGCCGAGCGCTGCAGCGTGTCGAGCCACTGGCGGCGGGCCTCCAAGGCCTCCCGGGCCTTGGCGATCCGCCGCTGGTCGCCGGCCTTTTCGGCCTGGGCCAGGTCATCCTCGAGCCCGGCGATGGCCGACTCGAGCTGGGACAGGGCACTGTTGGTGCGGGCCTTGGTCTCCGGGTTCGTCCGGCGCCAATGGTCGTCCTCGGCGGCCTTCACCGCATCCTCGACCTTGCGCAGGCCGGCATCGATCCGCTGCATGTCACCGCGCGGAACCTTGCCGGCTTCCTCCCAACGATCACGGATGGACTGCAGGGCCTTCTTGGCTGCGGACAGGTCGGTCACGGGCAGCAGCGCCTGGGCCTCGGCGACCAGCGCTTCCTTGACCACCAGGTTGGCGGCGAACTCCTGGTCGATCGCCTCGTTGGCGGACTGGCGTGCCGCGAAGAACTTGTCCTGCGCTGCCCGGAACCTGGCCCAGAGCGCGTCGTCGTCCTTGCGGCTGGCGCGCTTGGATGCCTTCCAGTCGTCCATCAGCTTCCGGTACTCGGCCGCGGTGTGGCCCCAGTCGGTGGAGGTGGAAAGCTCTTCGGCCCGGGCGATCAGGGCTTCCTTGGCGGCCTTTGCCGCAGCGTTGTCACTGTCCAGCTGGCTGAAGAACGCGCGGCGGTGCCGATCGAAGACCGTCCGTGCGGAGCGGAACCGTTTCCACAGTGCGTCCTCGGTGCTGCGGCCCAGCCGGATGCCGCTCTTCTGGGCGGCCTTCCACGCGTCGAAGAGTTCGTTCATGCGGGCGCTGCTGGTCTTCCACTGCACCGACGACGGGTCCTTGCCGGCGATCTCCTCGGCTTCGGCCACGATGGCTTCGCGGGCCGCCAGTTCTGCGGCACGCTGGGCTTCCTGGTTTGCCTTCTCGGCCTTCTGCAGTTCGCTGATGGCAGAGCCAAGTTTCGCCAGCCGGGACTCGAGCGCGGGCACGTCGCCCACCATGTGGCGCTCGGCCACCTGGGCCTTCAGATGCTCGAGGGTCTTGTGCATGTCGTTGGAGGGAGCCTTGGCTTCGACCCGCTGTTCCAGCAGGGCAGCCTGGGCCGCCACGTCGTCATACTTGCGCACGAAGTAGGCCAGCGCCTCGTCCTTGCTGGCGTCCGGGTACTGTCCGACCGGATGCTCCTGCCCGTCGACCAGCAGGAACACGTGGCCGTCGTCGGTGACGCGGGCCCACTTGGACGCCTCGGACAGCGGTGTGGAGGCGACCGCCGGAACAGGGATGACCTGCTGTGCGGGAGCAGCGGCAGCAATCTTCCCCGGCATGGCCGCCGGCGTGGGCCTGCGGCCCGGGGCGGGCTTCGGGGCCGGTTTGCCCGCCGGCTTCGGGGTACTGGGGGAGGGCGAGGCCGATGCCTCAACCTCGGTGGCCTGCGGCGCCGTGGCAGCCGGGTGCTCCGTAGCCGCGGCTTCGCCAGCCTCCGGCGACCGCTCAGCCTGCTCGGCTGGTGCCTGTTCGGGCTCCTCAGCCTTCGGCGCGTGCTCAGCAGGGACCTGTTCCGTCTCGTTGGCCGGGGCCTGCTCAGCAGGGACCTGATCCGTCTCGTCGGCCGGCGCCTGATCAACAGGGACCTGTTCCGTCTCGCTGGACGGGGCCTGGTCGGTTGCCGGCTCGGCGCTGGCCGCCTCTGCGGCAGGCGGCTGGCCGGCTGCCGAGCCGTTTGCGGTTTGTTCGGTCGGAACCTGTTCCGCTGCCAAACCGTTTGCGGCGGGCTCGGTCTCGGCGGTCTGGGCTGCTTCGTCGGATTGCTGACTAGGTGTCACCGCTAGAACTCTTTCGCTTGTGCCTGGGGCCGCGTATTCAGCGGCACCATCGTGGTGGGGTGCTCACTGGAGGGTGAACGACTCTATTGTTACCGGTATCTTAGGCGGGCCGTCCTGGCTGTCGGCGTCCTCGACGCCTCCGGCCGCGATCTGCTCGATGACGTCCAGCCCTTCGGTTACCTTACCCATAATCGTGTAGCCGCCGGTATCCTGCGGGATGGTGGAATCTTTCCACGCAATGAAGAACTGCGTCCCGTTGCTGTAGGTATCGGCGCCGCGGGCGACGGCGACTGTGCCGGCCGGATACACGCCGTCTTCGGGGGTGTTTTCCACCGGGCCCCACTGGTATTTGGGGTCGCCGCCGCCGGCCCCGTCCACGGAACCGCACTGCAGCACGCCCATGCTGGCGGCGGTCGTGAGCCGGTGGCAGTTCTTGCCCTCGAAGAAACCGTCCCGGGCCAACGTGCTGAAGACCGCTGCCGCCTGCGGCGCCGCGTTGCCGTCCAGTTCCACGCCGATGTCGCCCTCGTTAGTGGCGATGGTGCCGCTGAAGATCTTTCCCTCGGCGATCTCCGGCGACGGGATGCCGGCCGCGTTGGCGGACGGCCGCGGCGAGGCGACGCCTTGCGGGTCTTCGAGGCCCTGGCGGACCTGTTCCACCTCGGACGGAGTGGGGTTCGAGGCGAACACGGTCAGCTGGACGATCACGCCGCCGGCCACCAGGGCCGCCAAGGCTGCGCCGCCGATGATGTTGTCGCGCTTGCGTCGCGCCGCCTGCTGCCGGCGCAGGTCGCGTTTGGCCTCCATCCGGGCGATGCGGCGCCGGGTTTCGCGGTCATGACGGCTCCGGGCCAAAGCTCCTCCTGGTCGTTGCGATGAACGGCTCCGCCCGACGCCGGGGCGGCGCCCGGCAGCGCGTTTGGTTCCGCTGCCGTGGCAGGCCTTAAACTGGTCCAGCAGTCAGTCTAGCGATCCAGTGCCGCCGCACTGCCCGCGGGCTTCAATGCACCCGCCTCATCCTTACCCCTCATCTACTAGGAGATACGCCCGTATGGCACGCAAGGCCTCCCTGTCAGGCTTCCCGGAATGGCTTCCGCAGGAGAGGCTTGTGGAGCTGCATGTTCTGGATTCCCTGCGCCGGACGTTTGAGCTGCACGGTTTCTCCTCCATCGAGACCCGCGCCGTCGAAACAGTGGCCCAGCTGCTGCGCAAGGGCGAGATCGACAAAGAGGTTTACGGCCTGCACCGCCTGCAGGCCGACGAATCCGACGGCAAGTCCGAAGACAAGCTGGCCCTGCACTTCGACCTTACGGTCCCGTTCGCCCGCTACGTCGTGGAGAACGCCGGCCACCTGGCCTTCCCGTTCCGCCGCTACCAGATCCAGAAGGTCTGGCGGGGCGAGCGTCCGCAGGAGGGCCGGGCCCGCGAGTTCACCCAGGCGGACATCGACGTGGTGGGCGACGGCGAGCTGCCCTTCCGCTACGACGTGGAGCTGGCGCTGGTCATTGTCGAGGCCCTCAGCGCGCTGCCCATTCCGGAGTTCAAGCTGCGCGTCAACAACCGCAAGCTGGCCGAAGGCTTCTACCGCGGGATCGGACTGACCGACACCGCCGGGGTGCTGCGCAGCATCGACAAGCTGGAAAAGATCGGTCCCGAGAAGGTGGCCGCGCTGCTGCAGGAAGAACTGGGCGCCACCGACGAACAGGCGCAGGCCGCGCTGAAGCTGGCATCGATCCGCACCGAGGACACCTCCTTCGTGGACCAGGTGCGGGCGCTCGGAGTCCGGCACGAGCTGCTGGACACCGGCCTGGCCGAGCTGGAGGAAGTCATTGGCGAGGCGCACCGGCGCGCCCCGGGCAAGGTGCTGGCCGACCTGAGCATCGCCCGCGGCCTGGACTACTACACCGGCACCGTCTACGAAACCGTCCTCGTGGGCCACGAGCAGCTGGGCTCCATCTGCTCCGGAGGCCGTTACGACGCGCTGGCGGCCAAGGGCAACCGGACCTTTCCCGGCGTAGGCCTCTCCATCGGCGTAACCCGGCTGGTCATGCGGATCCTGGGACAGGAGTTCGCCGTGGCCTCCCGGCAGGTGCCGACGACGGTGCTGGTGGCCCTGGCCAACGAGGACAGCTGGTCGCAGGCCCAGGACGTGGCGGGGGAGCTGCGGTCACGCGGCATCAGCGTGGAAGTGGCCGCGAAGGCAGACAAGTTCGGCAAGCAGATCAAGTACGCTGACCGCCGCGGCATCCCCTACGTCTGGTTCACCTCGGTGGCCGACGACGGCAGCCTCAGCCACGAGGTCAAGGACATCCGCTCCGGCGACCAGGCCGCGGCGGACCCGGCGGTCTGGACCCCTCCGGCGGAGGATCTGGCCCCGCAGATCACCGCGGCCGCCCACTAAGGGCAGCCGCGGTTGACGGCGGCCCGGCTCAGGCGCCGGGACGGCGGCGGACCGGTGCCAGCGCCGCACGGCCGACCACGCCCGCGCCGAGCACGGCCAGCATCATCACCACGGACGTGACCGGCAGGGTGAAGGCCAGCAGCAGGCAGCCGAGGAGCCCCGCGACGTTCAGCAGTTTCGGCGCGTGCCAGGGCCGCTCGTCGAGGGTGAGGGCGGCCGCATTCGTGACGCTGTAGTAAATCAGCACGCCGAAGCTGGAAAGCCCCACCACGGCGAGCACATCCTGGGTGAGCAGCAGGAAAATGACGACGGCGGCCACCACCAGGTCCGCCGCCCACGGAACCTTGAAGCGGGTGCCCACCGTGGCGAAGACGCGCGGCAGGTCGCCCTCCCGGGCCATGGCGAAGGTGGTCCGGCCGACACCGGCAATCAGCGCCAGCAGGGCGCCCAGGCTGGCGAGGGCGACGGCGATGGCCATCGCCGTGGTGCCCACGCCGCCGCCGACCTCCTCCATGACGGCGCGCAGCGGGGCATCGCTCTCCGCCAGCAGCTCGGGTCCCAGATAACGCAGCAGTCCGAGTCCGATCAGCACGTAGAGCACGAACGTAATCAGCAGCGCCGAGAAGATCGCCACGGGAATCAGCTTCTTCGGTTCGCGGATCTCTTCGCCCATGGTGGCGATCCTGGCGTAGCCGGCAAACGCGAAGAAGAACAGCCCCGCGGCCTGCAGCACGCCGTACGGGGACGCGGCGATCTGCCCGCCCGGGGCCCCGACCGGATCGGCGTCGAAGGCCACAACGACCGCGAAAACCAGCACGGCGGCCACGAACGCCACGATCCACCGGGTCACCCACGCGGTCCGGGTGATGCCCAGCAGGTTGATCGAGGTCAGCACGACGACGGCGGCCACGGCGGCGGCCGTGGCATACTCCGGGAAAACGTAGAGGCCGAAGGTCAGGGCCATGGCCGCGCAGGAGGCAATCTTGCCGGTCACGAAGCTCCAGCCGGCCAGGAAGCCGGGCCATTCGCCCAGCCGCTTCCGTCCGTATATGTAGGTGCCGCCGCTGGTGGGGTAGAGGGCGGCCAGCTGCGCGGTGGCCGCCGCGTTGCAATAGGCCACGAACGCCGCGATGCCCAGTGCCAGCGGCAGCCACGAACCGGCCGCGGCGGCCGCGGGACCAAACACCACGAAGACGCCGGCACCGATCATGGATCCGACGCCCACGGTGGTCGCGTCGACTCCGCCGAGGCGGCGTTCCAGCGACGATTCACTACTCACAGTTGCTCCAGCTCCTTGCCCGCTGCGCCCGGGCGCCGGCCGGCCGACCCGTGCCAATTCCTCTCACGCGGCGGCAGCCGAGGTCCGGGGCGCAGCTTGATCAACGGTAAACTCGTCTACATCTCCACTCACCATAGCCGTACCCCGCCGCCGCACCAGGTAAACAGCGGGCGGCGGACAGATGAGCAAATCGTTCTACCGGAAGGACTGTTGTGCTGCGCACACACGACCTCGGCACCCTCAGGGCCGAGCACATCGGACAAACCGTTACCCTCGCCGGCTGGGTGGCCCGCCGCCGCGACCACGGTGGTGTGGCGTTCCTGGACCTGCGCGACGCCTCCGGTGTGGCGCAGGTAGTAGTCCGCGAGGAGGACGTGTTCCATTCGCTGCGCAATGAATACGTGCTGCAGATCAAGGGCACCGTGGAGAAGCGCCCGGAGGGCAATGAGAACCCCGCCCTCGCCACCGGTGAGGTGGAGGTCATGGCGGAGGACGTCGTCGTCCTCAACACCGCCGACCCGCTGCCCTTCCAGGTGGACGAACACGTGGAGGTGGGCGAGGAAGCCCGCCTCAAGCACCGCTACCTGGACCTGCGCCGGCCGGGCCCCTCGAAGGCGCTGCGGCTGCGCTCGGAAGCCAACCGCGTGGCGCGCGAGCTCCTGCACGGCGACGGATTCGTGGAGATCGAGACCCCGACGCTGACCCGCTCGACGCCCGAAGGCGCCCGCGACTTCCTGGTCCCGGCCCGCCTGGCCCCGGGGGCCTGGTACGCGCTGCCGCAGTCGCCGCAGCTGTTCAAGCAGCTGCTGCAGGTGGGCGGCTTCGAGAAGTACTACCAGATTGCCCGCTGCTACCGCGACGAGGATTTCCGCGCCGACCGCCAGCCGGAGTTCACCCAGCTGGACATCGAGGCCAGCTTCGTGGACCAGGACGACATCATCGCCCTCGGCGAGCGGATCGTCCAGGCCCTGTGGCGGCTGATCGGCGTCGAAATCAGCACCCCGATCCCGCGAATGACCTACGCCGAGGCGATGGACAAGTACGGTTCGGACAAGCCGGACCTCCGGTTCGGGCTGGAGCTGACCGAGCTGACCGAATTCTTCAAGGACACCACGTTCCGTGTCTTCCAGGCGCCCTACGTGGGGGCCGTGGTGATGCCCGGCGGTGCCTCGCAGGCCCGCCGCACCCTGGACGCCTGGCAGGAATGGGCCAAGCAGCGCGGCGCCAAGGGCCTCGCCTACGTGCTGGTCCAGGAGGACGGCGGGCTGACCGGCCCGGTGGCCAAGAACCTCACCGACTTCGAGCGCGAGAACCTCGCGGGCACCGTCGGCGCCAACCCCGGCGACTGCATCTTCTTCGCCGCCGGCGACCGTGCCGCCTCCCGTGCGCTGCTCGGTGCGGCGCGCGTGGAGATCGGCCACCGCACCGGCCTGATCAACGAGGGCGACTGGGCGTTCGTCTGGGTGGTCGACGCGCCCATGTTCGAGCCTGCCGAGGCGGCTGTCGCCTCCGGCGACGTGGCCGTGGGCGGCGGCAAGTGGACGGCCGTGCACCACGCCTTCACCTCGCCGAAGCCGGAGTTCATGGACACGTTCGACACCGACCCGGAGTCGGCACTGTCCTACGCCTACGACATCGTCTGCAACGGCAACGAAATCGGCGGCGGCTCCATCCGTATCCACCAGCGGGACATGCAGGAACGCGTGTTCAAGGTGATGGGGCTGGACAAGGAGTCCGCGCAGACCAAGTTCGGCTTCCTGCTGGAGGGCTTCAAGTACGGCGCCCCGCCGCACGGCGGCATCGCCTTCGGCTGGGACCGCGTGGTCGCCCTGATGGCCGGCGAGGAGTCCATCCGCGAGGTCATCGCCTTCCCGAAGACCGGCGGCGGCTACGACCCGCTGACCGCAGCGCCGGCACCGATCACGCCGCAGCAGCGCAAGGAAGCCGGCGTCGACGCCAAGCCGCAGCCCAAGGACGCGGCCAAGGAAGCCGGGGCCAAGGCGGAGTAGCCGGGCACCGATCCGTCCCTGACGTACGACGGCGGGCGCGCACCCCTTGCGGTGCGTGCCCGCCGTGCTGTCTGCTGGGAGCATGCAGACAGCTACCGGTGCCGGCGTCGCCGTCGTCCCGGCAAACCACGCCTCTTTGGAGGACCTGCAGGCGGTCTTCGGCACCCGCGGCGAAGCGGCGCGCTGCCAATGCCAGTGGTTCCAGACCCCGGCGGCCCAGTGGCGGGAGGAGCTGGTCGAGGAACGAGCCTTCCGGCTCCGGGCCGAAACCCGGTGCGGTGATCCCGAGGCCGGTTCCACCAGCGGCCTGGTGGCATACCTGGACGGCGAACCGGCCGGCTGGTGCGCCGTGGAACCCCGGACGGCCTACCGGCGCCTGCGCACCAGCAGGGTGGTGTGGGCTGGCCGCGACGAAGACCCCGACGACGGGACCGTGTGGGCGGCGGTGTGCTTCACCACCCGGGCCGGCTTCCGGCGCCGCGGCATCAGCCGGGTCATGGCCTCCGCGGCCGCCGCCTGGGCGGACGAGAACGGCGCCCGCGCCATCGAGGGCTACCCGCTTATCCCCAAGCCCGGGCAGCGCATGACGTGGGGCGAACTGTACGTGGGCAGCCACAGCATCTTCAGCGCCGCGGGTTTCCGCGAGGTCACCCGCCCCACGCCCCGCCGCGCCGTGATGCGCCTCGACTTCCGCGAATAGGGCCCCGGTGCCCGGGCGTCAGGCTGCAACGATAGCCTTGACGTGTGAGTGACTTGTTCAGTGCCGCCGCGGGCGACGATGAAGATTACGACGGCGACGGCCGGGGACCGGATTCCGACGCCGACGCCGGATCCGGGCGTCCGCGCAGCCCGCTGGCCGTCCGGATGCGGCCGCGCACGCTGGACGACGTGGTCGGCCAGCAGCACCTGCTCCAGTCGGGCTCGCCGCTGCGGCTGCTGGCCGCCGGCGGTGCGGCCACCGGACCGGCGGGGCCGTCCTCGGTGATCCTGTGGGGCCCGCCGGGCACCGGCAAGACCACCCTGGCGCACGTGATCGCCCGCGGACCGGGCCGCAAGTTCGTGGAGCTCTCCGCCATCACCGCCGGCGTCAAGGACGTGCGCCGGGTGATGGACGAGGCCCTGACCGCACGCGACCTGCACCGGATCACCACCGTGCTGTTCCTGGACGAGATCCACCGCTTCAACAAGGCGCAGCAGGACGCGCTGCTGCCCGGCGTCGAGAACCGCTGGGTGGTGCTGGTCGCCGCGACCACCGAAAACCCGTCGTTCTCCGTGGTCTCGCCGCTGCTGTCCCGCTCGCTGCTGCTGACGCTCCAGCCGCTGACCGCCGACGACATCGGGGCCCTGCTGGTGCGGGCCGTGGCGGACGAGCGCGGGCTGGCCGGGCGCGTGGCCCTGAGCGACGAGGCGCTGGAACACCTCGTGCGGCTGGCCGCCGGCGATGCGCGCCGCGGATTGACCGCGCTGGAGGCCGCCGCGGGAGTGGCCTGGGGCGAGTCCGGCGGGACGGGCGAGGACGGCGCCCCGGTCCTCGTCGAGCTCGCGCACGCCGAGCGGGCCATGGACCGTGCCGCGCTGCGCTACGACCGGGCCGGCGACCAGCACTACGACATCACCAGCGCCTTCATCAAGTCGATGCGCGGTTCCGACGTGGACGCGGCGCTGCACTACATGGCCCGGATGCTGGAGGCGGGGGAGGACCCGCGGTTTGTGGCCCGCCGGATCGTAGTCCATGCGTCCGAAGACGTCGGCATGGCCGACCCCACCGCGCTGCAGACGGCCGTCGCCGCGGCCCAGGCCGTGCAGCTGATCGGCATGCCCGAGGCCCGGCTGGTGCTGGCCCAGGCCGTGGTCCACATCGCCACCGCACCGAAGTCGCCGGCCTGCTACTTGGCGATCAACGCGGCAGTGGCGGACGTGCGCGCCGGACGCGGCCAGGGCGTTCCCGTGCACCTGCGCGACTCCCACTACGCCGGCGCGAAGGGCATGGGCCACGGGAAGGGGTACGTGTACTCGCACGACGCCCCGCACGGGATCGCCACCCAGCAGTACGCCCCCGACGACCTGGTGGGCCGGAACTATTACGAACCGACCACCAACGGCGGCGAACGGGAGATTTCCGCCCGGGTGGACCGGCTGCGGAAGATCATCCGCGGCGAATAACGACGGCGGTGCCCGGCCGTGCACGCCCTAATCGCGGCGCGGCTTGCCGAAGTCCTCGGTGTCCAGGCTGACGGTGAACGGGCCCGAATTCACCAGCTCCAGCTCCATCATCGCGCCGAACACGCCGGTTTCCACCTGCGCGCCGAGCACCCGCAGCGCCGCCACGAAGTCCTCCACCAAGGGTTCGCCGACCGCCGCCGGGGCGGCCGCGGACCAGGACGGCCGCCGGCCGCGGCGGGTATCGGCGTACAGGGTGAACTGGCTGACCACCAGCAGCGGGGCGCCGGCCGTGGCGCAGGATTTCTCGCCGTCGAGGATCCGCAGCTGCCAGGTCTTCTGCGCCAGCGCCACGGCGTCGTCAGGGGTGTCGGTATGGGTGGCGCCGACCAGCACCACCAGTCCGGGACCGGGCAGGGCGCCAACCACGGCGCCGTCGACACTGACGCTGGCGCGGCTGGCGCGCTGCAAAATGGCTCGCATGGACCCAGCCTAGGCAAAAAGCCGCCCCGCCTCACGAACTGCGGCGGCCGGAAGCCGGCGAGGGGAGCGGAACAAACTCAACAAGAGCGCCGCCTACGACGTTACGAAGGTGACGGCCTGACGGGCCCTATGTACATACAAGGGTGAATACACACAGGATGTTGCATGTGGCGAAGCCGCGCCAACCGTACCCTCGAGGCACCTGGGGGACTCGGAAGGGGCAGAGTTCTCCGTGCTTTCCTCAACTGAAGGAGGAGCCATCAGAACGATCCGACTCATCAAACGCCAAGTCTTCGAGATGCCCCAGCCGGCGAAGGCCCTCTTCCTGTGTTCGCTTGGGTTCTTCCTCCTTAGCTTTGTCGTTGCTTTACTCAAGGGTCCGGGGTGGCTGGTGCTGCTCGTTTTCGGGGCCGTCGGACTCTCATTCTTTCTCTTGGGTCTCTGCATCTTCAGGGATGTCAATGGTGTGGCCAGTGCTTGGTCCCGCATGCACAAGGAGAGCAAAGGAATACCGCGGGAGGGCTTCACCTTCGCCGATGTTCCGACGATAAGGTTCATGGGCTTCATCTACATGTGCCTGGGAGTCGTGGCATTTGTGGGCGTAGCGCTCGAGACTTTCAGATAGCCACACCAGCCAGGGCACACGCGTGCGGCAGCAACCCGAGCTGCTGCTAGAATGGTTGGCTGACTGGCAAGCCGTTCTTCACGCGCCGTCAAATCCCCGGATCACATCAGAGGTGGGGCCAGACGCGTGCCGCGAACGGACTGTAGCTGAAGGTAGCGGTTGACCAACGCTCTCCGATACATGGAGGCCAGCAAACCATTGCACCGCACATAACTGGAAGGACATCGTGGCTAACAACACACGAGCCCGCCGCAAGGTCCGCATTTCGCGTGCCCTTGGCATTGCCCTGACGCCCAAGGCTGAGAAGTACATGGAGCGTCGTCCGTACGGCCCCGGCCAGCACGGACGCGCCCGCCGCAAGCAGGACAGTGACTACGCCGTACGTCTGCGCGAGAAGCAGCGTCTGCGTGCCCAGTACGGCATCCGCGAAGCACAGATGACCCGTGTCTTCGAGGAAGCCCGCAACACCGCCGGCCTGACCGGTGAAAACCTGATCGAGCTGCTGGAAATGCGTCTTGACGCACTGGTGCTGCGTGCCGGCTTTGCCCGCACGATTGCCCAGGCCCGCCAGCTGGTGGTGCACCGCCACATCATGGTCGACGGCAAGCGCGTGGACCGCCCGTCCTTCCGCGTTTCCGAAGGCCAGCTGATCCACGTCCACGAGCGCTCCGAGAAGATGCCCCCGTTCCAGGTGGCAGCTGCCGGCGCTCACCGCGACGTGCTCCCCAACGTTCCGGCGTACCTGGACGTCGCTTTGGAGAAGCTGCAGGCCCGCCTGGTCCGCCGCCCCAAGCGCTCCGAGGTCCCCGTGACCTGCGAAGAGCAGCTGGTGGTCGAATACTACGCTCGCTAGGCCCGTTGTCCCGGGGGTGAAACCCCGGGACCGCACCTGCGAGATGCCGTCCCCGTGCGCGGGGCCGGCGCAGAACAGCCCGCGGCATCGCCGCGGGCTGTTCAGTAGGTAAGGTGTTGTCAGTGGCGGAACGGTGCCTGCGTCAAGGTGCGCCCCGCCGTCGTTAGCCCGGACCCAAGCAGCAGATGGCCCGCCCACGCTGCGCGCGGAACCCGGAGTACGCCAAGAACCAACAATGAGGAGCGTTTGAGCCCATGTCAGGTGGAGATATCGCCGGTCTGATTGCCGCGGGCGTGTTCGCGGTGCTGGTGGCCCTGCTGGCCATACCGGTCTGGAAGCTCGGCAAGGTGTTTGACGAACTGCGCCAGGCTATCCGGGAAATCAGCGACGGCACCACCCCGCTGATCGGCGAAGTCACCACCACGGTGAGCACCACCAACGATCAGCTCAGAAAGGTCGACGGGATCTCCAACCATGTCTCGGACGCCTCCGCCAACCTGTCGGCCCTGACCTCGCTGGTCTCCGCGACCCTGGGCTCGCCCCTGATCAAGGTGGCCGCCTTCTCCTACGGCGTGCGCAGCGCCTTCAATTCCGCCGGCAAGGGCGCGCCCGAGGGCAAGCGCCGCCGCGGCCGCTGACCGGAAAGAGGAACCGACATGAAGCGAATGATCTGGATGGCCGCCGGCGTGGCGATCGGCGTGCTCGCGGTACGCAAGGTGTCCCAAACGCGTGAGGCGTTGGGCCCGGCGGGTCTGAACCGCGCCCTGGCGCAGGTGGCCGACTCCGTAGCCAACTTCGCCGACGCGGTCCGCGACGGCATGCAGGAACGTGAAACCGACCTGCGCCTGGCCCTGGGCATCGATTCCGCCGACGACGTCCGCAAGCGATAAGTTTTTTTACGGTCACCGAAGCCGCAGCCCGGCGCCCACAACCGTATTGCACCCCGGAAGGTAAGACACAGGCACCATGAAATCCCATGAGATTGTCCGCCGCTGGCTCGACTTCTTCGAGAAGAAGGGCCATTCCGTGGTCCCCTCCGCGTCCCTGGTGTCGCCGGATCCCTCGCTGCTGTTCACCGTGGCCGGCATGGTGCCGTTCATCCCGTACCTGACCGCCCGCGAGACGCCGCCGTACCCGCGCGCCACCAGCGTGCAGAAATGCATCCGCACCGCGGACATTGAAGAGGTCGGCAAGACCGTCCGGCACGGCACGTTCTTCCAGATGTGCGGCAACTTCTCCTTCGGCGACTACTTCAAGGAACAGGCCATCGCGATGGCCTGGGAACTGCTGACCAGCCCGGTGGAGCAGGGCGGCTACGGCCTGCCGCCGGAGAAGCTCTGGATCACCGTCTACGAAGAGGACGAGGAAGCACTGGCCATCTGGCGCGACCAGGTGGGCGTTCCGGCCGAACGGATCCAAAAGTCCGGCAAGAAGGACAACTACTGGTCCACCGGGCAGCCCGGACCGGCCGGCCCCTGCTCGGAAATCTTCTACGACCGCGGCCCGGAGTACGGGATCGAGGGCGGCCCGATCGCCGACGAGACCCGCTACATCGAAATCTGGAACCTGGTCTTCATGCAGTACCAGCGCGGCGCCGGCATCGGCAAGGAAGACTTCGAGATCCTGGGCGAATTGCCGCAGAAGAACATCGACACCGGCCTGGGCATGGAACGCCTCGCGATGATCCTGCAGGGCGTGGAGAACATGTACGAGACGGACCAGGTCCGCCCCGTGCTGGACAAGGCCGCGGAAATCTCCGGCAAGGAGTACACCAGCGCCGAGTCCGACGACGACCCGCACCACGGCGACGATGTGCGCATGCGCGTGGTCGCCGACCACATCCGCTCGTCCCTGATGCTGATCTCCGACGGCGTGACCCCCTCCAACGAGGGCCGCGGCTACGTGCTGCGCCGGCTGATCCGCCGGGCGGTTCGCGCCATGCGCCTGCTCGGCGTGGAACGCGCCTGCCTGCCGGACCTGCTGCCGGTCTCCCGGGACGCGATGAAGGGCACCTACCCGGAAGTGGCCGAGGACTTCGAGCGCATCAGCCGGATTGCCTACGCGGAGGAGAAGGCGTTCCTGCGCACCATTGCCTCCGGCACCGCCCGGCTCGAGGAGGCCGTGAAGGAATCCAAGGCCGCCGCCAAGCCGATTTCCGGCGAGGACGCCTTCACCCTGCACGACACCTACGGCTTCCCGATCGACCTGACCCTCGAGATGGCCGAGGAAGCCGGCCTGCAGGTGGACGAGGCCGGATTCCGCACGCTGATGGCCGAACAGCGCGAGCGCGCCCAGGCCGACGCTCGCGGCAAAAAGCTGGGCCACGCCGACGTGACAGTCTTCCGCGAGATGCTCGGCGACGGCGAGACCGTCTTCACCGGCTACGACGAACTCACCACCGAATCCACGGTGCGCGGCATCGTCCGCGGCGGCGAGGTGCGCGGCTTCGCCGGCCAGGGCGAGGAAATCGAACTGGTGCTCGACGCCACCCCGTTCTACGCCGAGGCCGGCGGCCAGGCCGCGGACGTCGGGCTGATCACCGGCGACGGGTTCGTGGTCGAGGTGCTCGACGTGCAGAAGCCCGTCAAGGGCCTGAGCGTGCACAAGGCCGTGGTGCGCGAGGGCGAACTGCCCTCCGGCGCCACGGTGCAGGCTGCCGTCGACGCCCAGCGCCGCCAGGCCGGCGAGCAGGCGCACACCGGCACGCACATCATCCATGCCGCCCTGCACCAGATCCTGGGCCCGGAGGCGCTGCAGCGCGGTTCCTTCAACAAAGCCGGCTACCTTCGCTTCGACTTCTCCTGGGGCGAGGGCCTCTCCGACGCCGCCAAGGCGGAGGTCGAAGAGGTCTCGAACCTGGCCATCCGCAACAACTTCGAGGTCCAGACCCGCGTCATGCCGCTGGCCCAGGCCCGCGAGCTGGGCGCCATGGCGCTGTTCGGCGAGGCCTACGGGGACACCGTGCGCGTGGTGGAGATCGACGGCGCGTGGTCCCGCGAACTCTGCGGCGGCACCCATGTGGAGGCCACCTCGCAGATCGGTTCGCTGACCCTGCTGGGCGAGGCATCGGTGGGTTCGGGCAACCGGCGCGTGGAGGCGTTCGTGGGCATGGAGGCCTTCCGCCACATGGCCGCCGAGCGCGCGCTGGTGAACGAACTCTCCGAAATGCTGAAGGTGCCGGGGGCACAGCTGCCCGAGCGGATTTCCGCCACCCTGGCCAAGCTCAAGTCCGTGGAGAAGGAGCTGGACAAGCTCCGCAAGGAACAGCTCGCCGCCTCGGCCGCCTCGCTGGTGGCCCAGGCTCAGGACGTGGCGGGGGTCCGGCTGCTGGCGCACCATGCCGGCGAACTCAGCGGCGCGGACGACCTGCGCAGCCTGGCCCTGGACCTGCGGACGCGGCTGGGCTCCGACCCGGTCACCGTGGCGATGACGGGCGTGGCCAACGGCCGGCCCCTGATCCTGGTGGCCACCAACGAGGCCGCCCGTGCCGCCGGTGTCAAGGCCGGCGCCCTGGTCAAGACCGCCGCCGGAGTACTGGGCGGCGGAGGCGGCGGCAAGGACGACGTCGCGCAGGGCGGCGGGTCCGATGCCACCAAGATCGACGAGGCACTGGCCGCCGTGACGGCCGCGGTCGCCAACCGCTAGGGTATCCGGTGTCTGTTCCCGATTATCCGCGCGGCACCAAGCTTGGTGTCGACGTCGGCGCGGTGCGCGTGGGCGTGGCCAGCTGTGATCCGGACGGGATCCTGGCCACCCCGGTGCGCACCCTGAAGCGCGATGCCAAGAAAGACAGCGACGTCAGGGTCCTGGTGCGTGAGGCCGCCGAGCGGGACGCCGTGCAGGTGTTCGTGGGGCTGCCGCGGACCCTTTCTGGCGGCGACTCTGCCTCCACCGAAATGGCCCGCGATTACGCCCGGAAGCTGGCCGCAGCGCTGGCCGGGGCGGGGTCGGACGCCCGGGTCAACCTGATCGACGAGCGCCTGACGACCGTGGCGGCACATCGCGGACTGCGGGAGGCTGGTATGGATACACGTCAACATCGTAAAGTAGTTGATCAGGTAGCCGCAGTGGGTATACTGCAGCAGGCTATTGACATGCAACGGGCCCAAGGGCAGGACGTGGGGACACCTGTCGCACCGCCCGCCGGCAGCCATGTGCCGGCTGCCAGCCATGAGGAGCCGACGATTTCGCACGGACATGACCGAAGCGGGGACCCCGGGACATGAGCAAGCACCCCGACGACTGGAACAACCTGCCGTCCCGGCGCGCCGCACGCGGCCGCCAGGCCGCCGATCCGCGCTTCGACGACACCGTCCCGCCGTATTGGGACGACGACGCCGTACCCGAATGGGAGGAAGCGCCCGCGGACGAGGCATGGCCTTCTCCGCCCGCCCAGCCTGCCGCGCCCGCGGCTCCCGTCGCCCCCGCTCGGTACGAGCCGGAGGCCGGCGTCGGGGAGGCGCCGGCCGCCGCCGGTTGGACCGAGCCGGAACCGGGCCTCGGGGACGAACCGGCCGCCGCCTGGCAGGAACCGGAACCGGCCACCGTCGTCCACCAGCAGGTTCCCGCCGCGGACGGCGACGCGGAGCAAAACTGGGACGCGGCCGACGACGGCGTCGTGTACGAGGACGACGGACAGGTCTACCACGACGGCCGGCTGGACTTTTTCGAGGAAGAACCGGCGCCGGGCCGCAAGGGCCCGCCCCGCAGCAAGCAGCGCGCCCGCCGCCGGCGCAACACGATCATGCTGGTGGTGTTCGCCGTCTTCGCCGCCGGCCTGGTCGGCGTCGTGCTGTTCCTGCAGAACCTGCTCGGCATGGGCGGCGGCCCGGAAGACTACGCCGGCCCCGGGGAGGGGCAGGTGACCTTCACCGTGGAACAAGGCGCGGGTCCGCTGGCCATCGCCGGTTCACTGGTGGAGCAGGACATCGTCTCCAACAGCGAGATCTTCCTGGGCGAGCTGGCCAGCCAGGCGAACGGCCGCGAGGTCCAGCCCGGCGACTACCAGATGCAGTACAAGCTTCCGGCCGCGGACGCGGCCGCCATCCTGCTCGCGGACGTGGGGGAGAAGGTTTCCTACGTTGCCATCAACCGCACCTGGCGGCAGGACGAGGTGTTCGACGCCCTGAGCAAGGGCACGAAGATTCCGGTCTCCGAGTTCGCGGAGCTGGCCAAGAAACCGCAGCAGTTCGGGTTGCCCGAAGACGCACGGAACCTGGACGGTTACCTGTTCCCCGGGGAGTACCGCTGGCCGCTCGATGCGACCGCGGAGGACATCATCGCCGAACTGGTCGCCAACACCAAGGAGCGGCTGACCGCGGACGGCATCAGCGATCCGCAGGATCAGTTCCGGGTGCTGACCATCGCCAGCATCATCGAAGCCGAGGCCGGCGAGGCCGACTACGCCAAGGTGGCCGGGGCCATCCAGAACCGGCTGAAGCCCGACAACACCGAAACGAACGGCCTGATCCAGTCCGACGCCACGGTCACGTACGGCCTGGGCCGGAAGGGCTACGACATCACGCCCGAGGAAAAGGCCGACAAGTCCAATCCGTACAACACGTACGCGCACACCGGGCTGCCGGCCGGGCCGATCAACTCGCCCGGCGGACCTGCCATCGACGCGGCCGCCAACCCGGCCGACGTCCCCTACTACTACTGGGTGACGGTCAACCTGGACACCGGCGAGACCAAGTTCGCCGAGACACTGGCAGAGCACAACGCGTACACCAAGGAATACCAGCAGTGGTGCAGCGAGCAGGAAGAGGGCCGGTGCAGCTGACCGACCGTCCCGCGGACGGCGTGCCGGCCGGCACGCGGCCCGCTTCCCGGCAGTACCAGGCGGCGGTGCTCGGCCATCCGATCGACCATTCCCGGTCGCCGGCCCTGCACCGCGCCGCCTATGAGCTGATCGGCTTCGACTGCAGCTACCGGGCCATCGATCTCACGGCGGACCGCGTGCCGCAGTTCGTCCGAAACCTGCGCGCCGAGCGGGACTGGGCCGGGCTGTCGGTGACCATGCCGTTAAAGGCCGCCATGGTCGGCCAGATGGACCGGGTCAGCGAACTGGTGGACCTGCTGGGAGTGCTCAACACCGTGGTTCCCGAGTACGACGGCGGGGGAGGCGTGACGCTCTCCGGCCACAACACCGACGTGGCCGGCATCGTCGGCGCGCTGCGGCACGGCGGCGTCGCAGAGGGCGAGCCGGCGGTGATCCTCGGCGGCGGCGGCACCGCCGCCGCGGCCGCCGCCGCGTTGGCGGACCTGAAACCGTCCGAGGTGACCCTGTGCCTGCGGAATCCGGCCAACGCCGGCGGCGTGCAAGGCATCGCCCGCCACCTCGGCCTGCCGCTGCGGGTGGCCGGCTGGGACCAGGCGGCCGCCGCCCTTCGGCAGGCCGGGACGGTGGTCTGCACGCTGCCGCCGCGCGCCGCCGATCCCCTGGCCGCGGAGCTGGCGGCGGAGGCCGGGACGGACCGGAGGGGACGCGTGCTGCTCGACGTCGCCTACGATCCCTGGCCCAGCGACCTGGCAGCCGTCTGGCAGCGCCACGGCGGGTCGGTGGTCCATGGTTTGGAAATGCTCATCTACCAGGCCGTGGAACAGGTGCGCCTGTTCGCCGGCGACCGCTTCACCGACGCCGCCGAAGTCACAAATGTGATGTGTGACGCGGTAGGTGCACCGCGGCGCTAAACAGCCCGCCGAGGCATGGCAGTATTGAATCCATGTTGCGTTGGTTAACCGCCGGTGAATCCCATGGTCCGGCCCTGGTAGGCATTATCGAAGGCGTCCCTGCCGGCGTCGAACTGACCGCGGCCGAGGTCCAGGATGCCCTGGCCCGGCGGCGTCTTGGCTACGGCCGCGGCGCCCGGATGAAGTTCGAAAAGGACCAGGTCACCCTGGTGGGCGGCGTCCGCCACGGCCTGACCCAGGGCGGCCCGGTGGCCATCGAGGTCGCCAACACCGAATGGCCCAAGTGGGAAACCGTCATGTCCGCCGACCCGGTGGATCCGGCGGCCCTGGCGGACCTGGCCCGCAACGCCCCGCTCACCCGGCCCCGGCCGGGCCACGCCGACTTCACCGGCATGCAGAAGTACGGCTTCGACGAAGCCCGCCCCGTGCTGGAACGGGCCAGCGCCCGGGAGACCGCGGCCCGCGTGGCCCTGGGAACCGTGGCCGCGAAATTCCTCGCCGCGCTGGGCATCCGGCTGGTCAGCCACACCACCGCGGTCGGCCGGGTCTCCGTACCCGAAGGCTGCCCGCTTCCCGGGCCGGGCGATGTCCTGGCACTGGACGAAGATCCGCTGCGCTGCTTCGACGCCGAGACGTCCGAGGCCATGGTGCTGGAGGTGGACCAGGCGCACAAGGACGGCGAAACCCTCGGCGGCGTGGTCGAGGTTCTGGCCTACGGCCTGCCGCCCGGACTGGGCAGCTACGTGCACTGGGACCGCCGGCTGGACGCCCGCCTGGCCGCCGCCTTGATGGGAATCCAGGCGATCAAGGGCGTGGAGGTCGGCGACGGCTTCCTCACCGCCGCCCGCCGCGGATCGGAAGCCCACGACGAGATCGTCCGCGACGACGACGGCACGATCGTGCGGGCCAGCAACCGGGCCGGCGGCATCGAGGGCGGCATGAGCATCGGGGAGACCCTGCGCGTCCGGGCGGCCATGAAACCGATCGCCACGGTGCCCCGCGCGCTGTCCACCATCGACGTCACCACCGGAGAGCCGGCCAAGGCCCACCACCAGCGGTCCGACGTCTGCGCGGTGCCGGCGTCCGGCGTCGTCGCCGAGGCCATGGTGGCCCTGGTACTGGCGGAGGCCGTGACCGAGAAGTTCGGCGGCGACTCCGTGAGTGAGACGGCACGCAACCTCCGGTCCTACCTGGCGGCGATCCCGGAGTCGCTGGATTCGATCGGCCGCTAATGGCAGCCGGGCAGCCGCTCCAGCTGCGGCGCCACCTGGTCCTGATCGGCCCGATGGCGTCCGGCAAATCGACGTTGGGCAGCCAGTTCGCCAGCCGGCACGGCCTCGCCTTCGCCGACAGCGACAAGCGGCTCGTCGAACGGCACGGTCCCATTTCCGCCATTTTCACCTCGATGGGCGAACACGCCTTCCGCGAGCTCGAGGCCCGCGAAGTGGCGGCACTGCTCGCCGCGGGCCGGCCGCCCGCCGTGGTGTCGCTGGGCGGCGGCGCCATCCTGGACACCGGCACGCAGCAGCTGCTGGGCAACTGCACCGTGGTTTTCCTGGACATCGACGTGGATACCGTGCGCCCGCGCATCATCAAGGACACCGGCCGGCCGCTGCTGGCCGGCGACCCCGTGGGCCGCTGGGTCGAGACCTTTGGACAACGCCGGCCGGTCTACGAGCGGCTGGCGGACCTGGTGCTGGACACCCGCGGCAAATCACAGCAGCAACTGCTGGCCGAACTGAGACAACTGCTTGATGAAAGGCACGAACCGTGAGCAACACCGCCGAGGCAACCACCATCCCGGTCACCGGCAACACGCCCCAGGAGGCGTACGACGTCGTCGTCGGCCACGCGCTGCTGGGCCGCCTGCCGCAGGTGCTGGGGGAGCGGGTCCGCAAGGTCCTCGTGATCCACCCGCGCGCGCTGCGAGCCACCGGCGACGCGGTGCGCGAGGACCTGGCCGCCAACGGGCTGGAGGCGCTGACCGCCGAAATTCCCGACGCCGAGGAGGGCAAGCACATCCAGGTGGCCTCGTTCTGCTGGCAGGTGCTCGGACAGAACGACTTCACCCGCTCGGATGCCATCGTGGCCGTGGGCGGCGGCGCGGTTACCGACGTGGCCGGCTTCGTGGCCGCCACCTGGCTGCGCGGCGTCAAGGTGGTGCACATCCCCACCAGCCTGCTGGGCATGGTGGACGCCGCGGTGGGAGGCAAGACCGGCATCAACACCGCCGAGGGCAAGAACCTGGTGGGCGCGTTCCATCCGCCGGCCGCGGTGTTGGCCGACCTGGACGCGCTGCAGACACTGCCGCCCAACGAACTGGTCACCGGTCTGGCCGAAGCCGTCAAGTGCGGCTTCATCGCCGACCCGGCCATCCTGGAGGTGATCGAGGCCGACCCCAAGGCCGCCAGCACCGCCGGCACGCCGCAGCTGCGGGAGATCATCGAGCGGTCCATCCGGGTCAAGGCCGAAATAGTCTCCTCCGACCTGCGCGAGTCGGGACGCCGGGAGTTCCTGAATTACGGGCACACCCTCGGCCACGCGATCGAGCTTGCAGAGCGCTACCAGATGCGCCACGGCGCGGCCGTTTCGATCGGCCTGGCCTTTGCCGCCGAGCTGTCCCGGATGGTGGGCCGGCTGGACGACGCCACCGCCGACCGGCACCAGGCGATCCTGACGTCGCTCGGACTGCCCGTGACCTACCGCCGCGACCGCTGGGCCGCGCTGCTGGATGGGATGAAGCGGGACAAGAAGGCCCGCGGCGACCTGCTGCGGTTCGTGGTGCTGGACGGCCTGGCCAAGCCCGGGATCCTGGAAGTTCCGGACACCTCGCTGCTGTTCGCCGCCTACCAGGAGATCGCCGAGTAGCGCCGGACGCCGCGTGGTGCCGGAGGCTTTCGACGCCGTGCTGTCCACCTTTTGGCAGGGCGGCCGGCGTTTCCGCAGGTCAGGAGCTTGGGCGCCTCCAAGAGTTGGACAATTCCCGCGGAACGTGGACACGTTGGGCCGTACGGCCGGAGAGCAGCGCCCCACCGGAGATCCAGCGCCCCAATCGGTGCAGGGGTCCCGCGCGCGTAGGGTCCCGCGCGCCTTGCGTTCGCTCCCACGTTTGGCCGGCGGGCCCGGACATCGCCGAACGTCAGGGCCCTTTACGCTGCCAAGACGTGGGACGTTAGGGCTAAACGTGGGACGCGACCGCCCACCCTGTCCGCGGCAGCGGCTGGCGTTGCCGGCCGCCACAGCCGCTCCGCGCCAAGGGGCGGCCAGCCCATCCGCAGGGCCGCGCTTCGGTCAGGCAACCCGCCAGCAGGTAGAATGTCTGCTGGACTTCGCTCCGGGCCGGGCGGACTTTCCGCCCGCGGCCCGCCATCATCGACGAAAGTGAAACTGTGGCCACGACCAACGACATCAAGAACGGCACCGTGCTGAAGCTGGACGGCCAGCTGTGGAACGTCATTGAGTTCCAGCACGTGAAGCCGGGCAAGGGCGGCGCGTTCGTGCGCACCAAGATCAAGAATGTCGTCAGCGGCAAGATCCAGGACAAGACGTTCAACGCCGGCCTGAAGATCGAGACCGCCACGGTTGACCGCCGCGATTACACCTACCTGTACAAGGACGGCGACGACTTCGTCTTCATGGACGTCCAGGACTACGACCAGGTCACCGTTCCCGGCCCGGTGGTCGGCGACGACGAGAACTTCCTGCTGGAAAACATCAAGGTCAACATCGCCATGCACGACGGCATCCCGCTCTACATCGAGCTGCCCGCCTCCGTGGTCATGGAGATCACCTACACCGAGCCCGGCCTGCAGGGCGACCGTTCCACCGGCGGCACCAAGCCCGCCACGGTGGAGACCGGCTACCAGATCCAGGTTCCGCTGTTCCTGGAGACCGGCACCAAGGTCAAGGTCGACACCCGCACCGGCGACTACCTGGGACGAGTCAACGACTAGTGAGTGCTCCCACTTCTGCCCGCGGCAAAGCCCGCCGCAGGGCCGTCGACGTCCTTTTTGAAGCCGAACAGCGCGGCGTGTCCGCCGCCGAGGCGCTGGCCGGTCGCGGCAACACCGACCAGGTGATCAACCCCTACACCGCGCAGATCGTGGAGGGCGTCGCCGCGCTCCAGCCGACGATCGACGAGTTCCTGTCCACCTACGCCCAGGGCTGGACGCTGGAACGGATGCCCGCGGTGGACCGCATCATCCTGCGGGTCGGCTCCTGGGAACTGCTCTACAACGACGACGTCCCCGACGGCGTAGCGGTCAGCGAGGCCGTGGAGCTGGCCAAGACTCTGTCGACGGACGAGTCGCCGTCCTTCGTCAACGGTCTGCTGGGCCGGTTGCAGCAGCTCAAGCCCACGCTCCTGGCCTGACACTGGCCCGCAGCCACCATCCCCACCGGCGACGGGGGGGGGGCCCCAGTTGGGGGCACCCCCCCCCGCCCCGGCCGGGCCCCGAGGGGGGGGTTCCACCACC
>NZ_JBNHGA010000010.1:0-206274 GCF_059090765.1 Arthrobacter sp. Cza30 | reverse complement strand
GGCACACGCCTGGGTATTCCCAATGTCATGGCATCCAACCCCCGCAACCACGTTGCCGCGGAGTCGATCGCCGGACACGCCGAAGCAGCCGGCGGGCAGCTGTCCGACTGGCCGAGCGAGCCCGGCCTCGGCGCGACGAACGATCCCGCCCTGGTCAAGGAGTTCGCACAGATCGCGGCCCGTGAATGGCGGGCAGTCGGTATCCACAAGGGATACATGTACATGGCCGACGTGGCGACCGAGCCTCGATGGACCCGGGCGAACGGGACCTTCGGCGAAGACGCCGACCTCGCGTCCGACATGATCTCCGCGGTCGTCGAGGGGTTCCAAGGCGAAGATCTCGGGCCGACGAGCGTAGCTCTGACGACGAAGCACTTCCCGGGCGGTGGGCCCCGAGTCGAGGGCACGGACCCGCACTTCGAGTGGGGGCAGACCAATGAGTACCCGACGGCCGGCAGCCTCTTCGAGTACCACCTTCCGCCGTTCCGCGCGGCGATCGAGGCCGGCACCAGCTCGATCATGCCCTACTACGCGCGGCCGGAGAACGATGGCACCGCCGAACAGCTGCCGCAGCACCTGTGGTTCAGCCCAACCCAGCAGTTCGAGGAGGTCGGCATGGCCTTCAACGAGCGGATGATCACCGGTCTCCTTCGAGAGGAGCTCGGCTTCCAGGGATACGTCAACTCCGACACCGGCGCGGTCGGCAGTGAGAACTGGGGGGTCAAGGACCTCACGCTAGCGGAGCAGTACGCGAAGGCTATCAACGCGGGGACCAACATGTTCTCGGGTGGGGCCGACCCGACCGAGGTAGTCAACGCCGTCAACACGGGGCTTGTCGCCGAATCCAAGATCGACACGTCCGTTTCGTTCCTGCTGGCGGAGATCTTCGACCTCGGGCTCTTCGAGGACCCCTACACCGACCCCGCCGAAGCTCAGGCCATCGGCGACAGCGTCGAGTCCCAGGCTCGCGCGAACGAGGCTCACCGCAAGTCGCTCGTGCTGCTGCGCAACGGCGGCGCCGAGCAGTGGGCATCGGCACCGCTGCCCATCACGGCGGCGGAGGAGTCGGACGTCAAGCTGTACATCGAGGTCTTCCGCCGCGACCAGCAGGCCGAGCAGACCACGGCGGTCCGCCAGTCCGTCGCCGAGCTGTGGCCCGAGGTCGAGCTCGTCGACAACCCGGCACAAGCGACCCATTCGCTGCTTTGGGTCGTGCCTTCGCTCGCTTGGAATCGTGACGACACGCTCGGCAGCCCGCCGTCGGTCGTGCTTGGCCTCAACGAGGACACCCGCATCGATGTCGACCGGATCAATGCGGTTCAGTCCCAGGTCGACACGAACATCGTCGTGCTGAACGCCACCAATCCGTGGCTGATCGACAACATCGAGGCCCAGGCGGACGCGATCGTCACTTCGTTCAATACGCGCACCGACGCCCTGCTCGGCCTCGTGCGCGGTGAATTCGACCCGAGCGGCAAGCTGCCGTGGGGTCTGCCGAAGGACCTCGGCGCCGTCCAGCAGAATGCCTCGGACGTCCCCTCCTATGCAGAGACGTTCGAGTACGACTTCGTCGACGCCGCCGGCAATGAATACGCCTTCGGCTATGGACTGAAGTACTCGACGACCGAGGTCTCGAACACCGGTCGGGCATTCACCGCCACGGTCTCGCCGTGGACGGAAGGGGCGGAGGTTCCCACTGGCACTGTGCAGTTCTTCCTCAACGGGCAGCCGGTCGGCGAAGCCATCACGTTGAAGAGCGGGACCGCGAAGTTGGCCATCCCTGCCAGCCTCGGAGTCGGCACCGTCACCGTCGAGTACAGCGGCGACGGCGCGTTCGCCAGCAGCACCGGAGTGGGAACCGCAACGCGCGGGAACAAGTAGCGGGGAACGACGGGCCGTGCGGTGACGCGCACGGCCCGTCTCCTTGGCGCACTCGTAGCTCATCGCCGCGCGGTGCGGACCGCCCTGCGACGAAACGAGCGAGACACGGTCAGGGAAGCCGTGTCAGCGGTAGTTGATGAACTGGAGATCGACGTCGAGGTCGGCGGCCTTGAGCAGACGCTGCACCTCCTGCAGGTCGTCGCGGCTCTTGGACTGCACCCGCAGCTCGTCGCCCTGGATCTGCGACTTGACCGACTTCGGCCCCTCGTCGCGGATGATCTTGCTGATCTTCTTGGCGTCCTCGGACGAGATGCCGTTCTTCAGTGTGGAGGTGATCCGGTACTCCTTGCCGCTGGCCACCGGGTCGCCGGATTCGAGGCTCTTCAGCGAGATCCCGCGCTTGATGAGCTTGGACTGGAACACGTCCAGCACGGCCTTGGCGCGCTCCTCGGAGCTCGCCTTGATGAGGATCGCCTCGCCGCTCCACTCGATCGAGGCGCCGGTGCCTTTGAAGTCGTAGCGCTGCTCGACCTCCTTGCGCGCTTGATTCAGCGCGTTGTCGGCCTCCTGGTGGTCGACCTTGCTGACGATGTCAAAACTCGAGTCCGCCATGGTCGGAGTCTATCGAGCCGATCCGCCAGGCGGCATCCCGAGGTGGGCCGCGACGTGCCGTCGGCACCATGCAAGCGGTTCCACACCAGTGCCGATCATCACGGCGGGATATCGATCGCTTCGGCGAGTTGCCAGAACCTGCAGTGGCGAGTAACAATGTAAGCGCTTGCAGTCATCGGCGAGCATCCGCAGCCTTCCGCGTCGAAGGCTGCGAAGCACCCGCACTCAGAGAGGCACACACCAATGAAGGTGAACAAGAGGAGGATCGCCGCTTTCGGCGCGATCGCCGCGGTTTCGTCCCTGACTCTCGTCGGCTGCGCCGGCGGCGGAGGCGGTGACAACGGGGGAGACTCGCAGGAGTCCGCCGGGTCGATCACCGTGTGGGTCGACGCCGACCGTGCGGACGTCCTGGAGCAGGCGGCTGAGGACTTCACCGCGGACAGCGGCGTCGAGGTCGAGCTGGTTCAGAAGGAGTTCGGCGAGATCCGCGACCAGTTCGTGCAGCAGGTGCCGACCGGCGAGGGCCCCGACATCGCGGTGGGCGCCCATGACTGGCTGGGCGTGCTGGTCAGCAACGGCGTCGTGGCGCCCGTCGAGCTCGGCGACAGCGCGGGCGACTTCGAGCAGGTCGCCATCGACGCGTGGAGCTACGAGGGCCAGACGTACGGCGTGCCGTACGCGATCGAGAACATCGCACTGCTGCGCAACACCGACCTCGTCCCCGAGGCGCCGACCAGCTACGACGACATGATCGCGAAGGGCCAGGCCGCGGGTACGGAATACGCGCTCCTGGTGGGGCTCGACCCGGAGGCCGCGGACCCGTACCACCTCTACCCGTTCCAGACCTCTTTCGGCGCCCCCGTGTTCGGCACCAACGAAGACGGCAGCTACAACGCCGAGGACCTGCAGATCGGCAACGAGGGCGGCCAGGCGTTCGCCACGTGGCTGGCTTCGCAGGGCGCAGCCGGCACGGGCGTCTTCAACACCAACATCACCGGCGAGCTGGCGACCGAGAACTTCAACGCCGGCAAGGCGCCGTTCTTCCTCACCGGCCCGTGGAACGTCCCGGCGGCTGAGGAGGCCGGCATCAACATCGCCGTCGACCCCATCCCCTCGGCCGGTGGCGGCGAGGCTCAGCCGTTCGCAGGCGTCCAGGGCTTCTTCCTGAGCGCCGAGAGCGAGAACCGACTCGCGGCCAACGAGTTCCTCACCAATTACATCGGCAGCGAGGAAGTCCAGACGGCACTGTACGAGGTGGGTGGCCGTGCTCCCGCACTCACTGCCGCATTCGAGGCGGCTGTGGCGGCCGACCCGATCACCGCGGGCTTCGGCGAGGTCGGCGCCAACGCCGTCCCGATGCCGAGCATCCCCGAGATGGGGGCCGTGTGGCAGTTCTGGGGTGTGACCGAGGCGGCGATCATCAACGGTCAGGGCGGCGACCCGGTCGCGCTGTGGACCAAGATGGCCTCCGACATCCAGGCGGAGATCGGAAAGTAGCACGCTGATGCGGGCGCGGGGCGGCATCCTCGGGTGTCGCCCCGCACCCCGTCCCGCCATACGATGCGACCGGAGGGTAGCCGATGACGATGCCGACCATGGATGACCGCGACGCCGCGGCCGAACCGAAACCGACTCCGCGCGCGGCCCGCGCAGCGCGGCTGGCCGAAGCCGCCGGCGGCGGCTGGAAGGTCGTGCTGCTGAAGATCGTGGCCCTGGGCATCGTCGATGCGCTGGCGGTCTACTCGACCCTCGTGCTCGTCCAGAGCGAGCAGTGGGTGCCCGCGGCCGTCGTGCTCGCCGTCACGGCTTTCGCCAACTGGATCTACTTCAGCCGCGGGCACCTTCCCGGGAAGTACCTGGTCCCGGGGCTGATCTTCCTCTTCGTGTTCCAGATCTTCGCGGCCGGCTACACCGGCTACATCGCCTTCACGAACTACGGCACCGGCCACAACAGCACGAAGGAGAGCGCGATCAACGCGCTCATGCTGTCGGCGCAGGAGCGGGTGGAGGATTCGCCCGCCTACGAGCTGACCATCGTGGAGCAGCTGGGCGAGTTCTCGTTCCTCGTCACCGATCCCGATGGCGACGTGCAGCTGGGCGGCGTCGAGCGGCCGCTCGAGCCGGTCGACAACGCCGAGATGGATGGCGGCAAGGCCGTCTCCGTGCCCGGCTACAACACTCTCGGGTTCGCGCAGATCGTCGCCAATCAGGAGACGATCGCCGACATGTCGGTGCCGCTCAGCGACGATCCGAACGACGGCGCACTGCGCACGCCCGATGGCTCGGTGGCGTACGTGTACGTGTCGAACCTGGTCTACGACGAGGCCGCCGACACGATGACCGACACGCGGACGGGCGTGGTCTACTCCGACATCGGAACCGGAGCGTTCACCGCCGAGGACGGCACCGAGCTGCTTCCCGGCTGGCAGATCTGGGTCGGGGGTGACAACTTCGCGCGGGCGTTCGCCGAGGAGTCCATCCGCGCGCCGTTCTTCACGGTGCTCATCTGGACGTTCGTCTTCGCATTCCTCTCGGTCGCGACCACGTTCGTGCTGGGACTGTTCCTGGCCATCGTGTTCAACGACCCGCGGATGAAGTCCAAGAAGTACTACCGGGTCATCATGATCCTGCCCTACGCGTTCCCGGGGTTCCTGTCGGCCCTGGTATGGGCCGGCATGATGAATCAGGAGTTCGGCTTCCTCAACGTGGTGCTGTTCGGCGGCGCCGACGTGCCGTGGCTCACGAACGAGTGGCTGGCGAAATTCAGCATCATCCTGGTGAACCTGTGGCTGGGATTCCCCTATATGTTCCTCATCTGCACCGGCGCCCTGCAGGCCATCCCGGACGACCTCCAGGAGGCGGCGCGCGTCGACGGTGCGAGCGCATGGCAGGTGTTCCGCAACATCAAGCTCCCGCTGCTGTTCGTGGCCGTCGCTCCGCTGCTCATCGCATCGTTCGCCTACAACTTCAACAACTTCAGCCTGATCTACATGCTCACCGGCGGAGGTCCGCGCGACGTCACGGCCGATGTCAACGTCGGTGCCACCGACATCCTCATCACGATGGTCTACAAGGTCGCGTTCGTCGGATCGACGTCCGACTACGGCTTGGCCAGCGCGTTCTCGATCATCATCTTCCTGCTCGTCGGCACGATCTCGGTGATCGCGTTCCGACGCACCAAGGCACTCGAGGAGCTGAACTGACATGAGCACCCTGCAGCCCGGTGCGTCCGCCGCACGCGACCTCCTCGACCGCGATCCCGACCACGGCGCGCTCACCAGCACGTCGACGATCGTCACCGGCGACGCCGGGGCGCGCGGCGCCGGCAAGGAGCCGCGCCGCCCCTTCAAGCGCTACTTCCGCGAGACCGGCTGGCGCCACATCGTCGGCATCGTCGTCGCCGTCTTCGCCCTCTTCCCGCTGCTGTACGTGCTCTCGGCGTCGCTCAACCCGGGCGGCACCCTGCTGACCGCGAACGCGCTGTTCTCGAACGTCGACATCTCCAGCTACGTCGACCTGTTCCGGATGCCGAACCACCCGTACGGCGCATGGTTCCTCAACACGCTGGTGATCGGCCTGGTCACGGCGGCTGGGACCGTGCTGCTGGGCGCGCTCGCGGCCTATGCCTTCTCGCGCATGCGATTCACCGGGCGCCGCTTCGGACTGACGACACTGCTCGTGGTGCAGATGTTCCCGCAGATGCTGGCGATGGTGGCGATCTTCCTGCTCATGGTCGCCATCGGCGACATCTTCCCGAGCATCGGATTGAACAGCCGCATCGGCCTGATCATGGTGTACCTCGGCGGCGCGCTCGGCGTGAACACGTACCTCATGTACGGGTTCTTCAACACCGTGCCGTCCTCGATCGATGAGGCGGCCAAGATCGACGGTGCGGGGCACGCCCGGATCTTCTTCACCATCATCCTGCGACTCGTCGCGCCGATCCTCGCGGTGGTCGGGCTGCTTTCGTTCATCGGCACGTCGAGCGAGTTCGTGCTGGCGAGCGTGATCCTCATCGATCCCGAGAATCAGACCCTCGCCGTCGGCCTGTACCGGTTCATCTCGGACGAGTTCTCCAAGAACTGGAGCGTCTTCGCGGCCGGTGCCGTCCTGGCGGCCATCCTCCCTGTGGGTCTCTTCCTCGCACTGCAGCGCTACATCGTGGGCGGACTGACCGCCGGCAGCGTGAAGTGACGGATGCCGCTCGGCAGATCCGGCCGTACCGCGGCACCGCACGTATAACTGAAGAACAATCCAGGGGCTCTGTCATGGCGCACGCCGTGCAACCACGTCGCATCCATCTCGCAACGTAGGCGGCACCGCCGTCTGTCTCATGGAAGGCCTCAGATGACCGCGCTTCTTCCGCACCACGACGGCTCGCCGCTGTACGTGTCCGACTCCGCACCCGCGCTCGGCGACATCGTGCTCGTGCGCCTGAGGGTGCCCTCCGGGTATGGGCCGCTCGCGGCGGTCCGCACCCGGTCGAATCCCGACCACGAACCGGAATGGACGGATGCCGCCCGCGTCGGAGCGGCCGACGGCTGGGACTGGTGGGAGGCCCCCGTCGCCGTGCGCAACCCGCGCCACGGCTACCGCTGGATGCTGCAGCATGAGGACGGCACCGTCGAGTGGCTCAACCAGACCGGGCTTCACCGCATCGAGACGCTGGATGCCGAGGATTTCGCGCTGGTGGCGCACCCGGCGCCGCCGTCCTGGCTCTACGACGCCGTGATGTACCAGGTGTTCCCCGACCGCTTCGCGCGCTCGGCGCAGGCCGATGGCCGCGAGAGGCCGGAGTGGGCGATCCCCACCGCGTGGGATGAGCCCGTGGATCCCGTGATGCCCGGGCGCTCGCAGCAGCTCTACGGTGGCGACCTCGACGGCATCACCGAGAAGCTGGACCACCTGGTCGATCTCGGTGTCAACCTCCTGTACCTGACCCCGATCTTCCCGGCGGCATCCAACCACCGCTACGACGCCTCGAGCTTCGACCGCGTGGATCCGCTCCTGGGCGGCGACGACGCCTACATCCGGCTGGTCCAGGCCGCCCATGCGCGCGGCATCCGCGTCATCGGCGACCTGACGAGCAACCACTCCGGGGACCGCCACGAGTGGTTCCAGGCGGCGCTCGGGCACCCCGGCGCACCGGAGGAGGAGTTCTACTACTTCACCGACCCCGATAACACCGAGTACGTCTCGTGGCTCGGCACGCCGACCCTCCCGAAGTTCAACTGGGCGTCGGAGGAGCTGCGCCGCCGGTTCATCAGCGGACCCGACTCGGTCGTGGCGAAGTGGCTCAAGCCGCCGTACAACGCCGACGGGTGGCGCATCGATGTCGCGAACATGACCGGACGCCTTGGCGAGGTCGACCTCAACGCCGAGGTCCGGCAGCTGCTGCGCCGCTCCATGATCGACATCAACCCCGACACCATCCTCCTCGGCGAGTCGACCAACGACGCGGCAAGCGATCTTCAGGGGGACGGCTGGCACGGGGCGATGACGTACCCCTCCTTCACCCGGCCCCTCTGGGGCTGGCTCTCCGAACCGACCGGTGAGCCGTATCTCACGGGGGAGGGCGAGCAGCGGACCGAGCCGTGGTTCTTCGGTCAGCCCATCGGCGGGATCCCTCGCTACACGGCGCGGCAGTTCGTCGACGCCGTCGTGCGCTTCACCGGCAGCATCCCGTGGCGCGTGCGTCTGGGGAACATGCAGCCCCTCGACACGCACGACACCGCGCGGTTCGCAACGAACGCCGGCCCCGGCACGATCCCTGTCGCGGTCGGGCTCATGCTCACGCTCCCGGGCATGCCGGTGGTGTTCGCCGGCGACGAGTTCGGCCTCACGGGCGCGGACGGCGAGGCGAGCCGCACGCCGATGCCGTGGGGCACCGAGTCGGAGCCGGAGGTCGCCGAGCGCCTGCGCCTGTACCGCGACGCCATCGCGCTGCGGCGCGCGCATCCTGTGCTGGCCACCGGAGGCCTGCGGTGGCTTCATGTCGACGACGACACCGTGGTGTTCGTGCGTGAGGCGGCAGACGAATGCGTCCTGGTGGTTGCGAGCAAGGGCGACGCGGACGCGGTGATCCCCGCCGGCGCGCTGCCGGACGCGGACGCTGCGGAGGCGGTGTTCGGCGACGCGACGCTCGCAGTCGCCACGGACGGTTCCGTGCTGCTGTCGGCGGACGGCCCCGCCTTCGCTGCCTGGACGTTGCCCGGCGTCGCAGCGCCTGCCGCTCACGTGCCGGTCGATGAGGTCGAATCGGCGCACCACGTCGCGACCGCCGAGGCACTCACACCCGCCGAAGAGGTGGCGGCACGGTGACGTCGCCGGAACGGTTCGCGACGCTCAGCGCCGGCCTCGCCGCCGCCGTGCGTGAACGAGACGGGCTGATCGGCCTCGTGCTGCTCGGGTCCGCATCCGACGAGGCCGCGCAACGCCGCGACGAGTGGTCCGATCACGACTTCTTCGCCATCACCGCGGCGGGCCGGGGCGCCGAGATCCGGCCCGACCTGTCATGGCTGCCCGACCATGACCGGCTCGTGCTGACGGCGCGGGAGGGCGAGATCGGCTTCGCGGCCGTCTACGACGACGGGCACGTGTTCGAGTTCGCGTTCTCGGATGCCGCCGAACTGGATGGCGCCATCGCCGGAGAGGCGACCGTCGTCGTCGACGACGACGCGGGGACCACCGCGACGCTCCTGGCGCGGTCGCGTGCTCGGGCGGCGGCCGCGGATCGCTTCGACCCCGCGAACGACGTGCGCCTCGTCCTGGTGAAGCTCCTCATCGGCGTCGGTCGGATCCGTCGGGGCGAGGTGCTCAACGGCGGCTTCTTCATCCGGCAGTGGGCGGTGCAGCTGCTGGTGCGGGCCATCCGCGGGCGCTTCGTCGAAGGCTCCACGTCCCACCGCGACACGATCGATCCGGTCAGGCGTTTCGAACGAGACTTCCCCGAGTGGGGCGCGCGCATCGCGGCCTCGCTGGAGCGCCCGGTCGAGGATGCCGCGCTCGAGCTCTTCTCGCTGACGCGCGAGATCCTGGAGCCGGGATGGGACGAGTTCCCGACGCGTGCCGCCGACGCGGTGGCGCGCAGGCTGGGCTGGTGACCGCCGCGACGAGGGGTGCCGTCACCGCGTGACGGCGACGGCCCAGCGGAACGCGTTGCGCAGCAGGTAGCCGCCCTCCGGAGTGCGGAACGGAGCGGCGGCTGCCACGACGACGGGGTGCAGCTCAGCCATCGTGGCGGCGTCTTCGCCGAGGAGGATGCCTCGCACCAGCGCTGTATCGTCCGGAGCGCGCCAGGGGACGTCCACGATGCCCGACGAGCGCACGTCGAGCCCGGCGTCCCGCATCGCGGCCTCGATGCCGCCCTCCGGCCGCAGCGGGCCATCGGAAAGCTGCGCCTCCTCGAGCGCCGCCGCCACGGCACGCTCGATCACATCGATGTCGTTGCGTGAGGCCTCCGCCCAGTTCGCGATGCCGATGCGCCCGCCGGGCGCGAGCACGCGGGCGAACTCCCGCAACGCGGCCGTGGTGTCGTCGGCGAACTGCAGGGCGTTCACGGCGGTCACCACGTCGAACACGTCGGCTTCGAACGGCAGGTCCTCGGCGTCGGCCTGCACGACCGAGGCATGGACGGATGCCGCGGCCACCATCGCCGGGGCCGGATCGGCGCCGGTGGGCTCGGCGCCGGTCGCGCGGATGCGCGCGAGGAACTCGCCGCTGCCGCATCCCACGTCCAAGACGCGGACACCCGGACCGACGCGGCACCGGACGAGCAGCTCGTCCTGCGCGGGCGCCGCGAAAGCGCCCCAGGACTCCGCCCAGCCCAGGGCGACGGCCGACCAGCCCGACACATCGGCTCCGTCCACCATGCCGCCACCTTATCGAGGCCTCCGACACGCGCCCGGTCCGCGCCGTGCGGCGGCCGCCCTCGTCGCCGGCGCCCCGGCCCGCGTGCGGCGAAGGCTTCGTAGACTGAGTCGGCGAGGAGGTGTCATGCGCCCGCTGACCGAGGAAGACGTCCGCTCGACATTCGTCAACGCGTCGCCTGACGAGCTTCGGCTCGTGTCCCTGCCCGCCGACTTCATGCTCACCGATTGGGATCACCTGGATTTCTTCGCGTGGCGCGATCCGCGCACGAGAGGGCGCGGGTACGTCATCGCCGAGGTCGAGGGGGAGCCGACCGGTGTCGTGCTGCGCGCGGCAGACGGCAGCTCGCGCGCGCGTGCGGCGATGTGCAACCTGTGCCACACCATGCAGCCGGCCGATCAGGTCGTGCTGTACACCGCGCGCAAGGCCGGCGACGCCGGCGCGCACGGCGACAGCGTCGGCACGTACATCTGCGCAGATCTGTCGTGCCATGAGAACGTGCGCCTGGCCGCCCCGCTCGCGCCGAACGAGGTGAGGGCGAGCGTCGACCGCAAGATCGACGGCACGCGGCGCCGCACCGAGGCCTTCGTGGGTCGCGTGCTCGAGGTCGAGAGCGTCCGGCGATGACGGTCGTCGTGGTGGGCGATGCGCTCATCGACGAGCTGCGCGACGACCGTGGCGTCCGCGAGTTCGTCGGGGGCGCCGCACTCAACGTCGCGGTAGGCCTGTCCCGGCTCGGCGTGGCCGCCACCCTCATCGCCACCGTCGGCGACGACGAGCCTGCTTCCCGCATCCGCCAGTACCTCGCCGATTACGGTGTCGAGCTCGTCGCGACCCCCTCGCTGCTGGGAACCGCGCGCGCGGTGAGCACGCGCAGCGGAGGCGGTGAGCCGACGTACGAGTTCAACGAGGCGGCGAAGCAGCGGCGGATCCGCTTCGGCGAGCGCGAGCGGGAAGCGATGGCGAAGGCCGATCTGGTCGCGGTGAGCTGCTTCGCCTTCGATGACGACGAGCAGACCGCCGAGCTGGCGGAGGCGGTCGCTGCGGCGGGCGTCCCCGTCGCGGTCGACCCCAACCCGCGCACCGGGATGCTGCGCGACCGTGACGCGTTCGTGCGCGGCTTCGAGCGGCTCGCCTCGCGGGCGACCCTGGTCAAGGTGGGCGAGGACGACGCGACGCTGCTGTACCGAGAGCGCCTCGATGCGCTGCGCGCGCGTCTGATCGACCTCGGAGCCGAGGCGGTCCTCGCGACCGAGGGGGCCGCCGGGGCGACCATCGAGGCGGGCGGGACCGTGGTGACGGAGCCCATCTCGGATCTTCCCGGCCGCATCGTCGACACGATGGGCGCCGGAGATGCCGCGTTCGCCGCGGCGCTGGCCGCGCTCGTCGACGCGACCCCGGCGGGGCACGACGAGTGGCAGGGGGTGCTGCGCTCGGCGATGGACATGGCCGCGGCCACCTGCCGGTTCGAGGGAGCGCTGCTGCGGACGCCCAGCGCGCTGACAGGACGGGATCACGACACTCTCGGAACCTGATCTCCGACGTCCCGCGGCCCCGTCCGGCTGGATTTCGACCACCGGCGGGAACAGCGTAAGATGAATGATCGCGCCTCCGGTCGACTGTAAAAGCCGGGCGGGTGCGCACTCGGCGAGTTACCCAAGCGGCCAAAGGGATCTGACTGTAAATCAGCCGGCATAGCCTTCGGGGGTTCGAATCCCTCACTCGCCACCGATGTCCGAGGGGCTCCGCGTCAGCGGGGCCCCTCGGACGTTTCGAGCGCTGCGCGCTTCGGACGGACACGTCGGGTTACTGTGTCACCATGAGCTGGACCGCGACCGGAAGCCTCACCGCACAGCCCGCGCTGCGGCATCCCGAGCTGCTCGCCGCGCCCGTGGCGACGGCGCTCGCACGCCTCGCCCCCGACCTCGCCGCCACGGTGGGTGTGGCCGCGATCGACACCGGCCTCGCCGACACGGCCGCGTTCTGCGAACACTACGGCGTCGCGCCGGATGCCTCCGCCAATTGCGTCGTCGTCAAGGGCAAGCGCGGCGGCGACGTGCGCTACGCCGCGTGCATGGTGCTCGCCACGACCCGGGCGGACGTCAACGGGGTCGTGCGTCGGCGTCTGGATGTGAGATCGGCGTCCTTCGCTCCCATGGACGAAGCCGTCGAGCTGACAGGCATGGAGTACGGCGGCATCACGCCGATCGGTCTGCCGGGGACGTGGCCGATCCTGGTCGACGCGGCCGTCGCGGCAGCGCCCGAGGTCGTCATCGGCGGGGGAGTCCGCGGCAGCAAGCTGTTCCTGCCGGGCGCCGCCTTGGCCGCGCTCGCGGGCGCCGAGGTCGTCGAGGGCCTCGGCCGCACTGCCTGAACGTCATCCTGCCTGCGAGTCGGAGACGATCCGCCCGCCCTGCAACCGCACGACGCGGTCGGCCCGCGCGATCATGTCGTCGTCGTGGCTGACGCAGACCACGGCCGCCCCACGGGCTGCCTCGTCCCTGATCGCTTCATGGATGCGCCCGCTGCTGTCAGCGTCCAGGCCTGACGTCGGCTCGTCCAGCAGCAGCAGATCGGCGGTGCGAGCCAGCGCCTGCGCGAGGAGCGTGCGCTGCCGCTGTCCGCCCGAGAGCGATTGGAAGGGTGCGCGGCGCAGCGCGCCGAGGGCGAGCCTGTCGATGGCGTCGTCCACGGCGCGCCGCGATGCGGCGCCGACGCGACGCCAGCGGCCGACCGTCCCCCACGCGCCGAGCAGGACGACGTCGTGCACCGTCATCGGCAGGCGCCCGGGGATCGCTGCGCTCTGCGGCACGAACGCCGTGGACGCCGCCGCGATCATGACGTGACCGGCGGCGGGCGCCCGTGTCCTCGCGAGGACCTCGAGAAGGGTGGACTTGCCCGAACCGTTGGGGCCCACGATGACCGTCGACCAGCCCGCCGGAATGTCCACGTGCACCTGTCGCAGGGCCGGGTGGCCGGCGAAGTCGACGTCGACGCCGACGAGCGACGCGGAGGTCTGAGCAGCAATTCGACCGGAGTTCACGGATGCCACTGTACTGATTTTGAGAATCGTTATCAATAACGGTACGGTCGTGGCTCGTGACCTGGCTCCTCGAACCCTTCGCGCTCGACTTCGTGCAGCGCGCGCTCGCCGGCGGCGCGCTCGTCGCGGTGCTCTGCGGGATCGTCGGCACGTGGGTCGTGGTCCGGGGCATGGCGTTCTTCGGCGAGGCGCTCGCGCACGGCATGCTTCCCGGCGTCGCACTGGCGACCGTCACCGGAGCGCCGGTCCTCCTCGGCGCCGCCGCGAGCGCCATCGCCATGAGCGCCGGCATCGGAGCGCTCCAGCGCCGCGGACGCCTCTCCTACGACACCAGCATCGGGATGCTGTTCGTCGCCATGCTGGCACTCGGGGTGATCGTCATCTCGCATTCGCAGTCCTTCGCCACCGACGCGTCGGCGATCCTCTTCGGCGACATCCTGGCGATCTCCGCCGGTGACCTGCTGACCCTCTGCGTGGCGACGGCGACCGGCGTCGGATGCGCCGTCGTCTTCCACCGCTCGCTGGTCGCCCTCGCGGTGGATCCCCGCATCGCCGCCGTCCTCGGTCTCGGTCCCCGGCTCGCACAGGTCGTGCTCGTCGGCCTGGTCACGATCACCGTGACCGCCTCGTACCAGGCGGTCGGGTCGCTGCTGGTCGTAGGTCTCCTCATCGCCCCGGCCGTCGCCGCGGGTCATTGGACCCGGCGTCTGCCGACCACGATGCTCCTCGCCGCCGTCATCGGGGTCGTCGCGGTCGTCGGCGGGCTCGTCGTCTCATGGCACGCCGGCACCGCGGCGGGGGCCTCCATCGCGCTCGCCGCCGTGGTGTGCGCCGCAGCATCCTGGGCGGCGCGGGCCGGACTCGACCGCGTCCGCTCGCGAGCCGTCCGAGGAGGCGCCGAGGTCAACCGGCGCGCCCACGGCGAACCTCGCCCGACTCTCGAAAGGACATCGTGACCCTTCGCTCCCGCTTCCTGCTCGCACCTCTCGCCGCGCTCGCGGTCGGCCTGAGCGGCTGCGCGCCCGCGTCGGAGCCCGAGCCCGGCGATTCCCCAGACGCCGAGGGTCATGGCCGCATCGAGGGCGCCGTCGAGACGAGCGAGCCGCAGCTGGGCCTGCTGACCATCGACCCCGAGGGCGTCGTGCGGCACCTCGACCTCCTGGACGAGTCGCTCGCCGAGCTCGGTGCCGTTCCCTCGCCCGCCCGCGTCGCCTCGGACGGAAGGTACGTCCTGGCCGCCGATGAGACCGGCGTCTGGATCATCGACAGCGGCCGGTGGACGTGGGACCACGTGGACCACTTCCACTACTACCGCGCCGAGCCTCGCCTGCTGGGAAGCGTCGCCGGAAGCGGCGTGGCCACGTTGGCGACCACCCTCTCCTCGACCACCGGCGGCACCGGCTTGTTCTTCCCGGACTCGGGCGACGCGGTGCTGCTCGACACCGCGGCGCTGTCGCGGGGCGAGCTCGTGGAGCGCTTCCGCGTCGCCGTCGGCGCGCACGACGGATTGGCCGTGCCAATCGGGGAGTTCGCGCTGGTCACCAAGCCGCAGGCGGGAGCGGCCGCGTCCGTGGCGGTCTACGACGCCGAGGGCGCGCCGGTGCCGGGCGCCGAGGCGGAGTGCATGGACGCGAGCGGCACGGCGTCCACCCGCGTGGGCGCGGTCATCGGATGCCGCGACGGCGCGCTGCTGGCGACCATCGCCGAGGGCGTCGTCCAGCTGGACCGCATCCCCTACCCGCCGGACGCGTCGGCGCCGGCAGCCACCGCGTTCTCGGGGCGCGAGGGGCGGCCCACCATCGCCGGGCTGGCGGGGGACGCCGGCGTCTGGCTGCTGGACACGCGGGAGCGCTCGTGGACCCTGCTGCCGTCGCCGGCGCCGCTGACCGCGGTGACGGCCGTCGACGACGAGGCCGGTCATGTCGTGGCCCTCGCGAGCGACGGTCGGGTTCTCGTGCTCGAGGGACGCAGCGGGAGCGTTCTCGCCGCGACCACGTCGCTCGTGGCCGATCCCGCCGGCGTCGACGGGAGCCCGGCGGCCCTCATCGCCGACCAGCACCGCGCGTATCTGAACGCTCCCGCCGAGCGCCGGCTCTTCGAGATCGACTTCGCCGACGGCGGGCGCATCGCGCGTGTGTTCGAGACCGCCACGCCGCCGGCCTTCTTCGCGGGGACCGGACGATGAGGCGTCGTGTGACGAGCGCCGCGCTCGCGCTCGTCCTCGTCGGGCTCGGCGCCGCGTTGCCGGCGTGCGCGGTGAGCGAGGCAGACGAACCGCTCGTGGTGGTCTCCACGAACATCCTCGGAGACGTGGTCGCCGAGATCGTCGGGGGCGAGGCGGATGTGATGACGCTGATGCGGCCCAACGCCGATCCCCACTCGTTCCAGATCTCCGCTCAGGAGGCGGCGCGCATGCGGTCGGCCGATCTGGTCGTCTCCAACGGGCTGGGCCTCGAAGAGGGGCTGCAGCAGCACCTCGATGCGGTCGCCGCGGACGGGGCGCCGTCGTTCGTCGCCGGTGACGTCGTCGACGTGCTGTCATACAGCGAGGGAGATGCGGCAGGAACGCCCGACCCGCACTTCTGGACGGACCCGGGCCGCATGATCGACGTCGTCGACGCCCTCGTCCCCGTCCTCCAGCGGCTCCCGGGGGTGGACGGGGGCGCCATCTCGGCGCAGGCCGACGCGTATCGCGATCAGCTGCGTGCACTGGACAACGAGATGGCGGAGGCCTTCGCGAGCATCCCGGAGCAGCAGCGCGCGCTCGTGACGAATCACCACGTGTTCGGCTATCTCGCCGACCGCTACGACTTCGACATCGTCGGCGCCGTGGTTCCCGGCGGCACGACGCTCGCGGCCCCGAGCGCCTCGGATCTCGCCGACCTCGTCACCGCGATCGAGACCACCGGCGTGCCGGCGATTTTCGCCGAGTCGTCGTCGCCTGATCGGCTCGTGCGCGCGCTCGCCGCCGAGGCGGATGTCCACGTCGAGGTGATCGAGCTGTACACCGAGTCGCTCACCGAGCCGGACGGCGGCGCGGGCGACTACCTGACCATGATGCGCGTGAACACCGTGCGCATCGCCACCGGGCTCTCGTCGTGAGCGCCCACGCAAGAAAGAGGAACAACCACATGCGCACTCGCATCCCGCGGCGCGCCGGCCTGATCGCCGTCGCCGCCGGTGCTGCCCTGACGCTCGCAGCATGCTCGTCCACCCCCGCGTCATCCGCGGGGGCGGGATCCCCGTCGTCGTCCCCGGACGCCGCGGGACCCCGCGTCGCCGTGTCCTATGAGGGCGGCATCGTCGTCCTCGACGGCGACACCCTTCAGACGGTCGCGGACCTGGACTCGGAGGAGTTCACGCGGCTGAACCCCGTCGGCGACGGCCGTCATGTGCTCGTGACGATGAGCGCCGGCTTCCAGGTGCTCGACACGGCAGCCGGCAGCACCGAGGACGCCGAGCTCACCGACCTGGTGTTCGAGGCCGATGCTCCAGGCCACGTCGTCCGCCACGGCGGCAAGACGATCCTGTACGCCGACGGCACGAGCGACACCACCATCTTCGACACCGACGCGCTCGTGTCCTCGGGTGACGAGCTGCCCGAGACCGAGACCGTGCCCGGTGTCGAGGCCCACCACGGCGTGTCCGTCGTGCTCGAAGACGGCACCTTCCTCACCACGGTCGGCGACGCCGACGGTCGCACGGGCATCGAGGTCCGCGACCCGGCCGGGGAGGTCGTCGCGACCAGCGATCAGTGCCCGGGCGTGCACGGCGAGGGCACCGCGGCAGACGAGGCGGTCGTCTTCGGCTGCGAGAACGGCGCGCTGCTCTACCACGACGGCGAGATCGTCAAGCTGGACGCGCCCGATCAGCCCTACGGCCGCATGGGCAACGCCTACGTCAGTGAGACGAGCCCGCTCGTCGTCGGCGACTACAAGAACGATCCGGACGCGGAGGGGTACCTGCTGAAGGCTGTCACCGTGATCGACACCGCGGCGCGCACGCTCGAGGTCGTCGAGCTGCCCGAAGGCGTGGAGTACACGTTCCGCGACATCGCGCGCGGCCCGGGGGATCTCGCCTACATCCTCGCCAGCGACGGCTCGATCCACGTGTTCGACCCGCAGAGCCGGGAGATCACGGACTCGTTCCCGGTCGTGGCGCCGTGGGAGAGTCCCGTCGAATGGCAGGACCCCCACCCGGCGATCGTCGTCGACGGTGACATCGCCTACGTCACCGAGCCCGCCGAGAACCGGATCCACGCGGTGGATCTGACCTCCGGCGAGGTCGTCACCTCCACCACGCTGGAGGTCACGCCGAACGAGATCGCGGTCGCGGCCGGCTGAACGAAGGGGAAGCACGGGCGGCGCGCCCGTGCTTCCCCCGCTCCGCCCGGCCGCCATGCCAGGATGGGCACGCGGGTGTGACCCCGCGGAACGAGAGGAACGCCATGACCGCGCCCGATCCGTACGTCCCGGCGCAGCAGCAGCAGCAGCAGCAGCAGCAGCAGCCGCCGCGCGGCGACGCCCCCACGAGCAAGCTCCTGCGTGCCGCGATCTGGGTCGCCATCGGCGCGCTGATCGCCGCCGCCATCGTGTGCGTGGTCTGGGTGCTGGTCGGGGACCAGAACGACATCATCGGGCGCGCGTTCCTCACGATCCTGCTGCTCGCCGCGTTCGGCGGTGTGGCGATCCTCGACGCGCATCTCGCGCCGCGGCGTCCGACGTGGTTCGCCCTCGCGAGCATGGGCACCTGGATCCTGATCCTCCTCATCGGCGCCGTGATGATCTGGATGCCGGAGCGCTACTACTGGGGCGGATACTCCCGGTTCATCCTGTTCCTGCTCATCGTCCTGATCCTGCAGCTGACCCTGCTGCACCTTCGCCTCTACATGAAGGCGCTGCACCGCAACGACACCACCTTCACGCGCGTGGTCGCGATCATCACTATCACGCTCGTGGTGGCGCTGGCGGCGCTGTTGGTCATCCCGATGACGTTCGCGGAGTACGTGGACCTCCCCGAGATCTACTGGCGCATCGTGGTCGCCGTCGCGATCCTCGCCGCCGTCGGCACCGCCCTCATCCCGCTGATCAACGCTCTGTTCGCACCGAAAAAGCTGCGCCCGGCTGCGCCTGCGTATGCCGGTGCGCCCGCGATCCCGCCCGCACCCGGCGCCGCACACGCGCCGGCCGCGGCGCCGGCCTCGCAGGAGCTGCTGCCGTGGCCGACGTATGTCGACGGCGTGACGCCGCTGCCGATGCTGCCTGACGGGTCACCCGACTGGAACGCGTACTACACCGGCTACCCGACGCCGGGGGCGCACGTGTTCGCCGCGCCGGAGCATGCCCACGCCGAGCCGGCGCCGGCGACTCCCCAGCCGGCCGCAGCCGGCGGATCAGCGGGGCAGCATCCTGCCCCCGCGGTCGAGCAACCCCCCGCCCACGGGAGCGGCTACGAGGGCTACCCGCCGCCGCCTCCGCTTCCGCCGCGTCCCTGAGACCGTCGGCGCCGGCGTCGAACGCCGGTTCGGGATGCCTCTGCCGCCGGATAGCGTGGTGGCATGAGTCTCGTCAACGAACTCGAAGCCCTCGCCATCGACGTCGCTCGAGAGGCCGGTGAGCTCGCGCATGTGAGGCGGGCGGCGGGCGTCGCCATCGCGGCGACCAAGTCCGCGGTCGCCGACATCGTGACAGAGGCCGATCGCGAGGTGGAGGCGCTCATCCGAGCGCGCCTGGAGGCGGCGCGGCCGGGTGACGGCTTCCTGGGAGAGGAGACCGGTGGTCAGCCGGCGGCATCCGGCATCACCTGGGTCGTCGACCCGATCGACGGCACGGTCAACTACGCGTACGGCATCCCCATCTATGCGGTCAGCATCGCGGCGGTGTCCGGCGAGCCGCGACCGGAGGACTGGGACGTGCTGGCAGCTGCCGTCTTCAATCCGGCGACCGACGAGCTGTTCCACGCGGCCAAGGGCGAGGGCGCGTGGCTGGGCACACAGCGGCTCGCCGCGAACCCGGAGATCGGTCCCGCCGGGGCGCTGATCGGCACGGGGTTCGGCTACGACCCGCTGACGCACGCCGGCGATCTCGACCTCGTCTCGCGTGTCATGCCCATCGCTCGTGACCTCCGTCGCGCGGGCGCCGCATCCCTGGATCTGGCATCGGTGGCAGCGGGGAGGCTCGACGCGTACTACGAGCGCGGGCTGCAGCCGTGGGACCTCGCGGGCGGCTCGCTTCTGGTGACCGAGGCGGGCGGTCGATTCGGGCGAGCCCGGCCCGATGGCTCGGGCCGGGCCCCCATGGTCGTGGCGGCGTCGCCTGGTATCTTCGACGAACTGGCGCAACTCACCGGTCTGGTCTGAGCCCAGCGGAGTGCCACGGGGAGAATCGCCGAACGCGAATCCCGACTCGCACATGGCATTCCCAGGGCGCCCGGGGTAGTGTTTACCCGATCGTTACCTTCGTCAACCCCTTGACGACGGTGGACAAAGCCCGTACGACCGCATGTCGCACACCCCGGCGACAAGACCCGAAAGCTCCCCGCCGCATTGCCTTTCGACACCCCCATGGCTGAGCCTGCGCCCACGCGCCGATCCAGCCGGACCTCCGCTGCGCCGTCCCCGGCGACCACGGAGACGACAGGTACGTCGCGCGCCGCCCTGCGTGGGCGGACGGTCGCGGCGACTGCATCGGCCACCGCCACCCCGTCGTCGATCCCGGTCGCCACAAAGACCGTCCCCGTGACCGAGCCGCTCGTCCCCGCGATGCCCGCGGCTGCTGTGGCGGGCGAGACCGACGCCGTCGCGGTCGCCGAGGCCGCCGCTGTCGCCGAGCGGGCCGCCTCCGTCGGCCCCGCCGATCGAGAGGTCGTGGCTCCGCTGAGCCGGCGTGCGCGCCGCACCACGCTCGCCCACGCTCCCGTGCGGGCCGTGGCCCCGAAGGCGCCCGCCGCCGAAGAGCAGCCCCAGATCGTCCCCGACGCCGAAGCGGTGTCGTCTCTTCTCGCCGACACCGTCGCGGCGTTCGCCGCAGCCGGAGCCGAGCCCACCAGCGCGGTCGCCGTTCCCGCTCCGACCTCGCGCCGCCGGGTCCGGCCGCGCACCCCGGAGAACGCCGCCGTCCAGGATCCTCTCGCCCAGGCCGCTCCCGCCCCGGCCGCTCCCGCCGATTCCAAGGTCGAAGAGCTCCGCGTCGTCGAGCCTGAAGCGGCTGACCGGCGTCCGAACGCAGGAACCGAGCCCGTGAGCGCCGCCGCCGCCGCCGGCGACGCCGAGGCTGAGGCGTCCGTGGACGAGTTCGAAGCCGCCGCCCGCCTCTTCTCGTTCACCGGTGAGACGTCGGTGCAGGCTCCCGCTCCCGAGGAACCGACAGCGGACACGGCCACGCAGCCTCATGTGGCGCCGCGGCGCCACAAGGCCGCCCGTGGCGCCTCGTTCCGCAAGGTCGCCACCGCGTCGTTCTCGGTGGGCGTGTTCGGCATCGTCGGTCTCATGGCCGTCGGCATGACCACCCCCGCCGAAGCCGTCGCCGCGGCCGGGGGAGCGGACGCGTCCATGTCCGTCGTGGCACCCGCGAGCGGGACCACCGAGATCGACGCCGATGAGATTCAGGCCTACGTCGCACCCGCCGGGATCGAGGGCGACAGCCTCGAGCGCACCGAGAACTACGGCACGACCACGACCGCCGAGCTCGCCTCGGAAGCCGGCATCCAGAACTTCTCGAACCTCTTCCACAACGACCCGAACTCGCCGATCCAGTGGCCGTTCGCCGTCGGCGTGACGATGTCGTACGGATTCGGCATGCGCGACGGGCGCATGCACGAGGGCATCGACTTCACCCCCGGCGCCGGCGCGCCGATCCAGGCCATCGCCGACGGCACCGTGCGCGTCGCGTCCGAAGCGGGCGGCGCCTACGGCGTGCACGTGATCATCGACCACATGGTCGACGGCCAGCTGGTCTCGAGCCACTACGCGCACATGCAGTACGGGTCGCTCCAGGTCGAGCCGGGTCAGCACGTCACGGTCGGCACCGTGCTCGGCCGCACCGGGAACACGGGGCGCTCCTACGGCGCCCACACGCACTTCGAGATCCTGATGAACGGCACCACGGCGATCGACCCGATGCCGTGGCTGCGGGAGCATGCCGGCGGCTGAGCCGGTTCGGAAGGATGCCGCGGCTCTGGTATCCTCGTCTAGTTGCCCGATGAGGGCGACGCGCCCCGATAGCTCAGTGGCAGAGCACTTCCATGGTAAGGAAGGGGTCGTCAGTTCAATCCTGACTCGGGGCTCGCAGCATCCGGTCTCGTGCCGACGGATGCATCGCGGCAGGGTAGCTCAGTTGGTGAGAGCGCACGACTCATAATCGTGAGGTCGCGGGTTCAAGCCCCGCTCCTGCTACATCGATGAAGCCCCGGGTCTCCGGGGCTTCTTTCGTCGGCGCGGCGCTGTGCTCGAGGCGCCGCATGATACGGCATGCCATACATCGCCTGCTCGCCCTTGCCGGCGCTCCCGCCGGGCCGCTGAAGTGGTGCGATGGCCCAAGACACCGCCACCACGCCCCCGAACGAAGGCACGAAGCTCAAGCGGGTCATCGGGGGGTGGCTCCTGTTCGCGTTCATCGTCGGCGACACTCTCGGTGCCGGCATCTACACCCTCGTGGGGACGATGGCCACGGATGTCGGGGGAGTCATCTGGCTGCCGCTTCTGATCGCGCTCGTCGTGGCGCTTCTGACCGCGGGCACGTATGCCGAGCTCATCACGAAGTACCCGCACGCCGGCGGCGCCGCTCGGTACGTCGAACGGGCGTTCGGCATCCCCTATCTGTCGTTCCTGGTCGGCTTCCTGATGATGGCCTCCGGCATCACGACGGCCGCCGCGCTGGCCAACGCGTTCGCCGGTGACTACCTGGCATCGCTGGTGAACCTTCCGGCGGCGCCCACCGCGGTCGTCTTCATCGTCCTGCTGACGCTGATCAACCTGCGCGGCGTGCGCGAGTCGCTCGGTGCGAATCTCATCGCCGCGATCATCGAGGTGAGCGGCCTCGTGATCGTCATCGTCGTCGCCGCCGTGGTCTTCGGCAGCGGGAACGGCGACCCCAGCAGGGTCTTCGAGTTCGCACCCGACGTGCCGGCGGTGCAGGGGGCGTTCGCAGCATCCGTCATCGCGTTCTTCTCGTTCCTCGGGTTCGAGGCGGCCGCCAACATGGCCGAAGAGGTGCGCCACCCCTCGAAGGTGTACCCGCGGGCCCTGTTCGGCGCCATCTGCACGGCCGCCGTCGTCTACCTCCTCATCGCGCTGGGCGCCGTCATCGTGGTGCCCCCGGCAAACCTGGCGGAGTCCAGCGGTCCGCTGCTCGAGGTCGTCGCCGCCAGCGGCCTGGCCGTCCCGTCGTGGTTCTTCGGCCTCATCGCGCTGGTGGCGATCGCCAACGGCGCTCTGCTGTTCATGGTGATGGCCAGCCGGGTCGGGTACGGGCTGGCGGAGGAGGGTCTGCTACCCAGCGCGTTCGGCCGGGTCCTGCCGAACCGCCGCACGCCGTGGGTGTCGATCCTGGTCGTCGCCGGTGTCACGATCGCGCTGACGTTCGTCGGGGACGTCTCGACGCTCGCCGCCACAACGGTGCTGCTGCTTCTCCTGGTGTTCCTCGCCGCGAACGTCAGCGTGCTCGTGCTCAAGAAGGACAAGGTCGACCACGAGCACTTCAGCGTGCCGCGCGTCGTGCCGGTGCTTGCGATCATCGCCAGCATCGTTCTGCTCACGCAGCAGACAGGTGTGGTGTGGCTCGGCGCGGCGGCCTACGCGGTGGTCGGATCGCTGCTCTTCCTGATCGCCCGCGCCGGCCGCCGGCGGGAGGAGCGGCGGGCGGCCGAGAGCGGTCAGAGCCAGTAATCGGGCATCGAGTCGGACCTGGCGGCGGGGCGCAGGCGACGGATCCGTGCCCGGATCTCCTTCACGGTCGCCTCGTCGACGAGTTCGTCCTGACCGTGCGTCACGGTCTTCACGACGATCTGGCTCGCCGGCCCGACGAGGAACACCGCGGACCCCTCCGAGCCGTCGGCCTCGCGGATCGGGATCGTGACGCTCTCGGCCGTGTCGTTCTCGGCGAGAGCCTGGCTGTAGTCGACGAGCGCTCGGGCGATCTCGTCACCGGTCAGGTAGTGCTCTCCCGCATAGATGACGAGTTTCACGATTCCTGACTAACACAGTGGGCGCTGCGCCACGGGAGCGTTGCCCCGGGCATCGCGGCGATGGTACGGTCCGCCCCGGTCGACCCGTTCACCGGAAGCCTTCGGCCTGCGTCGCCTCGTCTGCGACGCGCACGCCGTAGTGGTACGACAGCTTGCCGCCCAACCACCCGGAGACGGAGAGGGCGAGCAGGGCGACGATGGTGAGGATGAACCCGAACACGCTGATCTCCTCAGGGTCACCGAGACGGACGAGCAGGTTCACGAGGAACAGCACCACGACGCCGAGGTTCAGCCCCATGTGAAGGAGCGCCGTCCGGCGAGCCGGCGTGCCGCGCTCGATCTGCGACATGTCCAGCAGCCCGAAGACCGCGGCGACGACGGCGCCGATGAGGCCGATGAGGATCAGGATGCGGGATGCCACGGCATACGGCTCGGGGTCGTCGGCGAGGAACCCGATGATGTCGAAGATGAAGCTCGCCGTCCACGTGCCGATGGGGATCGTGATGAGGATCGGGTGGAACGGGTGGCCGTACGGCCCCGCGATCGGAGTGCGGGGTCGCTTGGCGCGCGCCTGAGGTGTGCTCTCGCGTGACATGAGTCGCTCCTTCGCTGGGCCGGCAGCGCCTGCCGGTGTCTTGGCGGCGACGCTACTCGCCGCCGCGCGCTCGGCCGTAGGGCTTGACACCGCCCCAGGACGCCGCCACGCCGAGCCGCGTGACACCGCGGGGCGCGGCCGCCCACCCGATAGCCTCGACGCGGCAGTGACCGCGACGAACGGAGGAAGCATGGCGTCGGAGACGACGGGCGGGTCTCGCGAGGGGCACAGGAGGAAGCACCGGGGACTTCTCATCGCACTCGGTGTCGTGCTGTCCGTGGTGCTGGGCGGTGTCGTCGTCACGTCCATCACGCCGTGGCCGTCGGCGATGCTCATCCGCGCCGTGTTCGAGCAGGGCGGCAAGGAGACCGCCGCCGAGATGAAGCGGCACGTTCCCGACACGCCGGTGCGCGAGATGACGGGCATTCCCTACCGCGGCGAGGAGTCGCACCTCACTCTCGACGTGTACACGACCGCCGAGGAGGGAGACAGCCGTCCGACCGTCGTCTGGATCCACGGCGGTGCATGGATCTCCGGCTCATCGGCCGATGTCGACCCGTATCTGCGGATCCTCGCGGATGCCGGCTACACCGCCATCGCGGTGAACTACACGCTCGGTCCCGAGGCGACGTATCCCACCGCGGTGTTCGAGATCAACGATGCGCTGGCCTACATCGACGATCACGCCGACGATCTCGCCGTCGATGCGAGCACGCTCGTCATCGCCGGTGACTCCGCCGGCGGACAGCTCGCGAGCCAGATGGCGACGCTCACCACCAACCCCTCGTACGCCGAGCTGATGGACATCGAGCCGGCGCTGTCGGCGGATCAGCTCGCGGGTGTGATCCTGAACTGCGGCGTCTACGACCTGCGGGCGATGAAGGACCTCCCGGGCATCATCGGCTGGGGGTTCAAGATCGCCCTGTGGTCGTACACCGGGACGAAGGACTGGGCGGCCGAGTCGCCGGGCGCCACGATGTCGACGATCGAATTCGTCACGTCGGACTTCCCGCCGACCTACATCAGCGGCGGCAACGGCGACGGCCTCACGTGGCTCGAGGGGATCCCCATGGCTCAGCGGCTGCGCAGCCTCGGCGTGGACGTGACGGAGCTGTTCTGGCCCGCCGATCATGAGCCGGCACTGCCGCACGAGTACCAGTTCCACCTCGACCTCGACGAGGCGCAGCATGCCCTGGCGGAGACGCTCGCCTTCCTCGACAGCGTGACGTCATGACGACAGCCGGCGCTCAACTGACCGGCGGACTGGAATAACTCCGCCCGCCCTGCGTTCCAATGGGTACCCCTAGGGGGTATAGCAACGGCCGCAGAGGAGCAGCAGTGAACGACCAGCACGCCCACCACGCCCACGCGACGGAACCGGCGCCCGCTCACGACCACCACGTCCACGTGACGGAACCGGCGCGCGCTCACGACCACCGGGCGCCGTCGCATGCCGACGACGGAGGCCACGACGCCCATGGCCCGCACGCGGGTCACAGCGGTCATGCCGACGTCGGACGATTCCGCCGGCTCTTCTGGATCAACCTCGCTCTCGCCGTGCCGACGGTCGCGTTCTCGGGGATGTTCGCGATGCTGCTCGGCTATCAGCTGCCGGATGCCCCGATCGCCCGGTGGATCTCGCCGCTGCTGGGCACCGCCATGTTCATCTGGGGCGGATGGCCGTTCCTCGCCGGTGCCGCGGCAGAGCTTCGCGCGCGCACGCCGGGGATGATGCTGCTCATCGGACTCGCCATCACGGTCGCCTTCGTCGCGTCGTGGGGAGCGAGCCTGGGCCTGCTGCACCACGAGCTCGAGTTCTGGTGGGAGCTGGCCCTTCTCATCGTGATCATGCTGCTGGGGCACTGGATCGAGATGCGCTCGCTCGCTCGGACGACGTCGGCCCTTGACTCCCTCGCGGCCCTTCTTCCCGACCAGGCGGAGCGGGTGGAAGGGGATCGCACGGTCACCGTGCCGCCTGCGGCCCTGCGCGTCGGCGATCTCGTGGTGGTGCGTCCTGGTGGCAGCGTGCCGGCGGACGGGCGCATCGTCGACGGCCGCGCGGAGATGGACGAGTCGATGATCACCGGCGAGTCGCGTCCGGTGGTGCGAACGGTCGGCGACGTCGTCACGGCGGGGACCGTGGCGACCGACTCGGGCCTGCGCGTCGAGGTGACCGCGACCGGCGATGACACGACGCTCGCCGGCATCCGTCGACTGGTCGCCGACGCGCAGCAGTCGTCGTCACGGGCGCAGCGCCTGGCCGATCGCGCCGCCGGGTGGCTGTTCTGGTTCGCGCTCGCCGCGGCCGCCGTCACGGCCGTCGTCTGGTCGGCGATGGGAGTGCCCGATGAAGCGGTGGTCCGGACGATCACCGTCCTGGTGATCGCCTGCCCGCACGCACTCGGACTGGCGATCCCGCTGGTCGTGTCGATCGCGACCGAGCGCGCCGCGCGCGCCGGTGTGCTCGTGAAGGACCGGCTGGCGCTGGAGCGGATGCGCACGATCGACGTCGTGCTCTTCGACAAGACCGGCACCCTCACCAAGGGCGAGCCGGCGCTGGTCGATGTCGCCGCCGTGGGCGACGTCGCCGCCGAGGATCTGCTCGGGCTCGCCGCGGCGGCCGAGACGGACAGCGAGCACCCGCTGGCGCGCGCGATCGTCGAGGCGGCGTGGTCGCGGGGCATCGCGATCCCGGCGGCGACCGGATTCTCGTCCGCACCCGCGATCGGAGTGACCGCGCGCGTGAAGGGCCACGACGTCCGGGTCGGCGGACCCAGGCTGCTGGAGGACCTCGGCCTCGCCGACGTTCCCGAGGCGGATGCGTGGCGCGCGCAGGGGGCGATCGTGCTCCACGTCGTGCGCGACGGCGCGGTCATCGGCGGCTTGGCGCTCGCCGACGAGATCCGGCCCGAGTCGAAGGACGCCGTCGCCGCGCTGCGGCAGCGGGGTGTCGAGGTCGTGCTGCTGACCGGTGATGCAGAGCCGGTCGCTCGCACGGTGGCGCGGGAGGTCGGCATCGGTCGGGTCTTCGCCGGCGTACGGCCCGAGGAGAAGGAGGCGAAGGTCGCCGCGCTGCAGAGCGAGGGCAAGACGGTGGCGATGGTGGGCGACGGCGTCAACGATGCGCCGGCTCTGGCCCGGGCCGATGTCGGCATCGCCATCGGCGCGGGCACCGATGTGGCGATCGGGTCCGCGGGCGTCATCCTCGCCTCGAGCGATCCGCGGTCGGTGCTCTCGGTGATCGAGCTGTCGCGCGCCGGTTACCGCAAGATGACGCAGAACCTCTGGTGGGCCGCCGGATACAACTTGATATCGGTGCCGCTGGCGGCCGGTGTGCTGGCGCCGTTCGGCTTCGTCCTGCCGATGTCGGTCGGCGCCGTGCTGATGTCGCTGTCGACGGTCGTCGTCGCTCTCAACGCTCAGCTCCTCCGGCGTCTGGACCTCGCCCCGAGCATCGCCGCGCGAGCGGTGCCGCTCGGCCGAGGTGCTGCCGCTCGTGCCCGGGGGTAGGGTGGCCTCGTGACGACGACTCCTCCCGGTTGGTACGACGACGGCCACGGCGCGATGCGCTGGTGGGACGGCGCTCAGTGGACCGAGCACGTCGCACAGCCCGATCCCGAGCCGGCCGCCGATGCGCCGACCGAGGCCGAGATCGTCGCCGCCTCCCAGGTCGGCGCGGTACCCGGGACCGGCGCCGCCGAGCTCCCGCCGGCCGCCGCCGCCGGAAGCGGCATCCCGTCGCCTGCCGCGACGCCCGACTACCCGGCGTATGCGAACGCCGACCCCGCTCACGCCGGACCGCGGAATCAGGCGGCGCAGACGTCTCAGGTGCAGGCGCACCCCGGACAGCCCCCGTACCCGATGCCCGACCCGGGTGCCTCCGCCGCCCCCGGCGGCACGCCCGTCACAGGCACCGAGACCTCCGCCGGTGCGTTCGTCGCCGCCACCGAGCCGCGCAAGTCGAAGCTGTGGATCCTGTGGGTCGTGCTCGGCGTCGTGCTGCTCGGGATCGTCATCGCCGCGGCGGTCGTGATCCCGCTGCTGCTGCTGAACGCGGCCACATCCGGCGGCACCGGCGCGGACACCGAGGACGAGCGTGCCGCCGTCGCCGCCGTGCAGCTGTACGACGAGGCATGGCAGGAGGCCGACTGCGACGCGTTCACGCAGTCGACGACGGAGCGGTTCCGCGAATCGAGCGGCTTCGGCGACTGCGAGTCCTTCACCGCCGAGGCGCAGCTGTTCGACGAGAACTTCGACGAGTACGAGGTCGCCATCGGCGACGTCGTGACCGAGGGCGAGACGATCACCGTGACGACGACGGAGTCCTTCGTCACCCTGCTCGACGACGAGGGCAACCCCGTCGAGACCCCCACCCCGGGAGCGGCGGTCTACCGCTACGTCGTGGTTCCCGTGGACGGTGCCTGGGCCATCGACGACCTGACGTTCGAAGAGTGAGCGCCGCCGCGCCCGAGGTTGTGCGGCCGCCCCACGACACGCGCCTCGTCCTCACCTGCCTCGCCGTGGGCCTCGTCGCGGGGTTGATGTCCGGGCTGTTCGGCGTCGGCGGAGGAACCGTCATCGTGCCGCTGCTGGTGCTGCTCCTGCGTTTCGACCAGCGCTTCGCCGCGGGCACCTCGCTCGCCGCGATCGTGCCCACCGCAGCCGTCGGGGTGACCTCGTATGCGATCCACGACTCCGTCGCCTGGATCCCCGCGCTGCTGCTCGCGGCGGGCGCCGTCGTGGGAGCCCAGATCGGCACGTGGCTCCTGCCGCGGATGCCGCTGACCTTCCTCCGCTGGGCGTTCGTGGTGTTCCTGGTCGCGGTCATCGTGAGCCTGTTCATCGTGATCCCGTCCCGCGACGCCGAACTGCCCGTCACGTGGCTCACCGGCATCGCGCTGGTGGTGCTCGGCCTGGTCACCGGCGTCCTCTCCGGCCTCATCGGCGTCGGCGGCGGCATCATCGTCGTGCCGGCCCTCATGCTGCTGTTCGGCACGAGCGACCTGATCGCGAAGGGCACGTCGCTGCTCATGATGATCCCCACCGCGCTGTCGGGCACGGTCGGGAACCTGCGCCGTCGCAACGTCGACCTCCTGGCGGCGGTCCTCATCGGCGGCGCCGCATGCACGACCACTGCGCTGGGTGCCTGGATCGCGACGCTCGTCGACCCGTTCGTCGGAAACCTGCTGTTCGCCGCTTTCCTCGTCGTCATCTCGGTGCAGATGGCCGTTCGCGCGATCCGTGGGCACCGCCGCCGCTGAGCGTCCATCCAGAAAGCGGGCGAGGACGCCTCAGTAGGATGGCATGGTGCCAGTGAACCCCGAGCTCGTCGGACGCGCCTTCGCGCCGACGGCCCCGTACCTCGTGGGTCGCGAGAAGGTCCGCGAGTTCGCCCGCGCCGTCTTCTCCGACGACCCGCAGCACACCGACCCGGTCGCGGCGCGAGCTCTCGGCTACTCCGACGTCGTCGCACCGCCGACGTTCGCGATGGTCGTCCAGGACCTCACGCTCCAGCAGCTTCTCTCCGAGCCGGACTCCGGCATCGAGCTGTCACGGGTGCTCCACGCGGAGCAGCGGTTCCGCTACTCCCGGCCGATCGTGGCCGGCGACGAGCTGACCGCGCGGCTCTCGGTCACGGGGATCCGCACGATGGGTGGCAACGCGATGGTCACGAGCGAAGCGGAGATCACGGATGCCGCGGGCGAGCACGTGGTGACGGCCACGTCCGTCCTGCTGGTGGGGGAGGGCGACAGATGAGCGGCGCACTCGCGGTGAACGTCGGCGACGTCGTCGCCGAGCGCACGGTGCACCTCACGCGCGAGTCGCTGGTGCGCTATGCCGGGGCATCCGGCGACTTCAACCCCATCCACTACCGCGACGACATCGCTGCGGCGGTGGGACTGCCCGGCGTCCTCGCGCACGGCATGCTCACGATGGGCCTCGCGATCGGCACCCTCCAGTCGTGGCTCGGCGACAGCGCACGACTGCTCGAGTACGGCGTGCGGTTCACCAAGCCGGTCGTGGTCGATCCTGAGACCGGCGCCGACGTCCACGTCGTCGCCAAGGTCGGCGCCGTCGACGACGACACGGCGCGCATCGATCTGACCGTGTCGCACGCGGGCACCACCGTGCTCGTCAAGGCGCAGGCACGCGTGCGGACCGCCTGACGGATGCCCGAGGTCGCACCCGTTCCCCTCGCGCAGCTCACCACGCTGCGCACCGGCGGCGTCCCCGCGCGCATGATCGAGGCCCTTTCGTCCGATGAGCTCGTCGCCGCGCTGCGCGACACGTGGGCCGGCGGCGACGAATGGATGGTGGTCGGCGGCGGCTCCAACCTGTTCGTCGGCGACGAGCCGTTCGACGGCACGGTGGTGCGGGTGCTCACGCAGGGGATCGAGAGGTTGCCGTCCCCGATCCCGGGCCGCGTGCGGATCAGAGTGCAGGCCGGGCACGACTGGGACGAGTTGGTCGCGTACACGGTCGCCGAGGGCCTGGCCGGGCTCGAAGCGATGTCCGGGATCCCCGGCACGGTCGGCGCGGCGCCCGTGCAGAACATCGGCGCGTACGGTCAGGAGATCGTGCAGACCCTCACCGAGGTCGAGCTCATCGACGAATCGACCGGCGAGGTGTCCACCGTGCCGGCGACCGACCTCGGACTGGGCTTCCGGACGTCGGTGCTCAAGCACCATTACGGTTCCGTTCCGGCGCGCCGGGCCGTCATCCTCTCGGTCACGCTGGACCTCCCGGAGGTCGGTCACGGTGGACGCCGCATCATCGGCGACCAGCTGCGGACAGCGCTGCGCCTCGGACCCGACGACGAGGTGACGCTCGCGTGGGTGCGCGACCGCATCCTCGAGACCCGGCGCCGCAAGGGCATGGTGCTCGACGCCGACGACCCCGACACCTGGAGCGCGGGCTCGTTCTTCCAGAACGCCGTGGTGTCGGCATCCTTCGCACGCACGCTGCCCGACGAGTGCCCGCGCTGGCCGGTGGCTCCAGACCTCGACCCGGTCCTCGTCATCCCGCTGGCCGCCTTCGACGGATATGTGCCGCCGCCCGCCGCGGTCGAATCCGACGTCAAGGTGAGCGCGGCCTGGCTCATCGAGCACGCAGGGCTGCGCAAGGGGTTCAAGCTGCCCCGGTCGCGCGCCGCGCTGTCGACGAAGCACGCCCTCGCGCTGACCAACCGGGGGAGCGCCACCGCGGCGGAGCTGGCCGAGCTCGCCCGCTTCATCCAGGGTCGCGTGCAGTCCGAGTTTGGGCTGATCCTCCAGCCCGAGCCGGTGCTGGTCAACGTCGAGCTCTGAGCGACCTCGCTCGCGCGGCCGACCGGTCGGAGATCCGCGGTCGCCGGCGCGGGTCACGCCTCCGTCGCGGCGCGTTCACCCGCCCGACACCGACGATTCCCGTCGTGTTGTGACGTGCGGGTCACCCTGGGTGCGGACGCGCGACCGCACCTGGTGATCGGCGCATCGATTGTGCCCTTCCCACAAGAGCGCGTCCGCGGTCCGCTCCCGAGGACCGACACGGCTGAGAAGAAGAGGAAGAGCATGTCACCCAAACGATCGTCGATGCACCGGCTCATCGTCGGCGCCGCCGCCGCGTCCGCCCTGCTGCTGACCGGATGCGCCGCGACATCGGACGCCGGCGCCGGCGGCTCGAGCGCGGACAGCAGCGACGGACCGCTCATCGTCTACACCAACTCGAACTCCGATGGCCGGGGCGAGTGGCTGCAGGCGGAGGCGGAAGAGGCGGGCTTCGACGTCGAGATCGTCGGGCTCGGCGGCGCCGACCTGACCAACCGCATCATCGCCGAGAAGAACAACCCCGTCGGCGACGTGGTGTTCGGGCTGAACAACATGTTCTTCGAGCAGCTGAAGGCCGAGGAGGCCATCGAGGCGTACACCCCGGCGTGGTCCGACGAGGTCCCGGCGGATGCGGGAGACCCGGCCGACGGCGCCTTCTGGCCGCTGGTCGAGCAGGCGATCGTCATGGTCTACGACGAGAACACCATCACCGACGCCCCCACGTCGCTCGACGCACTGTGGACCGACGCCGCGTACGCGGGCCGCTACGAGGTCAACACCGCGCTCGGGCAGGCCACACCGCAGCTGGTGCTGCTCGGCATCCTGACCCCGTACCTCGACGAGGAGGGCGAGCTCGGCGTGAGCGACGAGGGCTGGGAGCAGGTCGCCCAGTACTTCGCCAACGGCTCACCCGCCGTGGAAGGCACGGACCTGTACGCGCGGATCACGCGGGGAGAGGTCGACTTCGGCATCCTCCCGTCCAGCGGCATCGCCGCACGCGACGCCGAGTACGGCACCAGCACCGGCATCATCGTGCCGGAGGACGGCGTCCCGTACGTGACGGAGCAGATCGGCGTCATCAACGGCTCGGCCAAGGCGGAGCAGGCGCAGGAGTTCATCGACTGGTTCGGCTCGGCCGAGGTGCAGGGCGCCTTCGCCGCGGAATTCAACGCCATGCCGGTGAACGAGAGCGCCGTCGCGCAGGCCAATCCCGAAGTCGTGGAGCTCATGGAGTCGCTGCCGCGTCAGGAGATCGACTTCGGCTTCGCGCGCGAGATGCTCCCGCAGTGGATCGAGAAGGTCGAGCTCGAGTACCTGCCCTGAGGCTGCGCGGGTGGGTGCCGGATCGGCGCCCACCCGCGAGGCTCGACCCTCCGCCGCGGCTTCCCCGCCGCGCCCGAACGCAGGAGAACCATGATCCGGTTCGACGACGTCGATGTGACCTTCGGCGATCACCAGGCTGTGCGCAGCCTCGACCTCGAGGTGGGTGAAGGCGAGTTCTTCACGCTGCTGGGGCCGTCCGGCTGCGGCAAGACGACGGCCCTGCGCACCCTCGCGGGCTTCATCACCCCGACCTCCGGCCGCATCCTCATCGACGGTCGGGATGTCACCCGCACGCCGAGCGAGTCCCGCGGAATCGGCATGGTGTTCCAGAACTACGCCCTGTTCCCGAGCATGAACGTGCGCGAGAACATCGCCTTCGGCCTGAGCGTGAAGAAGGTCCCCAAGAAGAAGCAGCATCAGCTCGTCGACGAGATCGCCGAGCGCACGGGGCTGACCCCCGCGCAGCTCGACAAGAACGTCTCCGAGCTCTCAGGCGGCCAGCAGCAGCGCGTGGCGATCGCGCGCGCACTCGTGCTGACCCCCCGGATCCTGCTGCTGGACGAGCCGCTGTCCAACCTCGACGCGAAGCTGCGCGTGCAGCTGCGCGAGCAGCTGAAGAACATGCAGCGCGATTTCGGCGTCACGTGCGTCTACGTCACCCACGACCAGGATGAGGCGCTCACCCTCAGCGACCGGATCGCGGTCCTCGACGGCGGACGGCTGCAGCAGATCGGGGTGCCGGACGAGATCTATGACCGCAGCGCCACGAGCTTCGTGTGCCGCTTCATCGGTGAGAGCAACGCGCTGACGCCGGGCATGCTGGCGGAGATCAACGCGACGTCGGGCGCGGACTTGGCGCTCGACGCCGAGAGCTACATCCGCCCGGAGAAGCTCGTCCTCTCCTCGCCGGACGACCGTCCGACGGGCGCCGCGCAGAATGACACGTCGCACGCGATGCTGCGTGGCACCGTCCGCACCAGGACCTATCACGGAGCGCACAGCGTCTACACCGTCGCCGCGGTCGACGGCGAGGTGCGCGTGAGCGTTCCGGGCTCGCGACCGGCGTTCGAACCGGGCGATGCGGCGGTGCTCACGATGGACCCGCGCTGGGTGCTGCAGTATCCGGGGGAATGACATGGCTGCGCCCTCTACCTTTCCCCTGAACGGCGCCCCGGCGCCGCGATCGCCCGAGCCGGACCCGCCGGCCCCCGGCCGGCCACGAGGCCGTCGCGGCTCCCTCGAGGCGATGCTGCGATCGCCGCTCGTGTGGATCACCGGCGTCGTACTGCTGTGGTTCACGGCGACGTTCCTGGTGATGCCCAACGCGAATCTGCTGGCGACGACGTTCTTCCCCGACGGCACCTTCAGCCTGCGCGCGGTCGAGAGGCTGCTCTCGAGCGAGCGGGCGCTGCGGACGATCGGCAACAGCTTCCTCCTCGCGGTCACCCTTTCGATCACGGTCAACGTCGTCGGGATCTTCATCGTGCTGGTCACGCAGTACTTCCGCGTGCGCGGGGCTCGCCTGCTGTGGCTCGGCTATGCGACGACGCTCATCTACGGCGGCATCGTCCTGGCCGCCGGCTACAACTTCATCTACGGCCGCTTCGGCTTCGTGACGAACCTGGTGGCCAACTGGTACCCCGACATCGACCGCGACTGGTTCTCGGGCTACTTCGCGGTGGTCTTCGTGATGACCTTCGCCACGACCACCAACCACATGCTGTTCCTCTCCACCGCGCTTGCCAAGGTCGACTACCAGACCATCGAGGCTGCTCGCAGCATGGGCGCGTCGACCTGGACGATCCTGCGCCGCGTCGTCCTGCCGGTGCTGCGGCCCATGATCTTCGCGGTCACCGTGCTGACGTTCCTCATCGGCCTCGGCGCGCTGACCGCACCGCTCGTGCTCGGCGGCCCCGACTTCCAGACGGTCGCGCCGATGATCCTGACGTTCTCCAAGTCAGCGGGATCGCGCGACATCGCCGCGCTCCTGGCCATCATCCTGGGCCTCGCGACGATCGCGCTGCTGGCGATCATGAACCGGGTCGAGAAGAGCGGCGTCTACTTCTCCGTCGCCAAGGTCGCCACACCGATCGAGAAGCAGGAGCTGCGCAGCCGGACGGGTCGCGTGGCCGTCCACGTCGCGGCGTACATCCTCTTCGTCATCTACGCCCTGCCGGTGCTGCTGATCGTGCTGTTCTCGTTCGTGGACGCCCGCAGCATCCTGGCGGGGACCATCACGCTGGACTCGTTCACGCTCGACAACTACGTCACGGTGTTCACCAGCGCCACCGCTCTGCGACCGTTCGTGGTGAGCGTCGTCTACAGCGCACTGGCGAGTGTGATCGTGGTGGGCGGGCTGCTGTTCGTCGCTCGGCTCCTGCAGAAGTACAGGAACGTCGTCACCGCGGCGATCGAGTATCTGCTGCACATCCCGTGGATCCTGCCGACCATCCTCATCGCGCTCGGCCTGCTGATGACGTTCGACCGGCCGAATCCGCTGGTGGGGGGAACGGTGCTCACCGGCACGCTCGTCGTGCTGCTGGTCGCGTACATCATCGTGAAGATCCCCTTCACGCTGCGGCTGCTCAAGGCGGCGTTCTTCGCCGTGCCCGACTCGCTCGAGGACGCCTCGCGCATCCTCGGTGCGCGATCACTCACGACGTTCCGCCGAGTGCTGATCCCGCTGGTGCTGCCGACGGCGGCGGCCATCACCGGGCTGAACTTCAACAGCCTGCTGGACGACTACGACGCCGCGGTGTTCCTGTACCACCCGCTCTACCAGCCGCTCGGGATCGCGATCCAGGAGAGCACGCGGGGCGAGAACAACCTCGACGCGATGCCCATCACGTTCGTGTACACCGTGCTCCTCATGATCATCACGGGCGTCACCATGTACCTCGTGTACGGGCGGTTCGGACGCTCGAGGCGGCGACCGCCCCGACGTGCGCCGCGATCGGCATGAATGCGGAGCGCCGGACACCGCTGCGAGTGACCATCAGCGATGTCGCCGCGGAGGCGGGTGTCTCGCGTGCGACCGCGACACGCGCCTTGCAAGGCAAGGGCCGATTCTCGGAGGACACCCGTGCGCGCCTGCTCGAAGTCAGCGAACGCCTGGGTTACGTGCCGAATATCGGCGCCGCGGAGCTCGCCGCCGGGCGCACAGGCGTCGTGGGCCTGATGCTGCGGGACGCGAGCAACCCGGCGTACGGACTGCTGTTCTCCGAGCTGCAGAACGCCGCGCTCGCACGCGGAATGGAGCTGCTGACCGTGACGATCGGCGCCGACCCCGGCGGTCACCGGCAGGTGCAGGCGCTTCGCCGGCTGCTCGGGATGCGCGTGGCCGGCCTCATCGTGGCGACCGGCGGTGTGAGCACGGCGCAGCTCATGCCGTTCGCCGAAGAGGTGCCGATCATCCGCGCGGGCCGACCGGAGTCGGGCTCCCGGATCCACGCCGTCTCGTACGATGAGCACGCGCACGGCGACCTCCTCGCCGACCACGTGCTGGGGCTCGGGCACCGCAGGATCGCCGTCCTCGTCACCGACCGCGACGGATCGTTCCCGGAGCATGTCCGGGCCACGGCGATGCGGGATCGACTCGAGGCCTCGGGGGCGGAGGTCACGGCGGTGGTCGCCGGAGCCGAGCCCGACTCGGGGATCCCGGCACTGCTGGACCTGGCCCGTCGCGGCGCCGTGTCGGCGGTGATGTGCCCGTCCGACATGCGGCAGCTCGCGTTCCTGCGCGCCGCGCGGGCGGCCGGGCTGTCGGTGCCCGCTGAGGTCTCGGTGACCGGATGCGACGGGATCCTGCCGGGCGCCGACCTGCTGGGGCTGACGACGGTGCGCATCCCCGTCGAGGAGGTCGCCCACGCCGTCGTCGACGCGATGGAGGATCTCCTCGGAGCCCGGGATGACGTCGCCCTCGTGCGGCGATCGATCGGCGGATCGCTCCTTCGAGGCACGACCGCGGCGCCGGTGCGCACCCGAGCCGACACCCCCTGAGGGAGCGTCACGAGCCGCGGGCGCGGATCAGGACGCGAAGAGCTCCTGCAGCCGCTGCACGCCCTCCAGGAGCGCCTCGTCGCCGAGCGCGTAGGACAGGCGGAGGTAGCCGCTGGGACCGAAGGCCTCACCCGGGACGACGGCGACCTCGGCCTGTTCGAGGATCAGGTCGGCGAGCTCGAGGGTCGTGGTGGGCCGCATGCCCCGCCACTCGCGTCCGAGCAGTCCGGTGACGTCCGGGTAGGCGTAGAACGCGCCCAGCGGGTTCGGGACGGTCACGCCCTCGATCTTCGCCAGCTCGGTGACGATCGTGCGCCGACGGCGGTCGAAGGCCTGCCGCATCTGCTCCACCTCGACCTGAGGACCGGTGAGGGCGGCCAGAGCCGCACGCTGGGCGATGTTGTTGACGTTGCTGCACAGATGCGACTGCAGGTTGCCCGCGAGCTTGATCGCGTCCTTCGGGCCGATCATCCAGCCCAGCCGCCACCCGGTCATCGCGTACGTTTTCGCCACGCCGTTGACCAGGATCGTCTGCGCGGCGGCATCCGGGACGGCCTCCACGATCGAGACGGCGCGCATCCCCTCGTACACGAGGTTCTGGTAGATCTCGTCCGAGATGATCCAGATGCCGTGCTCGACGGCCCATTCGCCGATCGCGCGGGTCTCATCGGCGGTGTAGACAGCCCCGGTCGGGTTGGAGGGCGACACGAAGACGAGAGCGGTGGTGCGCTCCGTGCGCGCGGCCTCGAGCTGCTCGACCGTCACCTTGTAGCCCTGGTCGGCACCGGCGAAGACCTCGACCGGCACGCCGTCGGCGAGGGCGATCGCCTCGGGATACGTGGTCCAGTACGGGGCGGGAAGGAGCACCTCGTCGCCCGGGTTCACCACGGTCTGGAAGGCCTGGTACACGGCCTGCTTCCCGCCGTTGGTGACGATGATCTGCGACGGGTCGACCTCGAGACCGGAATCCTGCAGCGTCTTCACGGCGATCGCCTCGCGCAGCACCGGGAGGCCCGCGGCCGGGGTGTAGCGGAAATTCGCGGGGTCGCGCAGCGCCTCGGCGGCCGCGTCCACGATGAACTGCGGCGTGGCGAAGTCCGGCTCGCCCGCCGCGTAGGAGATGACCGGGCGTCCGGCCGCCTGCAGCGCCTTCGCCTTGGCATCCACCTTCAGTGTGGCGGATTCGGCGATGGCGGAGAGCTTGCGGGAGAGCGGAGCGCGTTCGGTCACAGTACGAGGGTAGTCGGCGGCGCACGTGCGCGCGGGTCGAGTTGCGGCGTGCATCGCGGGGAATTCGTCCATCCACCGAATGGGGGATGCCTCCTCCGACGGATGACGGCTGGGCGCGGCATCCGCCCGTGGCGAGGCTGGAGGCATGCACAAACAAGCCGTGCAGGTGCGGAACCTGCGCAAGACCTACGGCGGCCGCCCGGTCGTCGACGGTGTGACGTTCGGCATCGAGCGGGGCGAGACGTTCGCGCTGCTCGGGCCGAACGGTGCCGGCAAATCGACCACGGTCGAGATCCTGGAGGGGTACCGTCGACGCGACGGCGGCGACGTCGAGGTGCTCGGCGTCGACCCCGAACACGGCGGTCTCGGATTCAAGGCGCGGCTGGGGATCGTGCTCCAGTCCACCGGCCAGTCCGGGCTCGTCACGGTTCACGAGCAGCTGCGGCAGTTCGCCGGCTACTACCCCCACCCGCGCGACGTCGACGAGGTCATCGCGGCGGTGGGACTGCAGGAGCAGGCGAAGACGCGGATTTCCAAGCTCTCAGGCGGTCAGCAGCGCCGTGTGGACGTCGCCCTCGGCATCATCGGGCGCCCGGAGGTGCTCTTCCTGGACGAGCCGACGACCGGGTTCGACCCGCACGCGCGGCGCGAGTTCTGGGACCTCATCCGTCGACTCCAGAGCGAAGGCACCACCATCGTCCTCACGACGCACTACCTCGACGAGGCGGCGCAGCTGGCCGATCGCGTGGCCGTGATCGCGGACGGTCGGATCCGCGCGATCGGCCCGCTCGACACCTTCGGCGGCGCCGACGCACGCGCTGCGCGCGTGCGCTGGATCGAGGCAGGCGTCGTCCGCGAGGAGCGGGTGACCGATCCCGGCACCTTCCTGCTCGCCCTCGCTCAGCGCCTCGGCGGTGCCCTCGAGGGGCTCGAGGTCGTGCGGCCGAGCCTGGAGGACATCTACCTCGACCTCGTCGCCGAGACATCCCTCATCCCCGCCGCGACTGCGGCGCACACCACGGAGACGACCCGATGAACGCGACCCCGGCACAGGCCGCTCACACCAGAAGCGCCATCCTGCTCGGCGCCTGGCGCGCCCGTTTCGAGCTCATGCAGTACTTCCGCTCCGGCGACACGCTGTTCTTCACGTTCCTGTTCCCGATCGTGATGCTCGGCCTGTTCAGCGTCGCCTTCGGCTCGTCGGGTGACATCCAACCCGGACCGGGGGCGCCTGCGATCTCGGTCGCCCAGATGTTCCTACCGGGCATGATGGCCGCGGGGCTCCTCCTGTCGGGGTTCCAGAACCTCGCGATGGACATCGCGGTCGAGCGATCCGAGGGCATGCTCAAGCGGCTGGGCGGCACCCCGCTGTCCCCGGTGAGCTACTTCCTGGGCAAGATCGGACAGGTCGCGGTCACCGCGGTGCTCCAGGCCGGTCTGCTCCTCGTCTTCGCCGGCGCGATCCTCGGCGTTCCGCTTCCCACGGAGCCGTCCCGGTGGCTCACGTTCGCCTGGGTGTTCCTCCTCGGCATCGCCTCGTCGGCGCTGCTGGGCGTCGCGCTGTCGGCGGTGCCCCGCACGGCCAAGAGCGCGACCGCGGTCGTGATCCCGATCGCGCTGGTGCTGCAGTTCATCTCCGGCGTCTACTTCGTCTACTACGACCTTCCCGAGTGGCTGCAGAACGCCGCGGGTATCTTCCCGCTCAAGTGGATGGCGCAGGGCATGCGTGCGGTGTTCCTTCCCGGCGAGTACGCCGTGCTCGAGCAGGGCGGCGAGTGGGCGCTCGGCGCGGTGGCGCTGGCGATGGCCGTCTGGCTGGTCGTCGGTCTGGCGCTGTCACTGGTCACCTTCCGGTGGATCCGACGCGACGCGTAGCCTGAAGGGCGGACGGAGGCGAGCGGGCAACCGCTCGCCTCCTTCGAGGAGCCGGCCGGGGTGGCGACAGTGGCTCGCCCCGGCACGGAAGGACAAGACATGCTCAACCCGCGCTGGTGGGACGTGGCTATGGGGGCCGGCTCGGCGACCCTCGCCGTCGCCCTGCTGTTCGGGCTGGGACCGGGCAGCGTCGCCGAGCGCATCGTCGCGCTGCTGATGATCGTCGCGCTGGGACTGGCGTACCTCTTCATCGCGCGGCCCGGGATCGGGGAGCCGGCCGGCTGGCGATTCGCCGCGTTCCTCGCGGCCGCCGCCGGCATCGTCGTCGTCGGCACCGCCGCCGCACCGTTCCTCGCCATGCTGCAGGTGCTCGTGTACCCCCTCGTGTGGGTGCTGGGCGACACCCGCAGACGCGGCATCGCCGGCTCGGTCGTGATCGCCGTGGCGATCGTCGTCGGCTACGGCATCGAGGGGGACTTCTCGCTCGGCGCGCTGATCTCCGGCGCGACCACCGCGGGCTTCTCGCTCGCGTTCGCCGTCGCCCTCGGCCTGTGGATCTCGAGCATCGCGGAGTACGGGGAGGAACGTGCGCGGCTGCTCGTCGAACTCACGGCGGCGCAGGCCGAGGTGGAAGCGCTCAGCCGCGATCGCGGCGCGGCGCAGGAGCGGGAACGGCTCGCGCGCGACATCCACGACACCCTCGCGCAGACGCTCGCCGGGCTCGTCATCCTCGCCGAGCGGGCCGGCCGGCTGGCGCGGGACGGTGGCGATCCGGACGCCGCCGCACGCGCGATCGAGACCGTCGAGCAGCTGGCGCGCGAGGCGCTGACCGAAGCGCGCGCCCTCGTCGCGCGCACCGCCGCGGTGCCGTCCGACGCCGCCTTCAGCGACGCTGTCACCAGGCTCGCGGACCGGTTCCGCACCGAGGGTGAGGCGTCGATCGAACTCCGGCTGGACGGCGCGCATCCGTCGCTGGACCGCGATGCGCAGGTGGTGCTGCTGCGCTGTCTGCAGGAGATGCTCGCGAACGTGCGCAAGCACGCAGCCGCTTCCCGCGTTCTGGCGCGGATCGACGTGGACGAGGACGGGTCGGCGCGGCTCGAGGTCAGCGACGACGGTCGCGGGTTCGATCCGCTCGCCCCGCGCGCGGGCTTCGGCATCGACGGCATGAGCGAGCGCGTGGCGCTCGCCGGGGGAACCTTCGAGGTCGTCTCCACGCCGGGTCACGGCACCGTCGTGCGCGTGCACCTTCCCGCCGTGCGTGTGCGCGCGGGAGGTGTCGCATGATCCGGCTGCTGATCGCCGACGACCACCCGATCGTGCGCGCCGGACTGGCCGGGCTGCTGTCGGACGAACCGGGTCTGGACGTCGTGGCCGAGGCATCCGACGGGGAGGAAGCGGTGCGCCTGGCGGCGGCCACACGCCCCGACGTGGTGCTCATGGATCTACGGATGCCGGGAACGGACGGCGTCGCGGCGACGGCGCGCATCGTCGCCGGCGACGCGGGGACACGGCCGCCTCGCGTGCTGATCCTCACGACATACGAGTCCGACGACCAGATCCTCGCCGCGATCGAGGCCGGAGCATCCGGGTATCTGCTGAAGGCGGCGCCGCAGGCGGAGATCGTCGCCGGCATCCGATCGGTCGCGGCCGGGCAATCGGCGCTCTCGCCGCAGGTGGCGGTGCGGCTCGTCGAGCGGATGCGCCGGCCCGAGCCCGAGACCGTGCTCACCGCGCGGGAGACCGAGGTGCTGCGGCTGGTGTCGACCGGTCACAGCAACAAGCAGATCGCGACGGCCCTCGGGATCGGCGAGTCCACGGTGAAGACCCACCTGCTCAAGGTGTTCGACAAGCTCGGGGTGGCCGACCGCACCCGCGCCGTCACCCTCGCGATGGAGCGCGGCCTTCTGCCCTGACGAAGTCTGAGACGACGGATGCCTCGGGCCGGTGCGCCGGCACCGGCTCGAGGCATCCGCCTGTTCGAGGTCAGTCTCTCTCGACGAGGAACCGCGCGTACGCCGGCAGCGTCAGGAACGCCGGGAACTCGGTCCCCAGGGCGACGTCGCGGAACACCTCGGCCGCGTCGTCGAACCGGTCGCCGTCCCGACGTTCGACCTCGGTGAGCACCTGGTCGATGAGCCCCTCGACGTAGTCGCGGGTGATCGGCGTCCCATCGTCGGTGGTGCGGTCCTGATGGATCCACTGCCACACCTGGGAGCGCGAGATCTCGGCGGTGGCGGCATCCTCCATGAGGTTGTCGATCGCGACGGCCCCCAGGCCCCGCAGCCATGCCTCGATGTATCGGATGGCGACCGACACGTTCGCGTGCACGCCGGCGGCGGTGATCGGCCGCCCGATGTGGACGTCGATGAGGTCAGACGCCTGCACCTCGACGTCGGGGCGCTGCCGGTCCAGCTGGTTCGGCCGGTCGCCCAGCACCGCGTCGAACTCCGCCTGCGCCACCGGGATGAGATCGGGGTGAGCCACCCACGTGCCGTCGAAGCCGTCGCCGGCCTCGCGCTTCTTGTCGGCGGCGACCTTCTCGAACGCGCGCTCGGTGACCCCGGGATCGCGCCGGCTCGGGATGAATGCGCTCATGCCGCCGATCGCGAAGGCGCCCCGCTTGTGGCAGGTCTTCACGAGCAGCTCGGTGTAAGCCCGCATGAAGGGCACGGTCATCGTCACCTCGCTGCGGTCGGGCAGCACGAAGCGGGCCCCGCGGCCCCGGTAGTTCTTGATGATCGAGAAGATGTAGTCCCAGCGGCCCGCGTTCAGGCCTGCGCAGTGGTCGCGCAGCTCGAACAGGATCTCCTCCATCTCGAACGCCGCGGGGAGCGTCTCGATCAGCACGGTGGCGCGGACGGTCCCGTGCGGGATGCCCAGACAGCGCTCGCCGAACGTGAAGACGTCGTCCCACAGCTTCGCCTCCTCGCTGGACTCGAGCTTGGCGAGGTAGAAGTACGGTCCGCGGCCGCCGTCGATGAGCGCCTGCGCGTTGTGGAAGAAGTACAGCCCGAAGTCGACCAGGGACCCGGATGCGGCCAGGGTGCGACCCGTCCGGTCGGTGAAGCGCAGGTGCTCCTCCACCATGTGCCACCCGCGCGGGCGCATCACGATGGTCGGGGTGCGCTCGGCGGTGACCTCGTAGCGCCGGCCGTCCGGGGCGGTGTAGGTCAGTTCGCCGCGGATCGCGTCGCGGAGGTTCAGCTGCCCTTCGATGACGTTCTTCCAGGTCGGGCTCGTGGCGTCCTCCTGGTCGGCCAGCCACACGCGGGCGCCCGAGTTGAGGGCGTTGATGGTCATCTTCGGATCGGTCGGCCCCGTGATCTCGACGCGGCGGTCCTCCAGCCCGGGGCCCGCGCCGGCGACCTGCCAGTCGGCATCCTCGCGGATGTGCCGGGTGTCGTCGCGGAACTGCGGGTCGTGCCCGTTGCCGATCTCGAAACGCCGGCGCAGCCGATCGGCCAGGCGATCGTGGCGTCGCGCGCCGAAGCGGTGATGTAGCTCGGTGAGGAAGGCGAGCGCCTCGGGCGTGAGGATCTCGTCGTAGCGGGGACCCAGGCGCCCGGCGATCTCGATCGAGGGCTGATGGGTCTGCGTGGGGATCGGGCCGGTGCGCGTGCGCATCGGGCTGGTGGTTGAACGTGTCATCGTCTTCTCCTTCGTGCTGTCACTCATGTCGTGTGCAGGCATCCGTGCCCCGGCGCCGTGTGCTCGCATCCGGTTCCGGCATCCGTGTCCCGAAAAAGCGGTTCGCGCGGCGCTTCAAGCCGGTTCTTCGGGACATGCACCCGTGGATCCGGGACATGCGCCGGTGGGATCGGGACATGGATGCCGTCCTGCGGGGGAGTCGGCACCGGTGTCGCTGCTCAGTGGAACTGGGCGGTCTCGGTGGAGCCGGCGAGGGCGAGCGTGGCGCTGTCGGGGTTGAGCGCCGTCGAGACGCGGTCGAAGTAGCCGGTGCCCGCCTCGCGCTGGTGCCTGGTGGCGGTGTAACCGGATGCCTCGGCGGCGAACTCGGCTTCCTGCAGCTCGACGTACGCGCTCATGGCGCGCTCGGCGTAGCCGCGGGCGAGATCGAACATCGAGTAGTTCAGGGCGTGGAAGCCGGCGAGGGTGATGAACTGGAACTTGTAGCCCAACTCGGCCAGCTCCGCCTGGAAGGTGGCGATCTGCCGATCGTCCAGGTGCCGCTTCCAGTTGAAGCTCGGCGAGCAGTTGTAGGCCAGCAGCTTGCCCGGGAACCGTGCGTGGATCGCGTCGGCGAAGGCGCGTGCCAGCTCGATGTCGGGCTCGCCGGTCTCGACCCACAGAAGATCCGCGTACGGCGCGAAGGCGAGGCCGCGGCTGATCACCGGTTCGATGCCCGGGCGCACACGATAGAAGCCCTCGGTCGTGCGCTCGCCGGTGAGGAACTCCCGGTCGCGCTCGTCCACGTCGCTGGTGAGCAGGTCGGCGGCGAGGGCGTCGGTGCGCGCGACGATCACCGTCGGCACATCGGCGACGTCGGCGGCCAGCCGCGCGGCGTTCAGCGTCCGGATGTGCTGCTGCGTCGGCACCAGCACCTTGCCGCCGAGGTGCCCGCACTTCTTCTCGCTCGCCAGCTGGTCCTCCCAGTGGATGCCGGCGGCTCCGGCCTGGATGAGGGACTGGGCGAGTTCGTACGCGTTCAGCGGACCGCCGAAGCCGGCCTCGGCATCCGCCACGATCGGGGCCAGCCAGTCACGCGTGAGCGTGCCCTCGGCGTGCTCGATCTGGTCCTGACGGAGCAGGGCGTTGTTGATGCGGCGCACGACGGCGGGCACCGAGTTGGCCGGATACAGGCTCTGGTCGGGATAGGTCTGGCCGGCGAGGTTGCCGTCGGCGGCGACCTGCCAGCCGCTCAGGTAGATCGCCTTCAGACCGGCCCGCACCTGCTGGACGGCCTGCCCGCCGGTGTAGGCGCCGAGCGCGCGGATGCACTCCTCCGTGTGCAGCAGGGTCCACAGGTTCTCGGCGCCTCGGCGGGCGAGGGTGTTCTCCTCCCGCACCGATCCCCGCAGAGCGACGACGTCTTCGGCGGTGTAGGTCCGCTCGACACCGTCCCAGCGGGGGTCGGTGTCCCAGATCTCCTGGAGCTCGGCTGCGGTCTGCGTCTGGTCGCCGGCGCGCAGCGGTGCGCGTCCGTAGGCTGTGTGGTTCGTCGTCATGATCGTCCTCTCGCAGTGTCGGCGGCTCCGCACGCGGCGGTGTCCGACGGATCGGATGCCTCGGCGCGGTGCCTCGGCGGGGCTGGTGTCATCCACTGTGGGGTGAAGATCCAGGTGGGACAGGGCCGGGATGGGTGTGAACTTTCCCAAGAGTTCTGTTTTCGTGACAGAATCCGCTCATGTCCTCGCCGCTGACCCGTGACGCTCGCGCCGAAGTTCCCGACGATGAAGGGGTGGATCCCCTCACGATCGGCCGGCGCATCCGACGGCTCCGCGCTGACCGCGGCATGACCCTCGACGCCCTCGCTGCAGCCGTCGATCGCGCGCCGAGCCAGCTGTCGATGATCGAGAACGGTCGGCGTGAGGCGAAGCTCACGCTGCTCCAGGCGATCGCGCGCGCCCTGGGAACCTCGCTCGAGGCGCTGCTGGAATCCGAGCCGCTCGATGAGCGGGCCACGCTCGAGATCGCCCTGGAGCGCGCCATGCGCGGACAGACGTTCCAGGCGCTCGGCATCCCGCCCTTCCGGATCGGCAAGACGGTGCCCACGGAGGTGCTGAAGGCGATGCTGGCGCTTCGGAACGAGATCGAGCGCCTTCGCGACGAGCGCGCGGCCACGCCCGAGGAGGCGCGTCGGGCCAACGTGGCACTGCGCCGGCTCATGCGCACGCAGGACAACTACTTCGAGGAGCTCGAGACGCAGGCGCGAGGCATCCTGGATGCCGTCGACCATCCGGGTGGGCCGCTGACACAGCGCACCGCCTCCGACATCGCCGCGCATCTGGGCTTCACGCTGCACTACGTGCCCGACCTGCCTCAGACCACTCGCAGCGTCGCCGACATCAAGAACGGGCGCCTGTACCTGTCGAGCCGCCTCGCCGACAGAGGCGACCCGCGCACCGCCGTGCTGCAGGCGCTGTCGAGCCGCATCCTCGGCCACCGCGAGCCGACGTCGTACGCCGAGTTCCTGCGGCAGCGGGTCGAGACGAACTACCTCACCGGCGCGCTGCTCATCCCAAGGGCGCACGCGGTGCCGTTCCTGCAGGACGCCAAGAAAGACCGGGCGATCTCGATCGAGGACCTCCGCGACGCGTACTCGGTGTCGTACGAGACCGCGGCGCATCGCTTCACCAACCTCGCGACGGTGCACCTGGGCATCCCCGTGCACTTCCTCAAGGTCCACGAGTCCGGCACGATCACGAAGGCGTACGAGAACGACGACGTGAACTTCCCGACCGATCGCCTGGAATCGATCGAGGGGCAGATGTGCTGCCGCCGGTGGACCTCGCGCGTCGTGTTCGACGTCGACGACCACTTCAACCCGTACTACCAGTACACCGACACGGGCAACGGCACGTACTGGTGCACCGCCCGGGTGGAGTCCTCGAGTGAGGGTGCGCATTCGGTGTCGGTGGGCGTGCGCTTCGACGACACGAAGTGGTTCCTCGGCCGGGACACGCCCCATCGCGGCGTGTCCACGCACTCGGTGGAGGTGTGCTGCCGCCGCGCGCCCGCCGAGCTCGAGGCGGCATGGCGCGAGAACGCGTGGCCGAACGTGCGGACCCCGCGCACGCTGCTGGCGACCCTGCCGACGGGGGCGTTCCCCGGCGTGGACACCACCGACGTGTACGAGTTCCTCGAGGCGCACGCGCCTCGCTGAGCGGGATGCCGGGCCCGGCGAGAGGCGGGCGGCCGCGGCAGTTCCCTGCGAGCGCTGCTGTTGCGGATGCCGCGCTCGCAGGAAACGGCAGCGGTCGGCCATAAAGCCGGACCGCGGAGCTATCCGGATGCCTCGACGAGGAGATGGTGGTGGGCCAGGCGGCGCAGCGCGAGAAGGACCGGCTCGTACAGCGCGGTGCCGAGGACCGCGTACGGCACCGCGTCGGCGATCGGCATGTCCGCCATCGGGGCGATCTCGTCGACGGCGACCGCGCGCATCGCGTCGCCGTAGCGGCGGAGGACGTCGGGGGAGGCATCCAGCCCCGCCGCCTCGAGCGCGCTCAGCGCCTGCTCCAGCTGGGGAACCGCGGTGAAGTCGGCGTCGTAGGTCAGGCCCAGCGCTGCGATCGCGGCGCGGGCGCGCGGATAGTCCTCGCTCTCCCGGTCCACGTAGGGGGGCAGCGCTCCGACGGCACGGCCGAGCGTCTCCAGGGGAGACGCGACCGGTTCGTCGACGAGGGCCAGGATGTCGCGCACCCGTGATAGCGGAAGGCCGCGCACGTCGGCGAGGGCGGCGATGAGACGGAGGCGGGCGAGGTGGTCCTCGCCGTACTCCGCGCGCGTCGCGGCGACGGCCTCGCCGCGAGGAAGCATCCCCTCGCGGATGTAGAACTTGACCGTCGCGACCGGCACCCCGCTGCGCTGCGACAGCTCGGAGATCTTCATATCCACCTCCCGCTTGCCTTGGATACTATCCCTATCTAACATTGGAGAGTCGAACTATCCAAGGAGGTCGCCATGGATCCCGTCCTCACGATCGTCGCCGGCGCGACGATCCTCACCGTCCTCGGCATCATGTCCGGGGGCACGTTCCTGCTGCGCATCGCCACGGGCGGCCTGGCGTTCAACGGCCTTCAGAGGACGTTCTTCCGAGCGGGCCACGCCCACGCCGGCGTGCTCGTGCTGCTGGGGCTCGTGTGCCTGCTCCTGCTGTCGGCGGCCGGAGCCCCTGCCCCGTGGCAGTGGGCCGCGATCGGCGTGCTGGCCAGTGCCATCCTCATACCCGCCGGGTTCTTCCTGTCGGTCCTCGGGCGGGACCCGCAACGACCGGGCCGCGCCATGGCGCTCCTGTGGGCCGGCGTCGTCGTGCTCGCAGCATCCCTTCTCGCCGTCGGGGTGGGCGTCATCGTCGCGGGGGTCGCCGGGCTGGGATGAGCCGTGCGGCCACGGCCGGAGGCACGCTGCGGGTTAGGCTCGCACAATGGCTCTGTTCTCGCGCCGCCCGAAGACGCCGTCCGATCCCCAGCCGGCGGACGCTCCCGCGGGCGAGGAGCTCGCCGCCCCGGCGGCGCCCGACACCGCGAAGGCCGACGCCGAGGCGGCGTCGGTTCGGGATGCGGCCGATGCCGGACAGCAGACGGATGCCGGCACCCCGGCCGAGGCCGCACCGCCGGTATCGATCTCGGTCTCGTCCTTCGGCGGGCTCGGGACCACGCCGACGACCGCGAAGCGCCCCGCGGCGAGTTCCGACGCAGCCGCCTCGAGCGCGGCGGCGACCGCGAGGAGGCGTCCTCGTCCCGGTGCGCGCAGCGAGACCGAGATCGCTCCGCCGACATCCGAGACCGTTCCCGGGCTGCGCGACAACGCCCTGCTGCGGGCGGCCCTGTCGCGTATGGGGGAGGAGCCCGCGTCGCAGGCGCTGCTCGAGGTCACCCGGCAGCTGCTGCAGGGCCACGTGTTCCTGCGCGTGAAGGGCGACGCCCGAGCCCTGCTGGCGGAAGGGAAGGATCTGCCTCTGGCCGTCGCCACGGCAGGGGAGCGGACCTTCGCTCTGGCCTACTCCAGCGGTGCAGCACTCCAGGCGAGCTTGCGCAGCGACGGGGACGTCGACACGTCGGCGATGGGACAGCCGGTGCTCAACGTGCTGCGGCACGTCACCGCGGGCGCCTATGACGGCATCATCATCGACCATGCCTCGGCGCCCGCGCGGGCCGTGCTGCCCAAGGAACTGCTGCAGAAGGTCCTGGAGCAGGCCGATCCGCAGCTGACGCTCAAGACGCTGCTCTCGGGGGAGCGCACGTCGGCCACGACCGCCGCTGTGACCGCGGCGCTGACGCACGCGCCGCTGTGGGTGGCGGTGGGGACCGCGGCCGGCGGGCAGCCGGGCCTGGCCGAAGGGCGCCTCCCCGACGGATCGCGCTACCTCGAGCTGTACTCGCACCCGCTCGAGGTGGCGGTGATGGGACGCGGCGACAACGCCGCCCCGATCACCGGCGCGCAGCTGGCTCGTGCGCTGCGCGGTGACGCCGGGCTGAGCGGCGTCGTCGTCGACCCCGCCGGTCCCTGGGTGCGCCTGTCCCGCGCCGACCTGGCGCCGGTGCTCGCGCTCGCGGACTGATCCGCCCGCCCACGCCGATCCACCCGCAGGGGTGCGGGATGTCGCGCGCGGCGCCTAGGGTCGGACCATGGCGTCCGAACGCATCACTCTGACCGTGCCCGGAGCGGACGGCGATCGCGAGGTCGGCGTGTCGAATCCGAATCGCGTGCTGTGGCCCGAGGTCGGCATCACCAAGCGCGAGCTTGCGGAGTACCTCGTCGCCGTCGGCGAGCCGTTCCTGGCCGCCAACGGTCATCGGCCGGTGTCCCTCGAGCGGTTCCCGGAGGGCGTGGACGGCGAGCGGTTCTACTCCAAGAACCCGCCGAAGGGCGCCCCCGCCTTCGTCGACGCGCAGACCGTGACGTACAACAGCGGGCGACGGCATCCGCAGATCGTCCTCACCGAGATCGCCGCCGCCGTGTGGGCGGTGCAGATGAACACCATCGTGTTCCACCCGTGGGCATCGCTCACCTCGAACACCGACAACCCGGTGGAGTTGCGGATCGACCTCGACCCTCAGCCGGGCACCGATTTCGCGGATGCCGCAGCTGTGGCGCCCGCGCTGCGCGACGTGCTCGCCGAGGCGGGATTGACGGCGTTCCTCAAGACCAGCGGGAACCGCGGCATCCACGTGTTCTGCCCCATCGAGCCCACCCACGAGTTCCTCGACGTCCGTCACGCCGTGATCGCCGCCGGTCGCGAGCTCGAGCGTCGCATGCCCGACAAGGTCACGATGAACTGGTGGAAGGAGGAGCGGGGCGAGCGGATCTTCATCGACTTCAATCAAGCCAATCGCGACCGCACGATGGCGGGCGCCTACAGTCCACGTGCACTCCCCGGCGCGACGGTGTCGACCCCGCTGACCTGGGAGGAGCTCGAGTCGGGCGACGTGGACCCCACGGCCTTCACGGTTCGGAGCATCCCGCAGCGCCTGTCGGACGGGGGAGACCCGTGGGCGGATCTGCTCGCCGAGCCCGGGCGCATCGACACGCTGCTGGAGTGGTGGCAGCGCGACCTCGACGACGGGCTGGGCGAGCTGCCGTTCCCGCCGGACTTCCCGAAGATGCCGGGCGAGCCGCCCCGCGTGCAGCCGAGCCGCATCAACCCCGACAACTGGCCGAAGCCGGAGTGAACGCTGCCTGCGGCGCCCGGCGAGCCGTTGCGCAGCACATTGCACGGCGATTGCAGCCTCCCGCGCCGAGCAGTCCGGCCCGATGCGCATTCCTTACCTTCGGCAGGACCGGGGCGAATGCCCCGGCACCACGACCGAAGGCACGAAATGACATCGCACACCGTTCCCACTCCCATCGTCCGAATGCCGGCGCCTCCGGGGCCTGAGCCGCGGCGCCGTGTCGTTCTCGGCGGCCTCCTCGCGGCGGCGAGTCTTCTGGCGCTGACCGGCTGCACGCTCACCCCTGAGCCCTCCAGCTCGCCGAGCGCCGACTCCCAACCGGCCGCCGCGGCTCAGCCGGCCGCGTCGGAGGCCGGCGCCGCCGCCTCCCCCGTCGCCGCTGAAGCAGAGGCGATCCTCGCCTGGCAGGATCGGTGGTACGACAACTTCTGCAGCACCGTCGTCATCTCGATGGGCGACGAGAACTGCGTCCGCATCGCTGTGGAAGGCATCGAGCTGATCGCAGCGAGCTCCGATCGAGTGGACGCCGCTCTTCCCGCGGACGCCGTCGGTGACGCCGTCCGGTCCGCAGCCGACGAGGCGGCGGTCGCCGCCGACGCCTTCGTCGCGGCCGCCTGCGACACGTCGCCATCCGACGCCTGCATCGAGCCGACCGACACGTTCACTGACGCGGTGCGCGCGTACGCGGACGTCCTCGAGGAGGCCGTGGCGGCCGCCTGACCCTCTCGCACACCGGAGCGGGGCCCGATCGCTATCGGGCCCCGCTCCGGTGTTGCGGCTCGCGGCCGCGGCACCGAGCACACAGGATTGCACGACGATTGCACGAGCGTTGGCGCACCACGCAGCGTGATTGCACGCCCGTAGCTTCGGCGGCATGAACACGACCAGACACCGCTCACGTCGCGGCCTCGTTCTCACGAGCGCCGCCCTGACCACCGCCTCAGCGTTCGCGCTGACCGGCTGCATGTCATTCCAGATCGGCGACCCGAAGGGCACGGAAGGCGCCGGCGTCGGATTCGACGACATCCAGTCCGCCACGATCCAGATCGAAGCCGTCGGCACCTTCGTATCACCCGAGATGGGCGGCTACGAGGCCGCGGGCCGAGGCTCCGGGTTCCTCATCAGCGACGACGGCCTCGCCGTGACCAACAACCACGTCGTCGTCGGCGCCGGCACCCTCAAGGTGTGGCGCGGGGGCGACACGTCTGAGACCCTCAACGCCAAGGTGCTGGGGTCCTCGGAGTGTCTCGATCTGGCCGTCATCCAGCTCCAGGAGGACCAGTACCCCTACTTCGGGTGGCGGTCGGGCGAGATCACCACGGCGACCGACGTGTACGCCGCCGGCTTCCCGCTGGGCGACCCCGAGTTCACGATGACCCGCGGCATCGTCTCGAAGGCCGACACCTCCGTCGACACCCCCTGGGCGTCGCTGGACCACGTCATCGAGCACGACGCGCGCATCCGAGGTGGCAACTCGGGCGGCCCGCTCGTGGACGCCGACGGCAAGCTCGTGGGCGTCAACTACGCCGGCAACGACCAGCACGACCAGAACCTCGCGATCCACCGCGACGAGGTGAAGAAGGTCATCAAGCAGCTCTCCTCCGGTGAGAGCGTGCTGAGCCTGGGCATCAACGGCACGGGCCTCATGACCGAGGAGGGCGAGGGCCTGGGCATCTGGGTCAACTCCGTCGCCTCCGGATCGGCCGCCGACGAAGCCGGGGTCGAGCCCGGCGACCTCCTCACCAAGATGGAGGGCGTCAGCGTCGGCACCGACGGCACGATGGCGGACTACTGCGACGTGCTGCGCACGCACGGACAGGACGCGACCTTGTCCGTCGAGCTCTATCGCCCGGCCGACGGCATCTACTACACCGGGCAGTTCAACGGCGACCCCGTCGAGGGTGTCTCCGTCGCAGCGCAGTCCGGTGCCGTCTCAGGGGGCTCCGGCGGAGGTGGCGCGGTCGCCGCGGGTGACTTCGTGTCGGTCGTCGACGACACCGGCAGCGTCACGGTTGACGTGCCGCAGGAGTGGTCCTCTCTCGATACCAGCGTCTACACCGACCCGCGCGGCGGGCAGTGGGCGCGCATCGACGCGAGCACCGATGTCGCCGCGTTCGCGAACGGCTGGTCCGTCCCGGGCGTCTCGGTGGTCGCCGCACCGGCCGACACCGCGACCATCTCACCCGAGGAATGGCTGCAGCTCACCGCCGACTACCTCCAGCAGTCCGGCTGCACGCAGCAGGCGATCGACGAGTACGCCGACGACCTCCACACCGGCGTGTTCCAGTACTGGAGCGCGTGCGGTGAGACCTCCGCCGACTACCTCATGCTCGCCGCCTACTCCAACGACGGCCAGTATGTGATCGTGCTGGCGGTCACCGCGCTGAGCGAAAGCGACTTCACCGCGATCGACCACGCTCTGGGGAGCTTCGCCGCGGCGTTCTGAGACGCTGAGACGGACCGGATGCCCCGGCGCGACGCGCGCCGGGGCATCCGCGCGCCCGCCTCCGGTGCATCCGCGCGCCCGCCTTCGGTGCATTGCGGCGTCGTTGCAGGGCTCGGGGCGGCTGCTCGGGGGCGCACGTGCGTGTCTAGCGTCGATGACATGAACATCCTGACGTGCCCCGATTGCGCGAAGATTGCACACGCCGCCGCGTCCGACGACGGGCGCAGTCGCGGCCCTAGCATCCTTACAGCGCAGGGCGGACGGTTGAGGGGGACACGGATGCGGATCGACATCGAACTGCTGGGATCGTTCCGGTTGCGGCTGGGTGATGAGGTCGTCCCGGTGCGAGGTGACCTGCCGCGCGCCCTGCTGGCCCGTCTCGCCGTCGTTCCCCGCGAGCTCGTGCCGGTCGAGACGCTGGTGGCCGACGTGTGGGGCGAGGATCCGCCGGAGAACGTGCTGTCGACCCTGCGCGCGCATCTGTCCCGTCTGCGCTCATCAGGACTCGGCGCGGCCATCGTCGGCGCGCGCGGCGGCTACATGCTCGAGCTGGCACGCGACGGCGTCGATCTGACGCGACTGCGCGACGGCGTCGCCGCCGCGGCGGAGATCGGCTCTGCCGAGGAGCGACTGGCCCGGCTGATGGAGCTGAGCGCCGCCGCCGGCCGCGAGCCGCTCGCCGACCTCGACGGCTTCCCCTTCGTGGCGGCGCTTCGTGCCGAGCACATGGAGGAGCGACGGCTGCTGGACGAGGACCTCGCGGAGGAGGCGATCGAGCTGGGTGACCACAGCCTGGCCACCGCCGTGCTCTCGGAAACCGTCCGGCGACACCCGTATCACGAGCGCCCCGCGCGCCTGCTGGCGATCGCGCTCGCCCGGTCGGCTCGGTACCCCGACGCGCTGGCCGCGATCGACGCCTATGGGGAGCGGCTCGGCGAGGAGCGGGGCTTGGACCTCTCGGCGCGGATGGAGTCGCTGCGGGCGTCGATCGTGCGCCTCGACCCCGCGGTGGTGGCCGGCGGCGGAGGCGGAACCGTCAGCCGCGTCGGCGTGGCGATCCCGCTGACGCGCTTCGTCGGCCGTGCCGCCGACCTCGCGCACCTGCGGGAGCTGCGAGGTCACGCGCGGCTCATCACCATCGTGGGTCCTGCCGGCATCGGAAAGACCAGGACGGCACTGGAGATCGCGCGAGAGGCCACCACGGCCATCGACGATGAGCAGTACATGGTGGACCTCGCCGACGTCCGCCACCCCGACGACGTCGTGGCGGCCATCGCCGCGGTCGTCCGGGCCCGTGAGCTCACGATCGACGGGATCGCCCGCCGGCTTCAGCGCGGGCGCGTGCTCCTCATCCTCGACAACGCCGACCACGTGCTCGGCGCCCTGGCCGTGGCGGCGGACTCGCTGCTCGCACAGACCAGCGCGCTGCGGCTCCTCGTGACCAGCCGGGAGCCGCTGCGGATCGCAGACGAGCACGTCGTCGTCCTGCGTCCCCTCGTCGACGAGGCCGCTGAGGACGCCTGGCGCATCTTCAGCGAGCGCGCGGCCGACGCGCGTGGCGGACGCGCCTTCGACGAAACCGAGATGGAGGACGCGCAGGAACTGTGCCGGCAGCTGGACGGCATCCCGCTCGCCCTCGAACTCGCAGCGGCCCGACTGGACATCCTCGACATCCACCAGGTGCGAGAGGGGATAGGCGCACACGGGAACGGCTCCGGGCGGCACGACAGCGTTCGCGCGGCGATCGGGTGGACGTTCGACGAGCTGACCGACCAGCAGCGCGAACTGCTGCTGGAGGTGGGTCGCTTCGCGGGCACCTTCACCATCGGCGCCGCAGCGGGCACCGCAGGGCGGCAGACCGACGGCACGTCTGAGCTGCTGATGCAGCTGGTGGGCAAGTCCCTCGTCTCGGTGGATCGCAGCGGCACGGGGCGCCGCCGATTCCGTGTGCTGGAGTCGACGCGCGAATTCCTGGCCGAGCGCGACGACCCAGCGCTCGTGCAGACGTGGCGACTGCGCCACCGCCAGTACTTCGCCGACCTGGCGCTGCGGCTCAGCCCGACGCTGCGGACCTTCGAAGCGCGCGACACGATGGCCGTGCTCGATGGGTTCCGCGCCGATCTCACTGAGGCCTTCGAACGAGCCGTCGAAGCAGGTGATCGGGATGCGGCCGTGCGCCTGGCCGGATCGCAGGCGCAGTACTGGTTCCTCCGCGGCCTCATCCGGGACGGCTGCGACCGGCTCAAGCGTGCGCTGTCGCTTCCCGGGCACGTCGTCGAGAGCGAGGGCTTCGCGTGGCTGGAGCTGGCGAACCTGGCTTACCAGTCCGGCGACGCGGCCACCGGCTTCGAGGCGATCGCGCGCGCCCGCGCGCTGGGCGAGGCAGGCGCCGACGCGTCGGTGACGGCCGTCGCACTGGCGCGGGAGGCGTACGGGCGCTCCATCTTCGGCGACCCCGAGACCGGAGAAACGCTCATGGCCCGAGCGATCGACCTGCTGCCCGACGCGCAGGCATGGGCGCGCAGCGAGGTGTTCATGAGCGAGGGGCAGTTGCGCCGCGCGCAGGGACGCGTCGAGGAGGCGCTCACCGCGCTCGCGGAGTCGCACCGGCTGGCGGCGTCGGTCGGCTACACCTGGATGGTGACGTCGTCGCAGTACGTCCTGGCCAAGGCTCTCGTCGACGCCCGACGTCCACGCGAGGCGATCGCCGTGGCGGGCCCGGCGATCACCGAGGCGCGAACGAACGAGGACGCCGCGGGTGCGCTCGCGCTCGTGCACATCGTGGCGGGTGCATGTGCGTATGTCGAGCGGCATGAAGTCGGCGTGCGGCTGCTGGGCGCCGCCGACGAGCTCGGCCGCCGGTACGACTACAACACGGCCGCGGCCGAGGGAGCCGACGCCCAGCGGCTGCGGGACGCGCTTGCGCAGGGGCTGACCCCGGCGGAGTTCGATCACCAGTACCGGATCGGCCGCCGCCTGAGCTGGGACGACATCGCGGCGCTGATCGACCGCTTGCCCCGCACGGTCCGGCAGATGGCGGAGGCGCCACCGCGATGAACCTGCGTCTTGTGCTGTTCGGCCCGTTCGCGGTGACCGGTCCCGACGCGCCGGCCGAAGTGAGAGGCGCCATCCCGCAGGCGATCCTCGCGCGGCTCGGACTGGAGCCGGGGCGCACGTTCACGACGGATGAGCTCGTGGCCGCACTGTGGCCGGAACCGTCGGCCACGCTCGTGTCGAGCCTGCGCGCGCACATCTCGCGGCTGCGCGCCCGTGGGTGGGGCAACGTCCTTTCGGGCGGGCGGGCGGGCTATCGGCTCGATCTGCCTGAGGATGCCGTCGACATCGCTCAGTTCCGGTCGCTGCTGCGAGTCTCCGGCGACGCGCGGATGTCCGCGCTGGAGCGTGCCGAGGGGCTGTGGCGGGGGGCGCCTCTGGCGGCCGCTTCCGGCTTCCCCTTCGCAGCTCCCGTCGTGGATCAGCTCACCGAGCTCCGCCGTACCGCGGGTGTCGAACTCGCGCAGGACCGTCTCGACCGGGGTCGGGCGGCGGCCGCCGTGACGGGACTGGCGCCGCTTGCACGCGACCTCACGGATGCACAGGTCGGGGCGCTCTATGCGCAGGCCCTCGACAGGTCCGGACGCACCGCCGACGCGCTCGCCGCGATCGACGAGCGAGTGGCAGCGCTGCGCGATGCCGGGCTGCCGCCCTCCGCCGAGCTCGGTGCGCTGCGGCTGACGATCGCACGGCAGGACGACGCCCCCGGCGACGCGGACGCACCGGCTCCCATCGACCGGATCGGCTTCCCGGCGCCCGTGACGCGTTTCATCGGGCGGGAGGCCGAACTCGAGGCGGTGCGCCGGGGAAGAGCGCAATCGCGCCTGGTCACGCTGACCGGCCCTGCAGGCGTGGGCAAGACGCGGCTGGCTGTGGAGCTCGCGCGTCGGGCCGGGGGCGAGGACGACGACAGTCAGTGGCTCGTCGACCTCGCCGTCGTCGCCTCGCCGGACCGCGTCGTCGGCGCGGTGGCGGAGGCCGTCGGCACAGACCACTCGCTCGACGCCGTCGCTGCGGCGCTCGGTGGCCGGCGCACCCTGTTGGTCCTCGACAACGCCGAGCACGTCCTCGGCGCCGTAGCGACGGTGTGCGCAGGACTGCTCGAACGGTGCGAGGGGCTGAACGTCGTGGTCACCAGCCGCGAGTCGATGCGGATGGCCGGGGAGCGCGTGATCGCCGTCGAGCCTCTCGTGGGAGCGAGCCTGGCGGACGCGGTCGACCTCTTCCTGCTGCGGGCGAGCGAGAGCAGCGGCATCACGGAGTGGAGCGAGGCGCAGGTCACGGCGGCCAGACGGCTGTGCGCTCAGCTGGACGGCCTGCCTCTGGCCATCGAGCTCGCGGCGTCACGGCTGGACGTGCTGACGCTGGACGAGCTGACGGCGTCGCTGAGCGAGCCGGCGGACGCCGGAAACGGCACGGCGTCTGTTCGGCGCCACGACTCGATCGACGCGGCGATCGATTGGAGCATCCGCACGACCTCCGTCGCCGAACGCGCGCTCTTGTCGCAGCTGGTCGAGTTCTCAGGCTCCTTCTCCCTCGAAGCCGTCGCGGGCATCTGCGCTGCCGACGGCTCGGACCCGCGCGAGATCACCGTGTCGTTGGCCCGCCGTTCGCTGGTGTCGGCGGTCGGGCCATCGCTCGGCGAACGCCGATTCCGGATGCTCGACACCGTCAAGCGCTACGTCAAGGCGACGCATCCCATCCCGGATCGCCCGGCCTGGCAGCGCCGGCACGCGGCGTGGATGACGGAGTACGCCGAACGTATGGGACCTCTGCTGCGAACTCCGGACTCTCGCCGCGCGCGCCAGGCACTGGCGGCGAACCGAGCGGATCTTGACGCCGCGACGATGCGCGCCATCGGGTGGGGGGACCGCAGCTTGGCGTTGCGGCTCGTGGCGGCGCTGGCCTGGTTCTGGTACGAGCGCGGAAGCGGCCACGAGACGATCGCGACCATCGAGCGGGTGCTCGACCTTCCTGGTGAGCCCATGCCGCATGCCGAGGCTGCTGCGCTGTACCCGCTGGTGTTCCTCCGGTCGATCTCCGGGGACGTGGTGGCGGTCGTCCACGCGATTCAGCGGTTCGCCGAGGTCGCCGACGAGGCGGCCGACCCGGCCTACGCGATGATCGCGCACACGCTCCTCGCCTCGCTGGCAGCCTACGAGGGAGGGGCGGACGCTGCGGCCGTCGAACTGGAGGTGGCGCGCGCCCATCGGGCGCGGGTCGGCGAGGATTCCCGCTGGGCGATCGCAGACCACCTGTACATCCGCGGCGACGCCTTTCGCATCGCGGGCCTCCCGGCCCAGGCGCTGGACTCCCTCGAAGAGGCGTACAGGATGGCCGGCGAGGTCGGTCACACCCGGACGCTCGCGGCGACGTGCTACATCACCGGGAAGGTCCTGACGGAAGTGGGAAGAGCGCGAGACGCGCTCGGGATGCTCCGTACGGGCGCGCAGCGCTCCGCCGAGAGGGAAGACGGCACGAGCACGGTCGCGGCGCTGAGCGCGTTCGCGGTGGCGCTGGTCGAACTCGGCGAGCACCGCCGCGCGGCCGAGCTGTTCGGGATCGTGGACGCGCAGGGGCCGCGCTTCGGGTTCCACCCGATCGCCTCGGACGGATCGTACGCGGCGCCCTTCCGCGAGCGGGCTGCTCACGAGCTCGGCGACGGTGCGTGGCGCGACGCCCTGGAGCGTGGGCGGGGTCGCGACCTTCGCTGGGCGATCACGCAGATCCTGTGACGACCGCTCAGTCCAGGACGTCGGCGAGGTCGTAGGCCGAGACGGTCTCGAGCTGCTCGTACGTGCACGAGCGCGGGTCGCGGTCGGGCCGCCACCGCTCGAACTGCACGGTGTGCCGGAAGCGCCAGCCCTCGAGCTGGTCGTAGCGCACCTCGAGCACGCGCTCGGGGCGCAGCTTCACGAACGACGAGTCGGCGCGCTGCGACTGGAACCGCGACTTCTCGCCCTCGCTTCGGACGATCTCGCCGTCCTCGTCGCGCTCGACCAGCGGAGCCAGCTCGTCGATGAGCTCCAGTCGCCGCTTGTCGCTCCATGCCGCGACGCCGCCGACCGGCAGCAGCGTCCCGTCATCGCCGTAGAGGCCGACCAGGAGCGAGCCGACCCCCTGACCGGACTTGTGGATGCGGTACCCCAGTGCCACGACGTCGGCCGTGCGCGCGTGCTTGATCTTGAACATCGCCCTCTTGTTGGGCGCGTACGGCTGTGCCAGGGGCTTGGCGACGACGCCGTCGAGGCCCGCGCCTTCGAACTCGGCGAGCCAGCGGCGGGCGACGGCGGGGTCCTCGGTGGTCCGCGTGACGTGCACGGGATGCGGCACATCTCCGAGGAGGTCGACGAGCTCGGCGCGCCGCACCGCGAACGGCTCGTCCATGAGATCCCGGTCGCCGCGAGCGAGGAGATCGAACGCGATGAACATCGCCGGGGTCTGCTCGGCCAGCATGTTGACGCGGGATGCCGCGGGATGGATCCGCTGCGAGAGCGACTCCCAGTCCAGCCGCTGATCGCCGGGCTTGCCGGCGGGCACGACGACCTCACCGTCGATCAGGCACGGTTCGGGAAGAAGCCGGCCGAACGCCTCGACGAGCTCGGGGAAGTACCGCGTGAGCGGCTTGGCGCCACGCGAGCCGATCTCGACGTTCCGGCCGTCCCATGACACCAGGCCCCGGAAGCCGTCCCACTTCGGCTCGAAGCTCAGACCGCCGGGCGTCCTGGCCGGATCCGGGATGTCGGGCACGGACTTGGCGAGCATCGGCGCGGGGATCTCGTACGGCATGGGTCCATCCTGCCGTGCCGCACCGACGCGGTGCAGGCCCGAGCGCGGACGTCAGGCCGTCGAAGCAGCGGTGTACAGCGCCGCCGCCTCGGCGCGGTTGGCCGCACCGATCTTCGCGAGGATCGCCGAGACGTGCACGGACGCTGTCTTCGGGCTGATGAACAGTCGCCGGCCGATCTGCGGGTTCGTCAGCCCCTCGGCGACGAGTTCGAGCACCTGCATCTCCCGCGGCGTGAGCGTGGCGAGGGGGCTCGCTCCCGAGGTCGCCGCGGGAGCCGCTTCTTCGGGCGAGAGACCCGCCTGCCCGGCGATCCAGCGTGCGCGGCGTGCCACGAGCGCGGCTCCCTGCGCGGGAGCCTCGGCGGTGACGCGATCCAGCAGGGCGGCCGCTTCGCCGCGCCGCCCGCTCGCGATGAGGGCGGCGGCCAGCTGGCAGCGGGCGACGTGGCGGTACCAGACCGGCATGCCGCCGGTCTCCACCGCTGCGACGACGGCCCGCCAGCGCGTCGCACGGCCGACGGGATCGGCGCCCTCATCGGCCAGCCATGCCCGCACGAAGCCGGCGACGACCGGCACGCAGCCGCGCTCCGGCCACGAGGACGTCTCGGCGGCCAGCCGCCGGCGGATGGCGGCATCTGTCCGTTCGTCCACCAGCGTCGCAGCGGCCACCGTCGCGTGCCGGCGCAGCACCGGCGGCGCGGTGCCGTCGATGATCTCGACGAGGCTCTGCAGCGCGGCGGCTCGTTCGCCCGGCTCCCACAACGCCTCGGGGTCGACTGCCCGCGGTGCGTGTCGATCGGTCGTCCACCACCCGCGTTTGCCGTGCTCGGCGTGCTCCAGTGCGTCGATGTCCTCCTGCTCGGCGGCCACGACGTCCTCGTAGCCGTTCGGCTGGTCGGCCCACGCGGCGTGCACGGCGACCATGCGCGCGACGGTCGCCCTCGAGGCGCGCTGACCGAAGCGTCGCGCACGGCGCGCGTAGCGCAGCGCCGCATCCGGGCGGCCCGCGGCGAACAGGGCGTGGGCGAGCGGCAGCGCCACAGAGGATCCCGGGCCGCGCTCCATCCCGGCGCGGACGGCATCCGCGTACAGCCGCTCTCCCACGAGCGCTGCCTCGTCGTACCGGCCGAGCCTGGCCAGCAGGTCGACGTATGCGGTCCCGGCGTACGCGCGCGCAGGCAGGTCGAGCGTCAGGCCCATCGCCCGCTCGAGCGGCTCCAGTGCGGACGGCTCGTCGTCCTCGTCCTCGTCGCGCCGCCACGACTCGACGGTCAGCGCCACCGCCAGCGCGGCGTCGTCGCCGGCCGCCTCGGCGATCCCGATCGCGAGCTCGGCGTGCTCGGCGGCGAACGGCCCGTGCGCATCGATGGCGAGGTTCGAATGGATCCGGGACAGCAGGGCGAGCGCCCGTGGGTCGTCGCTTCCCTCGAGCAGCGCGATCGCCTCGTCGAGGTCCTCCCGCCGGTTGCGGTGCTCGCTGTTGAAGACCTGCACGAACCTCTGCCGCAGCAGCGCCGCACGGGTGAGCGCGTCGTCGGGACCCTCGGTGAGGCCCTCGTTGGCCGAGCGCAGGGCGCGCTCGGCATCACCCAGGTCGTGCCAGGCCAGGGCTGCGTCCAGGTGCAGGCGGGGAAGCGTCGTGCCGGACCGCCTGTCGGCATCGGGCACCTGGTGCCACAGCTCGGTCAGTCGCTCGATGAGCTTGACCGAGGTCGCCGGCGAGTATGCCGTGCTGCGGGACCGCGCCAGCGCCTCAACGGTCGCGTCGAAGGCCGCGGTCAGATCGCGCGCCGCCAGCCAGTGTTCGGCGATGGCCGAGGCGTCCTCGGGTGAGTCGGCGCGATGGGCGGTGAGGTGCTCGGCGTACCGCCGGTGCACGCGCACGCGCTCGCTCGGCAGCATCTCGGCGTGGACCGCCTCCTGCGTGAGCGCGTGCCGGAACGTGTAGCCGGCGCCCTCCGTCAGGACCACGCGCGCGTCGATGGCCTCGCGCAGCGCGAGATCGAGTGCATGGTCGTCCAGACCCGACACGGCCGCGAGCACGTCGTGATCGGTGTGCATGCCGCCCGCGGCCATCACCCGCACCGTCTCCTGAGCGGCATCGCTCACGCGCAGGTAGCGTGCCAGCACCAGGTCCCGCAGCGAATCCGGCAGGCCGGCGTCGCCGAGATCGACGAGCTCCTCCACCAGGAACGGGATGCCGCCGCTGCGATCGGCGAGCGCCGGAAGGCGCCGCTGATCCAGCGTCGGTGCGAGCTGCGCCACCTGCTCGGCGACCTCCTCGGGCGAGAGCGGCTCGAGATCCACGCGGATGATCGCGCGCATCCGGTCGAGCTCGGCGAGCACCGGACGCAGCGGGTGGAAGCGGTCGATGTCGTCGGACCGGTACGTGGCGACCATCGTGAGGTGGCGTCCTCGCAGCGCACCGGCGAGGGTCTTCAGCAGCGCCATCGTCGAGGCATCCGCCCACTGCAGGTCCTCGATCACGATGACCAGGTGGCGCTCGTGTGACAGCCGCTCGAGGACGAGCTCGATGGCTTCGGCGAACTCGCCGGGCATCTCATGGGAGTGCGCCGACTCCTCGGCGATGTCGGGCACGAGCGCGGCGAGGCTCGCGAGGGCCGCGTCCGACCCTGCCGCAGCGCGCAGCGCGCTGGAGCCGACGCAGGCGTGCAGGTCGCGCAGCACGCGGCGCACCGGGCCGAACGGCGCGCCGATGGGACCCAGATCGACGCATTGCCCGACCGCCACGACGACCGGAGCGTCACCGTGGCGCGCGGTCGCCTCGCCCAGGAACTCGTGCACCAGCCGGGTCTTGCCGATGCCGGCTTCACCTCGCACGATCACCGTCCGCGGGCGCCCGGCCGCGCCGTCGGCGAACGCGTCGAGAAGCGCGCCCAGCTCACGGTCGCGACCGACCATGCGAGGGCTCGACGCCAGTGCGGGCATGGTCATATGGTCGCACCTTCCCGTTCGCCCGAGGTGGTGCGCGGCGATCGTGCGCCCGCCGGCGTCGTGGCGCGGCGGCTCGCTCCGGTGCTCATGACGACGGGCCCGCCAGCGCGAAGGCCGTCGGCTTCTCGGCCGGCGTGGGAGGCGCGGCCGGCTCGAGCGGTGTCGCGACGCGCGCGGCCGAATTCGCAGCGGGGTCCGAAGCCGGCCGGCGCTCGGCGAGGGCTCGGCGGCGCTCCGCGAGAGCCACGAGGCGCGCGTTCTCGCGATCCAGGTCGGCGAAGCGCTGCTGCGCGAGGCGCATGGCGGCGAAAGTCGTGGCATCCATGGTGGTCGCTCCTGTCCCCGACGCTCTGCCGTCGGACAGGGACGACTCTCCTCGCTGAGACCCGGTCACCCCATCGGGCGAATGCCCTATTCCGGGGACGAAGCCGCCCTATTTCGGCGGTCCGCGATACGGGTCACGTCACCGCCGGGGGCTTCGGTCGCGCCCACCGGGCCGGCGTCCTCGGTCCATCCCACACCTGGACCGCTCCCCACGCGGCCGCCGCGATCGGCACGGCTAGCACGGCGCCGACGATGCCGCCGAGGACGGTGCCCACGGTCAGGGCGACGAGGATGACGAACGCATGCAGCTTCATCGACCGGCCCATGAGGAAGGGCTGCAGGAAGTTGCCCTCCAGCTGGTTGACGAGCACCACGACGCCGACGACGAACAGCGCGTTCACCCAGCCGTTGGCCACGAGCGCGACGAGGGCCGCGATGATGCCGGCGAGGGTCGCGCCGACGATCGGGATGAAGGCCAGGAGGAACACCAGGACCGCGAGCGGAATGGCCAGCGGCACCTGAAGGATCAGCAGACCGACGAGGATGCCGACGGCGTCCACGAGCGCCACGGTCGCCGTGCCGCGCACATACGAGCCCAGCACGCCCACCGTCTTGTCGCCGATGCGGCGCGCCCGCCGGTAGTGCTCGCCGCGGAAGGGCCGCAGCAGGAACTCCCACATCTGCGGTCCGTCCTTGAGGAAGAAGAACAGGATGGTGACCATGAGGACGAACCCGGTCACGAAGTTGGCCACCGCCCCGACGCCCGCCAGCGCCCCCGAGCCGAACTGCGCGCTGGTGAGGAAGTCCAGCACGCCGGTCTGCCACTCGTTCAGCTGCTCCGGCGTCGGCGCGAACGGGAGGGTCTGCACCCACGCGATGACGTGATCGATGCCGTCCAGCGCCTGCGCGTACAGCTCATCCCACTGGTCGCGCACCGCCCAGACGATGAGCCAGCCGATCCCGGTCAGCAGCACCACGATCCCGAGGAGCGTGAGGAAGGTCGCCAGCAGCGAAGGGATGCCCCGGCGCCGCATCCAGTTCATCACCGGCGCGAAGGCGCACGCGAGGATGAGCGCGATGGTGAGCGGGATCGTGACGAGCGTCAGCTGGCGGATGGCGTAGATGATGCCCGCGGCCACGGTCACCACGACGATGATTTGGATCGCACGGACGGCGAGCTTGCCGAAGCCGTCGGTCCACAGGCTCCACGGCGGACGGGTGGCGGACGGCTCGACAGCCTGCGACTCGAGCCGGACGGTCTGCGGGTCCTTGCGGAACAGTCCCATGGTGGAAGGCTAGCGCCGCGTCGCCCGGCAGCGCGGGGCGCGGCCGCGCGTCGGCTTGTCTGCTAGGTGTGGGGTCCGCTAGGCGAACGCGCTCATGCCGGTGATGTCGCGTCCGATCAGCAGCGCCTGCACGCTCTCGGTGCCCTCGTACGTGTGGATCGCCTCGATGTCGGCCAGGTGCTGCATGACCCCGTTCTCGAGGAGGATCCCGTTGCCGCCGAGCAGATCCCGTGCTGCGGCGGCGATCCGGCGTGCCGCGCGGGTGTTGTGATACTTCGCGAGGGATGCCTGGGTCGGCCGCAGCTGCCCGGATGCCTCGAGGTCGGCGAGGTGCCGGCAGTACAGCTGCATGGCCGTGAGCTCCTCGAGCATCTGCGCCAGGCGCTCCTGCACCATCTGGAACCTCGCCAGCGGCTTGCCGAACTGGATCCGCTGCTGCGCGTACGACAGGGCCGCCTCGTAGCACGCCGTGGCGTGCCCCAGCGCGGACCAGGCGACCCCGGATCGCGTGGAGTACAGCACGGTCGAGGCATCCTTGAAGCTCCTGGTCCCGGGGAGGACGGCCTCCAGCGGCAGCCGGACGCCGTCGAGGGCGATGTGGGCCTGGTGGATGCCGCGAAGCGACGCCTTCCCGGTGATGACGGTGCCGGTGTAGCCCGGGGTGTCCTGTTCGACGAGGAAGCAGCGCACCGCGCCGTGCTCCGGTGCCCCGGGGTCGTCGATGCGCGCCCACACGAACGTGATGCCCCCGGACGCACCGTTGCCGATCCACTTCTTGGTGCCGTCGAGCACCCAGGAGTCGCCGTCGCGGCGGGCGACGGTGTCGAGCGAGACGGAGTCCGAGCCGTGATCGGGCTCGGTGAGAGCGAAGGCTGCGGGCGCCTCGCCGCGGGCGACCGGCCTGAGCCAGCGCGCCTGCTGGTCGGGGCTGCCGAAGAGCGCGAGCGTCCGGAGGGCCAGCCCACCCTGCACGGCGACCACGGTGCCGAGGGACCCGTCGCCGCGGGACACCTCCATGTTGACCAGGCCGGCCGCGAGCGGCGAGAAGCGGGTCAGCGCGGGGTGATCGATCCCGTCGTTGAAGAGGTCCAGCGCGCCCATCCTCATCGCGAGCTCCAGCGGGTACTCCGCGCGGTCCCAGGCCTCCTGCATGCGAGGGCCGACCTCGTCGATGTAGGCCTGCGCGCGCTCCCAGACCGCGCGATCCTCGGCGGGGATGTCGGCGAAGACCGCGTAGTAGTCGGTGCCGAGGCGACCGGTCACCTCGTAGCCGGGAACGCTCTGACCGGGACGGGACTGGAACTCGGTCACGATGGTGCTCCTCGGCGACTCGGCGGCGTGGCATCCCATCGTACTGGAACTGGATGTCGCGTCACGCAGGACTGGGTCCCACGGTGTCGCTCACGGAACGAAGAGCGAGATCGTCTCGGCGACGAGCGCCGGCCGCGCGGAGCCCTCGATCTCGACCGTCGTCCGCAGCGTCGTCCGATAGCCCTGCGCTGCGACCTCGACCGCGGCGATCTCGGTCACCGCGCGCACGCGGGAGCCGACGACGACCGGCTGCAGGAACCGGACCCGGTCGAGCCCGTAGTTGACGATCATCGCGGTGCCGTCGACCCGCAGCAGCTGCCGCACCAGATGGGGCAGCAGCGACAGGGTGAGGTACCCGTGCGCGATGGGGGCGGCGAAGGGACCGGATGCCGCGCGCCGGGCATCCACGTGGATCCACTGGCGGTCCTCGGTCGCCTCGGCGAACAGCGCCACGCGGTCCTGCTCGATCGCGAACCACTCGCCGGTCGCGGACCTGCCGATCGCACCGGGCAGCGCGTCGGGGGAGGGCAGGTCGATCGTCATGCGCGCGGGCCGCCCGCGACGTACAGCACCTGACCCGAGACGAAGCCGGCCCCCTCGCTGCAGAAGAACGCCACGGCGGCGGCGACGTCGTCAGGGGTGCCGGCCCGCTGCACCGGGATCTCGGCGGCGCGGGCGGTGATGAACTCCTCGAGCGGGGTGCCCAGACGCTCCGCCGTCGCGCGCGTCATGTCGGTCACGATGAAGCCGGGGGCCACCGCGTTCGCCGTCACGCCGAAGCGCCCGAGCTCCAGCGCGAGGGTCTTCGTGAACCCCTGCATGCCGGCCTTGGCGGCGGCGTAGTTCGCCTGGCCGCGGTTGCCGAGGGCGGACGTGCTCGACAGGTTCACGATGCGGCCCCACCCCGCGCGCACCTGGTGCTCCTGCACGGCGCGCGCCATGAGGAAGGCGCCGCGCAGATGCACCGCCATCACGGCGTCCCAGTCGTCCTCGGTCATCCTGAACAGCAGGTTGTCGCGGATGATCCCGGCGTTGTTGACGAGGATCGTCGGTGCCTCGAGCTGCTCGACGACCTGCGCCACGGCGGCCTCGACGGACGCCGCGTCCGAGACGTCCGCACCCAGGGCGATCGCCCGCCCGCCGGCATCCGTGATGGCCTGCACGGTGCCGGCGCAGTGGGCGGCGTCGAGATCGAGGACGGCGACGGCATGGCCGTCGGCGGCGAGGCGTCGGGCGGTCGCGGCGCCGATCCCGCGGGCGGCGCCGGTCACGATGGCGGTCCTGGTCATGGGACTCCCTTCCATGGCGTTCGCGCGAGCGGATCCGGCGGCGACCCCCGACGTCAGTCGTCGAGATGTTCGCGCAGCCGGCGCGCGACCTCGGCGGTCGGCATCCCGCGCGGGAAGACGGCCACGACGACATCGTCGCGGCCGGGAGCGCGGGCGTCGTCCGGCAGCACGCCGAACCGACGCCGCGCGTCGTCGAGGGCGGTGCGCAGCACCGAGACCGGCACCTTCTTCGGGCCGCGCAGCAGCCGGCGCAGCACGTGGTTGTGGACCGCCGTCACGAGAGCCGAGAACCCGACCGCGTCCAGCGGGTCCAGCCCCGGCAGCGACGCCCGCAGATACTCGTCGAACAGGCGCTCGTACCGGAAGACGGTCACGATCTCCCGCTCCCGCAGCGCCGGCACGCCCCGCACGACGGCGTAGCGGCGCCGCGCGAGCTCGGGGTCGGCGGCGAAGTGCGTGTAGACGAGGAGGGATGCCTCGCAGACGGCCGCCCAGGGGTCCTCATGCGGCTGCGCCAGGAAGAGCCGAAGGCGGTCCAGCAGCAGCTCGTGGTCGGTGAAGACCACGTCCTCCTTCCCGCCGAACTGCCGGAAGAACGTCGAGCGGGAGACACCGGCGGCCCGCGCGATCTGCTCGACCGACGTCTGATCGAACCCCTGCTCGGCGAACAGCTCGAGCGCGGCGGCCACCACGGCGGAGCGCGCGGCGTGCGGAGCGGAGGCGGCAGCGGTGTCGGACATCTCGGGGAGAGCCTAGCCGTCGGGCCGGTCCCCGTCGGAGAGGCTCGAGCGTCGGTAGTAGGCTGGGGCACTGGTCGATATCTCGACGTCGAGACGCTTCTGCGTCATCCCACCCCATTCGCTACAGCGAAGGAATGCACTGTGGATCTGTACGAGTACCAGGCACGCGATCTGTTCGAGAAGTACGAGGTGCCGGTGCTCGCCGGCATCGTCGCCGACACCCCGGACCAGGTCCGCGCGGCCGCCGAGAAGCTCGGTGGCGTCGTCGTCGTGAAGGCTCAGGTCAAGACCGGTGGTCGCGGCAAGGCCGGCGGCGTCAAGGTCGCCAAGACGCCCGACGAGGCCTACGAGGCCGCGAAGGCGATCCTGGGCCTGGACATCAAGGGCCATGTCGTCAAGCGCGTCATGGTCGCGGCGGGCGCCCGCATCGCCAAGGAGTACTACTTCTCGGTGCTGCTGGACCGCGCCAACCGCTCCTATCTGTCGCTGTGCTCCGTCGAAGGCGGCATGGAGATCGAGCAGCTCGCCGTGGAGAAGCCCGAGGCCCTGGCCCGCATCGACGTGAACCCGGGGACGGGCATCGACAAGGCGAAGGCCGTCGAGATCGCCGAGGCCGCAGGCTTCGACCCCGAACTGGTCGACAAGGTCAGCGACGTCTTCGTCAAGCTCTACAACGTCTACAAGAGCGAGGACGCCACCCTCGTCGAGGTGAACCCGCTGATCCTCTCGGAGGACGGCGAGATCATCGCCCTCGACGGCAAGGTCACCCTCGACGACAACGCGGAGTTCCGCCACCCCGGTCACGCGCTGCTCGAGGACGCGTCGGCCACGGACCCGCTCGAGGCCAAGGCCAAGGAGAACGACCTCAACTACGTCAAGCTCGACGGCGAGGTGGGCATCATCGGCAACGGCGCGGGCCTGGTCATGTCGACCCTCGACGTCGTCGCCTACGCCGGTGAGAACCACGGTGGCGTGAAGCCGGCCAACTTCCTCGACATCGGCGGCGGCGCCTCGGCCGAGGTCATGGCCGCGGGCCTGGACGTCATCCTCGGCGACCCGCAGGTCAAGAGCGTGTTCGTCAACGTCTTCGGTGGCATCACCGCGTGCGACGCCGTCGCCAAGGGCATCGTCGGGGCGCTGGCCGAGCTGGGCTCCACGGCATCGAAGCCGCTGGTCGTGCGCCTGGACGGCAACCGCGTCGAGGAGGGCCGCAAGATCCTCCAGGACGCCAACCACCCGCTGGTGACCCTCGCCGCCACGATGGACGAGGGCGCCGACAAGGCGGCCGAACTGGCCAACGCCTGAGCCCGGAAGGAACCAAGCATGTCGATCTTTCTTGACAAGAACTCCAAGGTCATCGTCCAGGGCATCACGGGCGGCGAGGGCACCAAGCACACCGCGCTCATGCTGAAGGCCGGAACCAACGTCGTCGGCGGCGTCAACGCCCGCAAGGCCGGCACCACCGTCCTGCACAAGGACAAGGACGGCAACGCCGTCGAGCTGCCGGTCTTCGCCTCGGTCGCCGAGGCGATGGAGCAGACCGGTGCCGACGTGTCGATCGCGTTCGTCCCCGCGGCCTTCACCAAGGCGGCGATGGTCGAGGCCATCGACGCGGAGATCCCGCTCCTCGTCGTCATCACCGAGGGCGTGCCGGTGGGCGACACCGCGGAGGCGTGGGCGCACGCCACGGCCAAGGGCAACAAGACCCGCATCATCGGACCGAACTGCCCGGGCATCATCACCCCCGACGAGTCGCTCGTCGGCATCACGCCCGCCAACATCACGGGGAAGGGCCCGATCGGCCTCGTCTCGAAGTCGGGCACCCTGACGTATCAGATGATGTACGAGCTGCGCGACCTGGGCTTCTCCACCGCGATCGGGATCGGCGGCGACCCCATCATCGGCACGACGCACATCGACGCACTCGCGGCCTTCGAGGCCGACCCCGAGACCAAGGCGATCGTGATGATCGGCGAGATCGGCGGCGATGCCGAGGAGCGTGCGGCCGACTTCATCAAGGCCAACGTCACCAAGCCCGTCGTGGGCTACGTCGCCGGCTTCACCGCCCCCGAGGGGAAGACGATGGGCCACGCCGGTGCGATCGTCTCCGGCTCGGCCGGCACGGCGCAGGCGAAGAAGGAGGCCCTCGAGGCCGCCGGCGTCAAGGTCGGCAAGACGCCGTCCGAGACGGCCGCGCTCATGCGCGAGATCATCGAGTCGCTGTAACCCCGCGACCGCGAAGAGCGGATGCCGCACCCCTCGCCGGGCGCGGCATCCGCTCTCGTCGTTCTCAGCTCTGCGTCGGCGTCCCGCCGAATCGGGCCACGACGCTCGAGCGCGACGGATCCTCGCTGGCCAGCACACCGCCGTTGGCGACGAAGTCGGCCGCTACCTCCTCGAACATGATCCGCACATCCTGCTGCCGCGCGCCCAGGGCCTCGACCGCCGCACGGGTGACCTCCTCGGCGAAGCGGCGCCGCTGGTCGACGGTGCGGCCGGGAAGCAGTTCGACTCTGATGTTCGGCATGACGTGATCTCCCGTTCCGCCGGCGCGGCGGCCGGGTGCGCGCCAGCCTAGCGAAAGGCGTGTCACGGTCGGGATTCGGCGTCGCCGACGCGCTTAGGGTGGGATCATGCCGCTGACCGGAGAGTACATCCCGTCCACTGCCGAATGGGCCCGCAAGCAGGCGGAGGCGTTCGAATCCTCCGACGGCCAGCGGGCCAACACGCTGCGGGGCGTCCCGATCGTCGTCCTCACCACGGTGGGGGCCAAGACCCGGGCGCTGCGCAAGACCGCCCTCATGCGCATCGAGCACGAAGGCCGCTATGTCGTGGTCGCGTCGGCGGGCGGTGCGCCGGACGAACCGAAGTGGGCCGAGAACATGCGTCGGCACCCGCACGTGGAGCTGCAGGACGGCCCCGACAAGCGCGACTACGACGCCCGCGAGCTCAGTGGCGACGAACGCGCCGAGTGGTGGGAGCGCGCCGCGGCGGTGTGGCCCGATTACGACGAGTACCAGAAGCGCACCGACCGGCGGATCGCGCTCTTCCTGCTCGAGCCCCGCGCGCGCTGATCCGCCGACGCGGTCCGGATGTGAGCGGCCCGCGCGCACGGCACCCCTAGACTTCCCCGCGAGAGGGGCGGTGTGAGCGGGGAGCTGCGCAGCGAGGCGAAGGCGCGTCGGTGGGAGATCGCCGGGGCGCTGCTCGGCGGTGCGCTCACGGTGGCCTTCGTCACCCTCGCGGCCGCTGCCGCGGTCCCGCCGTCTCTGGCGAACCTCGCCAGCGAGGTCTCGGACGGTATCACGCCGGTCGCGATCGCGGATCGGGCCGAGGTCGTCGTGCCCGCTGACTGGATCGTGATCCGCGACGGCGCCGACGCCCTCAGCGTCCGGACGCCGGACGGCGCGCTGCACGCGCGCCTGGATGTCGTGACGGCCGACGCCGCCGCCGTCGTCGCCGGCGACGAGCACGCCGGCGGGCCCGCGCGCTCGGAGACGCTGGCTTCGGGGATGACGGTCGTGCATGTGGACACCCCGGACGGGATGCTCGCCGCCGTGTCGAACCACCTCGGTGCGGAGAGCGTCCGCGTGAGAGTGACGATGGCCGACGGCGAGGCGGAGAGCCTCGCAGCCTATCGGCCCGCCGTCGGCGATCTCCTGGAAGGGATCCGGGCGTGAGAACGCCCCGTCCCGCGGCCCTGGCTCTCGCGGCGGCGGGTGTCGTCCTCACCGCGTGCGCGCCGGCTGCTCGCGCCGACTGGATGCCGCCCGCCTGGCCCTCCGGCATCGTCCACACGGTGGACGCGCCGCTCGCGCTCGCCATGGAGGGCGGCGGTCCGCACGCCCGCGCGACCTCGGGCCTGCGCATCCGCAACGACGCCGTCGGGATCCAGGTGCGGGCCGCGCTCCTGCCGCATACCGCCACCACCGCGCCGTTCAACGACAGGATCCTGCAGCTCGTGCGCAGCGCGATCGATGACCGGGTGGAAGCATCCGGCTCCCCGTACACCCCCGCGGCGCTGCCCGCCGGTGCCGGGATGGCCGCGCGCCGCTGCGTGCCGGGCAGTACGCAACGGGATGCCGCGGATCTGCTCGGCTCCGCCGAGTTCGGGCCGGCCGCCGGGCGCGGCACGGCGGTGCTGTGCGACGTCGTTGCGGCATCCGGTCCGTTCTTCGGCGAGCGCATGCGCGTGGTCGCCGGCGGACCGGAGGGCGTCACCGCCGACGCCACCACCATCGTCTACACCGACACCTCGACCGGCGAGGTTTCCTCCGCCGACCAGCTGTGGGCGGAGGGCGCCGCCCAGACGCTGAGCGCCGACATCGTCGAGGCGCTGCGCCGCGACGCCGGTGCCCTCACGAAGCGCCCTGCCTCGGCCGGCGACGACGCCCAGCTGGCGGCGGTGGAAGCGGCTCTGGCGACGACCGTGCCGACTGCCGACAGTCTGGTCATCACCGTCGCCGCCGGCTTCGTCGCGCCCGAGCTCGCGGCGCTCGGGGTCGCCGCCACCGAGGAGCCCATGACGCTCGCCGTGCCGAACGAGGTGGCACAGGAGCTGGTGTCGCCGTTCGGCAGGCGGCTGATCGCCGCGGCCGCCCAGGACTACACCGGGCCGTCCCTGGCACCGGCCGGCGCGCGGACTGTCGACTGCACCCTGGTGCCGTGCGTCGCCGTGACGTACGACGACGGACCGTCGCCCCTGACCGCCGGCATCCTGGACGAGCTGGCCGCGCGAGACGCCGCCGCCACGTTCTACGCGCAGGGCGCGAACGCCGGGCGCTTCCGCGAGGTGCTGGCACGCATGACCCGGGAGGGCCATGAGGTCGCCAATCACACGTGGAACCATCCCCGCCTGCCCGGGCTGACCGCGCAGCAGGTGAGCGCGCAGATCCGCGACACCTCGCGTGCGCTGGAGGCGGCGTCGGGCCAGGCCGTCCGCTCCTTCCGGCCGCCGTACGGGGAGTACGACTCGGCGGTGCTCGCCGCTGCCGGCCTGCCCGCGATCCTGTGGGACGTCGACACGGAGGATTGGCGAGGACCGTCCGATGAGGTCCTCATCCGTCGCGCGGTGGAAGGGCCTCGGGCCGGCTCCATCGTCCTCCAGCACGACGTGCACACGGTGACGGCGCGCACAGCGGGCGCCGTGTACGACGGCCTCCTCGATCGGGGATTCACGCTCGTCACCGTGCGCCAGCTCTTCGGCGGCGAGCCTCCCGCCGCGGGGGCCTGGCGCCGCGCGCCGTGAGATCGCGGTCGGCGCCGGCCCTTGTCTCCCCGCCGGGTGACATACTGCCTCGGTGGCCGACATCGAGATGGCGAGAATCCGCGCCGGCGCCGTGGTGCTTCACGACGCGCGGCGGAAGACCCACCGGAGCGTCGACCTCGCGCCCTTCGAGATCGGCGTGTACCCGGTGACGCAGGAGCAGCTGGCGGAGATCCTGGGCGAGCCCGCAGCTCACCCGCGACGTCCCGCGACCGACGTCAGCTGGCTGCGCGCCATCCGGTTCTGCAACGCCGCCTCCGAGTGGGAAGGGCTCGACCCGGCGTACACCTTCGACGGCGAGGACGTCACGTGGCACCTGGACGCGGACGGCTTCCGCCTGCCCACCGAAGCCGAGTGGGAGCACGCGTGCCGCGCCGGGTCGACGGGACCGCACTACGGCCCGCTGACGGATGTCGCGTGGACGGGCGCGGACGGCGTCACCGCGCCGCAGGAGGTCGGCGGCAAGCATCCGAATCTGTTCGGGCTGTTCGACATGCTCGGCAACGTGTGGGAGTGGTGCTGGGACCTGCTCGACCCAGCCCGCTACGGCGACTACCGGGTCTTCCGCGGCGGCGGCTTCGCCGACGACTCCTGGAGCGTGAGGGCCTCGGTGCGCCGGGGCGGCGCGCCGCGCATGCACCACGACGACGTCGGGTTCCGCGTCGCACGTGGCGGCTTCGACGGAACGGATGCCGCGCAGGGGTGGTCCGCGCGCGCGGACGAGGAGCGCGCCGCGAGCGACGGCCCGGTGCCGCCGGGCTGGACGCCGCGCCGCTGACGGCGGATCGCCGCAACCGCGGACGCGGCGGGGAGCCGCGCGGTGCGCGATTCCCCGCCGCGTCGATGATGCTTCGCGGCCGGTTCGGGTCAGCCCAGCAGCGCCTCGATGGGGCCGCGTGCGAAGTACAGCACGAAGCCGGCGGCGACGACCCAGAGCAGCGGACTGATCTCGCGCGCCTTGCCCGACAGGGAACGCACCACGACCCACGCGATGAAGCCGGCGCCGATGCCGTTGGCGATCGAGTACGTCAGCGGCATGACCGTCACCGCCAGGAACACCGGCAGCAGGACCGAGAAGTCCGAGAAGTCGATGAACTTGATCTGCGACATCATCAGGGCGCCCACGATCACCAGCGCGGCCGCGGCCACCTCGGTCGGCACGATCGAGACCAGCGGCGTGAAGAACATCGCGACGAGGAAGAGCACACCGGTCACCACGTTCGCGAAGCCGGTCCGTGCACCCTCGCCGATCCCGGAGCCGGACTCGATGAAGACCGTGTTCGAGGAGCTGGAGGTCAGGCCGCCCGCGACGGCGCCGACGCCCTCGACGATCAGGGCCGACTTGATGCGCGGGAAGTCGCCCTTCTCGTCGGCGAGCTCCGCCTCCTTCGACAGGCCGGTCATGGTGCCCATCGCGTCGAAGAAGTTCGTGAACACGAGCGTGAAGACGAGCATGAGCGCCGCCAGCACGCCGATGCGCTCGAAGGAGCCGAACGAGATCGCACCGACCAGCGACAGGTCGGGCAGGCTGACCAGCGAGGCCGGGAGCTCGGGCACCGACAGGCTCCAGCCGCCGGGATTGACCTCGTCGCCGTCGAACATCGGGCCGATGTTCCAGATCGCCTCGACGATCACGGCGACGACGGTGCCGGTGACCAGGCCGATGAGGATGCCGCCCTTGACCCGGCGCGCGACCAGGATGCCCGTCAGCACGAGGGTGAAGACGAAGATGAGGGTCGGCACCGTGCCGACGGAGCCGTTGACACCGAGACCGATGGGCGGCGAGGACGCACCGGTGGCGGTGACGAAGCCGGCGTTGACGAAGCCGATGAATGCGATGAACAAGCCGATGCCGACGGTGATCGCGAGCTTCAGCTGGATCGGCACCGCGTCGAAGATCATGCGCCGCAGGCCCGTCGCCGCCAGCAGCACGATGATGAGGCCGTTGATGACGACCAGGCCCATCGCCTCGGGCCACGTGACCTGACCGACGACGGAGACGGCGAGGAACGAGTTGATCCCGAGACCGGCCGCGAAGGCGAAGGGCAGGCGGGTCACGAGACCGAACAGCACCGTCATGACACCGGCGGTGAGGGCCGTGGTGGCGGCCACCTGCGGGAAGCCGAGGCTGTTGTCGGCGACATCCACACCGCTGGAGAGGATGATCGGGTTCAGGATGACGATGTACGCCATCGCGACGAACGTCACGACGCCGCCGCGGACCTCGGTGCCGATCGTCGACCCGCGTCGGGTGATCTCGAAGAACCGGTCGAAGCCGTTCTTCGGCTCCGGCGCGTCGGTCGTGGGGGACGCGGTGGACGGGGCTGTGCTCATTGATTGACCTCCGACGAGAACGTTAGTCGCTCGCGCGTGCGCCTCGTGCCTCGCTGAGCGGATGCGGCGGCACCCGCGCGCGCGACCAGGCCATGGGCGCCGCGCGAAGTAGGGTCGATGGCGCATGCATCGCCTCACCGTCGCCCTTCTCGCCACCGTCGACGCCGCGCTCGCCGTGGCCGTCGGGGTCGCGGCGACCCTCGCCCCGCTGACGCTGCTGTGGGTGTTCGGCTTCGGCGGCGACGCGGACTGGGCCTCCCTGTGGCCGGCCGCGGTGGCGCTATGGCAGTTGGGCCATCTCGTGCCCCTGACCGTGTCGCTGCCTGCCGACTACCTCGCCGCCACCGGGATCGACGCGGCAGCGGCATCCTTCACCGTCTCGCTCGCGCCGCTCGCGTTCGCGGCGTTCACCGCCGTGTTCGCCGCGCGATCGGGGGTGCGCGCCTCGCGCGCGGAGGCGTGGGTCACCGGTGTCGTGACCGGCTCGCTGGTGTTCGCCGGGCTGACCGCCGGCGCGGCGGTGACCTCGCCGAACCCGGTCGCCGTCGCCGAGCCGTGGCGGGCGGTGCTCACCCCGGTGCTGCTGTTCACGCTGCCCGCGCTCCTGGCAGCCGCCGTGACCGAATGGCGCGAGGCGGACGAGGGGCCGATCGCGCGGCTGCGCGATCGGATCGAGGCCGCGCCGCACGGGTGGGCCGACGTGCCGGCGCTCGTCGCCCGAGGGTCGGCCGTGGTCATCGTCGGGCTGATCGGCTTCGGCGCCGCGGTGACCGCCGTGGCGCTGTTCTCGCGTGCCGGGCAGATCGTCGCCCTGTTCCAGGCGGGCAACGTCGACGTGCTGGGGGCATCCGTCCTCACGCTCGCGCAGCTGGCGTACCTTCCGACGCTCGTGGTGTGGGGGATGTCGTTCGGCGTCGGGCCCGGGTTCGCCGTCGGCGAGGGCTCCGCCGTGTCGCCGGCGGGGACCCAGGTGGGCGTCATCCCGGGAGTTCCGGCTTTCGGGGCGATCCCTGAGACGACCTCGTCATGGCTGTTCCTCCTCGCCCTCGTCCCCGTGGGACTGGGCGCGCTCGCGGGCTGGATCGCCCGCTCCCGCCTGCTCGGCACGGCCGCGCCGCGCGCACCTCGAGCGCGCGCCCCGCGCTTGCCCGAGACGCCGCGCGGGGATGCCGCCAGGACGTCGGTGCTCGACGGACTGCTGGCCTCGACCGCGTCCGGCCACGGACGGGACGCGGAAGCAAGCGCCGACACGGATGCGCCGCACCGGCGGGACCAGCCCGTCGGCGCCCGGCTCGCGATCGCGGTCGGCATATCGGTGGTCGCCGCCGGCGCCGCGGCGCTGCTGGCCGCGGCCGCCTCCGGCTCGATCGGTCCCGGCAGGCTCGCCGCCTTCGGCCCGGATGCCGGTCGCATCGCGCTCGCGGTGGGCCTCGAGGTGCTGGTCGGAGCCGCCATCCTCCTGCTGTCCCCCCGGGGTCGCGACGCCGATCCCACGGCGTCGGGCGAGCGAGCACATCCGACGTCGCAGGACGCCGTCGACGCTGCGACCGGGGAGGCGCGGACCGAACCCATCGACCTCCCGCGGCTAGACTGAGCGGGTGCTGTCGGTCGCCGTCCTCATCTCGGGCACGGGCTCCAATCTGCGGGCCCTCCTGGAGGCGGCAGCAGACCCCGACTATCCCGCGCGGATCGTCGTCGTCGGAGCCGACCGCGACGCCGAAGGCCTCGCCCACGCCGAGCAGTTCGGCATCCCCTCCTTCACGGTCCCGTACGCGCAGTTCGACTCGCGTGAGGCGTGGGGCGCGGAGCTCGACGCCCAGCTGAAGGTCTGGCGACCCGACCTCGTCGTGCTGAGCGGCCTCATGCGGCTGCTGCCGGCATCCCTCGTGACCGAGTGGTCGCCGCGCATCATCAACACGCACCCCGCGTATCTGCCCGAGTTCCCCGGCGCTCATGGCGTGCGCGATGCCCTCGCCGCGGGCGTGGCGCAGACCGGGGCGAGCGTGATCCTCGTCGACAACGGCGTGGACACCGGCCCGATCCTCGCGCAGGAGCGGATCCCGGTGCTGCCCGACGACGACGAGCATGCCCTGCATGAGCGCATCAAGCCCGTCGAACGGCGCCTCCTGATCGACGTCGTCCGTCGCGTGGCCACCGGCGAGCTGGACCTCGGCGCGGCCGCCGCCGCCGGGCACGCGACATCCGCTTCCTGATCCCTCATCACAGAACCGAGGAGTTCCCCGCCATGGCCGGACCGAGCCACGACCCCGCCCTGTACCGTCACCGCGACGTCGTCCCGATCCGCCGGGCGCTGGTGTCGGTGAGCGACAAGACGGATCTGCTGTCGCTGGCCGAGGCGCTCGCCGGCGCCGGCATCGAGATCGTGTCGACGGGTTCGACCGCGGCGACGATCCGGGACGCGGGGTACCCGGTGACGGATGTCGCGAGCGTCACCGGGTTCCCGGAGTCGCTGGACGGGCGAGTGAAGACCCTGCACCCGAACGTCCACGCCGGGCTGCTGGCCGACCTGCGCCTCGAGGACCACGAGCGGCAGCTGGACGAGCTCGGCATCGAGCCGTTCGAGCTCGTGGTGGTGAACCTGTATCCGTTCGTCGAGACGGTGCGCTCGGGCGCGCAGGGCGACGAGGTCGTCGAGCAGATCGACATCGGCGGGCCGGCGATGGTCCGGGCTTCGGCGAAGAACTACGCCAACGTCGCCATCGTGGTCTCGCCCGAGTCCTACCCGGCCGTCATCGAGTCGATCGGCACGGCCGGCGGCACGAGCCTGACCCAACGCAAGGAGCTGGCCGCCCGCGCGTTCGCGCACACCGCCGCCTACGACACGGCGGTCTCGGCATGGTTCGCGGAGGGGACGCTCGTCGAGGACGGCCTCCCGGCGCACCTGACGATCAAGGCCGAGCGGCTCGCGACGCTGCGCTACGGCGAGAACGCGCATCAGCGCGCGGCGATCTACACCCGCGTCGGCGGCCACGGCATCGCGCAGGCCACGCAGCTGCAGGGCAAGGAGATGTCGTACAACAACTACGTCGACGCCGATGCCGCCCTGCGCGCCGCGTTCGACATGGTCAAGCCCGCCGTCGCCATCATCAAGCACGCCAACCCCTGCGGCATCGCGGTGACCGCACCCAACGCGCTGGACCCGATCGCCAGCGCGCACCTGCGAGCTCACGAGTGCGACCCCGTGTCGGCCTACGGCGGTGTGATCGCCGCCAACGGCACGGTGACGTTGAAGATGGCCGAGAACCTCAAGGACATCTTCACCGAGGTCATCGTCGCGCCGGACTTCGAGCCCGCGGCGCTCGAGGTGTTCCGGGCGAAGAAGAACCTGCGCCTGCTGCAGCTGCCGCCGGACTGGCGCCAGGAGCGCATGGATGTGCGCCTCGTCTCCGGCGGCCTGCTGCTGCAGGACGCGGATCGCTTCCCCGACGACATCGAGTCGGTCGCGAAGGACTGGCAGCTGGTGTCGGGGCAGCGCCCGGCCGACGAGGACATGACGAACCTCATCTTCGCCTGGAAGGCCTGCCGTGCGGTGAAGTCCAACGCGATCGTCCTCGCGAAGAACTCCGCGACCGTCGGCATCGGCATGGGGCAGGTCAACCGCGTCGACTCGTGCCGCCTCGCCGTCGAGCGTGCCGGCGATCGTGCCGCCGGCTCCGTCGCGGCATCCGACGCCTTCTTCCCCTTCGCGGACGGACCGCAGGTGCTCATCGACGCGGGCGTCAGCGCGATCGTCCAGCCCGGCGGATCCGTGCGCGACGACGAGGTGATCGCCGCCGCGCAGGCCGCCGGCGTGACGATGTTCTTCACCGGGGAGCGCCACTTCTTCCACTGAGCGCCGTCCTCGGACGCGCACGCGCCGGTGGCCTCGGGCCGCCGGCGCTGCGCGTTCATCCTCCGCGTCCCCTGCGCGCAACTCAGGCGGATTCCGGCTGCGGGGCGCCGCGATGCCGCCTGCGACGTGTTCCGCCTGAGTTGTGCGCGCACCGCGGCGCCCGGTGCCTCCCGCAGCCACGTTCCGGAGGGGGTTGCGCCGCCGACTAAACCGCTTTAGGTTTGAACCGGTTTAGATCCGATTGGGAGCACGCGATGGCACAGACGCCTCCGCCGACGATCGCCGATGTGGCGCGCCGGGCCGGCGTGAGCAAAGGCCTGGTCTCCTTCGCGTTGAACGACCGTCCGGGAGTCGCGCCCGACACCCGCCGGCGGATCCTCGAAGCGGCAAGCGACCTGGGATGGACGCCCAACCTGCGCGCGCGCTCGCTGAGCACCGGCCGCTCCTTCGCGTGCGGACTCGTCGTCGGCCGAAGCACGGACGTCATCGCGGCCGACCCGTTCTTCCACTCGCTGATCGCGGGTCTGGAGGATGTCTTCGCGACGTCGGGTCAGGTCCTGGTCCTTGCGGTCGCGACACCGGGCCGGCAGGAGGCGGCGACGTACCGGAGTCTGGCCGGCGACCGCCGCGTCGACGGGGTCGTCCTCACGGACCTGCGAGCCGGCGACGAGCGGATCGCGCTGGTCCAGGGACTGGGGCTGGCCGCCGTCACTCTGGGCCGACCGGACGTGGACAGCCCTTTCTCCTCCGTCTCGGTCGACGACGGGGCGGGCATCCGCCGGGCCGTGGAGCACCTCGCGCGACTCGGGCATCGCCGTATCGCCCACGTGGCTGGGCCGTCCACCATGCTGCACGGTCAACGCCGGTCGGACGCGTTCTCGTCGAGCGCAGCCGAGGCCGGCCTCGAGCCGATCGTCGTGGCGACCGACTTCAGCGCCGCCGAGGGAGCCGAGGCGACCCGCCGGCTGCTCGCCGCCGAAGACCGCCCGACGGCGATCGTGTACTCGAACGACCACATGGCGGTGGCGGGCCTGGGTGTCGCTCAGCGTCTCGGGCTGCGGGTGCCCGACGACCTCTCCATCACCGGCTTCGACGACACCGACCTGGGCAGACACCTGCACCCGGCTCTCACCTCCGTCGCGACCGACGCGCGGGCGTGGGGCCGCGCGGCCGCGCAAGCGCTGCTGGACACCCTGTCGGGCGCGCCCGAATCGCACATCCATCTCGCCGAGCCGACCCTCGTCGTGCGCGAGTCCACGGGGCCCGCCCCCGACCACCCCCGCGGCTGACGCCGCGACCGAACAAGGAGCAGATAATGCGACGACGCATCATTCTCGCGGCAGCCGCCGCGGCCGGAGCTCTCACACTCACCGCATGCGGCGGAGGCGGAGGCGGCTCAGCGGGCGACGGCATGGACAGCCGCGGCGACATCACCATCTGGTACTCCAACAACGAGGCCGAGATCGCCTGGGGCGAGCAGATGGTGGAGGCGTGGAACGCCGAGCACCCGGATGAGCAGATCAAGGCGCAGGAGATCCCCGCGGGAGCATCCAGCGAAGAGGTCATCGGCGCCGCCATCACCGCCGGCAACGCGCCCTGCCTCATCTTCAACACCTCGCCCGCCGCGGTGCCCCAGTTCCAGAAGCAGGGGGGCCTGGTCAACCTGTCCGAGTTCGACGACGGCGAGGACTACATCACGCAGCGCAGTGGCGACATCGCCGAGCAGTACCGCTCCGAGGACGGCGGCTTCTACCAGATGCCGTGGAAGTCCAATCCGGTGATGATCTTCTACAACAAGGCGATGTTCGCCCAGGCGGGCCTCGACCCCGAGAACCCGCCGCTCGGGACGTACGACGAGTTCCTCGCCACGGCGCGCACGCTCAAGCAGGCCGGAGTCGCGCAGTATGCGATCAACCCGGCTCCCACGAGCGAGTTCTTCCAGTCGTGGTTCGACTTCTACCCGCTGTACGCCGCTCAGACGGGTGGCACACTGCTTGTCGAAGACGGTGCGGCGACGTTCGACAGCGAGGACGGTCGGGCCGTCGCAGAGTTCTGGCGCACCCTCTACGAAGAGCAGCTCGCCGGCCAGGAGCAGTACCAAGGCGACGCGTTCGCCGACGGCTACGCCGCGATGGCGATCGTCGGGCCGTGGGCGATCTCGGTGTACGGCGAGGACGTCGACTGGGGCGCCGTTCCCGTGCCGACGCAGGACGGCACGGCTCCCGACGAGACATGGACCTTCAGTGACGCGAAGAACGTCGGCCTCTACACCGCGTGCGAGAACAAGGCCACCGCATGGGACGTCCTGAAGTTCGCCACCAGCGAGGAGCAGGACGGGATCTGGCTGGAGGAGACCGGGCAGATGCCGCTCCGCCAGAACCTGACCGACACCTACCCTGACTACTTCGAGGCCAATCCGGCGTATCAGCAGTTCGGCGACCAGGCATCGCGCACGGTCGAGGTGCCCAACGTGCAGAACTCGGTGGAGATCTGGCAGGCCTTCCGCGACGGCTATTCCGAGTCCGTGATCTTCGGCGAGGTCCCCGTCGACGAGTTCCTCAGCGACACCGCCGCCCGGATCGGCGAGCTCGCCGCGGGAAGCTGACATGACCACGGATGTCGCGGCCTCCGCGGGCCGGACCGGGGGCGACCCGGGCCGGCCCGCGGGCCCGGCCGCGGGAGGGGTTGCCGCCACGTCCCGGCGGCGCAGGCGGATCCTCGGCGCCCAGCCTCTCGGCATCCTGTTCTCGGCGCCGTATCTCGCCTTCGTCGTCGTGGTGTTCGCATGGCCGATCGTCTTCGCGGTGTGGATGTCGTTCCAGGACTACTTCTTCGCCGCTCCCGGCGCCGAGGTCGACCGGCCGTTCGTCGGCTTCGACAACTACGTGACGGTGCTCACCGACCCTGACGTGTGGCAGGCGTTCGGCAACGTGGGGATCTTCCTCCTCATCAACGTCCCCCTCACCGTCATCCTCTCGATCGTGCTCGCCACGGCGCTTGACCGCATCGTCCACGCGCGCACGTTCTTCCGCGTGAGCTACTACCTGCCGTACGTGACGGCATCCGTCGCGGTGGTGTCGGTGTGGCTGTTCCTCTTCGCCCGCAACGGCCTGGTCAACAATGTGTTGGGACCGCTGGCACCGGACCCGTCGTGGCTCGTCAACAGCTCCCTCGCGATGCCGACCATCGCCCTCTTCGTCACGTGGAAGGGGCTGGGGTTCTACATCCTGCTCTACCTCGCCGCGCTGCAGAACGTCCCGAAGGAGCTGTACGAGTCGGTGGCGGTGGACGGCGGCGGCCGTGTTCGGCAGTTCTTCTCGGTGACGGTTCCGGGGGTGCGGCCGGCGACGCTCCTGGTCGTACTGCTGTCCACCATCACCGGGGCGAACCTCTTCACCGAGCCGTATCTGCTGACCGGCGGCGGTGGACCCAACGGGGCCTCGACATCCCCGGTGCTGCTGATCTACCAGCGCGGCATCGAGCAGGGGAACCCGGATGTCGCGGCCGCCATCGGCGTCATCCTCATCGTGTTCGTGCTGATCCTGGCGGCGATCCAACGCAAGCTCGTGGGAGGCGACGAGTCATGAGACGAGCCCTCGGCAGCAAGGTCGCGCTGTACGTCGTGCTGAGCCTCGGCGCCATCGCATTCCTGTTCCCCTTCTACTACATGGTCGTCGGGTCGCTGCAGACCGACGTCGATCCGACGCCCGCGGGGGCGTTCCCCGACCCGGCGAATCTCACCGGCGACAATTACGCCGCCATCAACGAGCGGATCAACCTGCTCCAGGGACTGCTGAACTCCGGCATCTTCACCGGCGGCGTGCTGCTGGGCACCGTCGTCTTCGGGGTGCTGGCCGGCTATGCGCTCGCCGTGCTGCAGTGGCGTGGCCGCAGCGCGACATTCGCGCTGGCGCTGCTGGTGCAGGTGATCCCCTTCCAGCTGCTGATGATCCCCCTGTACGTGATGATCGCGCGGGACTACGGACTGTCGGACACCTACATGGGGATGATCCTGCCGTTCTTCATCAATTCCACCGCGGTGATCATCTTCCGGCAGTACTTCCTGCAGCTGCCGCCGGACCTGTTCTCCGCGGCCCGCATCGATGGTGCCGGCGAGTTCCGACTGCTGTGGAGCGTCGCCCTGCCACTGGTGCGCCCTGCGCTTCTCACGGCCGTGCTGCTGACCTTCATCGGTCCGTGGAACGAATTCCTGTGGCCCTTCCTCATCACGAAGGAGGCCTCGATGCAGCCGCTCGCGGTGTCACTGGCGAACTTCATCTCGAACATCGCCGCATCCACCTCGAACCCCTTCGGCGCGATGATGGCCGGCGCGGTCGTGCTCGCGGTCCCCGCCGTGACGCTGTTCATCGTGTTCCAGCGGTACTTCACGACCAACGACCTCGGATCCGGAGTGAAAGGATGACCATGCCCGAGATCCCCTACCGACTGCGCCGTGTCGGCGTCGTCATGACGCCCCAGCCCGGCGACCCGCTCGAGGCCGAGGGGGTGCTCAATCCAGCCTCCGGGCGCGGACCGGACGGGGAGCTGTATCTGCTCCCGCGCTTGGTCGCCGAGGGCAACGTCTCGCGCGTGGGGCTTGCCCGGGTGGTCGTGGAGGAGGGGATCCCGACCGGCGTCGAGCGCGAGGGCGTCGTGCTGGAGCCCGACCGCGGCTGGGAGCGCGGCGTGGGGAACGCCGGTGTCGAGGATCCCAGAACGACGTGGATCGACACACTTGGACTCCATGTCATGACGTACGTGGCATACGGGCCTCTGGGACCGCGCACCGCCCTCGCCGTCTCCGAGGACCTCCGCGAGTGGCGCCGACTGGGCCCGGTGCTGTTCCGTTACGAGGACGAGCTCGACATGGACCTCAACCTGTTCCACAACAAGGACACGGTGTTCTTCCCCGAGCCGGTCACGGCGCCCGACGGCGTCGAGGCGCTCGCGGTGCTGCACCGCCCGATGTGGGACCTCGGCGAAACCAAGCCCGGTCAGGGCGTGCGGCTGCCGGCGGGCGTGACCGATGCGCGCCAGTCGATCTGGATCAGCTACGTGCCGCTGGACGCGGTGCGCGACGACATCCGCAACCTCGTCCTGTGGGAGCAGCATCGCTTCGTCGCCGGCCCCGCGTTCGCGTTCGAGGAGGTCAAGATCGGCGGCGGCCCGCCGCCGCTGCGCGTCCCCGAGGGCTGGCTGGTGCTGCACCACGGTGTCACGGGCGTGATCGACAGCGCGTTCGCGCAGCAGCAGCGCGTCAACTACGCCGCCGGCGCCCTGCTCCTGGACGCCGCGGATCCGAGCACCGTGCTCGCGCGCACGCCCGAGCCCCTGCTCGCACCCGAGACCGACGACGAGCGCAGCGGGATCGTGCCCAACGTCGTCTTCCCCACGGCCATCGAGCAGATCGACGGACGTCTGTTCGTCTTCTACGGGATGGCCGACTCCAAGATCGGCGTCGCTCTCCTCGAGCGCACCGACGACACCGCCTGACACCGCGGCCGCCAGGCCGCACGACAGAAGGATCCGCATGTTTCCGCTCGCACGACGGGGTGCGCGCGTTCCGGCCGTGGCCGGAGCCGCACTCGCCCTCACCATCGGGCTGGCGGCGCCCGCGACGGCATCCGCTCAGGATGCTGCCGCGGGCACCGCCCCCGGTCGATCGGTCGCGGCTGTGCCGCTGACGAACCTCGCCCACCTGAACTTCCTCCTCGACCACGTGACGCCGCCACCGGGTATCGAGGGGCACACCACGTATCGACTGGCGGAGGAGCCGACGCTCGTCATGCCGTGGACGTACGCCGATGCGCGGGACGGCGGAACGTTCGAGCGGGTCGGCGGCGGCCCGCTCGACCCGGCGACGGGGCACTGGGGGCAGGGCGCGTTCAACGCCGACGACGTCTCCCGCGCCGCCGTCGTGTACGTGCGGCACTGGCAGCAGACCGGCGACGACGCCAGCAGGCAGACGGCGTACGAACTGCTGCGTGCGCTGGCGTACCTGCAGACCGCGGACGGTCCGAACGCCGGCAACGTCGTCCTCTGGATGCAGCCGGACGGCACGCTCAATCCGTCGGCGGAGCCCGTGGAGCTGCCCGACCCGTCCGACTCCGGGCCGAGCTACTGGCTCGCGCGCACGATCTGGGCGTTCGGTGAAGGGTACGCGGCCTTCGCGGACGCCGATCCGGACTTCGCGGGCTTCCTCGAAGACCGCCTCGCGCTCGCCGTCGACGACATCGACCGTCAGGTGCTGACGCGCTACGGGGAGTGGACCGAGAGCGACGGGATGCGCGTGCCGGCCTGGCTGATCGTCGACGGCGCGGATGCGTCGGCCGAGGCTGTGCTGGGCCTCGCCGCCCGGGTAACGGCCCGCCCGGACGATGAGGGGGCGACGGAAGCCCTTCGCATGCTCGCCGAGGGCATCGCCGCGATGTCCGCCGGCGACGTCCAGTCGTGGCCGTACGGCGCCATCCTGCCGTGGGCGCAGTCGCGCAGCATGTGGCATGCGTGGGCGTCGCAGATGCCGGCTGCGCTGGCCGCAGCATCGGTCGCCCTGGACGAGCCGGCGCTTGCCGAACCCGCGGTGGAGGACGCCGCGGTGTTCACGCCGACGCTGCTGACCGCCGGGGGCCCGGACAACGGATGGTTCCCCAGCCCGACGGACAGGGTGCAGATCGCCTACGGCGCAGACTCCCGCGTCCAGTCGCTGCTGGCGGTCGCCGATGCCTCGGGGTCGCAGGGGTTCGAAGACCTGGCGGCGATGCAGGCGGCGTGGTACTTCGGGGCGAACCGCTCCGGAGCGGTGATGTACGACCCGGGCACCGGGGTCACCTACGACGGGCTGCAGCCGGACGGCTCGGTGAACCGCAACAGCGGCGCCGAGAGCACCATCCACGGCCTGCTCACGATGCTCGCACTGGACGCGCGTCCCGGCCTCGGCGAGCGTGCCACGTCGGTCGCGACCATCGCCGAGCGCGATGGCCTCCGCGTGGCGGAAGCCGAGACGGCGGCCGAGACCGACGGCACGGTGTCGACTCCGACGTCGTGGACGGGGGAGTCGAGCTGGTCGGGCGACGCCCTCACGCTGGCGCGCGGCGAGCACGCAGTGTTCGACCTCGGTGAGGACGACACGCGCCGGTGGATCGAGCCGGTCGTGTGGACCGATCCCGGCGCGACGAGCTCGTCGCTGTGGACGGCGGAACGGATGCCGCTCGGACTCCTGCGGGCGCACGGCCCAGACCAGGGCATCTCGCCGGCTCCGGGCGTGCTGCTGCCGTGGTCGCTGCAAGCGCCGGTGCTCGCGAACCGGGAACGCGTGCGCGTCGACGTGACGTCGGGCTCGCTCATGCTGGACGCCCTCCTCGTCCGGCCGGTCGAGTCGCGTCTCGTTCTCACGGGCGAGGGCGGCACGACGCAGCTCGTCCACTCCAGCGCCGCGGTGCCGCAACCGGTCCGGGTCGGCACAGCGGGGGAGAAGACGACGCTCACGGTGTACGACGCCGGTGGTGACGTCGTCCATCGCCGGGACATCACCGGTGAGCGGCGCATCGTGCTCCCGAGCGGAGGGTTCGCGATCATCGTCGGGTGACGACGGCAGCGCCCGGCGCGCCGCTTCGCGCGTCGTGCGCATCCCTTTCGCATAACTCAGGCAGATCCGATCTCCGCGCTGCCCCCGGTGCCGGCGGCAACCGGTTCTGCCTGAGTTGCGCGCTGGCGACGGGGCGGCAACCGCAGCGCTGTGTCCGAAGTCCGCAGGCGTGAGGCGGCGACTCGCCCGCCCACAGCCGTGTCCGATTTCCGCGAGCGGACGTCGACGGGTCGTGTCAGGCTGGTGGCATGACCACGGCGATGACCTTCGAGGAGCGGTACCGCGCGATCGACTCGCGCGACCCGCGCTTCGACGGCCAGTTCGTCACCGCCGTGCGCTCCACGGGGGTCTACTGTCGCCCGAGCTGCCCGGCACGCACGCCGAAGCCGTCGAACGTGACGTTCTATCCCACGAGCGCCGCGGCGCACGAGGCGGGTTACCGGGCCTGCAAACGATGCCTGCCCGAGGCGGCGCCGGGCTCGCCGCAGTGGAACCTCCGCGGTGACATCGCGGGGCGCGCCATGCGGCTGATCGCCGACGGCGTGGTCGAACGCGAAGGCGTGCCGGGGCTGGCCCGGCGACTCGGCTACTCGCCGCGGCATCTGACCAGGCTGCTCACCGCCGAGCTGGGGGCCGGGCCGCTGGCGCTCAGCCGCGCCCATCGGGCGCAGACCGCGCGCATGCTGCTCGTGGGGACCGACCTGCCGGCCGCCGACGTCGCCTTCTCCGCGGGCTTCGCCAGCGTCCGCCAGTTCAACGACACCATCCGCGAGGTGTTCGGGATGCCTCCGCTCGAGCTGCGTGCGCGCCGCCGGCCGCTCCATGCCGCCGCCGACTCCTCCCACGTCGCGTCGGCCGCGCTGACGGCGATCGACCTCGTGCTCCCGCACCGCGGTCCGCTCGACGCCGACGGGCTCTTCGCGTGGATGTCGGCCCGCGCGGTCGCCGGCGCCGAGACGGCGACGCCGTCCTCGTTCGCGCGGACGCTGCGGCTCCCGCACGGACCGGCGTGGTTCGAGCTGCGCCTGGACGGACCGGGCAGGGTGCGACTGCGCGCCAGGCTGACACACCTCGCCGACCTGTCGACACTCGTGACGCGCGCGCGCCGCCTGTTCGACCTGGACGCCGACCCCATCGCGATCGACGAGGCGCTGTCGCGGCATCCCGAGCTCGCGCCGCTGGTGGCGGGGCTACCCGGCATCCGGGTGCCGGGGGCGGCAGATCCGCACGAGATGCTCATCCGGGCGATGGTGGGGCAGCAGATCACCGTCGCTGCCGCGCGCACCGCGCTCACGGGCCTGACAGCCGCCCTGGGCGAGGACGTCCCGGAACTGGGCCACACGGGAGCGGAGAAGCTCTTCCCCACGATGGCCGCGATCGCCGAGCGAGGTCACGAGGTGCTGCGCGGACCCGCCGCCCGCACGCGGGCGCTCACGGGCGTCGCCGCGGCCCTCGCAGAGGGCTCTCTGATCCTCACGCCCGGCGACGACGGCGCCGAGCAGCGGCAGGCGCTTCTCGCGATGCCGGGCATCGGTCCCTGGACCGCCGACTACGTGCGCATGAGGGTGCTCGGCGATCCCGACGTGTTCCTTCCCGGCGACGTCGCCGTGCGCACGGGTGCCGCCGCAGCGGGACTCCCATCCGACGCCCGGGCGCTGACGGTGTGGGCTGCCCGCTCCGCACCGTGGCGCAGCTATGTCACCGCACATCTCTGGCGCGCGGTGCCGGCCAAGCCGGTCCGGCCGGCGCGCCCGATGCGATCACCGAGGCGCCCGAGCCGCGCCTCGGCCGTGGCACCCGTTCCCGTGACGTCCTCGATGAAGGCGACCTCATGAACACCGCGACCATCCAGACCATCGACACGCCGGACGGCGCGTTCACGATCCTCGCCGATGAGGCGGGCCGGGTCCTCGCGTCGGGCTGGACCGACGAGGTCGATCGGATCGTCGGACGCCTCCGCGCGGCCGACCGGCCCGACGCTGTGCGCGAGGGGGAGACGGATGCCGCCGCGGCGGTGGCCGCCTACTACGCCGGCGACGTCGGTGCGATCGACGACGTGCCGGTGCGGCAGTACGGCACCCGGATGCAGCAAGCCGGGTGGCAGGCGCTGCGGCGCATCGCGCCGGGCGCTCCGCTGACCTACACCGAGTTCGCCGCGGCGCTCGGTTCGGCCAACGCGGTGCGTGCCGCGGCATCCATCTGCGCGCGCAACGCGCCCGCCCTGTTCGTCCCCTGCCACCGTGTGCTGCGCACCGGCGGAGCCCTCGGCGGGTTCGCGTGGGGGCTCGAGGTGAAGCGGAGCCTGCTCGACCGGGAGGCCGGCGTTCCCGCGCTCGTCGACGAGACGCGGGAAGTCGCCATTGCGCTCAGGTAATTCCCAGGTCTAGGCTGGAGGGCTGTCGCGCCGGAAGGCGCGGCAGCCCTGTCCGCTCGAGCCATGGAGGATGCCATGTATCAGGCCGCCGTCGCCGCGAAGACCGCCTTCGTCCTCCGTGCCGCCGGAGCGGGCCGGATCCGCATCCAGGGGTAGCGGCTCCTCCCGCATTCCTCCAGCAGACGTCGGCACACCGCCGTCCCACGGCGCGATGCGCTCCGCGAGGCGTCGTCGTCTCCGACCGCTCCCGCACGTCATCCTTTCCCGACCCCCGTCCGGGTCACCCGCCTCCTCTCGTCCCACAAGGATCATGACCACCACCGCCGACTCGCCCCGGTCCGAACTGTCCACCCCGAAGGCCCTCGCGAGGCTCATCCCGTTCGTGAAGCCCGTCCTGCCGCGCCTCGTGCTCGGCGGCGTCAGCGCGCTCCTCGCGGGCCTCCTCGCGCTGGGCATCCCCCTCGTGCTCGAGCAGATCGTGCGCGGTCCGATCAGCTCAGGTGACCTCACCGCGATCGCCTGGGGAGCCGCCGCGATCCTCGCGCTCGGGCTCGCCGAAGCGGCCATGGTGTGGCTGCGTCGCTGGTTCGTGCTCGGGCCCGCGACGCGCGTCGAGTACGAGCTGCGCCAGAGCTTCTACTCGCGCCTGCAGCGGCTGCCGGTCGCCTTCCACGACCGCTGGCAGTCCGGCCAGCTGCTCAGCCGCATGATGCAGGACATGAGCATGCTGCGCCGGTGGCTCGCGTTCGGCCTCGTGCTTCTGATCGTCAACGCCCTCACGATCGCGGCGGGAACCGCCCTGCTGTTCCGCTGGCACTGGCTCCTGGGTGCGCTCTTCCTCGTCACCTCGGCGCCGCTGTGGTACGCCGGGTACCGGTTCGAGAAGACGTACGGCCGGCTCGCGCGGCAGTCCCAGGACCAGGCGGGCGACCTGGCCACCTCCGTCGAGGAGAGCGTGCACGGCATCCGGGTCCTCAAGGCCTTCGGTCGCGGCAAGCACGCGCTGCAGAAGTTCACCAGGCAGGCCGAGACGCTGCGCGAGACCGAACTGAGCAAGGCCCGCGCGATCGGGTGGATCTGGTTCTGGCTCGTGCTGCTGCCCGACATCGCCTTCGCGCTCTGCCTCGGCGCCGGGATCTACCTGACCGCGCTCGGGCAGCTGGAAGGACCCGAGCTCATCGCGTTCTTCGCGATGGCGACCGTGCTGCGCTGGCCGATGGAGTCGATCGGCTTCCTCTTCTCGTTCCTGCTCGATGCCCGTACGGCCACGGACCGCATCTTCGAGGTGTTCGACGAGCCGAACACCATCGTCGACCCGCAGCGCCCGGCCTCCATCGAGCGTCCGCGGGGTGAACTGGCGTTCGAAGACGTCCACTTCCGGTATCAGGATGCCGCCGCTCACGAGCCGGACCTCCTCAACGGGGTCGACCTCGTCCTGCGACCGGGGGAGACCATGGCGCTCGTGGGTCTCACGGGGTCCGGCAAGACGACCCTGACGACGCTTCCCACCAGGCTGTACGACGTCACCGGCGGTCGCGTCACCCTCGACGGCGTCGACGTGCGCGACCTGACGCTGAAGGAGCTCCGCCGCCACATCGGCATGGCCTTCGAGGACGCCACGCTGTTCTCGCAGAGCGTCCGCGACAACGTGCTGCTCGGTCGCGAGGACCTTGAACCCGGCAGTCCTGAGGCCGAGCGCATCCTGCTCGAGGCCCTCGACGTCGCGCAGGCGGGCTTCGTGGACGACCTTCCCAACGGCGTGGACACCGTCATCGGCGAGGAGGGACTGTCGCTGTCCGGCGGGCAGCGGCAGCGGCTGGCTCTGGCCCGCGTGGTCGCCGCGCGCCCGTCGGTGCTCGTGCTCGACGACCCCCTGTCGGCGCTGGACGTCGACACCGAGGCGCTGGTCGAAGACGCGCTGCGCGTGGTGCTGCGCGAGACCACCGCGCTGGTCGTGGCGCACCGCCCCTCCACCGTCATGCTGGCCGACCGGGTCGCCCTGCTCGAAGCCGGGCGGGTCACCGCGGTCGGCACCCATTCGGAGCTGCTGCGCGAGAGCGAGCACTACCGTCACGTGATCTCGAGCCTCGAGGTCGAGGAAGCCCGCCTGCGGGAGAGGGAGGTGAACCTGTGAGCACCGTCATCGGCACCAGCGGCGAAGACCGCTCGGACTACACGCGCGCCGAGAGCAAGGCCATCCGCAAGCGCTCGCTGCGGCTGCTGAGCTCACTCGTCGCGCCCGTGCGCGGCCAGCTGGTCCTGGCCGCCGTCGTCCTGATCGTCTCGACGGTCCTGCGTGTCGCAGGTCCCGCGCTGATCGGGTTCGGCATCAACAACGCGCTGCCGGCGGTGGTCGAGCGCATGGACTGGATGCCGACCATCGGGGTCGTCGCCGTCTATCTGGTCTCCGCCTTCGGCGGTGCGGCGCTGATCGGCTGGTACGTCGTCGTCGCGGCGCGCCTGACCCAGACGATCATGCTGGACCTTCGCAAGCGCATCTTCCTGCACACGCAGAAGCTCAGCCTGGAGTTCCACGAGTCCTACACGTCGGGCCGCATCATCTCGCGTCAGACGAGCGACCTCGACACCATCCGGGAGCTGCTCGACGGCGGTCTGAACGAGCTCGTCTCTGGCATCCTGTACGGCGCATTCACGCTGATCGCGCTGCTCATCATCGACTGGCAGTCGGGCGTCATCCTCATCGTGATGGGCATCCCGCTGTTCCTGCTGATGCGGTGGTTCTACACCCGCTCGCAGCTGGTGTACCGCGAATCGCGGGTCATCAGCGCGCGGGTGATCGTGAAGTTCGTCGAGACGATGACCGGCATCCGCGCGGTGAAGGCGTTCCGCAAGGAGGAGCGCAACGACGACGAGTTCGGCCGGCAGGCGATGGAGTACCGGGACGTCAACATGCGGTCGATCCGCCTGTTCGGCACGTTCGAGCCGGCGCTGATGGCGGTGGCATCCGTCACCCTCGCCCTCGTGGTCGCGTGGGGCGGCATCCGCGTCGTGGGCGGCGCGCTGGAGATCGGGTTCCTGCTGTCGGCCGTGCTGTACGTGCGGAACTTCTTCTCGCCGCTGCAGGAGGTCGCGTTCTTCCTGAACTCCTACCAGTCCGCGACGGCCGCGCTCGAGAAGGTGTCGGGTGTGCTGGAGGAGGAGCCGACGGTTCCCGACCCGAAGAACCCCGTCGATCTGTGGACCGCGCGCGGCCACATCCGGTTCGAGGACGTCCTCTTCGGATACTCGAAGGACCGCATCATCCTGCCCGACTTCTCGCTCGACATCCCGGCCGGCCAGACGGTCGCGCTCGTGGGCACGACGGGAGCCGGCAAGTCGACGCTCGCCAAGCTCGTCTCGCGGTTCTACGACCCGACCGAGGGCCGTGTCACCCTCGACGGCGTGGATCTGCGGTCGCTGCACCCGAAGGATCTCCGCCGCGCGATCGTCATGGTCACCCAGGAGGCGTACCTGTTCAGCGGAACCGTCGCCGACAACATCGCGCTCGGCAAGCCCGACGCGACACTCGACGAGATCAAGGCCGCGGCTCGCGCGGTGGGGGCGGATGCCTTCATCGAGCGGCTGCCGGACGGATACCACACCGACGTCAACAAGCGCGGAGGACGCGTGTCGGCGGGGCAGCGGCAGCTGATCTCGTTCGCGCGTGCCTTCCTCGCCGACCCGGCGGTGCTGATCCTCGACGAGGCGACCGCGTCGCTGGACATCCCGAGCGAGCGGCAGATCCAGGACGCGCTGCAGACGCTCCTCTCCGACCGCACCGCGATCATCATCGCGCACCGTCTGTCGACGGTCGCGATCGCCGACCGGGTGCTCGTCATGGAACACGGTCGCATCATCGAGGACGACGCCCCCGAGGCCCTCATCGGCGGCGACGGCAAGTTCGCGCAGCTGCACGCCGCGTGGCGAGAGTCGCTCGTCTAGCTCCTCTTCACCGGATGCCCCGGTCCCGCGCAGCCGCGCCGGGCCGGGGCATCCGTCGTTGCGGGATTCTTCTCGCGGATTCGGAGATCTCCCGCGGATTCGGGCGGGATTCACCGCAGCGTCCGATTCCGGGCGCTCGAGCCGCATCTGCGAGGAGTGCTCATCGGTGGGCGGATGCCGCGATCCTGCTCGTGGATTCGGAGATCCTGCGTGGATTCGGATTCGGTGGTGGGATGCCTCCGAATCCCGGTTCCTGATCCGAATCCGCGGGAAGCCGGCGACGCGGGTGACCACGCCGGCCTGGTGCCGATTAGCGGTGGAGGCCCGCGGCGATCGCCCGGTTGACGGCACCCGCGACCGACGGCCAGTCACGAACGACCTGGGAGTACCCGAACCGGAGGACGGAGTACCCTCGCGCCCGCAGTTCTGAGTCATGCGCCAGGTCTCGTTCTCGATCCGCGGCGCGGGAGTGGTACTCGAAGCCGTCGATCTGCACCACCAGGCGTTCGCCGATCAGGGCGTCCACGTAGTGCCCGGCGATCATGACCTGCTGCCGGATCCGCAGCCACGGGCGCTGCAGGCGGAAGGTGAAGAGCGTCTCGATACCGCTGTCCTCGAGCCCGCTGATCTGCTCGGCCAGCTCGCGCGCTGCCGGGGACGTCCACGTCACCTGCCTCAGGTACTCGATCGAGAGCCGCTCTTGTTTCGCCGCCGATTCCCACAGCACGCGGGCCGCTTCCGGCGGGGTGCAGTCGGCGATGTGCTGCAAGCAGTCCTCGACGGATTCCACGAGTTCGAATCGTCCCGTCGGCACGATCGGGCGCGACCAGTGCACGGCATAAGCTCCGCGCGGGCTTTCGCCATGAGGCTTGACCGCAATGTGCAGACGGATGTCGTGCGCGACCGGGTCCGGCATCCACCAGCCGCGGTGCCTGGCCGCCGACACACAGGCCAGCAGCGCCGTCGCCTGCGCTGCCGCGATGAGCGGCGGAGGAGCCTTCGTCGTCGCGAGCCAGTATCGGCGAACACGGTCGACGCTTCCGTCCCCGATGGCCTGTCGGACTGCGGTGGGCCGGTAGCCCGCGGTGATCGCCGCGCCGCGATGGGCGATTCCGCCGCGCGCATCGATCCAGTCCTGCAGAGGGAGAACCGGATGCCGCAGAATCGGCGACCGCGTGGACATTCCCCGATCCTCGCGCCCTCGAGCCTCGTCGCGATCGCGGCGTGCATCGCACGGGGAAGCAGCCCGCCATGAGACGCCTGTGGAGGAATGGGCGGGACCTCCGATTCGGAGGATGATGCCGGATTCGGATGCCGTCGGTCAGGACGCCCGAATCAGGGTCTCTGCTCCGAATCCGCGAGCGCCGGACCGAAAGGACGCGGAGCAGGCGTCACGGGAACCGGGGGCGACGAGGCCTCGATGGGGGAGGGGTATTCGAGGCCCCGCCGCCGGTCGGATGCCTCGCCGGAGCGAGGTCACGTGAAGACGTCGGGTGCGGACGGCGGCTTCAGAGCCGAACCTCCGCGATGACCTCACCGTACTCCGTCTCACCGACCGGCGTGAAGCCCACCCGGCGGAAGAACGCCTCGGGGCCGCCCTCGCCGGCTTCGTAGATGACGTTGAGGTGATCCATCCCGCGCCGGCGCGCCTCTTCCATCAGTCCTTCGACGGCGAACCGGCCCACGCCGCGCCCCTGGTCGTCGGCGTCGACGTTGATGCGCCACAGCACTGAGCGGAAGTGCTCCTGCGGGGCATCGGGGTCGAAGTTCGCGCTGACGAACCCGACCACCTCATCGCCGTCGACGACCACCCGCTGCCATGTCGTCTGCGGGTTCATCACGGTGGCCGCGATGCCGTAGCTCACCGGCGCGAGGAACTGCTCCTGGCCGGGCTTGAGCGACATATTGTTGACCGCCACGATGGTCGCGGCGGAGAGTTCGACGAGTCGCAGGTCACCCATACGCACAGGCTAGCGGGCATGGCCGACTCCGGCATCGCGCGATTTCCGGATCGTCACCAGGCGACCAGCGAATTCTCTCGACATCGAGATACTTTCCCGGGGTGCGATAGGCTGAGAGCCACTCGTACGAAGGACTTCACAGGTGACCGACTCCACCATCATCTACACGTACACCGACGAGGCTCCGGCTCTCGCGACCGCCTCCTTCCTGCCGATCGTGCAGGCCGTCACCGCCCAGGCGGGCGTGGATGTCGAGACCCGCGACATCTCGCTCGCCGGCCGCATCCTCGCCGCGTTCCCGCAGAATCTGACGCCCGAGCAGCAGGTCGGCGACGCGCTCGCCGAGCTCGGCGGACTGGCGACGCTGCCCGAGGCCAACATCATCAAGCTGCCCAACATCTCGGCCTCCATCCCGCAGCTGAAGGCCGCGATCGCCGAGCTCCAGTCGCAGGGCTACGACATCCCCGACTACCCCGACGAGCCGCAGAACCTCGAGGAGAAGGACGTCCGCGCGCGCTACGACCGCATCAAGGGGTCCGCGGTGAACCCGGTCCTGCGCGAGGGCAACAGCGACCGTCGCGCGCCGCTCTCGGTGAAGAACTACGCGCGCAAGCACCCGCATCGCAACAAGGCCTTCCCCGAGGGGTCCAAGACCCGTGTCGCCACCCTCGGCCACGACGACTTCAAGTCGAACGAGCAGACCACGGTCATCCCGGCCGACGACGTGCTGACCATCCAGCACGTGGCCGAGGACGGCTCGGTCACCGAGCTCAAGAGCGGCATCAAGGTGCTCCCCGACGAGATCGTGGATGCCACGTTCCTGTCCGCGGCCGCACTGGATGCCTTCCTGACCGAGACGCTCGAGACCGCCAAGGCCGACGACATCCTCTACTCGGTCCACCTCAAGGCCACGATGATGAAGGTCAGCGACCCGATCATCTTCGGACACGTCGTCAAGGCGTACTTCGCCGACGTGTTCGACCGCTACGGCGACAAGATCGCCGAGGCGGGTCTGACGCCCAACGACGGACTGGGCGCGATCCTCGCGGGCCTGGCGCAGGTCGACGGCGGCGACGAGATCGCGGGCGCCATCCGAGACGCGATGGAGCAGGGCCCCCGCCTGTCGTACGTCAACTCCGACAAGGGCATCACCAACCTCCACGTGCCGTCCGACGTGATCGTCGACGCCTCCATGCCGGCCCTCATCCGCAACGGCGGCAAGCTGTGGGGTACCGACGGCGGCGAGGCCGACACGCTGGCGGTGATTCCCGACTCGTCCTACGCGAGCGTCTACCAGACCGTGATCGACGACGTCATCGCGCACGGCCCGCTCGACCCCGCCACGATCGGCACCGTGCCGAACGTCGGCCTGATGGCGCAGGCGGCGGAGGAGTACGGCAGCCACGACAAGACGTTCGAGATTTCGGCGCCCGGTGTCGTGCAGCTGCTCAACCAGGCCGGCGACGTGCTCCTGGAGCACCGCGTCGCGCCGGGCGACATCTGGCGGGCGATGCAGACGAAGGACGTCGCCATCCGCGATTGGGTCAAGCTCGCCGTCACCCGCGCCCGCGCGACCGGCGCCCCCGCCGTCTTCTGGCTGGACGAGAACCGCTCCCACGACGCCGCGCTCATCGCGAAGGTCAACGAGTACCTGGCCGAGCACGACACCGACGGGCTGACGATCGAGATCCTCGCGCCTGCCGCGGCGACGCAGTACTCGCTCGACCGCCTGCGCCGCGGCGAGGACACCATCTCGGTGACCGGCAACGTCCTGCGCGACTACCTGACCGACCTGTTCCCGATCCTCGAGGTCGGCACGAGCGCCAAGATGCTCTCGATCGTGCCGCTGCTGGCCGGCGGCGGCCTGTTCGAGACCGGCGCCGGCGGGTCGGCGCCCAAGCACGTCCAGCAGCTGCTGGCCGAGGACTACCTGCGCTGGGACTCGCTCGGCGAGTTCTTCGCGCTCGCCGCGTCGCTCGAGCACCTCGCCGGCTTCACCGGGAACGGCCGGGCGCAGGTCCTGGCCCACACGCTGGATGCCGCGACCGGCACGTTCCTCGAGAACGACAAGTCGCCGGGGCGGGCGCTGGGCACGATCGACAACCGCGGCAGCCACTTCTACCTCGCGCTGTACTGGGCGCAGGAGCTGGCCCAGCAGCAGGCGGACGCCGAGCTGGCGCGCGTGTTCGCACCGGTCGCCGAGGCTCTCGCCGCGAACGAGCAGCAGATCGTCGACGAGCTGATCGCAGTGCAGGGCTCGCCCGTCGAGATCGGCGGCTACTACCGGCCCGACCCTGAGCTGGTCGCCGGCGTCATGCGCCCCTCGGCCACGTTCAACGAAATCATCGACGGACTCGGCGCTCAGCGCAGCTGAGCGGCCCCGGCCGGCCACCCACGGGCGGCTGACGGTCGAGGACATGTGAAGAGCGGATGCCTCCGAGGGAGGCATCCGCTCTTCACATCGTTCAGCGAGCGTCGCGTCGGGTCAGTGGTGGACCGAGACCTCGGTGCCGACGGGAGCCCACTCGTACAGGAACTTGGCGACACTGATCGGCATGTTGACGCAGCCGTGGCTCATCGGGTTGCCGAAGTTGTTGTGCCAGTACGCCCCGTGGAAGGCCTGGTCGCCGTTGAACCACGTGATCCACGGCACGTCCTCGGTGCAGTACGGAGCGCCTTCGAAGCAGCCCATGTTCTGCATGCGGGTGTGCGCGAACACCCGGTAGTTGCCGGTGAACGTGGGCGTGTCGGCGAGTCCGGAGGAGATGGCGTACGAGTTGACGAGGTTGCCGTTCTCGAACAGGTACGTGCGCTGGTCGCCGAGGTCCACCTCGATGCGGCGCGCCAGCGACACGGTCGTCACGGGCACCTCGGTGACCGGCAGCTGGAACGCGGCGTTCCCTTCGCCGAGCTGCGCAGCGAAGTCGGATGCCACGTCGGAGGTGTCGCCGAGCTCGCGCCCGGTCTGTCCGCCCGCCTCTTCGCGGAGCACCTTGCCCGCGCTGTCGGTGATGACACGCGCGTTCTCGGGAGCGCGATTGACCGCGCCTGCCAGCGTGTCGACCACCGGCTGAATGGCTGCGGCGTCCGCAGTGATCTGGAACGTGCCGGCTTCGTGATCGGCAGTGACCGAGAGCCAGGATGCCGCGACCGCGCGGTCCACCGGCACGGTCCGCTCCTCGCCGACGTAGAAGCCGACGGTGTCGAGCATCCCGTTCAGCTTCGCGACCGTCTCCTCCGCCGTCGCCGTCGTGATGGCCGCTTCGACCTCACTGGCGACCGCGTCGAAATCGACGTGCGACCGGCCGGCTCGGAACGCCTGCTGCAGCGCGTCCTGCACGGCTGTCACGTCGATGCCCGTCCCCGGCTGTGCCGGCGTGACGACATACGACGCAGTACCGGGGTCGAACGCGATGGCGGCGTCCACCGGCTCGGTGTACAGCTCGGGTGCGGCGGCGCGCAGCGCGTGCGTCGCGGCCTCCTCGTCGAGGATGACGGCCGCGTCGATCGGGTCCGCGAACCACGTCGTCGGGTTCCACATCGGGTGCTCGGCGAACGCCGTGTCGGCGAGATCGCCTGCGCCCACGGAGGCGCCGAGGTCTGCGCCGGTCACCTCGACATCGCCGCCCTCGCCGGTGAGGACCACCGTCGTCTCGGCGAGGCGCTGCTGGATCGCATCTGCGGCAGCGCCGGGAGTCAGGAAGCCCACGTGCACGCCGGCGACACTCGTCCCGGGCGCGATCAGGATGAGCGAGGAGGCGACGAGCGCGACGACGGCCGCGCCGGCTCCCGCGCCGATCCACAGGGCGGTGCGTCGCTTCTTCGGCTGCGGGTCGGCGGGCGCCCACGCGAAACCGGGCGCGGCCGGGTCGGTTCCCGAAGTCGCGTCGGATCCGTCGCGAGGCGCCGCGTCGGTGTTCGCCGGCTCGACGGCGTCGTCATCCGACGCCTCGTCGGCCGTCGGCGTGGTCGCCAGATCCGTCACGTCTTCACCCCCCGATGTGCGTGCAACGCTTTCCCTATGGTAAGGGACGGGCGAGGGCGCGGGGATTACGGGCTGATCACGGTCTATGATGCGCTGCACCGCGGTCCGGGGAGGCGTCAGGGCGCGCACAGCTCCTGGAACCTGGTGCTGGTCTCCTGGAAGGACGCGCCCAGTTCCTGGACCTCCGCGATGCGTGAGGCGTCGCCTTCGGCGAGGGCGCCCATCACGTCCGCGATGTCCGAGAACATCTGCTGCAGTGACGGGAGAAGGGCGGCGACCTCATCGTTGGTGATCTGGGATGACGCGTCGGCGAGCTGCTGCGCCGCGGCCTCCATGGCATCGACGAGGGCGGCGGGGTCCTCATTCGAGACGTTGTCGAATTCCGCGGATGCCTGCTCGATGGTGTCCTGGATGAGGCGGCAGGCATCGGCCGTGGACTGACCCTGGTCGCCTGCCGAGTCCTCCGCGCGTGGCGTGCCGGCACTCGACGAAGGCGCGCTCGGCTGCGCGGAGCCCGTCGGAGCCCCTGTGCACGCGGTCACGCTGAGAAGCGTGACGGCTGCCAGGGTGAGCGCCGCCAGGCGGCGACCGATTCGCGACGTGGTCATCGCTCCACTGTAGGTGACCGTCCGAGACGGCGAGCGGGGTCGGGCTGACCGTTCCCCGCGAACAGGGTAACGGTTGCGTAAAGGCGCCCCGACGGCGTGGGGAAAGCCTTGCGAAAAGTTAGTTCGTAAGGTCTACTAACAAACATGCCGACCGTGAACCGCCGTCCGGGAGCCTCGACCGCCGCCCCATCGGGTGCGCCTCAGGCCGGGGCGTTCGAGTCCGGCCGAGCGCTGCGCCGGAGCCGCAAGGTCCTGCCCGAGCACGCGCGTGGACACAATCGATCGCTGCTGCTGCAGACGCTCTTCCATCAGGGAGCGATGAGTCGCGCGGATCTGGCGAGGGAGACGGGCCTGACGCGAGTGACGATCTCGGATCTGGTCGCCGAGCTCATCGCCGACGGGTTCGTCGCCGAGATGGGCGTGCGCGAGGCATCCGGCCCCGGCAAGCCGGCGATCCTGATCGACCTGGACCGCAGCGGGCACCGGATCGTGGGCATCGACCTGTCGGGAAGCGACACGCTCAGCGGCGCGGTGCTCACGCTGGACGGCGACATCGTGCTCCGCCGCGACGTCGCCGTTCCCGTCGCCGAGAAGCTCGTGGACACCGTCGTGGAGCTTGCTCGAGGGCTCGTGTCCGAAGCGGAGGCTCCCGTCCTGGGCATCGGGGTGGGAACGCCGGGCGTCGTCGACGACCGCGGGGTCATCGTGACGGCGCCGAACCTCGGCTGGGCGGGCTTCGACCTCGAAGGATCGCTGCGCAGCGCCCTGGGGCTGCCGGTCCTCGTCGCCAACGACGCCAACGCCGCGGTGCTCGCCGAGTACACCTTCGGCGGCGCAGCCGAAGACGTCCTGCTCGTGAAGGTGGGCCGCGGTGTCGGCTCGGGGCTCCTCGCGAGCGGCCAGCCCATGCGGGGCAGCCGCTTCGCCGCCGGTGAGATCGGTCACGTCACGGTCGGCACCGATGGCGGACCACTGTGCGCCTGCGGCCGGGTGGGGTGCCTGGAGGCCTGGCTCTCGGTGCCTTCGCTCACGTCCCGGCTCGCCGCGGCCGCGCCGGAAGCCCGCGAAGGCGTTCTGCGCGACGCCGGCGAGCGCCTCGGCATCGCCCTCGCGCCCGTCCTGGGCGCCCTCGACGTCTCGGAGATCGTGCTTTCCGGCCCCTCCGAGCTCCTCGACGGCCCGCTCGCGCAGCAGACCGTCGAGACCCTTCGCGCCCGCACGCTGAGCCCGTCGCAGAACGGGGTGCGCGTGCGGATGACGGAGCACGGTCAGGACATCGTCCTACGCGGCGCCGCCGTGATGGTCCTGTCCGGACAACTCGGCGTCTCGTGACGAAAGCCCGTCACCGGCCGCCGCCGAATGATCCAAGACCCGGATCGGTCGTCCCGGCCATCCGCTCACCAAGAGGACAAGGAAGAGAACATGAAGAAGACGCTCGGAGCTATGGCGCTTCTCGGCGCTTCGGCTGTCGCACTGGCCGGCTGCGCCGGCGGAAGCGGCGGGACCTCGCCTGAGGGCGAGGGTGCGGAGATCCGCGTGTGGCTCGTCGGCGCCGACACCCCGCAGGACGCCCGCGACTACCTCGAGGAGACCTTCGAGGAGGAGAACCCGGGGTCCACGCTCACGATCGAGGAGCAGAGCTGGGACGGGCTGGTCGACAAGCTGACCACCAGCCTGTCGAGCTCGGACAGCCCCGACATCGTCGAGTTCGGCAACACGCAGGCGCCGGCATTCACCTCCGTCGGCGCCCTGCTGGACATCTCCGACATGTACGAGGACCTCGGCGGGGACGACCTGCTGCCGGGATTCGTCGAGGCCGGGTCGTTCGACGGCGCGTTCTACGCCCCTCCGCTCTACGCGGGCGCGCGCGTCGTCTTCGCCGACCCCGCGTACGTCACGGAGGCGCCGGCGACGCTCGACGACTACATCGCCCAGGCGAAGGAGCTGGCGGGCGCCAATCCCGGCAAGTCCGGGATCTACTTCGCCGGCCAGGACTGGTACAACGCCCTGCCCTTCATCTGGGAGAACGGCGGCGAGATCGCCGTCCAGGACGGCGACGAGTGGGACGCGCAACTGAGCTCACCCGAGTCGGTCAAGGGCCTGCAGCAGGTGCAGGACCTCATGACGACCGCGTCGCTGGCGCCCAAGGACGGAGACAACGCCGAGCCGTGGACGCCGTACTGCGAGGGCTCGTCCATCCAGTTCTCCGCGCCCAACTGGGCACTCGGCCTCGCGAGCGAGTGCGACACGGACAACCCCCCGGCCGCGCCGTTCGTGTACGCACTCCCTGGCATGGACGGCGGCGCCGCGCAGGTCTTCGCAGGCGGATCGAACGTCGGCATCTCGGCGAGGTCCGCGAACCCCGACCTCGCCAAGAGCGCGCTGGAGATCATCCTGAGCGATGAGTTCCAGACGATCTACGGCGAGAACGGCCTGATCCCGGCCAAGAAGTCGCTGGCATCCACGCTGGGCGACACTCCGGAGGCGCAGGCGTTCACGGCGGCAGCCGGCGACGCCAAGCTCACCCCGGCGTCGCCGAACTGGGCCGAGGTCGAGGCAGCCCGGATCCTCGAGGACTTCTTCGTGAAGATCGCGCAGGGCGGCGACGTCCAGGCGCTCGCCGAAGAGGTCGACACCAAGATCGAGGACATCCTCAACGGCTGATCGACGCACACGGACCGGGCCGGCGGCACCCGCCGCCGGCCCGGGCCGATGCGCAGCCTGACACCACAGGAGCCCCCCATGTCCACCGTCTCGCCCCGCCAGCTGCCGCCGCCGGCAGTGAGCGCCGTCGACGGCGAGCGCCTGACCGCGCCGCCCGAGTCCGGCCGACCCGGGCGGCGCCGCACCCGTCGGCCCGGCGGCTTCACGCCGTACGCCCTGCTGACGCCCGCCCTGATCGTTCTGGCCCTGATCACCGGCTGGCCGCTGCTGCAGCTGTTCATCATGTCGTTCCAGAAGTTCGGCCGCGCCCAGGTGTTCGGCGCCCCGCCGGAGTTCGTCGGGCTCGGAAACTACGCGGACGTGCTGACCGATCCGGACTTCTGGCAGGTGCTGTGGCGCTCGCTCGCGTTCGCGGGAGTGTGCGTGGTCACCACCATGGTCCTCGGCGTCCTGGTCGCGCTGCTGATGAAGCGGCTGGGCGGCGTGCTGCGCACCCTCGTCTCGGTGGGGCTGCTCCTGGCCTGGGCGATGCCGCCCCTGTCGGCGACCATCGTGTGGGGCTGGATCTTCGACACCCAGTACGGCGTGCTCAACAACGTCCTCACGAACTGGTTCGGACTCGACTTCGCCGGCCACCCGTGGCTGATCGACCCCTTCAGCTTCTTCGCCGTGGCGACGATCATCATCGTCTGGGGCGCCGTGCCGTTCGTGGCCTTCACCGTCTACGCCGGCCTGACGCAGGTGCCCGACGACGTCCTCGAAGCCGCGCAGCTCGACGGCGCCGGCGCGTTCCAGCGTTTCCGGCTCGTCATCGTCCCGTACATCCGGTCGATCCTCATCATCGTGACGATCCTCCAGGTGATCTGGGATCTGCGCGTGTTCACGCAGATCTACGCGCTACAGTCGATCGGCGGCCTGGCCGAGCAGACGAACACGCTGGGCGTGTACATCTATCGGGTCTCGCTCGGGTCCGGCGACTTCGGCACGGGCGGGGCGATCTCGGTCATCGTCGTCCTGCTGCTGGTGGCCCTGTCGATCTTCTACGTCCGCCGCAGCGTGAAGGAGGAGACCCTGTGACCGCCGCGCTCGTCAGCACGTCAGCCGGTCCCACCGCCGCGGCGGCCCGCCGCGGTCCCGAGCGCGTCCGGCGGCGGATCGGCTCGATCCTCGCCGGCGTCGCCGCCGTCCTCGTGTTCGCAGCATCCGTGTTCCCCGTCTACTGGATGGTGAACACGTCGCTGCAGCCGGGCAGCGCGGTGCGGGGGAGCGACCTGCATTTCTGGCCCGACAACGGCACCCTCGAGAACTATGCCGAGGTCATCCTGCACTACGCCCGCGCCCCGTTCCTTCCGGCGCTCGGAAACTCGGTCCTGGTGACCCTCATCACCGTCGCGGTGTCGCTCGTGTTCGCGTTCCTGGCCGCGCTCGCGGTGACGAGGTTCCGCTTCCGCAGCCGCGCGGCGTTCATCATCACGATCCTGATCATCCAGATGATCCCCGCCGAGGCGATGATCATCTCGATCTTCCGTCTCGTCGACGGCTGGCAGCTCCTCAACACGGTTGCGGGTCTGTCGGCCGTCTACATCGCGACCGTGCTGCCCTTCACGATCTGGACGCTGCGCGGCTTCGTCAACGGCGTGCCGGTCGAACTCGAGGAGGCGGCGATGATCGACGGACTGAGCCGCTCGCAGGCGTTCTGGCGCGTGACCTTCCCGCTGCTGGCTCCCGGTCTCGTCGCGACCGGCATCTTCGGCTTCATCCAGGCATGGAACGAGTTCCTGTTCGCCCTCGTGCTCAACCCTCGCCCGGAGGCGATGACGCTTCCGGTGTGGCTGCGCACGTTCCTGGACCCCAACGGCGGCATCAACTGGGCCGAGCTCATGGCGGGATCGACTCTCGTGGCGATCCCCGTCGTGATCTTCTTCCTGATCGTCCAGACGCGCATGACGAGCGGGCTGGTCGCCGGGGCGGTCAAGGGCTGATGCGGGTGACACGCAGCGCCGCCGACCGGAAGGAAGGCGGCCGATGAGGGTCGGACTGGACGTCGGCGGAACGAAGACCGACGCCCTCGCCGTCGACGACGACAGCCGCATCGTCGCCCGGGTGCGCCGCCCGACGGGTTGGGGGCCGGATGCCGTCGCCCAGGGCGTCCTGGAGGCGGTGCGCGCGCTGGCCGGCGAGGGTGTCGATCTCGCGTCCGTCCGCTCCGTGGGCGTCGGCATCCCGGGACAGGTGGATCCGGCGACCGGTCGCGTCGTGCACGCGGTGAACCTCGGTGTCGACGACCTCGACCTGCCCGGCGCGGTCGAGGACGAGCTGGGCGTCCCGATCGCGGTCGAGAACGACGTCAAGGCGGCCGCGTTCGGCGCCTACGCGCTGCGCGGCCGCCGCGACGGCGCGGCGATCCGCTCCATGGCCTATCTGAATCTCGGGACGGGCATCGCCGCCGGGATCGTCTCGGACGGCATCCTGTGGCGCGGAGCGCGAGGCGCCGCCGGCGAAGTGGGGCACATCTCGGTCGACCCGAATGGTCCGCTGTGCCGCTGCGGACAGCGCGGCTGCATCGAGGCGCTCGCCGGCGGCGGCGCGGTGGCCGAGCGGTGGGCGCGTCGCGGGGAGCTGCCGGTGCGCGACATCTTCGATGCGGCCGAGACGGGCGACCCATCCGCGCGTCAGCTGCGCGCCGGGCTCGCCCGCGGCGTGGCCGCGGGGGTCCGGGTGCTCGTTCTCACCGCGGACGTCGATATCGTGGTTCTCGGCGGCGGTGTGACGGGGTTGGGGGATCGGCTGATGCGCGATGTCGAGCGAGAGCTGCAGGCCAGCGCCGAGGCATCCGCGTTCATGCGGTCCCTGCGCCTCTCCGAGCGCGTGGAGCTCCTGCCGCCGGGATCGCCGGCGGCAGCGCTGGGCGCGGCGCTGATCGGCGCTGCGGGCGACGCCCGGCACGACACCGAGGAGGCACTGGTCCATGGCTGAGATCGTCATCGTCCGAGAGGCGGCCGTGGCCGGCGCGCTGGTGGCCGACGAGATCGTCCGGCTCATCCGGGACAAGCCCGACGCCGTTCTCGGTCTCGCGACGGGGTCGACGCCTCTGCCGGTCTACGAGGCGCTGCGGCCACGGCTGGAGGGCATGGATGTCTCGCGCGTGCGCGGCTTCGCCCTCGACGAGTACGTCGGGCTGGACCCGGCGCATCCGGAGAGCTATCGGTCCGTCATCACACGCGAGGTCGTCGAGCCGCTCGGCCTGGACCCGGCGCTGATCCGCACACCCGACGGGTCGCCCGAGGGGATCGAGCGTCACGGCGAGGAGTACGAGGCGTCCATCCGTGAGGCCGGCGGCATCGACCTGCAGATCCTCGGCATCGGCACCGACGGCCACATCGGCTTCAACGAGCCGGGGTCGTCGTTCGCTTCGCTGACCCGCGTGAAAACCCTGACCGAGCAGACCCGCCGCGACAACGCCCGGTTCTTCGACTCGATCGACGATGTCCCGATGCACTGCATCACGCAGGGCCTCGGCACGATCCTTCGCGCGCGCCACCTCGTGCTGCTGGCGTTCGGGGCGGGCAAGGCGGACGCTGTTGCGGGCGCCGTCGAGGGACCGGTGACGGCCTCCCTGCCGGGCTCGGCGATCCAGCTGCACCCGCATGCGACGGTCGTCGTCGACGAGGCTGCCGCTTCGAAGCTCGCGCACGCCGACTACTACCGCTACGCGTACGACAACAAGCCCGCGTGGCAGGGGCTGTGACGCGTCCGGGTGGGAAGCTCGCGACCCCTCTAGGCTGACGGCATGACGGATGCCGCGGCCACCGCCGGCCGGGACGCCAGGCTAGCCTGGCAGGTCGGCGGATCCCTGCTGATCGCGCACAGCGTCCTCGTTCTGATGCTCAGCGCCGCCCCGCTCGGCCCGATCCCGGGCGCCGGATACCTCGTCGTCGCCCTCTGGGCTGCGGCCCTGCTCGTCTTCGCTCTCGGGATCCGCCGCTCGGGCAGCGTCGTGGCGCGTCAGCGGGTCGGAGTCGTGGCGCTCGTCGTCGCAGCGGCGGAGCCGGTCGTGTCGCGGTTCCTGTGGGACGTGATCCCGCTGGAGGTCGCCGATCCGCAGCAGAGCATCATGGTCGGCCAGGCCCTCCAGGTGCTCTCGCTCGCCGCACTGGTGGTGGCGGCCGTCGTCATCGGCCGCGCCGGCGCCGTCCCGCAGCGGGTTCGATGGCTGCCGCTGCTGGTTCTGGCGGTCACGGCGGCGGCGCAGATCCTCCTTCAGATCGTCGCCGTCGCCGGGCAGGGTGCGGTCAACGGCGAGGCCCTGACCCGCATGTTCTGGGCCGCGAGCGCCCTCGGAACGATCGGTTCGCTGATCCTGGGCATCCTCGCTCTCGTCCTCGCCGCCTACGGCGGTGTGTCGGCGGACCATGCTGTCCAGGTGTACCCGCCGTCCGAGTGACGCCGGCCGACCGACCCCCGGCGCCGAGACCGGATGCCGACGCTCAGCGCCAGGCGAAGTCGATGAGGTGATTGCGGCTGAGCGGGGCGAGGGGAGTGGAGGGGACCTCGTGCCGGGAGATCCAGCGCAGCTCCGCGATCTCCGCGGCGGGCGCCGCCGGTGCTGAGCCGGCGGCGACGCGGAGCACGAAGGCATCGGCCACGACGACGTGGTCCGGCTCGTTGGCGGCGGCATCCGTGAAGCGCCCGAGCGGCTGGAAGGAACCAGGATCGGCGTGGATCCCCGTCTCCTCGGCGACTTCGCGGACGACCGCATCCAGCGCCGATTCGCCGGGATCCGGCTTGCCTCCGGGCTGCTGGAAGACCGTCGCACCGTGCTTCCGCACCACGAGCGCGCGCCCATCGTCGTCGACCACCACCGCGGCGCTCACGTGCACCTCGCCCGTCATGATGCGAACACCTTGCCCGGGTTGAGGATCCCCTGAGGGTCGAAGACGCGGGTGATCTGCCGCTGCAGCTCCCACTGGTCGGCCCCCAGCTCGTCGGCCAGCCACCGGCGCTTGAGCACACCGACGCCGTGCTCGCCCGTCAGCGTTCCACCCAGCCGCAGCGCCGCACGGAACAGGTCGTCCGCGGCCGCCCAGATGTGAGGCGGCGCCTCGACGACGCCGAACTCGTCCGGTTCGGCGTGGAAGACGAAGTTCGGATGCAGGTTCCCGTCCCCGGCGTGCGCGACGGTCGGAATGGTGACGCCGTGCTCGCGTTCGACGCGGGCGATCTCGTCGAACATCGCCGGCAGCGCGCTGCGCGGCACGGAGACGTCCTCGATGAGCGCCGTGCCGAGCCTCTCCATCGCCGGATGCATCGAGCGGCGGATCGCCAGCAGCCGTTCTCCCTCGTCCCGGTCACGCGACAGCGCCACGGCGCCGCCGGCAGCGCGCAGCACCGCCGCGACGGCATCGGCTTCCGCCGCCGCCGCGGGTCCGTCGGTCTGGATGGTGAGCTGGGAAGCGCCGGCCGTCGGTGGAGCGAGCGCGAGCAGCGCGTGCGCCGCCGCGAGCGACGAGGCATCCATCAGCTCCATGATCGCCGGCTGCACCCCCGACGCCGTGACCGCGGCAGACGCCTGCGCAGCCGCGCGCACGTCGGGGAAGGTCGCGGCGATCGTGCACACCTCACCGGGGACGAGGCGCCTCAGCTTCAGCGTGGCGCCGACGATGACGCCGAGCGTGCCCTCGGAGCCGATCACGAGAGAAGTCAGATCCAGCCCGGTGACGCCCTTCACGGTGCGGTGACCCAGGCGCAGGAGCCGGCCGTCGGCGAGGACGATGTCCACGCCGAGCACCGCATCGCGCACGACGCCGTACTTGGCGCAGAGCAGGCCGCCGGCGCCGGTCGCGATGTTGCCGCCGACCGTCGAGATCGCGCGGCTGGCCGGGTCGGGGGCCCACCACAGCCCGTGCGGAGCGAGCGCGGCGTTGAGCTCGGCGTTGAGGATTCCCGGTTCGACGACGGCGATGAGGTCGTCGGGACGCACTTCGAGGATCCGGTCCATGAGGCGCACCGACAGCGCGATCTCGCCGCGGCCGGCGTTCGCGCCGCCGGCAAGGCCGGTGGCCGCGCCGCGCGGCACGACCGGCGTGCCGGTCGCCGTTGCGATGCGGAGCGTCTGCTGCACGTCCTCGACCGAGCGGGCGTGGACGACAGCGATCGGCAGCCCGGATGCCACGTGGCCCGACTTGTCGGCACGCGCCGCCGCCAGCGCCGCGGGCGTGGTGTCGACGCGGTCGCCGAGCGCGGCCCGGAGGCGCTCCAGGACCTCGGAAGCAGCGGTCACGAGAGGCGGCGCCGGCCTGCGACGACGCCGATGGCCACCGCGACGACCCCGAACGCCGAACCGATCCAGGCGTTGCCCATCGACCACCACGCCACTGTCGCGGAGGCGTACACGAGCAGCTCGACCAGGGCGCGCACGAAGGGGTGGACGGCGAGCACCGCGCGCGGCGACACGAAGAGGGCCCAGACCAGGATCGCCACGAGCGGAGCGCCCAGGCCCATGACGATGTTCCACGGGAACGGCCACATCGTGAAGCCCCACAGCGCGAGCGTGCCGAAAGCCACGATCTCGCACAGGAACGCCAGAAGGTCCACCGCCGACAGAGGAGCCCGCGTGCCGGGCGCCGGTTCGGCGGGCTTCGCGGGTGTGACGTTCGGCGTGTCGGGCATGAGGTCCAGTCTACGGCGGGCGCCTCCCACCAGACCGTGCTCGAGTGCTCAGGGAGCGGGCGGCGCGACCTCCACCGGGAGCTCGGTCACGGTGCCGCTGTCCGGCAGCCCGTTCTTGTGAGCCTTGCCGTTGCCGTTGCCGTTGCCGTTGCCGTTGCCGTTGCCGTTCGCCGGGCCGCCTCCCTGTCCGTTCGCGCTCGCCGGACCGCCACCGGCCGCTGCGCTGCTTTCGGCGTGGCCGCGGCCGGCGCCATCGGCGCTGCTCTGTCCGGTCGCGGTTCTTGCTCCGCTGCCGCCCGTCGTGCTCGAGGTCCCGTCCGAAGACGTCGAGGGTGAGTCGGTGCCGGATCCGGTCGTGCCCGTCGACCCGCCGGACGCGGTGGGCGAGCGAAGCGCCCCGTCGGCGCTCCCGCTCTGGCCGCTCTCCGCCCCGCCGCCATCCGTGCCGGCGGCGTCGGTGGTCGCGTCGCCCGTCGGCGCGGCGTCGGCGGCGTCCGTGGCTGATCCGGGCTCGGACGCGCCATCGGGGCCCGTCGGTTCCACGGCGGACGTGGAACCCGCGCCGGAGTGCACCGGCGTGGACGTCGTGGACTGCTGGAAGGGCAGATCGGCGGGCCCAGGGGCCGCGGGTCCCTCTGGCGCGCCCCCGGGTCCGGCGTCGGCGGGCTCGGCCACGCCGGGTGCCGTGCGGGCGACCCGCGGGTCGGAGCCGGGCAGGATCGCGACAGCGGGGATGACCGCTGCGGCCACGACGCCGCCGACGGCGACCACGGCGGCAAGTCCGGCAGCAGCACCACCGGCGGCCAGCCCGCCGGCGACCACCGCTCCGCCGCCGACCGCCGCTCCGGCGGTCGCGGCCGAGACGGCAGCGGTTGTGGTTGTGGCCGTCGCGGCGGCGACGCTCCCGGCGGCCGTGCCGGCCCCACTCGCCGCCGCGGCGGCTCCGGTCGCTCCCGAAGCGACCGCGCCGGCCGCGCTCGAGCCCGTCGCGATGCCCGCCGGCATGGTGACCGCACCGGGCAGAACGCTGGAGGGCATCGCCGCCAGGGCGGCCAGCGGCATCCCGGCGCCCTGCGCCGTGGCCAGGTACGCCGTCGCCCCCGTCACGCCCAGCGCGAGCGGCAGCAGGATGAGCGCGAGACGCCCGGAGACCTGCTCGGCCTCACCCGCGACGAGGGCGCACCGGACGCAGCCGGCGACGTGGACGTCCACCTTGCCGCGGTCCCGTCGGCCGATGTTGCCGCGCGAGTACGCACCCAGCCGCTCGATCGTCCACTGGCATTCCGAGCCGTCCGCGACTTCGCGCAGATGCGCCTGGATCCAGGCCTCGCGCAGTCCTTCCCGCGCTCGGAACGTCAGCTGGGCGACGGCGGTCGCCTTCATCCCGAGCAGCGGCGCGATCTCGGCGGGCTTCATGCGCTCGATCTCGGAGTACCACAGGACCTCCTGCCAGCGGCTCGGCAGGCTGAGGAACGCGCGGTGCGTGAGGCTGCGGTCGAGCGCGGCTTCGGCGGCGCCATCGCCGGACGCGGGATCCTCGAGGTCGTCCATCTCCTCGTGCGCTGTCTCGCGGCGGGCGCGACCCCATTCGGCCGCGATGTGACGCACCGTGGTGAACAGGTACGCCCGGAACGCGGCGGTGGGTCCGCCTCCGGTGACGAGGGACTGGTAGATCCGGGTGTAGGCCTCCTGCACCAGATCATCCGCGTCGAAGCTCGACGTCAGGTTGCGCGCGACCGTGATCGCGGCCCGATGGTGTCGTCGCCACAGCTCCGCGAAGGCGGCCCGGTCACCGGATCGACTCCGCAGCGCCAGGTCCGCGTCGCTCAGCGCATCGACAACCCGCTCGCGCATCCTCGTCGACCTCCCGCATCACGGTGGTCCGGCGGTTCGCGTCCGCCTCCGCGGTGCGGGGGCCCATCCGTGTCGCTCCATTGTGACTGCCGTCTCGGCCTTCCGCCAGGGTCCGGACGCTGGGAACCTGCTGGCGGTTCCGAGCCTGCGCGGCGCTCGCGGGCCCGGCCGGAACGACGGCGCAGGCGTCCGAGAAATCCTGCGGCGTTCGCGTAATAAACACCGCGGCCGTGCGTCTCTTCCAGTGAAGCGGCATCCCTCGCCCGCACCGGGGATCGCGATGCCGCCCGCGTGGGGGCACGGGGACGGTGGGGTCGGTCGGATGCTCGGGGGAGGGGCCGCCGACCTCACCGACACCGCGGCCGGCGGTCAGGAGGATGCGCCGTCCACCCAGACCCGCAGCACACGGAGATCCCGGTCCAGCAGCACCGCGTCGGCCGCCGATCCGACGTCGAGGCGGCCGAGGTCGGCACGTCCGATCGCACATGCCGGCACCGACGTGGCCGCGGCCACGGCCGCGCTCGGTGCGACGCCCGCGGCCACGGCGTTGCGCACCGCGGCGTCCTGCGTGAGCGTCGAGCCGGCGATGGCCTGCCCGTCCTCCAGTCGCGCGACGCCTCCCGTGACGCGCACGGCGAGGCCCCCGAGCTCGTACCGGCCGTCATCGGCGCCGGCCGCCGCCATCGCATCGGTGATGAGGGCGATCCGGCCGGGCGCGCTCGCGAAGAGGACCGCCACCAGGTCCGGGTCCACGTGCACGCCGTCGGCGATCACTTCGAGCGTGACGCGGCCGTCACGCAGCGCCGCCACGACCGGACCGGGGGCGCGGTGGTGGATGCCCGGCATCGCGTTGAACGCGTGGGTCAGCACGGTTGCGCCGAGGTCGAACGCGCGGCGAGCCGCCTGCGCGTCGGCGTCGGTGTGGCCGACGGCGACGGTGACGCCGGCGGCGACGAAGCGCTGGATCGCCTCGTCGGCGCCGGGGAGCTCGGGGGCGAGCGTCACCTGACGGATGGTCCCGCGCCCCGCCTCCAGCAGCCGGTCGACGGATGCCGCATCCGGCGCCCGCAGCAGCGACGCCGTGTGCGCGCCCTTGTGCGCGGCGTCCAGGAACGGACCCTCCAGGTGAGAACCGAGGATGGTCGGATCCGCCGCGCACAGGTCGGCGACCATCCCGGCGCGCGTGGCGAGATCGTCGACGGAGGCGGTGACCAGCGAGATCACGGCGCGCGTGGTCCCGTGTGCGCGGTGCAGCGCCCGTGCGACGCGGATCGCGTCGGGCCCGTCGTCGAAGTTCGCACCGCCACCGCCGTGCCCGTGGATGTCGACGAAGCCGGGGGTGAGGCATCCGCCCTCGCCGTCGACCGTCTCGTCCGCCGCCGGTCTGTCGTCCCCGCGGCCGACGGCCCCGACACGGACGCCGTCCAACAGGACCCAGCCGTCCGGGTGGTCCGCGTCGACGGCCGCCGAGCCGAACACGCGGACGGAGTGCACCACCGTCCTGCTCACGACGCCGCCCAGGGGATCTCGTCCGACGGGTGGAAGCGGATGCCGAGACTGCTCCACAGCGGGCCCAGGGCGCCGACCCGCTCGCGGAACGAGGGCCAGGTGCGCAGGTCGCTCGTTCCCGTCGGAGGGGACCACGCCGCCTCGGCGACCGCCGCTATGCGCGGAAAAGCCATGACGTCGATGTCGTCGGGTGTCCGCACGAGCTCGGTCCACAGCGCCGCCTCGACCCCGAGGATGTCGGCGTCGTCGATCCCCGCGATCACGTCCGACGGCTCCCATGAGTACGCGCGCTCGACGCTCGTCGGGCCGTTCGCCCACGCGAGCCCGCGCTCGTGTCCGGACGGGTACTTCATGTCCAGGTACGTCGCATCGGCGGGGGAGAGGATGAGCTGCCCGCCGTTGGCCACGAACGCCCGCGCCTGTTCGTCCATGCCGTCGGTCGGCGACACGAAGCCCCAGTACTGGCCGACGGTGGAATCGGCGAGGTTCTTCGCCGATCCCGCCTCGTGCCACGCCACCGGGGTCCTGCCGAGGTCGGCGATGATTCCGCTCGCGCGGGAGACGAAGAGGTCGAAGTCCTCCCGCGATGTGCCGAGCGCCTCGTCGCCGCCCAGGTGCAGGTACGGCCCCGGGGTCAAGCGCGCCAGTTCGCCGAAGACGTCGGCGACGAAGTCGTAGGTCGCCTCGTCGTGGATCCTCAGCGACGAGAAGCCGACCGCCAGGCCGTCGTACGGTCGCCCGGCCTGCGGCAGCTCGCCTCCGAACTCGCGCACCGTCTGCCGGACCTGCTCGCTCAGCACCGGGTCCTCGACGAGCTCGGGGTAGGCGAGGCCGACGGCATGCGTGTGCCCGGGCATGTCGATCTCGGGCACCACCGTCATGTGCCGGGATGCCGCGTACCGCACGATCTCGCGGTAGTCGTCCTGCGTGTAGAACCCGCCGGGGTCGCCGCCGACGGAGGACGAGGACGCAGCCGCCGTCAGCAGCGGCCGCGAGGTCAGGTGCACGCGCCAGCCCTGGTCGTCGGTCAGGTGCAGGTGCAGGACGTTGAACTTCAGTGAGGCCGCCCGGTCGATGAACGCCTGCACGGTGCCGACCGGGTGGAAGTGGCGTGCGACGTCGAGCATCACGCCGCGGTACGCGAAGCGCGGGGCATCGTCGATGTTCACGGCCGGCACCACCCACCCCTCGCCGGTCGCCGTGATCAGCTGCGCCAGGGTGTGGATGCCGTAGAAGAGCCCGGCGTCATCCGCGCCGGTCACGATGATCGACGCCGCGTCCGCGACGATCCGGTACGACTCGCCGGCGCCTCCGGGCTCGACGCGCACTTCGATGGCGTCCCCCGCGTCGTCCGCCGCCTCGGCGGTCTGCAGGTCCAGGCCGGTGCGGACCCGGATGATCGCGGCCAGCTCTGCCGTGGCATCCGGTCCCCCGACCAGGGCCGTCTCGCCGTCGATGCGGAACGGCGCCGCGTCGACGGCGGTGATCGAGGCGGGCGCGGGAACGACGGGTGGCACGGACACGATGGCTCCATTCTCGTCGGCGAGGCGCGGCGATGGCGGCGGGTGTCGCCGATGACTAGTAAAGAGTCCTAACAAACCAGTGCGCCCGAGCCTAGCGGGTCGGCATCCGTTATGCTCGGTGAGTCGCGACTGGCGTTGAGGTGGACCACCACCGGGGAGCGACCGACGAGGCATTCGACCGCACGCCTGGGCCGAGGCACGCTATTCCAGGGGAAACCCGGTTGTTGAGTAGCGCGCTGCGCGCGCGTATCGAACACAAGGAGATCGCATGACCGATCAGTTCTTCAACGCCCCGCTCGCCGAGGTCGATCCTGAGATCGCGCAGGTGCTCGAGCGCGAACTGGAGCGCCAGCGGGGATACCTCGAGATGATCGCCTCCGAGAACTTCGTGCCCGTCTCGGTGCTGCAGTCGCAGGGTTCGGTGCTGACGAACAAGTACGCCGAGGGGTACCCCGGCCGCCGCTACTACGGCGGCTGCGAAGAGGTCGACGTGGCCGAGGAGCTCGCGATCGCGCGCGCCAAGGAGCTGTTCGGCGCCGAGTTCGCGAACGTCCAGCCGCACTCGGGCGCCACCGCCAACGCCGCCGTCCTGCACGCGATCGCGCGCCCGGGCGACACGCTGCTGGGCCTCTCCCTCGACCAGGGCGGTCACCTGACCCACGGCATGAAGATCAACTTCTCCGGCCGGCTCTACAACATCGTCGCGTACGGCGTCGACCCCGAGACCTCCGTCATCGACATGGACGAGGTCGCGCGTCTGGCACGTGAGCACCAGCCGAAGGTCATCATCGCCGGCTGGTCGGCGTACCCGCGTCAGCTCGACTTCGCCCGCTTCCGCGAGATCGCCGACGAGGTCGGCGCCTACCTGTGGGTCGACATGGCGCACTTCGCCGGCCTCGTCGCCGCGGGTCTGCACCCGAACCCGGTGCCCCACGCGCACGTCGTGTCGTCGACGGTGCACAAGACGATCGGCGGGCCCCGCTCGGGCTTCATCCTCACCAACGACGCCGACATCGCCAAGAAGATCAACACCGCGGTCTTCCCGGGCCAGCAGGGCGGCCCGCTCATGCACGTGATCGCCGCGAAGGCGACCGCGTTCAAGCTCGCGGGCACCCCGGAGTTCGCCGAGCGCCAGCAGCGGGTGCTGCGCGGCGCGAAGATCATCGCCGACCGGCTGTCGCAGCAGGACGTCAAGGATGCCGGGATCGCCGTCCGCTCGGGAGGCACCGACGTGCACCTCGTGCTGGTGGACCTGCGCGACGCCGCGATCGACGGCAAGCAGGCCGAGGACCTGCTGCACGAGATCCACATCACCGTGAACCGCAACGCCGTGCCCAACGATCCGCGCCCGCCGATGGTGACCTCGGGGCTTCGCATCGGCACGCCGGCGCTCGCGACGCGCGGCTTCGGCGACGACGAGTTCACGGAGGTCGCGGACGTCATCGCCCTGGCCCTCCAGCCCGGCGCCGACGTCGAGGCTCTGCGCGCCCGCGTGGCTGCGCTGACGTCGGCCTTCCCGCTCTACCCCGGTCTCCAGCAGTAACCGCAGCGCGGCATCCGCGAGAGTCCACCGGACGGCCGAGACCATGGGCGACCGCCGCGGTCCCGGCCTCCGGAAGGATTCTCGCCGCCCGGTGGGGACGAACGTAGCCGCCCGGTCAGGGGCGCACGGACATGAAGCAAGGAGAGATGGGATGACGGCACTCAAGCTCGACGGCAAGGCCGCGGCGGCCGAGATCAAGGCGGAGCTCGCCGAGCGCGTCGCCGCGCTCCAGAAGCGCGGCATCACACCGGGCATCGCGACGGTGCTGGTCGGCGCCGACCCGGCCTCGCAGCTGTACGTCGGCATGAAGCACCGCCAGTCCGAGTCGATCGGCATGAACTCGATCCAGCGGGAGCTCCCGGCCGACGCGACGCAGGAGCAGGTCGAGGCGCTGATCGACGAGCTCAACGCCGACCCGGCCTGCCACGGCTACATCGTGCAGCTGCCACTGCCGAAGCACATCGACACCGACGCCATCCTCGAGCGCATCGATCCGGCCAAGGACGCCGACGGCCTGCACCCGACGAACCTCGGCCGGCTCGTCCTCAACGTCAACGCGCCGATCACGACGCCGCTGCCGTGCACCCCGCGCGGTGTCATCGAGCTGCTCCTGCGCAACGACTACGACCTCACCGGCAAGGATGTCGTCGTCGTCGGACGCGGTGTCACCATCGGCCGCTCGATCGGTCTGCTGCTGACCCGCCGGGAGATCAACGCGACCGTGACGCTGACGCACACCGGCACGACCGACCTCGCGCATCACCTGCGCCAGGCCGACGTCATCGTGGCCGCGGCTGGCGTCAAGCACATCGTGCGCGCCGAGGACGTCAAGCCGGGCGCGGCCGTGCTCGATGTGGGCGTCACGCGCGAGGTCGACCCCGAGACCGGCAAGTCCACGGTCTACGGCGACGTCCACCCCGATGTGGCCGACGTCGCCGGCTGGCTGTCGCCGAACCCCGGCGGCGTCGGCCCCATGACGGTCGCGCTGCTCATGACCAACGTCGTCGAGGCCGCCGAGCGCCAGGCCGGCTGAGCCTTCCCGCCCGGTCGGCGCGCACCACCGGTCGCCGAGTCGGCGACGCGTGCACCGGAACGTCGCGGCTCAAGGGTCCCGCGCGAGTCGCGCCTCGACGGCGGCCAGTGCCGCCCGCGCGCCGTCGGTCGGCGCGATCGCCACGAGCCCGCGATACAGCGTGAGGAGCGCGGAGACGTCGAGGGTGCCGGTACGGGCGCGGTCGCAATGGACCGCCTGGATCGCCGCCTCGAGCTGGAACCGGCCGAGCGGCCGCCCGAGCGCCGATGCCCGGCGCAGGAGCGCCGCGCCCTCCGCGATGAGCTCGCGGTCCCACAGCGTCGTGTCCTGCTGGTCCAGCGGTGGCCACGGCGCACGTGCGCGCGCCGGCGCGCGCGACTGCGCATACGTCAGGAGCGCCGCAAGTCCCCACGCCTCGGGCTCGACCTCCAGCAGCGTCGCTGTCAGCACCGCGAGCCACCGCGCCTCGTCGGCGATCGATTCGCGGATGGCGTCGCCCTGGTCGAGCCACGAGAGGGCGTACGCGCCGTAGACAGCCTCGAGCACCGCCGGCAGCCGCGCCGGCATGTCCGCCCGGGTCGGCACACGGAACGGGATGCCGGCGTCGCGGATGCGGCGCTTGGCGCGGACGAGCCGCTGCGCCATCGTGGCATGTTCCACGCCGAACGCGCGCGCGACATCGCGCGCGTCGAACCCGAGGACCGTCTGCATCATCAGGGGGCTTCGCACGGCGCGGTCGACCGCAGGATGCGCGCACGCGAACAGCAGCTCGAGCCGCCGGTCGGGGATGGTCTGCGTGCGCTCGACCCAGGCGTCGGCATCCGGGCTCTCATCGGCGAGGTGGGCAGCGACGGCGTCGTCCAGCGCGACGCTGGTGCGCTGCGCCGCCGACCGGAACAGGTCGCGCAGTCGGTTGCGGGCCACGGTGAGAAGCCAGCCTTCCGGGTTCGACGGGATGCCGGCATCCGGCCACGTGCGCAACGCACGCTCGAATGCGTCCGACAGGGCGTCCTCGGCGAGCGAGATGTCCGGGCCCCCGCGCCGGGAGGCTCCGTGCGACGCACCGGCGGCGGAAGGAGAGGGCGCGGGGAGGGTCGCAGCGGCGAGCAGCGCCAGCAGACGACCGTACGAGACGCGGGCGGCGTGCTCGGCAGCCGCCCGCGCTCGGCCGACGTCGGTCATCAGTTCCCGAACGGGGTCCACGAGCCGTCGGTGAAGTACGTCGCCGTCGGTCGGATCTCGACGGCGCCCCATCCGACCGAGGGGGCCTTCGCAGCCCACCCGATCGCGGCGTCCAGGTCCGGCACGTCGATGACGAACGTTCCGCCGAGCTGTTCCTTGGTGTCGGCGAACGGGCCGTCCTGCACGCGCAGCTCGCCGTCCGCGGCGGTCACCGTCGTGGTCACCGCCGACGGCTGCAGCACCTCGGCGGCGCGCAGGATGCCGGCGCGATCGAGCGCTTTGGCGTACTCGTCGAACTCGCGCATGCCCTCGGCCCAGGCGTCCGGGCCCATGTCGGCCTCGGTCATCTCGGGATAGTGGAGCAGAAGCGTGTACCGCATGATGGCTTTCCTTTCGTCAGTGCCCTGTATCGACATGACGATCGAGGCCGCCGCGAATCGACACTCAGCCCTTGCCGAGTTCGTCGAGCATGCGACGCTGCTCGTCGGTCAGCCCGTCGTGCGACACCGGGCGGGAAGCGGATGCCTCGCGGCGGGGGATCGCCGGAGAGGAGGCATCCGTCGCCGCGGGGCGGCCGCGGGCGGCCCGGTCGTAGAGAGCGCCCGCGCGCGCTTCGACGCGGTCGTCGATGACGTCGTAGACCGCCCATCCGATCAGCAGGATGACCGGTGGCAGCACGTAGCCCCAGAAGCCGCCGAACAGGCCGCCGCCTACGGACACGCTCGTGAGGACGACCGTGCCGATCCAGATCACGAGCGCGACGGCGAGGGCGAGCACGAGCTCGACGAGCTTCTCGCCGGCGCGGGTGCGGTTCCCGGCCGACCGCGCCGCGATCGAGCGGAACCAGCGGGTCACGAGGGGCTTGATCCAGATCACCAGCACCGTCAGGACGAATCCCGCCCACAGCGCCGCCCAGCCGACGCGTGCCGGCGTGAGGAAGCCGATGAGGAGCAGCACCAGCACGTTGAAGACCAGCAGCGAGACGAATCGGACGATCCACTTCTTCATGGCTTCACTGTGCCACGCCCGGCGCGGCGGGGTCAGTACGAGGTGCGGTCCGCGGCCTCGGCGGACGTCGTCCAGCGCGCCGCGAGAGCCTCCGAACCGCGGGCCAGGAGCGCGGTGTCGGCGCCGACGAGGATGAAGGACGCGCCGGCGTCGAGGTACGACTCCGCCGCAGCAGGATCGAACGCGTTCACTCCGACGGGCTTGCCGGCCGCCCGCACGGCCTCGAAGGTGCGCAGGACGGCGGCCACCACGTCGGGGTGCGTCTGCTGTCCGAGCAGCCCCATCGACGCGGCGAGGTCGCTCGGTCCGACGAACACGCCGTCGACGCCGTCGACCGCGGCGATCTCGGCGGCGGCCTCGACACCCGCAGCGGTCTCGATCTGCACGAAGAGCGACACGTGCTCGTCGCCGTTCGCCAGGTAGTCGTCCACGCGGTTCCACCGGGCGGACCGGGCGAGGGCGGAGCCCACGCCGCGGTTGCCGCGGGGCGGATAGCGGACGGCGGCGACGGCGGCTTCGGCATCCGCTGGAGAGGAGACCATCGGCACGAGCAGATTCTGCGCGCCCAGATCGAGCACCTGCTTGATCGTCACGACGTCGCCGATCGGCACGCGCACCACGGCCGTTCCCGGGTAGGCGCTCACAGCCTGGAGCTGAGCCAGCACCGACTCGAGACCGTTGGGCGAATGCTCCATGTCGATGAGCACCCAGTCCAGGCCCGCTCCGGCGCAGATCTCCGCGATGAGCGGCGACCCCGAGCACACCCACATGCCCGCCAGAGGCCGGGATGCCTCGGCGAGGGCGTCGCGGAAGGTCGGGTTCAGACGAAGCGGCATGCGATCGTTCCCATCGGTCCGTAGTCGCACAGCACGCTATCGCCTCGCGACACCCACATGGGGCGCGTGAACGAGCCGGCGAGGATGATCTCGCCCGCCTCGAGCCGAGCGCCGTGCTGCCAGAACTTGTCGGCCAGCCACGCCACGCCGGTCGCCGGGTGGCCAAGCACGCCGGCGGCGACACCCGTCTCCTCGATCTCGCCGTTGCGGGACAGGACGCCAGGCACCCAGCGCAGGTCGATCTCATCAGGGCGCTTGCGCACCCCGCCGAGCACCATCGCGCCGTAGGCGGCGTTGTCGGCGATGGTGTCGACGATGGTGCGGCCCTCGAGCTCGATGTGGGAGTTGAGGACCTCCAGCGCCGGCACGGCGTAGTCGATGGCGGCCAGTGCGTCCTCGAGCGTGCAGTCCGGGCCCTCGAGCGGCTGCTTCAGCACGAACGCGAGCTCGACCTCGATGCGCACGTTCGAGAAGTGCTCGACGGGGATCTCGGCGCCGGACCGGTAGACCGTGTCGTCGAACATGACGCCGTAGTCGGGCTCGGTGATTCCAGTCGCCTGCTGCATCGCTTTGGAGGTGAGGCCGATCTTGCGTCCCACCAGGCGGCGTCCGGCGGCGATGTTCTTGTCGCGCCACACGCCCTGGATCGCGTACGCGTCCTCGACCGTCGCCTCGGGGTACCGTGCGGTGATCCGGGGGATCACCGAGTGGGTCCTGTCGGCCTCGGCGAGCTCATCCGCGATCGCGGCGATCTGCTCCGGTGACAGCATCACAGCTGGTGACCGAGCTTGTACTCGCCCTGCTTCCACGACGGCAGCTCGTCGGCGCTGTCGCCGGCCCGGGTGTACGAGAAGCCGTCGGCGCCGATGGTGACGGCCATCTCGGAGGTGTCGGTGCGGGCGACGACGGGCTGCGGGTTGCCGTCGAGGTCGAGGACGAGGGAGGCCTCGGTGTACCACGACGGCACCACGGGATTGCCCCACCAGTCGCGCCGCTGGTTGTCGTGGACGTCCCACGTGACGACCGGATTGTCGGGGTCGCCGGTGTAGTAGTCCTGCGTGTAGATCTCCACGCGGTGCCCGTCGGGGTCGCGCAGGTACAGGTAGAACGCGTTCGACACGCCGTGGCGGCCGGGGCCGCGCTCGATCGCGTCCGACCGGCGCAGCGCGCCGAGCTTGTCGCAGATCGCGAGGATGTTGTGCTTCTCGTGGGTCGCGAAGGCGACGTGGTGCATGCGCGGACCGTCGCCGCCGGTCATCGCGGTGTCGTGCACGGTGGGCTTGCGGCGCATCCACGCCGCGTACACGGTTCCCTCGTCGTCCTGGATGTCCTCGGTGACGCGGAAGCCGAGGTCCTGCATGAACTTCACCGCGCGCGGCACGTCGGGCGTCACCTGGTTGAAGTGGTCCAGGCGCACCAGCGCTCCGGGGGTGTAGAGGTCGTACCGCCACGCGAGGCGCTCGACGTGCTCGACGTCGTGGAAGAACTCGTACGGGAAGCCCAGCGGGTCGATGACGCGGACCGAGTCGCCGATGCCCTTGGTGAAGCCCTCCGGGTTGCGCCGCACTTCGCAGCCGAGCTCCTCGTAGAACGCGACGGCCTTGTCGAGGTCTTCGGGCGTGCGCACGCGGTACGAGAACGCCGCGACCGCGGCCACCGGGCCCTTCCGCAGCACGAGGTTGTGGTGGATGAACTCCTCGATCGAGCGCAGGTAGACGGTGTCCTCGTCCTCCTCGGTGACGACGAGGTCGAGGACGTCGACGTAGAAGGCGCGGGATGCCTCGAGGTCGGTGACGACGAGCTCCATGTACGCGCAGCGCAGGATGTCGGGCGCCGGCGACGTGGGAGTCGGCACGGGGTTGTCGGTGTCGATCGGCGCCTCCTGTGACACATAGAAGCCGGAGGAGGTGAGGGTCATGTTCTTGCGGTCGGTCATTTCGCGTCCTTGCTTGTGTTGGTTCTCGAACGAGGGAGGGAAGCGACCGGGACGAAACGCGCGCGTCGGGTCTCGGTTCGCTCGCTCGACGGAGAAATGCGGGCTCAGCCCTCGTCGGACTCGGCGGCCTCGGCCTGCTCCGGGGCAGGCGTCGACTTGCCGAAGGTCGGGTTGTGCGCCGGTCCGAGCGTGATGTGCACGGCCTGCTGGTCGGTGTAGAAGTCGATCGAGCGGTAGCCGCCCTCGTGGCCGAGCCCCGAGGCCTTCACCCCGCCGAACGGCGTGCGGAGGTCGCGCACGTTGTTGGAGTTCAGCCACACCATGCCGGCCTCGATCGCCTGCGAGAAGTTGTGCGCGCGCTTGAGGTCGTTGGTCCACACGTAGGCGGCGAGCCCGTACCTCACGCCGTTGGCCAGCTGGAGCGCCTCCTCGTCGGTGTCGAAAGGCGTGATGGCGACGACCGGCCCGAAGATCTCCTCCTGGAAGATCCGCGCGTCGGGCGCGACATCGGCGAAGACGGTGGGCCGCACGAAGTTGCCGGTGTCGAAGCCGTCGGGGCGGCCGCCGCCGGCGACGAGGCGCGCTTCGGTCTTGCCGATCTCGATGTAGGACATCACCTTGTCGTAGTGCTCGGGGTGCACCAGCGCGCCGACCTCGGTGGCCGGGTCGTCGGGGTAGCCCACGATGACGCGCTCGGCCTGGGCGGCATAGCGCTCGACGAACTCGTCGTAGACCGGGCGCTCGACGAGGATCCGCGACCCGGCGGTGCAGCGCTCGCCGTTCAGCGAGAACACGCCGAAGATCGTCGCGTCGATCGCGGCCTCGAGGTCGGCGTCGGCGAACACGACGGCCGGGCTCTTCCCGCCCAGCTCCATCGACAGGCCCTTGAGGTACGGCGCGGCGTTGGCGAAGATGATCTGCCCGGTGCGGCTCTCGCCCGTGAAGGAGATGAGGGGCACGTCGGGGTGCTTGACCAGGGCGTCGCCGGCGTCCTCGCCGAAGCCGTTGACGAGGTTGAAGACGCCCCGCGGCAGGCCCGCCTCCTCGAAGATGCCCGCCCACAGCGACGCCGACAGCGGCGTGAACTCGGCCGGCTTCAGCACGACGGTGTTGCCGGTCGCCAGCGCCGGACCGAGCTTCCACGACTCGAGCATGAACGGCGTGTTCCACGGCGTGATGAGCCCCGCGACCCCGATCGGCTTGCGGTTGACGTAGTTCATCTGCCGGCCCGGCACCTTGAAGGCGTCGTCGGTCTGCGCCACGATCAGGTCGGCGAAGAACCGGAAGTTCTCCGCGGCCCGGCGGGCCTGACCGAGCGCCTGCGTGATCGGCAGGCCGGAATCGAACGACTCGAGCTCGGCCAGGCGGGCGTCGCGGGACTCGACGATGTCGGCGATCCGGTGCAGCACGCGGGATCGCTCGCGGGGCAGCATCCGAGGCCACGGGCCGTCGGTGAAGGCGCGGCGCGCGGCCGCGACGGCGCGGTCGATGTCGGCCTTCTTGCCGGCGGCGGCGCGGAGGTAGGTCTCGTTGGTGACCGGGTCGAGGACGTCGAAGGTGTCGCCGTCGAGCGAGTCGACGAACTCGCCGTCGATGTAGTGCTGGACACGGTCGGGCAGGTCTGCCGGACGGCGCCGGGAGGCTCGGGCGGTGGCGGTGTCGGTCATGGTGTGCTCCTTCGGGGAGATTTCAGAACGCCGGAAGGCCCAAGGCCTCGTCGGGGTGTTCGTGGATCATGTAGGCGTCGAGGGTCGCCGAGCGATGGCGGCGGGCGGCTTTCTCGATCTCGCCCAGGGGCGCGCCGGACTCGATGAGCTGCACGATGTTCTCGTGCTCGCGCACCGACTCCTGGGCGCGGCCCGGGACGAAGCTGAAGGTGGAGTCGCGGAGGTGGCCGAGGCGGGCCCACTCGGCGTTGACGAGCTCGAGCATCCGCGGGTTGGCGCACTTGGTGAACAGCGCCGCGTGGAACTCCTGATTCAGCGCCGTGAAGGCGCGCGGATCGAAGTGCTCGAGCGTGCCGATCATGAGGTCGTTGATGCGGCGGGCGTTGCGGATGTCGTCGGCGGTGAGACGGCGCGCGGCGAGGGCGGTGGCCGCGCCTTCGAGGATCGACAGCGCCTGCATGCTGTGGCGGTACTGCGAATCGTCGACCATCGACACCCGCGCGCCGACGTTCCGCTCGAACATGACCAGGCCCTCGGCCTCGAGCTGACGGATGGCCTCGCGGACCGGCACCACGCTCATGTCGAGCTCACCGGCGATGGCTCCGAGCACCAGCCGGTAGCCCGGGGTGAACTCCTGCTTCGCGATCCGCTCCTTGATCCAGTGGTACGCCCGCTGCGACTTGCTGAGCGTGCCGGAGACCTCGGTCTCCTTCATGCCGAGCCTCCGTCCTCCCGCGCAGCGGCGAAGCGGGACCTCCACTGGGCGTTCATCGGGAACAGGCCGTCGACCGGATGCCCCTCGGCGACACGTGCGGCGATCCATGCGTCCTCGTCCTCCTGGGCGAGCGCCGCGTCGACGACCTCCTCGACGAGGGCCGGCGGGATGACGAGGACGCCGTCGTCGTCGCCGACGATGACGTCGCCCGGCTGCACCGTGGTGCCGCCGCATGCGACGGTCGCGTCGACATCCCACGGCACGTGCTTCCGGCCGAGCACGGCGGGGTGCGCTCCCGACGAGTACACCGGGATGCCGACCGCGGCCACGGCGGCGGCATCCCGCACACCGCCGTCGGTGACGATGCCGGCCGCGCCGCGGGCGTGCGCACGGATGGCGAGGATGTCGCCGAGCGTTCCGGAGCCGGTCTCGCCCCGCGCCTCGATGACGATGACCTCGCCGTCGCCGACCGCGTCGAAGACCCGCTTCTGCGCGTTGTAGCCGCCGCCGTGGCTGTCGAACAGGTCCTCGCGGTTGGGCACGAAGCGGAGGGTGCGCGCCGTGCCGACGAGCTTCGTCCCCGGACGCAGCGGCCGGACGCCGTCGATGTGCACGTTGTTCAGGCCGCGTCTGCGCAGCTGCAGCGACAGGCCCGCGACGGGTGCGGCCGCGAGCTTGGCGCGGAGCTCTTCGCCCAGACGCCACTCGGGCGGCAGTCCCGCGGCCTCCCGGGAGCCCCAGGCCTCGGTGCGCTGCAGATCGTCGGCCGAGGGGAGCGAGCCGAGCTCGGGATCGAAGGGGACCTCGCCCTGCACCACGGTGGTGACCAGGCGCCCGGTCGACGGACCGCCCGCCACATCGACCTCGACCTCGACGACGTCGCCCGGGACGGCGACGGAGGAGCCCGCAGGGGTGCCGGTGAGGATGACATCGCCCGGCTCGAGCGTGAAGTGCTGGGAGAGATCGGCGACGAGCTGCTCGAGCGAGAAGATCATGCCCGCGGACGTGTCGTCCTGCACCGGCGCGCCGTTGAGCCAGGTCCGCACCCGCAGCGACCGCGGATCGATGCCGCGGGCATCCAGCAGCGACGGGCCGATCGGCGTGTACCCGTCGCCGCCCTTGGACCGCACGTTCGACCCCTTGTCGTTCGCGCGCAGGTCGTACAGGCCGAAGTCGTTTGCGGCGGTCACCCAGGCGACATGATCCCACGCGTCCGCAAGGGCGATCCGTCGGGCCGGCCGCCCGATGACGAGCGCGATCTCGCCTTCGAACGCCAGCAGCTGGGTGCCCGCAGGACGCTCGATCGTGCCGCCCGATGCCGCGACGGAGCTGGACGGCTTGAAGAAGTACGACGGATGCTGCGGGCGGCGCCCCCGCTGATCCGCGCGGGAGGCGTAGCTGAGGTGGATCGCGATGATCTTTCCCGGGCGGGCGGGGAGGGCTGCGAAGCGGGGATCCGCGGTCGCCGTCGTTCCGTCCATGAAGCATCCTCACTGTTGCGTCGTATCCGAAATCGTATATGATCACAGCACACCGGGCAAGGCGCTCCCGAAGCCGCCGCCGGTGACATTGATGTCACGCTCGACACAGGAGTCATGCACATGAGCACATCCCAGCCCGCCGGTGGCTTCACGCCGACCGGCACGATCGCCTCGGCGGCCGACCGCCGACGCGTGGTCTTCGCCACGGTGGTCGGCACCACCGTGGAGTGGTACGACTTCTTCATCTACGCCTCCGCGGCGGGCCTGGTCTTCGGGCAGCTGTTCTTCGCGCCGCTGGGCGCCAACAGCGTCCTGATCTCGTTCGCGACGGTCGGCGTGAGCTTCCTCTTCCGTCCGCTCGGCGCGTTCCTCGCCGGTCACTTCGGCGACAAGTACGGACGCAAGGTCGTGCTGATGTGGACGCTCATCCTCATGGGAGCGGCGACGGCGCTCATCGGCATCCTCCCCACCTACGAGGCGATCGGCGTCGCAGCGCCGATCCTCCTGGTGCTGCTGCGCATCCTGCAGGGCCTGTCTGCCGGCGGTGAATGGGGCGGCGCCGTGCTCATGGCGGTCGAGCACGCGCCCCGGCCCCGCCGCGGCGCCTTCGGCGCGTCGCCTCAGATCGGCGTGCCGCTGGGCCTGCTGCTGGCATCCGGCGTGATGGCCCTCATGGCGATGATCGCCCCCGGGGATGCCTTCGTCGCGTGGGGCTGGCGCGTGCCGTTCCTGTTGAGCGTGGTGCTCATCCTCGTCGGCTGGTACGTCCGCCGTCGCGTCGAGGAGAGCCCGGTGTTCGCCGAGCTCGCCGAGCGCAAGGAGAAGGCGCGGATGCCGATCGTGCAGCTGTTCCGCAAGCACGTGCTCCTGGTGATCATCGCGGCCTTCGTCTTCGCGGGGAACAACGCGGTCGGCTACATGACGACCGGCGGCTACATCCAGAACTACTCCACCAACCCCGAGGGCCCGCTGGCGCTCGAGCGCGGACCGGTCCTGTGGGCCGTCGCCGGCTCGGCCGTGACGTGGCTGCTGTCGACCTTCGCCGCGGGGGTCATCTCGGACCGCATCGGACGGCGCACCACCTACATCGTCGGCTGGATCCTCCAGCTCGTGGGCGTCTTCACGCTGTTCCCCCTGGTCAACACCGGCAGCATCTGGCTGCTGTTCCTCGGCCTTGCCATCCTCACGATCGGTCTCGGCTTCACCTACGGCCCCCAGGCGGCGCTGTACTCGGAGCTGTTCCCCGCCTCGATCCGGTTCTCCGGCGTGTCCATCTCGTACGCGATCGGCGCGATCCTCGGCGGCGCGTTCGCGCCGACGATCGCCACGGCGCTGGTGCAGGCGACCGGCACGACGATGTCGGTGACGTGGTACCTCGCCGGCATGACGGTGCTGGGGCTCATCGCCACACTGCTGCTGCGCGACCGGTCCGGCATCCCTCTGGGTCCCGAGCACGAGGCCGAGCAGGAGAAGAGCCCCATCTACGGGGTGGCCAAGGCCTGAGTCGTCGATGTCGACGGGGCGGGGCGGGGCCGGTCGGCTCCGCCCCGTCGTCACGTCCGGGGCATCCCGGCAGGCGAGCGTGTCCCACTTCTGCGGCTGCGGCGGCTCTTCTGGCCGCTTGTTCGGGACATGCCGCCCGGTAAGTGGGACGCGGGAGCGGATGCCGAGGCGCCGTGCCCGGCGTCAGTCCCCGGCGGGTCGGGTGACGCGGGTGCGGCCGCGCACCTCGGCGATCACGCGACCATCCGCCGTGGAGACCCGCACGTCGTAGACGCCCGAGCGGCCGACGAGTGCACGGCGATCGGCGACCGCCTCCAGCTGGTCGCCCTCGCGTGCCGGCGACAGGAAGACGATGTCGGCGCCGGCGACCAGGGTCACGGCATCCGTCTCGTTGCCGGCGAGGGCGAGCGCGGTGTCGGCCAGTGCGAACACCACACCCCCGTGCGCCACCGCGAAGCCGTTGAGCATGTCGGCCCGCACGCTCATGCGCACCACGGCCCGGCCCGGTTCCGCGCGGACGACCGACATGCCGAGCGCGGCCGACGCGGGGTCGGCGGCGATCATGCGGCGCGTGTGCTCGGTGGCGAACACGTCGTCCATCTGGATCCTCCCGGCGGAGCGTTGAGCGACCCGCGGCGCTGTGCGATCATCGTACAGAACGAGCGTTCAGTAATCCACGACGCCCGAGTCGATGACGACGAAACGGATGCCGATGCCCACGATCCTGCGCGAGGAGCGGCCCGACCGCATGTGGGTGCGGCTGCATCGTCCCGACGCGCGCAACGCGATCGACCGCGCGATGGTCGACGAGCTGCACGCGGTGTGCGAGGACCTCGAGCGCACGCCCCGCGTCCTCCTCCTCGCCGGTGCCGGCGGGGTCTTCGCGAGCGGCGCCGACATCGCCGAGCTGCGCGAGCGCGCACCGGCCGATGCGCTCGAGGGGATCAACTCGCGGCTGTTCGATCGCATCGCGCACCTGCCGATGCCGGTGATCGCGGTCGTCGACGGCTGGGCGCTGGGCGGAGGAGCCGAGCTGGCGTACGCCGCAGATCTCCGGATCGCGAGCGACCGCGCGCGCTTCGGCAGCCCCGAGCCGTCGCTGGGGATCGTCCCCGCCGCGGGAGCGACGTGGCGTCTGCCGCGCCTGGTGGGCGAGCCGCTCGCGAAGCAGATGCTGCTGGCCGGGCGGATCCTCGCCGCCGACGACGCGCACGCGGCGGGACTGGTCGTCTCCGTCCACCCGCCCGGGGAGCTTGACGCCGCAGCGGACGCGCTCGCGGACCGTATCGCGGCGCTGGACCCTCTGGCGCTCCGGCACACCAAGCGCCTCATCGACGATCCCACCGACGACCCGCGCGCGGCGGCCGACGCCGCGCAGGCCGAGTGCTTCGGGTCGCCGGCCAAGCACGAGCGCATGACGGCCTGGCTCGATGGCAGGCGCGAGAGGAAGAACGCATGACCCTGGGAACACCGCTCGGATCCGCGTCCTCGACCGAGGCGGAGGTCGCCGTCCTCGAGAGCTACATCGCCGGCCGATGGACACCGCCCGACACCACCCGCACGACGGTGCTGCAGGATGCCGCCACCGGCGCGCCCATCGCGACGGTGGGGGCGGCTCCGGACCTCGCCGCCGCCGTGGACCACGCGCGATCGGTGGGCCAGCCATCCCTCGGGGCCCTGTCGTTCCACCGGCGCGCCCTCATCCTCAAGGCTCTCGCGCAGGAGCTCACCGCGGCGAAGGAGGAGCTGTCCGCGCTGAGCGCCGGCACCGGCGCCACGCCGCGCGACGGCGCGATCGACGTCGACGGCGGCATCGGAGTGCTCTTCACCTACGGCTCCAAGGGGCGGCGGGAGCTGCCCAACACCGACGTGCTCGTCGACGGGGCGCCCGAGTCGCTGTCGCGCGACGGCAGCTTCGGGGGTCAGCACGTGTGGACCCGCCTGGCCGGCGTGGCCTTCCAGGTCAACGCGTTCAACTTCCCGGTGTGGGGCATGCTCGAGAAGTTCGCCCCGGCGTTCCTCGCCGGTGTGCCCACGATCGTCAAGCCCGCCACCCCGACGGCGTACCTGACCGAAGCCGCCGTGCGCGTGATGGTGCGATCCGGGCTGCTGCCCGATGGGTCGCTGCAGCTGGCCATCGGCTCCGCGCACGGCTTCCTCGACCTCCTCGACGCGCGGGACGCCGTCGGCTTCACCGGGTCGGCCTCGACCGGGCGGATGCTGCGGCGCGACGACGCCGTCGTCGTCCGCGGCGTCGCCCTGACGACCGAGGCGGACTCCGTCAACGCCGCCGTGCTCGGTCCGGACGCCGTCGCCGGCACGGCCGAGTTCGAAGCATTCGTCGCCTCCGTCGTCACGGAGCTGACGGCCAAGGCCGGACAGAAGTGCACCGCGATCCGGCGGATCATCGTGCCCGAGGCATCCGTCGACAGCGTCATCGAGGCCGTGCGCGCGCGGCTGGCGAAGAAGGTGGTCCTCGGCGACCCGCGTGCCGAGGGGGTGACGATGGGGCCGCTGGCCTCGCTCGCCCAGCGCGACGAGGTGCGGGCGCGCGTCATGGACCTCGTCGCCGGCGGCGGCGAGATCGTCGTGGGATCGCTCGAAGACCCCGAGGTGCTCCTCGCGGACGGCTCGGTCGGCGTCGCCGCGGACGGCGCGTTCGTCGCACCGATCCTGCTGCGGTTCGCCGACCCGTCCGCGCCGGCGGTCCACGAGATCGAGGCGTTCGGCCCGGTCGCCTCGGTGCTCGGCTACACCGACCTGGACGACGCGGTGCGCCTGGCCAATCTGGGCGGCGGGTCTCTCGTGGCGACGGTGTGCTCGGCCGACCCCGCGGCGGTGTCTCACCTGGTCGACGGCATCTCGCCGTGGCACGGGCGCGTGCTCGTGCTCGACGGCGCGGTGGCGCGGACCTCCACGGGTCACGGTTCTCCGATGCCGCACCTCGTGCACGGCGGCCCGGGCCGCGCGGGCGGCGGCGAGGAGCTCGGCGGCATCCGCGCGGTGCTGCACTACATGCGCCGGACTGCGCTGCAGGGCTCGCCCGATGTCCTGACGAGACTCACCGGCCAGTGGCGTGCTGGGGCGGCCGTGGACGAAGGCATCCATCCCTTCCGCAAGCCGCTCGCGGCGCTGCGGGTGGGCGACCGGTACGCGTCGCCTTCCCGCACGGTGACGCTCGAGGACATCGAGCACTTCGCCGGCTTCACCGGCGACCGCTTCTATGCGCACATGGATGAGGCGGCTGCCGCGGCGAACCCGTTCTTCCCCGGGCGCGTCGCACACGGGTACCTGCTGCTGTCGTGGGCGGCCGGCCTGTTCGTCGATCCCGCTCCCGGCCCGGTGCTGGCGAACTACGGCCTGGAGAACCTGCGCTTCATCACGCCGGTCTCACCGGGCGACGAGGTGCGTGTGACGCTCACCGCCGAGCAGATCAGCCCGCGCGAGAGCGAGGAGTACGGCGAGGTCCGGTGGGATGCGGTGCTGGTGAATCAGCGGGACGAAGTGGTGGCGACCTACGACGTCCTGACTCTGGTCGCCAAGGAGTAGCGCCGTTCCCGTTCAGCGGGCGCGCAGGCCGTCGAGCGCGACCGACACGGTGGCGTCCGCGAGAGCCTCGCCGTCCAGGGCGCCGCCGGGGCGGTACCACTCCACGATCGAGTTGATCATGCCGAACAGCAGACGCGAGGTCGTGCCCGCGTCGAGGTCGGCGCGCAGCGACCCCTCGGCCTGCGCCGCGTGGACGAGCTGCGACACGCGATGGTCGAACTCGCGCCGGCGTCGGACGGCGTCGCGCTCGACGTCGGTGTTGCCCCGGACGCGCAGCAGGAGCGTCACGAAGGGGAGCTCGGCGACGAGGACCCGGACGGCGCCGCGCAGCACGGACTCCAGGCGGTCCGCCGCGCCGGCGTCGAGCGCGCCGGCCGCTTCGAGCACGGACTCCAGCTCGCCGAGGGCGCGGTCCAGCGCGCGCTGGAGCAGCTCCTCCTTGCCGCTGACGTGGTAGTACAGGGCCGACTTGCTGGTGCCCAGGCGCTCGGCGAGGACGCTGATCGATGTGGCCTCGTAGCCGCGCTCGTTGAAGGTCGCGACGGCGATCTCGAGCACCGCATCGAGGTCGTAAGGGGGCCGATCGGTGCGTCCGTTGCCGCGGCGGAAGGCCGTCGCCGCGGGGGGCGTGTTGCCCGTCATGGGTGACAAGAGTAGCATTACTGAACGAACGGTAAGTAGCGCAAGGAGGCGCGCATGAACACGGCGACCCTCGCTCCCGACGTCGATGAGCTCGGGCGGGCGCGCTTCGAGGAGCTGATCGCGGCCGACGAGAAGGTCGAGCCGACCGACTGGATGCCGGATGCCTATCGCCGCACGCTGATCCGGCAGATCTCGCAGCACGCGCACTCGGAGATCATCGGCATGCAGCCGGAGGGCAACTGGATCACGCGCGCGCCCAGCCTGCAGCGCAAGGCGATCCTCATGGCGAAGGTCCAGGACGAGGCCGGGCACGGCCTGTATCTCTACTCCGCCGCCCAGACCCTCGGGATCACACGCGAGGAGATGTACGAGCAGCTGCTCAGCGGCACGGCGAAGTACTCGTCGATCTTCAACTACCTGACTCCCTCGTGGGCCGATATGGGCTCGATCGGCTGGCTCGTGGACGGTGCGGCGATCTGCAACCAGGTGCCGCTGTGCCGGGCGTCCTACGGACCGTACGCGCGGGCGATGATCCGCATCTGCAAGGAGGAGTCGTTCCATCAGCGGCAGGGGTTCGAGATCCTGCTGGCCCTGATGAACGGCACGGACGAGCAGCGCGCGATGGCGCAGGAGTCGGTCGACCGCTGGTACGCGCCCGCTCTGATGATGTTCGGGCCGCCCGACGACGCCTCGCCCAACTCCGCGCAGTCGATGGCGTGGAACATCAAGCGGTTCTCCAACGACGAGCTGCGGCAGCGCTTCGTGGACATGATCGTGCCGCAGGCCGAGATCCTCGGGGTGACGCTTCCCGACCCGGACCTGCGGTGGAACGAGCTGCGCGGGCACTGGGATCACGGCGCGCTGGACTGGGACGAGTTCCGCGCCGTGCTGTCGGGGCGCGGCCAGGCCAACAGCATCCGTCTGGGCAAGCGCCGCCGGGCGCACGAGGACGGTGCGTGGGTCAGGGACGCGGCGCGCGCCTACGCCGGGCGGCAGCTCTCGGAGGTGGCGTCATGACCGCACCCGGTGGCGACGCCCGCGAGACCTGGCCGCTGTGGGAGGTGTTCGTCCGCTCATCGCGCGGGCTGTCGCACGTGCACGCGGGCTCGCTGCACGCGCCGGACGCGCAGCTGGCGCTGCACAACGCGCGAGACCTCTACACCCGTCGCGGCGAGGGCGTGTCGATCTGGGTCGTTCCCTCGGCGGCGATCGCCGCGAGCGATCCCGACGCCCGCGGCGCGTTCTTCGAGTCGCCGCAGGGCAAGGACTACCGCTACCCGACGGCCTACACGGCCTCGGCCGACGTGCCGCACCTGTGAGGACGCCGTGACCGACCGGCTCTCGATCCTGCACCTCGCCGACGCGTCCGCCGCGGCCCCCGCGCCGGCGCCCGAGGAGGTCGCACGCTACGCCCTGGGGCTCGGCGACGACGCGCTGGTGCTGGCACAGCGCCTGGGGGAGTGGATCTCGTGCGCCCCCGAGCTCGAGGAGGATGTCGCCCTGGGCAACATCGCGCTCGATCTGCTCGGCCACGCGCGCGCCCTCCTCACCTACGCGGGGTCGGCCTGGGGCGAGACCGAGGACGATCTGGCCTACTTCCGGGACGAGCCGCAGTTCCGCAGCCGCTGGCTGTTCGAGCTGCCGAACGGCGCGGCCGGCGGTCTGGACTTCGCCTTCACCGTCCTCCGTCAGCTCGTCGCCTCGCTCTACTTCGGAGCGCTGTACCGGCGGCTTGCCTCGTCGCAGGACGCCATGCTCGCGGCCATCGCGACGAAGGCGGTGAAGGAAGTCGCCTACCACGCCGAGCACGCGACGCTGTGGACCCTTCGCCTCGGCCTCGGGACCGATGAGTCGCATGGTCGGATGACGCGCGCCCTGTGGGACCTGTGGCCGTTCGTGGGGGAGCTGTTCGACTCGGACCCCGCCGTCGTCGCCCTCGCCGAGAACGGGCGCGCCGGCGTGGCGGTCCCGCCGGAGGAGCTCCGCGACGAGGTCCTCACCGCGGTGCAGGCCACCCTCGCGGACGCCGGTCTTCCGGTCCCCGACGCGCCGTTCGCGGCGGGCGGCGGGCGCGCCGGCCGCCACTCCGAGTCCTTCGGCCGGCTGATCGGCGAGATGCAGGTGCTGGCTCGCGCGCACCCGGGAGCGACATGGTGACCCTCGGTGCTGCCGCCCCCGTGGCGTCCGGCCCGCTCGAGCGGGAGGCGCGACCGCGCCCGGAGGATCCGGACCGCGCGGCGATCTGGGATGTCGCGGCCGGCGTCGTCGACCCCGAGGTGCCGGTCCTCACCATCGCCGACCTGGGCGTGCTGCGCGGCGTCGAGCTGGACGGGGACGTCGCGGTCGTGCGGATCACCCCGACGTACTCCGGATGCCCCGCGATCGAGGCGCTGCGCGCCGACATCCTGTCGGCGCTCGCCACGGAGGGCCGCCGCGCGCGGGTCGAGGTGGTCCTCAGCCCGGCCTGGACGACCGACTGGATGAGCGACGCGGGGCGCCGCAAGCTCGAGGAGTTCGGCATCGCCCCACCGCGTCGCCGCACGGCGGAGGGGGCGGTCACCCTGGGGCTCGGCATCCGGTGCCCGCGCTGCGGTTCGCTGCACACGCGCGAGGTGTCCCGGTACGGGTCGACGTCGTGCAAGGCGCTGTGGCAGTGCCAGAGCTGCGGCGAGCCGTTCGACCGCTTCAAGGAGCTGTGATGCCCGACGCTGTGGGAACGGCGGCGCCGCCGGCGGCGGCCGCGGAGGGAGCACGGCGACGGGCGGTGTTCCATCCGCTCCGGGTGGAAGCCGTCCGGCCCCTCACCCCGGAGGCGATCGAGGTGACGTTCGCGGTGCCGCCGGAGCTGGCGGGCGCGTTCGAGTACCGTCCCGGTCAGCATGTCGCGTTGCGGATGACGATCGACGGCGACGAGGTGCGCCGCAGCTACTCGCTGTGCCGCGCGCCTTCGCCGGGCGACGCCGCCCGCGGAAGCTCCATCCGCGTGGCGATCAAGCGGGAGCGCGGCGGAGCGTTCTCGACGTGGGCGGTCGAGCACCTCGCCGCCGGCGATGTCGTGGAGGTGATGAGCCCGGACGGGCACTTCACCCCCCACGGGCGGTACGAAAGGCCGGCGCACTTCGCCGCCATCGCGGCCGGGTCCGGCATCACGCCCGTGATGGCGCTCATCGAGCACCACCTGGGGGAGCGCCCCGACGACACGTTCGACCTCGTCTACTCCAACCGCACGGCGGGCGACGCGATGTTCCTCGACGATCTCGCCGACCTCAAGGACCGGTTCCCCTCGCGACTCGCCCTCCATCACGTGCTGACGCGCGAGCGCCGGCCCGCGGACCTCTTCTCGGGGCGCCTGGACGAGCGGCGGCTGGAGACGCTGCTGACACGGGTGCTGCGCGCCGACCTCATCGACGAGTGGTTCCTGTGCGGGCCGTTCGAACTCGTCGAGCGGGCGCGGGCGGTCCTCCTGCGCCTCGGCGTCGACGCGTCCGCCATCCGCGTCGAGCTCTTCTCCACCGGGCGTGCCGAGGACCGACGGGGAACCGTCCCGCCACCGGTCGAGGCGGCGCCGGGCGAACCCGTGCGGACCATCTCCTTCCGGCTCGACGGCACGACGGGAACCGTCACGACGCCGGTGTCGGCACGCGAGACGATCCTCGCCGCGGCCCTCCGCACCCGCGGCGACGTGCCCTTCGCGTGTGCGGGCGGCGTGTGCGGCACCTGTCGAGCCGTGCTGCGCGAGGGCACCGTCGACATGGCGCAGAACCACGCGCTCGAACCCGACGAACTGGCGCGTGGGCTCATCCTGACCTGCCAGTCCGTTCCCACGAGCGACACCGTGAGCGTCGACTGGGACGCGTGACGACGAGAGGACATCCATGATCGAGCTCTCCGTGACGGACGCCGTGGCCGAGATCGTGCTCGCGGCCCCCGGGAAGCTCAATGCGCTGTCACTGGATGCGCTGCGGGATCTGGATGCCGCCTACGCGTCGGCGGAGGCATCCGGGGCGCGTGCGCTCGTGCTGCGCGGGGAAGGGCGGGCGTTCTGCGCCGGACGCGACATCGCCGGCGTCGATCCCGAAACCGACGACGTCCCCGGCTATCTCGGAGCCGTGGAGCAGGTGATGCGCCGGATCGCGATCTTCCCGGCGCCGACGTTCGCCGCCGTGCACGGTGCGTGCCTGGGGGTGGGTCTCGGGCTCGCGATCGCGACCGACGTCGTCTACGTGTCCGAGACGGCGAAGGTCGGGTCGCCGTTCGCGAACCTGGGCGCCATGCTGGACTCCGGCGGGCACGCGCTGCTGTACGAGCGCCTCGGCGCCCACCGCGCACTCGATCTCATCTACACCGGCGATCTGGTGTCGGGTGCCGAGGCCGTGGCGGGCGGCCTGTTCAGCCGCGCGCTGCCCGCCGAGGGCGTCGTCGCGTTCACCCGCGAGCGCGCCGCGCGCGTCGCCGCCGGGCCCACCGCCGCCTTCGTCGCTTCGAAGCGCCTGATCGCCCGGCTGCGCGATGCGACGCTGTGGGATGCCGTCGCGGAGGAGTCGCGCGCCCAGGACGCGCTGCGCGCGACCGCCGACTACCGCGAAGGCTTCGCGGCCTTCCAGCAGAAGCGGCCGCCGCGCTTCACCGGTCGCTGAGGACGGCGCCTCGGCCCTGCTCGTTCGAGGAGCGGACCTAGGAGTTCACGCGGATGATCTCCCGCTGGTACGGCGCGATCACCTGACCCGAGATGCGGCAGTCCAGCACGAGGAAGCGGCGCGCCGCCTCGGGCTCGGCCGCCCACGACGCCAGTCTGTCGAGGTCCTCGAGCGTGCGGACCACCACCCCTTCGGCTCCCACGCCGGCCGCGAGTGCCGCGAAATCGACCTCCGGGATGAGCATCGGCTCGCGCGCCAGGCCTTTCAGGCCGTAGAGGTTGACCTCGGCGCCGTACGCGGCGTCGTTCCAGACCACGGCGAGGCCCCGACCGCCGGCGACGCGTACGGCTGTCTCGAGATCGGCGAGGGCCATGAGTCCGCCGCCGTCGCCCGTGGTCAGCACGACCGTCGACCCGGGCCGGGCGAGGGCGGCGCCCGCCACCGACGGCCAGCCGAGGCCGATGGATTGGAAAGCGGTGCCGACCATCATCATGCGGTCCGGGGACGCGACCGGCCAGTACATGTTCGCCCACCCGATGAAGTGGCCGCCGTCCGAGACGACCACCCGGTCCGCGGGAAGGAGGCCGCCGATGCGCGCGGCGACGGAGCGCGGGTCGAGACGCCCGTCGGGCGCGATGCCGTCGCCCGGCTCGTAGGCGCGTGCGGCGGCCACGTCGACCGAGACGCGCCAGTCCGTCGGCTCCGTGTCGAGGCCGAGGACCTGCCGCGTCAGCTCGCGGGCGACGACCGCGGCGTCGCCGCGCACGTACCCGCCGACGTGGGGATGCGTCGCGGTGGGCGCGATGTCGACCTGGAACACCCGCGTCCCGGGTGCGAACAGGTCGCCGAAACGCATCGTGAACTGGTTGAGCGAAGCACCGAAGACGACCGCGACGTCGGCCTGGCGCACGAGCTCCATCGCGCCCTCGGCGCCGAATCCGCCCGTGACGCCGAGGTCGAACTCGCTCCGCGGGAACACCCCGCGTCCGAGCGCCGTCGACGCGGTGAGCGCGCCGGTGGCGTCCGCGAGGGTCCCCAGAGCGTCGCTCGCGCCGGCGAGCCAGGCGCCGCGGCCGGCGAGCAGGAGCGGGCGGCGGGCGGCGGCGAGGGCCTCGGCGATCCGGCGCACGGTCGCATGCGCGAACTCGCCCGCCGGTGTCACGGCCGCCGGGCGCTTGGGCTCCGGCGTCGCGGGCAGCTCGCCCGCGTCCAGGGCCGCGACGTCGTACGGGATCGCCAGGACGACCGGCACGCGGTAGATCAGCGCATGCTCGATCGCGATGACGGTCGTGGCGGCGGCATCCGCACGCCCGACGGTGTACGTGCGGGCGCCGACGGCCGCGGCCATGGCGATCTGGTCGACGTCCCACGGGCGCGGACCCGATGTGGGCTCGTCGCCGACGACGAGCACGAGAGGCACGTGAGCCTGCACCGCCTCGGCCAGCGCCGTGAGGGTGTTGGTGAAGCCGGCCCCGTACGTCGCGGTGGCCGCCGCGAGACGGCCGGACGCCCGATGGTAGGCGTCGGCGGCGACGACGCCGCCGGCCTCATGCCGGACGGCGGTGAACGCGACATCGGTCGAGCGCTCCAGCGCGTCCAGGAAGTAGGCGTTGCCGTTGCCCATCACGCCGAAGACGTGGTCTATGTGGCGGGCGAGAGTGAGGGCCACGTGGGAGGAGACGGTGGGCATGGCGCACCCCTTGAGACTGCAGACGGATGACGAGGCCGTATGTGTCTCGCTCGCACCCATCGGCGGGTGCGGCTGCGTGCCCATTTTTCGAGCACCGGCGGGCGCGTTCCCGCCGGACACCACGAGTATAGGCATACCCGCGGTCCTGGCATGATCGAAGGATGAGGACGATCCAGCTGCGCCGCTACACCCTCGTCGACGGGGAGTACGACGCGTTCGTCGCGTGGTGGAACCAGTGGATGCCGCGTGTGCGACCCGCCGCGGGGTTCACCATCGAGTTCGCCTACGGGCTGCGCGAGACCAACGAGTTCGTGTGGGCCGTGAGCGCCGAGGGCGACGAGCAGGCGTTCCTCGCCCTCGAGAAGGAGTACATGGCCTCGGACGCCCGCGGCGAGGCGTTCGCGGGCGTGCCGCAGCGGGTCGCGGAGTACAACATCCGCTTCATCGACGAGGCCTTCCGGACGACCGTCTGAAGCCGTGCGTCAGCCGCCGAGCGCGTCGCGGATGACGGCGGCCGACCGGGCCAGCCGGGCCGCGACGGAGTCTTCGTCGTGCGAGCTGGCGACGTAGACGACAGCCACCGCGGCCGGCGCCCGCCCGGGCACACGCAGCGGCACTGCCACCGCTCGCACGCTCGGGATGACCTCGTCGTGGCTCGTCGCGTAGCCCCGCGTCGCGGCTTCGCGGATCTCCTCCGCCAACGCGGGTCGCACCGGCGGCCATGACGACTCGGGCGTGATGGAGAGGATCGCCTTGCCGGGCGCTCCGCGGGTGACCGGATGCCGTGTCCCGGGCCGCTGAGCCACCGGGTTCACGGCGTGCCGGGGCTCGACGCTCGACAGCGTGACGCATTCGTCGTGGTCGAGGACCACCAGGAAGCTCGTCATGCCCAGGTCGTTCGCGACCGCGGTGAGCTCGGGGATCGCCTCGGCCTGGAGGTCGTGGGCGACGCCCGCCGCGAGCGCCGCCAGTCTGGCTCCCAGCTGGACCCGTCCGGCCGAGTCGCGCGTGACGAGTCCGTGGTCTTCGAGTGTCCGCAGCAGCCGGTAGGCGACCGAGCGATGCACCGCCAACCGCGCGGCGAGATCGTCGATCGTCAACGGCTCGCGCGCGTCGGCGAGGACCTCAAGGATGCGGATGCCGCGGCTCAGGGTCTGGGAGGCCGGGGCCGCCGCCGTGTCCGTCGCTGCCATGGCGCCTCCGTCGGCGATCTTGCCCGTCGCCGGGCGGTCGTATACGATCTGTTCAATAGTAGAACGGCGCGTTCGAATATAGAACACGCTGAACGAAGCCGCACGCAGCGTCGCAGGCGCTCTCGACGTCGTCGCAGGAGGATCCCATGCAGTTCCATCACCACGGGTACGTCTCGGGAGAGCCGCGCATCCAGGATGCGGCCGGCACCGGCATCGATCGGCCGGCGGAGCTGCCCGACGAGATGGACGTCCTCATCGTCGGCTCGGGGCCTGCGGGCATGCTGCTGGCCGCCCAGCTGTCGCAGTTCCCCGCCGTCATGACGCGCCTCATCGAACGCCGGGGCGGTCGCCTCGCGCTGGGGCAGGCCGATGGCATCCAGCCGCGCAGCGTGGAGACGTTCCAGGCCTTCGGCTTCGCCGAGCGGATCGTCGCCGAGGCGTACAACATCGCGTACATGAACTTCTGGGGCCCCGACCCCGAGAACCCGCGCAGCATCATCCGGACCGCACGCACCGAGGACTACGCGTTCAAGATCAGCGAGTTCCCGCACCTCATCGTCAACCAGGCGCGCGTGCTGGACTACTTCGCCGAGGCCGCCCTCAACGGACCGGCTCGGATCGCACCGGACTACGGGATCGAGTTCGTGGGCTTGACGGTGCACGACGAGGGCGAGCATCCCGTCGAGGTGCGCGTGCGGTATGTCACGGGCCCGCGGCAGGGCGAGGAGCGCACGGTGCGCGCGAAGTACGTCGCCGGCTGCGACGGCGCGCGCAGCGGCGTGCGCGAGGCGATCGGGCGCAAGCACGTGGGCCGGTTCGCGTCGCACGCGTGGGGCGTGATGGACGTGCTGGTCAACACCGACTTCCCGGACTGGCGGACCAAGTGCGCGATCACCTCCTCGGCGGGGAACATCCTGCACATCCCGCGGGAGGGCGGGTACCTCAGCCGCATGTACATCGACCTCGGTGAGGTCCCCGAGGGCGACAACCACCGCGTGCGGCAGACGCCGATCGAGGAGATCATCCGGCGGGCGAACGAGATCCTCCACCCGTACTCGCTGGATGTGAAGCAGGTCGCGTGGCACAGCGTCTACGAGGTGGGGCACCGCGTCACCGACAAGTTCGACGACGTGCCCGAAGGCGCGGACCGCGATCCGCGCGTCTTCCTCACCGGCGACGCGTGCCACACGCACAGCGCCAAGGCCGGTCAGGGCATGAACGTCTCGATGCAGGACGGGTTCAATCTCGGATGGAAGCTCGGGCACGTGCTCACCGGCCTGAGCCCCGCCTCGCTGCTGTCGACGTACTCCGCGGAGCGCCAGCCGGTCGCTCAGCAGCTCATCGACTTCGACCGTGAGTGGTCCTCCCTCATGGCACGCAAGCCCGAGGAGATCTCCGACCCGCAGGATCTCGCCAACTACTACCTCGCCACCGCTGAATTCCCCTCCGGGTTCATGACGCAGTACGGGCCATCCGCCGTCGTCGCCGGGAACGAGCATCAGGCGCTCGCCCCGGGGTTCCCGGTCGGCAAGCGCTTCAAGTCCGTCGAAGTGGTGCGGGTGTGCGACGGCAACGTCGTTCACCTGGGTCACCACGCCAAGGCGGACGGCCGCTGGCGGATCTACGCCTTCGCGGACGCGCCGGCCGCCGGTGAGCCCTCGGCGCTCGCCGCCTGGGCGCAGTGGCTCTCGTCCCCGGATTCGCCGGTCACGCGGCACACCCCGCCCGGGGCGGACGTCGATGCCGTCTTCGACGTGAAGGTGGTCTATCAGCAGAGGTTCGAAGACATCGACATCATGCGGGTGCCGCCGATCTTCCTGCCGAGGACCGGACCGTTGGGCCTCATCGACTGGGAGAAGGTCTATGCGGCTGCCCCGAGCGCGTGGAGCAGCGCCGACATCTTCGCCGAGCGAGAGCTGTCACGCGAGGGCGTCGTCGTCGTCGTGAGGCCTGACCAGTACGTGGCCGCGGTGCTGCCGTTCTCGGCGACCGACGAGCTCGCGGGACTCTTCGCGCAGTCGATGCGCGTGCAGCGCACCTCGGCCCTCGCACGCTGAATCCCTCCGCGAGGGCGAGCAGCCGACCCGGGCTGTACATCGCGTATATCGGCCGCGGCGGCGGCGAGGGGCAGAATGGCCCGACAGGCAATGAGAAGGGGATGCTGTGACTGACACCGCGACGCGCTCCGGCACTCACGACGAAAAGAGGGAGTCCGGCGTGACCGACGACCGCGAGACCGAGCTTCTGGCGTCCGTTCCGGACGGCCTGTTCATCGCAGGCCGGTGGCGCGCGTCGTCCAGCGGCAAGACGCTCAAGGTCTACGACCCCTCCAACGGGCAGGTCGTCAAGGAGATCGCAGACGCCGGGCCCGAGGACGGCAGGGCGGCGCTCGATGCCGCCGTGGAGGCGTTCCCGGCGTGGGCCGCCACGCCCGCCCGCGAGCGTGCCGAGATCCTCCGTCGCGCCTTCGATCTGCTGCAGGAGCGCAAGGAGGACTTCGCGCTTCTCATGACGATCGAGATGGGCAAGCCGCTGGCGGAAGCGCGCGGCGAGGTCGCGTACGGCGGGGAGTTCCTGCGCTGGTTCAGCGAGGAGACGGCCCGGGTGCAGGGTCGCTACGGCGCCAACCCCGAGGGCACCGGCCGCATGATCGTGTCGCAGCATCCGGTCGGCCCCTGCTTCCTCATCACGCCCTGGAACTTCCCCCTCGCGATGGCGACGCGCAAGATCGCGCCGGCGCTGGCTGCCGGGTGCACCGTGGTCATCAAGCCCGCCGAACTCACGCCGCTGACGACGCTGGCGTTCGCGCGGCTGCTGGAGGAGTCCGGCGTGCCGGCCGGCGTGGTCAACGTCTTCACCACCTCGACGTCCGGTGCCGTCTCGGAGCCGATCATCCGGGACCCGCGTCTGCGCAAGCTCTCGTTCACCGGGTCGACCCCCGTGGGCCAGAAGCTGCTGGAGCAGGCGGCGCAGGGCGTGCTGCGCACGTCGATGGAGCTCGGCGGCAACGCGCCGTTCGTCGTGTTCGAGGACGCCGACCTCGACAAGGCCGTCGACGGCGCGATGCTCGCGAAGTTCCGCAACATCGGGCAGGCATGCACGGCCGCGAACCGCTTCATCGTGCAGCGCTCGGTCGCCGACGAGTTCGCGCGGCGCGTGACCGAGCGGGTGCAGGCGCTGAAGATCGGCCGCGGCACCGAGGAGGGCGTGGCCATCGGTCCGCTCATCGACGACCGCGCGGTAGCGAAGGCGACGCAGCTCGTCGACGATGCCGTGGCACGCGGCGCGGAGCTGCGTACTGGCGGCAGGGCCGTCGACGGCCCCGGCACGTTCTACGAGCCGACGGTCGTCACGGACGTCCGGCCGGGCAGCGAGATCCTGCGCGAGGAGATCTTCGGACCCGTGCTGGCGATCGTCCCGTTCGACACCGAGGACGACGCCGTCCGCATCGCCAACGACACCGAGTACGGGCTCGTCTCGTACGTCTTCACCGAGAGCCTCCCACGCGGTCAGCGCATGATCGAGCGCCTCGAGACCGGGATGATGGGGCTGAACGTCGGAGTCGTCTCCAACGCCGCGGCGCCGTTCGGCGGCTGGAAGATGTCGGGACTGGGCCGCGAAGGCGGCGCCGAGGGTATCCACGAGTACCTGCAGACGAAGTACACCCTGACGCCGAACCCGTTCTGACGCATCCCGGACACGTGATGTCCGGGTCGGTGCGCATGATGGGTTCGTGGAGAATGCGACGGTGCGCCGGGAGCGCCTGCGATCGCATCGGCTGAGCGCGCTCGCGCCGACGGTCGCCCAGGCCGCCCGCCACATGCTGGCCACGCAGGCGCAGGAGTTCTGGGGCGGACGGTGGGCCCTCGCCGCTCGCACGCGCGGACGCCCCACGGTGCGGGACGTGGATGCGGCCTTCGACCGAGGCGACATCGTGAGGTCATGGACCATGCGCGGGACGATCCACGCCATCCCGGCCGAGGACCTGGCGTGGGTGCTGTCGGTGACCGGAGAGCGCCAGCTCAGGCAGGCGGCCGCGGTGCATCGCCGCGAGGGCCTCGTCGGTGGCGAGGTCGCACGGGCGGAGGCGGCCGTGCGCACCGCTCTGTCCGGTGGCAACAGGCTGACCCGCAAGGAGCTGTTCGACGTCCTCGAGACGCAGGGCGTTCCTACGGCAGGGCAACGGGGCTACCACGCCCTGGTCGCCCTGTCACTGCGCGGGGTCGTGTGCCAGGGGCCGGTCGTCCCGCGCGACGGCGGCCCCACGCGCGAGCAGTACCTCGTCCTCACGGAGGAGTGGATCGGGGATGCGGCGAGCCCGGCGGACCCGCTCGCCGAGTTCTTCGTCCGCTACGTCGCATCGCACGGTCCCGCGGGCGCGCGGGATTTCGCATGGTGGACGGGGCTGCCCCTCGGCGTCGCCCGCGCCGCCGCGGCGTCGGCATCCGACCGGCTCACGATGGTCGACGACGAGCCGGAGCCCCAGTTCGTCGTGGCCGATGCTCGTCCCCGCCGCACGCCCGATGCGCCGGAGGTGGTCGCGCTGCCGCCGTTCGAGGAGTACTACCTCTCCTACGCCGACCGGACGGTGCCCTGCGCGCAGGAGTTCCTCGCGGCGATCGGGCCGAGCATGAACGGGATCGTGCGGCCCATCATCGTCGCGCGGGGCGAAGTCGTCGGGGTATGGAAGCACTCCGTGGCCGTCGGCCGGCATGCGGACGATCCCACGCCTGCGCTGTTCAGGCCGGAAGCGGCGAGCGATCACGAGGTCGCGGCCGCGCTGCGGCGCTACCGCGACTTCATCAGCGGGTGACCGGTTCGCCGCCGCTCACGCGTGCCGGTCCAGGAAGGCGTAGACCTCGTTGTCGTCGACGCCCGGGAACGCGCCGCGCGGAAGAGGGGAGAACATCTGCATGTGGACGCGCGCGCTCGGCCATGCTTTGCCGGCCCACCGCGCGGCGACGTCGGCGGGAGGTCGGCGGCAGCAGGACTCATCCGGGCACGTGGAGGTCGCCCGCTTCTGCGTCTCGCGGCCGCGGAACCAGCGTGCATCGTCGAACGGCACGCCGACGGTGATGGAGAACTCGCCGTCGGACGTGGTGCCGGTCTGCGTCGAGCACCAGTAGGTGCCGGCGGGGGTGTCGGTGTACTGGTAGTGCTCGGTGGTGCGGTTCTGCTCCGAGAACGCCGCCCGCGCGGAGAACCGGCGGCAGGCGATCTGACCGTCGACGGCCCCGGTGACGTCCATCGGCAGCGGCAGCCCGTCGTTCTCGTAGACCCGTGAGATCGTGCCCGACCCGTCCACCCGCAGGAAGTGCAGCGCGATGCCCAGGTGGTGGGTGGCGAGGTTGGTCAGCCGCATGCCGGCTGCCTCGTGCGTCACGCCGAAGGCGTCTCGGAAGTCCTCCACGGCGAGATTGCGGTCCTTCTTCGCCTGCTGCAGGAACGCCACCGCCGCCGTCTCGGGCATCAGGCAGCACGCCGCGTAGTAGTTGATCTCGAGCCGCTGCTGGAGGAAGTCGGCGTAGTCGGTGGGCGGCTGGTGCCCGAGCAGCCGGTGCGCCATCGCCTGCAGCGCCATGGAGCGCAGGCCGTGCCCGCCGGGGATCGATGCCGGCGGCAGGTAGATGCGTCCGTGCTCGAGGTCGGTGACCGAGCGCGTCGAGTGCGGCAGGTCGTTGACGTAGATCAGCTCGAAGCCGAGCTTCTCGGCCATGATGCTGACCGTGCGGTGCGTGAGCGCCCCCGAGACGTGTCCCGCCGCCTTCAGCTGCTTCTCGGCGAGCTTCTCGATGTCGGGCAGGTAGTTGTCGAGTGCTCGCATCTTCAGCCGCAGCTCCGTATTGGCCCGTCGGGCCTCCTCGGGAGTCGCGATGGCCTCGCGCTCGCGCCGCTGCAGCTCCCGGTGCAGCCCGAGGATGGATTCGATCGTCTCGTCGGTCATCGTCTTGGTCACCTTGACCGGCGGGATGCCGAGCTGACGGAAGACCGAGCTCTTCTGCGCCCGCTCCAGCTCGATCTCGAGGGCCGCCCGGCGGTTGGGCGGCTCGTTGGAGAGCAGATCGGCGACCTCGACGCCCGTGGCGGCGGCGATGGCCTGCAGCAGCGACAGCTTCGGCTCGCGCTTGCCGTTCTCGATGAGGCTCAGCTGGCTTCCGGCGACCCCCACCAGCTCGCCCAGCTCGTCGAGCGTATAGCCGTGCGAGAGGCGCTGATGGCGGATGCGGTGGCCCAGGGTCGACAGTTCCAGCGACGTCGGTGGCATTCCTTGATGCTAGCGAAAGAATCGCGACTCTTGTCGCACGGCTGGTCTCGAAAACGCGTCGATAGGCGCTCACAGTGGAGGAAGAGCACGAATTGCATCGTCGAATCGAAGGGGACCGACATCATGGCGCTGGCCGACATCTTCACCCGGAACGACAGTCCCGCACCCACCGCACCGACACCCAGGCGGACGTTCGGGGACGTGCCGGCCATTCAGGGTGCGGGCATGTCCGCCCTGCTCGAGTGGGTCGACGAGATCGCCGCGCTGACGGCGCCGGACCGTGTCCACTGGGTCGACGGCTCCCGCGCTGAGAACGATGCGCTGCTGCGCCAGATGGTGGACGACGGCAAGCTCATCAAGCTCAATCCCGAGTGGCGCCCCGGCTCCTACCTGGCGCGCTCCCACCCGAGCGACGTCGCCCGCACCGAGGCGAGGACCTACATCGCCTCCGAGCGCGAGGAGGACGCCGGCCCCACGAACAACTGGATCGATCCCGACGAGATCCGCGCGACGCTCACGCCCCTGTTCCGAGACTCGATGAAGGGCCGGACGATGTACGTCGTGCCCTTCTCGATGGGTCCGGTGGGCGGTCCGCTCTCGCACATCGGCGTGCAGATCACCGACAGCGCGTACGCCGTGGCCTCCATCGGGATCATGACGCGCGTGGGCACCGAGGTGCTGCGCGAGATCGCCGCGGGCGCACAGTGGGTGAAGACCGTGCACTCCGTCGGTGCCCCGCTCGCGCCGGGCGAGCAGGACGTCGCCTGGCCGTGCAACGACGAGAAGTACATCGTGCACTTCCCCGACACCCTCGAGGTGTGGTCGTTCGGCTCCGGCTACGGCGGCAATGCCATCCTGGCCAAGAAGTGCTTCGCGCTGCGGATCGCCTCGGTGATCGGCCGGAACGAGGGGTGGCTCGCCGAGCACATGCTGCTCATCCGGGTGATCGACCCGGCCGGGCGGGCCTACCATCTCGCCGCGGCGTTCCCGTCGGCCTGCGGCAAGACGAACCTGGCGATGCTGCGTCCCACGATCCCCGGGTGGCGCGTCGAGACGCTCGGCGACGACATCGCATGGCTGCGTCCCGGCGAGGACGGCCGGCTGTGGGCGATCAACCCCGAGGCGGGCTTCTTCGGAGTCGCTCCCGGCACCGGATCGGCCACGAACGTCACGGCCGTCGAGACGCTGTGGGGCAACACCATCTTCACGAACGTGGCGCTGCGTCCCGACGGCGACGTGTGGTGGGAGGGCCTCACGGACGAGCCGCCCGCGGAGCTCACCGACTGGGAGGGGAATCCCTGGACGCCGGCATCCGGTCGACCGGCCGCCCACCCCAACTCCCGCTTCACCGTGTCCGCCGCCCAGTGCCCCCAGATCGCCGAGGACTGGGACGCGCCGCAGGGCGTGCCGCTGGATGCGATCCTGTTCGGCGGCCGCCGCGCCACCAACGTTCCGCTGGTGGTCGAGGCCACGGACTGGACGCACGGCGTCTTCATGGGATCCAACGTCTCGTCCGAGCGCACCGCGGCGGCCGAGGGCACCGTCGGCGAGCTGCGCCGGGACCCGTTCGCCATGCTTCCGTTCTGCGGCTACAACATGGCCGACTACTTCGGCCACTGGCTCAAGGTGGGACAGAAGCTGCGCTTCGACCGCGCACCCCGCGTGTTCCAGGTGAACTGGTTCCGCAAGGGCGCCGACGGCCGGTTCCTGTGGCCGGGATTCGGTGAGAACTCCCGCGTCATCGACTGGATCATCCGGCGCATCGAGGGCGAAGTGGGCGCGGTCGACAGCCCCATCGGGCGTCTCCCGCGGACGGAGGATCTCGACCTCGACGGCCTGGACATCTCGCAGGACGACCTCGATGAGCTCTTCGCCATCGATCCGGCGTCGTGGCTTCGTGAGGCGGATCTGACCGAGGAGTTCTACCGCACGTTCGACGGCCGCGTGCCGGCGCCCCTGTGGGCCGAGCTCGCAGCGCTGCGCTACCGCCTGCAACGCGCCTGAGTCGTTCGCCGGGGGAGCGGATGCCTCGGCGCGCCGGACCGGCGCCCGGGGCATCCGCGGTTTCGGGCGTGCGCGGCGGTCGCGTCGGCGTCGGACCGTGCCGACGTCAGACCAGCAGCTGGTGCTTCGCGAGGTCGCGGTACAGCGGCGTGGACTGCACGAGCTCGGAGTGCGTGCCCTGGCCCACGACCCGGCCATGCTCGAGCACGACGATGTGGTCGCTGTCCACGACGGTCGACAGGCGGTGGGCGATCACGATGAGCGTGCGGCCCGACGCGACCGCGTCGATCGCCGCGCGCATCCGCTGCTCGTTGAGGCCGTCGAGCGAGGACGTCGACTCGTCCAGCAGCAGGATCGGCGGGGCGGCGAGCAGGGCGCGCGCGATCGCGAGGCGCTGGCGCTCTCCGCCCGAGAGCATCACGCCGCCCTCGCCGACCGGCGCCTGCAGACCCAGCGGGCTGCGGTCGAGCACCTCGCCGAGGTTGACCGCGCGCAGCACCGCCTCGCATCGGGCGTCGGTCGCGTCGGGGGATGCCAGCCGGAGGTTGTCGGCGAGCGTGCCGGCCAGTGTCGGGGCGTCCTGCTCGACGTAGCCGAGCTGCGCGCGCAGCGCCTTCCGGTCGATCGCGCGCACGTCCACGCCGTCGAGCAGGATCGACCCGGATGTGGGGTCGTAGAACCGCTCGATGAGAGCGAGCGTCGTGCTCTTGCCCGCGCCGGAGGGCCCCACGAGGGCGACGCGCGCGCCGCGCGGCACCGAGAACGACACGCCGCGCAGCACCTCGCCGTCGGTGTGCGAGGCGGCCGGCGCGGATCCCTCGCCCGCCGTCTCCGCCGTGGTCATCGCCGAGGCGTCCACGTGCGCGTTCTCGAGCACGGCCCGCGCCTCGGATTCGGCCTTGCGCCGTGCCGCGACCACCGCCTCGGGATAGCGGAAGTGCACGTCTCGGAACTCGATCGCAGGCGTGTCGGCCGCGGGGGGCGCGTCCGAGCGCACCCTCGCCGCGATCTCGGCATCGTGCTGCGATTCGGTGGGCAGGTCGAGCACCTCTTGGATGCGTCCGAGCGCACCCAGCGCCTGATTGACCGAGGTGATCGCCCCGAAGAACGACCCGAGCGGTGCGATCAGCATGAACAGGAACATGATGAACATCACCAGGCTCGCGATCGAGATCGCCCCTGTGGCCACGCGGAAGCCGCCCAGCCCGATCACGACAAGCAGCGACACCTGCAGCGCGATGCCCGCGATCGGGACGACGAGGGCGGAGACCTTGGCGATCCGCACGCCGACGCGGTACGCGTCGCTGGCGCGCTCGGTCACGGCGTCGATCTCGCGCTCGGTCGCACCGGACGCGCGGACCGTGCGGATCGAGCCCACCGCGCGTTCGACGCCGGAGGCCAGCTCGCCGACCTTCTCCTGCTGCTCCGTCGAGGCGGTGCGGATGCGACCGCTCAGCGCCGTCACGCCGAGCACCGAGACGCCGATCACGAGCACGATGATCGCCAGCAGCAGCGGGTCGATCACCGCCATCGCGATGAGCGCGCCTGCGAACAGCAGGGCGTTGCCGATCGCGTCGGCGAGGCCCTGGGTGAGCGCGGCGTACAGCAGCGTCGTGTCGCTGCCCACTCGCGACACCAGGTCGCCGGTGCGTCGCGCGTCGAACTCGCTGATCGGCAGATGCAGGATGCGGGCGATGAGCTTGCGCCGGCTGGAGTAGACCACAGCGGTGCCCGTGCGCTGGAGCAGGTAGTGCTGCCACGCGGTGATCAGGGACGCCACCACGACGAATCCGACGAGGGCCCACAGCAGCAGGCCGAGGTCGGCACCGTGCTGCACCCGGTCGATCACCTGCCCCACCAGGAGCGGCTGCACGAGCGTCGCGATGGAGCCCAGGATGCTGAGCACCGACACCACGATCAGCGTGCTCCTGTGCTCGAAGAGGAACGGCAGCAGCTGGCCGAAGGTCGCGCGCGGACCCTCGGTCGCGGGGCGGCGGCGCAGACCCCGGCCCCGGGCACGTGTGGTGCGCGCGGCGTCCGGGGCGGGCGGAGTGTCGGCGGAGGGCATGGGTGTACCTCGTTCGTGCTGGGGGGTCACTTCCGACCGTACTTCTTGTGGACGGCCTGTCTCGTCACGCCGAGGGCGGCGGCGATCGCCTGCCAGGAGAGACCCAGGTTGCGAGCCCTGCGCACCTGCACCTCCTCGGCGCGAGCGAGCTCGCGCCGCACCTCGGCCAGCCGCCGCAGCTCCGCGATCGGCTCGCGTTCGGGCGCGGCGCCGATCAGCGTGCGGATGTCATCCCCGCTCATCTCACCTCCCGGTCGATGGCATGGACGCTTCGGGCGAGGCGTCCGGCGTCAACCGTAGTTGACGGCTCCACCGATGTCAACTCCGGTTGACGCGCCGCATGTCGACGGCCGGCGCTAGTGTGGTCCGGTGCCTGCCCCCGTCATCGAAGCGAAAGATCTCGTCAAGGCGTACAAGGTCAAGGGAAAGCCCGACTTCCTCGCGGTCGACGGCCTGTCGTTCGAGGTGGCCCCCGGCGAGTCGTTCGGCCTGCTCGGCCCCAACGGCGCCGGCAAGTCGACGACGATGAAGATGATCGGCGCCGTGTCCACCCGCACCGGCGGAGATCTGACGATCCTCGGACTGGACCCGGACCGGTACGGCCCCGAGATCCGCTCGCGCCTGGGAGTCGTGCCGCAGCAGGACAATCTCGACGGCGAGCTCAACGCGCGCGAGAACCTCTACATCTACGGCCGCTATTTCGGGCTGCCGGGCAAGGTGTGCGCCGAGAAGGCCGACGAGCTTCTGGCGTTCGCGCAGCTGGAGGACAAGGCCAGGAACAAGGTCGACCAGCTCTCGGGCGGCATGAAGCGACGTCTGACGATCGCGCGCGGGCTCATCAACGACCCCCGCATCCTGCTGCTGGACGAGCCGACGACGGGCCTGGACCCCCAGGCGCGGCATGTGCTGTGGGATCGGCTGTTCCGCCTGAAGGAGCGCGGCACCACGCTCGTGCTCACCACGCACTACATGGACGAGGCCGAGCAGCTGTGCGATCGGCTCATCGTGGTCGACAAGGGCCGCATCATGGCCGAGGGGACGCCGGCGTCCCTCATCCGCGAGCATTCCAGCCGCGAGGTGCTCGAGGTACGCTTCGGCTCCGACCGCAACCAGCAGGTCGCGCCGCAGCTCGAGGGCATCGGCGACCGCGTCGAGGTGCTCCCCGACCGCATCCTCGTCTACGCCCACAACGGCGAGCAGGCGCTCGAGGCCGTCATCGGCCGCGGCTTGCAGCCCCTGACCTCGCTCGTGCGCCGCTCGAGCCTCGAAGACGTGTTCCTGCGACTGACCGGAAGGTCGCTGATCGAATGAGCGAGGAGGAGTCCCGGGCCGCGGACGGCGGCCGCCGCCCCTCTGCGTCCGCGTCGCCGCCGGCACCGCCGTCGAGCGCCGTCGACGAGGCGAGCATCGACGGGCTGCGGGCGGAGGCCATGGAGTGGGGGCGCAAGCCCCGGGCGCTGGGCACGTGGTACGTCGCAGAGCACATGGTCCGGGCGATGCGCGCGTACGGCTGGACGATCATCGTGGGGGCCCTCGGGCAGCCGGTGCTGTACCTGCTGGGCCTGGCCGTGGGACTTGCCGCCCTCATCCGTGAGCCGATCCTCGACGGCGGCGTCGAGGTCCCGTATCTCGTCTTCGTCGCGCCGGCCCTGCTGATGACGTCCGCGATCGCCGTGGCGTCGGAGGAGTTCACCTACCCGGTGATGTCGGGCTTCAAGTGGCGGCGCTACTTCTACGGCTTCAACGCCTCGCCGCTGTCGTCCGGCCAGATCGCCAACGGCGTGGCGGCGGGTGCCGCGGCTCGCATGGCGGTCACCGTCGTGCTCTACTTCGTCTTCGTCGCGCTGTTCCTCATGTGGCTCCACCCCGACGCGCTCGTGCCGGCGACCGCCTGGCTCTCTGCGATCATCGGGCTGCTGGCGGGCCTGGCGTTCGGCGCGCCGCTCATGGCCTATGCCGCGTCGATCGAGGACGACAAGGGCCAGTTCGCGCTGGTGCAGCGGTTCATCTTCATGCCGATGTTCCTCTTCTCAGGCACGTTCTATCCGCTGGACAACCTCGGGTGGCTCCAGTGGATCGGCTGGGTCTCGCCGCTGTGGCACGCCACCGAGCTCGGGCGCGTGGTCACCTACGGGAAGGACACCGACGCCGTCCTGATCGCGGTCCACGTCGCGTATCTGCTCGTGCTCGCCGTGGCGGGGATGGTCATGGCACGGCGGCTGTTCGAGAGGAGGCTGGCGAAGTGAGCGCACCCGCCTCCCGCACGGCCCTCGTGCAGTCCGACGACGCCGTCCGCCGCGGCGGCGTCCGCGCCCTCTGGGCCGGCAATCCGCAGTCCGTCGTCCAGCGAGGACTGGTCGCGGCCCGCTCCTCGAGCTGGATCGTCGTGCTGTCGGGATTCTTCGAGCCGGTGTTCTACCTGGCATCGATGGGCATCGGCCTGGGCGGGATCATCGGCGACGTCGAGACCTCCAGCGGCGTTGAGGTCTCGTATGCCGCCTTCATCGCGCCGGCGCTGCTGGCGGTGTCGGCGATGAACGGCGCCATCTATGACTCCACCTGGAACGTCTTCTTCAAGCTGAACTACGGCAAGCTCTACGAGGGCATGCTGGCGACGTCGCTCGGACCCCTCGACGTCGCGCTCGGCGAGATCCTCTACGCGCTGCTGCGCGGCCTGCTGTACGCGACCGGCTTCATGATCATCATGCAGCTGCTCGGGCTGAACCTCGCCCCGACCGCGATCCTCGCCATCCCCGCGGTGCTCCTCATCGCGTTCGGCTTCGCGAGTCTGGGCATGGCGGTCACCAGCTACATGAAGACGTTCCAGCACATGGACTGGATCAACTTCGTCCTGCTGCCGATGTTCCTGTTCTCGGCGACCCTGTACCCGATCTCGGTCTACCCCGACTGGGTGCAGACGATCGTCATGGCGTTCCCGCTGTGGCACGGCGTCGAGCTGGTGCGCGGGCTGACCACCGGCATCCTCACGCCCGACATGTGGTGGCACGTGCTCTACTACGTCGTCATGATCGCGGTCGGACTGGTGTTCACCACCAAGCGCCTGCGCGCGCTCTTCCTCGACTGACACCGCGGCGCGCCCGCGGCACGAACGACGGATGCCGCGCACCCGAGGGTGCGCGGCATCCGTTCTCCGGGCGGCGGAGCGCTCAGAGCGAGCCGGTCGCCCCGACGCCGAGGTCGGCTTCGTAGTCGACGTCCTTCGTCTCGGGTGAGAGCAGGAGCGCGATGAAGGTCAGCACGCCCATGGCCGAGAGGTACAGCCCGACCAGCCACGGGCTGCCGTCCGCGGCCGACCACAGCGCCACCGCCACGATAGGAGCGAGCGCCGCGCCGAGGATCGACGAGACGTTGTAGGAGATCGCCGAGCCCGAGTACCGCACGTTCGTCGGGAACAGCTCCGGCAGGACCGCGCCCATCGGACCGAACGTCGAGCCCATCAGCATGAACCCGAAGATCAGGAACGCCTGCGTCAGCGCGCCGGTGAACTTCGGGTCGAGCTGCGGCGACAGGAAGATGTTGAACGTGAAGCCGAAGACCACGATGAGTCCGGTGACCCACAGCAGCAGGCGACGCCGGCCGATCGCGTCGGCGATCGGCCCCGACAGCAGCGTGAAGATGCCGAAGAAGACGACGCCGATGATCTGCATGAGCACGAAGTCGGTGTAGCCGAACCCCAGGCCCGGGTAGAACTGCGCGGCGAACGCGCTCGCGTCGAAGGACGTGCCGGCGGCCTCCGCCGCCTTCTGCGCCGCAGCGGACGCCGTCTCGAGGTCGGCGGCCTTCGTGCCGTACGACAGCGTGAAGTTCGTCATCAGGTAGAACAGCACGTAGGTCGCCAGCATGATGAACGTGCCGAGGATCAGGTGCCACCAGTGGTGGCGCAGAACCGCACCCAGCGGGAACCTGCGGATCGCACCCTTCTTCTCCGCCTTGACGAAGGTCTCGGACTCGACCAGCTTCAGCCGCACCCACAGGCCGATGATCACCATGATCGCGGAGAAGAGGAACGGCACCCGCCAGCCCCACGCCAGGAAGTCGGCGGAGCGCTGACCCGCACCATCGGGGTGGGGGAGCAGGTAGTTGATGCCGAGGAACACCGAGTTGGCGATGATGAAGCCGAGCGGCGCACCCAGCTGCGGGAACGTGCCGTACCAGGCGCGCTTGCCCTTCGGGGCGTTCTCCGTGGCCACGAGCGCGGCGCCGGACCATTCGCCGCCGAGGGCGAAGCCCTGGGCCAGGCGCAGGATCAGCAGCAGCACGGCCGCCCATACGCCGATCTCGTTGAAGGTGGGGAGGCAGCCGATGAGGAACGTCGCGATGCCCATCGTCAGCAGCGAGGCGACGAGGGTCGCCTTGCGGCCGAAGCGGTCGCCGAAATGGCCGAAGACGATGGCGCCGAGGGGCCGCGCGATCATCGCCGCGCCGAAGACGCTGAACGACAGCAGCAGCGACGTGGTGTCGTTGCCGGTGGGGAAGAAGAGGATCGGGAAGACCAGCACCGCCGCGGTCGCGTAGACGTAGAAGTCGTAGAACTCGATCGTGGTGCCGACGAGGCTCGCGGTGATGACGCGGGAGCGCGGGTTGGCGGGAGCCGCGCCGGGCGCAGTGGGAGTGGATGCTTTGGTGGGGGAAGCCATGGAAACCTGTGATGCTCGAGGAGGAGCGTCCTCGTGGGACGGCCCGGTGGGCGGTCGCTCGGCGCAGGGGTGACGCGTCAGGCGGCGCTGCGCTGGGTCACCGGGAGTGCAGGCGCTGTCGCCGAGGCACGAGCATCCAGTCTAGTCGCCGGTTGCGCGAGCGCTTCCCGCGCGACGCACGACGGAGACGAAGGGTGCCGCCGACGGTGAGGCATCCGCTCCGTCCTCATGAGGTCAGCGCCAGAGCAGCGCGATGGCGGCGTTCGCGAGGGTCAGCACGCCGATCCCCCAGAAGAGGGCGGACGGGACGGCCCCGGCGCGACGCTGACGGCCTGCGCCGATGCCCAGCAGCGCGCCGATCACCAACAGGATCACGAGCTTCGTGCCCAGCTTGACGTAGTTCAGGTCGCCGTCCAGCCCCCACGGGGCCGCGAGGATGAGGCCGGCGATGCCCGCGATGGCGAGCCCCCAGTGCATGAGACGGGTGATCTGCCGGCGTGTGCCCACCGCCTCGACGACCCAGGCCCCGAACAGCACCGCGAAGCCGACGAGGTGGACGAGCACGACGATCTGACGCAGGGTTTCCATGCTCGTCACCGTACGGCCTCGCGCGGTGGGCCGCCACGAAGGCGCCCCTCACTTCACGGCTCAGCCGCGCTGCGATGCGCCTTCTCGGAGCTCCCGCAGGACGAGCGCCGTGCGCATGGCCGCGTCGGCCGCCTCGAAGCCCTTGTCCTCCTCCGAATCGGGCAGGCCCGCGCGAGCGAGGCCCTGGGCCTCGTCGTCGAGCGTCAGCACGCCGAATCCGACGGGCTTGCCGGTGTCGAGGGCCACGCGCGTCAGGCCGTCCGTCGCCGCCGACGACACGAAGTCGAAGTGCGGGGTGCCGCCGCGGATGATGACCCCGAGGGCCACCACAGCGTCCGCGCCCGCATCGAGCGCCGTCTTCGCGGCGACGGGCAGCTCGAACGAGCCGGGGACGCGCACCAGGCGCCACGTGGCCCCGGCGTCCTCGAGCGCGCGTCCGGCGCCGGCGATGAGGCCGTCGGTGATCGCTTCGTGCCACGTGCCGGCGACGACGACGACGTTCAGTCCGGTCGCGTCGATCCGGCCGATGGTCTGCGGTGCTCCCTTGCCGCTCAACGGGCTGCTCCTTCGTGCATCTGCGCGAGCGCATCGACGAGGTCGTCCTCGGCGATGATGTGGCCCATGCGGTCGCGCTTGGTGGCCAGGTACTGGTGGTTGTTCGGGCCGACGCCGACGAGCAGCGGAACCTGCTCGACGATGTCCAGTCCGAGTTCGCGCAACTGGTTCACCTTGTCGGTGTTGTTCGTCAGCAGGCGCACCTTCTCGACACCCAGGTCGGCGAGGATGCCGGCGGCGGCCGCGTAGTCGCGGGCGTCGGCGGGCAGGCCCAGCGCGAGATTGGCATCGACGGTGTCCAGGCCCCGCTCCTGCAGCGAGTAGGCGCGCAGCTTGTTGATGAGGCCGATGCCGCGTCCCTCGTGGCCGCGCATGTAGACCACGACGCCGCCGTCCTGCTCGATCGCGTCGAGCGCGGCGTCCAGCTGGGGACCGCACTCGCATTTGAGCGACCCGAACGCCTCGCCGGTCAGGCACTCCGAGTGCACGCGCACGAGCGGTGCGTCCGTCAGCTCGCCCGAGACGACGGCGACGTGGTCGGTGCCGGTGACGCGGTCCTTGTACGCGAGGAAGCGGAACTCGCCGTGTGACGTGGGAACGCGCGCCTCCGCCCGCAGGCTCACCCGGCGCTTGTGCGAGCGGCGGGGAGCCGGCTGTACCGGCTCGTGCTCGTCGAGGTGGGCGATGAGCTGCTCGATCGTGATGACCGGGACCCCGTCGCGGGCGCCCAGCTCCTGCAGACCGGGCATCCGCATCATGCTGCCGTCCTCGGCGACGACCTCGCCGATGACGCCGACGGGAGCCAGGCCCGCCAGCCGCGTGAGCTCGACGGCGGCCTCGGTGTGCCCGGCGCGCTCGCGCACGCCGCCATCGACCGCGCGCAGCGGCAGGATGTGTCCCGGGCGGATCAGGCTGGCGGGCGTCGATTCGGGGTCGGCCAGCACGTTGAGAGTGTGTGCGCGGTCGGACGCGCTGATGCCGGTGGACTGACGGTCGGCCGCATCGACGCTCACCGTGTAGGCGGTGCCGCGTGCGTCCTCGTTGTTCTCCACCATCGGCGGCAGATCCAGGCGATCCGCCCACTCCGCGGGCATCGGCGCGCACAGGAAGCCGCTGGTCCAGCGGACCGTCCACGCGACCCACTCGGGCGTGGCCAGCTGGGCCGAGAGCACGACGTCGCCCTCGTTCTCGCGATTCTCATCGTCGGCGACGATGACGGGCCGGCCGGCGCGCAGCGCCTCCAGCGCCTCGGGGATCGTGGCAAGGCTCATTCGGAGCCTCCTTCCGTGGATGCGGCGGGAGCCGCGGGGACTGCGGGGACGACCGCGGACGCGGTCGCGGGAGCGAAAGTGAGAAGGCGCTGGACGTGACGCGCCAGGATGTCGGTCTCCAGGTTGACGCGGTCGCCGGGGACGCGGTCGCCCAGCGTCGTCGCGACGAGCGTCTCGGGGATGAGCGAGACCTCGAACCAGGCATCCGCTGCGCCACTGCTCCCCGGGGCGGGGCTGACGGCGCTCACTGTCAGCGAGACGCCGTCCACGGCGATGGAGCCCTTGTCGACGACGAGAGGAGCGAGGTGGGTCGGGAGAGCGATGCGCAGCACGCGCCACTGCTCCCCGGGGCGGACCTCGAGGACCTCGCCGGTGCCGTCGATGTGGCCCTGAACGATGTGGCCGCCGAGGCGCCCGTGGGCGGCGGTGGCCCGTTCGAGGTTGACGACGCGTCCGGGAGCGACGCCGGACAGCGTCGACATGTCGAGCGTCTGCTTCATCACATCGGCGGCGAACCAGTCCTCGCCTCGATCGATCACGGTCAGGCACACGCCGCTGACCGAGATCGAATCCCCGTGCGCGGCGTCCTCGACGGCCTTCGGGCCGCGCACCGTCACGCGCAGACCCTCGCCGGACGGCTCGACCGCCGTGACTTCGCCGATCTCTTCGACGATTCCCGTGAACATCAGACGTTCCCTTCCTTGTGTCCGTCGCGAGGCGCGTCCTGCGCTGCGGATGCCGGCCGCACGGTGGCGACGACGAGCAGGTCCTCGCCGAGTGTGTCGACGCTCGAGACCTCGAGCCGGCGGGCGTCGGCGATGGTGTCGACGCCGATGTCGCGCACCGCGAGCATGTCGCCGCCCAGCAGCACGGGCGCCACGTAGACCAGGAGCTCGTCGGCGAGCTCCTCGCGAAGGAATGAGGCCGCGACCGCGGGGCCGCCCTCGACGAAGACCCGGTGCACGCCGCGATCGCGCAGGTCGGCGAGCATCGCCGGAAGATCTCCCGGGTACTGCAGGAACTCGCGCGGGTGGCGCCGCAGCGCCGCATCGGCGGGCACTGCCCGGGCCCCGACGACGACGGGCACCGGCTGATCGGGCAGCAGCGCGCCCTCGTGCGTGCGCGCTGTGAGAGCGGGATCGTCGGCCAGCACGGTGCCCGTGCCCACGACGATGGCGTCAGCGAGCGCGCGGCGGCGGTGCACGTCGGCGCGAGCGAGCGCGCCGGTGATCCATCGGCTGGTGCCGTCGGCGGCGGCGGCGCGCCCGTCGAGGCTCTGCGCCCACTTGACCGTGACGTGGGGGCGACCCAGCCGCTGCACGGTGAGCCAGGAGGCCAGCAGCGACTCGGCGTCGGCGGCGAGAAGCCCTGCTTCGACGTCGACACCGGCCGCGCGGAGGCGCTCGGCGCCTCCGGAGGAGTGGTCGCCGGGATCGGCCACGGCGTACACCGCCCGCGAGATGCCGGCGGCGATCAGCGCCTCCGAGCACGGCCCCGTCCGGCCGGTGTGGTTGCACGGCTCGAGCGTCACCACTGCGGTGGCGCCGCGCGCGCCGCCGGGGGACAGCCGGGAGAGGGCGTCCACCTCGGCGTGCGGCGTGCCTGCGCCGCGGTGCCACCCCTCGGCCAGCACGTCACCGGCCGGCGACAGGATGACGGCTCCGACCTGCGGGTTCACGCCGCGCGGGCCGTTGCGGGCGATCGCCAGCGCGCGACGCATCGCGTCGTGTTCCGCCGTGCTCGCCATCCGCTCCTCGTTCCGCCGTGTCGGCGCTCCGGGGCAGGGGAAGCTGCGGCGCGCGTGACGCCGCCCGTGCTGCCTCCCATCCGGACTAGCGACGCAGCCTGCGGGGCAGACCGTCGTCGCATCACCGTCGGTTCCGGGATTCCACCGGATCGGCCGCGGCGGCGTCTTGTCGGACGCTGGTGCCTTGGCTCGCGGACTCTCACCGCCGGTTCGGATTCTCACCGACCCCGGAGCACGTTGATGCTCACGAGTGTAGTCAACGCCGCATCGGCCGATTCATTCCATGTCGGCGCATGCACTCGGCCGGGTGCCGAGCCTGAGGGGCATTGTCAGGCGCGCGACGTACCCTGGGGGCCGGGAGGGTGAGGCGATGAGTGCGGTGCAGAAGACGGACCGGTTCGAGATGCTCGCCGAGCGCCCCTACGCGGACGTGCTGATCATCGGCGGCGGTATCAACGGCCTGGCGACGTTCCGCGACCTCGCGATGCAGGGAGTCGACGTGGCGCTCGTGGAGCGCGGCGACTTCGTCAGCGGGGCATCGGCGGCCTCGTCGCACATGATCCACGGCGGCATCCGGTATCTCGAGAACGGGGAGTTCCGCCTGGTTCACGAGGCCGTGACCGAGCGCAACGAGCTGCTGCGCACGGCGCCGCACTACGTCCGCCCGCTGCAGACGACCATCCCGATCTTCTCCACCTTCTCGGGCGTGCTCTCGGCGCCGCTGCGCTTCCTGCGCCACGGCGGCGGGAAGCCGCGCGAGCGCGGGGCGCTCCTGATCAAGATCGGGCTGGTGATCTACGACTCGTTCTCGCGCGGCGGCGGCCGCGTCCCGCGCCATGCCTTCCACGGTCGCAAGCGGTCACTCCGCCAGCTGCCGCGCTTGAACCCGGAGGTGAAGTACACCGCCACGTATTGGGACGCGTCGCTGCACGACCCGGAACGACTCGCGCTCGACGTGCTCCGTGACGGTCGAGAAGCCGGCGGCGAGCGCGCCCGTGCCGCGAACTACACCACTGCGGTGGGCGCACGGGACGGGAAGGTGGTGCTCCGCGACGCCGAGACCGGCGCGGAGATCCTCTTCGCGGCATCCGTGGTCGTCAATGCCACCGGGCCGTGGACCGACCTCACCAACGCCGGCCTCGGCCACGCCACCGGCTACATGGGCGGGACCAAGGGCTCGCACATCGTGCTGGATCACCCGGAGCTTCTGGCGGCGACCGCTGGGCGCGAGCTGTTTTTCGAGAACGAGGACGGCCGCATCGTGCTGCTCTACCCGCTGAAGGGGCGCGTGCTCGTGGGCACGACGGACCTCGAGCACGACATGACCGACCCGATCGTGTGCACCGAGGCCGAGGTCGACTATTTCGTCGATCTCGTGGCGCAGGTGCTGCCGGAGGTCGCGGTTGACCGCTCCCAGATCGTGTATCGCTTCGCCGGGGTGCGACCGCTGCCCGGCCACGGCGACCTCGCCCCCGGCTTCGTCTCGCGGGACTACCGGATCGAGAGCGCGCCGTTGACGTCCGGGGATGCCACCGTCCTGAGCCTCATCGGCGGCAAGTGGACGACGTTCCGCGCGTCAGCCGAGCACCTCGCCGATCGCGCGTTGGGTCTGCTGTCCCAGCCGCGTCGCCGCTCGACCAAGGGCATCGCCATCGGCGGAGGCCGCGGGTACCCGATCACCGAGCGTGCGCGCCAGCAGTGGATCGCGATGCACGCCGCCGATCTGCCGCGAGCCCGGGTCGCGATGCTTCTCGACCGGTACGGCACGGTCGCCGCCGACGCGATCGACGCCATCCTCGCCGACGCGGACGACGCTGCGCTCGACCACCTGCCGGAGTACTCGACCGGCGAGCTGCGCCACCTTGCAGAGCATGAGGATGTCGTCCACCTCGATGACGTGCTGCTGCGACGCACCAGCATCGCCTTCACCGGAGGCGCGACCCGGGGTGCAGCGGAGGAGGTCGCCGCCGCCATCGCACCCGTGCTCGGGTGGGACGGAGCCCGCGTCGCGGCGGAGGTCGAGCGCGGGCTGGCACGCGTCCACGCCGCCGATCCCACCTGGGCCGAGGCGTCGGCGCGATAGCCTGACCGCACCGCGCGAACGCGGCACACCGAGCGGGCGAAGCCGCCCGCAGAAGAGGAGACGGCGTTGGTGGACCACGTCCTGGCGATCGATCAAGGCACCACCTCGACCCGAGCGATCGTCTTCGACGCGACCGGCGCCGTCGTCTCGGTCGCTCAGCGGGAGCACGAGCAGATCTTCCCGCGCGCCGGCTGGGTCGAGCACGATCCCGTGGAGATCTGGACGGGCACCGAGTGGGTGATCGCCTCGTGCCTGTCGCGCGCCGGTCTGGCGGCATCCGACATCGCGGCGGTCGGTGTGACGAATCAGCGCGAGACGGCCGTGGTGTGGGACAAGCGCACCGGGAGGCCGGTGCACAACGCCATCGTCTGGCAGGACACCCGCACGCAGTCCGCCATCGACCGCCTCGCCGCCGAGGGCGGCGGGAACCGGTTCGCCGACGCGACGGGGCTGCCGCTGGCGACCTACTTCTCGGCGTCCAAGGTGGCGTGGATCCTCGACCACGTGCCCGGAGCGCGCGCCGCCGCCGAATCCGGGAACCTGCTTTTCGGCACCCCCGACACGTGGGTCATCTGGAACCTCACCGGCGGCACGCGCGGCGGCATCCACGTCACCGACGTCACCAACGCCTCCCGCACGCTGCTGATGGATCTGCGCACCCTCGACTGGTCGGACGAGCTGCTCGAGGCGTGGGCGATCCCGCGCGCGATGATGCCCGAGATCCGCTCGTCCTCTGAGGTCGTCGGCCTCTCGCAACTGCCGTCGGCGCTGGACGGCGTGCCGATCGCCGGCATCCTCGGCGACCAGCAGGCCGCGACGTTCGGGCAGGCGGCGTTCGACGCGGGGGAGTCTAAGAACACCTACGGCACCGGCAACTTCCTGCTCGTGGGAACGGGCACCGAGATCGTCCGGTCCGACAGCGGCCTCATCACGACGGTCGCGTACCGGATCGACGGGCAGCCCGCGCGCTACGCCGTGGAGGGATCGATCGCGGTCACCGGCTCGCTCGTGCAGTGGCTGCGCGACAACCTCGGGATCATCCGACGGTCCGAGGACGTCGAGACCCTCGCCGCCACCGTCGAGCACAACGGCGGGGCCTACTTCGTCCCCGCGTTCTCGGGCCTGTTCGCGCCGTACTGGCGCCCCGACGCCCGCGGTGCCCTCGTGGGCCTGACCCGCTACGTCAACAAGGCCCACATCGCCCGTGCCGCGCTGGAATCCACGGCCTTCCAGACCCGCGACGTCATCGAGGCCGTGCTCGCCGACACCGGCCGAGGACTGACCGAGCTGCGCGTGGACGGCGGCATGACCCGCGATGACCTGCTGATGCAGTTCCAGGCCGACATCCTCGGCATCCCCGTGGTCCGCCCGAAGGTCGTCGAGACCACGGCTCTCGGCGCCGCGTACGCCGCGGGCCTGGCCACCGGGGTCTGGCGGGACCTCGACGAGCTGCGGGCGCACTGGCGCGAGGATGTGCGCTTCGAGCCGCGGATGACGCCGGACGAGCGCGAACGCCGGTACCGGCTGTGGAAGAAGGCGGTGTCGAAGTCGCTGGACTGGGTCGACGAGGACGCCCGCATCCTCATGGGCACCACCGGCCCCTGACGACTCGGCTCGCGGGGCTACTTCAGCAGGCGCGAGAGCCGACGGTCGGCGAGGATCTTGCCGCCGGTCTGGCAGGTCGGGCAGTACTCCAGCGAGTTGTCGGCGAAGAAGACGCTGCGCACCTCGTCGCCGCAGACCGGGCAGGTCTCGCCGCGCCGGCCGTGCACGCGCATGCCCCGGCGCTTGGCGTCTTTCAGCTCGGCGGGCGGCTTTCCCGATGCCGCGGCCACCGCCTCGGCGAGGGTGTCGGTCATCGCCTGATACAGCCGGTCGATGTCGGCTTCCTCGAGGCTCGAGGCGAGCGCGTACGGAGACATCCTCGCGGCGTGCAGGATCTCATCGGAGTACGCGTTGCCGACGCCCGCGATGATCATCTGATCGCGCAGCACGCCCTTGATCTGCGTCCGGCGACCCGCGAGGAGGCCGGCGAAGGTGTCGCGGTCGAACGACGGGTCGAGGGGGTCGGGGCCCAGCCGGGAGACGCCGGGGACGTCCGCGGGATCGCGCACGACGTACACCGCGAGCGACTTCTTCGTGCCGGCCTCGGTGAGGTCGAACCCCGAGCCGTCCGAGAGGGCCACGCGCAGCGCGATCGGGGTCTTGCCCGGCTTGATGAGGGTGCGCGGCAGCTCGTCGTACCAGCGCAGCCAGCCCGCCTTGGCCAGGTGGAACACCAGGTGCGGGCCGGTGGTCGCCAGATCGACGAACTTCCCGTGACGGAAGGCGCCCGTGATCTCGGCATCCTTCAGCGCGTCGATCGGCGGGTCGTAGGTCTTGAGGGCGGCGATGTTCGCCACCGTCGCCCGTTCGACACGCACACCGGAGACGCGGTCGCGGAGGAACTCGACGAGGCCCTGCACCTCTGGCATCTCCGGCATGGGCCCATCCTCGCACGCCGCACCGACACACGGGCGGGCGGGATGTCAGTCCTCGAGCACGGGCCAGGGACGGGGCATCCTGTCGTCGTCGCGCAGCAGGCCGGCGATCCAGCCGTCGTCGCGGTCCTTGCGGGCGTTGACGAGGGCGCCGCGCAGCGTCCCCTCGTAGCGGAAGCCGAGGGCGCGGGCCACGCGCGCCGACGCGACGTTGCCGACGACGGCGCGCCACTCGATGCGCGCGAGGTCCGTGCCCGCGGGGGAGAACCCCCAGTCGATGACGGCGCCGGCTGCTTCCCGCAGGCGGCCGCCGCCGCGCCGCCGGGGCGCCACCCAGTAGCCGATCTCCCCGGTGCCCCTCCCGTCGATGCGGTACAGCCCGATGGTGCCGACGAGCCCGTCGCCCTCCCGGATCACCCACGTGAGGTGCTGTCCAGCGGCCCAGTCCTCGGGCACCCGGGCGACGAATCCCTCCGCATGCTGGCGCTCGTACGGCGACGGCACGGTGGTGTATCGCTGGATCTCGGAATCCTGGCACGCCTCGTAGATCGCATCGACGTCGTCGGTGCGAGGCAGGGACAGCTCGAGGCGCTCCGTGCGCAGCGTGACCGGTTCCATGCGGCCACGGTAGCGCGCCGCGCGCCGGACTCCATGGGCATGACGCCGGCCGGGGTTGTGTGTCACAACTCGGCCCGTACGGCGCGGAGTCCCCTTGCCCTCCGCCGCGCAACCGCGCATAACTCAGGCAGAATCCCGTTCGGCGCGCCGGGTCGGTCCCGATCGGGCCGGTCGGCCTGAGATGTGCGCACCTGCGGCGCCGCACCGAGGACTCTTGCCGCCAGCGATGCCCTGCCGCCGGCGCGCCGGCCCCGTCTCCGTGCGCGCCGGTGCCTGCGCATAACTCAGGCGGAACCTGCCTTGCCGCGGTGATTCAGTGCTGACCGGACCCGTCAGCCTGAGTTATGCCCGCCCGCGGCCCGTCCTTCACAAGCCTCGCCGCGGGCGCGGCGTCCACAACTCGCAGATGAGCCGGCAGCAGCGGCACCGACGTGGGACATGGTGACCTCGTGTTCGTGTCGGGTGTGGCGCCAGGTGCAGTACTCACTCGCGCCGACCTGCTCGCGGCCGGCATGCGGCCTCGGCAGATCACACGAGAGGTGAGAGCGGGCCGACTGCTGCGTGTGCGCCGCGACCGCTACATGGCTCTGCCGTGGAACGGCGTAGATCGCGCCGTCCGCGTCGGCGGGCGGCTTGCGTGCGTCTCGCTCCTGGCGCTGCTCGGAGTGTTCGTCCTCGATGCGGCGTCTCTGCACGTTCATCTGCCGCGGACGATGTCCCGCCTTCGCGACCCAGACGACCGCCACAAGCGACTGGACGGAGACGCCCGGCGGTCGCTGACGATGCACTGGTGGCCGCTCGAGGACGCCGCCGCTGGGACGCTGGGATGCGTCGGCATCCTCGACGCGGTGATCCAGGCGGTGCGCTGCCAGCCGGCGCGAGCGGCCGTCGCGACCATCGACAGCGTTCTCCACCTCGGGATCCTGACGCGAGCGGAGGTGCACGAAGCCTTCGGCTGTCTGCCCGACCGCTATCGCGTGATCCTCCGCCTGGCCGATGGGACGGCCGAGTCCGGGCCGGAGACCCTGATGCGGCTGATCCTGCGACAGCTCGGGCTTCGCTTCCAGGCGCAGGTGCAGCTTCCGGGCGTCGGCCGTGTGGACTTCGTGGTGGGCGGATGGCTCATCATCGAGTGCGACAGCAAGGCGCATCACGAGGGCTGGGAGAAGCGGCGTCGCGACAGCAGGCGCGACCTCGCCGCCGCGGCGCTCGGATACGTCATATTCCGCCCCCTGGCCGAGGACATCATGTATCGGCCCGACCCGGTGAGGGACGCCGTTCGAGGGCTGGTCCGCTCACCTCGAGGCCGCTCCACGTAGTAGCGCGAGCCGGCAGGCACTCTCGCCTGCGCATAACTCAGGCTGTGGTGCCGGTTCCGCGGCGGATCCGGCGCGAAACCGGCGATCTGCCTGAGTTATGCGCGTTGGCCGCGTGTCACCGTCGCGCCAGCGTCAGACGCGGCGGAGGAGACCCACCTTGTCGTACACGTCGGCGAGGGTCCGGTCGGCGACCTCCTGCGCTCTGGCGGCGTTGACCGCGAGCACGCGGTCGAGCTCGGCCGGGTCGTCGAGCAGGTCCAGTGCGCGCTGGCGCACGGGCCCGAACTCGTTCACCACGACCTCGGCGAGGCCCTTCTTGAAGTCGCCGTAGCCTCGCCCGGCGTACTCGTCCTCGATCGCGGGGATCTGCCGGCCGGTCAGCGCGGCGTAGATCACGAGCAGATTGGACACGCCGGGCTTGTTCTCGCGGTCGTAGCGCACCGACCCCTCGGAATCGGTGACAGCGCGCATGATCTTCTTCGCCGACTTGGCCGGGTCGTCGAGCAGCCACAGCACGCCGGCATCCGATTCTGCGGACTTCGACATCTTCGCCGTCGGATTCTGCAGGTCGTAGATGCGGGCGGTCTCCTGCTGGATGACCGGCGTCGGCACTCGGAAGGTCTTGCCGAAGCGGCTGTTGAAGCGCTCCGCCAGATCGCGCGTGAGCTCGACGTGCTGCTTCTGGTCGTCGCCGACGGGCACGATGTCGGTCTGGTACAGCAGGATGTCGGCGGCCATCAGGATCGGGTAGGTGAAGAGGCCGACCGAGGTGGCGTCCGAGCCGTAGCGCGACGACTTGTCCTTGAACTGCGTCATGCGGCCGGCCTCGCCGAAGCCGGTGATGGTCGAGAGGATCCACGCGAGCTCGGGGTGCGCCGACACGTGCGACTGCACGTACAGCGTGGACCTCGAAGGCTCGATGCCGGCGGCGATGTACTGTGCGGCGGTGCGCCGCGTCTTCTCGCGGAGATGTTCGGGGTCCTGCGCGACGGTGATCGCGTGCAGGTCGACCACGGAGAAGAACGCGTCGTAGGACTCCTGCAGGTCGCGCCACTGCATGAGAGCCCCGATGTAGTTGCCGATCTGGAGCGAGTCGGCCGAGGGCTGCATGCCGGAGTACAGACGCGGTTTGCTCATCCGTCAAGTCTATGGGCGACAGATGCCACGCCCCGGCGGGGCGGGACCGTGCGGTCAGCGGCCGAGGGCGTAGTCCGCGACGACGGGTGCGTGGTCGCTCCAGCGCGTGTCCCACGACGGAGCGCGCACGACCCGGTAGTCGGTCACGCGCTCGCCGAGGGCCGGCGTGGCGAGGTGGTAGTCGATCCGCCAGCCGGCGTCGTTGTCGAATGCCCGGCCGCGCATGGACCACCATGTGTACGGTCCGTCGACGTCGCCGTGGAAGCGGCGGCCCACGTCCACCCAGCCGAGGCCCGTGCCCGTCGAGCCGTCTGCGCCGGTCACCTCGGCGCCGGCGTCGCCGAAGAACCGGTCGAAGTAGGCGCGCTCGCGGGGGAGGAAACCGGCCTTCTTGATGTTGCCCTTCCAGTTGCGGATGTCGAGCTCACGGTGGCCGACGTTCAGATCGCCCATGATGAGCGCAAGGGGCGACGCGCCCGCGAGCTGGGGCATCCGTCGCTCCATGGCGTCGAGGAACGCCCATTTGGCGTCCTGCTTGGGCGTCTCGGCCTCGCCGGTGTGCACGTACGCGCTCACCACGATGAGCCGCTCGCCATCGATGTCGAAGTCCGCTTCGATCCAGCGGCCGGCGGAGTCCAGAGGCTCCGGACCCAGCACGCGGCGCACCTCGACGGAGGGCATGCGGCTGGCGACGGCGACCCCCGCCCGGCCTTTGCTCAGGGCTTCGTCGTTGACGATCTCCCAGCCGGGAAGCGCGACGCGCAGCTCCTCCTCGGTCGCCCGCACCTCCTGCAGCGCCATGACGTCGATGTCGGCCGCGTCCAGCCACTCCAGCATGCCCTTGCGGGTCGCGGCGCGGATGCCGTTGACGTTGACGGAGGCGATTCGGACACGACGTGGCACGCCTGTCAGCCTATCGAGAGCCGACGACACCCATCTTTCGCGGCGGCGCCGGGGCTGCCGCTCGGGCCGCTGCCTACCGGCGCCCGCGGAGGACGGCCTGCTTGACCTCGGCGATCGCCTTGGTCACCTCGATGCCGCGGGGGCACGCCTCGGTGCAGTTGAAGGTCGTGCGGCAGCGCCACACGCCCTCCTTGTCGTTGAGGATGTCCAGGCGCACGTCGCCGGCGTCGTCGCGCGAGTCGAAGATGAAGCGGTGCGCGTTGACGATGGCGGCGGGGCCGAAGTATTGTCCGTCGGTCCAGAAGACCGGGCACGACGACGTGCACGCAGCGCACAGGATGCACTTGGTGGTGTCGTCGAAGACCTCACGGTCGACGATGGACTGGATCCGCTCCTTGCCGGGCTCGGGCTTCGAGTTCGCGATGAGGAAGGGCTGCACCTCGCGGTACGACGCGAAGAACGGCTCCATGTCGACGATGAGGTCCTTCTCCAGCGGCAGGCCCTTGATCGCCTCGACGTAGATCGGCTGCGAGATGTCGAGGTCCTTGATGAGCGTCTTGCACGCCAGCCGGTTGCGGCCGTTGATGCGCATCGCGTCCGAGCCGCAGATGCCGTGGGCGCACGAGCGGCGGAACGACAGGGAGCCGTCGACCTCCCACTTGATCTTGTGCAGCGCGTCCAGGACACGGTCGGTCGAGTACAGCTCGACGTCGTAGTCGACCCAGCGCGGCTCTTCGTCGACCTCGGGGTCGAAGCGGCGGATGATGAACGTCACCAGGAACGACTGGATGCCGGTGTCGCCGGCCGTGTCCTGCACGGTCTCCTGCGCGTCGGCATCCGTGCGCTCGATGACGTCGGTGACCGAGGTCGCCATCAGTACTTCCTCTCCATCGGCTGGTAGCGGGTCACCACGACGGGCTTCCAGTCCAGCGTGATGTGGTCTTCGGCGATCGACGAGTGCGGGTCGCCCGTCAGGTACGCCATGGTGTGCTTCATGTAGTTCTCGTCGTCGCGCTGGGGGAAGTCGTCGCGCATGTGGCCGCCGCGGCTCTCCTTGCGGTTGCGGGCGGTGACGACGACCACCTCGGCGATGTCGAGCAGGAACCCCAGCTCGACCGCCTCGAGCAGGTCGGTGTTGTACCGCTTGCCCTTGTCGTCGACGTGGACGTTGCGATAGCGCTCGCGAAGCTCCGCGATGACCTCCATCACCTCGCCGAGCGACTCCTCGGTGCGGAACACCTGGGCCTTCCGGTCCATCTCGTCCTGCAGCGTCTTGCGGAGCACCGCGATCCGCTCGGTGCCGGGGTTGTTGCGCAGGCCCTCGATCATGTCGCGGACCTCGCGCGCCGGGTCCTCGGGGAGGGGCACGAACTCGGCCGTCTGCACGTACTGCACCGCGTTGCGGCCGGCGCGCTTGCCGAAGACGTTGATGTCCAGCAGCGAGTTGGTGCCGAGGCGGTTCGAGCCGTGCACCGACACGCACGCGCACTCGCCGGCGGCGTACAGGCCCGGAACGACGGTGGTGTTGTCGCTGAGCACCTCGGCGTTGTTGTTGGTCGGGATGCCGCCCATGGCGTAGTGCGCGGTCGGCATGACCGGCACCGGCTCGACGACGGGGTCCACGCCCAGGTACGTGCGCGCGAACTCGGTGATGTCGGGGAGCTTCGTCTCGAGGACCTCGGCGCCCAGGTGCGTGCAGTCCAGGAGCACGTAGTCGCGGTGCGGGCCGGCACCCCGGCCCTCGGCGACCTCCTGCACCATGCACCGGCTGACGATGTCGCGCGGCGCGAGGTCCTTGATCGTGGGCGCGTAGCGCTCCATGAAGCGTTCGCCGCTGACGTTGCGCAGGATCGCGCCCTCGCCGCGCGCTCCCTCGGTGAGCAGGATGCCGAGTCCGGCCAGGCCCGTCGGATGGAACTGGAAGAACTCCATGTCCTCCAGCGGCAGGCCCTTGCGCCAGATGATGCCCACGCCGTCGCCGGTCAGCGTGTGCGCGTTGGAGGTCGTCTTGAAGATCTTGCCGAAGCCGCCGGTGGCGAAGATCACGGCCTTGGAATGGAAGACGTGGAGGTCGCCGGTGGCCAGCTCATGGGCGACGACGCCGGCGATCTGCTTGTCCTTGCCGTCCCCGACCGTGATGAGGTCGAGCACGTAGAACTCGTTGAAGAAGTTGATGCCGAGCTTGACGCAGTTCTGGAACAGCGTCTGCAGGATCATGTGGCCGGTGCGGTCGGCGGCGTAGCACGCGCGGCGCACCGGGGTCTTGCCGTGGTCTGCCGTGTGACCGCCGAAACGACGCTGGTCGATCTTGCCGTCGGGCGTGCGGTTGAAGGGCAGGCCCATGTTCTCGAGGTCGATGACGGCGTCGATCGCCTCCTTGGCGAGGATCTCCGCGGCATCCTGATCGACGAGGTAGTCGCCGCCCTTGACGGTGTCGAAGGTGTGCCACTCCCACGAGTCCTCTTCGACGTTCGCCAGCGCCGCCGCCATGCCGCCCTGCGCCGCGCCGGTGTGCGAGCGCGTCGGGTACAGCTTCGAGATGACCGCGGTCCGCGCCCCCGGCCCGGCTTCGATCGCGGCGCGCATGCCGGCACCGCCGGCGCCCACGATGACGATGTCGAACTGGTGGTAGTGGACGCCGTCCTTGACGTAGCTGTCGGTGGTCTGGGTGCTCACGTGTGGAATGCCTCGATCGTGTCTGGACTTCGTGGGTCGCTCAGCTCTGCGCGGCGCAGATCTCGGTCAGGACGCTGCCGTCGCTCAGGTTCGGGATGCAGGGGTCGAAGGTGAAGACGACGAGCGTTCCGAGCAGGATCAGGAAGGCCGCCGTCAGCCACAGCGCCCACACGAGCACCTTCCGGGTGCGCTCGTGCGTGACGTAGTCGTTGACGATGGTGCGCATGCCGTTGGCGCCGTGGATCAGCGCGAGCCACAGCATGAGCACGTCCCACCACTGCCAGAAGGGCGACGCGAACTTGCCCGCGACGAAGGCGAAGTCGATGCCGTGGATGCCTTCGCCGAGCATGAGGTTGACGAAGAGGTGCCCGAAGATCAGCACCACCAGCAGCACGCCCGAGGCGCGCATGTAGACCCAGCCCCACTTCTCGAGATTGGGCCCCTTGCGGCGGACGGTCGAGCGGGGAGCGCGGGGGTCGGCGATGGTCGCGGACATCAGTGGCCTCCTCCGAAGTCGCCGAACACGTTCATCAGGTGACGCACGGTGAAGGGCGCCATGGTGGCGACCCACAGGCCGAGGACGCCCCACCACAGCTGCCGCTGGTGACGCGTCGCCCACGACCACATGTCGACCGCGATCACGCGCAGACCGTTGTAGGCGTGGTAGACGATGGCGGCGACCAGAGCGACTTCGCCGAGCCCCATGAGGGGGTTCTTGTAGGTGCCGATGACAGCGTCGTACGCCTCGGGCGAGACCCTGATGAGGGCGGTGTCGAGGATGTGCACCAGCAGGAAGAAGAAGATGGCGACGCCGGTGATGCGGTGCAGCACCCACGACCACATTCCCTCGTTCCCGCGGTACAGCGTTCCGCGGGGGACTCGAGAGCTGGTTTCGGATACCGACGGTGTGACGCGTGCTGGTGCAGACACGGCCGTCCTCCCTGGATCGAACACGATGGGGCGGGGCGATGCCCCTGAAGCGGCCCCGCAGCAGTCGGCTCGGAGCCATCGGCGTCACGCGGGCGCTGCATCCATCCTATTCCCGCATTCCGGAGGGCGGCGACGAAGGGGGGCCTTACCGCCCCTCCTTCCGGAGGGATCTTGCGCCGCGTCAAGAAGCGACGATCTTTCCCGTCCGGCCCGCCGATGGGGCGCACGCCGGTGGCCGACTACCCTGGCAGGCATGCCTGGACCCATCGACGACTTCTACGCCGTGATCCCTGCGGGCGGCATCGGCAGCCGGCTGTGGCCGCTCTCGCGCGCGGACGCGCCCAAGTTCCTGCACGATCTGACCGGGTCCGGGCAGACGCTGCTGCGCGACACCTGGGACCGGCTGGAGCCGCTGGCCGGCCGCGACCGGATCGCCGTGGTCACCGGTCGCGCGCACCGCGCCGCGGTCGAGAGGGAGCTCCCCGGCATCGCCGACAGGAACGTCTTCCTCGAATCCGAGCCGCGCGACTCCACGGCCGCGATCGGGCTCGCCGCGGCGATCCTCGCCAAGCGCGAGCCGGACGTCATCATCGGCTCGTTCGCGGCCGACCACGTGATCCGCGTGCCGCAGCTGTTCGAGTGGGCGGTGCAGCAGGCCGTCGCCACCGCGCGCGAAGGCTACATCTGCACGATCGGCATCCAGCCGTCGGAGCCGTCGGTGGGCTTCGGCTACATCAAGAAGGGCGCGGGCCTCATCGTCGAGGGCGCGCCCGAAGCGGCGCTGGTGGACAGCTTCGTCGAGAAGCCCGACCTCGACACCGCCAAGGAGTACTTCGCCGACCGCAACTACCTGTGGAACGCCGGCATGTTCATCTCCCGCGCCGACGTGCTGCTGGCCGAGATCGCCGCGAACGAACCGGAGCTGCACGCGGGCCTGCTCGAGCTCGCCGACGCGTGGGACGACCGGGAGCTGCGGGGGCCCGCGGTCGACCGCGTGTGGCCGACTCTCAAGAAGATCGCCATCGACTACTCGGTGGCGGAGCCCTCCGCGGCCAAGGGCAGGCTCGCGGTGATCCCCGGCCACTTCGACTGGGACGACGTCGGCGATTTCGCGAGCCTGGCGAAGCTCAACTCCGGCGGCCGCAAGAACGACCTGGCGATCCTCGGCGAGAACGCACGCGTCCTGTCGGATGCCGCCAGCGGCATCGTCGTGAGCCAGACCGGTCGGGTGATCACGCTCATCGGCGTGCGCGACATCGTCGTGGTCGACACGGCGGATGCCCTGCTGGTGACCACGAGCGAGCACGCGCAGCGGGTGAAGGGCGTCGTCGACGCCCTGAAGCTCAGCGGTCGTGGCGAGGTGCTGTAGCCGCGCGGGTATGGCGCCCGTGTGACGGGACATTGCGTCTTTGTAACCATTCGCGCGCGAGGCCTCGCCGCGTATGCAAGCCGCACGTCACAGTGGGTAACTTTGTGCAGTCCCCGTGAAGGACGCGGGGCCCTTTAAGTGGAGGCTCACTTGACCATCTCACGCACCAAGAAGCTCGCCGGCGTCGCCGCCGCCGCGGGCATCGCGCTGGCCCTCGCCGGCTGCGGCAGCGCACCCGAGACCTCGCCGACCGGGGACGCGGGCGGCGATGTCGTCGAGGGCTTCCTGCCCTGCCTCATCTCCGACGCCGGCGGCTGGAACGACAAGTCGTTCAACCAGTCCGCCAAGGAGGGCATGGACCGTGCCGCCGAGGAGCTGGGCGTCGACCCGCTCGAGCTGGAGTCGACCTCGGAGAACGACTACGCCCCCAACATGGAGACCGCCGTCGCCGAAGGCTGCACGCTGATCGTCTCGGTCGGCTTCAACCTCGCCGCGGCCACCGTGGAGTCCGCTCAGGCGAACCCCGACGTGAACTACGCGATCATCGACGACTACGCCGACACCGACTTCGACGGCACCACGGACGCCGAGAACATCAAGCCGCTGGTTTTCAACACGGCCGAGGCGGCGTACCTCGGCGGCTACGCGGCCGCCGCGTGGTCGTCGCAGAGCGGCGTGAACAAGGTGGGCACGTTCGGCGGCATGCAGATCCCGTCGGTCGCGGTCTTCATGGACGGCTACCAGCTGGGTGTCCAGAAGTACAACGAGGACAAGGGCGGGAACGTCCAGGTCTTCGGCTGGGACACCGAGGCGCAGACCGGTTCGTTCACGGGTGGCTTCGAGGCCAATGACACCGCCAAGCAGACCGCGCAGGGCGTGCTCGACCAGGGCGTCGACGTCATCCTTCCCGTCGGCGGCCCGATCTACCAGAGCGCCGCAGCCGCGATCGCCGACGGCGGCTCCGACGTCGTGATGCTCGGCGTCGACTCCGACCTCGCCGTGGCCGACACCGATGTCGCCGACATCACCCTCGTGTCGATCATGAAGGCCATCGACGTCGCGGTCTACGACGCCACCATCGCCGCCGCAGGCGGCGAGTTCGACGCCGAGCCGTACATCGGAACGCTCGAGAACGAGGGCGTGAAGCTGTCGAGCTTCCACGACTTCGAGTCCCAGCTGCCGGAGGGTCTGCAGGACGAGCTCACCGCTCTCCAGGAGCAGATCGTCGCCGGCGACATCACGGTGGAGTCGCCGAACTCCCCGTGATCTGAACCATCACGGTCGGGGCGGGCAGCGGATCTGGCGCTGTCCGCCCCGAACTGCGATGGGGCCGTGGTGCGAGCGATAGCGCCGCGGCGGACCGAATGAATAGGGTGCACATATGAAGCTGGAACTCCGCGGGATCACCAAGAGATTCGGCAGCCTGGTCGCGAACGACCACATCGACCTCGTGGTGCAGCCCGGTGAGATCCACGCCCTCCTGGGCGAGAACGGCGCCGGCAAGTCCACGCTCATGAACGTGCTCTACGGCCTGTACCAGGCCGACGAGGGCGAGATCCTGCTGGACGGCGAGGTCCAGCACTTCCGGGGACCCGGCGACGCGATGGCAGCCGGCATCGGCATGGTGCACCAGCACTTCATGCTGATCCCCGTGTTCACCGTCGCCGAGAACGTCATGCTGGGGCACGAGAGCACGCGGGGCCCCGGCGTCCTGGACCTGGCCGCCGCCCGACGGCACGTGCGCGAGGTGGCCGACCGGTTCGGCTTCGAGATCGACCCGGACGCCATCGTCGGCGATCTCCCGGTCGGCGTGCAGCAGCGCGTCGAGATCATCAAGGCGCTCTCGCGCGACGCCAAGGTGCTCGTGTTCGACGAGCCCACCGCAGTGCTGACGCCCCAGGAGACCGACGAGCTCATGGCGATCATGCGCCAGCTGCGCGACGGAGGCACGTCGATCGTCTTCATCACCCACAAGCTGCGCGAGGTGCGCGAGGTCGCCGACAGCATCACCGTCATCCGTCTCGGCAAGGTCGTGGGTGAGGCCTCGCCGACGGCGACGAACGCGGAGCTCGCCTCGCTGATGGTCGGACGCGCGGTGGAGCTGACCGTGCAGAAGGACGCGCCGCGCCTGGGCGAAGGCGGTCTGCGCGTGCGGGACCTGCGCGTCCTGACGCCCTCGGGAGCCGTCGTCGTCGACGACGCCAGCTTCGAGGTGCGCCCCGGCGAGATCCTCGCCATCGCCGGCGTGCAGGGCAACGGCCAGACCGAGCTCGTGGAGGCCATCGTCGGTCTCGCCGCACGCGTCCAGGGATCGATCGAGCTGGACGGCGTCGAGCTCGTCGGCAGGAGCGTGCGGTCCATCCTCGACGCCGGGGTCGGATTCGTCCCCGAGGACCGCAAGGAGGACGGCCTGGTGGGCAACTTCTCGGTCGCCGAGAACCTCATCCTCGACCGGTCCGAGGACGAGGCGTTCGTCCGCGCCGGCACGATCCGCCGGCAGGCGGTCGAGGCCTTCGCCAAGGAGCGCATCGCCGAGTACGACATCCGCACGCAGGGTCCGGCGACGCCCGCCGGCGCGCTCTCCGGCGGCAACCAGCAGAAAGTGGTGATCGCGAGAGAGATGAGCCGCGAGCTGCGCCTCCTCGTCGCCGCCCAGCCCACGCGCGGCGTGGACGTGGGCTCGATTGAGTTCATCCATCGCAGGATCGTCGAGACCCGGGATGCCGGCATCCCGGTCGTCGTCGTCTCCACCGAGCTCGACGAGGTCACCGCGCTCGCCGACCGGATCGCCGTGATGTACCGCGGCACGATCGTCGGCATCGTGCCCGGCGACACGTCGCGCGAGCTGCTCGGGCTGATGATGGCCGGCGCCACCGAGGTCGCGGCATGAGCGGGGCGACCCCCGGCGCGGACGGCGCCGCACCTCCGACCGAGCCGCAGCTCCCGCGCGCGGCCGGACCTCTCACCGGTCACGAGCCGCCGGCCCCGCCGCGCACGAGCGTCTTCGTCAAGGAGCTCATGCGCGGCAGCGTCGTGACGACGGTGCTCGCCATCGTGCTCGCGATGCTCGTCGGCGGCATCCTCATCGCCCTCACCGACGAGGACGTCCAGCAGGCCGCCGGCTACTTCTTCGCGCGGCCGGGCGACACGTTCGCCGCGGCATGGAGCGCGATCTACGGCGGGTACGAGGCGCTGTTCCGCGGGGCGGTGTTCAACCCTCGCGGTGCCGATTTCGCAGCCCAGATCAAGCCGCTGACCAACGCGCTGGGCTTCGCGGCGCCGCTCATCGCCGCCGGTCTGGGCGTCGCCCTGGCGTTCCGCGTCGGCCTGTTCAACATCGGCGCCCGCGGCCAGATGCTGATGGGCGCGGTGTTCGCGGCCCTGTTCACCTTCCACATCGACCTGCCGATGTGGCTGCACCTGCCCGCGACGCTGCTGGCCGGGATCGTCGGCGGCGCGCTGTGGGGCGGGATCGTGGGTGTGCTGAAGGCGTACACCGGTGCGCACGAGGTGATCCTCACCATCATGTTCAACTACGTCGCGTACTACCTGCTGCTGTGGATGATCCGGACGCCGGCGCTGCTGCAGAAGGAGGGCACGAACCAGCCGATCAGCAGCGCGACACCCGAATCCGCCCGGTTCCCCGAGCTGTTCGGCCCGGCCTTCCCCTCGCTGGACTGGGGCTTCGTCATCGTGGTCCTCGTCACCCTCCTGGTGTGGTGGATCATCGAGCGGTCGAGCCTCGGACTGCGCATGCGCGCGGTGGGGGAGAACCCGAACGCCGCGCGCGCGGCCGGCATCAGCGTGCAGCGCATCTACATCTACGCCATGCTCTTCGCCGGCGGCCTGGCGGGTCTGGCGGCGATGAATCAGATCCAGGGGTCCGTGGTGACGGGCTTCACCGCCACGATCGACGCCGGTATCGGATTCGACGCCATCACGGTGGCGCTCCTGGGTCGCAGCCGCGCATGGGGCACGTTCGCCGCCGGCATCCTGTTCGGGATGCTGAAGGCCGGGTCGTTCTCGATGCAGGCTCAGGGCATCCCGGTGGACATCGTGCTCGTCGTCCAGTCGCTCATCGTGCTCTTCATCGCGGCGCCTCCGCTGCTGCGGACGATCTTCTTCCTGCCGAAGACCGACGCCGAGAAGGCCGCGAAGGCCCGAGCCAAAGCTTCGAAGAAGGCGGTGACCACGTGAGCACGCTCGCACCGACGGCATCCGACGACGGGACGATCCACCTCGCCACCGTCCGGCAGCGCCGTCTCAAGACCCCCATCGTGCTGGGCGCGGTCACGCTGCTCCTCGCCGCGCTGTTCGCCCTCGCCCCGCGCGACGGGATCAGCACCTTCCGCCTGGGCGACGCCTCGTCGATCTTCGCGCTGCCCGATGTGGGACTTCCCACCGCGGGCACCTGCTGGACCCTCCTCGCCGTCCTCGCGCTGCTGACGGCGTGGGCGTTCTGGGACGCGTGGTCGTATCGGTCGCCCGGCCTGTGGCTGGTCATCGTGTTCGGCGTGCTGGCGGTGTTCGCCTTCCTGGTGTGGTCCGCCGCCGGCGGCCTGGTGCCCGTGTCCAGCCTCCTGGTCGGGGCGGTCTCGCTGTCGGTCCCGCTCGTGTTCGGCGCCCTCGGCGGGGTGATCGGCGAGCGGGTCGGCGTCGTGAACGTCGCCATCGAGGGGCAGCTGCTGCTCGGCGCCTTCTCGGCCGCGGTGCTGTCGAGCATCACCCACAACCCGTTCATCGGCCTGATCGGCGCGATGGTCGGCGGAGTGCTCGTCGCCTTCGTGCTCGCGGCCTTCGCGATCAAGTACCTCGTCGAGCAGGTCATCGTCGGGGTCGTGCTGAACGTGCTCGTGACCGGCCTCACCGGGTTCCTCTACGGCGCGCTCCTCGCGCCCAACGAGTCCGAGCTCAATGACCCCGTGCGGTTCACCCGCATCGAGATCCCGGTGCTCAGCGACATCCCGATCATCGGCCCGGTGCTGTTCGACCAGACGTTCATCGTCTACCTCATGTTCATCACCGTGGCGGTGGTCGCGTGGGGCCTGTACCGCACCCGGTGGGGCCTGCGCCTGCGAGCGGTCGGCGAGCACCCGCAGGCGGCCGACACCGTCGGCATCAAGGTGAACTCGAGCCGGTTCTGGAACGTGTCGCTCGCCGGGGCGGTGGCCGGCATCGGCGGCGCGTACTTCACGCTCGTGTCGGTGCCGCAGTTCGGGAAGGAGATGACGGCGGGCCTCGGCTTCATCGCGCTCGCCGCGGTCATCTTCGGCCGCTGGGACCCGATTCGTGCGACGCTCGCCGCTCTGATGTTCGGTTTCGTCACCAACCTGCAGAATCTGCTGACGGTGCTGAAGACCCCGATCCCGAGCGAGTTCATGCTCATGCTGCCGTACGTGGTGACGATCCTCGCGGTCGCCGGGTTCGCCGGTCAGATCCGTGGACCCGCGGCGGCGGGGAAGCCCTACATCAAGGGCTGACCGCACCGTGCCAGGCGTGACCGATGCGCGGGCGTGCGGCGCCGCCGCATCCGACCCTTCCTCAACCGACGCGATAGGAGTGCCTTCGTGACCGACATCGACTGGGATGAGCTGCGTGCCGCCGCGACGGAGGCGATGCACCGCGCGTACGCGCCGTACTCCCGCTACCGGGTGGGCGCCGCGGCGCTCGTGTCGGACGGCCGCATCGTCACGGGCTGCAACGTCGAGAACGCCTCGTACGGCGTGGGGCTCTGCGCGGAGTGCGGCCTGGTGAGCGAGCTGCAGATGTCCGGCGGGGGTCAGCTCGTCGCCTTCGTGTGCGTCAACGGAGACGGCCACACGATCATGCCGTGCGGGCGCTGCCGGCAGCTGCTGTACGAGTTCGCCCTCCCCGGCATGCTGCTCGAGACGGTGTCGGGCATCCGCACGATCGACGAGGTGCTGCCCGACGCCTTCGGGCCGCGCGACCTCGAAGAGGCGGCGCGATGAGCGAGGTCCGCTCGGCGGCGGTGGAGCCCTACGACGCGGTCGACGTCATCCGCGCCAAGCGCGACGGGGGCGTCGTGGCCGAGGACGCACTGCGCTGGATGATCGACGCGTACACCCGCGGGTACGTCGCGGACGCGCAGATGGCCGCCTTCGCGATGGCGGTGCTCCTCAACGGCATGACCCGCGACGAGATCCGCGTGATGACCGACGCCATGATCGCGTCGGGCGAGCGGATGAGCTTCGCGAGCCTCGGCAAGCCGACCGTCGACAAGCACTCCACCGGCGGTGTCGGCGACAAGATCACGCTGCCCCTCGCTCCGCTGGTCGCCTCGTTCGGCGTCGCCGTGCCGCAGCTCTCCGGTCGCGGCCTCGGCCACACGGGAGGCACCCTCGACAAGCTCGAGTCCATCCCCGGGTGGCGCGCTGCGCTGTCCAACGACGAGCTCCTCGCGCAGCTGCGCGACGTCGGCGCCGTGATCTGCGCCGCCGGTTCGGGCCTGGCTCCCGCCGACAAGAAGCTGTACGCCCTTCGCGACGTCACCGGCACCGTCGAGGCGATCCCGCTCATCGCGTCGAGCATCATGTCCAAGAAGATCGCCGAGGGCACGGACTCGCTCGTCCTCGACGTGAAGTTCGGTTCGGGCGCGTTCATGCGCGATGTCGACAAGGCCCGGGAGCTCGCCCGCACCATGGTCGCGCTCGGCACCGACTCCGGCGTGTCCACGACGGCGCTCCTCACCGACATGAACACGCCGCTGGGCCTCGCGATCGGCAATGCCAATGAGGTGCGCGAGTCCGTCGAGGTCCTCGCCGGGGGCGGACCGGCGGACGTCGTCGAGCTGACTCTCGCGCTCGCGCGCGAGATGCTGGCCCTCGCCGGTCAGCCCGACGCGGATGTGGAGGCGGCGCTGCACGACGGCCGCGCCATGGACACGTGGCGAGCGATGATCCGGGCGCAGGACGGCGACCCGGATGCCGCGCTGCCGGAGCCGCGCGAGACCCACACCGTCACCGCTCCGGCGTCCGGCTATGTCACGCGCATCGAGGCGCTGCCGTTCGGCGTCGCCGCATGGCGACTCGGCGCCGGCCGAGCCCGCGCCGAGGATCCCGTCATCCACGCCGCCGGCATCGACCTGCACGCCAAGCCGGGCGACGAGGTCACGGCCGGTCAGCCGCTGTTCACTCTGCTCGGCCATGATGGGTCGAGGTTCGAGCGGGCCCTCGACGCGCTCGAGGGGGCATGGGAGATCGGAGCGGATGCTCCGGCTCGGCGTCCACTCGTGCTCGAACGCATCACCGCCTAGGCTCGGCATCCGCTCGTCCACTCATCCGTCGACCCTCCCGAGGAGAACTCCATGCCCATCGACCAGCACGGCGACGCCATCCTCGACGGCGTGTCGATCCGGAGCCTGCCGAAGGTCTCGCTGCACGACCACCTCGACGGCGGCGTGCGGCCCGGCACGATCATCGAGCTTGCGGACGAGATCGGACTCGACGTCCCCGAGGGCGACGCCGACGACCTCGCCGACTGGTTCGCGGAGAAGAGCGACTCGGGATCGCTCGTGGAGTACCTCAAGACCTTCGAGCTGACGACGGCGGTCATGCAGACCCGCGAGGGCCTGGCACGTGTCGCGCGCGAGTTCGTCGAGGACCTCGCCGCCGACGGCGTCATCTACGGCGAGGTGCGCTGGGCGCCCGAGCAGCACCTCTCCAGCGGACTCTCGCTCGAGGAAGCCGTCGAGGCCGTGCAGGAGGGGATCGAGGAGGGCGAGGACGCCGCGGAGGCGCGGGGCCACGACATCCGGGTGGGTCAGCTCCTCACGGCGATGCGCCACACCGACCGGTCGCTGGAGATCGCCCGGCTGGCGGTGCAGTGGCGCGGCCGCGGCGCGGTCGGGTTCGACATCGCCGGCCCTGAGGACGGCTTTCCGCCGGCGAAGCACCGCGGGGCGTTCGACTACCTCGCATCGCAGTTCTTCCCCGTGACCGTGCACGCCGGCGAAGCGGCGGGAGTGGACTCCATCCGGTCGGCGCTGATCGACGGGCGCGCGCTGCGCCTGGGGCACGGCGTGCGGATCGCGGAGGACCTCGAGGTGGTCTCACGCGCCGGCGAGGAGGTTCTGGTCCAGTTCGGCGACCTGGCGCGCTGGGTGCGCGACCGTGAGATCCCGCTGGAGCTGTCGCCCTCATCGAACCTGCAGACCGGTGCGATCGCGCGGTGGGGGACCACGATCGAGGACCACCCGTTCGATCTGCTGTACCAGCTCGGCTTCGCCGTCACGGTGAACGTCGACAATCGCACGATGAGCCGGACGTCCCTGACGCGCGAGCTGGCCCTGCTGGCCGAGACGTTCGACTACGGCCTGGACGACCTCGAGGTGTTCCAGCTCAACGCCGCCGCCGGCGCGTTCCTCCCCGTGGAGGAGCGCGAGGAGCTCATCGACCTCATCGGCGAGGGCTTCGGCGGCTGACGCCGGGCCGCGACGTCGATCCGCCGATCGCCCGCGTGCAGAACTCCTGGGGATCGGCGGCAAGCGCGCGGCCGCACCGGCGATCCTCGAGGTGCTCGTTCGATTCTCAGGAGTCGCGCGCGCCGTTGCGCGCAGGGCGCCCACCGCCGGGGGAGCGCCGCGGATCAGCGCCCCGCGAGCTCGGCCTGCCGAGCGGCCACCACCGCCTCCACGCGCGGGACGAGCGGATGCCCCGGCTCCAGGCCCGTCACGTCCGCCGTGAACGACGACGCGTCCTGCTCCCTGAGCTTCCGCTGCAGCTCGACCGCCTGCGTGTCATCCTCATCGACGAACGCCAGCGCCGCACCGATGGCGTCGACGAGAGCGTCGACAGGAAGACCCCGTTCTGCGGCTTCGGCGGCCGGCCCCACGAACCGCTCGGAACGCGAGAGCTTGCGCAGCGGCTGTCGGCCCACCCGCCATACGGTGTCGGGCAGCGCCTCGTTGCGGAAGCGGTCGAGGATCGTGGCGCGGTAGGCCTCGAGCTCGGCCGCGTCGAACTCGTGCTTGGCCTGCAGCAGGGCGGACGTCTCCTCGAGCGCCGCTTCCACCCGGGCGGCGATCGACGCGTCGGCGAGGGCCTGCGCGATCGTCTCGGCCCCGGCGCGTGCGCCGAAGTACGCGGTGGCGGCGTGCCCGGTGTTGACGGTGAAGAGCTTCCGTTCGATGTACGGCGCCAGATCGTCGACGAAGTGGGCGCCGGGGATGGTGGGCGGATCGTCGCCGAACGGCTGACGCTCGATCGCCCACTCGAAGAACGGCTCGACCGTCACGTCGACGCCGGCGCCGTCAGGCTGTGCCGGGACGATGCGGTCCACCGCGGTGTTGGCGAACACGGCGCGCGCCGACAGGTCCGCCCAGGAGTCCCCGGCGAGGGTCCGGATCTCGTCGCGCAGCATGTCGGTCGCGTTGATGGCGTTCTCGCACGCCATCACCTGCAGCGCGGGCGAGGCGGGGTCGCGCAGCGCGAGCCCCGACATGATCAGCGGGGCGACGAACTTCAGGATCGTCGGGCCGACGGCCGTCGTGACGACGTTCGCTCCGGCGATCTGCTCGATCACCTCGTCGGGATGCTCCGCGCTGTTGATCGCGCGGAAGCCGGTGACCACGATGTCCTTGCCGCCGGGGCCGACCTCGTGCACGGTGTACGCCTCCGCGGCGTTGATGGCGTCGACGAGCGGCGCCGCCACATCCGAGAAGACCACCTCGTAGCCGCCCTCGTGGAGGAGGAGCCCCACGAAGCCGCGACCGATGTTGCCTGCGCCGAAGTGGACGGCTCTCATCACACCCCCGCCGCCGAGATCAGCTGGTACAGCTCCTCGGGCGTCTGCGCGCGCTTGAGCCGCTCGACCTCGTCCTCCTCGGAGAACAGCACGGCGATCTGGGAGAGGATCTCCAGGTGCTCGTCCCCCTTCCCTGCGATGCCGATGACGAAGGTGACGTGCTCGCCACCCCAGTCCACGCCGCCGTCGTAGCGGACGACCGACAGCGCCGAGGAGAGGATCTCGTCCTTGGTCTCGTTCGTTCCATGCGGGATCGCCAGCTCGTTGCCCATGTAGGTCGATACGGTCTGCTCGCGCTGCTGCATCGCGTCGAAGTACGCGCCGGTGACCGCGCCCGCGGCCTCGAGGATGTCGGCCGCCTCCTTCATCGCCTCCTCCCGCGTCGCGCTCCCGCCGTGGATGCGCACCTGTCCGATGCTCAGAACGTCGCGTGCCATGTCGCCCTCTTTCTTCGATTCCGGATGCCTCGGATCACGCCCGCCGAAGGCCGCGGGGTCGGGGGCCTCGCGCCCGCCCGACCCCGCAGCTGTCTCGGGAAACGATCCCGCTCACGCACCATCCTGGTGCTGCGCGCGCACGAGGTCCACGACCTCGTCGTATCTCGGGGAGTTCATGAAGTTGTCCACCGAGACGTGGACCGCGTTCGGCGTCTGCTGCCGCGCACGATCGGTGAGCTGGTTCTGCGTGATGACGAGGTCCGCCGACGGGTCGAGGTTGGAGATCGCCTTGTTGACGACGGTGACGTCCTCGATGCCGGCCTTCTTCATCTTGTTGCGCAGGACGCTCGCGCCCATGGCCGACGAGCCCATGCCGGCGTCGCAGGCGAACACGATGTTCCTGATCTCGCGCTCGGTCATGGTCGCCGGCTCGATGCCCGCGTCCGCGGAGGTCGCGGCGCCCCCGCGCAGGCCCGCGAGGTGCTCGGACTTCTTGCCCTTGGCGGCCTCGGTCTGCGTGATGGCGGCTCCGAACGCGTCGTCGCTGGCTGCCATCGCCTCCAGATCCCGCTTGCGCGAGGCTCGCAGGATGACGGCGGCGATGAGGAACGTGACGGCCGCGGAGAGGATCACCGACAGGATCACGGCGAAGTACGCCCCGGTCGCCGTCTGCAGCAGCACGGCGATGATGCTTCCGGGGGCGGCGGGGGCCCTCAGCGTTCCTCCGAGCAGCATGTTGGTGGTGACACCGGTCATGCCGCCGGCGATCAGCGCGAGGATCAGGACCGGCTTCATCAGCGCATACGGGAAGTACACCTCGTGGATGCCGCCGAAGAACTGGATGACGGCGGCGCCGGGCGCCGATGCGCGAGCGGCTCCGATCCCGAAGATCGTGAACGCCAGCAGCAGGCCGACGCCCGGGCCCGGGTTGGCCTCGAGCAGGAACAGGATCGACGAACCGGACTCCGACGCCTCGGCCAGACCGAGCGGCGTCAGCACGCCGTGGTTGATGGCGTTGTTCAGGAAGAACACCTTCGCCGGCTCGATGAGGATGCTCGTCAGCGGCAGCAGGTTCAGGTCCACCAGCCAGCTCACCGCGTTCCCGAGGGCCTGCATGAGACTGTTGACGAGCCAGGCGATCGGATAGAAGCCGACCACCGCCATCACGAAGCCCCAGATGCCGGCCGAGAACATGTTGACGAGCATCTCGAAGCCCGCGCGGATCTTGCCCTCCCACAGGCTGTCGAGCCGCTTCATCGTGTACGCGGCCAGCGGCGCCATGATCATCGCGCCGATGAACATGTGGACCTGGCCCAGCGGTTCCTCACCCTCGGGCAGGCCGGCGTTGAAGTTCGCCACCAGCAGGTCGGAGCCGGCGATCGCGCCCATCGTCGCGATCGAGGCGACCACACCGCCGCGCACGCCGTAGACGATGTTGCCGCCGGTGTAGGCGATGAGGATCGGCAGCAGGTAGTGGATGAAGGGACCGACGATCGTCGAGAGGTCGGCGTTGGGCGTCCAGCCCACGTCGATGAAGAACGCCGTGAAGATGCCCCACGCGATGAGGGCGGGGATGTTCGGCATGATCATGCCGGACAGGAACGTGCCGAAACGCTGGATTCCGACTCGCGCCCTGCTGCCGCCCCGTGCGGCGGGTGCAGACGCCGTTGTCATTGCTGTGTCTCCTTCGTTGTCGCCGCGGCCTCCTGTGCCGCGATCCGGGCGGATGCCGCGTCGTGCGCGGCGAGGGCGGCCTCGGCGATGCGTCGCGCATCTTCGAGGCCGTGTTGCAGCAGGGTGGCCCGCACGTCGGCGAGTGCGGTGGGCGCCATCGACAGCGTCGTGGCGCCGAGACCGACGAGAACGACCGCCAGCAGGGGATCGGCCGCGGCCTCGCCGCAGATCCCGACCGGCTTGCCGGCGGCTCGTCCGGCTTCGCCCACCTCGCGGATGAGGCGCAGCACCGCCGGGTGCCAAGGATCCTGGAACGACGCGACGGAGCCGAGCAGGCGGTCGGCGGCGAGGGTGTACTGGGTGAGGTCGTTGGTGCCGATGGAGGCGAAGTCGGCGCGGGCGAGGATCCTGTCGGCCAGGAGGGCCGACGAGGGCACCTCCACCATGACGCCGGCGGTCCGGATGCCGTACTCGCGGGCGAGGGCGACGAAGTACTCGGTCTCCTCCACCGTCGACACCATCGGCGCCATGACCCACAGATCCGCCTCGGTGGCGGCATCCGCTTCGGCCAGCGCCGTCAGCTGCTCGCGCAGGATGTCCTCGCTCGCCCGGAGGGCGCGCAGGCCCCGCAATCCCAGCGCGGGGTTCTCCTCGTGGGCGTCGTTGAGGAACGGGAGCGGCTTGTCGGCGCCGGCGTCCAGGACCCGTGCGACGACCTTCCTGCCGGGGAAGGCCGACAGGAGCTTGATGTACGCCTCGCGCTGCTGCTCGACCGTGGGCGCCTGCGAAGCGCTGAGGAACAGGAACTCCGTGCGGAACAGCCCCACGCCCTCGGCGCCGAGCTCCACCGCCTCGGCCGCGGCATCCGGATCGCCGAGGTTCGCCAGGAGCGGCACGCGGGTGCCGTCCGCCAGTGCGCCGTCGGTGATGGGCGCCGAGGCGGCTGCGGCGCGCGCGTCGGCGCGATTCTGAGCGCGTGCGAGGTCCTCGGTGCTGGGGTCCGCCGTGACGACGCCCGCGGCGGCATCCACGATCACCGTCTCGCCGTCGCGCAGCCTTGTCGCATCGACGGCGCCCACGACGGCCACGATGGACTTCTCGCGCGCGAGGATCGCGGTGTGCGACGTCGGTCCGCCGTCGGTGGTCACCAGGGCCAGCACCTTGTCGAGGTCCAGCAGCGCGGTGTCGGCGGGGGCCAGATCCTTGGCGACGAGCACGAACGGATGCCCGGGGTCCGGGACGCCCGGGGCCGGCACACCGCGCAGCCGCGCGATGACCCGCTGCGCGACGTCATCGAGATCGGCGGCGCGCTCGCCCAGGTACCCGCCCACCGCCGTGAGCTGGTCGCGGAAGGACGCGAAGGCGTCGAAGACCGCGTACTCGCCGGTCTTGCCCTGCGCGATGCGGGCGTCGACCTCGTCGGTGAGCGTGGGATCCTCGGCCATCATCGCCTGCGCCTCGAGCACCTCCTGGGCCGCGCCGCCGGCCTGAGCGCCGCGCTGCTCGAGCTCGCGCGCGACCGCCGCGACGGCATCGGCGACACGGGACCGCTCCTCCTCCGGGGTGAGCGTGCTCGCCGTGTCGGCCGGGGCGGGCAGCGGCTCCGCCATCCGCGCCACCGGACCCTGGGCCACTCCGAGGCCGATTCCCACTCCTCGCAACTCCGTCATCATCACTCCGCGTCGTGGTCGGTGGTCAGCAGCTCCGCCAGGCGGTCGAGGGTCGCTTCCGCGCCCTCGCCTTCGGCTGAGAGCGTCACGTAGTCGCCTCGCTCGACGCCCAGCGCGATGACGCCCAGGATGCTGGCCGCGTTCACGGGGCTGCCGGCGTCCTTCGCGATCGTGACCGGGATGCCCGCGTCCTTGGCCGCCTGCGCGAACAGCTTCGCGGGGCGGGCGTGCAGGCCGTGGGACGACCCGATCCGGACCGTGCGGGAGATGGGCGGCATGGTGACCTCTCTGTCGATGGACGGTGGTGCGTGGTCGGTCCCGATCAGTCCGGCGCCGGTCGCTCGACCGCCGGGCCGGGGCCGGGAAGCCGGTCCCCGGGCGCGCCGACGACGTCGTGGATCAGCGACAGCGTCCGCGCGCCATCCAGATCTCCGAAGACATCCGGCGGCAGCAGCACGACCTTCGTGCCCCGAGCGGCCGCGTCCCGCTCTATGCGCTCGAGCGCATGAGCCAGATGCGGTCCCACGAGGACGACGTCGGCGGCATCGAGGTCGATCGGGAGCGACTGCTCGGTGCCGGCGAAGGCGGTGTACGACAGACCCCGGTCGTGAGCGGCGTGACGCACGCGCTGTGCGACGAAGGTGCTCGAGGCACCCGCTCCGCAGACCACCAGGATCCTCATCGATCCGCCTCCTCCGAAGTCATTCTTGTGAAGCGGCTGGGAGCCGACAACCAGTCCTTCTTCCGCAGGGGCGGAAAATCCACGCCCACCGGATGCCACGTGCCGGAGCCGCGTGGAAGTCGGCGTGGTTGACTGTCACGGTGACCCGAGCACGTCAGGACCGGCTGCTGGGCCTGCTCGTGCGCGAAGGGGAATGGGCGACGGCCGCCACGCTCGCCGACGCGCTGGGGGTGACCCCGCGCAGCGTCCGGTCCTATGTGACGGCCCTGAACGCGCGCGTGGCGCCGGGTGTCGCCGTCGAGTCCGGATCGCACGGTTACCGCGCCGGTCCGGATGCGGCACAGGCCCTGCGGGTCGAAGGGGAGACGGGCACGCCACGGGACCGGCTGCACACCCTCGTGCGCGCGCTCCTGGACAATGCCGACGGCATCGACGTGTTCGACACGGCCGACGCGCTCCACGTCTCATCGGCGACGCTCGAGGGTGACCTCGCTCGCGTGCGCGGCCTGCTCGGCGGAACGGATCTCACCCTCGAGCGCTCGGCATCGCGCGCGCGGCTGCGGGGCACGGAGGCCGCTCAGCGGCGACTGCTCAGCCGTCTGGCGCACGACGAGATGGACGCCGGCTCCTTCGACCTGGTGGCGCTGCGACGAACCCTCGGGGAGGGATCGGTGGGGGCTCGTGCGTTCGGCCCCTTCAAGACGGACCTCGTCGCGCGGCTGGGCGCGCTGGGGTGGTTCGTCAACGAGTTCGGCATCGGCGACGTCGTGATGCACATCGCGATCGCCGCCGACCGGGTGGCACGCGACCGTCCGCTCGAAGCAGGCGACGCGGTCGACGCCGGCGCGCGGCCGGAGCAGTCCGAGATCGAGGCGGTCATCGCCGAGCTGGCCGAGCGTCACCTCGGCGTCCGCCTCGGAAGCGGAGATGTGCGCCACCTCGCGATGCTCGTGCTGACGCGCGTGGTCGCGCCCGGGGCGGCGATCGCCGGAGCGCGCGAGCAGACGCGGGCGCAGATCGATCCCGAGGTGGAGTCGGCGGTCCGGTCCGTCGTCGAGCAGGCCGCCGCCGAGTTCCTCGTCGACATCGTGCACGAGGACTTCCTGCTGCGCCTCGCGCTGCACGTGCAGAACCTGCGTCAGCGCGCAAGGGAGCAGGCGTGGTCCCGCAACCCGCTGACCCGCTCGCTCAAGTCGACCTACCCGATGATCTTCGAGGTGGCGGTCTTCATCGCCAACGGGCTGCATGAGCGGCTCGGCATCCCGCTCCTGGACGACGAGATCGCGTACATCGCGATGCACGTCGGCGGCCGGCTGGAGCGAAGCCGGCGCGCGGACCAGCTGCTCACCGCCACGATCGTCTGCCCCGGATACTACGAGCTGCATGAGCTGCTGCGCTCGAGCGTCGACCGGTCGCTCGGACAGGCGATCGAGGTGGTCGGGGTCGAGACGCGCGTCGATCCGGACTGGCGTTCGATCGACACGGATCTGGTGCTCACGACCATCGAGCCTCCGGTCGTCGGCGACCGCATCGTGCGCATCCAGCCCTTCCTGACCGGTGCGGACGTCGAACGCGTGCAGACGGCCGCCGGCCGGATCCGGCGCTCCCGGCGCCTCGCGCGCCTGCGCCGGGAGCTGGAGCGGTACTTCGAGCCCTCCGCGTTCGTCCGCGGCCTGGATCCGGCGCTCGGCGAGGAGGGTGTGATCCGTTCGCTCGGAGCCCGGCTCGTCGGAACCGGCGTGATCGACGACGACTACGTCGAGCGCGCGATTCAGCGCGAGCGCCTGTCCTCCACCGCCTTCACCGACGCGCTCGCCGTGCCGCACGCGATCGGCATGACGGCATCCCGGACCGCCATCGCCATCGGCATCGCCGATCCGTCCATGCCCTGGGGCGAGGGGCGGGTGCAGGTCGTGGCGCTCGTGGCGTTCTCGGAGAGCGACCGTGAGGCGTTCCAGACGGTGTTCGAGCAGTTCGTCGAGGTGTTCTCCGAGCGTGACAGCGTGCAGCGGATCGTCCGCCGATCGTCGGACTTCGGCGGATTCCTCGACGAGCTGGTAGCCGTCATCGACGGCTGACGGCACCCCGTCGCGGCGGTCAGCCTCGACCGAGACGGCGCTCGTCGAATCTGGGTTCGGGGCGCATTCCGCCCGTGAACGGTGTCACGATCGCGCCCCGAACGTCCGGTTCGCGCCCCGAACCCGGAGACCGCCGGCGCGCAGTCAGCGAGGTGGGTGGATGGGAATGCTGTTCAGCGGCGTGCCCACTTCCTCGGGTTCGGGGCGCATTCCGTCCCTCGACGATGTGACGATCGCGCCCCGAACGTCCAGTTCGCGCCCCGACTGGAAAGCGCCGACGGGTCCTCGTCAGCGGGGCGGGTGGATGCCGAACGCCGCCAGCCGGGCACCCAGGACCTCCGGGCTATCGATGTGCGGCCAACCCCATCGCGCATATCGCCGCTGCGTGACCCCCCGGATCCAGTCCTCGCGCTGCTTCTCCTCATCGAGAACCTGGAACGTCGAGCGTCCGTTCAGCAGCGCGCCGTCGGTGTACTTGATCGCGCCGTCGAACTCTCCGAAGGCGACGGCATCCTCCAGCCCGAAATCGACGTAGTGGAACGCGCCGCGCCGCGGAGCGGGGACGGCGACCTGCAACCGGATGTCGCGAAAGCCCAGGGCGCGGAGGCGAACGCGGCTCACGCTCTCACCGGGGAGCTGTGCACGTCCGTCCGCGAACCGCAGCACGCGTCCCGCGTTCGTCTGTCCGTGGGCGGATCGCTTGACGATGTCCAGGACGGTCTGCTTGTACCCGCCTGCCGCCGCGGCGTCGTAGCGGTCCGGACCGGATACGAAGAGTCGGCGAAGAGCGCCGTCGGCGATGGTGACCGCCTGCTCGAAGGTCGCTGTCCGTGCGACGTCGGAGACCGTGCGGGCGAGAGAAGTGCACAGGAGACCGCGGCGCTCGACCACATCTTCGGCGCCGAGGTCGCCGCGGTGACGGACGACTCCTTCGGCGGCGCCAGGTCGCCGCGCAGGAACGATGGCATGCACCCGATCTCGGGACGGCCTGTACAGCGCCAGCCCGTGCAGAGCGGCGGCCGTCTCGTGAGAGAAGATCGGTCGCTCACGCGAGATCACGTCCAGAGCATGCGCGCGGGCGATGACCCGTTGCTCCGGCTTCGCGGCATCCCACATCGCGGCCGGCGCGTACACCCCCGCCCGTACCCGCACGAGGCGGCCGGCTCGCACGGCACGAGCGAGTTCCGTCGGCCTGTGGCCCTGTGCGAGAAGCTCATCCCGGCGCAGCAACGGCATCGATGACACCCGTCGAGTGTGCTCCGGCGAGCGGTCGAGCCTTGCGGCGAGGACCCGATCTGTGGACGCTCCGGTGCCTGTGGAGGAGCGGGGACGACCTACGCCGGGTGGCGGCAGACAGCGGGCGTTCGGGGCGCACTTCGTCGCGTCGCTCCGTGACGTTCGCGCCCCGAACGTACGCAACGCGCCCCAAACCGCCAACGGGACCGGATGCCGCCGACCCCGGGAGGCGCGGCGGACAGCGTCCGGGGCGCATTCCGTCCCTCGGCACCGTGACGTTCGCGCCCCGAACGTATCGAACGCGCCCCAAACCGACGAGGGGCGGGATGCCGCGACAACAGCGGCCGACGACCCTGGGCGACGGCACCCCGTCGCGGCGGTCAGCCTCGACCGAGACGGCGCTCGAGGCCAAGCCTCACGGCCGGCCACTCGTGCGGGAGGATCGAGAACACCACGGTGTCGCGCAGGGTTCCGTCGGGCCCGAGACGGTGGTTGCGCAGCACACCGTCCTGCTTGGCGCCCAGACGCGCGATCGCCTCGCGCGACTGGCGGTTGTGCCAATGGGTGCGCAGCTCCACGGCGATGGCGTCGCACGTTTCGAAGGCGTGCGAGAGCAGGAGGAGCTTGGACGCCGAGTTGACGGCCGTGCGCTGCGCGTCGACGCCGAGCCAGGTGTGCCCGATCTCGACGTGGCGGTTGTCCTGGTCGATGTTGCAGAAGGTGGTCATGCCGACGACACGGTCGCTGTCGAGCCGGCGCACCGCCCACGGGTTCATCGTGCCCTGGTCCCGCCATGCCAGCCGCTGCTCGATGTCCGCGCGCACCCGGTCCGGGCGCGGCACGGAGGTGTACCACGCGTGCTCCAGCCCGACCGCGGCCTCCGCAAGGTCCGCCTCGTGTGCGAGGTCGAGCGGCTCGAGGCGGACGTGGGCGCTCTCGAGCGTGACCGGTGTCGTCAGCAGCACGCGCTCACACGTCCTTCCCGTGCATCTCCGCTTCCACTGCCACGGCCGCCGCGGCGGGGTCGTGATCGGCGACCTCGGCCGCGCGCCGTGCCGCGGTGATCGCGCGCCGACCCGCCGGAAGCCAGACGGCGAGGCCCACCACGACGAACGTCAGCACGCCGGCCGCGACCAGCAGCACCTCGATCGGCATCACATCGGCCAACGGCCCGAAGGCGACCATGCCGATCGGCATGGCGACGGCCATCACGATGCCCACGAAGCCGAAGACGCGACCCTGCCGCTCGGGCTCCACCGTCTCCTGCAGCAGCGTCATCGACGGCGTGGAGAAGAACGGCACTGCGAGGCCCACCAGGAACATGAAGCCGAAGAAGATCCACACGCTCGGCGACAGCCCCAGCCCGATCGAGAGCGCGCCGAAGACGAGCGACGACACCACGATGAGCCCGATGCGGCTGCGCTTGGCGAAGAACGACGCCACCAGGATGCCGCCGAGCATCATGCCGACGCTGAACGCGACTTCCAGCACCGCCAGGTTGATGACGTCCTGCTCCTCGCCGGCGGGGAAGGAGCGCACCAGCATCAGCGGTGTGAGGTTCGAGGGCGCGACCGTCAGCAGGAAGATGATCGCGAAGAGCACCAGCAGCCACCGGACGAACGCGTGGTGGGCGACGTAGCGGACGCCGTCGACCAGGTCGGCGAAGTACCCCGTGTGGGTGTCCGCGGCGCGGCGGATCGTCGCGACGGGAATGAGCGCCAGGATGCCGACCCCGATCACCGCCGTGACGACGTCGATGAAGAAGATCGGCAGCAGGGATCGCGCTCCGCCGTCACTGGTGGCGGAAGCCCAGGCGAACAGCGCGCCGGCCGCGGCGGGCGCGAGCAGCGCCATCGCGGACTGGATGGATCCGTTGATGCCGTTGATGCGGATGAGGTTGCGGGTCGGGACCAGCTGCGGGATCAGCGCCGACATCGCCGGCGTCTGGATGCCCGCGCCCGCCGAGCGGATGGCGAGCGTCGCGAAGATCAGCCACACCTCGTCGTATCCGGTCATCATGATGAGCGCCAGGGCGAGCGTCGATGCGGCGATGACCGTGTCGGCGCCCATGATGAGGAACTTGCGGTTGTGGCGATCAGCCCACACCCCGCCGAAGATCGACACGATGGCCTGGGGGAGGAAGCCGAACACCGCCGCCAGGGTCATCACCAGCCCCGACTGATAGGTGATCGTCAGGTACCAGAACACCGCGTACTGCACGAGCATCGAGCCGAACAGGCTCACCGTCTGCCCGGAAAGGAACAGCGCGACGTTGCGCAGCCAGTGCGGCGGGTCCGCCTTCGTCTCTGCGGCGGTGCCCGCACCGGCGCCGTCCGAGTCGGGCGACGCGTCGACCGCGCCCGCGACGCCCGGTGCCCCGAGGGGAGAGGTCGGGGGAGGAGGGGATGCCGCGCCCGCCGCATCCGTCGTCTCGTGGTCGTGCGCGCTCGTCATCATCGCTCCTCGTGCCGTCCCGGTTCCCCCGTGCGGTTCCGCCATGACGGAACCGCCGCGCGACTCTAGCAGAGGCCGCGGACACGCGGTGTCCGGTTCGTGACCGGCGACCGGGCGCGGCTCAGCCGCCGTACTCGGACAGCAGCGCCCGCGCGCCGTCGGCGAGAGCGGCGATCCGTCCGGCCGCCTCCTCCCGCGAGTCGCCGCGCACGTCGAGGTAGAGCTTGAGCTTGGGCTCGGTGCCGCTGGGTCGGATGATGACGCGCGAGCCGTCGGCGAGCCACAGTCGCAGCACGTCGCCCGGCGGCAGGTCGTCCGCGCCCTCCAGCAGGTCGTCGACACGGTCGACGGCGACCTCGCCGATCGCTTCCGGGTGCCGAGCGCGCAACGAGGCCATGACCCGGACGATCTGCGAGACGTCCTGCACCCGCACCGACACCTGATCGCTCGCGAACGAGCCGAAGGTCTGGTCGAACTCCGTCAGCAGGTCGGCGAGCGTCGCGCCCCGGTCGCGCGCCTCGGACACCATTCCGAGCACCGCGATCGCGGCCGAGATCCCGTCCTTGTCGCGCACCGTCTCGGGGTTCACCAGGTAGCCCAGTGCCTCCTCGAAGCCGTACACCATGCCAGGAGCGCGGGAGATCCATTTGAAGCCGGTGAGCGTCGCGTGGAATCCCATCCCGTAGTGCTCGGCGACGGTCTGCAGACCCGGCGAGGAGACCAGGGAGCACGCCAGCGAGGCGTCTTCGGTCGATCCCTCGCTCGCGGCGCGCTGTGCCGCCCGCCAGCCCAGCAGAAGCCCGATCTCATTGCCGCTGAGCCGGCGCCATCCGCCGTCGGCGGTCTCGTCCGGGATGGCGACCGCGAGCCGGTCGGCATCGGGGTCGTTGGCGATGATGAGATCGGCGTCCGCCTCCCGGGCGGCGAGGAAGGCGAGGTCCATCGCGCCGGGCTCCTCCGGATTGGGGAACGCCACAGTCGGGAAGGTCGGATCGGGATCGAGCTGCGCGGTGACGGGGATCGGCGTCGGGTACCCGGCTGCCTCGAGGATGCGCGAGAGCGTCTCCCAGCCGACGCCGTGCATGGCGGTGTACACCCAGCGCAGCCCCTGCGCGCCGGCGGTCGCGGGGGCGACGGCCGCCGTCGCGGCGATGTAGGCGTCGATCACGTCCTCGGTGGCGTGCTCGTACGCGGTCGAGCGGGGCAGGCGGCTGACGTCGCCGTCGTCGGCCACCCGCTGGATGTGCGCGGCGATCTCGGCGTCCGCGGGCGAGACGATCTGCGACCCCTGGTCGGCGCCTCCGAGGTACACCTTGTAGCCGTTGTCGTCCGGCGGGTTGTGGCTGGCGGTCACCATGACCCCGGCAGCGGCGCCGTAGTGACGCACCGCGAAGGCGAGGACCGGCGTGGGCAGGAGTCGCGGCAGGAGGACCGCGCGCAGACCCGCTCCCGCGAAGATCTCGGCGGAGTCGCGTGCGAACACGTCCGACTTGCGGCGTCCGTCGTAGCCGATCACCACGATGGGAGCGCCCTCGAGGATGCCGGGCGCCTCGTCGAGCGCCGAGCCGACCCGGTCCGGCGGAGCAGCATGGGATGCCACGGGGATCACGCCCGTGGCCGGAGGCATCCCGGCCCGCTCCCGGACGTAGGCGGCGAGCCCCGCGGCCGCCTGGGCGACGAGCACGCGGTTCATGCGGTTGCTGCCTGCGCCGAGCTGCCCCCGCAGTCCCGCGGTGCCGAATGCCAGCCGCTTGGAGAAACGCTCGGCCAGGTCCATGCGGGCCTCGTCGTCGCCGGATGCCGCCGCGTCGATGAGGGCGCGGAGCTCGGCGCGGGTCTCGGGATCGGGGTCCTGCGCGAGCCACGTCCGCGCGGCGGTGAGGATCTCGTCGGGCTCGGCCGCCGGCACGGCGTCCGGCGCGGGCTCCTGGTGCTGGGGGTCCGCGGCGGGGACCTCGTCGTGGTCGCTCACAGTGCTCCGATCACGCGCGCGAGAAGGGATGAGATCACCGGCTCGGCCTCCCGGCCGGCGTCGATGACCTCCTGGTGGCTCAGGGGAGTCTTCTGGATGCCGGCGGCCATGTTGGTGATGAGCGAGAAGCCGAGCACCTCCATGCCCGCCTGCCGTGCCGCGATGGCCTCGAGGGCCGTCGACATCCCCACGATGTGTCCGCCGAACGACTTCGCCATCTGCACCTCGGCGGGGGTCTCGTACTGCGGCCCCCGGAACTGGCAGTACACGCCCTCATCGAGCGAGGGATCCACCGACCGGGCGAGGTCGCGCAGGCGCAGCGAGTACAGGTCGGTGAGGTCGATGAAGGTCGCGCCTTCGAGCGGCGAGGCGCCGGTGAGGTTGATGTGGTCGCTGATCAGCACCGGCTGACCCGGCTGCCAGGTGCCCTTGATGCCGCCGGCCCCATTGGTGAGGACCATCGTGCGCGCCCCAGTCGCGGCCGCGGTGCGCACGCTGTGCACGACGCGCCGTACGCCGTGGCCCTCGTAGAAGTGGGTGCGGGCGCCGATGACGAGTACGCGGTGGCCCTTCGGCGTGACGACGCTGCGGAGGGTGCCGACGTGTCCGGCGAGGGCGGGCGCGCTGAACCCCGTCACCTGCGTGGCGGGGAACGACGCCGTCGTCTCGCCGAGCAGCTCTGCGGCCTTGCCCCAGCCGCTGCCGAGGGTGAGCGCGATGTCGTGGCGCTCGACGCCGGTGATGCGGGCGATGTCCTCGGCGGCGGTCGCGGCGACCTCGAACGGGTCGGCGGCAGGATCGTCGAGGGGGTTGCCCAGAGCTTGTGACATGCCCCCACTTTAGGAACGCCCGGTCGCGGGGGCCAGCGACCCGCCCCGTGCGGGGTGTCGTGTGTCGAGAGGATAGGATGCCGCGCTGCCGTTCTGCCGCGCCCCGGGAGGTGGGGGCGTGTCATCGGGGCAGCATCCGTCACGAGAGAATGGATTCCATGTCCATGAGCTTCGAGCGCACGCAGAGCGTCGCCATCATCGGTGGCGGACCCGGAGGCTATGAGGCGGCGCTGGCGGCCGCGCAGCTCGGAGCAGAGGTGACCGTGGTCGAGCGCGCGGGCATCGGCGGGTCCGCGGTGATCACCGACGTGGTGCCCTCGAAGACGCTCATCGCCACGGCCGATGCCGCCGTCGCGATCGCCGGGGCGAGCGATCTGGGCGTCCAGCTGTTCGCCAAGGGCACGGAGGGCAAGCCCCTCAAGCCCGAGATCGCTATCAACCTGCGCGCCGTGAACAGGCGCCTGCTGTCGCTGGCCCGCCAGCAGTCCGACGACATGCGAGCGGCTCTGGTCGAGGCCGGCGTCCGGATCGTCTCCGGGCACGGGCGGCTCGAGGGCGAGAACGCGGTCGTGGTGTCCACGGGACCGGGCGGCACGGACTTCGACCGGATCGAGGCCGACACGCTGGTCATCTCGGTCGGGGCCTCACCGCGTCAGCTGCCGTCGGCCCGGCCCGACGGCGTGCGGATCCTCACGTGGACGCAGCTGTACGACATGACCGATCTTCCCGAGCATCTCATCGTGGTCGGCTCGGGTGTCACGGGTGCGGAGTTCGCCGGCGCGTACATGAACCTCGGCTCCAAGGTCACGCTGGTCTCCAGTCGCGACCAGGTGCTCCCCGGCGAGGACGCGGATGCGGCGACCGTGCTCGAGAAGGTGTTCAAGCGCGGCGGCATGACGGTGCTGTCGAAGTCTCGCGCCGAGAAGGTCGAGAACGTCGGCGACGGCGTCGTGGTGACCCTCAGCGACGGACGCCGGATCGAGGGAAGCCACTGCCTCATGGCCGTCGGCGCGGTGCCCAACACCAAGGACATCGGGCTGGAGCAGGCCGGTATCCAGATGACCGACTCCGGCTACATCCAGGTCAACCGCGTCGCGCGCACGTCGGTGCCGAACATCTACGCCGCCGGCGACTGCACGACCTTCGTGCCACTGGCCTCGGTCGCTTCGATGCAGGGGCGCACCGCGGTCTTCCATGCGCTGGGCGACGTCGTCATCCCGCTGGAGCCGCGCCGCATCACCTCCAACATCTTCACCGCGCCGGAGATCGCGACGATCGGGTGGCAGGAGAAGGACATCCAGGAGGGCCGCATCAACGGCATGGTGCACAAGCTGCCGCTGGCGGCGAACCCGCGGGCGAAGATGATGGGCATCAAGGACGGCTTCGTCAAGCTCATCGCGCGCGAAGGGAGCGGCACCGTGATCGGAGGCGTCATCGTCGGTCCGCGGGCATCCGAGCTGATCTACCCGATCGCGATCGCCGTGGAGCGGCGCCTCACCGTCGACCAGGTGTCGCGCGTGTTCGCGGTGTACCCCTCGCTGTCGAGCAGCATCACGGATGCCGCGCGCGCCATGCACCTGGTGGACAACAAGATCATCGGCGGCTGATCCCGGCCCGGTCTCGTGTCTAGACGAGACCGCGGTGGGAGCCCCAGAGGGCGGCGGCGCGCGTCGCCGCCGCCTCGACGAGGGCGATGAGCTCGGGGCGCTCGGGCATGCGGAAGGACACGTACGCGCCTCGACCGCCCGCGACCGGACGTCCGTAGGCCTTCACGGCCAGCGTGTTGTCGGGAAGCAGCCGGACCGTGAGCGACTGCAGCTCGAACTCCTCGTCGCGTCTGGTGTCCCTCCAGCGCAGCTCGGGCGGGATCACGACGTTGATCGCCAGCGCCGAGACCTCGACCTCAGCAGAGCCGGCGTCCAGGGGAGCATCCATGCCGCCATCCTGCCAGCCCCGTCTCGCGGAAGCTTTCCGTGTCGAGACCGCGCGTCGTCGCCGAGTACGCACGTCGATGACGCCGGCAGCATGCGGACTCGACGAGACCGTGCGTACTCGACGGGTCCCGGGATGCGGAGCGCCCGGGTCGCGTCAGGAGATGGTGAGGAGCTGGTGACCGGCGGAGACGGTCGTGCCCGGCGCGGCGTTGATCGCACCGACGCGGCCGTCCTTGTGCGCCTGGATGGGCTGCTCCATCTTCATCGCCTCGAGCACCACCACGAGGTCCCCCTTGACGACCTCCTGACCCTCCTCGACGGCGACCTTGACGATCGTCGCCTGCATCGGGGCCTTGACGGCGTCGCCGGAGGCGCCCGAGACGACGGTCGTGGCGTGCGAGCGGCGCGACGGCGGGACCGCGGCAGGACGGCCGGCGGTGCCGACGGGCGCCATGACGCGATCGGGCAGGCTGACTTCGAGCCGCTTCCCGGCGACCTCGACGACGACCGTGTGGCGGCTCTCAGCCGGCTTGGGCGCTTCGAGCTCGCCGTCCCATGCCGGGATGTCGTTGACGAACTCCGTCTCGATCCATCGGGTGTAGACGCCGAAGCGGCCGTCCTCGGCCGTGAAGGCGGGGTCGCGCACGACCTTGCGGTGGAAGGGCAGGACGGTCGGAAGGCCGGCGACCTCGAACTCGTCGAGCGCGCGGCGTGCCCGCTCGAGCGCCTCGGTGCGGTTCCGACCGCTCACGATGATCTTCGCCAGCAGAGAGTCGAACGCGCCCGAGACGCTGTCGCCGGCGGTGACGCCGGAGTCCAGGCGCAGGCCAGGGCCGCCGAAGGTCTTGAAGACGTGGATGGGGCCCGGCTGCGGCAGGAAGTTGCGCCCGGGGTCCTCGCCGTTGATGCGGAACTCGATCGAGTGCCCCTCGGGGGCGGGGTCGTCGTAGCCGAGCTGCTCGCCCTCGGCGATGCGGAACTGCTCGCGGACGAGATCGATGCCCGTGACCTCCTCCGACACCGGATGCTCCACCTGCAGGCGGGTGTTGACCTCGAGGAACGAGATGGTGCCGTCGGCGCCGATGAGGAACTCGCATGTTCCGGCGCCGACGTAGCCGACCTCCTTGAGGATGGCCTTGGATGCCTCGTACAGCACGCGGTTCTGCTCATCGGTGAGGAAGGGCGCCGGGGCCTCCTCGACGAGCTTCTGGTGGCGCCGCTGCAGCGAGCAGTCGCGGGTGGAGACGACCACGACGCTGCCGGCGGCATCCGCGAGGCACTGGGTCTCGACGTGCCGCGGCTTGTCGAGGTACTTCTCGACGAAGCACTCGCCGCGGCCGAACGCCGCGATCGCCTCGCGCGTGGCCGACTCGAACAGCTCGGGCACCTCGTCGAGGGTGCGCGCCACCTTCAGGCCGCGTCCGCCGCCGCCGTACGCGGCCTTGATCGCGATCGGCAGTCCGTGCTCCTGGGCGAAGGCGACGACCTCGTCGGCGCCGGAGACCGGCCCCGGCGTGCCCGGAGCGAGGGGTGCGCCGACCTTCTCGGCGACGTGGCGAGCGGTCACCTTGTCGCCGAGCGCCTCGATCGCCTCGGGGGAGGGGCCGATCCAGATCAGCCCCGAGCCGATGACGGCACGGGCGAAGTCGGCGTTCTCGGCGAGGAAGCCGTAGCCGGGGTGGACCGCGTCGGCGCCCGAGCGCCGTGCCACCGACAGGATCTTGTCGATCGACAGGTAGGTCTCGGCGCTCGTGGAGCCCTCGAGCGCATAGGCCTCGTCGGCGAGCCGTGCGTGCAGGGCGTCGCGGTCCTGGTCGGCGTAGACGGCGACCGAGGACTTGCCGGCGTCACGGGCGGCGCGGATGACGCGTACGGCGATCTCGCCGCGGTTGGCAACGAGAACCTTGGCGATTCGGGGCATGGATGCCAGCCTACCGACGGGGTACCCACCGCTTTTGACCGGTTCGTACAAGAACCGACGAGAAACGTGGGATTCCTACTACAACCTCGGTGTGTCGCGCGGCCTACGCCTGCGAGCCCGCGGCCGAGCCGTCGAGGGACGGGTCGACGGTGTGCCACAGCGACGTCCACTCGACGTCCAGGTCGCGGACGAGGCGCCGCAGCGTGGAGACCGACATCCCCACCACCGTCGACGGGTCGCCGTCGACTCGTGAGATGAACGCGCCGCCGAGGCTGTCGACGGTGAACGCGCCGGCGACGTGCAGCGGCTCGCCGGTGGCGACGTAGGCCTCGATCTCGGCATCCGTCACGTCATCGACGAAGGTCACGGAGGCCTCGGCCGTCGCGTGGACCTCGCGCGCGTGCTCGCCCGGCTGCACACGCACGACGGCGTGCCCGGAATGGAGCACGCCGGTGCGCCCGCGCATCGCCCGCCAGCGCGCCATCGCGTTCTCGAGTGTGTACGGCTTGCCGAGGATCTCGCCGTCGAGCTCGAACATGGAGTCGCCGCCGATGACGATGCCGTCGAAGTCAGGTATGTCGTCGGCGAGGCGCGCCGCGACATCGGCGGCCTTACGGCGTGCCAGCAGCAGCACGTGCTCGTCCGGTGCCAGGCGGCGCGACTCGGCGGCCTCGACGGAGGCGATCACCGCCTCCTCGTCCACCTCGGGCGCCACGGTGAGCGGACGGATGCCGAACTGCTGCAGCAGCATCAGGCGGGCGGGCGAGGTGGAGGCGAGGCACACGCGCATGCGACCACCGTAGCGAGCAGGGGTGCCCGGGCTCATCCCGGTCCAGCCGCGGCGCGTAGGCTCGTTCCCGTGACGGAACCGGGTGACATCCTCGATCTGGACATCACCGATGTGGCCCACGGCGGTGTGTTCGTGGGCCGCCACGAAGGACGCGTCGTGTTCGTCCCCGACGCCGTCCCCGGGGAGCGCGTCCGCGTGCGGGTGACCGACACGCGGAAGAAGGCGTTCTGGCGCGCCGAGGCGCTGGAGGTGCTGGATGCCTCGCCGCACCGCCGCCCGCATGTGTGGCGGCAGGCCGACATCGCCGTGCCGCCTGAGGCGCGGCCCGGCGGGGCGGATTTCGGCCATATCAGCCCGGACCACCAGCGCGAGCTGAAGCTGCGCGTGCTGCGCGACGCGCTGCACCGGATCGGCGGGGTCGACGTGCCGGTCGCCATCACGCCGGCGTTCGGGCCCGAGGGCGGCGGCGCCGAGGCCGCCGAGACGTCCGACGGCACGGGCTGGCGCACGCGGGTGAGCCTGCACGTGGACGAGGACGGGCGGGTCGGGCCGTACGCCGCACGCAGCCACCGCGTCATCGCCGTCGAGGAGCTCCCGCTGGCGACACCGGACGTCGAGGCGGCGGCGCGCGCGCTGCGCGCGGCCGAGCCCGGTCGCGTGGATCTCGTGCAGCCCGCTGACGGACGCGTCCGGGTGCTGCCTCGCCCCGAGCGCGCGCGGCATGCCGCACCCCGCCGGGGCGGCGCACGTCCACGCCAGGCCGGAGCGAACGCGCAGCATCCGCGCGCGCGAGAGGTGGTGATCGAGCGCGTCGGGGGCCGGGAGTTCCGAGTCGACGCCGAGGGCTTCTGGCAGGTGCACCGCCTCGCGGCCCACTCGCTCACCGCGACGGTGATGCAGTCGCTGAGGGTCGTGCGGCCGGACGGCCCCGCGCTGGATCCCGACGCGTCGCATCTGGACCTCTACGGCGGCGTGGGGCTCTTCGCCGCCGCGCTCGGCGACCTGGGCGGCCCGAGCACTCGGGTCACGACGGTCGAATCCGACCCCCGCGCGACCGAGCACGCCGGGGAGAACCTGGCGGAGTGGGTCGGGGCGCGGGCAGAGACCGGCCGCGTCGACCGCTGGCTGGCACGACGCGCGGCCGAGGCATCCGTTCCGGAGCGCGAGCGTCTGTCGCGCGGCGTCGTGCTGCTCGATCCGCCCCGCTCGGGAGCCGGACGCGAGGTCGTCGAGGGCATCGCCGCGCTCTCTCCCGCCACCGTGGTGTACGTCGCCTGCGATCCGGTCGCCCTCGCACGTGACCTCGCCACCTTCCGCGAGGCCGGATACGAGACGGCGTCTGTGCAGGCGATCGACCTGTTCCCGAACTCGCATCACGTCGAGGCGGTGACAGCGCTCACCCGTCAGCGCGCTCCTCGCTAGGCTTGCGACCATGACGCGCGTGGCTCTCATCGACGACCACGAGTCGGTGCGGCTCGGGCTCGAGGCGGCTTGCCTGCGCAGCGGCACCACGCAGGTGGTCTTCTCCGGCAGCAACGTCAAGGAGTACCTGCAGTGGCGTCGACGCTCGTCCGCCCCGCCGGCCGACGTGGTCGTCCTCGATCTGACGCTCGGCGACGGCACGACGGTCACCGACAACGTCAGCCGGCTGGTGACCGACGGGTCGAGCGTCATCATCCACAGCGTCGCCGACCGCCCCGCCGCCGTGCGTGAGGCGCTCGCGGCGGGCGCCGCCGGCATCGTCAGCAAGTCCTCGCCCATCGACGACGTCATCGCCGCGGTGCGGACGGTTGCCAAGGGTGAGCCGCTGAACAACGTGGAGTGGGCGAGCGCGGTCGAAGGGGACCGCGACTTCGCCGACGCGCAGCTGTCGGCGCGGGAGCGCGACGTGCTGCGGCTCTACGCCGCGGGGCTGCCGCTCAAGGTCGTCGCCGAGCGCCTGGGCGTGGCGTATTCGACCGCCAAGGAGAACATCACCCGCGTCCGGGTGAAGTACGTCGAGGTCGGCCGACCGGCGCCGACGAAGGTCGACCTGCTGCGGCGTGCGATGGAGGACGGCATCCTCGCCGATTCCGAGGCGGAAGCAGGGGACGTCGCGCGTGAGCGCTGAGCCGACGGGCGCACTGGACACCGCCTGGGGGCAGATCGCACACCCCCGGGATGCTCGATCCGGCGTCGGCTCGTTCACCCGTTCGCGCGTCGACCGCATCATCACGATCGCCGCCGGCATCGGCTCGCTGATCCTGGGGGTTCAAGCTTTCCTCACCGCCCTCAGCGCCCCGGGAGACGAACGTGCGGGGTGGCACGAGCCGCTCATGGTCGCGGTGTTCGGTCCGCTCGCGATCATGATCATCGCCTGTTTCCTGGATCGGGCGGTCCGCCTCTGCGCCGGCGCCTTCGCGGTGCTGTACGTGCTCGCGCTCGCCGCCTGGCCGGTCGCGACCGCCGGTGTGCAGCCGCGCTCGATCGACGAGCCCTGGATCTGGTACCTGGTCAACATCGCGACCCTCGCAGCCGTGCTCGCCTTCCCGCTGCCGCTGCAGATCGCGTGGACGGTGCTCGCGCCGGTGCTGTTCGGGGTGGTGCGTCTCATCCAGGGCGGGTTCCACAGCAAGTTCTGGATGATCCTCGGGCTCGACGTGTCGTTCGCCCTGATCCTCGGCGGCGTCCTCCTCGCACTCGGCTGGCTGCTGCGCTCGATGGCCACGAACGTCGACGAGACGCGCACCCGTGCGGTGTCGTCCTATGCGGACGCTGCCGCAGCCGACGCGGCCGAGCAGGAGCGCATGGCCATGGCGGCGCTGATGCACGACAGCGTGCTGGCAGCCCTCATCGCCGCCGAGCGCGCCCAGACCCCGCGGGAGCGGACGCTGGCGGCGACCATGGCGCGCGAGGCCCTCACGGGGCTCGCCGGAACGGAGGCCGATGGCGGCGACGGCGACGACGACCCGCGAGCGGCGGACGAGATCGCCGATGACATCGAGGCGGCCGCGGCCGAGCTCGGCGTCGAACTCGTCGTGGAGCGCTCGATCACCGAACCCAGCCCCATCGTGCCGGGCTGGGTGGCACGTGCCCTGACCCTGGCGGCGACGCAGTCTGTGGCCAACGCCGTGCAGCACGCCGACGGCGTGGGGCTGACGGTGCGGGTGACGACAGGGTCCGGTGCGATCAGCATCGTCGTGTCCGACGCCGGCGACGGATTCGACCTGGCGGAGATCCCCGACGACAGGCTCGGCATCCGCGCCTCGATCATCGCCCGCGTCGCCGCGGTGGGCGGTTCGACGGATGTCGAGACGGGACCGGACGGCACGACCGTCCGCCTCGAGTGGCGGGAGCCGGCGTCGTGATCAGCGTCAAGCACGTGCTCGTGACGCTGGCGCTCGCGTTCACCGCGTACATGGCGGCGCGCGGCCTGTGGTGGACGGAGCCGGTGCCGGATCCGCTCATCGTCACGGTCGCTCTCGCCTTCTACCTCGTCACGACGTGGCTGTGCATCCTGTGGCAGCCCGACACCGACACCACCGAACCCGACGCGGAGGACTCCGACCGCGCGACGGGGATCGGTCGTCCCCGCCGCCTCCCGGTTCTCGCGCAGGTGCTGGCGCTCGTGTGCGCCGCGGTCGTGCCGAGCGCCATCTCGTTCGCCGTCGGCCCGGACGCCCGTACGGAGCTGTACGCGACGTGGTACCTCGGCGGCATCGGCGCTCTCATGACGATCGTGATGGTCCGCCGCCGCCCGTGGACCGCGTGGATCGGCATCGCCGTGCTCGCCGTGGCGTCCATGGCATGGATGGGACCGGGGCCGGCCCTGGCGCTGGGCCTGGTCGGAGCGGTGGTGTGGGTGACGGTCGCGCAGTTGCTGGTGGGGTCGATCGAGCGCGCGGCACGCGACACGTCGCGGCTCACGCGCCTGCAGCGCGCGGCATCCGCGTGGCAGGCGTCGCAGACGGTCCGGCAGCGGGAGCGTCGGCTGCAGGTGCAGAAGGCCCTCGCCGTCGCCGGTCCCGTCCTGACGCGAACCGTCGCGAACGGCGGCGCCCTCAGCGACCAGGACCGCCTGGAGGCGCGACTGGCCGAAGGGCGGCTGCGCGACGAGATGCGCGGACCGCGTCTGCTCGACGACGACGTGCGCGCCGAGCTGGAGCGCGCCCGGCGCCGCGGGGCGAACGTGACGGTGCTCGACGAAGGCGGCTTGGACGGCCTCGACGACGAGACGCTCACGATCATCCGCGGACAGCTCGCCGAGACGCTGCGCACGGCGAGCTCGGACCGGCTCTACATCCGCACCTCGCCCGATGAGCGCGTGGCCGTCACCGTGGTGGGCCGGTCGCCTTCGGTCGGCGCGCCGAGCGACGAGGACGCCGTGGACTTGTGGCGCGAGATTCCCCACCCCAGTCGCAACTGACGCGCTCTCGGGCGCTCCTGCACGGAAACGCCCCCGTCCAGCGGGGGGAGGGGGATGAGCTGGGCGGGGGCGGAGTGTGAAGGAGGCGAGGGGCGGCGAAGCCGCCCGCCCCTCGCCTCGCGGACGGTTACCCGAAAACCGTCCGCGTGGCCGAATCCGGGGCGTCCGTGAGACGGAGGTCGGACCGGCCGAACGCAGAAGCGTTCCAGCGATACAAGTATCGCCAGGTCGCAAGCGGCTCGTCTGTAGGTATTTCGGGGGACAAAAACCTTAGCGGGATGCGCGAGTGGACGCTCGCTGGACATGCCAGATGGAATCCGAGCTCTCCGCGGGCGCTCTAGCGCCCGATGACCGGGCCCCAGCCCAGGTCTCGGCGCAGCGGCTGCCGCAGGGCCCGCCGCGACAGCTCCCACGCCGACCGCTTCGGAGCGTCGGCGACCGCCTGCGCCGCCTCGGCGGCGTAGGCCGCGGTGACGACCGCGATGAGGGCGGCGAGCTCCTCCTCGGTCGGCGATCCGCGGAGCACCTCGACCCGGATGTCCTCGGCGGCGCTGTCCTCGGTGGCGGTCACAGCGGGATGTTCCCGTGCTTCTTCGGCGGCAGCTGCGCGCGCTTGCCCCGCAGCGCCCGCAGCGCCTTCGCGATCGACACCCGCGTCTGCGCCGGCTCGATGATGCCGTCCAGCTCGCCCCGCTCGGCCGCGAGGAACGGCGACGCGACGTTGTACGTGTACTCGTTCGCGAGGCGGGTGCGGACGGCGGCGACGTCTTCGCCGGCCTCCTCCGCGCGCTTGATCTCGCCGCGGTAGAGGATGTTGACCGCGCCCTGGCCGCCCATCACGGCGATCTCGGCCGTCGGCCACGCGAGATTGATGTCGGCGCCCAGCTGCTTGGAACCCATCACGATGTAGGCGCCGCCGTAGGCCTTGCGCAGGATGACGGTGACCAGCGGCACGGTCGCCTCGGCGTAGGCGTACAGCAGTTTCGCGCCGCGGCGGATGACGCCGGTCCACTCCTGGTCGGTGCCGGGGAGGTAGCCGGGCACGTCGACGAGGGTCACGATCGGGATGGAGAAGGCGTCGCAGAACCGCACGAAGCGGCTGGCCTTCTCGCCGGCGTCGATGTTGAGCGTGCCCGCCATCTGCGACGGCTGGTTCGCGATGATCCCGACCGACCGGCCCTCGATGCGGCCGAACCCGATCACGATGTTCGGCGCGAACAGCGGCTGCACCTCCAGGAAGTCCTCGGCGTCGACGATCCCGCGGATCACCTGATGGATGTCATAGGGCTGGTTCGGGGAATCCGGGATGACGGTGTTCAGGGAGCGGTCGGCATCCGTCGTCTCGAACTCGAATCCGGTCTCGTAGACCGGCAGCTCGGACATGTTGTTGTCGGGGAGGAACCCCAGCAGCGTCCGCACGTAGTCGATCGCGTCGTCCTCGTCGTCGGCCAGGTAATGCGCCACGCCCGAGCGGGTGTTGTGGGTGTGGGCGCCGCCCAGCTCCTCCATGCCGACGTCCTCGCCCGTGACGGTCTTGATGACGTCGGGCCCGGTCACGAACATCTGGCTGGTCTTGTCGACCATCACGACGAAGTCGGTGAGGGCGGGGGAGTAGACCGCGCCGCCCGCCGCCGGCCCCATGATGATCGAGATCTGCGGGATGACGCCGGAGGCGGCCGTGTTCAGGCGGAAGATCTCGCCGTACTTGCCGAGGGCGACCACACCCTCCTGGATGCGAGCGCCGCCGGAGTCGAGCATGCCCACGACGGGAATGCCGCTGCGCAGCGCGAACTCCATCACCTTGATGATCTTGTCGCCGGCCACTTCGCCGAGCGAGCCGCCGAAGGTGGAGAAGTCCTGCGCGTAGACCGCGACGGTGCGGCCGTGGATCGTGCCGACCCCCGTCACGACGGAATCGCCGTAGGGGCGGGACTTGTCCATGCCGAAGGCGGACGTGCGGTGGCGCACGTACTCGTCGAGCTCCACGAAGCTGCCGGGATCGACCAGCAGCTCGATGCGCTCGCGCGCCGTGCCCTTGCCCTTGGCATGCTGCTTCTCCTTGGCCACCGCCTCGGCATCGAGGACGGCCTCCTGGTAACGGGCGCGAAGGTCGGCGATCTTGCCTGCGGTCGTCGACAGGTCGGGGTGATCGGGCGCGTGGGTCACGCGTTCCACCCTATCGGCGGGCATCCGGCATCCCTTGGAGGGTTCGCACAAGGGCGGGCGGGATCGGCTGTGCGCGAGGGTGAGGCGCACCGCAGGACGGGACACGGATGACCGCGTCACGGATATTCGGGTCAGCCTGGCCACACGATGTGGGCGAGGTCCTCCTCGGCGAAGGCGGCCTTCATCACCTGGCCATCGAAGAGGTAGGCCCAGCCCTTGTGCCTATCGTCGATCATGTAGGTGCCCTCGGGCGTGTCCTCGATGCGGTAGACGCCGGACTCCTCCATCCTCGACCGCAGCTGCTGGACTGTGCCGGGGTCGAATCGCGCCCACGTGTAGAAAGCGTCGGCTTCACCGCCACCGATGCCGGCAAGGCCCCACGGGCAGCTGATCCCGACCTCAGGCGCGACCCCGTGGGCCACCTCGACGGGTTTGGCCTGGGATGCGAGCCCGTTCCTCTGGTGTCGGGCCAGGACCGCCGGGTCGAGCATGGTCTCGCACGTGAGCTGCTCGTGCGCGCCGTCATCGGCACCCGGGTCGGACACGGCGTCCACGGTGGGGGACGCCGACGGCGTTGCAGTAGGTTCTGATGATGAGTGGGGCGTCGGCGTTGACGACGGACCGCTCACGGCTGTCGGCGTTGCCGACGGTTCGCTCTTCGTCGGCGTTGCGGTGCACGCCGTCAGAGCGACGCCCATCGCCGTGACCAGGACGAGGAGTCGAGACGCGCGCATGGCGTCACCTTAGCGCCCAGCTCCAGGCGTACCGTGTTGTCCATGCCGATTCCTCCCGACGGGTATCCCCGCACCGCTGCGATCAGTCCCCGGGTGCACGTCGTCGAGACGACGGACTCGACGAATGCCGACGTCGTGAGACACGTCACCGAGGCGCCCGGCGAGTGGCCGCACCTGTCGCTGCTCCTGACGACGGACCAGCGCGCGGGACGAGGACGACTCGACCGGTCTTGGGTGGCGCCGCCCGGCACGGCGCTGGCCGTCTCGGTCGTCGTGGACGGGCACGGGCTCCCCATCGCGTCGCGCGGATGGATCCCGCTCATCGCCGGCGCAGCGATGACACGCGCCGTGCGGGAGCAGGTGCGCGGCACCGGCCACTCCGCCGATCTCAAATGGCCGAACGACGTGCTTCTGGACGGCGGCAAGGTGTGCGGCATCCTGGCCGAGGTCGTTCCCGGACGCCCTGACATCGTCGTCGTCGGCTCGGGCGTGAACACCCGGATGCCACGCACCGACCTGCCGGTGGAGACCGCGACGTCCTTCGAGGCGGTCGGTCTCGAGTGCGACGAGGACCGACTGCTGGCCGACTATCTCCACGCGCTGCACGAGCAGCTGTCCGCCCTGATCGCCGCGGGCGGCGACGCGGCCGCG
>NZ_JBNHGA010000009.1:0-315573 GCF_059090765.1 Arthrobacter sp. Cza30 | reverse complement strand
TCTCGAGTGCGACGAGGACCGACTGCTGGCCGACTATCTCCACGCGCTGCACGAGCAGCTGTCCGCCCTGATCGCCGCGGGCGGCGACGCGGCCGCGTCGGGCGTGCTCGGCGAGGTGGAGTCCCTGTGCAGCACGATCGGCAGCGACGTCGCCGTGTCGCTTCCCGGGGACGAGATGCTGCGCGGCCGCGCTCAGCGCATCGACCACGACGGGCGGCTGGTCGTCGTGCAGGACGGTGAGTTCGAGAGCGCCGTCTCGGCAGGCGACGTGGTCCACGTCCGCTGACTGAGTGTGCAGCGTGACGCAATGCGGCGGGTGATCCGGGCGGTGTCGGGGATCACCGTGACAATGGGACCATGACGCAGCCGACGAGCTATGGCGGCAGGCCGCTGACGCCCGCTCCGGGTGCGCCCACGCCCGAACTGCTCGTCGCGCGCTTCCGCGGTCATGCGCGCCGGCTGACCTGGTCCGCGCTCGTGCTCATCGCCGTCGCCGGCGCGTCCGGCTATCTGTATGGCAACCTGCCCGCACCGTTCGAGAACTGGATGCTGCTGACCGCCGCCGGCGTCGTCGTGCTGCTGCTGGTTTTCCTGCCCTTCCTGCGCTGGTGGTCGCACGTGTACACGATCACGACCCGCCGGGTCATCGAGCGCCGCGGAGTCCTCGTCGTGAAGCGGCGAGAGCTCACGCATGTGCGCGGCTACAGCGTGCAGGTGCGCCGCGGTCTGCTGCAGCGGATGTGGGGCGCGGGGTCGCTCGCGCTGTCCAACGGCGTGGACCAGCCGCTGCGGCTGACCGACATCCCGAGCGTCGAGCTCGTGCATGAGGCGCTCGTCGACCAGGTCGAGGTGAACCAGATCCTCGCGCACCGGGACGCGCAGCCGCTTCCGCCGGGCCCGCCGCCTCCGGTCCCTTCCGGCGCGTAGTCGCTCCCCGGCGTCGCCCCCGCGACGACGTCCGCGTCCGTGCGCGAAGATGGAGGAGTCGGAAGGAGCGGCATGGCGCTGCGAGTGGGAGTCGTCGGGGGCGGGCAGCTGGCTCGCATGATGATCGCGCCGGCGGTGGAGCTCGGGGTCGAGCTGCGCGTGCTCGCGGAGGACGAGGGGATGTCCGCATCCCCGGCCGCGACCGCGGTGGGCGACTATCGCAACGCCGACACCGTTCTCGCGTTCGCGCGCGAGGTGGACGTCGTGACGTTCGACCATGAGCATGTGCCGCAGGACGTGCTGCATGCTCTCGTCGACGCCGGCGTGGCGGTTCACCCCGGCCCGGACGCGCTGCGGTTCGCGCAGGACAAGCTGCTCATGCGCGCCCGACTCGAAGAACTCGGGATGCCGCAGCCGGACTGGGCCGCCGTCACCGGCGCCGGAGAGCTGCAGGCCTTCATCGACGCCCACGGCGGACGGGCCGTCGTCAAGACGCCTCGCGGTGGCTACGACGGCAAGGGCGTCCGCGTCGTCAGCGCCGGCAGCGAGGCGGACGACTGGTTCGCGGTGCTCGCCGAGGACGGTCGGGGCGGAGCGCTGCTGGCCGAGGAGCTCGTCGACTTCTCCCGCGAGCTGGCCCAGCAGGTGGCGCGGCGCCCGTCCGGTGAGGTGCGCGCCTATCCCATCGTCGAGACGGTCCAGCGCGACGGTGTGTGCGCCGAGGTCATCGCGCCCGCCGCCCACGGCAGCCAGCGCCTGTCCGAGGTCACCACGCAGATCGGCGTGAGCATCGCCGAGGGCTTGGGCGTGACCGGGATGCTCGCGGTCGAGCTTTTCGAGACGACCGACGAGCGGGTCCTCGTCAACGAGCTCGCGATGCGCCCTCACAACAGCGGACATTGGAGCCAGGACGGTGCGTTCACGAGCCAGTTCGAGCAGCACCTGCGTGCCGTCCTCGACCTGCCGCTGGGCGACACCGATCCGCTGACCGGGTGGACCGTCATGGTCAACATTCTCGGCGGACCGGCCGAGGGCGCGCTTGAGGAGCGGTTCGCGGAGGCCATGGCGGATCACCCGCGCGCGAAGATCCACACCTACGGCAAGACGCCTCGACCCGGACGCAAGGTGGGGCACGTGAACGTCGTCGGCGACGATCTCGACGAGGTGGCGTACCAGGCCCGCGCCGCGGCATCCTTCTTCGTCGACTGACCTCTCGATCGCGAGGCGGCTGGAACAGCAGCCGCGCCGTTGCGGGCTTCTTCCAGCCTGCCGCCCTAGCCTTGACGAGTGACTCGGCCGCTGCACTCCTCCGACGCGCCCCTGGTCGGCGTCGTCATGGGCTCCGACTCGGATTGGCGCGTCATGAGCGACGCGTCGCAGGCGCTCAGCGACTTCGGCATCCCGCACGAGGTCGAGGTGGTATCGGCGCATCGCACGCCCGACAAGCTCATGCGCTACGGGCGCGAGGCCCGCGGTCGCGGTCTCCGCGCGATCATCGCCGGCGCCGGGGGCGCCGCTCACCTCCCGGGCATGCTGGCATCCGTGACGGCGCTTCCGGTCATCGGCGTGCCGGTGCAGCTGGCGACCCTCGACGGCATGGATTCGCTGCTGAGCATCGTTCAGATGCCTGCCGGGATCCCGGTCGCGACGGTGTCGATCAACGGCGCGAAGAACGCCGGCCTTCTCGCCGCTCGGATCCTCGGCGCGTCTGATTCCTCCGTCGCCGAACGGGTCGAGGCGTACGCCCGGGAGCTGGAGGGACAGGTCGAGGAGAAGAACCGGCGGCTGAAGGAGTCGCTGTGAGCGTGATGAACCCGCCGCGGTCGTCCGCCCGCGTTCCGCGAGCCTCGGTCGTCGAGGAGCGCCCGCTGCGCTATCCGGATGTCTCGTCGCGCGCCGTGATGACGCGCCGCGGCTGGTGGCTCGTGATCCTCAACTTCCTCCTGCCCGGTTCCGCACAAGCGGTCGCCGGTAACCGGCGGCTCGGCCGCTTCGGTCTCGGCGCGACGCTGGTGATGTGGGTTCTGCTCGCCCTCACCGCCGTGATCGGACTGCTGTCGCCATCGACGCTCGTGTCCATCGCGACCGGCGCATGGATCCCCGAGTGGCTCGCGTGGCTGCGGTGGGTGCCGCTCACACTCGTGCAGATCGTGCTGGTCGGCTACGTCGTGCTGTGGGTGCTGCTCACGGTCGACACGCTGCGTCTCGTGCGGCTGGTGAAGACGGGTTCCCTGGCGCGCTTCGCCATCGCCTTCGTGTCGGTGCTGCTCCTCGTCGGAGCGGGGAGCGGCGCGGTGTACGCCGCGCAGGTCGCAGGGGCGACGCGCGATGCCTTCACCGACCTGTTCGGCGAGTCGGCGCCGGTGGTGCCGCCGTCCGACGGCTACTACAACATCCTGCTGCTGGGCGCCGACTCGGGTGAGGGGCGCGACTCGATGCGCTTCGACAGCATCTCGGTCGTGTCGATCAACGCCCAGACCGGCGCGGTGACCATCACCGGCATCCCGCGTGACATGCCGCACTTCCCGTTCGCGCCCGGTCCCATGCAGGACCGCTACCCCGACGGTCATCAGGGCCACGCGGACCCCAGCTGCGGGTGGGGGAGCGGCATCAACCAGCTGCGCACCGAGGTCGAGGTGTGTCAGGACGGCTCGGAGCTGTACCCGGATGCTGCGGCCAACGGCTCCACCCCGGGCATCGAGGCGACGAAGGACGCCGCCGAAGGCATCATGGGGATCGAGATCCCGTACTACGTCTTCATCGACATGCACGGCTTCGCGGCGCTCGTCGACGCCCTGGGGGGCGTCGACATCACGGTGGAGCAGCGCCTGCCGAAGGGAGGCGGCCCCGCGTACGACGGGCAGCCCGCCGAGGAGTGGGCCATCGGCTGGATCGAGCCCGGCCCCCAGCACATGGACGGCGACACCGCGCAGTGGTACGCCCGCTCGCGGTACACCACCAGCGACTTCGACCGCATGAAGCGTCAGCGGCAGCTGCAGGAGGCCATCCTCGCGCAGTTCAACCCGCAGAACGTGCTCACCCGGTTCCAGGATGTCGCAGCCGCCGGCACCGCGATCGTCGAGACGGACCTGCCGCAGGGCCTCATCGCGCCGACGCTCGTCGACCTTGCGCTGAAAGCCAAGGAGCAGCCGATCACGACGATCGAGCTGACGCCCGAGGGTGGCATCGACGAGTACAACCCCGACTACGCCTACATCCAGGAGCTGATCCGCACTACTCTTCATCCGCCCACGCCGACCCCCTCGCCGGAGGGCTGACGTGGTGGCGACACTCCGCGTCATGCTCGACCAGCTCGTCGCGTCGACCGACCCCCACCTGGCCGAGGCGTCGCGCGAGCTGGCGAAGGCGCTCGTGGCGAGCGCGCCCTCCGGCTGCGAGGTCGCCGCCATCGTGCCCGCAGGCGGAGATGCGGACGCGCTCGCGGGAGTCACCGGACTCGCCGACGTGCGGCGCACGGCGCTGCCGCGCCGCGAGCTCGCCGCAGCGCTGCAGCTGGGCGTCGGCACCGGCATCGGCGGAGGCATGATCCACTCGCCGACGCTACTCGCGCCCCTCGTCAAACATGACCGCGTGCACGACCATCACCAGACCGTCGTGACCGTCTGGGACCTGCGCCCGTGGGAGTCGCCCGACGACCTGCCGCGCTCCATGGTCGGGTGGCACAGGGCCATGCTCAAGCGCGCCGTGAAGCACGCCGACGCGGTGGTCGTCCCCACTCACTCACTCGCCGAGCGGCTGATCGGCATCGCACCGGCACTGGTGGACCGTGTGCGCGTCATCGCCGGCGCATCGCCCCTCGGCTTCGCTGTTCCCACCGACGAGGTCGGCCGCCGGCGCGCTCTCGACCTCCCGGAGGGGTTCATCCTGCTCTCCGGTGAACCGCTCGTGTCCGAAGAACTGGGTTCCGGGTTCGCCGCCGTGGCGGCATCCGGCATCGATGTCCCGATCGTCGTGATCGATGTCGCCGAGGGTCATGAACCGGCCGTCGTCGAGCTCGCGTCGGCCGCCGGCGTGCCGGAGAGGCGGGTACACGTCCGTGAGGCGCTGGACGTCGCCGATCGAGCCGCCGTCCTCGGAGGCGCTGTCGCCTTTGTGGCCCCCTCTCGTCGTGCGGCCTTCCCGTGGCGCGTCGTGGACGCGCTCACTCTCGGCGTGCCCGTCATCGCGGCGGACTCCGCCGTGCACCATGACGTGGTGCTCGACGGGGGCGAGCTGGTCGCGGCACCGGACGCCTCGAGTCTGGGGGAGGGCCTCGGTGCAGCGCTCGCCGATGCTCTCGGCTCAGCCGCCTCCGCCGAACGACTCGGCGTGATGGCCGGCGACCGCGGGCGGGCCTTCTCGTGGCGCGAGGCTGCCGACAAGGTCTGGATGCTCCACGCGGAGCTGTGAACCGCTGGTTCCTGTGAACCAGCTTGGAATGGAGTGCCGGAGCTTGCCGCACACGCGAAATGTTGTATGCACGCGTCACATCAGTCACACTGGTCCCATGGTGGGGGCTCCGAGGAGAAGAATCCGCATGCGCGCGACGCGTCTCGCGGCGGTGTTCGCAATGGCGGTCGTCGTGTCCGGCGCAGTCGTGGGCGGGCCGCAAGCAACGGCGATCGCGGCAGCTGCGGGAGCGGATACGGCGACTTCGGCTCACACCGCGTCCATCGCACAAGCGGGAAGCGCGAAGGCGGCGGACCTATCGAAGTTCCAGGCCGGCAGCATCGTCAGCGATGCTGTGTTCTTCGACAGCGGCACGATGACTGAGTCGCAGATTCAGATGTTCCTCGAGCAACGCGTGCCGCGCTGCGACGCGGGGTACACATGTCTGAAGGACTGGTATGACACGTCGCGTACGACGTCTGCGGACGCGATGTGCGGCGCATACTCCGGCGGCGTGCGCGAGCGAGCATCGCGCATCATCTACAAGGTCGCACAGGCATGCGGGATCAACCCTCAGGTGATCCTGGTGACGCTTCAGAAAGAACAGGGGCTCGTCACCCACAACTGGCCCAGCGAGTGGCGCTACACGATCGCGATGGGGCAAGGGTGCCCTGACACAGCAGCCTGTGACACCCGGTACTACGGGTTCTTCAACCAGGTGTATGGCGCAGCGTGGCAGATGAAGCGCTACGCCAATCCGCCTGGCACCAGTCAGTACTTCACCTGGTACGCGCCTGGCAGAACGTGGAACGTGCTCTATAACCCGAACCGGAACTGCGGTTCCTCCCCGGTCTACATCCAGAATCAGGCGACCGCGAACCTGTATTACTACACGCCGTATCAGCCGAACGCAGCCGCACTTCGCGCCGGTTACGGCGAGGGCGACGGGTGCTCGAGCTACGGGAACCGCAACTTCTTCAACTACTTCACCGACTGGTTCGGATCGACCCAGACTCCGGCGAATGCATGCGCGGAGCCTGGCGCCTCGAGCGTGGCCGCTGCGTCGGGCCTCTACGTGACGAACACGGATGCGGTGAACGCCAGACGCGCGCCCTCCACCAGCTGCGACGACGGCGTACGCACCCTGGCTTCAGAAACACTGCTCGTGCGTACGGGCACATACGCGGAATGGTCTCGAGTGAGCGTGGATGGCGTGACCTCTTGGATCAGATCGGACCTGCTGACCTCGCTGTCGTCCACGGCCGCGCCCGCCCTAGCGCTTGACGACACGAATCACATCTTCGCCTTGACCTCGACGGGGAACGTCCTCGCCTACCCGTTCTCGAAGGTGGGGCGGTGGGGGACGGCCGTCACGCTTCTCGAAGGTCAGGGGTTGTCGCAACTCGTCGCGGTCGGCGACGTGGACCAGGACGGTCATCGCGACCTCGTCGGACTCGATTCGCAGTCTCGCGCTGTTCTTCACCGCGGCGACGGGGTTCGCCTCGCCGATCCCGAAGTACTGGCTGTCGATTGGTCGTCGGCGAGGCTTGTCACGGGCGCCGGCGATTTCGACGGCGATGGGAATCCGGATGTATTCCTCGTGACCCACAAGGGCGAGCTGCAGCTATGGCGCGGCGACGGCAAGGGATCGTTCCATCCGCCTGCCGTCATCGGCAACGGCTGGGGGGCCATGACCAGCATCACAGGCGGAAGCGATCTCTCGGGCGACGGGATCCCAGACCTCATGGCGCGTAGCAGTGCCGGCACGCTACACCTCTATCGAGGGGACGGCCGCGGCAGTTGGGCAGGCAGCGCACAGATCGGCCGGGGCTGGTCCTCGGTCACCGCTCTCGTTGCGCCCGGTGACTTCACCGGTGACGGCAAGCCGGATCTGTTGTCTCGCGATGGCGACGGAGCCCTTCATCTGTATCGCGGAACCGGCACTGCCGTCGCCTACATGGCACAGGTGGGCACCTCATGGGGGGGGATGCGGTCGATCGTGGGCCCTGGCATCCCGGTCGAGGCGCCGGCCCCGCGGACGTCGGGCCCCGGCGCGGGTGATATCAACAACGATGGCTACACCGACCTCGTCGCTGTAGCCGATGGCGGTCTGCTGCTCTACCGCGGCGATGGGAAGGGCGGATGGCTGGGAAGTGGCGTTCTCGACGGCTCCTGGCCTGCCGGTGCGCGGCTCGTTGCGATGGCCGACTTCAACGGAGACGGTGTGCGTGATCTCGGCCGCATCGGCACCGATGGAACCTTCTCCTTGCTTCCCGGTACGGATGGGACGACTCTCGGGCCGCCAGTGTCAATAGGCGTCAGATGGGGAGCCCTCACAAGCGTGTTCGGTGCCATCGACTTCGACGCAGACGGCAACGTCGACGTCATGGCACGCGATTCGAGCGGCCGACTCATCCTCTACCGAGGTGATGGCAAAGGCGGCTGGGCTGGTTCGTCCGTCGTCGGCAACGGCTGGAGCGGATTCGACCACCTCGTCCCGGTCGGAGACTTCGACGGCGACGGTTTCGACGATCTCCTCGCTCGGCGCTCCGACGGGACGCTGTGGCTCTATCCGACGTCCGGTACCGGTGGATGGAAGAAGGCACGCCAGATCGGTCGAGGGTGGGGCGGCTTCACGGCGCTCGCCGGACCGGGGAACTTCGATGGCGCTGGAGGCCCCGATGTGCTCGCACGTACGGCGAGCGGCGAGCTCATGCTCTACCGGGGCGACGGCGACGGCGGCTGGTCGGGCAGCGTCCGCATCGGAAGAGGCTGGTCAAGCATGTCGCAGATTCTCTGATCGAGCGCGCACGGCTTGCGATCAGGCGTGCGCGATATGATGGGTCCACGCCTTTGTGGGCATGACCCATCCCCGAACTCGAGTTGAGCCTTGCCCGAAAACACCAACGTCTTCGCCACCGTGCCGCGTGCGGAGTTCGACATACCCGGGCGCAGCCGCGGGCTTCTCGACGCGTTCCGGTGGCACTACCTGCTACGACTCCTCGTCCGCACCGGGGTCACGACGCGATACCGGAACTCCATCCTTGGATGGACATGGTCATATGTGCGTCCGGCGGCCCAGTTCCTCGTCTTCTGGATCGTCTTCGGTGTCTTCCTCGACTTGAATCGTGTGCCGAACTTCGCCGTGTATCTGTTCTCGGGGATCGTGGTCATCAACCTCTTTTCGGAGGCCTTCAAGAACGCGACGACGTCGATAGTGAACAACGCGCCACTCGTGCGAAAGGTCTATCTACCGCGGCAGCTCTTCGCGCTTTCAGCGGCCTTCGTCGCATTCGTGCACTTCCTGCCGCAGCTAGCACTGCTCGTGGTCGTGGTCCTCTTCCTCGGGTGGGTCGTACACATCACCGCTCTCTCCATCCTCGCCATCATCGCCGGGATCCTGATCATCATGGTTTTCGCGCTAGGGCTAGGCCTATTCTTCGGCGCGCTGAACGTCAGGTTCCGAGACGCGGAGAACATCGTCGAGTTGCTGCTGCTCCTCGCTACGTGGGCGTCACCGGTGCTGTACTTCTGGACGATGGTCGACGAGGTACTGCCCGACTGGGCAATGCGCGTGTACCTGCTCAATCCCATCACCCAGGCCGTGGAACTCTTCCACTACGCCTTCTGGTACCCCGTGACGAGCAGTGAGCTGTCGCTGCCGCCCGACCTGGGGTGGAACACCTTGTGGACGCTCGTCATCAGCCTCGCGGCACTCACGCTCGGCCAGGGTGTGTTCCGCCGTCTAGAGGGAAGGTTCGCACAGGATCTATGAGTGGCATGACCGCGGTGGACAACCGGCCGAGCATCATTCTCGACGGGGTCCACAAGAAGTTCACGCTGAACCATGCGTACTCCTTCAAAGACACACTCGTGGCATGGATTCGCAGGCAGAAGGTCACGAGTCAGTTCGAGGCACTCAGAGGCGTCGACCTCGTCATCAACGAGGGTGAGTCAGTCGCGATCCTCGGTCTGAACGGATCTGGAAAATCAACACTGCTGAAGCTGGTATCCGGCGTGATGCAACCGGACGGCGGCGAGGTGCTGACGCGAGGACGTGTCGCTGGCCTGATCGAAGTCGGCGCAGGGTTTCACCCTGAGTTGTCCGGACGCGAGAACGTCTTCCTCAACGCTGCGATCCTGGGCATGAATCGCCGGGAGATCGAGGCCCGATACGACGAGATCGTTGCGTTCAGCGGCATCTCGCAATTTATCGACCAAGAGGTCAAGCACTACTCGTCGGGCATGTTCATGCGCCTTGCGTTCTCCGTAGCGATACACGTCCGCCTCGACGTCCTGCTCGTGGACGAGATCCTCTCAGTGGGCGACGCACCTTTCCGCGAGAAGTGTCGCATCAAGTTCCAGGAGCTCATTGCGGCCCGAAAGACACTAGTGGTGGTAAGCCACGACATGGAGATGGTCCGCGAACTCTGCACACGCGGGATCGTCATCGACAAGGGCTTGGTGGTCTACGACGGACCCGTGGAGGGAGCGATCAGGCGGATCGAGGCCTAGGTGCTCGCCTGGCTTGCTGAGGGCCCTGCTTTCGTCGCCGCAGTCACGGTGATCTTCGGTCCCGGAGTCCTCATCGCCCTTGCCGCGGGACTCCGCGGACTGCCGGCCTTGGCACTCGCTCCCGCGTTCGGCACTGCGGCTTTGACAGGGGCCGCGCTCGTTCTCGGCGCGTTCGGGATCGCGTGGCGGCCTGTCACGGCGATTCTGGCGTCACTTGTCATCGCGGCCGTGGTACTCGCCGTCCGGCTCATCTTGAAGTTGAACCCGGTATCCGACCGGCCCGCCAGCCGCTCGCGCACAACGATCCTCGTCGTCGGTGTGCTGATCGGCGGCCTCTACACGCTCTGCAGACTCGCTTTCTACATAGGCGAGCCAGCGGCGATATCACAGACCAATGACGCGGCCTTCCACCTCAGCGCGCTCCGCTTCGCGATCGAAACCGGTGACGCCTCGCCACTGAAGCTGAATGCCGTGATCGGTGCGAACAGCTTCTACCCGTCTGGCTGGCACGTGCTCACGACTCTCGTCCCACAGCTGACGGGGGTGGACGCGACCGTCGCTGCGAACCTGGTCAGCGTCGTTCTTGGTGCTGCGGCATGGCCGCTCGGCATCGCCTATCTGACTCGCGTCGCGGCAGGAACGATCGCCGCCGCGATCTCCGCCTCGCTCAGCGGCTTCGTCGCCGCCTTTCCGCTCCTGCTGATGCAATGGGGAATCCTGTACCCGCAGCTGCACGCTGTCTCGCTGCTTCCGGCCGGCATCGCCCTCGTGCTCAGCACGCGCATGTTCCTCGTCCACACCGACGCGGCCCTCGCCTCTCGTTGGTTCCGCGTTGTCGCACTGACGTCCATGGCGGTCGCCGCCATCGCCGCCGCTCAACCCTCGGTGATACTGCCTTGGGCTGCGGCCGCTTTGAGCATCGGCTTCTGGTCGCTGATCTCGGCGTGGCGTGGATTGCCGGGTCGCCTTCGATTGCTCGCTGTGACGGCAATCGTCGTGGCGATTACGACCACCATCGTGCTGTGGCTCACGTTCGCGTCCAGCGTGTCGGTCACGTGGCCCCCGTCACGCAGCAAGCTCGAGGCTCTGGTCGACGTGCTCGGGAATGGCCACCTTGGTTATCCGTGGGCCGTGGGAGTCAGCATGCTGGCATTCGTGGGGCTGGCCGTGGCCATGCGCCGACCCGAACTGCGGTGGCTCCCGACGCTTTGGGTGGTACTCAGCGGTCTGTACTTCCTCGCAGCCGCCGTTGGCTCGCCCGGCCTGCGGTCCCTGGGGGTCGGAGCCTGGTACACAGATCCATATCGGCTGGCCGCGCTGGCGCCTGTCGCCGTCATTCCCCTCGCGGGCATCGGAGGAGCAGCCATCGCGCGGTGGGCCGGCGCTGCTCTCGCGCGGGATGACGCGCGCGGGCGACGCCAGCGCGGGCAGGGTCGCGCCGGCTGGAGCGCCGTGGGCGTCATCGCCTTCGTCGGAGCCGCGGCGCTCGTCGTATCGCCGCAGATCGCGCGGCGAGATGTGTTCGCGCAGCGACTGGATCCCAACCTTTTCACGATCACGGCGGATAGTTTCCTGTCCGAGGACGAGCTTGCCATCCTGCGCCGACTTGACGAGCATGTGCCTCCCGACGGCGTCGTCGTGGCCAACCCCAGCACCGGAGCTTCTTTCGGCTACGCGATCAGCGGCAGGGATGTCGTCCCGCGTACGTGGGCGCCGCCCAGTGGCTCAGACTATGGGGTCCTGTGGAATTCGCTCCGCGACGTGGCATCCGATCCCAGCGTCTGTTCAGCGCTCGACGCCTTCAAAGCCCGGTACGTACTCGACTTCGGGCCTGGCGAGGTTTATCCAGGGCGCTGGATCATGCCGGGCTTCACGGACATCGACGGAAAACCCGGTTTCGAACTCCTCGACAGAGAGGGCGACGCGTCGCTCTGGCGGGTCACAGCCTGCGGTTGAGACCCTCGTCGCTGGAACCGTCGTCGGGCTCGGTATCGGCGGGCGAGGCCGGTGTCGAACGATCCACTGCCGTTCGATGGGCAGCGACCTCCCGCTCCGTCTCCCGTGCTTCGAGGATGGCCGTCCGGCGCGCGAGCACGGTGAGTTGCCGCTGGAGCGAGACGTTCCGACGGAACTGAGAGAAGACGAACACCAGGAAGACGATCACCAGCGCATAGAGCAACAGATCTGCACCGCGGCCGACGCCGATCAGATTCGCCACGAAGGTCAGCCATTGCGGGAACAGCACAGCCGATATCGCGACGACCACGAACAGCATCAGGCCCAGGCGCCGGAGCGCCAGATGGCTGTCTGCGCCGCTGCGGCGCATCACTATGACGCCGAGAGTCGCGATAGCGATCACGAGGAGCAACTGGATCCACATGATCAGCGCACCACCAAGTCCACGAGGATATTGACGGCGTTGAGCAAGCTCTGGCCCTTTGCTCTGGAGTAATCGGTGTACAGCACCTCGACCGGGTGCTCCGCCCACGGCAAGCCAGTTCGCCCGAGTTGCAGGACAATCTCAGTGGCGTGGGCCATGCGGTCCTGTTTGAGATCAACCTTCGCCGCGGCGTCTCGCCGGATAACGCGCAAGCCGTTGTGGGCATCAGTCAGCGTCAGTCCAGTGGTGACGTTCGTGACGCGCACGGCGGTCTTCAATACGAGCTTCTTCAGCACGCCTGGGCGGGTTCGATCGTCGAGAAAGCGCGAGCCGAAAACTACGGCAAGGCGGTGACTCCTGGCACGGTCCAGCATAGCGACCGCATCCTCAACCCGATGCTGACCATCTGCGTCGAAGGTGACGATGTACTGAGCGTCGGCGTGCTCAAGCGCGAATTCGAAGCCGGTCTGCAGAGCAGCTCCCTGGCCGAGGTTGAACGGGTGACGGATGACGATAGCGCCTGCGGCGCGTGCAACGGCCGCGGACTCGTCGGTCGAGCCGTCATCGATACAGACGACGTGACTGAAGTCCTCTTTGAGATCCTGCACGACCTGCCCGATGACCGCCTCTTCGTTGTAGAGCGGGATCACGACCCATGCATCCCCGCGGCGGGAAGTGCGCGCAGGGGTATGACTCACGGATCCATTCTTACAGAGGGCGGCGGGGCAGAACCGATGCTCGTCTAGGATCTACACGTCATGCGCATCACCCTCGTCAGTCGCATCTTCGCCCCCGAGCCTGCTGCGGCCAGCGAGCGTCTGTCGACGCTGTGCCGCGAGATGGCCGATGAGGGGGACAGCGTGACAGTCATCACGTCCACTCCCGGTCGAGGTGCGGCGACCTCCGACCACGAGCGGCGCTACCGCGTCAAGCGCTGGCCCGTCCTGCGCGATCGCCACGGGTATGTTCGCGGTTACCTGCCCTACCTGAGCTTCGACATCCCAGCCTTCTTCCGCGTCCTGTTCGCACGCCGACCGGACGTCGTCGTCGTCGAACCTCCACCGACCACCGGTGTTGTCGTGCGCGCCCTGTGCGGGCTGCGACGTATCCCTTACGTCTACTACGCAGGCGACATCGTGTCCCTTGCGGCTGAGTCCACAGGCGCGCCTCGATTCGTCGTGCGGGTTGTCCGCGCGATGGAACGCTGGGCATTGTCCGGCGCAGCAGGGGTTCTCGCGGTCACGGGCGAGGTCGCCGACCGCGTGGCCGAGCTGGCACCACGGGCCGCGCCCGTCGTGGTGGGTCACGGAGTCGACGAGCAGACCTTCCACGCTGACGTCGCGCCGCACGGAGAAGCTGCCTTCGCCGTTTACGTGGGCACGGCAAGCGAGTGGCATGGTGCTGGCGTGCTCATCGAGGCCCTCGCCGTGGCGCGGCGGCGCGGACACGCAGTTCGAGCCGCCTTCATCGGCCAAGGTAGTGACTGGGGCGCGTTGCAGGATCTCGTCGCCGAGCACCATCTCGCTGATCTGGTCAGCTTCGGCCCGCTCGTACCGGCTGCCGAAGCCGCCAGGGTGCTTCGAGGGGCGCACGTCGCCCTGTCCTGCCTCCGTGCAGACACCGGATACGATTTCGCGGTGCCCACGAAGGCATACTCCGCGGTGGCCGTCGGAACTCCGGTGATCTACGCGGGCCCCGAACCCACTCGATCCCTCATCAACGAGAACGGTTTGGGAGTCGGCTGCGACCGCGATCCGGAAGTGATCGCGGATGCGCTCATCTCGTTCTCGAACGCACCATGGGATGAGGGCCGCCGCCGCCAGCTCGCGCAGTGGGCTCATGAGAACCTCTCGGGACGCGCCGTCGCGCGTCGAGCTGCGGCAGTCGTCCGGCAAGCCGCCCGGCCAGCCGGCCGTCACGGCCCTAGCTAGACTGGTTGACGGCCCGAGGCGCCGCTGAGCCGTCCGTCCGCGCACGGGCTGCCCGGAACGGGGCGCACCGTCGATTGACAGAGGAGACTGCGTGAGCGAGCTCATCCCGCCTGCGAAACCCATCATCGGCGAGGAGGAGCGTGAAGCTGTAGACCGCGTCCTTCGATCCGGCATGGTCGCGCAAGGCCCCGAAGTGGCGGCGTTCGAAAGTGAATTCTCCGCGCACTTCGTGGCTGGCCGTCCGGTGGTTGCGGTGAACTCCGGAACGTCGGGGCTTCACCTTGGACTTCTCGCAGCCGGCGTCGGCCCCGGCGACGAGGTGATCGTACCTTCGTTCACATTCGCTGCGACAGGGAACTCGGTTGCCCTGACGGGGGCGACCCCGGTCTTCGCGGATATCGAGCCGGAGACCTTCTCCCTCGATCCCGCCGCGGTGGATGCGGCCGTCACGGCTAGAACGAAGGCCATCCTGCCGGTCCACCTGTACGGACACCCGGCCCGCATGCGGGAGCTTCTGGCAATAGCAGAACGGCGTGGTATCGCGGTTTACGAGGATGCGGCGCAGGCACATGGGGCGTCCTTGGATGGCACCCCTGTCGGGGCTTTCGGGGACTTCGCAATGTTCTCGCTGTACCCGACGAAGAACATGACGAGCGGCGAAGGCGGGATGGTGTCGGCCATAGATGAACCATTCGCTCGTCGCGTGCGGTTGCTGCGCAATCAGGGGATGGAACGTCAGTACGAGAACGAGCTGGTCGGGTTCAACGCCCGGATGACGGACATCCATGCCGCCATCGGACGCGTTCAGTTGAGGAAGGTCGATGGTTGGACCGCCACCCGACAGTCCAACGCGGCGTTCCTCGACGCGAATCTCCGCAATGTCGTGACGCCGCCGGTCGCCGCAGGCGCAGTGCACGTCTATCACCAATACACGATCCGAGTCCCAGACGACCGTGACGGGTTCGTCCGTGCACTGCGGGACGAACATGGAGTCGGCTCGGGCGTCTACTATCCGATCCCGAACCACCGCCTCCCGTCATTGGCACGCTTCGCGCCGGGCCTGGATCTTCCCGAGTCTGAGCGAGCGGCGCGCGAAGTCGTCTCCCTCCCGGTGCACCCGTCGCTCACGCAGGGTGACCTCGACCGCATCGTCGCTGCTGTGAACGCCGTTGCCGGATCGGGTGCGTGATGGCCGCTCTGAGAGCCGGGCTGCTCGGTGTAGGCATGATGGGGCGCCATCATGCCCGAGTCCTGCGCGAGTTGGACGGCGTGGATCTGGTGGCCGTCGCCGATCCGGCCGGCGATCCTCACGGCGTCGCTGGCGATCTGACCGTACTCCCAGACATCGACGCCTTGATAGCCACGGGATTGGACATAGCTGTCGTAGCGGTACCCACCCGATTCCACGAGGATGCGGCTCTTCAGCTTGCTGCTGCAGGCGTGCACACTCTTGTGGAGAAGCCCATCGCTGCTTCACTCGAGGCGGGGCAGCGCATGGTGGATGCCTTCGAGAGCGCGGGGCTCGTCGGGGCGGTCGGTCACGTGGAGCGGTTCAATCCGGCGCTTCAGCAGCTACGCCGCCGCCTGGAGGCGGGGGATCTGGGCGCCGTCTACCAGATCACGACCCGGCGGCAAGGCCCCTTCCCGTCACGGATAGCGGACGTCGGTGTGGCGAAGGATCTTGCGACGCACGACGTCGACCTGACTGCATGGGTCGCGCAAAGCGACTACACGCGTGTGTTCGCGCAGACGACCTTCAAGAGCGGCCGCCAGCACGAGGACATGATCTCCATCACCGGCCGTCTGGCTTCCGGCGTCATCGTCAACCACCTCGTCAATTGGCTGAGCCCTATGAAGGAGCGCATCACGGTCGTGACGGGCGAGAAAGGCGCGTTCGTCGCAGACACTGCTGCCGGTGACTTGACGTTCCATGCCAACGGCACCGTCTTCGTGGAGTGGGAGTCGATGGCGGCGTTCCGCGGTGTCTCGGAGGGTGACGTCACGCGTTTCGCCTTCGCGAAGCGGGAGCCCCTGCGCGTGGAGCACGAAGCCTTCCGCGACGCGGTGCTCGGTAAGCCCAGTGACATCGTGACGATGCAGCAGGGGCTCCGGGCGCTCCATGTGGTCGAGGCGGCGCTCATCTCAGCGCGCGATGGCAAGGCGGTGTCGTTCTGACGTCCAAGCACTTGCCGCGCCTTCGCGGAGCGGATGAAAGTTCGCCATGAAGGAACTCTGGGGAGCACTGCGCAGTCTGCTCGGCCTTCTGCCGCGGGATGCACGCGCATTCCTCATCCGATACTCGGTCAGCTCATCGGCGCTCGCGCTGATCGACATCCTTGCGCTGGGCCTGCTCGCGATGGTGCTCGCGGCTTTCGCGTCAGGACGGGCGGTGTCACTTCCGCTCCTCGGCGAGATCCCCGACGACGCCGTTCTGTGGCTGCTGGTCGGCGCGTGCGCGCTGATGGTCGCCAAGTCGATGATCGCGCTCGTTCAGCAGTGGTATGTCACGCGGCGAATGGCGCAGTTCGAACGAGTGATCGGGAACAGGCTGTTCGACGCATACATTCGGGCACCATGGCTCGAGCGACTGAACCGCAACTCCGCTGAGCTCGTACGGATGGCGGATGTGGGTATCGCGAACACCACGGCGGGCTTGCTTCTTCCCGCCGCTTCACTGCCATCTCAGGTGGTGACGTTCGCATCTGTCCTTCTCGTCCTCCTGATAGCTCAGCCGTTGATCGCGGTGGTGACACTCGCATACCTCGGCTTGGTGGGGGGGATTCTCTACGGTTGGGTATCCAAGCGCGCTGTCCGATATGGGAGAGCCAATCGGGACTACTCGTTCAAGACTGCGCAGCTCATGACCGAGATGGTGCAGGCGATGAAGGAGATCACGCTGCGCAACAAGGCGAGCGAGGTCGCACAGCTCGTCGACGAGAACCGGGCTCAGGCTGTCAAGGCGCGAGCGTCGATAGGTTTCCTGGGTGCGATTCCCCGATTCGTCGTGGACTCCGCCATCATCGTCGGCTTCCTGCTGATCGGGGGCGTGGGATACCTCGTCGGCGGTCTCGAGACCGCCTTCACATCCATCGCCTTGTTCGGACTCGCCAGTTTTCGCATGGTTCCGTCGATGCTTCAGTTTCAAGGCGTCATGACCACCACTGCATCTACGCTCCCGCATGCGCGAGCGGTGATGCGCGACATCCGAGACGCCGAGGCGTACGTCTCGACCGCTGACTCCATCGGGTACGGCGCGCTCGATGAGCATCCCGGCGAGCTGCGGTTCGAGAATGTCTCCTTCACATATCCGGGGAGCGAAGTGCCCGCGCTCCGCGATGTGAATCTGCGCATACCGTTTGGAAGTCACATCGCATTCGTCGGAGCATCCGGAGCCGGCAAGTCCACCATGATCGACTTGCTGCTGGGATTGATCACTCCGACAAGTGGAGTCATTCGCGTGGACGACCAAGACCTCTCCGAGGTCCTGGGCACGTGGCGATCCCGCGTCGGGTACGTTCCGCAGGATGTCGCTCTCTTCGACGGCACCATCGGGCAGAACGTGGCACTGACCTGGAGTCACGACTACGACCGGGACGCGGCGCGAATTGCGCTTTCACGCGCCCAGTTGGACGGTCTCGTCGAGGTTCGAGGCGGCGGGATCGACGCGGCGGTGGGCGAACGCGGCATGGCTCTGTCAGGAGGGCAACGGCAGCGTCTCGGCATCGCCCGCGCGCTGTACCCGGAGCCTGTGGTCCTCGTACTCGACGAAGCGACTTCAGCCCTGGACACGAGAACCGAGGAAGCTGTGACAGCTGCCATCGCGGGCCTCAAGGGGGCCGTGACTGTCATCACGGTCGCGCATCGTCTGGCCACGGTACGCGATGCGGATCTTGTGTGCTTCTTCTCAGAGGGCCGGATCGCCGCGCAGGGCACCTTCGACGAGGTGGTACGCGCCGCGCCCGATTTCGCCGTGCAAGCGAAGCTCGCTGGGCTGGCTTGACCGCGGGACCAGCACGTCGCCCATTCAGCCGGTGAGGCGTCGGTAGGTCTGAGTGAGGCGCGGAAGGTAGGGCTCGGGAGTGTGCCATTGCAGGGCCCACGCACGCGCACCGAGCTCGGTCGCCGCTTTCGCGGGATCGTCGAAGTCCCTCAGCACCTGTGCGACCACGTGTTCGACGTTGCCCTGCCGTATCGGCAATGGCGCTCCGTCGGGACCTGGCAGATGATCGCCGACCGCGGCGAGCGGGACCCCGATCGCCATCGTTTCCAGCTCTGACACGCCGAGCACGGTGTTCGCCTGGCCCACAGCGACGGACGCGTGAGAGAGGAAGTCGAGGTAGTCATGGTGGGCCATCTTAGGGACCAGCCGAACCCCGAGTGCCGCCGCGTCCGCGGAACCCGGGCCCCAGTCGAGCCCGCGGACCTCGACGCCGGCTCTAACCAGCGCATCGGCCACCGCGAGCATCTCGTCGAGTCCCTTCACCGTGTCCCAGCGGGACGAGAACGCGACGTATGGTTGCGGTCGCCACTCAGGGAGTTGATCCGGGTCGACGAAGACTGGAAGGTACTCGGCGTCCGCGCGAGCAGTTTTCGCGTTGTGCTCAAGATCTGGAGTCGAGTAGTAGACGTGAGCAGCACGGTCGATGTAGGACTGGATCTTCCCATGCTCCCCGGGGTTCTTCCAGCGGGTCCGGATGTCTGTGCCGTGAAGGTGCAGCACGTATGGCCGGTCAGGGACGAACCAGGGCATGATCCGGCTCGCCGTTGTCGCGAAATGCACGTGCACCACGTTCGCCCAGGCGACGTTCGCGGAGATACGCGCGAACGTGCGCGCTAGAGCGAATCGGGATGGCTTGGCCTGACCGGGGCGAAGGCGGGGCCACGATTTCACGGGCGGAACTATTCGCCACGGCAGGCCACGCCGACGGGCGGCATTCACGAGGTGCTGACCGACGAAGGCGCAGTCATTGAGGTGCAGCGCGCGGGGAGACGGGCCCATGCTTCCAATCGTAACGAGGCGCGGATAGGCCGATCGTTCGCGCTGTTACGCTTTCGACGTGCGGGTGACGGTGGTAACGACGTGGTTCCCATCAGACCGCAATCCCGGCGCCGGGTCGTTCAATGCTCGAGATGCGCGGGCCCTGTCGCTGGACCACGACGTGACCGTGGTGCACTTCGTTGCGCCTCGCTTGGACGATGGCCGAAGGGCGTTCCGTCACGATGGGATCCATGTGACCCGGCTGCCGATCGATGTGCGGACACCGCGCGGCATGCTGCATGCAGCGGGGGAGGTGCAGCGCTTGACGCGGGGGAGCGACGTCGTCCATACGATGGCCGCCCCGGCGGTGCTGCCTTTCCTCCTGCGTCGGCCGACTTCACCGTGGGTCCATACTGAGCACTGGAGCGGGATCGCCAGGTTGGCCGACGACCGGCGCCCGTTTCGCTCCGGAGCGGCCCGATTTCTGTCACGGATACCGGCCGAAAGGCCGGACGAAGTCGTCGCAGTGAGTGACTATCTTGCGGAGCGCGTGCGGGCTGTGCGCCGTGGCCCCGTGAGCGTCATCGGCAACATCGTGGATCCGCCGCCCCTCGTACCTCGCAGGCGAGATGCCGGCGACCGGCGGATCCGCGTCATCGGCGTCGGGAATGTGGTGGCGGGTAAGGGTTGGCGTCTCGCGGTCGATGCAGTCGCAGCACTCCGTGCCGAGGGACGTGACGTGGAGCTGGTGTGGCTGGGTGACGGGCCACAATACGACGAGTTGCTCGAGACGGGCGGCGGTGCCTCGCTACGAGCCCCCGGACGCGTGGATCGGGACCGACTCGCCCAGGAGTTCGCTGACGCGGACGTCTTCGTGTTGCCCACCGAGCGTGAGACGTTTTCGCTCGTCACCGTGGAAGCGCTCGCGGCCGGCTTACCCATCGTCGCCACGGGCGACGGAGCGCACCTGACCTTCATCCGCCCCGGAATCGGGACCGTCGTCACGCGCGATGCGGAGTCGATCGCGCGCGGGATCGTCCGCGCAGCCGAATACGATCGAAAGGCTGTCCGGGCTCTCGGGGCGCAGATCGCCAGTCGTTTCGACGAAAGGAGCTTCCGGCGGGCGTACACCGAGGTCTACAAGAGAGTGAGCGGATGAGCGCGAAGACGGTCGACATCATCATCGCCGTACACGACACCCGTCGTAACATTCGCCGCGCGGTCGGCTCCGTGTTGCGCGACGATGATCCGACCATCCGCGCGTACGTGGTCTGTCACAACGTTCCGAGGGCAGCCGTGGAGAAGGAGATCGCAGACATCCTCGCGCGCCACCGTGGCCGCGTCCGTGTAGAGGAACTGCACGATGGCGTTCCAAGTCCCTCGGGTCCGTTCAACTTCGGCCTCGCTTCCTCGGACGCCGATTACGTCGGCATCATGGGATCCGACGATGAACTCGATGCCGGCGCCATACCGCAGTGGAGGGAGCAGGCGGACCGGTACCGCGCGGACGCGGTCATCGCCAAAGTCGTGCGCGGGAACCAGCGTACGCTCGTGCGCTCTCCACCTAAACGGGTCTGGAAGACCGGTCCGCTGAGCTTCTCGCGGGATCGTCTGTCGTACCGCAGCGCGCCGCTTGGACTGATCCGGCGCGAAGCCGTCACGCGTTTGCATCTGCGGTTGCTGGACGGAGCGCGCAGCGGGGGTGATCTGCCTTTCGTGACGCGTCTGTGGTCGCTTGGTCGTGTCGTCCCAGCGACTGGAATCGGCGCATACGTCGAGCACGCCGACGCGCCCGTGCGTGTGACATGGGAACCGAAGCCGGTCTTCACTGAACTGACTGCCATGCGCGACCTGCTCGGGAGCGCCTTCGTGCGAAGTCTGTCCAAGCGTGACAGAGAGGCTCTCGCGACGAAGCTCGTCCGGCGTAATTTGATGGACACCATCCGAATCCGAGATGGAGGACGCGCCCTCACAGAGGACGACCTGGTGGCACTGAGGGACGCGCTGACACGGATCGGTCAGTTGGCGCCGCGCGCAACCGATTACATCTCCGTGGTGCAGCGCCGAGTCGTCGATGAGCTGCAGCGCGCGACGCCCGATCTTGCTCGGATCCATGAGCTCAATGAACGGATGATCGAGCCCAGACGCTGGGACACGATCGCGCCAGCGCGATGGCGCTACTTCTTCCACGCGCAAGCGCAGCCTCGCTACACGGTGGCAACAGCGCTGATCAAGGTCGGCGCGTCACGTTATGTCCCACTGGCGCGCAGCATCGTGTTGGCTGCACTCGTACCGATGGTGCTGGGCCTGCTGTCTTTCGGCGTCATGCGCGCTCTGCGGCAGTGATGCTCTCGAAGGTGCACCGGACCGGCGCCATAGAATCGAGTCATGCGCATCGCCGTCGTGGCCCTCGGAAAGATCGGTCTCCCTCTAGCCGTGCAGTTCGCCGACTCCGGCCACGAGGTGATCGGGGTTGACGTCGATGCTGCAGTCGTCCGAAGCGTGAACGCAGCGGTGGAGCCCTTTCCGGGCGAGTCCGACCTGCAACTCAAGCTGTCCGAAGTCGTCTCTGCTGGTCGGCTACGAGCGACGACCGAATACGGGGAGGCCATCCCAGGCGCGGATGCCGTCGTGGTCGTCGTTCCCCTCTTCGTCGACGACACGACGTGGGAACCGGACTTCGCGTGGATGGACGCAGCGACTCGCGCGCTAGCGGAGCACCTGACGCCGGGCACCCTCGTATCGTACGAGACCACGCTCCCGGTCGGCACAACGCGAGGCCGGTGGAAGCCGATGCTCGAGCAGGGATCCGGCTTGGTCGAGGGCCAGGACTTCCACGTCGTATTCTCCCCGGAGCGGGTTCTGACCGGACGGGTGTTTGCGGACCTGCGTAGGTATCCCAAACTGATCGGCGGTCTCTCAGATGCGGGCGCGCACCGCGCGCGCGACTTCTACGAGCAGGTGCTCCAGTTCGACCCGCGTGAGGACCTCGCACAGCCGAACGGCGTGTGGGACCTGGGATCGGCGGAAGCGGCGGAGATGGCGAAGCTCGCAGAGACGACGTATCGCGACGTGAACATCGGCCTCGCCAATCAGTTCGCCCTGTTCGCGGCCGACCACGGCGTGAACGTGTACGACGTCATCGAGGCGTGCAACTCGCAGCCTTACAGTCACATACACAGGCCGGGGATCGCGGTGGGGGGTCACTGTATCCCCGTCTATCCGCGCCTGTACCTGGCGACCGATCCGGATGCCGACATCGTACGCACGGCTCGGGTGCTCAACGCGTCGATGCCGGAGCGCCTGGTAGCTCGCGCTGAAGCGACGCTCGGTTCGCTCTCCGGGCTCCGCGCCGTGATCCTTGGCGCAGCCTATCGGGGGGGTGTGAAGGAAACGGCATTCTCCGGCGTGTTCCCGACTGCCCGCGCCCTGCAGTCCCGCGGGGCAGAGGTGCTCGTTCACGATCCGCTGTTCGGCGATGAGGAGCTTCGGGCACTGGGCCTCGAACCGTATGAAGAGGGCGACCCTGTCGACATCGCCATTCTTCACACAGATCACAGCGAGTACCGGACCCTCGCCCCGTCGCGACTGCCGGGCGTGCGTCTGCTGGTTGATGGCCGCAACGCGACGGATGCGGCGCTCTGGGTCGGCGTGCCACGGATCGTCGTCGGAGCAAGCCCGGCGGCAAGCCTGAAGTGAGGGAGCCCGCGGGGGACCGCATCGAGTGGATCGATATCGCGAAGGCGATCGCCATCCTCTTGATCGTGGTGTACCACACCAGTCTGTGGTTCACGGCATACGTGCTGCCCGAGGCCGCGGTCAGCAGTCGCAGTGTGGCTTTCTGGCAGACCCTCAGCCGCGCACTCATCCCCGTGAGGATCCCGCTGTTCTTTCTCGTATCCGGCATCCTCGCTCAGCGCGCAGTTCGCCGGCCGTGGCGAGAACTGACTCGTACAAGATTTCTGTCCCTGCTCTGGCCTTTCGCCGTGTGGACGGTGTTGATCGCTGTGCCTTGGAGCTATCGGGTCGCCTACAGCGATCCGCTGGCGAACGTGGAGATGGCTGGCACAGCGCTGATATTCGCAGGAACGCACTTCTGGTACTTGCCGGCGCTCGTCGTCTTCATCGCGACGGCCAAGCTGCTGGCGAATCACCCAGCGATCGCGTTGGGTGGCTCCGCCGCGGCCGTGGTCATCGCCGCATTCGGCATGACCTGGTTGACGAACCTTCTTGGTCCGGTGCTCGGCGTCAACGTCTACCGCTGGCTCACGTTCGCCATCTGGTTCATGATCGGCTGCTTCCTGCGCTCCCTCGTCCAGAAGGTGGCATCGTCGAGCATCATCGTTGCGATCGCCGGGGTCGGCGCGTTCACCGCGTTACGCTGGGTTCTCCTTCAATTCGGCTCGAACGTCGCCGTCGCGACCGCATTGACGATCGTCGGCATGATCTCGATGGTGATCCTGTGTCGCTTGCTGTCACGATCCCGAGCGGCGAGACGGCTGGGACGCTTTCTCGCCGGACGAACCCTTGCCATCTACGTCGGGCACGCTTTCGTTCTGGAAGTGATCGCAGTCGCGGTTGAGTATCTGAGACGACGAGGGATCGCCGCCCCGGCGGGGGACGCGGTGATCAACGGGCTCTTCGTCCCCGTAGCGGTCGCGACCGTCGTATCCGTCAGTCTCGGCATGTACGCGCTCTGTCGACGTCTCGGCTTGGGGTGGCTGTATTCGCCTCCGGCCCGGTTCTCAACTCCCTCGAGGGGTTCCAAGGAGTCCCGTCAGTCCTCGGCCCGCGAGCGCGCCTGAGCGCCCAGGTGCTCGGGCAGCGTCTCGTCCCAGTGCCTGCTGCGAAAGCCGAGCGCTTGCATCCTGGTCAAGTCCAGGACGCTGTTGCGCGGCCGTGGTGCGACGGGCGTCGTCGCGGAAGCGAAGTACTCGGCCGTCGACACCCCGCGCACGCGTCGGGGATCATGCCCCATAAGCCGGAATACCCCACGGGCGATCTCTGCCCAGGTCGTCGGGTCGCCCGCGCCGGTCAGGTTGTACACGCCGTAGGGTGCACGCGTTTCGAGAAGATGGCGGATGCCGCGGGCGATGTCGTCGGTGAATGTGAGGCGCCCGTGCTGGTCATCCACGACGGCTGGGTCTGCGCCGCGCTCAGCCAGCGAGGCCATCGTGCTCACGAAGTTCTTGCCATCGCCGATGACCCATGACGTTCGGACGATGTAGTGGCGTGGCACAGTGGCGACGATCGCGTCCCCGGCTGCTTTCGTCTGACCGTATACGCCCAGCGGACACACGGGGTCGTCCTCGCGGTACGGTCGCGCGGCAGTGCCGTCGAACACGTAGTCGCTCGACAGGTGGACGAGAGTCAGGAAGTTCTCTGTTGCGACTCGGCAAAGGGCGGCGACTCCGGCGACGTTCGCCGCCCACGCGTCGCGTCGGCCCTGGTCGGTCTCTGCAAGATCGACCGCTGTGAAGGCCGATGCGTTGATGATGGCGCCGTAGTCGCGCCAGCGGCGGGCGGACGGCAGCAGCGGGTCTGTGACGTCGAGGTCGGATCGGGTTGCGAACTCCACGTGCGGTTCATCAGCGAACTCCGAGCGCAGCGCACGGCCCAGCTGTCCCCCCGCGCCGAGCACAAGGATCTTGCGCGGGCGCACCGGAGTCACGTCGGCCAGGCGTGGATGTGACCGATCCTTCGCTGAGATCTCCACCTCCTGCAGCGGAATCGGCCAGTGGATGCCGACCGTCTCGTCAGCGAGATTCAAGAACGAGTACGACGCGTCCGGCGACCAGTGGTCGTTCACGAGGTAGGTGTACGCAGTCGCCGGCTCGAGCGTCTGATATGAATTGCCGACGCCGCGGGGAACGAACACAGCGCGTGACGGATCGAGCTCTGTTGCGTAGGCCGCGCCGAATGTGGGTCCCTCACGCAGATCAACCCAGGCGGCGAAGATGCGGCCGGTGGCGACGGACACCCATTTGTCCCACGGCTCTGCGTGGATGCCGCGGGTCGTGCCGACGGCGTCGTTGAACGAGACGTTGTTCTGCACGGGGCCGAAATCGGGCAGCCCGAGTGCAGTCATCTTCTCCCGCTGCCAGTTCTCCTTGAACCACCCGCGCTCGTCGCCGTGCACCGGCAGGTCGAAGACGAGCAGCCCCGGGATCGGGGTCCCCATCGCCGTCAGGCGTTTCCCCAACTCGACCATCACTGGCCCTTGCTCGCATAGAACGCCTCGACGGCGTCCTTCGCATCGGCCCACCACGACTCGTTGTCCCGATACCACTGGATCGTTGCCGTAAGTCCAGCCTCGAAGTCGCGGTACCGGGGGGTCCAGCCCAGTTCCTCCCGCAGCTTCGAGGAATCGATGGCGTAGCGCAGATCGTGGCCTGGGCGGTCGGTGACGTGATCGTACGCGTCCCGCGGTTGGTCCATCAGCTCCAGAATGAGCTCGATGACCTCTCTGTTGTTGCGCTCACCGTCCGCGCCGATGAGATAGGTCTCTCCGATCGCGCCCTTCTCGATGATCGTCAGCACGGCCGAAGAGTGGTCGTCGGCGTGAATCCAGTCCCGCACGTTCTCGCCCGTGCCGTAGAGCTTGGGTCGGATGCCGCGGATAACGTTCGTGATCTGCCGAGGTATGAACTTCTCGACATGCTGACGGGGGCCGTAATTGTTTGAGCAGTTGGAGATCGTAGCCGGCACACCGAACGACCTCACCCACGCCCGCACGAGCAGATCGCTGCTCGCCTTGGTCGAGGAGTAAGGGGACGAGGGGTTGTACGGTGTCGCCTCGGTGAAGCGCTGCGGGTCGTCGAGCTCCAGATCGCCATACACTTCGTCTGTCGAGATGTGGTGGAAACGTGTGCCGTGATGGCGTGCCGCTTCCAGCAGCGTGTAGGTCCCCATGACGTTGGTGTCGAGGAACGGACGCGGATCGTGCAGCGAGTTGTCGTTGTGCGACTCGGCGGCGAAGTGGACGACGGTGTCGACCTTCGAGAACAGCATGTCGACGAGGGCAGCGTCTGTGATGTCGCCTTGCACGAAATCGAACCGGTCGTGCGGCAGTCCGGCGAGAGACGTTCGGTTGCCCGCATACGTGAGCTTGTCTATCACCGTGACGTGATGGTCGGTGTTGCGCATCACATGGTGCACGAAGTTCGACCCGATGAAGCCGGCGCCGCCGGTGACGAGCAGACGGTCCATCACCGCTCCCGGTCCAGCAAGTCGAGGAGGTAGGAGCCGTACCCTGACTTGACGAGTCGCTCGGCCCGCGCCCGAAGCTCGTCATCGTTCAGGTAGCCCTTGCGCCACGCCACCTCCTCGGGAACGCCGATGCTGAGACCCGTGCGCCTCTGTACCGTGCGGACGTAATCTGCGGCATCCGTCATCTGATCGAAGGTCCCGGTGTCCAGCCACGCGGTGCCGCGCCCGAGTACCTCGACCTGGAGCCTGCCCTGCTCCAGGTAGGTGCGATTGACGTCGGTGATCTCGTACTCGCCGCGAGCGCTGGGCGACAGGCCGCGGGCGATGTCCACCACGCCGTTGTCGTAGAAGTACAGTCCCGGTATCGCGAAGCTCGACTTCGGATCCGCCGGTTTCTCCTCTATGGAAACCGCTCGTCCCTCGGCGTCGAACTCGACAACACCATACGCTCCAGGGTTCGCGACCCAGTAGGCGAACACCGCCGCCCCGTCGATGCCCTCGAAACGGGTCAACCGGGTTCCGAGGCCGGGGCCGTAGAGGAGGTTGTCTCCCAGGATCAGTGCGACCTCGTCGGAGCCGATGAAGTCCGCCCCGATCGTGAAGGCCTGCGCGAGTCCCTCAGGCGCGGGCTGCTGAGCGAACCTGATGGAGATGCCGAACTGCGACCCGTCGCCGAGCAGGCGTTCGAAGAACGGCCCATCATGCGGCGTGGTGATCACCAGGATGTCACGCACGCCGGCGAGCATCAGCGTCGACAGCGGGTAGTACACCATCGGCTTGTCATAGACCGGGATGAGCTGCTTGGAGACGCCGAGGGTGATGGGATGCAACCGCGTCCCCGAGCCCCCAGCGAGGATGATTCCCTTCACGGCTCCATCGTGGCATATGCGTCGGCGCGCACACGCGAGTCCCGCGTGTCAGCCTGCGACGGCGTCCGCCACGGTCTGATCGAGCGGGATCTCGGGTCGCCAGCCGAGTTCCGAGGCGATGCGTGTGTTGTCGCCGACGATGACGGAGGGGTCGGTCGCTCGCGTCCGCGATGGATCGATGCGCACTTCCGGGACGTCGACGCCGAGCGAACGGCAGACGAGCTCCAATATCTCCCGCCCCGACCGTGAACGGCCGGACGCCACGTTGTACACCCCGTTCTGCAGCGTCGGCGCTGAGATCATCCGCAGGTACGCCCGCGCCACGTCCCGGACGTCGGTGTAATCGCGTCGGGTGTCGATGTTGCCCGTCTCAAGCGTCCCGCGTGGCGGAAGCGCATGGAGCCGCGCCAGCAGGTCGGGAAGGAGGAAACCGGGACCCTGTCCTGGGCCGATGTGGTTGAACGGCCGCGCCACCACGACATCCAGCCCGCGCCGACGGTAATACGCAAGCTGATTCTCGACGAGGACCTTACTGACGACGTAGGGCGAGGTGAAGTCGATGGGATGCTCCTCGCCGCGAGGCGACTCGTCGTCGAGGACATTCGCATACACGGCCCCTGTGCTGACACCGAGAATGCGACCGCCGCCGCCCGCCGCCAGGCGGGACTCGCACAGGTTGGTGACCATCGCGCTGTTGCCCTCGATGTACTCCTGTGGTCGATCGAACGACGCGCCGACGGCTGCCAATCCGGCCAGGTGGATCACCGGAGCGTCGGCGGGGGCGGAGCTCGGCCATTCACGACGCAGATCCGCTGTGAGGATGTCGTGCACATCGATGCTGGCCGCGGTGTCGACGGGCGTGCTGCGCACGATCCCGATCACATCCCAGCCTCGCTCGGCGGCCAGCCGAGCCAGGTGGCGCCCGACGAATCCGTCGACGCCCGTGACGATCAGGGGCTTCGTCATACGACGGGTTGCGTTGCGGCGGCGACCTTGAGATCGTGCGCGACCATCAGCCGGACCAAGCCCGGGAAGTCGACCTGACGGCGCCAGCCGAGTACTCGCTCAGCCTTGCTCGGGTCGCCGAGGAGGATGTCCACTTCGGCCGGTCGCATGTAGGCGGGGTTCTGCACCACGTACGGACGCCAGTCGTCAACGCCGATCTCGGCGAACGCGAGTGTGAGGAACTCCTCGATGGAGTGCGTCTCCCCGGTGGCGAGCACGAAGTCGTCCGGCACGTCATGCTGCAGCATCCGCCACATGCCTTCGACGAAGTCGCCGGCGTATCCCCAGTCTCGCTTCGGCCACAGGTCGCCCAGCTCGATGTGGTCCTGCAGGCCGAGCTTGATTCGCGCGACGGCGTGGGTGATCTTCCTCGTGACGAATTCCACGCCCCGGCGCTCGCCCTCGTGATTGAACAGGATGCCGCAGGCGACGAACATCCCGTAGCTCTCGCGGTAGTTCTTAGCGATCCAGTGTCCGTATAGCTTCGCAACGCCGTATGGGCTCCGCGGGTGGAAGAGCGAGTCCTCGTTGTAGCCCGCGCCGGGACGGTTGTAGTCCAGCCCCCCGAACATCTCGGACGTGGAGGCCTGATAGATGCGAGTGGTCTGTTCCCGTCCGGTGACGCGGACCGCTTCCAGCACGTTCAGAACGCCCTTCGCGGTCACGTCCGCGGTCAGCGTCGGGTTCTTGAAGGAGTATCCGACATGGCTGACCGCCGCCAGGTTGTACAGCTCGCGCGGGTCGGAGGTCTCCACCGCTCGGACGAGCGAGGTGGGGTCGGTGAGGTCGCCTTCGATCAACCGGACGTAGGGGAGGTCTCGCTCCACGAGCTCACGACGCGGGTTGTTCTGCCCGCGGATCAGACCGAAGACCTCGTAGCCCTTCTCGTGGAGCAGTTCGGCGAGGTGACCACCGTCCTGACCCGTGATTCCGGTGATCAGAGCGCGAGGGGACTCAGTCATCGTTCTTCCTTCGTGTGGGGATAGTGGGCGGCTGGTTCGCACGCGACCGCATCGATCGCGGACCGACCGATGAGAGCCTAATCGACGATCAGCTGGGAGGCGGGGTCGAACGCGCTCCGCCAGCCCGGGGCGGTGACCCACGTCTGTGTCAGGTCGTAGGCGTGCGAGGCGGTCGGGAATTCGAACAGGTGCACTCGGCCCCACGTGTTGTTCAGCGTCTGTCCCACGCCAGTCGCGGGCGTGTTGACGAGTGCGAGTCGCTGAACGCCGGCAAGGGACCCGCCGCGCGAGCCGATCCAGATGTTGTCGATGCCGTTGGGGCCGTACGTCGTGGCGAACACCGGCGGCTCGATGACACCGCGAGCGATGGTCATCGGGCGATCGCACGGGAACCAGAACGCCTGCGTCCAGCCCACCGCCGTCGGAGCCCCCGGCGCGGCGACGTCGTGCAGCGTCGTCTTGTCGGCGATCGCCGGCGCGGAGACCGATACGTCTGCCCCGTCCGCCGCGGATATGTCCTCAGCGAGGATGCGCAACTCCACGGTGCTTCCGCCTGCGGGGGTGGGGATGAGAAGCGTCGTCCAGCCCGAGCGGGGCGCCGAGTCCACGAGAGGGATCGTCTCCGTCTTGCCGCCGGATCGGACTTCCGCGTTCAGCACGCCACGCGTCCTTGTCGAGAAGTCGCCCGAGACGAGCACTCCGACATGCTGGTCATCCGTCAGGTCAGGAACCGAGTACCACTCGCTCGCCAGCGAGCCGACTCCCTGCGCGGAACCGCGAGTCGTCCACGCCGCGACGCGAGCCGTCGCCGGCAGCTCCACGTCAGTGGCGGAGATCGGCTCGAATCCTTGCGTCGATGTGGTCCCGCGGGCGGTGGTGAGTGGAGTCCCGCTGGCCGCGTCCCAGATGCCGATGGCTTTGTCGGGGAGGCACCGGGAGCCGGTGGGATCCTGCAGGTTGGCCTTGCTGACGGTGAAGCCGTCATGAACCGTCGCGAGTCGTGCGAAGGTACCGAGCAGGTCAGTACCGACGGCCCCGAAGAACACCGCGACGAGCGCTGTCAGCCCGTAGAGCGCTGCTGGCGCCTTGGACGAGCCCAATCGCCTCCGAACCAGGATGAGCGATACCGCGAGGATGACGACAGCGAGGGCCGCCCAGACGACGTCTTCTCCGAGCGAGATGCCCAGCACGGCCGGCCGGCCCCGGTTTCCGATGCCGTCTCCTTCGCCCCACTCGTAGGCCCACCAGTCCGGGCCGCGCATGGACAGGATCATCGCCGGTACGACCGAGGCGAGCGCGACGGGAGCGAGCCACGCTGGAAGGCGGCCGTCACTGCCTCGCACTTGCGCGATCAGACGCGGGATGCCGACGCACATCGCCACGATGAACAGCGGTCCCACTGATGCGAGTGCACCGAAATGATGGGTCCACTTGCTCGTCGTGATCCACATGAGGATGAAAGACAGAGCGAACGACCACCCCACGAGGGAGAGAGGTGCAGGCTTCGCGAAGGGGGACGCCCGTCGTGACCATATGGCGAAGACGACGAACCACACCAGAAGGACGAGGCCCACGAGCACGACGGACCGTCTCGCGAAGGAACCCATCGGGATGTCGGCCCACAGCAGACTGTAGCGGCGGAACTCGTCGACCCAGCTCAAGGGCGTTTCCACCAGCGCGAAGCGCTTCTGTCCCGTGAGCATGTCGCTCAACGTGCCGTCGTTGAACGCGGCGAACAGCGCCACCGTGCTCGTACTTGCGACGGCGATCGTGCGGGCGACGGCTGCGCTGAGCGGGGACCCATCCCGGGCGATCACCCATAGGGTCGGGATCGCGAGGATCACCGGCGCAGCCGCCACGATGCCGATGGGATGTGCCGCGAACGACAGTCCCGCTATGCCCACGGCGATCGCGGCGGGCACGAGTCGGCGGGTGCGGTGTGCACGCCACAGAAGGGCGATGACGACGATGGCCGCCATCGCGGCGAACGACTCCGGGCGCGCGCCGATGGAGTAGCTGGCCCACCAGACGAACGTGACCAGAGCAAGCAGCAGCCGCGACGCCTCCGTGAACGCCCAGCCTCGGCCGACGAGCAGGCGGTTGAGGATGCTGCGCGAGACGAACCATCCCACGATCGCGAAGACGAGGGACGGCACACGCAACCAGACAGGGCTGCGGCCGCCGACGTGCTGCCAGACGTCGAAGAACTGCCACAACCATGTGAATGGTGTGAACGTCTGATTGAACATCTGGAAGTAGTTGCCGACGTAGCCTGCTTCCGTCGCGTTGTAGGCCATCACCGCGTAGTAGCCGTCGTCGTCCGTCATCGGCCCGATGAAGACCCATGCGGTCAGCAGGATCACGATCACTGCGTCGGCGGGTGACAGCGACCGCAACGCGCGCGTCAGACGTCGTCGAGCGCGCTGCGTGAAGGGTGTGCGACCTGGAGATCGGTTGGAACCGACACCATGCCCGCGCACGCGGTCGTCCCGGTGCAGCATGACCATGACCATGACGAGGGCGACAAGCAGCACAACGAGGAGGGCGACCTTGCCGATCGTGGGCCTGCTGTTCGAATCGTCCACGATCTGGGAACGCACAGACAGGTCGGCCGCCGGAATCCCCTCGGCGTCCGTGATGAGCGCGTCCACTTGCGGCGGGAGAGTGTCCGAATCCGCCACGACGTGCCCATTCCGGGTGATGGCGGTCCCGTGGATCGACGAATGCACCTCCCAGCGGTCGGTGGCGACTATGGGCCATGACCAGTCCTCGCCGCCGGTGGCTATGGTGACCGCTGCCTCGTCAGCGGTCACCACAAGCCCCGTGGTGTCGGCATTCGGCGCTCCAGGCCGGATCGTCGCGAGGACGGTGCCGCCGGCAGACGCGGCAGCTCGCGCCGCCTCCCCGGTGAACGCCACCTCGAGCGTATGCGGCGTCTGGTTCGTGAGCAGCAGAGTGGTGCTCTCGGTCGCGCCGTCCACGACGGGCCACGAGATGTCCACCCGCGACTGCTCCACCGGTGCGAGGGGGAGTGCCGCACCCGCAGCGATGGCGATGATTCCGGCGAGCATCGGCGGGAACCAGGACGATGCGGCGATGCGTCGGAGCCGTGATGAAGACAAGCCGGCGTCCGCTCGGGCCACTGACGTCATACTGAAACCGTCCTGTCCGCTGCCGCATGACCCGCGGAGTCCCGGGCGGCGAGTCGAGTAACCTCAGAGAATGATACCCAGTCGGCGCGCCGGGGTTCGTGCTGCCCACGCGCTGACCGCGACGGTGATCGCCGGGGTCCTGACGTACGTCGTCCTCGCCCTCGTCTCCCGGACAGTCGAGGACGGCGCGTTCGACCAGTTCTCGGTTTTCTGGTCGATCTCCCTCATCGTGGGCTTCGGCTTCTTTCTGCCTGTAGAGCAGGAGGCCGCGCGCCTGAGTCGGGACTCGTCGGTCGGGACCGCCCTGCTGCCCACGATGATGCGAGCAACTCTCACGGTGGGGATCGGCGTCGTCATCATCGGGTGCCTTTCGCTGCCGCTGCTGAGTGGTGTGCTCGGCCTATCGCCGGCGCTCGCAGCGGCATGCGTAGCCATGGTCGTCGCGTCGGCCGTCCAGTTCGCGGCGCGCGGCCGGATGCTGGCGACATCGCGCGACACGGCCTTCGTGAACCTGCTGATCCTTGACACAGTCCTGCGCGTCGCACTGCTGGGAGCCGTCGCGCTGGCAGCTGTCCTCATCCCGCTGGTCGACGCCGACGCCTGGTACGCCTTCGCGCTCATCGCGGCGATCGTCGGCGCCCACGCGTGGGCGGTACCGTGGCGCTCCTGGGCGCCGCAGAACCCCGCGGTGGTTGCGGCGTTCCGGAAGGCTGTGGTCCTCCTGGTTGCGACGAGCCTCTGCGCGCAGATCCTCGTCAACGCAGGACCGATCGTGATTCAGGCCTTGGAGCCCTCGACCGGGTCAGCGGGCGCATTCCAGGCCTCGTCCACTCTCGCCCGGGTCCCGCTGGCGATGATCACGCCTGTCCAAGCGATGCTCGTCGGGCCGCTGGCCGCACTCGCGATCGCCGGCGACGTGGATGCGATCGCCGCGACGATGCGGCGCGTGGCGATCGCCGCCATCGGTCTGGCGCTCGTCGGCGGCGCCGCCGCACTGTTCATCGGGCCATGGCTGGTGGATTCCATCTTCGGTGCCGGTCGCGCTCTTCCCGGACCCGACCTCGCGCTGCTCGTGGTGGGCGTGATCGTGCACGTAGCCCTCATCGTGTTCACGCAGGCGGTCATCGGCGCGGGACAGCACATCTCCGCCCTGATGGCGTGGGTGATCGCGCTCGGCGGCGGCATCCTCGTTTTCATCGTTGCGTTGGCGTCGGCCGGGCCGGTCCTCGCCGTCGAGCTAGGCTTCGGCGTCGGGTCGGCGGCCGGTGCCGTCGTCGCCTACGTCGCGCTCATTCGGCGTGCGCACATCGCCGCGCAGCGGCGTGAACACTGATCGGAGGTCCACACACGTGGCCAGAATCGTCATCGGCGTCAACTACTACTCGCCGTATGTCAGCGGCCTCACCAATGTGGCACGCGACGTCGCCGAGGGCCTCGCATCCCGCGGCCACGCCGTGACGGTCGTGGCGTCTCAGCATGATTCGTCGCTGCCGCTCGATGAGGTCATCAACGATGTGCGAGTACGTCGGTGCCCGGTCCGCCTGCGTATCGGCAAGGGCGTTGTCAGTCCCTCGTTCGTCGGAACCATCCTCGAGGAGGCCCAGTCAGCTGATGCAGTGAACTTGCACGCCCCCATGCTCGAGGCGGGTCTCGTCGCGCGCCGCCTGGCACAGCGCGGGACTCCGCTCATGTTCACCTACCAGTGCGACATCAGTCTGCCTCCCTCCGTCATCGGCAGAATGCAGGCACTCGCGATGGACGCTTCCACACGTGCAGCGGCATCCCGCGCCTTCGCGAACGTCGTGTCGTCGGCTGATTACGCGGAGCACTCCAGGGTGGCCGGCTCACTCGCGCACCGCCAGGTGGTGATCGCGCCAGGCTGCCACCTGCGGACCGGTGGATCGCCGAGCCTGCGAGAGACGGAGGGGCTGCATGTCGGTTTCCTCGGCCGCATCGTCGAAGAGAAGGGCATCGAGTACCTCGTCGATGGCTTCGCGGCCTATCCCGACCCCGATGCTCGACTGCTTCTCGCCGGTGACTTCGCGAACGTCGCGGGCGGCTCCGTCATCGAGCGGGTGCGTGAACGCATCGGAAACGACGACAGGATCCGCGTACTGGGTTTCCTCGACGACGCTCGATTGGACGACTTCTATGCGTCGATCGATACGTTCGCGCTTGTCTCGGTCAACGCTTTCGAGGCATTCGGGATCGTGCAGGTGGAGGCGATGATGGCGGGGGTGCCCGCCATCGCCAGCGACATGCCGGGCGTTCGCACGCCGGTTCAGGCCACCGGGTTCGGTGAGATCGTTCCGCCTCGCGATCCGGTCGCCATCACAGAGGCGCTCGCGCGGCTGCAGTCGTCGTCGTACGACGCAGTGGCGGCCGCGAAGCTGGCCCGGGATCTCTACCACGTGGACCGAGCCACCGACGCGTACGAGGAGCTCATCGCACGGGCGATGGCGACTCGCGTGGCCAGATAGGCGCTATGCCCACAGCCGGGAAGCGTAGAGCGCGATGATGAGCGTCGCCACCCACAGTGCCGCCAGCAGTTGCAGGGACCGGTCGCGAAGCGCGATGTCCTCCGGGGTTTCGGCGTCTCCCCGGTCGATGTGCTGGCAATAGCGGAAGATCGCGAGGATGAAGGGAACGACCGACAGTGACACCCACAGCTGGCTTCCTCCCGCTGCTCCCGAAAACGCCCATTGGGTGTAGCTGAGCACCAGAATGGCCGCTGCCGCCTGCCATACGAAGCGGAGGTACGACGGCGTGTAGCTGCGAAGCGCGCCGCGAGCGGACGACTCCGATCCCGGCTCGGATTCGAGGAGGATCTCCGCGTATCGCTTACCCGAGACCATGAGCAGCGAGCCGAAGACAGCGACGAGTAGGAACCACTGCGAGAGTTCGACACCGGTCGCCGCGCCGCCGGCGATCATGCGCAAGAGGAACCCGGATGACACGACGGCGATGTCGGCAAGCGCGACGTGCTTGAGCCAGAAGCAGTAGGCAAGCTGCACCACGTCGTACAGGACTATGACGACGAGCAGCTCCCAGGATGCCGTGATGGCAACGGCGAGGCCCGCAAGGAAGAGAACCACCGCGCACGCGACCGCCATCCCGACCGGCACGACGCCTGCTGCGATCGGGCGGTTGCGCTTGGTGGGGTGAGCGCGGTCCGCCGCAACGTCCTTCGAGTCGTTGACGAGGTACACCGCCGAGGCCGACACGCTGAACGCCACGAACGCGATGAGCCCTGTGACGACAGTTCGCGGTTCCACGATGGTGCCGGCGGCCAGGGGCGCCGCGAAGACGAGCACGTTCTTGAGCCACTGTCGCGGCCGTGCGGTGCGGATGAGCCCGGTGGCCACCGACCTTGTCGGAGTCGACACGCTCGGGGTGAGATCTGGCTCGGTTATGGCAAGCTCCAGAGTTCGGGCTCGGGGTGAGTGCACGTCTACGCTAACTGACGGAGGATCCGAAACGGTGCGGGGAGGCTGTGACCATGGGCGCATCGCGCGTTCACCTGATCAGGCATGGGGAGGTCGAGAACCCGACGGGTGTCGTGTACGGCAGGCTTCCTGGCTTCCACCTTTCGGAGCGCGGGCGACGACAGGCCGCGGCAGCGGCGGCAGCGCTCCGCGAGATGGGCGCGGACGTTCGCCGCGTGTTCGCCTCTCCGCTCGAACGGGCTCGCGAGTCAGCCGCTCCCATCGCGGAGGCGTACGGGCTCGATGTCGAAACCGACGAGGACTTCGTCGAAGCGACGAGCCGACTCGAGGGGAAGCCGTATGACATCAGCCTGCAGATCCTCGCCCGCCCGGCCGCGTGGCCTTTCCTGGTCAATCCGTTCCGCCCCAGTTGGGGTGAGGCTTATGCACAGGTCCACTCCCGCATGGTGCGCGGCATCCGCAAGGCGGCGGACGCGGTCGACGGCGGCGATGTCGTGATCGTCTCGCATCAGATGCCGATCTGGGTGATCGCTCGACGCGGCGTAGGGCGTCCGCTGTACCACGACCCCCGCCGCCGTGAGTGCGCCCACTCGAGCATCACGACATTCGAGTTGGCGGGGGAGACGCTCACTCGCGTCGCGTACGCGGACCCGGGGGCGGCCGTCTGATTCGCTGACCATCGATGCGCGCCTGCGCTCCATGCCGTCTCTCCGCCGCACGACCGCGGGGCGTCACGGAGACGATGATCTACGCTGGCCTCTATGCCGAAACCCGTCGACGCGTCCGACCGGCCGATCGGAATCGATGCTCGGGCGGCGGCGGAGGTGCCCGCAGGTCGCGGTCGATACGTCCGCGAACTCCTCAGCGCCCTGGAGCGCATCCCCGAAACAGCTGACGAGCGATTCATCCTGTACGCGCGGGAGCCGTGGGGCGACCTGGATCCTCGACGTTTCCGCTGGTCGACCATCCCGCTTCCCGACCCGGCATGGAACGTCGCCGCCGGCATCCGAGCCAGCCGTGAGACACGCGCGTTCCTCTCGACCAACAGCTATCTCACGGCGTGGTTCACACGCGTGCCTACGACCGTGGTGGTTTACGATCTGGTGCCGTTCGTCACCGACGATGTGGCTCAGCGCCGTGCCGCCCGCATCGAACGCGCGACGATCAAGCCGGCTCTGCGACGCGCGGCGTCGCTTCCATGCATCTCTGAGGCCACCCGTGTCGACCTCGAGCGGCTCTTTCCCGGCGTCGCGGGCAAAACCGTTGTGACGCCTCTTGCTGCGGACGGCTCCTTCTTCGAACCGGTTGCCGAGACCGGTCATCCGGAGTTGGAGCGGCCGTACGTGCTCGCAGTGGGCACATTGGAGCCGCGGAAGAATTTGGAGCGGCTGCTCGACGCGTGGCTCCGGCTCGCTCCGGATCTGCGTTCGCGATACGACTTGGCACTCGTCGGCCCGCGCGGCTGGGACGACGCCGACATCGTCACGAAGGCGACAGCCACCCGCGCACGCCTCCTGGGAAGAGTCACGGACGCGCAGCTGCGCGCCCTCTATGCCGGAGCTTCGGCGTTCGCCTATCCCTCGCTGTATGAGGGATTCGGCTTGCCCCCCTTGGAAGCGATGGCTGCGGGAGCGCCCGTGCTCACATCCGACGTGTCGAGCCTGCCCGAGGTCGTCGGGGACGCAGCCGTCCTCGTGGACCCGCATGACGTGGACGCGATCGCGAGCGGATTGACACGCATCCTCACCGATCCGGTCCTGGCGGACGACCTCCGGCGGGCCGGGCGAGCGCGCGCGGCATCATTCAGCTGGAACCGCACGGCTCAGGAGACCCTGAATGCCGTACGCAGCACGATCGGAAGCGCTGTCGTCCGCCGCCGCTGATCAGGTCGTGATCGGTTCCGTGGCGTCGAGCCTTCGCATGGCCGCTCGGCATGTCCGCCAGAGCAGCACCGTTGCGGCGCCCTCCGTGGCGGCGTACCCGATGGCGGCACCCAGAGGGCCCCACGGCAACGTCAGGATGACCATCGCCGGTACACCGACAGCCGTTCCGATGAGCGTGGCGCGGACGACGCTGCCGGCCTCGCCTGCAGGGAAGAGGATATGGCGAGTCATCGATGTGCGCACTGAGAAGAAAGCGAACGTCAGCCCCATGGCGACGAGGATGGCTGTCGTCGCGGAAGCGTCAGCACCGAACAGCACCGTGCTGACCCACGCCCCGGCCACACTCAGTCCGAGCCAGCCAATGACACCGATCGCGGCATGCGCCCCGAGCGACAACCGCATCCTGCGGCTCCGTGCACGCCCGTGCGCCTCCGCGATCCACGCCTGGAGAGCGTTGGCGAGGGTAACGGGGATGAACTGACCCAGTTTGAGCATCTTGTCCGCGGATGCGAAGCCCGCTGCTTCCGCTGGAGCAGCCGTCACCGCGACCAGTGGAGTCGGTACGTTGGAGTAGGCGCCGAGTGCGACGTCATTCAGCGCGACGGGCGCTCCCGAGCGGAGCAACCGGCGGAGGTCGCCACGAACCGGCCAGGCACCCTCGTAGCGGCGGAGCGCGCGCAGGGTGAAGGCGCCGGTGCCGAGGAGCGTGACGAGGACCCCCGCCAACGGATACACCTCGACGGGAGCGCCGTACGCGATGACCACCGCGCTGATGGCCGCCAGGCTCAGACGCGGAACGGAGTCGTAGAGGACGATCGAGCGAGGTTCCCCCACGCCCGCGGAGAACCAGGTGAAGGACAGGGCGATGAGCGCTCCCTGCAGCCCCATGAGGACGGAGAGCCACTCGGTCCCCGGCGCTGCCACGAGCCAGCACACCGCGCCCATAGGAGGCAGGGCCACGACGGCGATCAGAAGGCGAATCACGAGGGATTCCCTGTAGAGGGTCCCGCGCTCCCTGTCATCTCGAGCAATCGAAACGAGCGCCGGTCCGATGGCAGCCCACCCGTAGCCGATCAGGATGGCGGCGACTGTGCCCACCGATTCGCCGGCGATGGCGGACGCCCACCCGGCTTGCCCAGCAGACCGCGCGACGATCGGAAGGACGAGGAGCGGCGAGATGGCGGCGATCGCCGGTACCAGGAAGAAGAGGCCCATCCGTCGCCACAGGGGCGACGCAGTCACACGGGCCCCCCGGCGGATCCGGCCAGCGCGCTGAGGATCCGGGCGGTGCCGCGAGCGGATTCCTCCCACGTGAAGCGAGCGGATCGCTCCAGACCGGCATTCCGCCGGCGATCGTTGGGGCGGTCCCGGATCGCGGCGACGATCGCCGAGCCGAACCGCTCGGGCGATCGCGCGTCGGCATAGAGCGCCGCATCCCCACCGACCTCGCGGAGAACGGGCACGTCGTTGGCCAGAACGACGCATCCTCGCCGCATGGCGTCGATGACAGGAAGTCCGAACCCTTCATCGAGCGACGGACATGCGTATACGTCGGCCACCGCGTACAGCGACTCAAGCTCCTCGCGGGAGACCCAGCCGGCCAGCACGACATCATTCGTCAGCCGGAGCTCGTCGATAAGCGGCGCGAGAGGGTCGCGACCACGCGATCCGGTGACGATCGTCAAGGGCCGGTGTTCAGGCGGGATCGTGGCGACAGCACGGAGCAGTCCCTCGAAGTTCTTGTGCGGCAGCCGATTGCCCGTGCTCAGCACGACCGGTCTTCCCGGGCGGATGCCGAGTCGTTGCAACGTGCCCCACGGATCTGCGGCGGCCTCGGGAGCGGTGGTGCCATGCGGCACGACGTGGATACGGCCAGGCTCCACGCCGATGACCTCGACGATGGCGGACTTGGCCGATTCGGATGCCGTGATCACGGCATCCGCGGTCCGTGCGGTCGCGCTGATCAGCCGAGCAGTCACGGCACGCAGCGTCCGTTGGATCAGCGGTCCGCCTTTCGCATGGTAGATCACGTCATGCACAGTCGACACGCGTCTCACGCCGCGGGTGACAGGACCGAAGTTCGCGGGCGTCCACACGACATCAGCGCCGATGCGCCGAGCCGTCTTGTTCACCGTGATGAGCTCGCCGAGAGCCCACGTCGCCCGGTCGGCGCCGACCCAGCGTTGCACGTAGACGTCTCCGGGGAAGAAAGCCCGTACGCGTTCGGCACCTGACCGGTTGGTCACGGCGGCGAACGAGGCGCCCGGAAGCAATGCGGGCAACCGCGTGGCGATCTCACGAGCGTAGGTCTCTGTGCCGCCGCGTGTCCCCGTAAAGCCGAGTAAATCGACCAGGATGCGTTCGGACACGCGCGTCAGCTCTCGATGACGGCGTCGACGTTGGTCTCTCGCCGAGGAATCGTCAGGACGCCCGAGTAGAAGCTCATCATCATCGTCTGGAACCCGAGCATGATCCCCAGAGCGCTCGGAATGGCGATGCGGACCACCTCGGTGGCATCCTGCGGGCCGAAGTCCAGACTGCCCCAGCGGATGACCTGGATCACGCCGAGCAGTATGCCGAAGAGGAACAGCGCCAGCCCTGCGAGGAGTCCCCGCTCGGCACTCCACCGGGCCACGATGGCTCGATAGCGCGGGCTCGTGGGCAGGAACGCCTCTTGGGTCGCATAGAGCTTCGTGAGCCAGAAGAACAGCAGGGCCTGGTATCCGATCACGCAGAGGGCGCTGGCATACACCATGGTGGTCACGTCGAACCCGACGGCTCCGATCCGCACACCGCCGAAAGAGAGGATGCCGACGGCGATCGCGCCTAGGAAGAACGCCACGAGTCCGGGATAGACGAAGAGCCAGCGCGGGGCGAACAGGAGCAGGAAGCGGAGGTGGCGCCAGCCGTCGTGCCAGCTGCGCAGATGGGGCGGGCGCGATCGGCCGTCCTTCTTGAGGGTCGTCGGCACCTCTCGGATCCGATACCGGGCCAGGGACGCCTTGACGACCATCTCGGAGGCGAACTCCATGCCGGTGGTCTGCAGGTTGAGCTCGCGGATTCGCGCGGCGTTGAACCCGCGCAGTCCGCAATGGAAGTCGCCGATGTTGGGGCGGAAGAACAGCTGGCCGATGCCTGAGAGCACGGGGTTGCCGAGGTACTTGTGCAACGGCGGCATGGCTCCCGGCGCGATACCGCCCGCGAAGCGATTGCCCATGACCAGGTCGTCGCCCGCCCGGAGCCGCTCGACGAACGGATCAAGATTCTCGAAGTCGTAGCTGTCGTCCGCGTCGCCCATGATGATGTAGGCGCCTCGGGCGTGTTCGATGCCGTTGATCAGAGCCGCCCCGTACCCACGTCGCGGCGCGCGCACCACCCGTGCGCCGAGGGCGGTGGCGATCTCCTGAGACCCGTCGGTGCTGCCGTTGTCCGAGATGAGGACCTCGCCCGAAATGCCCGTCCGAGCGAGAAAGCCCTGGGCCTTTCGGATGCAGACCGCGATCGTCTCCGCCTCGTTGAGGCAGGGCATCAGGATCGTGAGTTCGACGGTATTGACGTCACTCGGCTGATTCATTGTGGTCCTTCGGATCGATGTCCGCCGCGACGGAGCCTTGAGTCGGATTCTGGCGTGTCGGCGAGCCCGTCACCTCTGCGAGGATCGCCTCGACCGTGCGTTCGACAGTGCGCGTTCGGACGGCCTCTTCGTACCACGCGCGGGTCGATCGGCGGAGGGCATCGCCACCCTCGATCGCAGCGACGATGGCCTGGGCGAGGACGTGCGCCTCTGTCGAGGCGGCCACGAAGCCATTCGTGCCCGGCTCGATGAGTTCTGTGGCGGCGTTGCCCTCGTCCTCGACCAGGACGACAGGTGTCCCGTGCGCCGCCGATTCGACGACCACCAGACCGTAGCCTTCCCTACGAGACGGGTTCACGAGTGCAGCGGCCGCGCCCATCAGGCCGTCAAGCTCTTCCTGCGAGACGAACCCCGGCTGCTCGGTCCACGCGCCGGCTCCCGCGGCGTCGATCGCCGCCCCGATCTCCGGCGAGCTGGGTCCTGATCCCAGCACGACGAGCCGCAGCCCCGGTACGCGCTCCCGCGCGAGCGCGACCGCGGCCGGAAGGGTCTCGACCCGCTTGTCGGGAATGTGGCGACCGGCGTAGAGCACGTAGGGGGGATCGGCGGCCTCGGTTGCCCGGCTCGCGGCTTCTCCGTCGATCAGGCCGGGGCTGACGAGAAGCCGGCCCCGCAGACCCTCGGTCCGCAGCGCTCGCGCCGTGAGCTGTGAGTGGCACGTTGCGACCGGCGTGACGGCCACCGCGGCGCGCTGAAGGAGCCAGGCGACATGACCCGTCAGGGGCCCCGCGTACTCGACCCACTGGGCGCGCCCCCAGACTTCGAGGTAGTCGACGACCACGGGGGTCCTGGATCCCGCCAAGGCGAGCTGCGCCGCGAACACGTTGAGCACGGGCAGCCCGCTCACGATCACCGCCGCGTACGTCCTCCGCCGTCGGCGCAACGCGCGGAACAAGCCCCATGCGAAGGACAGCGCCGCGCGGCTCCGCCTGACGCCTGCGTCGTCGTAGAGCCGCAGCGGTCCCGTCACGGGCACCACCTTCATCTCGCCGGCATCCGGCGACTTCCCATCCGGCCATTGCTGGGCGGTGAGGTAATGCACCGGCCAGCCGTGAGCGGCGATCCACCGGGCGTACGAGCGGTACAGCCGCTCGCCGCCTCCGGTGGTGTAGGGGAAGAGGCAGTCGTAGGCGACGGCTATTGGAGCGTTCGACATGCCAGTCAGCATCCTTCGATCTTGAACAGTCGCGCCGAGCCCTCCGCGTCCACGAGCACCAGCTCATCGGACGGCTCGAGGTCGTTGAGTCCCCTTCGGTCCAGCCCCTGACCAGGATCGTCGAAAACGTTCTGGGACCCGAAGTCGAGCACGTGTGTCACACCCAGCCGCGTCACCGCTTCGCAGACGCGAGAGTCGGTGGAGATGTATCTCAACCGGGTGTCGATGAGCTCCTCGTCCTCGGACCTGCTCCCGAACATGTGGCGCTCCAGCACCTCACGGTCGGCGAGCGCGTAAGCCAGCGATCCACCTGTCCACGGGTTGGCCGCGATGACCGCATCAGGCGGAATGCTGTCGTCGAGCCGCGAGAGGAGTTCCTTCTCGTCCGTGCTCAGCAACGGCGCGGTCTCGGTGTACTGGTAGCTGACGCGCGCGGAATCGGCCATAGCGAGGACATTCGGACCGAAACCAACGGAGAACAGGGCCGCAGCGGCGATCGGAGCGATGACCGCCGGAAGGGCCCGGGGTACCGAGAGACGTCGAACGAGGCGGCGAGCCATCGAGACGACGGCGACTGCGCCGAGAGTCGCGACCGGGATGGCGGCTATCGGAAGAAGGGCGGCCAGACGGTACGAGTCGTTGTACCACGGGTTCGTCACCATCTCTCGAAGGAAGTTCTCCCTCGGCGTCCCGGATACGAGGACGAACATGAATCCCGCGACGGCGAACGGCACGACGACGACGACCCATCGAGGACGAACCACGGCGGCGATCAGGCCGGCCACGATCAGCAGGGACACGAGCGGGGTGAGCGGAGCATCGCCGGGCGAAGCGAACAGCGCCTCGCGCAGGGCGTCGCCGGTGCCCTGCCAGGGCCCCCATCGGGACATCTCCCAAGGAGTGCGGGAGAACCGCCACAGCGCCGCTCCGGCGGCGAGCAGCACCACGCCGATCGCCCCGTTGACGATCCACGTCGTCCGCGATCGTGCGCGCATGGCCGCCGTCATCAAGACGACGAGAGTCGAGAACGTGCCGAGGGCGAACAGCGCGAGGAAGGCGTTGGGATGCCCGAGGCCGACTCCTGCGCAGACCACCAGCAGCAGAACCGCCGCGCGCACCCGATGCGGGGTCGAGCGGGCCCGCAGCAGGAGGCAGAGCGCCGCCAGTCCTGCTGCTATGAGGGAGTAGCCCGTCGCGTTCGGGTAGAGAACGCCGAAGAACATGAGCAGGATGGGGAAGGCGCCGAACCCGGTCGCCAGCGCCCCGGAGGCGACGAGAGCTGTCGCTCGATCACGGAAGAGTGCTGCGCCCAACGCCATGCAGGATGCCGGCCACACGACTGCGCCGATGGCCACGTTCGTCGCGTTGACGGCGACCGGAACGCCGGCTCCGGTCATCGCCGCGGACATCGTCACGAGCGCATGCCAGGCGTTGGGATAGAAGCCGATGTCGGAGGTGGCGCCGATGGTCCACGGTGACGCGCTGCCGGCATCGAGCGCATAGCGGATGGAATTGAGATGGACGACGTTGTCGAACGTCTGCGAGATGTGTTCAGGGCCGATGAAGACGGAGGTCAGCTGCGCAACGATGATCACGGAGGCGGCGAGAAAACCCGCTGAAGCGGCGACGACCTGACGAGGCGCCGGCGGAGCGGGGTGCTCGGGCCCCACCCAGCGGCGAAGCGCGTACGCCGCTGCTCCAGCCACGATCGTGAGCACCGCCACGGGAAGGGGGGACCACGGCACGCCGATCACGTCGGCCAAGGCGGCCGAGACGGCGACGATCGCCACAGAGATCGCGGGCGCGAGGAAGTACAGTCCTACGGGGCGAGCGCTCCAGCCGGCGAGTCGGACGACGGTTCCGGGAATGATGATGAAGGCGAGGACGACGAGGAAGGGAGGCACTGCGGCCAGCCAATCGCCTATCATTCCGGTCCTGTCTACGCGGGGGGCACAACAGTCAGCCATCGTAACGGAGCCGTCCTGGACGGCCGCCGTCGCTGCCGGCGTGGGACCCCGGGTTGATGCCCGGCGGAAGGGGCAAGCGCACTCATTAGACTGGAGCGGGCGTCATGGTCGCATCAGACCGATGGCGCTCGATCACAGAGGGGCGTGTTTCTCCATGGATGTTCTCGTCGTCGGCTCGGGCTTCTTCGGGCTCACGATCGCCGAGCGGGCGGCCGAGGCCGGTCGCAAGGTCACCGTCATCGATCGCCGCGACCACATCGGCGGCAACGCGTACAGCGAGGATGAGCCCGAGACCGGCATCGAGGTGCACCGCTATGGCGCCCACCTGTTCCACACCTCGAACCCGGCCGTGTGGGAATACGTCAACCGCTTCACCAGCTTCACGAACTACGTCCACCGTGTGTACACGAACCACAGAGGCGTGGTGTACCCGTTGCCGATCAACCTCGGAACGATCAATCAGTTCTTCCAGGCCGCGTATACGCCGGACGAAGCGCGCGCGCTCGTGCAGGAGCTGGCCGGCGAGTTCGATCCGAAGTCGGCGCAGAATCTCGAGGAGCGCGGCATCGGATTGATCGGCCGACCGTTGTACGAGGCATTCATCCGCGACTACACCGCCAAGCAGTGGCAGACCGATCCCAAAGAGCTGCCGGCAGAGGTCATCAGCCGTCTTCCGGTGCGATACAACTACGACAATCGGTACTTCAACGACACCTGGGAGGGTCTGCCCACCCACGGCTACACGGCGTGGCTCGAGCGCATGGCAGACCACCCCAACATCGAGGTCAAGCTCGGGACGGACTTCTTCGACGAGTCCCAGCCTTTGAACAAGAGGGTCACGGTGGGACAGCTGCCCATCGTCTACACCGGACCGGTCGACCGGTATTTCGACTACGCCGAGGGCGCCTTGTCGTGGCGAACGCTGGACTTCGAGGAGGAGGTCCTCGATGTGGGCGACTTCCAAGGCACCTCGGTGATGAACTACGCCGATGCGGATGTGCCCTTTACGCGCATCCACGAGTTCAAGCACTTCCATCCGGAGCGCGCCGACCGCTATCCGGCGGACAAGACGGTCATCATGCGAGAGTTCTCGCGCTTCGCTTCCCGCGACGACGAGCCGTACTATCCGGTGAACACTCCCGAGGACCGTGCCGGGCTGCTCGCCTATCGGGACCTCGCCAAGGGTGAGAAGGATGTGTTCTTCGGTGGGCGCCTCGGAACGTACCAGTACCTCGACATGCACATGGCCATCGGGTCGGCGCTGTCGATGTGGAACAACCAGCTCGCCTGAGCGGCTCCCCATAGACTCGTCCTCGTGAGCACTGCGGCCGTCGGCGCCCCCGGATCGCCCCGGCGCTACTTCCACTCACTGTGGCTGCTCTCCGCCCGCGACCTGAAGGTCCGGTATGCGACGAGCGCACTGGGATACCTGTGGTCGGTGCTCGATCCGCTCGTCATGAGCGCGATCTACTGGTTCGTCTTCACGCAGATCTTCCACCGCACCGTCGGGCACGAGCCGTACATCGTGTTCCTCATCACGGCGCTCCTGCCGTGGGTCTGGTTCAACGCCGCCGTATCGGACTTCACTCGCGCGTTCAACAAGGATGCTCGGCTGGTCCGTTCCACGGCCATACCGCGGTCGATCTGGGTGAACCGCATCGTGCTCTCGAAAGGCGTCGAGTTCCTCTGCTCCCTGCCGATCCTCGCGCTCTTCGTCGTCGTCGCCGCGTTCGGCGACGTGCCGGTGCAGCTGAACTGGGCCATCCTTCTCTTCCCGGTCGCGGTGCTGCTGCAGACGACGCTGCTCGTCGGACTCGGACTCCTGGTAGCGCCACTGTGCGTCATCTGGGCGGATCTCGAGCGCACCACCAAATTGATCCTGCGTGCCCTCTTCTACGCCTCGCCTGTGATCTACGGGGTCTCGGACCTGCCGGGCGCGTTCGATACGCTCGCCGCGTTCAACCCGCTGGCCGGGATCTTCGCCTTGTATCGCGTCGGCTTCTTCCCCGACGAGTGGGATCCGTGGGTCATCGGCATCGGCGCTCTCACGAGCGTCGCTTTCCTCGCCGTCGGCGTCGCGGTCTTCCGGCGCCTGGAGCGTCCGGTGCTGAAGGAGCTGTGATGCCGGAAACCGATCTGGCGATAAAGGTCCGCGACCTCGGTGTCCGTTTCCGGCGCAACCGCCGCGGTCGGCGAAGCATCAAGGATCTGTTCGCCGACTCGTCCCGCCGGACGAAGCCGGGGGAGTTCTGGGCTCTGCGTGACGTCTCGTTCGACGTGAAGCCCGGCGAAGCCATCGGAGTGGTCGGACGCAACGGCCAGGGCAAGTCCACACTGCTCAAGCTCGTCGCGGGGGTTCTGCTTCCCGACGAAGGATCGGTGAGCGTCAACGGCGGTGTCGCGCCATTGATCGAGATCACGGGCGGTTTCGTCGGGGACCTCACGGTCCGCGAGAACGTCCGGCTCACCTCGGGGCTCCACGGGATGTCGAAGGCGGAAGTCGCGCGCCGGTTCGACGGCATCATCGATTTCGCCGAGCTGGGCGACTTCGTGGACACGCCGTACAAGCATCTCAGCAACGGCATGAAGGTCCGCCTCGCGTTCTCGGTGGTGTCGCAGCTCGAGGAGCCGATCATGCTCGTCGACGAAGTGCTCGCCGTCGGCGACAAGGCCTTCAGGGAGAAGTGCTACCGCCGGATCGACGAACTCCTGGCGGTGGGACGCACGCTCTTCTTCGTCTCGCACAGTGAGCGGGATCTCCGCCGGTTCTGCGACCGTGGTCTTTACCTCGACAAGCATCGCCTCGCGATGGATGCCCCGCTCGCGGAAGTGCTCGACCGCTACAACGCCGACTACCCTGCCGGCGGGTAGCACAAGCGCATCAGCTCTTCGCCGGCGCCACCTCGAGGGGCGGCATGGGCTGCCACGCGGCGTCTTTGGCGATCGCGCGGCCGTCCTTCAGGCCCCGGAAGAGGTTCGATGTGCCCCGCACCGTCCGCTCGACAGCGATGAGCCGGATGAGCTCCTTCGCGAACGTCAGAGCGGTTCCCAACCCGAAGAGCAGCGGATTGTAGACGCCGTGCGCACGGTAGTAGTGCTTGATGTATGCGCGGTTCCGCATGATGTAGTACCGGTACGCGTTGCTTGATGCGTTGAGGTGACGGACCCCCATGTCCCACTGCTTGATCTCGCGTGTGCGACGCAGTACGAACTCGTCCACGACGACCGAGGTGGTCTTGCGTGACGCCAGCCAGCCGTAAGTCTGATCGTCCCAGTAGATGAAGAAGCGCGGGTCAGGCAGGCCGATCTGCCGCACGATGTCGCGGTGGATGAACATCCCCTCGAAGCATCCGGAGTTCATCACCCGGTAGCCCGAATCGTCGAACTTCGCCGGCGCGAAGGGGATCGGGATGCCGAGCGGCTCGGCCACACGGTACTGCCAGTAGAAGGGGCTGCCGTCGTAGTCGTAGCGGCGGCCCTGGATGCTTCTGAACCGCGGCGCCCATTTGCCCATCCTGGCCAGGCCGTCGCTGATCACCTCGACGTCGTCGTCCATGAGCCAGATCCACTCGGATCCCAGGTCGTATGCCACCCGCACGCCTTCGCTGAAGCCGCCGGAGCCGCCCGTGTTCGTGTCCATACGGCGGTAGACCAGCTTGGCCGGCTCCAGCCTTCCGCGGAAGGACTCCACCACGTCTGCCGTATCATCGATGGACGCGTTGTCGATGACGACCACATGACCCGGCTTGGGGTGCATGACGGCGATGCTCTCGAGCAGCCGGGTGAGCAGCCCCGATCGGTTGTACGTCACGATGGCGATGGTCGCCGCGGCGGGGTCGAAGTGTTCCGAGGGTCGAAGTGAAGTCACTGTGATGTCCCGTCGAAGATCCGCTTCCAGCTTTCCACGGAGGTGAGCGCGTCGGCGTGCGCACGGTACTCCTGCGAAAGCCGCGGCCAGCGCCGCTGCAGCTGCCAATGCAGCCGGACGGATGCGACCAGTTGCCGGCGGAAAGTGGCGCGGTCGCGGGTGTAGATGTTCTTGCCGGACCCGTCGGCCGCACTCACCAGAGCACTGTCGAAGAGCGGGATGCGCCACCAGTTCGCATCTCCCTTGCCGAATTCGGCTTCCGGCATCTCGACGTTCTCAGGGCGCGGCGTGTGGAACCAGTGAGCGATGAGGGTTCGCGCGGTGAACCACCGGAGCGCCAGACCGGTAGGGCTGTCGAAGACGTTCCTCTTCAGGCGACGGAAGACCTGGCGGCCCTTGCGTGCTCGGAGGATGACATCCGTGTCCTTATGGATGCGGGTCTCTGGGAAGCGGGCTGCCACCGCGCGTGCGTCGGGCATGGCTGTTGCGAGGTTTCGTGCCATATGCGCCGGACCCGACAGCACATCCCGCAGGGCGCGAATGCGGAGTTCGACGGGGTAGTACTGCATCATCAGCAGGTGCTTGATGTCCATCCGCCGGGAGTGACGGATGAGCGTTCCCCCGCGCGGTGTACGAGAATGCAGCAGCGCAGCGACGATGCGGTTGCGGGCGTGGAAGTACGCCTGCCAGTCGATGGCGTCGTCTTTGCCGAGCCATGAGACGTGCCACAGAGCGATGCCGGGCATGGACACCGTCGCGTGACCAGCCTGCCCCGCTCGCAGGCAGAACTCAGCGTCGTCCCATTTGATGAAGGCGGGCAGCGCGAGGCCGACTTTCCGAATGATCTCCATAGGGATCAGGCACATCCACCACCCGTTGTAGTCCGCGTCCATCCTCATGTGCAGGATGGGAGCCTGACGCAGATTCGTCTCCCCGAAGTCATGCGGCATGCGCTCTTGGAAAAGCGTTCGCCACATGAACGGCTTGTCGTCCACCACCTCGGCCCACGCGTGAAGGCGTGGTCGATCGAGAAGATCGAACATGTGGCCGCCGATGATGGTCGGGTTGGTGGTGTAGCGGGCGAAGACGATGGAGCGGCGAAGCGACTCGGGCTCGATGCGCACGTCGTCGTCCAGGAGTTGCACGAACTCGCTCTCCGGCCGCGCGAGCGTCTCGACCATGGCGCGCGAGAACCCGCCGGATCCGCCCAGATTCGGCTGGGTGACGATCTGAAGCTGATCCCCGAGCTCAGCTGCGATGCGGGGGAACTCCGCTTCGGCGTCCACGCGCTTGTCGCCCTGGTCGATGACGAAGACGCGGTCGACGAGTTCGAGCACGTCAGGTGAGGCGGCCAGGTGGCTCAGCGTGTCGATGCAGTAGTCGGGCTTGTTGTATGTGGTGATCCCGAGCGAGGCCTTGCCGGTCCGAACGGGTGCCTCGTCGGTGGTCCACTCGGCGCCTTCGAAAGTGGCGGCTTCGTCGTCGGCGACGATGTCGAACCAGATCCAGCCGCCGTCGCTGTACTGCGTCAGGGGGATGTCGAAGCAGGTCTCAGAGCGACCCTCCACCTCACTCGTCTCGATGCGCTGCTTGGCGCCGCCGCCGTTGGAGCGGTAGACGAGGACCGTCGCGGGTCCGTCGATGCGAACCGTGAGCCGGATCCGCCGCACAGACGTCCAGTGCTGCCAGTACGACGCCGGGAAGGCGTTGAAGTAGGTGGCGAACGACACGCGTCGACCGGCGGGGATGCGTGCACGGTTCCGGCCGAGGACGTGGCCGAGGTGTGCGCGATTGGAGACCCGGACCGGCTCTTCGTCGATGACCGACCACGTCTCGGGGTCGATGTAGAGCGGGAGGAGATCGGGATCGCGATCGAGGGGGAGGATGGCGTTCTGCAGGACGTAGGTCACGAGGCGGATCTCCGGTAGCGGGCATCGGGCGCCGGGCGTCGGGCCGCAGAGAAGCCTACCTTGCCGCCCCGTCGGTTCCCTGGACGCCGGGCAGTGCCTCGGGTCCGCTGGGCAGCGAGTCCCCGGCATCCGTCCCGTTCCCGATGCGCTCGCGCCACGACCGCGACTGCCCGGCCCGGACGGTGCACAGCACCAGCAGCAGCCAGCCGGGGCCCGCGAGCGTGAAGCTCTCGAAGGCGGAGTCGACCATGAGCGCGACGAGGATCAGCGGCGTCCACGCGTACACCACCGAGCGACGCTCGCTCGCGACGAGCCACGAACGAGCGAGCGCCAGGCCGGCGAGCCCGATGAAGAGGAGAAGTCCCACCCAGCCCAGCTGCAGCAGGACGTCGAAGAAGGCGTTGAGGCCCGTGGCGTGGTTCTGGTCGAGCTGGAAGTTCACCGCGTTGAAGGGGAACTCCCGGGGAGCCCACGGACCGAACCAGCCCCAGCCCTGCACGGGGCGGAAGCGCGCGAGGTCGACCATGACGTTCCACAGCTCGACCCGCATCGAGAAGTCGGTGCCGGCGCCCAGGAGCGCGATGATCGGATGCCTCGCGAGATAGCCGATGGCCACGCCGAGCACGACGAGCGCGCCGAGGGTCCACTGGAGCGCGCCGCGGTGCTCGGGCCTGGTGTGCCGGACCCAGATGAGCGCTGCGACGGCGAGACCTACGCCGACGGCGAGCACGAGCACGGTGGGAGAGTCGCTCAGCGCGCCGAGGCCCCCCGCGAGAACGACAGACGCGACGGAGAGCCCGGGCCGCACCGATTGGGTGCGGTACTCGATGAGGAAGGTGATGACGGCGAGCACCGCGATGAAGCCGAGCATGTTGCGGGTGCCGAAGATGCCCTGGACGGGCCCCAGCTGCGCGAGGTTCCCCTGCACGCCGATGATCGGGAACGGCATGTCCAGCAGCACGCCCGAGAGCACCTCGACGATGAGCGAGATCGCCAGCAGCGTCCGCAGCACGTCGCCGAGCGCGCGCACCGTCTGCAGCGTGTCGCGGATGTGGCCGATCACCACGGCGAGGAGGGCCAGACCCGCCGTGGACAGCCAGCTCCAGAACGAGGTGGTGGCATCCGAGCTCCAGAAGACGCTCGCGAGTGCCCAGCCGAGGAAGACGACCAGCGTCGTGGGGCCCAGGCGCAGCAGCGAGATCTCGTCGCGCCGGGCGGCGAGGACGCCCGCCCCGATGGCAGCGAGCCCGGCGATGATGGTGACGTACGTGACCCGGCCCGCGATCCGCTCGATGGCGTACGACGCGAAGACGGCGCCCAGGACGGCGAGGGTGTACGCGCGCGCGAACGACGGCGAGGCCAGCAGCGTGCCGAGCCACCGGTGGTGTGCGGGGCGCGCGCCGGTGCTCACGCGTCCTGCTTCGTCGGCTCGCCCCGTTCGATCGCGGCGCTCTGCTCGGCCGGGCCGACGCCGACGTGCGGGGACTGCTTGATCTTCGCGCCGAGCATCGCCACGAACAGCCATCCCCACAGCAGCAGCGGCGTGGACTCGGCAAGCCCCTGAACGAGGACGATCGCGCCGATGAGGGTCGGCAGCAGCGTGACGGGCGAGTAGGGGCGGTCGGCCCGCAGGTCCCAGCGGGGACGGTCGATGGCGAAGAACCACGACCTCCAGAGGAATGCCGCATACACCAGGGCCAGCAGCACGACGCCGACGATGCCGAGCTGCATGGACACGTCGACCCACATGTTGTGGGCCTGCAGGACCGTCTGGCCGTGATCGATGATCCACCGATCGAACGCCGGGTCCCACGGCGCCCAGGGCGTCGCGAAGCCCCAGCCGGTCACGGGACGCTCGGCGGTGCGCTCGAGCACCGCCTGCCAGATGCGCTCGCGGCCGGTGAGGTCCGAGCTGCGCCCAAGCGCGGTGAACAGCGCGTCGCGCAGCAGCCACAGCGCCAGCAGGCCGCCGAATCCCACGACCGCGTACGCGATGTAGTACTTCGTGCGCGCTCCCGGTCGCTGCGCGGTGCGCATGAGCAGCACCGTGACCAGGACGACGATCACGGCCGCTGCGGCGACGTACGCCGTGGCCGAGGACGCCCGGACGAAGAGGAAGACAGACGCCGCGATCCACAGCCACAGCGGGACGCGCCGCGGCGCACCGGACGCGAGCTGGATGGCGAAGACGATCACCGCGAGGAGCGCGACAGGGGCGAGCAGGTTCGCGTTGCCCATGATCCCCTGTATGCGGCCGTCGTCGAACAGGTTGTCACGCGACCAGTACACGATCGGGTCATCGGCGGGCTCGGCCGGGATGACGAAGCCCGGCAGCAGCGGTCCGCGCACGAGGACCGACACCGCGAGCTCGAACAGCAGCGAGAGCGCGACCACCCACTTGAGAGCGGAGGCCACGGCACGAACGAGCTCCCGCCAGGTGAGCACGGCGCCGACGAACAGCGCCTGCACGGTGCTGACATACAGGAGCAGGAGCGTGACGGCGGTCACATCCGACCAGGCCGACCACAGCAGTGAGGCTGTCGCCCACGCGACGTAGCCCAGCAGGATCCACGGCAGCCGGCGCCATTGGAAGGGCGGACGCACGATGAGCCACAGCACGACCGAGACCACCGCGCTGGCGAAGCCGACGGCCGCTGCGACGACTCCACCGAGCGCGTGCACCCATGCCACGCCGGAGAGGGCCTGGAACAGCACGAAGATGCACCAGCCGCGCAGGAGGAGATGGCCGGTCTTCTCACGGACCGGCGGCGCGGGCGGCGCCGACGCCGGGTGCTTCGAGTGGACGGCCATCGTTTCTCAGGGTACCCCGCGCGATCGGCCCTGCCCGGGGACCTCGCCGCATCCCGGACGGGCCGCTGGCTAGGCTGATCGCATGCTGGTCCCTCTCGCCAACGACCCGCGCGACTACGCGTGGGGATCCACGTCCCTGATCGCCGCTCTGGAGGGGCGCGAGCCGTCCGGCCGCCCCGAGGCGGAGGTGTGGTTCGGAGACCACCCGGGCGATCCGTCCGAGACGCCGGAGGGCCGTACGCTCGACCGCTGGATCGCCGACGAGGGCGTTGCGGCGGGAGTGTCGCGGCCGCTGCCGTACCTGCTGAAGCTGCTGGCGGCGGCATCCGCGCTGTCGATCCAGGCGCACCCTTCGAAGGCGCAGGCCGAGGCGGGCTTCGCGCGCGAGGAGGCTGCGGGCGTTCCGCGCGACGCCGCAGAGCGGACCTACCGCGACGACAACCACAAGCCGGAGCTCATCGTGGCGCTCAGCGACTCGTTCCGCGCGCTCGCGGGCCTCCGTGACCTCGCGGCGACCCGGCGCCTGCTCACCGACGTGGGACCGGCGGCCCGGCCGCTGCAGGAGCGGTTGGCAGAGGAGAGGTCGCTCCCGGAGGTCATCGGCTGGCTGCTGTCGGACGGAGCCGGGGTCGCCCGAGACGTCATCGCCGCGGCGGTGTCGGCGTCCTCCGACGAATTCGCGGCGGAGCTGGAGCTCGCCCGCACCCTGGACGCCTCGTTCCCCGGGGATCCCGGCATCGTCGTCGCGCTGCTGATGAACCTCGTGACGCTGCGTCGCGGCCAGGGCCTCTTCGTGCCGGCGGGCATGCTGCACGCTTACCTCGAGGGGCTCGGAGTCGAGCTGATGGCGGCGAGCGACAACGTGCTGCGCGGGGGCCTGACTCCCAAGCACGTCGACGCGCGCGAGCTCGTCACCGTGCTCGACGGCTCGCCGGGCCTGCCGCCGATCCTCGACCCGCGCGCGGTGGAGGACGGGATCGTCGAGTACGACGTGCCCGTGGACGACTTCGCCCTGCTGGTCGTCCGGCCCGGCGGCTCGGAGGTGACCGTGCCGCTGCACGGCCCCGCGATCGCCCTGGCGACGAGCGGCGCCGTGGACGTCCACGGGTCGGTGACGGGCGCCGCAGCCGCCCTCGGGCCCGGCCAGGCGGCCCTCGTCACCCCCGACGAACGGCAGCTGCGGATCTCCGGGAGCGGCGAGGTCTTCGTCGCTCTGCCGGGGCGCTGAGGCGCGCGCGAGCTCTCATCGGACCGTTACACAGTCCGACACGCCGACGGCGAGTCGTGAAGCTTCAAGAGCGAGTTGAGGCTTTAGTATCTGCGACTTGATTTCCCCGAACTACACCGGTGTAATTAGCGGTACACGCAGCCGCGTGGGAGTGGGATTTCGGGGGGTGAGAACGACATGACGGTTTCGCAGTACCGTTCCGGCGTTCCCGACGATTGGTTCGTCGATCCGGTCCAACTGGGGGTTCCGGGGGTTCGCCGCAATATCGACGGGGATGAGGACAATCCGCTTTCCTGGCAGACGGACGCCTTGTGCGCACAGACGGATCCGGAGGCGTTCTTCCCCGAGAAGGGCGGCTCGACCCGTGACGCCAAGCGCATCTGCGCGTCGTGCGACGTGCGCAGCGAGTGCCTCGAGTACGCGCTGCAGAACGACGAGCGATTCGGCATCTGGGGTGGACTCAGCGAGAGGGAGCGCCGCAAGCTGAAGCGCCGCGCCGGCTGACACGCCGGCCGTCGTGACCGGTCCGGGGGTGGCCGCAGCGACGGGACGCGATGACGTTCCCTCGGCGCGTGCGCCGGGAGCGGGCGGGGCGCGCGCCTAGGCTGAGGAGGTCATGCCCGCCCGAGTACACGCCCTCCTCGTCGTGCGCCCCGACGGCCGCACGCCCGCAGCGTTCCACCTGCGGCGCACTCTCGCAGCGCTCGCCGAGCAGACCCGTCGACCGGATGCCGTCACCATCGTGCTGTGCGGCGGCGACGAGCACCTCGCCGAGGTCGCCGGCGCCGCGGGCGCCGCAGCGGTGGTGCGAGCAGCCGCCTCGACCGGGTTCGCCGCGGCCACCGCACTGGTGACCCCGACGGTCGAGGCCGACGCGGTGTGGCTCCTCGCGCAGGACACCGCGCCCGAGCCGGAGGCGCTGGCGCGCCTTGCGGGAGCCCTTGAGCTCTCGCCTTCCCTGGCGTTCGTCGCTCCCAAGCTCGTCCGCTGGGACGACCGGTCCGAGATCGTCTCGCTGGGTGTGGGGATGACCCGCTTCGGCAGGAGCATCGGCCTCGCGGACGGCGAGCTCGACCAGGGCCAGCACGACGCGGTGGAGGACGTGCTCGGAGCCGACGTGCGGGGCATGCTCGTGCGCATCGACGCGTGGCGCGCGCTGGGTGGCCTGGACCGCGGACTGGCCGGCGCCGATGAAGGCCTCGATCTCGGTGTGCGAGCACGGCTCGTCGGCGCGCGGGTGGCGCTGGTGCCCACCGCGCGTGTGGCGACAGCCGGTGACGGCGCGGCCGGGCTGCCGTCGCCGACGACCAGGCAGCGACGGCGGCGGATCGCCTACGCCGAGCGCCTGGCCCAGCTGCACCGCCGTCTCGCCTACGCCCCGGCTGCGGCGGTCCTCCTGCACTGGCTGTCGATCTTCCCGCTCGCGCTGTGGCGCACGATCGCCGATCTCGTCCGCAAGCAGCCGGCACGCATCGCTCCGGAGTGGGCCGCTGCTGCCGTCGCCTTCGTGCGGCTGGATGCGGTCGTCCGCGCGCGTCGCCGGATCGCCCGCACTCGGCGGGTGTCGTGGGCGCAGCTGGCTCCGCTGCGCATCAGCCAGGGGGAGCTGCGCGAGCGGCTCGAGGACGAGCCCGAGCCCGCCATCGGGGCGCCCCAGCGCACCGACCTGCGATTCTTCTCCGGTGGCGGCGCCTGGCTCGTGCTGGCGGCCCTTGCCGCGTCGATCGGCGCGTTCTTCTCGCTGCTGGCCTGGCCGGTTCTCGGAGGCGGTGCGCTGCTCCCGCTCGCCGACACCGTCGGCCGGCTGTGGGACGAGGCGTCGTTCGGCCATCGGGCGATGGGGCTGGACACGATCGGACCTGCCGATCCGTTCGCTGCGATCGTGGCGATCATCGGCTCCCTGTGGCCGTGGGCACCCTCACGCGCGCTGGTCGTGCTGTGGATCCTCGCCCTCCCGCTCGCGGCGCTCGGCGGATGGTTCGCCGCCACGCGCGTCACCGAGCGATCGCTGCTGCGGCTGCTCGGCGGAGCGGGATGGATGCTCGCGCCCACCTTCCTCGTGGCGCTCACGCAGGGACGCCCGGCCGCCGTCATCCTGCACCTGCTGCTTCCCTGGCTCTTCTTCGCCGGCAGCGTGGCGCACCGCTCGTGGGCGGGCGCCGGCGCGGCATCGATCCTGCTCGCCGCGGTCGCCGCATCGGCTCCGTCCCTGACCCCTGCGCTCGTCCTGCTGTGGCTTCTCGCCATCGTCCTGTGCATCGCGCTGCGAGGCGGTCGAGGGGTCGGCCGCGTGATCTGGACCATCGTGCCCTCGCTCGCGGTCGCCGCTCCCGTCGTATGGCACGCGATCATCAGCGGTCGGCCGTGGGGTCTGTTGTCCGACCCCGGGGCGCCGTGGGCCGGACCGCAGGTCGCCGCGGATCCCATCGGGCGGGCGCTGCTGGCCGCCGGCATCCCGACCCCGGACCTCGCGGGCTGGTCGACGCTGCTGCCCGATGGGCCGACGTGGTGGGTGCCCCTGCTCGCGGCGCCGGTCGCACTGCTCGCCCTCGCGGCTCCGCTCACTCAGCGGTGGGCGGTGGGCACCGCGCTCCTCGGCGTCATGGGGCTCGGCCTGGCGACCGCCTTCGCCGCAGCCGGCATCGCCGTCGCCTTCTCCCAATCGGTCGTCGTGCCGCTGTGGCCTGGAACCGGGCTCAGCCTCGCGTGGCTGGGGATGCTCGGCGCGGCGCTGGTCACGCTGGACGCGGGCCTCGCGCCCCGACTGGCTCTGGCCCGCAGCGCCGTGGCTCTGGTCGTGCTGGTGGCGATCCTCGCCCTCGCGGCGCCCTCGCTGACCGCGCTGTCCCGCGGCGCGGCGACCATCGTCAACGCCGGCGACAGCACGCTGCCCGCCTTCGTCGCGGCGCAGGGGCGGGACGACGCCGACGTCGGCACGATCGTGCTCACCCCCCAGCCGGAGTCCGGCGTGGCGGCACAGGTGGTGTGGGGCCCGAGCGAGACGCTCGGCGGCCAGACCACGGTGCTGTCCACGCGCACGGAGCCGTCGGCGCAGGACCGGGAGGTCGCCGAGCTCGCCGCGGACCTCGTCACCTCGTCGGCGGACGACGTCGTCGCGGAGCTGGCCGGGCACGGCGTCGGCTTCATCCTGCTCGCCCCGTCACCGGGAATCGAGACCGCCACGGCGCGGACGATGCGCCTGTCGGCGACCACGGCGCTGAACCAGCGTGACACGCTCGACGCCGTCGGGCAGACGGCCAAGGGGGAGCTGTGGCGCGTCATCGAGGACGTGTCGCCGCGGCCCCAGGAGCCGGCATCGGCCGCCGTCACGGCCAGGCTGATCGCGATCGGACAGCTCGCGATCCTCGCGATCGCGCTGCTGCTCGCGCTTCCCACCGCCGCGACCCGACGTGAAGCCCGCCGCACGCCACGCGTGGTGGGACCGCATTGGCAGGAGGGGCGATGAGCGATCGACGCATGTTCCGCTGGGCGACCACGAGCGCCCGCATGCTGGCCGGCACGATGGTGTCGATCGCCGCGGCGGTCGCCGTCGTGACGGCCGTGTCGGTGTCATGGCCCACGCTGCAGCGCCAGCCGGTGACGGTGTCGACGGTGCCTGCGCCCGCCGCGTCCGTCATCGCGTGCGACGGCGGTCTGCTCTCCATCGGGCGCGACGCCCTCAACGCCGCCGCGCTCGGCGCGGTGGCATCCCAATCCGTCACGAGCGGCGTGCGGGACGAAGCCCCCGCTCCGGCCGAGCACCGACTCGAGGCTCCTCAGGTGACCGGCGCCGAGGGTCCGGCCGTGTTCACCGCGCCGCCGCAGGACCGCCAGCGGGTCGAAGTGGCCGCCGCCGGGTCTGCGACCGTCGCCGCGAAGGACTTCGCGGGATTCGCAGCGTCGGCCTGCCGTCCGCCGCTGCTGGAGTCCTGGCTCGTCGGCGGGTCGGGCGCGACCGGCGCCGCCGACCTCGTGCTGCTGTCCAACCCCGGCACCGTCGCCGCGACCGTGCAGCTGACCGTCTACGGCGCCTCGGGCGCACAGACGCCCCCGGGCGGGACCGACGTCATCGTGCCCGCCGGATCGCAGCGGGTGGTGCCGCTCGCCGGCGTCGCGCTGGACGAGGCGAGCCCGGTCGTGCGTGTCTCGGCGGTGGGAGCGCCGGTGCATGCGTCGCTGCAGGCGAGCATCACCCGGACGCTGACGCCCGGCGGTGCCGACCAGGTCGGGGCGATCGGGCAGCCCGAGACCACGCAGACGATCACGGGGGTCGCCGTCACGGCCGCTCCGGGCGCCGACGGCGCCTCCGATGCGGCGACGGTGCTCCGGATGCTGTCGCCTTCGTCGGATGCGGCCGCTCGGGTCACCGTGACCCCGGTGGGCCAGAGCGGCACCGGCGAGCCGCGGGAGATCTCCCTGGTCGCGGGGCAGCCGGCCGAGCTCGCCCTGCCCGGTCTCGCCGTGGGCTCCTACACGGTCGAGGTCGTCGCCGACGCGCCGATCGTGTCGGCGGTGTGGCAGGCGACCGGATTCGCGGCGGGCGACGACTTCGCCTGGTACACCCCGTCGCCCCAGGTCGCCCAGCCGAGCCTGTTCGCCGTTCCCAGCGGCCCCCCGGCGACGCTGACGCTGGTCAATTCCGGCGAGGCGGAAGCGACGGTCGCGCTGGTGCCGACGGGCGGCGGCGACGTCATCGAGGTGAGCGTGCCCCCACGGGGCACCGTGACGACACGGCTGCCCTCGCGCGCGGTGTACTCGCTCGAGCCCGACGCGCCGGTGCGGGCAGCGGTCTCGCTCACCGGCGACGGCGCCCTGGCCGGCATCCCCGTATGGCCGGCCGACGCGGCCGCGCCGGAGATCGTCGTCTACCCCTGACACTCCGTGCGCGGAGGGCGGGGATTCAGAAGTAGCGGAAGCGCTCGGGGCCGAGGTCCCACGGATCGCGGTTCAGGTACTCGGCCGCGGCCCGGAACACCGCACCCTCGACCAGCATGCGCCGATGCAGCTCGTCGTCTCGGTGCAGGTGGCTGAGTCGCTCGATCGGCAGGCGGTAGAGGATGATCCGCTGGGCGTCGCGCAGCACCGTCCAGCGCGGGATCCCGTTCTCACCGGGAGCGGCCGGCATGTCGGCGACCTCGAATCGCACGTCACGCAGCTCCTCCCACGCCGAGCGCAGGAACTCCGCGGCGGTCCCGACGGCCAGATCGAACCGGTCGACGCGGGTGTCGAGCGGCGGCAGCGGTGGGCGTACGACAGGGCTGCGGCCCTCGCGGCCGTGGCGACCATGGCGCGACGCGCGGCGTGGTGCGCGATCGCTCGTCCGGGTGCGCCGCCAAGCCATGCCTTCATCCTAGGTCGGATGCCTCGCTCCGGCGCGGCATCCGGTCCGATGTCCGGAACCGGCGCTAAGGTCGACGCGATGCGCGAGAGAGTCTGCTCCAAGGTCGGCTGCGCCCGTGAGGCCGTGTCGACGCTCACCTACGACTACGCCGATCAGATGGCGGCTCTCGGACCGCTCGGCGCCGTGGGCGACCCGCACGCGCACGACCTGTGCGCGATCCACACCGACCGCATGTCGGTGCCGCGAGGCTGGGTGGTCGTGCGGCACGAGACGCTGCGGGTCTGATCCCGCGTGGGACAATAGGCGGATGACGACCGACGTCTCAACTCGCTCCGCCCGTTCGACGAACGCGCAGGCGACGCCTGCCGGCGCAGCCGCGCCGTTCGCGTTCGAGGTCGCAGACCTGAGTCTCGCCGAAGCCGGGCGACACCAGCTGCGCCTGGCCGAGAACGAGATGCCGGGTCTGATGGCGCTGCGCGAGGAGTTCGGTCCCTCGCAGCCGCTCAGGGGCGCGCGCATCGCGGGCTCGCTGCACATGACCGTGCAGACCGCCGTGCTCATCGAGACCCTCGTCGCGCTGGGCGCGCAGGTGCGGTGGGCCAGCTGCAACATCTTCTCGACACAGGACGAGGCCGCCGCCGCGGTCGTCGTCGGCCCCACGGGAACCGTCGACGCGCCGGCCGGTGTGCCGGTCTTCGCGTGGAAGGGCGAGACGCTCGAGGAGTACTGGCGCCTCGCCGACCGCATCTTCGACTGGTCCGACGAGGGCTTCGACGGACCCAACATGATCCTCGACGACGGCGGGGACGCCACCCTGCTGGTGCACAAGGGCGTCGAGTTCGAGAAGGCCGGCGCGGTCCCGGCGCCCGCGCCGGGCGACTCCGCCGAGTACCGCATCGTCCTCGACACGCTGCGGGCCTCGATCGAGCGCGACCCGCAGCGCTTCACGCGCATGGCGGCGGAGCTGCTCGGGGTGACCGAGGAGACGACGACGGGCGTGCACCGGCTCTACGAGCTCGCGGCATCCGGCAGGCTGCTGTTCCCCGCGATCAACGTCAACGACTCGGTGACCAAGTCCAAGTTCGACAACACGTACGGCATCCGCCACTCGCTGCCCGATGGGCTCAACCGCGCCACCGACGTGCTCATCGGCGGCAAGGTGGCGTTCGTCGCCGGTTACGGCGATGTCGGCAAGGGCGCGGCCGAGGCGCTGCGCGGGCAGGGTGCGCGCGTGATCGTGGGCGAGGTCGACCCGATCTGCGCGCTGCAGGCCGCGATGGACGGCTTCCAGGTCGCGCGGCTCGAGGACGTCGCCGGCCAGGTCGACATCGTCATCACGGGCACCGGCAACACGCGCGTCGTGACAGCCGAGCACCTGCTCGCGCTCAAGCACCTCGCGATCGTCGGCAACGTCGGGCACTTCGACGACGAGATCGACATGGCGGGCCTGGCCGCGATCCCGGGCGCGGAGCGGATCGAGATCAAGTCGCAGGTGCACGAGTGGCGCCTGCCCACGGGACGGAGCGTCCTGGTGCTCAGCGAGGGCCGGCTGATGAACCTCGGCAACGCCACGGGGCATCCGTCGTTCGTGATGAGCGCGTCGTTCACCAACCAGGTTCTCGCGCAGATCGAGCTGTTCACCAAGCGCGACCAGTACCCGGTGGGGGTGTACACGCTGCCCAAGTCGCTCGACGAGAAGGTCGCTCGCCTGCATCTTCCGGCTCTCGGGGTGCAGCTGACGACCCTCACCGACGAGCAGGCCGCCTACCTCGGCGTTCCGGTGGAGGGCCCGTACAAGCTCGACCACTACCGCTACTGACCGCGGTCGCCTCGTTCGGTCCCGTCGCGCCGCCTTCGACCGCGAGACAGCATCCGGGCGCCGAGACAGCGCGACCGGTCACGCAGTCTCGGTGCTCCGTTGCTGTCTCGCGAAGGAGGATCGGGGTCAGCGGGCCGGGAAGCCGCGAGGAGGGGCCGCGGCGGCGGCCGTCAGCGCGTCAGCGCGCGCGGTCTCGAGCTGCAGAGCGCGCAGCTCGCGGTCGCGGCGCACCGCGACGACGGCGATGAGGAAGGTCTCGGGGTCCACCGCCGGCACGGGGGAGACGTGCTGCGCGGCTTCAGCGGCGAGGGATGCCGCGACGCGGGCGCGCGCCGACGGCTCCATGCTGGGCGCGGACCGGGCGAACTGCGCGAGCCGGCGCGAGAGCCGCTCGGGCAGGCGTGCGACGTCGGCGACCGCGGCCCACTCGTGCAGGACCGGCGGCACGCCCAGCCCCGAGTCGGGCAGCTTCGGGGTGCGCGTGCGCTCGCAGTAGGTGCCCGCGAGCAGGTCGCCCAGTCGCTGCGAGCGCGGCGTGAAGGCTCCGACGAGCGCGGCGACGGCGCCGATGGTGAACCACAGCTCGAGCACGCCGACGAGAGCCCGGATGAACGCGTGACGGAACCCGGCGGCTCCGCCGTCGACGCGGACGATGCGTCCGCCCACCGCGAGCCGGCCGAGGCTCCTTCCCCGCGTGACCGTCTCGACGACGGTCGGGACGACGACCGTGACGAGGACGACGACGACGATCGTGAGCACCGGCTGCAGCGCGGAATCGATCGCGCCGATGCCGACTAGCCAGCTCGACACGAGGGCGAACAGCAGCAGCACGGCGACGCCGAGGAGCATGTCGATGAAGCATCCCAGCGCGCGCAGGAAGAAGCCCAGCGGCTGCACGTCCAGCGCCACCGCCTCGCCGGTGAGCACCTCATCCTGGTGGATGTCGACGATCGCGCGCTCAGCAGGCATGGCTACAGTAAATCGCATGGACCTCGACGCGCTCACGGCCGCCCGGCGGGCGGAGTGGGAGCGGCTGGACGAGCTCAGTCGTGCGCGTCACCTGTCCGGCGCCGAGGTCGACGAACTTGTGGTCCGCTACCGCGCCGCCTCGGCCGACCTCGCCGAGGCGAAGACGTCGGCAGGCCGAAGCATCCAGAGCGATCACATCTCCACCATGCTGGCGCGCGCACGCCTGCGCCTGACCGGGACGCCGGAGAACGTCCTGCGGCAGATTCCCCGCTTCTTCGTGCTGCAGCTGCCGGCCGCGCTGTACCGCGTGCGGTGGTCCACCCTCGCCATCGCCGTCGGCTTCGTCGCCGTCGTCGCGACAGTGGCGGCGTGGGTCGCGGCCGACCCGGTCCTCGTGGCCAGTCTCGGTCCGCGGGCGCAGTTGGAGCAGTACGCGGAGAACGAGTTCACCGAGTACTACAGCGAGAACCCGGCGGCGGTGTTCGCGGGGACGGTCTGGACGAACAACGCCTGGATCGCGGCGCAGTGCGTGCTGTTCGGCGTGACCGGCGTGTGGCCGATCATGGTCCTCGTCCAGAACGCCGTGGGCGTCGGCACAGCGGCCGCCGTCATGACGGCGTTCGACCGGGGGGACGTCTTCGTCCTGTACATCCTCCCGCACGGTCTGCTCGAGCTCACCAGCATCTTCGTCGCGGCGGCAGCGGGCCTGGGGATCTTCTGGGCCTGGGTGGCCCCCGGGGCCCGCACGCGCGGGGAGGCGCTCGCCGCGGCCGGCCGCTCGCTCGCCACGATCGCGATCGGGCTGGTGATGGCGCTCGGCGTCTCCGGCCTCATCGAGGGCTTCGTGACGGCGCAGCCCTGGCCGTGGCCGGTCAAGATCGGAATCGGGGCCGCCGCCCTCGCCCTGTTCCTGGCGTACATGCTCCTCGTGGGACGCCGCGCGCACCGGCTGGGGGAGACGGGCGATCTCACCGAGTACGAGACCGGCACGCCGACCCTCGTGGCGGGGTGAGCCGTTCATCCGCTTGTTTTGATCCGTTCAAAACAAGCGGCTAGGATGGGGACATGCCCGCTCCCTCCGCTCCCGTCGAGGAGACGTCGACGGATGCCGCGATCCGGCGGGCCGGGCTCCGGGTGACCGACACCCGCCGCGCCGTCTACGACGCCCTCCGCTCGCTTCCCCACGCACCCGCCGACGCGCTGTTCGAGCGTGTCAAGGCGACGGTGCCGGCGACCAGCGTGCAGTCGGTCTACAACGCCCTCGGCGACTTCGTCACGACGGGCATCGCCCGCCGCATCGAGCCGGCCGGACATCCCGGGCTGTTCGAGCTGCGCGTCGACGACAACCACCACCACGTCGTCTGCACCGCATGCGGGCGCGTGGAGGACATCGACTGCGTCGTCGGGCAGGCGCCGTGCCTGCACCCCGACGAGACCCACGGCTTCCGCATCCACACCGCGGAGGTCACCTTCTGGGGTCTGTGCACCTCCTGCGCGGACGCGTGACCTCGCCGGTCGCGAACGCCCACCCGAATCCACCTCTCAACGGAAGGACATCCATGACCGACAGAGAAGACGTCGTCGAGCAGATCGGTGAGAACCCGACGGACATCGACCAGGCCGTCACCCCGATCGACACGCCTGTCGACGAGCGGTTCGACGGCGAGGACCGTCCCCGCTCGAACGAGGACAACGTCGGGGGATGCCCGGTCATCCACGGCGACGCGCAGCAGCCGGCGACGCCGTCCTGGACCGGATCGCAGCCGCACCCGACCGTCGGCTCGGCGAACCGCGTGTGGTGGCCGAACCAGCTGAACCTGAAGATCCTGGCGAAGAACCCCGCCGTGGCGAACCCGCTCGGTGAGGACTTCGACTACAAGGCCGCATTCGAGAGCCTCGACCTCGCCGCCGTCAAGCAGGACATCGAAGAGGTGCTGACCACGTCGCAGGACTGGTGGCCCGCCGACTTCGGTCACTACGGACCTTTCATGATCCGCATGGCGTGGCACAGCGCGGGCACCTACCGGGCCACCGACGGCCGGGGCGGCGGCGGTGCCGGCATGCAGCGCTTCGCGCCGCTGAACAGCTGGCCCGACAACGTCAACCTCGACAAGGCCCGCCGCCTGCTGTGGCCGGTCAAGAAGAAGTACGGCCGGAACCTGTCGTGGGCCGACCTCATGATCCTCGCCGGCAACGTGGCGCTGGAGTCGATGGGCTTCAACACCTTCGGCTACGGCGGCGGCCGCGCCGACGTGTGGGAGCCGGACGACGACGTGTACTGGGGTCCCGAGACGACGTGGCTCGGCGACGAGCGGTATTCGGGCGACCGCGAGCTCGAGAAGCCGCTCGCCGCGGTGCAGATGGGGCTCATCTACGTCAACCCGGAGGGCCCGAACGGCAACCCCGACCCGATCGCCTCCGCGCGCGACATCCGGGAGACGTTCGGCCGCATGGGCATGAACGACGAGGAGACCGTCGCCCTCATCGCCGGCGGTCACACCTTCGGCAAGACCCACGGCGCCGCACCCGACACCAACCTCGAGAGCAACCCCGAGGCGGCGGGCCTGGAGATGCAGGGGCTCGGCTGGAAGAACAACCACGGCACCGGCAAGGGCGACGACACGATCACCTCGGGCCTGGAGGTCACGTGGACCTACCACCCGACGCGCTGGGACAACGAGTTCTTCCACATCCTGTACGCGTACGAGTGGGAGCTCATGCGCAGCCCCGGCGGCGGCCACCAGTGGCGGCCGGTCAACGGTGCGGGCGAGGACATGGTGCCGCTGGCGCACTCCGACGGCCGCCGCGAGCCCCGCATGCTCACGAGCGACCTCGCGCTGCGCATGGACCCGGAGTACGACAAGATCTCCCGTCGCTTCAAGGACGACCCGGTCGCCTTCGGTGACGCGTTCGCCCGTGCCTGGTTCAAGCTGACCCACCGCGACATGGGTCCCATCGCGCGGTACCTCGGCCCGGAGGTCCCCGCCGAGGAGCTCATCTGGCAGGACCCGGTGCCCCCGGTCGACCACGAGCTCATCGACGCGGGCGACGCCGCGGCGCTGAAGGCGGCGGTCCTCGAAACCGGCCTGACGGTGTCGCAGCTGGTGTCGGTGACCTGGGCGGCGGCATCCACCTTCCGCGGCAGCGACAAGCGCGGCGGCGTCAACGGCGCCCGCATCCGCCTCGCACCCCAGAAGGACTGGGAGGCGAACAACCCGGCACAGCTGGCGACCGTCCTGGCCGCTCTGGAGGGCGTGCAGGCCGCGTTCAACGAGGGACGCACCGGCGGCAAGAAGGTCTCGCTCGCCGACCTGATCGTCCTCGCCGGCAATGCGGCGGTCGAGAAGGCGGCGAAGGACGCCGGATTCGACGTGGAGGTCCCCTTCCACCCGGGGCGCACCGACGCCACGCAGGAGCAGACCGACGCCGACTCGTTCGCCTACCTCGAGCCGGTCGCCGACGGCTTCCGCAACTACTACACGCGCAAGGCCGCCCTGCCGCAGGAGCACCAGCTCATCGACAAGGCGAACCTGCTGACGCTGAGCGCGCCCGAGATGACGGTGCTGGTCGGGGGTCTTCGTGTGCTGGGTGCGAACTGGGACGGCTCGGACTACGGCGTGTTCACGGACCGCAAGGGCGTGCTGACCAACGACTTCTTCGTGAGGCTGCTGGAGCTGGGCACGACCTGGAAGCCGCTGGACCCCGGCTCGCAGGCGTTCTCGGGCAGCAAGGACGGCTCCGGTGAGCCGGTGGGCGTCGGCACGCGCGTCGACCTGCTGTTCGCCTCGAACTCGGAGCTGCGCGCGGTCGCCGAGGTGTATGCCAGCGACGACGCCGCCGAGAAGTTCGTCCGCGACTTCGTCAAGGCGTGGGGCAAGGTCACGGAGCTCGACCGGTTCGACCTCGTCTGATCCGCATATGGAAGCGGCCCGTCCCGGAGGGGACGGGCCGCTTTCGCGTGGACGCTACTTGACGCGGGCTTCCGCCTGCGCGGGGCGCACACCGGTCGGCTCGAACAGGGCGCGGTGCAGCCAGCCCGCGAGCACGCCGCCGACGATCGGGAAGAGGATGAACACCCACAGCTGGATCAGGGCGTCCGGTCCGCCGTAGATCGCGGCCGCGATCGAGCGCGCGGGGTTGACCGACGTGTTGTCGATGGGGATCGAGGCCAGATGGATGAGCGTCAGCGTGAGCCCGATCGCGAGCCCGGCGAAGCCGGCGGTGCCCCGCTGCGGGTGCGTGACGCCGAGGATGATCATCACGAAGATCGCCGTGAAGAGGATCTCGGCGATGATCGCGGCGCCCATGCCGAATCCGGCGGGGGAGTGGTCGCCGAAGCCGTTGCTGGCGAAGCCGCCGTCCTGTGCGGCGGCGAGCCAGCCCTCCGGACCGAACAGGCCGATGAGCACGATGAGGGTGGTCCCGAGCGCACCGCCGATGACCTGCGCGATGACGTAGCCGGGCACGTCCTTCCATTGGAAGCGGCCGGCGGCGGCGAGACCGAGGGTGACGGCAGGGTTGAAGTGGCCGCCTGAGACCGGACCCCAGGCGTAGACGCCGGCGATGATGGTCAGGCCGAAGGCGAGGGCGATCCCGAGGGCGCCCACGACCTCCCCGGCGACGAGCGCCGTGCCGACGGCGCCGAAGACGAGCAGAAACGTTCCCAACGCCTCGGCGACGAGTCGGTTGACGGTCGACGGGGCTTCGGTGGTATCCGGCATGGCGGACTCCTTTCTCCGCGGCCGACAGTAGCGGCATCCTCAGGTTTTTCCCAGGAATCGCGCTCGGAGTGTCGGTTTCGCCGCAGCATCCGGCATTCCTCCGCCCGGGGCGGTCAGAGGCGCCCGGCAGCCTTGAGCGCGAGGTAGCGGTCCGCGATCCGAGGCGGGAGCGCGTCAGGCGTGTCGGCGATCGCCTCGGCCCCGGCTCGCGCGATGCCTGCGGCCACGACCGCGGCGTCTCGCTCGGCGCGCGCGATGGCGGCCGCGTGGTAGACGTCGGCGGCATCCGGGCGCGCGGGCATCGCCGGTCTGTCGCCGGTCACCGTGCCGACCAGCACGTGGGCTTCCCGCGCGAGCGCCGGAAGCGAACCCAGGAAGCCGCGCGCCGCCTCGGCGGCGTCCTGCGCGGTGAGCAGCACGACGAGTGAGGGCCGCGGGGCCAGCGTCCGGATCTGCGAGAAGGCGGCATCCCAATCCGTGTCGATGAGCTGGGGCTCGACGGGCGCCATGGCATCCACGAGCGCGGGCAGGAGCGCCGGGCCGTCCACGCGGGACACCCGCCCACGCACCACGCGGTCGAACATCAGCAGGTGCACGTGGTCACCGGCCCGGGCGGCGAGGGCGGCCAGCAGCAGCGCCGCCTCCATCGCGGCGTCCATGCGCACGCCGTCGCCGACGCGGGCGGCCGCGGTGCGGCCGGTGTCGATCATGAGGACGACGTGCCGGTCGCGCTCCGGACGCCACGTCCGCAGCATCGTCGTTCCCGCTCGGGCCGTGGCGCGCCAGTCGATCGACCGCACGTCGTCCCCGCGGACGTATTCGCGCAGGCTGTCGAACTCCGTGCCCTGCCCGCGCACCTGCACGCTGGTGTTGCCGTCGAGCTCCCGCAGACGCGCGAATCGGGAAGCCAGATGCCGGCGCGCGGTGAACGGCGGCAGGACGCGCACGCCGCCCGGCGCATCGATCCGCGCTTGGCGGCCGGCGAGCCGCAGCGGCCCGTCTGCGCGCACGACCACGAACCCCGATCGCAGTTCGCCGCGGCGACGCGGCAGCAGCGGGATGCCGATGCGCCGGCTCTCGCCCGGGGGGATGTCGATCGCCGGTCGGTCCGAGGGCGCCCCGGCGGTCGGCTGCCACGCATCCCGCAGCCACCCGCGCAGCGTGCGCTCGCCGGTGTTCCGCACGTCGAGCTCGGCGAGGACCGGCTGTCCGAGCAGGACGCGCCGCGGCACCCGTCTCGTGATCGCCACACGTCGGGGATCCGCCGCCGCGGCGGCGTCGCCGAAAGCCGCGAGCGCACACAGGACGATCCAGCCGCCGGTGGCCAGCCAGGCGTTCACGCCGCCCGCCGACAGCAGCACGACGGGGGCCGCGCCGAGGATCAGCAGCAGCGGGAGACGACCGGTGACGTACATGAGCGGAGGCGGATCAGACCGGCACGCGCGTCTGCTGCAGCACCGAGCCGAGCACGGCGTCCACGGAGACGCCCTCCAGCTCGGCATCGGGACGCAGCCGGATGCGATGCCGCCACGTGGGGACGAGCATCGTCTGCACGTGGTCGGGCGTGATGGCGGGGTAGCCGCCCAGCCAGGCCCACGCCTTCGCGGCGGCGAGCAGGGCGGTCGCCGCGCGCGGGCTGACGCCCAGCTGCACCGACGGGCTGCTGCGGGTCGCCTGTGCCAGGTCGACGACGTACCCGAGGACGTCGTCGGAGACCGTGACGGCGGCCGCCGCACGCTGGGCGGCGCGGATCTCATCCGGGCTCGCCGCGCGCTGCAGTCCCGCCGCGCCGAGGTCGCGCGGGTCGAACCCCGAGGCGTGGCGTCTCAGCACGGCGAGCTCCGCGTCCCGCGCGGGAACCTCGACGTGCAGCTTCAGCAGGAAGCGGTCCAGCTGCGCTTCGGGAAGCGTGTAGGTGCCCTCGTGCTCGATCGGATTCTGCGTGGCCGCGACGAGGAACGGCTCGGGCAGAGGCCGTGTCACGCCGTCGGTGGAGACCTGGCGCTCCTCCATGGCCTCCAGCAGCGCCGCCTGCGTCTTCGGCGGGGTCCGATTGATCTCGTCGGCGAGGACGATGTGGGTGAACACCGGCCCCGGACGGAACTCGAACTCGCCGGTGCGGGCGTCGTAGACGAGGGACCCCGAGACGTCGCCGGGCATGAGGTCGGGCGTGAACTGGATGCGCTTGGTGTCCAGGCCCAGCGCGGCGGAGAAGGCCCGCACGAGCAGCGTCTTGGCGACGCCCGGCACGCCCTCCAGCAGCACGTGACCGCGAGCGAGCAGCGCGATGAGCAGTCCCGTGACGGTGCCGTCCTGACCGACGACGGCCTTCCCGACTTCGAGGCGCACGCGGTTCATCGCCTCCCGCAGCTCGGCGTCCTCCGCAGCGGCATCCGGGGTGGGGGCGAGGTCGGTCATCGATGGTTCCTTTCCGGGCGGATCGCCGTCTGCACGGCGTCCTCGAGGTGACGAAGGCGAGAGCTGAGTGCGACGAGCTCGGCGTCGCCGCGGGGAACGTCGTCGATCAGGATGCCCCGCACGGCGCCGCGGTCCAGGCCGGTCCGCAGCGCGGCGGCGTCGGCGATCTCGGTCGCCGACGCGCCCGGGCCCAGTGCCAGCATGCGCGCGAGCCGGCCGAGCGTCCCCAGGCGCAGCTGGTCGGCCGCGTGCACGGCGTCGCGAGAGCGGGCGTAGAGCCGCGCGCGGCCCTCGGTCGTCTCGGACGCGCGGACCGTGACCGGAAGCCGCTCGGTCACCAGCGGCCCGAACCGGCGGCCGCGCCAGAGGCCCGCGGCGACGCCGGCGACCAACAGCAGCACGATGACGGGGCTCACCCAGGGCGGAGTGAGCTCACCAAGGGTCGGATCCGCGTCGGACAGGTCGGTGTCGGCGGGGCTGGGCACGTACCAGACGACGACCGGATGCCTCCCCACCAGGTTCAGGGCGAGGGCGGCGTTGCCGTGGTCGGCGAGGCGGTCGTTGACGAACAGCTCCCGGCCGTCGACCGCGGCGACCCTGCGGTCCCCGTCGGTGGCGACCAGGAGTCCGTGGCCGTCCCCTGCGGGATAGCACGCCGTGGCGTTCTGCGCGGCGGTGAAGACGCCGACGGGTTCGATCGGTCCTGCCCGCTGCGCGTCGCCGAGAGCGCATCCGGGCTCGACGGCTCCGACCGGTGCGACACCGGCGGGCGTCGACCCGGGGAGGAGGAGGTCCAGCGTGCGCGCGCGGGGCTGGACGAGCACCACGTCGTCGGCGGCATCGGCCATCTCCAGCACGGCGTCATCGGACAGTGCGGGAGCATCCGGCAGGACGAGGGTCGCGGCCGCGCCGGCGAGGGCGTCCGCCGCGGCGGCGCGGTCCCGGGCGATCACGACCTCCACGCCGTGCTCACGCAGGATTCCGGCGAGGGCGCGCGTGCCCGCCGGCCCCGCGGATGCCGGATCGAGGGCGTCTCGCTCGGCCCACTGGTTCGCCGCCGAGATCGCCGCACCGATCCCGCCGATCAGCAGCAGCCCCAGGCCGATCGCGATCCAGGCGGCGATGCGCCGGGCACGCGGCGCGGTTCTGCGGGTGGCGTGCGGTTCCCGGGCGGCTGCCGCCGCCGCCGGCGCGGAGCCGGAGGTGCCGACGCTCACGCGGGCACCGCCGGCACGGGAGCTGCCTTCCGACCCGGGCGCGCTCGCGTGACGGCGTCCTCCGTCGCCGCGACGAGGCGATACGTCTCCGCGGTGCCGGGTCTGCGCAGGTAGCGGACATCGTCGAACGCGACCGCGGCGGCCTCCAGCTCGTCGGCCAGATCGGGGAAGGCACGCGAGGCCGCCCGCGCGAAGGCGTGCACGGTGGCGCCCGGCGGAGTGTCCACGACGCCGCGCTCGAGGCATCCGCGCACGAGCGAGCGGAAGCGCAGCACCACCGCCGCGTCCCACTCGCCGGCGCGGGCGTGGCGCTCGGCCTCGGCGCGCAGCTGCGCCGCCGAGCGGACCTCTGCTTCGCCGAGGATGACCGGCGATGCGCGAGCGGCCCGGCGCGAGGCGCGCGGCATGCCCCACACGAGGAAGGCCGCGACGATGACGACCACGACCACGACAGCGGCGACCACCGCGAATGCCGAAGCCCAGCCGCCGGAGACGTCGGGCGACAGGATGGACTGGATGAAGTCGCCGATCGCGCGCGCGATGCGATCGAACGGCGTCGGCTCCGCGATGTCGTAGACGGGATCGGCCAGCTCCCGCTTCGCCCACTCCCGCGCCTCGTCGCCGTCCGGTGTGAGCGGCGGCACCGCGTCGGCGGAACGCGCGAGCGCAGCCGCCGGGCTCACGGTGCTCCGCGGTCGCGGTCCGAAGCCGCAGCGCCGGGCGCGGTCCACGTCGTCGACGACGGGGCCTGCGCTGCGGCCGGCTGCGCGGGCGGCTCGGATGCCGGCGCGGGCGCCTCGGCCGCCAGCGCGGGGGCCGACGCGGGACCCGGAGCCGCCGACGACGGCCATGGTGCGGCCGGTGACCGCGCCGGCATCACGTACCCGGTGGGGTGGGCGTAGCCGGCGGAGTGCGGCGGGATGCCGCCCGCGCCCGGCTGACCCGGGTAGCCGAGCGGAAGGGCCCCCGGCGCGGCGTAGCCGGGCGTGGCCCACCCGCGCGGCGCGATCACTCGGCCGACGTTCTGACGGTAGGGGTCGCCCAGATCGGTCGCCCCGGCGTCCCTGCGCTCGATGTAGGCGAGCAGGTCGAGGTCCAGTCCTTCGCGGCGCATGCGGCAGTCGATGTAGATGATCGCCGTCGCCGTGGACTGCACGACGATGGCGACCGACTGCAGCAGGAGCGTGACGACCTGGGTGAGCAGGCCGGTCGCGATCATCCCGATGATGGCGCTCGGCTCGGGATCGCCGGTCGGGGCGACCACCGTGGTCAGCCCCATCGAGAGGAACGTGAACGGGATGCTCACCACCTGGGCCACCGCTCCGAAGATGACCGAGATCACCAGGATGACGCCGAGGGCCGGCCAGAACCGGCCGCGCGTGAGCGTCCAGGAGCGCACCAGCGCCTGGGAGATGGTGGCGTGCTCCACGATGATCGTCGCCGGCACGAGCAGCAGCTTGATCATCAGCCACCACGTCAGCGGGATGGCCGCGAGGATCACGAGGATCGTGAGGACGATCGCGGCGGGCGGTGCGACCATCGCGATCCCGATCACCCCGAGAACCACGACGGTCACGAGCGCGGCGACGGCGAGGATGACGAGGAGCGAGTAGCCGATGAGCCGCCATGCGATGGGCTTCACCTGGCGCCACAGCGCACCGAGCGAGAGCTTCTCGGCCAGGGCGGCGTGGGTCACCTCGACCACCACGACCGCCTGCACGAGCACGCTCAGCGCTCCCGCGGCGAGCCCCAGCACGATGCCCGCCACCACGGTGATCCCGATCGATCCCGCCAGCACCGTGTCGTACTCGTCGGTACCGGGGCGGAGCGTGTCCAGGCGCGAGAACGCGGCCCACGTGACCGCGAGCAGGGCGACCAGCACGACGATGTAGGCGAGGGTCTGCACGATGAGCGCGAAGCCGAGCAGCACGCGGGGGTTCTGTCGCAGCGCCGCGAACGAGCGGCCGAGGATCGTCCCGAACGTCAGCGGGTGGAGCGGGATGATGCCGGGCCGGGATGCCGGCGTCCAGGCCGGATACGCGCTCACGGTGTTCCCCTTCCATCGTTCCGCGGCCCATCGCGTCGCAACGCCGGCCGCGTGACCCCTATCGTTCCACATCGTCCGCGGCCGCATCCCCGGCGCGCAGAGGTGTCTCGGCCGCGCTTCGGCTCGCGCACAGGCACCGTCGACTACTCTGTGGGAAGCGCATGGGGATGGCGCCTGCCGTCGTCGTGCCGGACGAAAAGGAACGAACGCGCGCGATGACTTCACGCATCCTGGTGGTCGACGACGACACCGCCCTCGCCGAGATGATCGGCATCGTGCTGCGCACCGAAGGATTCGACACGGTGTTCTGCGCCGACGGCGGGGAGGCCGTCGACGCCTGGCGCACCGAGAAGCCCGACCTCATCCTCCTCGACCTCATGCTGCCCGGCATGGATGGCATCGAGGTGTGCACCCGCATCCGCTCCGAGTCCGGCATCCCGATCATCATGCTGACCGCCCGCACCGACACGGCGGATGTCGTGAAGGGCCTGGAGTCGGGTGCCGACGACTACATCGTCAAGCCCTTCAACCCGAAGGAGCTCGTCGCGCGCATCCGTACGCGTCTGCGTCCCGCCAGCCAGCCGACCGGTGACACCCTCCGGATCGGTGATCTGACGGTCGATGTCGCCGCGCACGAGGTGCGGCGGGGCGACACGGCGATTCCGCTGACGCCCCTGGAGTTCGAGTTGCTCGTCGCGCTCGCGTCCAGGCCGCAGCAGGTGTTCTCGCGCGAGATGCTGCTGGAGCAGGTGTGGGGGTACCACTACAAGGCCGACACGCGTCTGGTGAACGTCCACGTGCAGCGACTGCGGGCCAAGGTCGAGCAGGACCCCGACAACCCGCGGATCGTCACGACGGTGCGCGGCGTCGGCTATCGCGCCGGCGCGGTCGTGTGAGGCCGACGTGGCAGCCCCGAAGACAGGGGTGACGGCGACGACCCAGACGCCGCTCACGGGATGGCGCCTGTGGCGCGCCTGGCCGGGCAACATCGCGACCCTGTGGCGGCGGTCGATGCGGTTCCGCACCCTCCTGCTGACGCTCGTGCTGACGGTGCTCGCGGTGACCGTCGCCTCGGTCGTGATGGCGCTGTCGATCCAGAACAACCTCTTCGTCTCGCGCAAGGACCAGGTGCTGACGGATGCCGTGCAGGCTCGCGATGCCGCCCAGAGGGCTCTGGACGCCGCCCTGCAGGGTGATGGCGTGCAGCCCCAGAACGTCATGACGCTGGCGTTCACGGCGCTGGACAACCAGTCGGCCAGCGAGGTGGCGGCCGTGTTCTTCATCGGTCCGCCGCCGCCCGGTGCCCCGCAGGACCGCAGCACGTCGCTGGAGATCGACGAGATGCTCACCGACGGCATGCGCCAGGCCGTCCGAGCCAACCCTGATGATCAGATCTGGCAGTCGGTGGCGCTTCCACAGCCCGACGGCAGAACGGCGCCGGGGATCATGGTCGGTCAGCAGCTGTCGCTGCCCGGCGTGGGGCAGTACGAGCTGTACCTCGGCTACGACCTGGCCAACGCACCCCAGACGCTCGGATTCGTCCAGGGCACGCTGTGGCTCTCGGGGATCGCGCTGGTCGTGCTCATCGGCAGCATCGCCTGGCTCGTGCTGCGCTCGGTGACCGCGCCGATCGGCGAGGCGGCCGAGACGAGCGCCCGCCTCGCGGCCGGGGAGCTCGGCGTGCGACTGGAGGTCCACGGCGAGGACGAGCTGGCCACGCTCGGCCGCTCGTTCAACGCGATGGCCGACAGCATCGAGTCGCAGATCAAGGAGCTCGCCGATCTGTCGCTGGTGCAGCAGCGGTTCGTCTCGGACGTCTCGCACGAGCTGCGCACGCCGCTGACGACGATCCGCCTCGCCGCCGACATGATCAACGACCAGCGCGACGAGTTCGACCCCGCCACCGCCCGAGCCGCGGAGCTGCTGAACGCGCAGGTGCAGCGGTTCGAGACGCTGCTGACCGATCTGCTCGAGATCAGCCGTTACGACGCCGGCTCGGTGCAGCTCGAGCTCGAGCCGACCAGCCTCGCGCACCTGGCGGAGGACGTCATCGCGTCCATGCAGCAGCTCGCGGATCGACACGGCTCCGACGTCCGGCTCGTCGCCCCCGGCGGCTACTCGCCCGTGGACATGGATCCGCGGCGGGTGCGCCGGATCGTGCGCAACCTGCTCGGCAACGCCATCGAGCACGGCGAGGGACGCCCAATCGTCGTCACGGTCGACAGCGACCAGCACGCCGTCGCGCTGGGTGTCCGCGACTACGGCATGGGGATGCGGCCGGAGGACGCCGAGCGGGTCTTCGACCGGTTCTGGCGCGCAGATCCCTCGCGCAAGCGCACCCTCGGCGGCACGGGGCTCGGCCTGTCCATCGCGCTCGGCGACGCGAAGCTCCACGGCGGGGAGCTCGCGGTCTGGTCCGAGCCCGGCCGTGGCACGAACTTCGTGCTGACGCTTCCGCGACACGTGGGCGGCCGCATCGACGGATCGCCGATCGCCGTGGACCCCGGTGACGACGCGGCTTCTCCGCTGGATGAGCTCGGCCTCACGCAGCCCATCCCGGTGCCGCGCGGAGCCGAGGCGCGTGCGGCGCGGACCGCCGTGGCGGATGCGGCCGACCGAGGAGGTGTGCGGTGACCCCGCGGCGGAGCATCCTGGTGGTCGTGCTCGCGGTGCTGGCGCTGTGCCTGAGCGCGTGCGCGGGCTTCCCGACGACGGGGCCGCTGAACTACGGCCTCTCCACGGACGACACCGGCGACGAGGCGCAGAACGTCCAGTTCCTCCCCAGTCGTCCGCAGCCCGGCGGGTCACCGGCCGAGATCGTCGAGGGCTTCATCAACGCCGGCAGCGGCCCCGGTGCCGCAGGGGACTGGGCGCGGGCGAAGGAGTTCCTCGCCCCGGACCTGCAGAACACCTGGCGGCCCAAGGCGGGCGTCACGATCGACATCTCCGGCGAGCGGGCCTATACCGAGACCGCCGAGGGCCTGGTCGATCTCACGCTGGACGCCGTCGCCACCGTCGATGACCGCGGCGCGTACGAGCGGGCCGAGGTGGTCGAGCGGACGCTGGCGTTCGAGCTCGCCAAGCAGGCCGACGGCGAGTGGCGCATCACGAAAGCGCCCGACGGCGTCGTGCTCGACCGGGATCAGTTCCCCACCGTGTTCCACCGGTACTCGGTGATGTACTTCGACCCGACCTGGCAGTACCTCGTGCCCGACGTGCGCTGGTTCCCCACCACGAACGCGGCCGCCAGCATCACCTTCGCCCTTGTGAACCAGCCCGCGAGCGACTGGCTCGCAGGCTCCGTCGTGACGGCGTTCCCCGAGAACGTCTCGGCGGTGCCGTCGGTGTCCACGCCGGGCGGCGTCGCCGAGATCGAGCTGTCGCGGGAGGCGCTGGATGCCGACCAGGAGACGCTCGATCGCATGCTGACGCAGCTGGAGTCGAGCCTCGCCGGGGCGGGCGTCGTGGAAGTCGTGCTCAACGTCGGCGCGGCGCCTCTTCCCGCCGAGGCGGTTCCGGTCAGGTCCACGCGCGTGACGAGCGCGCCGCTCGTCCTCACCGCAGAGGGGTTCGGCTTCCTCACCGGGGAAGAGCTCGAGCCGGTCCCGGGATTGTCGCGCAGCGTCGTCGCGGCGGCGCCGCTGTCGGTGCAGGTGAGCCCGGATCGGGATGCCGCGGCGGCGCGACTGGCCTCGGGAGAGGTGGCGCGGATCACGCCGGACGGCGCCGAGATCCTCGACAGCCGCGCGGGGCTGATCGATCCCACGATCGACCATTCGGGCATCGTCTGGAGCGTTCCTCGCGAGCAGCCCGCCGCGCTGGCGGCGCACCTGCCGTCCGGGGAGGCCGTGGATGTCGCCGACGCATGGTCCGAGGCGAGCGCGATCGCCGCGATGTCGGTGTCCCGCGACGGCGCGCGGATCGCGGCGACCGTGACTGCGGGCGGCCGCACGGCCCTGTGGGTCGCCGGCGTCTTCCGCAACGCCGACGGCGTCCCCGAGCGCCTCGGACCGCCCCTGCAGCTGAGCATCGTCGGCGCGCCGGCGCTCGGCATCGCCTGGATCGACGACATCAGCATCGGCGTGCTCGGCGCCGGACAGGACGAGGCGATCGTCCTGGAGCAGGTGGTGGGCGGACCGTCCACCACGAGCACGGCGACCGCCGACATGACCTCGATCGCCGGCGGCGGCGGGATCTCCAACGTGCGTCTGCGCGCGTCCGACGGCACCCTGTACGTGCGGCGGGGGACGACGTGGCAGCCGTCGGCGGAGGACGTGCTCGTGCTCGCGACGCAGCAGGGCGCGCCCCGATAGCGTCTCGCGCGGGGCACGGCGGGCCGTTCCTCGCGGCTCCTCCCCAAACGCGGCGCCTCGCCGATGTCTCCACACCTCGCCGGGTCGACTCCTGCACCCTCCCTCGCCCGGACACCCTCGACGCATGGCCCTTCCTTTCACCGCCGAGGTGCGGACGCTGTGCGAGGGAGCGCTCGCCGAGACGCTCGCCCTGCTGCTTCCGGTCTCGTGCGCGGGATGCGACGAGCTCGACACCCCGCTGTGCGAGGCGTGTGCGCGAGAGCTGACACCGCAGCCGCACCGGCAGGTGGTCGACGCACCGGGCGGTCCCGTGGAGGTGTGGAGCAGCCTGCGGTTCGATGGCGTGGCGGCACGCGTGCTCCGCGCGGTCAAAGAGGACGGCCGCACGGGGCTCATCCGGGCGCTCGCGGGCTGCGTCGCCGCGGCCCTCGCGCGCGCCGATGCGCCGGGCGCCGTCGTCGTTCCCATGCCGACATCGCGGGCGGCGTACCGTCGCCGCGGCTACCGCGTGCCCGACCTCCTCGCCCGCAGCGCCCGCATCCGGCCGGCCCGGGCGCTGTCGTACACGCGCCGAACGGGCGATCAGCGCGGGCTGGGCCGGCTCGAGCGACACCGGAACACCGCCGGCAGCATGGTCGCCCGTGGCATCCGCGGGCAGCGCGTCGTGGTGCTCGACGACGTCATCACGACCGGCGCGAGCCTCGCCGAGGCCGTGCGCGCTCTGCGGGAGGCCGGGGCCGACGTGGCCGCCGCCGTCACGGTCGCGGCGACCCCGAGACGTCTCCCATAAGGCGGTGAACGCCGTGCGTCAACAGGTGAAACTCACAGGTGACAGAGTCCGAACCCGGGGCTAGCGTGGGGTGGACAAGGCGACTGATGGGTCCGCCCTTGGCCGGGTGGACCGGAACAAGGAGGTCAGGGATGGAAACCAGCATCGTCGGCGTGGGAGTGGGTATCACCGATCGCTTCCGAGATGTCGTCGAAGAGAAGGCCGCCCGGATCGAGAACATCGCGCCGCGCGCACAGCGCGTGGATGTCAAGGTCACGCACCGCGGATACCACAAGGGACGCGTCGAGGACGAGACCGTCGAGCTCACCGTGAGCGGCAAGGGTCCCATCATCCGGGCGGAGGCCTCGGACGGTGACAAGTTCACCGCTCTCGACCTCGCCGTCGACCGGTTGTGCGAGCAGCTGCGGCGCGCCAAGGAGAAGCGCGTCGACTCCCGCAACCACCCTCGCGGCGCCAAGTTCGAGAAGGGCACCGGCGCTCTGGAGGGCATCGACGTGGAGCCGGCGTCCGCCGACGTGCTGCGTGCCGTCGCGACCGGCGAGGTGCCGGTGGTGACCGGCAGCGAATCCGAGGAGGAGTACACACCGGTCGTCATCCGGACCAAGGAGTTCGAGCCGGAATGGATGTCGGTCGAGGAGGCCGTCGACCGCATGGAGCTGGTGGGCCACGACTTCTTCCTCTTCATCGACGCGCGCACGGACCACCCGAGCGTCGTGTACCGGCGCAAGGGCTGGGATTACGGCGTGATCTCGCTGACGACGCAGGCGCAGCCTCAGGTCGCATAGCGAACCGAACGAGACGACGGGATGCCTCCAGCCGAGGCATCCCGTCGTCTCGTCTGCGGGAGAGCTAGTCGATGAAGCCGTCGAGGATGCTGCCGATCACGAGGCCGCCGAGGATGCCGCCCATGAGATCGCCGCCGCCGCCGCGGCGGCCGCCGCCCCAGCCCGGCTGCGGGCCGCCCCAGCCGCCGCCCCACTGATCGGGCTGCGGACGTGCCGCGTCGATGTCGCGCTGAGCGAGCTGCAGCCCCTCGGCGGCGAGGAAGGCGGCTCGCCGGGCCATGGCGAACGCCTGCTCGCGGTGGTCCTCGTCGATCCGCGTCGCCGCCGCGGCGGAGGTCCCGAGATAGCGGTCCAGGTCGGCGCGGACGCGCTCAGCCTCGGCGAGGCGGGTGCGCGCGTCGGCGCCGATCCAGCCGCGGTGCCCGGCGATGATGTCGCGGGCGACGGCCAGCTGGCGGTCGGCGTCGTCGATGGCGTGACGGACATGCTCCAGCGGCGGGATGGGGCGGGCGGCGCGTTCGCGTGCCGCCGCGATGGCGGCATCCAGCCCGGCGTTGGCTTCACGCAGACGGGTCAGCTGCTCGAACGGGTCGGTGTTCACGCCGGCGGCGGGCAGCGCCGACAGGGCCGCCTGCAGTTCTGCGATGGCAGCCGACACGGCGGGGGTCTGCGGTTCGCGCAGCGCGACCACGAGGTCCTCGCGGGAGTCCTCGACGATCGCGGCGAGCGTCGATTCCGCGCGCAGCGCTTCGACCTCGAACGTCTCCACCGCATCGAGCAGCGTCTCGGCGCGGCGAACCGACTCGGTGGCCGCCTCGAGCGCCATGTTGGCCTGCTCGCGCTGACCCGCATCGCGGCGGCGCTCCGCCACGGCGGCGCTGTGCTCGGCGAAAGCAAGCAGCTGCTCGGCCTCGGCGGGGTTGGACTGCACCTGGGTGAGCGCGTGGGTCGAGTACCGGGCGCTGAGCCGCTCGACCGTCTCGCGGGCGTCGGGGATCCGCTGGCGCAGGCGCGCGGCATCCGCTCGCACGCGGGCGATGATCTCGGGGGCGCGGCGGGCGCGCTCGATCGGAGCCGCGAGCGCCTCCGTGCGGTCGTCGAGCAGCTCTTCGGCCCACTCGCACAGCTGCACGATGCGGGCGTTGCGCGTGCGCAGCTCCTCACGGGTGTCGGGGATCTCGTCGTGGTTGAGCTGGTGGAGATGGAAGGCCTCCTGCATGTGCGTGCGCACCGCCTCGAGCGCCTCCCGCAGACCCTTGGTGGCATTGGGACCCAGCTCCGCCTCGGCGAAGGAGAGCTCATCCGTGGTCAGACGGATGCGCTCGTCCGCGTCGACGAGGGCCCTCTGCGCGCGACGCGCCAGGTCGGCGTCCTGTGCGTCCAGGTCTTCCTGCTCACGCTTGCGCTTGCCCCAGAATCCGGCCATGCCTCGATCCTACGGGGACGGCTGGGAGCGGGCTGGACCCTGTGGACCGCCAGAGGCGCTGTCAGGCGAGAATGCTTCAGCCGTCGCCGCGCCGGTGGCGGGGCTTGCGGTCGCCGGCGTCGCGCAAGCCCGAACGCCTGGGTCCCCGCGCATCGCTGCCGAAGCTCCGGTCGTCGCGGCGACGGTCCCCGCCCCGGTCGTCCCGATAGGACCGCTGCTCGGCATCCTGTCGGCGCTGCGGGCGCCCGGCGTCGGGGCGCAGTTCGATCAGCCGGCCGGAGATCCGCGTGTCGGCCAGGCGGTCGAGCGTCTCGCGGGGGAGGTCAGCGGGCAGCTCGACGAGAGAGAACTCCGGCTTGATCTGAATCGCGCCGAAGTCGTCGCGGCGCAGTCCGCCCTCGTTCGCGAGCGCGCCGACGATCTGGCGCGGCTCGACACGGTGGCGCTTGCCCACCGCGATGCGGTAGGTGGAGAACTTCCCCGCGCCCGGGCGCTCGCGGCGCTCGCCCCGCTCCTCGCGACCGCCCCGCTCGTCGCGGCCGCCCCGCTCGCTGCGCTCCCGGACGACCGGCTCGGGGTCGGGCTCGAGCAGCAGGGGCGTCTCACCCTGCGCGACGATGGCGAGGGCGGCGGCGACGTCGACCTCGGGCACGTCGTGATTGCGGACGTAGTGGGTCACGATGTCGCGGAACCGGTCGATGCGCGCGGTGTCGGCCAGCGCCTCGCTGATGCGGTCGTCGAACCGCGCGAGCCTGGTCTCGTTCACCTCGTCGACGCTCGGCAGCGACATCTGGGTGATCTCCTGGCGGGTCGCCCGCTCGATCATCTTCACTAGCCCGCGCTCGCGCGGCGTGACGAAGCTGATGGCCTCGCCCGAGCGGCCTGCGCGGCCGGTGCGGCCGATGCGGTGCACGTACGACTCGGAGTCGGTGGGGATGTCGTAGTTGACCACGTGCGAGATGCGCTCGACGTCCAGGCCCCGGGCGGCGACATCCGTGGCGACCAGGATGTCGAGCTTGCCGGACTTCAGCTGATTGACGGTCTTCTCACGCTGGGGCTGCGCGATGTCGCCGTTGATCGCCGCCGCCGAGTATCCACGGGCCCGCAGCCTCTCGGCGATCTCCTCCGTGACGCTCTTGGTGCGTCCGAACACGATCATGCCGTCGAAGTTCTCGACCTCGAGGATGCGGGTGAGGGCGTCCATCTTCTGCTGCCACGACACGATGAGGTAGCGCTGGGCGATGTTCGCGGAGGTCGTGGTCTTCGCCTTGACCGTGATCTCTTCCGGATCGTGCAGGTACTGCTTCGACATGCGGCGGATCTGCGCCGGCATGGTCGCGGAGAACAAGGCGACCTGCTTCGTCTCGGGCGTCTCGGCGAGGATCGTCTCGACATCCTCGGCGAAGCCCATCTTGAGCATCTCGTCGGCCTCGTCGAGGACGAGGTACTGCAGCTGCGAGAGATCGAGCGTGCCCTTCTCGAGGTGGTCGATGATGCGACCCGGCGTGCCCACGACGATGTGCACGCCGCGGCGCAGCGCGGACAGCTGCACGCCGTAGCCCTGCCCGCCGTAGACGGGAAGGACGTGGACGCCCTTCAGGTGGCCGGCGTACTTCTCGAACGCCTCGCAGACCTGCAGCGCGAGTTCGCGCGTGGGCGCCAGCACGAGCGCCTGCGGCGACTTCTGCGACAGGTCGAGCCGGTCGATGATGGGCAGCGCGAACGCCGCTGTCTTGCCGGTTCCCGTCTGGGCCATGCCCACGACGTCGCGGCCGCCCAGAAGCGTGGGGATCGTCGCCGCCTGGATCGCCGAGGGACTCTCGTAGCCGATCTCGCGCAGGGCTTTGAGGATGGGCGCGCTCAGCCCGAGGTCGGAGAAGGTCAGCGCTGCGGGCTCATCCGGAGCCGCGGTCTCGGTCAGGTCTTGGTCTGTGGACACAGTTCAGGGTATCCGGGTACGGCTGTGAGAGGACAGGATGCCGCAGGTCGCCTTCACAACGGGCATCCTTCGGGCCAGCGTGCAGTGTCAAAGAGAAGCGACGACCGGCTTCCGGGACCCGCCGGGCTCGACCCCGGATGCCTCGCCCTTGGCAGGTCGGCCCCGCCGGGGCTTCTCGGTGGACAGCGCCAGCGCGAGCGCGTGGTCGGGATGACGCTCGAGACGCTGCTCGACGCGCTCGAGCCATCGCAGCTCCGCTTCCGCAACGAGGATCATCGAGTCCACGACGAGCGACCGCGCCAACTCCTCCGGTCCTCGCGGTTCGCCGTCCGCGACCGCCGCTCGCCGGAGCTCCTCCAGCCGGGCACGCGAGCCCTGCCGCTGGGCGGCGATCATGTCGGCGGCGTGGACGCCCGGAAGGGTCACGGCCACGGCGAGCTTGATCGCGAGCTCGTCCCTCGTTCCCTGCCCGCGCATCACGGGGGACTGGAGCCACTCGCGCACGTGGGCAGACCCGGCGTCGGTGATCCGCCAGTACACGTGACCGTGCTCGTCGACGTCGCCCTTCTCGACCAGGCCGTCCCGCTCCAGCCGATCGAGCGTGTTGTAGATCTGCCCGACGTTGAGCGGCCAGGTGGACCCGGTGCGTCGGTCGAACTCGGCGCGCAACTGGTAGCCGTAGCAGGGGCCCTGGTCGAGGATCGCGAGCAGGCTCTGTCGTACCGACATCCGGTCCCCCATATATATACCGAGTATGTACGTGCTGAGTATAGACATTCCTGAAAACACTCGAGCGGATGCCGCCCGAGCGTGTCGATGCCGACGCCTCAATCGACGCGGGTCAGGCGGGCGAGGGCCTCTTCCACGGGTTCCCGGACCGGCTGGTGGCAGCGGTCGCGCGGGATCGCCGCGCGGATCCACCGCCCGTGGGCGTCGAGGAGCCGCACGTCCGGCGGGTAGACCATCATCGCGGGGCACGGCCCATCGGCGAGCGGCTGGTCGGGCACAGCGAGCGCGGCGAGCAGCGCAGCGAGGTCCCCTTGGAAGCGGCGGGGCTGAACCGGCGGGTCCGCCAGCGGCTCGTCCCCGGGCGCCGACAGTTCCCGCGACGGCTCGTCGGTGAGCTGCGGGAGGACCGGCTCCTCTGTCGGCGCGGGAAGGATCGTGAGGGCCGGGTCGCACAGCACCACGACCACCGGTGTGAAGCGGTCGGGAACCCCGCCGGCCACGGCGTCGGGGTCGCAGACTTCCGGGGAGTCCGACACCGGAGCGGCCTCACGATGCTGCCCCATCAGCGGGGTCGCGCACGCCGTGAGGGCGAGCACGAGCCCGAGCGCGAAGCCGATCAGCGCCACCGCCGGCGGCATCCGTCCGTTCATTCCGTCCCTCCGGCGTCGGGCCGTCTTCCCATGCTCGCGGCGTCCAGCCCATCACAAGGTCACAGGTGGATAACATGGGCACATATGCCTGGGCGCCGCCAGGCGGCATGGGCGCCGACGCGCCGCACCGAAAGATGGAGACACTCCGTGGCCAACCCCCTCGAGAAACTGCTCCGCGCCGGCGAGGGACGCATCCTCCGCAGGCTGCAGCAGGTCGTGAAGGCCGTGAACGCCCTCGAAGAGGATTACGAGCACCTGACCGACGAGGAGCTGCGCGGCGAGACCGCCGAGCTGCGTGCCCGCTACGAAGCCGGCGAGACCCTCGACCAGCTCATGCCGGAGGCGTTCGCCGCCGTCCGGGAGGCCGGCAAGCGGACCCTCGGCCAGCGGGCGTACGACGTCCAGATCATGGGCGGCGCCGCACTGCACCTCGGCAACATCGCAGAGATGAAGACCGGTGAAGGAAAGACGCTCACCGCGGCCTTCCCGGTGTACCTCAACGCGATCGCCGGCAAGGGCGTTCACGTGATCACGGTCAACGACTTCCTCGCGTCGTACCAGTCCGAGCTCATGGGCCGCATCTATCGCGCCCTCGGCATGACCACCGGCACCATCGTCGCCGGGCAGACGCCCGACGTCCGCCGCGAGCAGTACAACGCCGACATCACCTACGGTACGAACAACGAGTTCGGCTTCGACTACCTGCGCGACAACATGGCGTGGCGCAAGGAGGACCTGGTCCAGCGCGGCCACTTCTTCGCGATCGTCGACGAGGTCGACTCGATCCTCATCGACGAGGCCCGGACGCCGCTGATCATCTCCGGTCCGTCCTCGGGTGAGGCGAACCGCTGGTTCGTCGAGTTCGCCAAGATCGCCAAGACCCTCGAGCCTGGCGTCGACTACGAGGTCGACGAGAAGAAGCGCACGATCGGCGTGCTGGAGCCCGGCATCGAGAAGGTCGAGGACTACCTCGGCATCGACAACCTGTACGAGTCGGCCAACACCCCGTTGATCTCGTTCCTCAACAACTCGATCAAGGCGCTCGCGCTGTTCAAGCGCGACACCGACTACGTCGTGATGAACGACGAGGTCATGATCGTCGACGAGCACACCGGGCGCATCCTGGTCGGTCGTCGCTACAACGAGGGCATCCACCAGGCCATCGAGGCGAAGGAGGGTGTGCCGGTCAAGGCCGAGAATCAGACGCTCGCCACCGTCACGCTGCAGAACTACTTCCGCCTGTACGACAAGCTCGCGGGCATGACCGGTACCGCCGAGACCGAGGCGGCCGAGTTCATGTCGACGTACAAGCTCGGCGTGGTGCCCATCCCGACGAACCGGCCGATGATCCGCAAGGACATGCCCGACCTGGTCTACAAGAACGAGCAGGCGAAGTTCGCCCAGGTCGTCGAGGACATCGCGGAGCGCCACGCGAAGGGCCAGCCGGTCCTGGTGGGCACCGTGAGCGTCGAGAAGAGCGAGTATCTGTCGCGGCTGCTGGCGAAGAAGGGCATCAAGCACGAGGTCCTCAACGCCAAGAACCACGCGCGCGAGGCCGAGATCGTCGCCCGCGCCGGGCGACTGGGCGCTGTCACGGTGGCCACCAACATGGCCGGTCGCGGCACCGACATCATGCTCGGAGGAAACGCCGAGTTCCTCGCCGTCCAGGAGATGAAGGCCAAGGGGCTGGACCCGGTCGAGACGCCGGACGAGTACGAGGCGGAGTGGGATGCCGTGTACGAGGCGGTGCGCGAGCGCGTCGCCGAGGAGGCGGCGAAGGTCATCGACGCCGGCGGCCTGTACGTGCTCGGGACCGAGCGGCACGAGTCCCGCCGCATCGACAACCAGCTGCGCGGACGGTCCGGCCGTCAGGGCGACCCCGGCGAGAGCCGCTTCTACCTGTCGCTGACCGACGATCTCATGCGCCTGTTCCAGTCGGGCGCCGCGGAGGCGATCCTCGCGCGGACGAACTTCCCCGACGACGTGGCGATCGAGTCCGGCATGGTCACGCGCGCGATCAAGTCGGCGCAGAGCCAGGTCGAGGCGCGCAACGCCGAGATCCGCAAGAACGTCCTGAAGTACGACGACGTGCTGAACCGCCAGCGCGAGGCGATCTACTCCGACCGCCGTCACATCCTGCAGGGCGACGACATCGCGGACCGCGTCCAGCACTTCATCGAGGACGCGATCAACGCCGTCATCGACGACCACACCGGGTCCGGTCACAGCGAGAACTGGGACTTCGACGCGTTGTGGACCGAGCTGAAGACGCTCTACCCGGTCGGTGTGACCATCGACGAGGTCGTGGCGGAGGCGGCGGACCGCAAGGGCGGCATCACGGCCGAGGGGCTCAAGCGCGAGATCCTGTCGGACGCGCGCATCGCCTACCAGAAGCGCGAGGAGTCGCTCGGCTCCGCGGCGACGCGGGAGCTCGAGCGCCGCGTCGTGCTGCAGGTGCTCGACCGCCGCTGGCGCGACCACCTCTACGAGATGGACTACCTCAAGGACGGCATCGGCCTGCGGGCGATGGCCCAGCGCGACCCGCTCATCGAGTACCAGCGCGAGGGCTACCAGATGTTCCAGGCGATGATGGGCCAGATCAAGGAGGAGTCGGTCGGCTACCTCTACAACCTCGAGGTCGAGGTCCGTCGCGCCGGCGAGGGCGAGCAGGTCACGCAGGTCGAGGCCAAGGGGCTGGGCGCTCAGCCGGTCGAGGGTCAGCGGCTGCAGTACTCCGCGTCGAACGACATCGGTGAGGTCGAGGTGCGCAACGACCGCGGGCAGGTGCAGCAGGCTGCGACCAACCGGCTTCGCCAGGCCGCCGCGACGGCGGGCCAGGCCGGTCAGCCCGCCGCGACGCCGGAGCCGCAGCGCGGCTCGTTCGGGCAGCGGACGGATGCCTCGGCGCGGCAGCAGCCCGCCCCGCAGAACCGTGCACAGCGGCGCGCCGCCGAGAAGCGCAAGTAGCGATTCCGGCGGGGGCGAGGGCGCGGTCCACGCGGCGGTCATTGGCCCTCAGGGGGCGCGGATATCCTGATGCGATGAGTCCGCTCCGCCCCCTCGATCAGTCCGCCAAGCTCAAGGATGTGCTCTACGAGATCCGCGGGCAGGCACTCGTCGAGGCCGACCGGCTCGAGGCCGAGGGGCACACGATCCTCAAGCTCAACACGGGCAATCCTGCGGTGTTCGGCTTCGAGGCCCCGTTCCAGATCGTGCGCGACATGATCGAGGCGGTGCCGCACGCGCACGGGTACAGCGACAGCAAGGGCATCATGTCGGCCCGGCGAGCGGTGGTCTACCGCTACGAGCAGGATCCGACGTTCCCGTCGTTCGGGCCGGAGGACGTCTTCCTCGGCAACGGGGTCTCCGAGCTCATCACGATGGTGATGCAGGCGCTGCTCGACGAGGGCGACGAGGTGCTGATCCCGGCCCCCGACTACCCGCTGTGGACCGCGATGACGAGTCTGGGCGGCGGCACGCCGGTGCACTATCTCGCCGACGAGCAGAACGGGTGGCAGCCCGATCTCGACGACATCCGCGCGAAGGTCACCCCGCGTACGAAGGCGATCGTCGTCATCAACCCCAACAACCCCACCGGGGCCGTCTACTCGCGACAGGTGCTCGAGGGGATCGCCGAGATCGCCCGCGAGAACTCGCTCCTCGTGCTCGCCGACGAGATCTACGACCGCATCCTCTTCGACGAGGCGCAGCACATCCCCATGGCGTCCGTCGCGCCCGACCTGCTGGTGCTCACCTTCAACGGTCTGTCCAAGACGTATCGCGTGGCGGGCTACCGCTCAGGCTGGCTCGTCATCACCGGCCCCAGGGACCACGCAGCCGGCTTCCTGGAGGGCATCACCCTGCTCGCCTCGACGCGCCTGTGCCCCAACGTGCCGGCACAGCACGCCGTGCAGGCGGCGCTGTCGGGGGTGCAGTCGATCGACGCGCTGGTGGCGCCGACGGGGCGTCTGCACGAACAGCGGGATGCCGCGTGGGAGAGTCTGGAGGCGATCCCCGGGGTCAGCTGCGTCAAGCCCCAAGGAGCTCTGTACGCCTTCCCGCGCCTTGATCCGGAGGTGTACGAAATCCACGACGACGCCAAGCTCGTCTACGACTTCCTCGTCGCGGAGCACGTGCTTCTCGTTCAGGGGACCGGCTTCAACTGGGCGACGCCCGACCATCTGCGGATCGTCACGCTTCCCGAAGCGCGGGTGCTGTCCGAGGCGATCGAGCGGCTGGGCAACTTCCTCGCGTCCTACAGGCAGTGAGTCCGGCGGCGTGCCGTGCGGCAGCCGTCAAGCCCCTCGACCGCCGACGAGCCGGGATCGTAGCCTGCGGGCATGGCGATCGAGTTGAATCGACCCGCGCTGCGGCACGCGCGCGCCCTGATCCGCGAAGGCAAGGTCGTCCGCGACGAGCGGGATGACTGGTCGGAGGCCGCCCCCACGGCCGACGAGGAGAACGCGTTCATCGAGAAGGAGGGCTGGACCGAGTACGCGCACTGGCACCTCGGCATCGACAAGACCGAGAACCGCGAGACCAAGCAGGCGTACTCGTTCCCGTTCGGCGACTTCCGGAAGGTGCACCGGTCAGGGGTCATCTCGGGGGAGAGCCGTGCCGGCCAGTACGACCACGACGAGATCCGCGGCGCGCTGAAGGGGCTGCTCGAACTCATCGACGGCGACAGGGGCTGACTGCCGACCGCGTCCCGCGAGGTGCCGGCGGCGCGCCGCTCAGAGAAGCGCGAGGGATGTCGCGCGCCAGCGACCGTCCATGCCCTCCAGGCGCAGGGCCACCGCCCGCGTACGTGCCGGACCCTGCACCACCACGACGGACTCGACGACACCGTCGGCCGGCGAGGAGAACCGCACCGAGAGGATCGCGTGGACGGGGCGCCGAGCCGGGACGCCGCGCGCGCTGCGCGCGCGTGCCGCCAGGTTCGCCCGGGTCACGAGCTTGCGGTAAGGATCCTCGGTGAGCCAGCGTGCGAGCTGGTCGACCTCTCGGACTCCGGCGAACACCTCCAGCACGCCGCGCGTGAGGTTGCGAAGGAACGGCTCGGGGTCGGGCAGAGCGGTGGACGGTGTCCGCTGCGGCGCGAAGAACTCGGAGAGCTCGGCGCCGGCGGACGCGTACGACACACGAGCTGTGCCGGCGGGCGTCTGGGCCATGGGTGCCTATCTCGACATCGGGGGACAGGGTTGTCTCCGCGGACAGTGAAACACACAGGCAACTTTCAGGGGAACCCCGCTCTCGGCCGTTGTGGATAACTTCCGGCTGGGGAGATCCTCGTGCCCTAGCCTTCCTGCGTGCGCTGGGAACGGTTCTTCGACGACCTCGAAGATCAGCTCGCCTCCGAGTGGGAGGCCGAGCGCGCCGCGTTGGACACCGAAGCCGAGCGGCTCCGACTGTCTCGCGTGACCCTCGCCGATCGGCTGCACCAGCTGGTCTCGCGCGACGACCCGACGACGGCATCGTTCGAGCTGTCCGACGGTGCGACGCTGCGCGCGAGTGTGACGGGCGTCGGAGCCGACTGGGCCGCGCTGATGCCCGAGGGGCGCCGCGGCGCGGCGCTGACTCCCTTCGCCGCCATCCACGCCATCGGGATGCCGCACCCCGATCTCCTGCGCAGCGCCCGCCCGGCGCCCGCGCGCAGTGTCCTCGCGGACCGTCTCACCTTCGGGTTCGTGCTGCGTGACCTGGTGCGACGCCGCATCGGCGTGAGCATCCATCTGGCGTCGGGACGCACGCTGTCGGGGACGATCGACCGGGCGGGCGCCGACCATCTCGATCTCGCGCTTCACGACCCCGGTGCGCCACGGCGCACCGACGCCGTCACCGGGTACCGCATCGTGCCGCTCACCGCGGTCGCGTGGGTGCGCGCCGACGAGGCGCCGTCGATGCCCTGAGCGGTCCTCGACGATCTCGTCAGTCGGGATCGCGGACGATCCCGGTGCCCCACAGCTCCGGGAAGCTGGCGGTCTGCGATTGGCGCCACAGAGCCATACGGCGTGCCTCCTCGGCCTGGTCGTCGAGGTAGGCCGACACGCTTTCGGACTCCACGCGCCACCGGGCCGGCGAGCCGACGCGCATGCCCCGGAGCCGGCCCTCCATCACGAGCGCGATGACCTCGTCCACCGAGACGCCGAGGATCTCGCCGACCTGCGCGGGAGCGAGGAGGCGCACGTCGGACGAGGGGGCATCGGGCATGCGACCATTATCGCCCCGCGCTTCTCACCCGGGCTTCGCCCGCGAGGCGCTGTGGATAACGATCGACGCCTTTTCGGCGGTTGGGTGACGATGGGAGGCATGACCGCCACCGAGTCCGCTCGTGCACCGCGCCGCGCCTTCCGGGGCGACGCGCGCTTCTTCCTCGGCATCCTCCTCATCGTCGTCTCGGTCGCCGGCGTCTGGCTCGTCGTGGCGGCGTCGCGCACGACGGTTCCGGTGTACGCCGCCGCCCGCACGATCGTCCCCGGGGAGGCGATCTCGTCGTCGGACGTCCGCGTCGTCGACGTCGCGCTCGGCACCGTCTCGGACGCCTATGTCGGTCCCGACGACCTCGCCGCGGCTGCCGTCGCCACGCGCACGATCGAGGCGGGCGAGCTCGTCCCGGCGAGCTCTGTCGGTGACGCCGATGCGTCGCGCACGACGAGCGTCGTGGTGCGCAGCGCGGTCGACGTGCCGGCCTCGGTGGAGGCCGGAGCGGTCGTCGAAGTGTGGGCGGCGCCCCTGATCGAGCAGGGGGAGTACGACGCGCCCCGGATACTCGTCGCCGATGCCACGGTCGTGTCGGTCACGCGTGACGACTCCATGATCGGCGGAGGCGCCGCCGCTCTGGAGCTCGTGATCCCGCGTGCCGACGTGGCCGCCACGCTCGCGGCGATGGCCGACGAGTCGGCCCTCTCGGTCGTCCCCACGGTCGGGAACAGGTCGTGAGCGTCGTCCTCGCGCTCGACGACGCGCGAAGCCTCGACGCCGGCCTGCGCCGCGAGGGCATCGAGGTGCGGGGCGAGCTCCCCACGTCGGCCATCGCATCGGCGGCGGGAGACGGGATGCTGGGGGCCGAGGCCGAGACGGTGCTGCGCGCGATCGCCGATGCCGATGTCGTCGTGCTGCAGGTGTCGCGGAGGTCGCTGTCGCCCGCCGTGGTCGCGCTGTGCGATCGCGTGGCGACGCGGATCGTCCCGCTGTGTGAGAGCCCGGCCGATGAGCGGCTCGCGGTCGCGTGCGGGCTCGAGCAGCCGCTCCCGCTCGCCGCGGAGCCGTGGCGGGTCGCCGAGGCCGTCGTCGGCGTGCCCGCGCGACCAGCGGCGGGGAAGGAGCGCTCCGGGCCTGGCGTCCTCGCCGTGTGGGGCCCAGCAGGTGCGCCGGGGCGCTCCACCGTCGCGGTGGAGCTGGCCGTCGAGCTCGCGCGCGGTGGGCGGCACGTCGGTCTCGTCGATGCCGACACCCATGCGCCCTCGCTCGCGCTCGCGCTGGGCCTTCCCGACGAAGGCCCGGGCTTCGCGGCGGCCTGCCGGCAGGCCGAGCTCGGCGGCCTCGACGCCGCCGAGCTCACCCGGATCGCGCTGCCACTCGGGCGCACCGGCGTCGACGTGCTCACGGGCATCAACCGGCCTTCCCGGTGGCCCGAGCTCAGCGAGAAGCGCGTAGCGGCCTCCCTGGCCGTGTGCCGGAACTGGGCGGAGTTCACCATCGTGGACGTCTCGTCGTCGCTCGAACGCGACGAGGAGATCATGAGCGACCTCGACGGTCCCCGGCGGAATGCCGCCACACTGGCCGCCCTGCGCGCAGCCGATCTCGTGGTCGCCGTGGCCGGCGCCGACCCGGTCGGCGTGTCTCGGTTCCTGCGCGCCTTCGCCGAGCTGCGCTCCACGATCGGGGCGACGCCCGTCGCGGTGCTCGCCAACCGGCTCCGCCCCGGCGCCCTCGGCATCGACGCGCGGGGTCAGGTGCGACGCACGCTCGACCGGTTCGGCGGCATCGAGGACGTCTGGTTCCTGCCGCAGGACCCGCGGTCCGCCGACGCGGCGCTGCTGGCCGCGCGTCCGATCGCCGAGATCGCTCCGCGCTCTCCGCTCACCCTGGCGCTGCGCCGCTTCGTCGGAGAGGCGATCGTTCCCGCTCCGCGGGTGACGGGCGCGCCGGATCGGCGACGGCGCCGCGGCATCCGCTCCGCCGCGAGTCCGGCCGCATGAGCCGCGCGTTCTAGGCTGGACGGGTGTCGACCCTCAGCGATCTCGTCTACGCCCAGGGCCGTTCCAGCGCGGAGGACGTGGAATGGCTCCACCGCCTCGCCGGGGACGGCCAGCTGCTCGCCGATCTGGCGTTCGCCGACATCGTGCTGTGGGTGCCAACCTCGGATGACTCCTTCGTGGCGGTCGCGCACACACGACCGGGCGGCGCCGCCACGCTCTTCTACCGCGACATCGTCGGCGACCGCGTGCGACCGCAGTGGCACACGCAGGTGCGCGAAGCTTTCCAGACCGGCACGATCGTGGATTCGGCCTCGCCCGACTGGTTCGAGGAGACGCCGACGCGAGTCCGGGCGGTGCCGGTGGTGCGACGCGTGGGCGGCGAATCGCCGCGCATCGGCGTGCTGACCCGCCACACCAACCTCGGCGAGGCCCGCACGCCCTCGCGCCAGCAGATCACTTTCAACGACTGCGCCGACGACCTGTTCGGAATGATCGCCTCCGGGGACTTCCCCGACCTCGCCGCGCCCACCTCGCCGCGCCGCGGCGCTCCGCGCGCATCCGACGGGCTGATCAGGCTCGACGTCGACGGCGTGACCACGTTCGCCAGTCCCAACGCGCTGTCGGCCTTCAACCGCCTCGGCTTCGAGGACGAGCTCGAGGGGGAGTCCCTCGTGGAGGTGGTGACCCAGATCCTTCCGACCAAGCGGCAGTACGACGAATCGCTCCCCGTCGTCGTCACGGGGCGCGCGCCGTGGCGGACGGATCTGGAGGCCCGCGGGGTGACCGTGTCGCTGCGGACGATTCCGCTCCGCGACCACGGGACGCGCATCGGCGCCATCGTGCTGTGCCGTGACGTCACCGAGATCCGTCACCAGGAGCAGGAGCTCATCACCAAGGACGCCACGATCCGCGAGATCCACCACCGCGTCAAGAACAACCTGCAGACGGTCGCGTCGCTGCTGCGCATCCAGGCGCGGCGGTCGCACACCGAGGAAGCCCGCGAGGCCCTCACCCAGGCGATGCGCCGGGTGTCGTCGATCGCCGTCGTGCACGACACCCTGTCGGAGGGGCTCGCGCAGAACGTCGACTTCGACGACGTCTTCGATCGCGTCCTCAAGCTGGTCGCGGAGGTCGCGGCGGCACCGAACACGCGGGCACGCACGCATACGACGGGCACCTTCGGAACGCTTCCGAGCGAGTACGCGACCCCGCTGGCGCTCGCCCTCACCGAGCTGGTGACCAACGCCGTGGAGCACGGGCTGGCAGGGCAGGAGGGCGACGTGGAGATCGTCGCCGACCGCACCGACGACCGGCTGGAGGTCCGGGTCCGCGACAGCGGTTCGGGACTGCCGGAGGGTCAGGTCGGTCGGGGCCTGGGCACGCAGATCGTGCGCACGCTCATCCAGGGCGAGCTCGGGGGCACGATCGATTGGCACACCATCATGGGCAGCGGAACGGAGGTCACGATCGACATCCCGCTGCGGTACATCGACCGCCCCAAGAACTGAGCGACGGATGCCGCGACGCGCGGCATCCGTCGGTTGCTGCCGCCCTCCGACGTGCGTCGGCGGGGCGGCCGGCGGCTCGAGGCGTCAGGACGCCCGGCGGGCGCGGGCGGCGCGGCGTTTGAGGGCGCGGCGCTCGTCCTCGGAGAGCCCGCCCCACACGCCCGAGTCCTGTCCGGTCTCGAGGGCGTACTGCAGGCAGACCTCGGTCACGGTGCACCGGGCGCACACCGACTTGGCCTTCTCGATCTGGTCGACGGCGGGGCCGGTGTTGCCGACCGGGAAGAACAGCTCGGGGTCGACGGTCAGGCAGGCGGCTTTGTCGCGCCAGTCCATGGTGGTGCTCCTTGTGACGTTGGGTGGAATGAGAGTCGCGGTTCGGGTCCGTTACTCTGGTGGGAAGTGCGAGAGGACTCGCCCCACGTCGCTGTGGGAGCACACGGCTTAACCAATCGTCCCACAGCGGTTTACCTGAATCAAGGGATGGCGGGCGGCTTTCTGTGCATCTTGCTGAGCATTCCCTCCAGGGCATGGAGAGTTCGCACAACCGAGCCGCCGTCGACCAGGAGAATCGTGAGCATGCCGACAAAGACCCTCGTGCCCGTCGCGAGTGCGCTCGTGGCGCTCGAAGCCCTCGGCCTCGGCGTGCTGGTCGTGTGGCAGGTCACAGCCGTGATCGCCGGCGACACCGGCGCGCTCGAATCCGCGATCGCGCTCATCGTGCTGACCGTCGTGGGTCTGGTGATCGTCGCCGCGTTCGCTGTGGCCATCTGGCGTGGGCAGTCCTGGGGACGCTCGGGCGCGATCGTCACACAGGTCCTGATCCTCGCCGTCTCGCTCGGTGCCGCCACCGGGGCGTATGCGGCACCCGGGGTGGCATTGGGCATCGCCGTCCCGGCGCTGATCACGCTGGTCGTGCTGGTCCTGCTGGTTCGCGCGTCCGGGCGGGGTGCGGGCGACGCCGACAGCCGATCCCGCGGCTGATCTCAGCCGACGCCGAGAAGCGCTCGCACGCGGGCGACGTGCCCGGTCGCGCGCACGTTGTAGAGGGCGTGGGCGATGTCGCCGTCCTCGTCCACGACGAAGGTCGAGCGGATGACGCCCATCACCGTCTTGCCGTAGTTCGTCTTCTCGCCCCAGACGCCGTAGGCCTCGTGGGCGGCGCGGTCCGGGTCGCTCAGCAGGTCGTATGTCAGCCCGTCGCGTTCGCGGAAGCGACGAAGAGCCTCAGGCTCGTCGCGTGAGATCCCGAGCACTGTGTAGCCGGCCGCCTGGAGCGGAACGAGGCTGTCGCGGAAGTCGCACGCCTCCGTGGTGCATCCCGGTGTCATCGCCTGCGGATAGAAGAACAGCACGACGCCTCGGCCGCGGAAGTCCTCCAGCCGGACCGGTCGCTCGTCCTGATTCTGCAGAGTGAAGAAGGGGGCCGGGTCACCGGGTTCGAGGCGCACTGTCACCGTTCCAGCCTAAGCCGACCGCCCGGGTGCCTGCTCCCGGCGCTCGCGGAAGGTCTCCAGCAGCCGCTGCAGCGAGTCCAGCCGTGCCGGACCGCCGGGCCCCAGGCGGCCCTCCTGCACGGCTTCGACGATCGCGCAGTCGGGTGCGTCAGGGAGGTGCGTGCAGCCACGGGGGCACTCTTCGGAGATGTCGGCGAGATCGGTGAAGGCGCGGAGGATGTTGGCGGGATCGACGTGTCCGAGCCCGAACGAGCGGACGCCCGGGGTGTCGATGACCCATCCGCTGCCCGCCGCGCCGCGGTAGCGCAGCGAGACGGTGGAGCTCGAGGTGTGGCGGCCACGGCCGGTGACCTCGTTGACGTGACCGGTCGCCCGTCGCGCTTCGGGGACGAGCGCGTTGACGAGCGTGGATTTGCCGACGCCGGAGTGCCCGACGAACACGGTCGAGTGCCCCACCAGCGCTGCGCCGATGCGGTCGACCGGCATCCCCTTCTCGCCGTCGCGCCCGCTGGTGAAGATCGCAAGATCGAGACCCTCGAAATGTCCGAGGAAGTCAGACGGATCCGCCAGGTCGGTCTTGGTCACCACCAGCAGGGGACGGATGCCGGCATCCAGCGCCGCTACCAGATACCGGTCGACCAGCCGCGGTCGCGGTTCCGGGTCGGCGGCGGCGACCACGATGAGCATCTGGTCGGCGTTGGCGACGATGACGCGCTCGACCTGGTCGGTGTCATCGGCGCTGCGCCGCAGGAGCGACGTGCGCTCCTCGATGCCGACGATCCGCGCGAGGGAGCCCTCGGCGCCCGATGTGTCGCCGACCACGCGGGCGCGGTCGCCGGTGACGATGGGGGTCTTGCGCAGCTCTCGCGCCCGCGTGGCCAGCACGCTGCGCTCGTCGTCATCGTCCTCATCGACCAGGACCGTGTACCGCCCGCGGTCGACGCCGAGCACGCGCGCGATCTGGGCGTCGGCGTGAGCGGGTCGTCGCTTGGTGCGCGGCCGGTTGGCCTTCGGATTGGGCCGCACGCGCACGTCGGTCTCGTCGAACCCCGGTTCGTCGGCATCGTCGTCGAGATCGTCGAGCCAGCTCACGATGCGTGCATCGCCTCCGCGGAGACGCTTCCGGAGTCACCGTCGCCGTTGAGCATCTGCTGCCACATCCGCGGGAACTGGGGCATCGTCTTGGCGGTGGTGCCGATGTCGTCGACCTCGACGCCGGGCACAGCGAGCCCCATGAGCGCCCCCGTGGTGGCCATGCGGTGGTCGTGATAGGCGTGCCACGTCCCGCCATGGAGGGGACGCGGGACGATCCGGATGCCGTCGGGCATCTCGTGCGCTTCGCCGCCGAGCCGCCGCAGCTCGGTCACGAGCGCGGCGATGCGGTCGGTCTCGTGGCCGCGGATGTGGCCGATGCCGTGCAGCGTCGACGGGGAATCGGCGAAGGCTGCGAGGGCGAAGATCGTCGGGGTCAGCTCACCGGCCGCGGACAGGTCGAGGTCGACGCCCTGGATGCCGGCACCGGCCGTCACGGTGAGAGCGCCGCCGCGGCGGACCACTCGCGCTCCCATGAGGGCGAGGATCTCGGTGAGCATGGCGCCCGGCTGGGTGGAGTGCGCGGGCCACCCGGTGACCGACACCGAGCCGCCGGCGATCATCGCCGCTGCGAGGAACGGTGCGGCGTTGGAGAGATCGGGCTCGATCGGGACGTCCTTGCCGCGGATCGGACCTGCCGGGACGATCCACTCGCCGACGCGGGGCCGCTCGACATGCACGCCCCGGTGCGCGAGCGCTTCGACGGTCATGTCGATGTGCGGCATGCTCGGCAGCCGGTCACCGTGATGGAGAAGGTGCAGGCCCACGTCGAACCGCGGCGCGGCCAGCAGCAGTCCCGACACGAACTGGCTGGAGGCACTGGCGTCGATCGTGACCTCGCCGCCGCGCGCGTGGCCGTGTCCGCGCATGATGAAGGGCAGCGCCCAGCGCCCGCCGTCGTCGATGTCGACGCCCACGTCGCGCAGGGCCGAGATCATCGCCCCCATCGGCCGGTGCAGCGCGCTCTCGTGCGCCGTGAGGGTGATGTCGCCTTGCACGAAGCCGCCGAGCGCCGCGACGAACCGCATCACGGTGCCGGCCTGACCGCAGTCGACGACGGTTCCGCCGCGCAGCGGCCACACCGGCTCGATCTCGATGTCGTCGCCGTAGCGCCCGGCGCCCGGCACGAGCTCGATGCCGACGCCGAGGACGCGCAGCGCATCGATCATGCGAGCGGAGTCGTCGGAGTGCAGCGGCGCCATGAGGCGGCTCGGGGTCTCGGCGAGCGCCGCCAGGATCAGCTCCCGGTTGGTCAGCGATTTGGAGCCGGGCACCGTCACCGTCGCCCGGAGCGGGCCATCTGCGACGGGCGCATGCCAGGCTCCGCGCCCGTCGGGCGCGGAGCGGTGGGAATACCCGTCGGCTGTCATCGGGTTCTACCCTACTGAACCCGGTCCTCGACGATCGGGAAACCTTGACGAAAGCAGAGCTTGATGTTCGCCACCCTCGAACGCATCGCCTCGGAGGCGCCTGCTGCCGTGCTCGCGGAGAGCCGGGGGCCCGCCGCCGTAGACTGGCGCGTGATGAGCGAGTCGATCGACCAGGCCACGGCCGCTGAAGCGCGGGATGCGCGCACGCAGTTCGAAGAGCAGGCGCTGCCCTTCATGGACCAGCTGTACGCCGCGGCCATGCGGATGACCCGCAACCCCGCCGATGCGGCGGACCTCGTGCAGGAGACGTTCGTCAAGGCGTTCGCGTCGTGGAAGACGTTCACGCAGGGGACCAACCTCAAGGCGTGGCTGTACCGCATCCTCACGAACACGTACATCAACACCTATCGCAAGAAGCAGCGCGAGCCCTACCAGGGCACGATCGACGACCTCGAGGACTGGCAGCTGGGCGGCGCCGAGTCGACGACCGCCACCAGCACCCGGTCCGCCGAGGCCGAGGCGATCGACCACATGCCGGCATCCGCCGTCAAGGAGGCGCTGCAGTCCATCCCGGAGGACTTCCGGCTGGCGGTGTACCTCGCCGACGTCGAGGGCTTCGCCTACCAGGAGATCGCCGACATCATGAAGACCCCGATCGGCACGGTCATGAGCCGCCTGCACCGTGGCAGGCGCATGCTTCGTGAGCTGCTGGCCGATTACGCGAGAGAGCGCGGCATCACCCCCGCCGCCACGAGGAGCACGACATGACCGATTGCGGCTGCGAGAAGGCGCGGCGCGACCTGGAAGAGTACCTGCGCAACGAGGTGTGCAAGACCGAGCACGCCGACATCGCCGAGCACCTGGAGCACTGCCCGGAATGCCGCGACGAGGCGCTCGTCGCACGCACGCTGACCGATGTGGTCGCGCGCGCGTGCAAGGAGACGGCACCGGAGGAGCTGCGCGATCAGGTGCTGGCCAAGCTCCGGGCCGTCCAGGCCGTCCACGGCTGACCCGAGCCGGCGCTGATCGCCGGATCCCGGCGGCGTGCGTCGCGGGTATGGCAGGATTCCTCGCCACGGCGTCCGATCTCCGCGAGCGGTGCGTCCGCGGTTCCGACGAGACTGAGACGGTGAGCTCGCGCCCCTCCTCTCCGCACGGAACCCTCGGCCTGGTCCAGGGGACAGCCCTGTACATCGCCTCGGTGCTGGGCACGGGTCTGCTGGTGCTCCCCGGACTGGCCGCGGAGGCCGCAGGACCGGCCAGCATCGTCGCCGTCCTCGCCGTCATCGGGCTGTCCATCCCACTGGCCGGCACCTTCGCCGTGCTGGCCGCGCGTTACCCGGATCCGGGTGGGGTGGCCAGTCATGTGCGGCGCGCCCTCGGCGGCACGGCGGCGCGGATGACGGGGTACTGGTTCCTCTTCGGCGTCTGCGCCGGTGCGCCGGTGGTGGCCGTTCTGGGTGCCGAGTACGTCGTCGCGGTCATCGGGGCGGACCGCGCCATGGTGCCGGTGGTGGCGCTGGCGATCCTCGCGCCGCCCTTCGCGGCCAACTTCTTCGGCGTGCGGGTCGCCGGCTGGGCGCAGTTCGTGCTCACGTCGCTGCTGCTGGCCGTCGTCGTGGGAGTCGTCGCCCTCGCTGCCCCGGCGGTGCAGCCGCAGAGCTTCCAGCCGTTCCTGCCCCACGGGTGGGCAGGCGTGGGCACGGCGATCAGCCTGTTCGTATGGGCCTTCGCCGGCTGGGAGGTCGGCACGCACGTCTCCGGGGAGTTCCGTGACCCCCGGCGCGCCATTCCGCTCGGCACCGCGATCGCGCTCGTGGTGACCGGGCTGTGCTACCTGGTGCTGCAGGTCGTCACGGTGGGTGCGCTCGGCGGTGCCGCAGGGGACGGCGCTGTCCCTCTCCTCGAGCTCGCGCGGCTGGGCTCGCCCGGGTTCGGCGCGGTCGCGGTGGGAGCGATCGCCGCCATCGTGGCCCTCGGCGTGATGAACGCCTACCTGGCCGCGTTCGCGAAGCTCGCAGCATCCTTAGCGGCCAATCGGGACCTGCCGCGATGGTTCGCCCCCGGCGCGGAGTCGGGCGCGGTGCCGCGGCGCGCGCTCGCGCTCGTCGGCGTGATCGTTCTGACGTACTTCGCGGTGATGCTCAGCGCGGACCTGGACCTGACGCCCTTCATCCTCGTGCACACCAGCAGCATGGTCGCGATCTACGCGGTCGGCATGGTGGCCGCCGTGCGCCTGCTGCGTCGCGGCTCACCCGGCTGGTGGATGGCGTCGTCGGCCGCGGTGCTGTGTGCGGGGATGCTCGTCCTGGCACTGGGATCGCTGCTGCCGGCTGCGGTGCTGGCCGTCGCGGCGACGACCGTGACGGTCCTCCGGCGCATCCGCCGCGACCGGACGGCTGCGCGACTTGACGCTGAGGTGAAGACAGCCGAGAGTCCCGCAGTGGAGCGCACGACGCCCCTGGATGCCGTGCATCCAGGGGCGTCGTGACGGACGCTGCCGGGCGTAGCCGTCAGAGCGTGAGCGCCTTCTGCATGATGGCGGCCTGCTCGACCGCGTGCACCTTGGGGGAGCCGGTCGCCGTGGACGCCGCGGCGGGGCGGGACACCCGTCGGATCGGCCGGCCGTTGAGCCGGTCGGCGACCTCGAGCGCGATGAAGGGCCACGCGCCCTGGTTCTCGGGCTCGTCCTGGACCCAGACCAGTTCGGCATCCGGGTACTGCTCGATGACCGCGTTGAGGTCGTCGATCGGCGCCGGGTAGAACTGCTCGAGCCGCACGAGCGCGATCGCGGGGTTGGGGTTCTTCTCCAGCTCGGCCCGCAGATCCCAGTGGATCTTGCCCGAGTGCAGCAGCACGCGCTTGACACCGCTCTTGTCGATTCCGCGATCGTCGTCGAGCACCGGGCGGAAGCGGCCCTCGAGGAACGCCTCGACGGGGCTCGTCGCCCCGCGCAGGCGCAGCATCGCCTTCGGGGTGAAGACGATCAGCGGCCGGCGCGGTCGCGCGTACGCCTGCCGGCGAAGCAGGTGGAAGTACGAGGCGGGAGTGGACGGCCGCGCGACGATCATGTTGTCCTGCGCGCACATCTGCAGGTAGCGCTCGATGCGTCCCGAGGAGTGGTCCGGGCCCTGACCTTCGTAGCCGTGGGGGAGCAGCAGCACGACGCTCGACTGCTGGCCCCACTTCTGCTCGGCCGAGGAGATGAACTCGTCCACGACGGACTGGGCGCCGTTGGCGAAGTCGCCGAACTGCGCCTCCCACAGCACCAGGGCGTCGGCGCGCTCCACGGAGTAGCCGTACTCGAACGCCATCGCGGCGTACTCGCTCAGCAGCGAGTCGTACACCCAGAAGCGGCCCTGGTCGTCGCTGAGATTCGCCAGCGGGATCCACTCCTGCCCGTTGGAGCGGTCGTGGAGCACGGCGTGGCGCTGCACGAACGTGCCGCGGCGCGAATCCTGCCCCGCCAGGCGCACGTTCGTCTTCTCCAGCAGAAGCGTCCCGAAGGCGAGCAGCTCGGCGAAGCCCCAGTCGATGGACCCGTTGCGACTCATGTCGAGGCGCTTGTCGAGCAGCTGCTGCAGCTTGTTGTGCACCGTGAAGCCGTCGGGCTTGTTCACGAACGCGTCGCCGATGAGGTGCACAGCCTCGCGGGACACCCCCGTCGTCTCCGGCTCGCCGGCGGCAGGCTCGATCGCCGAAGCATCCACCTCGACCACCGGCGACGAGCCGGTCTCGGCCGCATGGGTCTCGGCGAAGGCGATCTCGAGGCGGTTCTGGAAGTCCTGCTTGGCCTTGTCGTACTCCTCCTCGGTGATGTCGCCGCGGCCGACGAGGGCCTCGGTGTACAGGCGACGCACCGAGCGCTTGGCCTCGATGAGGTTCGTCATGAGCGGCTGCGTCATCGAGGGGTCGTCGCCCTCGTTGTGACCGCGACGGCGGTAGCAGACGAGGTCGATCACGACGTCGCGGTGGAAGCGCTCACGGTACGCGAACGCCAGCTGCGCCACGCGGGTCACAGCCTCCGGGTCGTCGCCGTTGACGTGGAAGATCGGCGCCTGGATGGTCTTGGCCACGTCCGTGGCGTACACCGACGTGCGGCCGTCCTGCGGCGTGGTGGTGAAGCCGACCTGGTTGTTGACCACCACGTGGATCGTGCCGCCGGTGCGGTAGCCGCGCAGCTGCGACATCTGCAGCGTCTCGACGACCACGCCCTGACCCGCGAACGCCGCGTCGCCGTGGACGAGGATGGGCAGCCACGAGAAGCTTCCGACGGGCTTGCGGTCCTGCTTGGCCCGGACGATCCCCTCGAGGACGCCGTCGACCGTCTCCAGGTGCGACGGGTTCGCGGCGAGATAGACCGGCAGCTCCTGCCTGCCGTCGGCCACGAACGTCCCCTCGGTCCCGAGGTGGTACTTGACGTCGCCGGAGCCGCTCTTGGAGCCGATGGCCACGGAGCCCTCGAACTCGCGGAACACCTGCCCGTAGGTCTTCCCGGCGATGTTGGTCAGGACGTTCAGCCGGCCGCGGTGCGCCATGCCGATCGCCGCGCCGTCCAGGCCCGCCTCGGCGGCGCCCTGCAGGATCTCGTCGAGGAGCGGGATGAGCGACTCGCCGCCCTCGAGGCTGAACCGCTTCTGGCCGACGTACTTCGTCTGCAGGAACGTCTCGAACGCCTCGGCCTGGTTGAGCTTCTCGAGGATCCGCAGCTGCTCGTCGTGCCCGGGCTTCTGGTACTTGACCTCGACGTTCTCCTGGAACCACGCGCGCTGCTCGGGGTCCTGGATGTGCATGTACTCGATGCCGATGGTGCGGCAGTACGAGTCACGCAGCACGCCCAGGATGTCGCGGAGCTTCATCTGGCGCTTGCCGCCGAAGCCGTTGGTGACGAACTCGCGGTCGAGGTCCCAGAAGGTCAGCCCGTGGCTCTCGATCTCGAGATCCGGGTGCGTGCGCTGCACGTACTCGAGGGGGTCGGTGTCGGCCATCAGGTGGCCGCGCACGCGGAACGAGTTGATGAGCTCCTGCACGCGTGCGGTCTTGTCGACCCGCTCGGCGAGGTCGACGTTGATGTCGGCGGCCCAGCGGATGGGGGCGTAGGGGATGCGCAGCGCGGCGAAGATGTCCTCGTAGAAGCCGCGCTGCCCGGTGAGGAGCTCGTGCACCTTCTTGAGGAACTCGCCCGAGCCGGCGCCCTGGATGACCCGGTGGTCGTAGGTGCTCGTGAGCGTGATCGTCTTGCCGATCGCGAGCTCGTTCAGCGTCTTGTCGCTCGCACCCTGGAACTCGGCGGGGTACTCCAGCGCGCCGGCGCCGACGATGCAGCCCTGGCCCTTCATCAGGCGCGGCACCGAGTGCACCGTGCCGATGCCGCCGGGATTGGTGAGCGAGATCGTGGTGCCCTGGAAGTCCGCGGCGGTGAGCTTGTTGTTGCGTGCGCGGGTGACGAGGTCCTCGTACGTCGTGAGGTACTCGCCGAAGGTCAGCTGGTCGGCGCGCTTGATGCTCGGCACGAGCAGGGCGCGGCTGCCATCGGGGCGCGGCAGGTCGATCGCGATGCCGAGGTTCACGTGGGCGGGCGCGACGACCGACGGCTTGCCGTCCACCTCGGCGTAGAAGACGTTCTGGCTCGGGAACTCCTTGAGCGCCTGGATGATCGCCCAGCCGATCAGGTGCGTGAAGCTGACCTTGCCGCCGCGCGTGCGCGACATGTGGTTGTTGATCACGATCCGGTTGTCGATCATGAGCTTGGCCGGCACCGTGCGCACACTCGTGGCCGTCGGAACGGTCAGCGACTCGTCCATGTTGGCCGCGAGCGTCTTCGGCATGCCCTTGAGGACGGTGATCTTGTCCTCTGCCGCAGCCTCCGCGGCCGACGGCTCCACCTTCGGAGCCTGCGCGGGGATGGGCTGGGGGGCGGCGGGCCGCGCGGTCGTGCGCGCCGCCACCGGCTGCGCGCCGATGACGGGGGCGGGTGCGGTCACCGGGCGCTGCTCCGCCTCCGCCGGCTGCGTCGCCGAAGGGGTGGCGGCGGGCGTCTCCGCCGGTGCGGTCGCGGGGGCGGAGGATCCCGAGGATGCCCCGCCGTCGACGGGGTGGTAGGCCTCGAGGACGGGCCACCACGCCTTGTCGACGGAGTTCCGGTCGATCTTGAACTGCTCGTACAGCTCGTCGACGAGCCATTCGTTGGCTCCGAACTCTCCTTCGTTCGAAACCCCGAGGCCCGTCACCTGGCTCGACACGCTGGATCGCCTGCTTTCATCGGTGAAGTTCTGGGACATGCGCGAAGGCCGCTGGATGCCTGAGCACGCGTCCTTAAGCCTAGCCCAGTCTGCGGCGGCGGTCCCGGCATCCGCGGTGCCTTCCGGCGCCCGCACCACGCATCATGGTGCGCACAGGAAGGGTCATTACCCTTGCCGATCATGGAGTTCTACGGCCAGCAGCCCGACGTCGATCTGACGTACTCGGATGTGTTCCTCGTACCGCGGCGCTCGGCCATCGCCAGCCGGCTGGACGTCGATCTGTCGCCCGGCGACGGCACCACCGCGACGATTCCGCTGGTGTCGGCCAACATGAACTCCGTCACCGGCGCACGACTGGCCGCGACCCTCGCCCGCCGCGGGGGCCTGGGCGTCCTGCCCCAGGACATGCCGCTGCAGGACCTGGATGCGGCCATCCGCTGGGTCAAGGACCAGCCGGTGCGCTGGGACACTCCGATCGTGCTGCCGCCGGACGCCACCGTGGCGGATGCGGCCCGGATGCTTCCCGCGACGGATGGGCATGGGATCGTCGTGGCGGAGGCATCCGAGGGGCGTGTCGACGCGGACGACATCCTCGGTGTCGTGCCGGCGACGCGGCTGGGAACGGCCCTGCCCGACGCGCGCCTGGGCGACCTGGCGCGCGGACGCGAGGCAGCCATCGACGCCGACGACATCGAGACCGCTCGTCACGCCTTCGACGTGATCGTCGCCGCGGGGGCGGACATGGTGTGCGTGCTGCAGCACGGTCACCTCGTCGGCACGCTCTCGCGCCGCAGCGCCCTGCGCTCGACGCTCTACCGGCCCGCCGTCGACGGCGCCGGCCGGCTGAGCGTCGCCGCCGCGGTCGGCATCAACGGCGACGTCGCGGCGAAGGCGCGGGCGCTGGCCGCCGCGGGCGTGGACGTGCTCGTCGTCGACACCGCGCACGGGCATCAGGAGGGGATGCTGCGGGCGCTGCGCGCGGTCGCAGACCTCGACCTCGGCATCCCGATCGCCGCCGGCAACATCGTGACGGCGGATGGCGTCAGCGACCTGGTCGCCGCGGGTGCCGGCATCCTGAAGGTCGGTGTAGGGCCGGGAGCGATGTGCACCACACGCATGATGACCGCCGTCGGGCGTCCGCAGTTCTCGGCGGTGCTGGAGACCGCCGAGGCGGCCCGCGCCGTCGGCGCCCACGTCTGGGCCGACGGCGGCATCCGCTACCCGCGCGATGTGGCCCTCGCCCTGGCGGCAGGCGCGGCGTCGGTCATGATCGGCTCCTGGTTCGCCGGCACCATCGAGGCCCCGGGCGAGCTGCAGGTCGACGATGACGGACGCGCCTACAAGGAATCGTGGGGGATGGCCTCGACCAAGGCCGTGCATGACCGCTTCGGGCGCCTCGACCCGTACGAGCTCGCGCGGAAGGAGCTGTTCGCCGAAGGCATCTCGTCGTCGCGGATCTATCTCGACCCGCTGCGGCCGGGCGTCGAGGACCTGCTCGACATGATCACGTCGGGCGTGCGGTCCTCGTTCACGTACGCCGGGGCGGCGACGGTGGGCGAATTCCACGAGCGGGCGCGCGTGGGCCTGCAGTCGGCCGCCGGCTACGAGGAGGGCAAGGCGCTCCCGGTCAGCTGGTGAGCCCGGGGCCGCTCCGCGGCCCGGTCCTCCCTCACGCGCGATCGTCGTCGTCGTGGCTCTCGCGGATCCGCCGGCCCTCCTCGACGTCCTTCCTCTCCTTCGCGATCGCCTTGTCGCTCTTGCGGGTGTCGCGGGGCGGAAGCTGGATGTCCTCTTCGGCCGCGATGCCCGCCTGCAGCTGCCGGCCGCGTTCGAGCTCGGCATCGAACTCCGCCCCGAACAGCAGCGCCATGTTGGCGATCCACAGCCACAGCAGGAAGATGATCACCCCGGCCAGCGAACCGTACGTCCGGTCGTAGTTCGAGAAGTTCGCGACGTACAGCCCGAACAGCGTCGAGGCGATGGCCAGAACGAGGATGGCGATGAGGGAGCCGAGGCTGATCCAGCGGAACTTCGGCTGCTTCGCGTTCGGGGTGGCGTAGTACAAGATCGCCACCATCAGCACCACGATGAACGCGAGAACCACCCACCTCGCGAACGCCCAGATCGTCAGCACGACCTCGCTCAGGCCCAGCGCGGAGCCGATCGCGTCGGCCACGGGGCCCGAGATCACCAGGATGACGACGGCGATGGCCACCAGCGCCACCCCGATCAGGGTGACCAGGAGCTGTGACGGCACGAGCTTCCAGAACGGCCGTCCCTCGCGGATCTCGTAGATCCGGTTCATGCCGCGGCTGAAGGCCCGCACGTACCCGGATGCGGACCACAGCGCCAGCAGGAGACCGGTGATGAGGGCCAATCCCGCGGCGGGGGAGTTCGCGATGCTCTCGAGCGGCCCTCGGAGCGACTCGGCCGCGTCGGGAGCGACCTGCTCGACGATGCCCATGATGGCGCCCACAGCCTGCTCGCTCTGACCGATGACACCCAGGATCGAGAAGACGGCCAGCAGCGCCGGGAACAGGGCCAGCACCGCGTAGTAGGTCAGCGCGGCGGCGATGTCGGTGCACTGGTCGGCGCCGAACTCCCGCAGCGTCTTGACGAGGATGTACTTCCACGACCGCTTCTCGACCTCGGCGGGGCTGTCCGGCTTGTCGGGATGGTCCGGATCGGGTGCGTTCCGGTCGGCGGTGTTCGTGTCGGCGGCGGTCATGGTCTGTCTCCACTCGTCCGGCGGTCCTGGCGCCGGCTGCCCATCGTGCGCATCGGCCTCGCGGGGCGGGCAGGGGCTTGACAAACGACGGCTTCGGGGAGGGCGGTGCCGCTACACTGGACGGCACGATGGACGACCCTCCTAGTTGTAGACGCTCGCCCCACCGACCCGCTTCCCGTTCAATCGGGGGTGACGCGTGATGGATTACGTCATGCTGGGCGTGGGGCTCCTGCTGACAATCGGCACCGGTTTGTTCGTCGCCAGTGAGTTCGCGCTGGTCAATCTCGACCGTGCCGACCTCGAGGCCCGCCGCGAGGCGGGGGAGAGCCGGCTCTCGCTGACCATCAGCGCGCTGCGGATCACCTCGACCCATCTCTCCAGCGCCCAGCTGGGCATCACGCTGACGACGCTGCTGACCGGTTACACCATGGAGCCGGCGATCTCGAACCTGCTCGCGCCGGTCTTCGACGCCTCCGGCATGCCCGAGGAGATCTCGCGCCCGCTCGCCGCGATCATCGGCGTGGCGATCGCCACGGTCTTCTCGATGATCATCGGCGAGCTCGTCCCGAAGAACTTCGCGCTGGCGATCCCCCGTCAGACGGCAAAGCTCGTCATGCCGTTCCAGGTCGCCTTCACGACGGTGTTCCGGCCCGCCATCGCGGTGCTCAACGGCAGCGCGAACGGGGTGCTGCGCGCCATCGGGATCGAGCCGAAGGAGGAGCTCTCCGGGGCGCGGACGGCGGAGGAGCTGTCGAGCCTGGTGCGCCGCTCCGCGAGCGCCGGCGTGCTCGAGGAGGACACCGCGTCACTGCTGGACCGCAGCCTCACCTTCGCGCGCCTGACGGCAGCCGACGTCATGACGCCGCGCCCCCGCATCCACGCCCTCGCCGCCGACGATCCGGTGGAGGAGATCATCCAGCTGGCCCGCCGCACCGGTCACAGCCGCTTCCCCATCTACGGCGAGTCCATGGACGACATCACCGGCATCGTCCATCTGAAGGCCGCGGTCGGCGTGCCGCGGGAGCGGCGTCAGGACGTGCCGGCCGCCGCCCTGGCCACCGAGCCGCTTCGCTTCCCGGAGACCGTGCACCTGGACGCGCTGGTCGCCGAGCTGCGCGCACGCGGCTACCAGATGGCGGTCGTCGTCGACGAGTACGGCGGCACCGCCGGCGTGGTCACCCTGGAGGATCTCGTCGAGGAGATCGTCGGCGAGGTGCTCGACGAGCACGACCGCCGCCGCGCCGGCATCGTCCGTGCGCAGGACTCGGTCATCTTCCCGGGCGACCTCCGACCCGACGAGGTCCGCGACCGCACCGGCATCCGCATCCCGGAGGGCGACGTCTACGACACCGTCGGCGGATTCATCATGAGCGTCCTCGAGCGCATCCCGGTGGTCGGCGACAGCGTCGAGCTCGACGACGGCACGATCGAGGTGCAGCGCATGGACGGTCGACGCGTCGACCGCGTGCGCTTCACGCCCGCACCGATGCCGCACGACGAGGTCGCGGCGGAGGGGGGTGAGCGCCGATGAACGACTGGGCAGGAATCGCGTGGCTGTTCGTGCTGCTGGTCGCCAACGCCTTCTTCGTCGGCGCCGAGTTCGCCGTGATCTCGGCGCGGCGCTCCCAGATCGAGCCGCGCGCCGAGAAGGGGTCCCGCTCGGCAAAGACCGCGCTGTACGCCATGGAGCATGCGACGCTCATGCTGGCGACCAGCCAGCTCGGCATCACGATCTGCTCGCTGCTGATCCTGAACGTGTCGGAGCCGGCGATCCATCACCTGCTGGCGGAGCCCCTGGGGCTGACGGGGTGGAGCGAACCCGTCGTGGACACCGTCGCCTTCGTCATCGCGCTGCTGCTGGTGTCGTACCTGCACGTGGTGTTCGGCGAGATGGTGCCGAAGAACCTCGCCTTCTCGGTGCCCGACCGGGCCGTGCTGATGCTCGCGACGCCGCTGGTGTGGGTCTCGAAGGTGTTCCACCCCGTGATCGTGTCGTTGAACTGGGTGGCCAACCACGTCGTCCGCCTGTTCCGTGTCGAGCCCAAGGACGAGGCCACGTCGACCTTCACACTGGAGGAGGTCGCCACGATCGTGAACCAGTCGCGCATCGAGGGGGTCCTCGACGACACGGCCGGGACGGTGGCCGCCGCCGTGGAGTTCACGGACAAGAAGGCCGCCGACGTCGCGGTGCCGCTGTCGGAGCTGGTGACCCTTCCCGAGACGACCACGCCGCACGAGATCGAGCGCGCGGTGGCCAAGCACGGCTTCTCGCGCTACGTCATCGTGGACGAGGAGAACGTGCCGGTGGGGTACGTGCACCTCAAGGACATCCTGCGGGCCGCCGAGGGGCCGGATGCCGACTCCGATGCGGCCAGGCCGATCCCGGGCAAGCGCATCCATCACATGGTGCCGGTGCTGGAGTCGACGGACCTCGAGGACGCGCTGGCCGTGATGCGGCGGGCCGGCCGGCACCTCGCGCAGGTGCGCGACGACAGCGGCCGCACCACGGCGGTGCTCTTCCTCGAGGACATCATCGAGGAGCTCATCGGCGAGGTGCAGGACGCCACCCGTCGCCGCGGGTACTGACCGGGCTCACGAAGAGCGGCACGCACCCGGTCCGCCACCCGCGACTGGGATTCGGATCGGATCGGCGGATTCGGATGCCTCGTGGCGAGGCATCCGAATCCGCAGCCGGGACCCGAATCCGTGGATGGGGCAAGATCCGAACTCGTGCAGCGACCGGATCGAATTCGTGGATCAGCGGCGGGCGCGCACGTACTGCCGCGGCCAGTAGTCGATGTCGGCCCCGAGCTCGGCGGCGGCCCGCAGCCCGTAATGCGGGTCACGCAGCCACTCGCGGCCGGCCATCACGGCGTCGGCGGCGTCCTCGGCGAGCACCTTCTCGGCGAGGGCGGCGTCGTCGATCAGGCCGACCGCGCTGACGGGCACGCCCGCCTCACGCCGCACGTGGGCCGCGAGTCCGACCTGGTAGCCGGGAGCGGGAGCGATCCGCTGATGCGCGACGAGCCCGCCGCTGGAGATGTCGAAGAAGTCCACCCCGCGCTCCGCCGCCCAGCGCGCCACGGTCGCCGTCTGGTCGGCATCCCATCCGCTCTCGGCCCAGTCCGTCGCCGAGAACCGGACGAGAAGCGGCGCATCCGGCGCCGCGTCGCGCACCGCATCGAGGACCCGCAGCAGCAGCCGTGCCCGACCGGCGAGCGATCCGCCGTAGTCGTCGTCGCGCAGGTTCGACAGTGGCGAGAGGAACTGGTGCAGCAGGTAGCCATGGGCGGCGTGGATCTCGAGCACCTCGAAGCCGGCCTCCACCGCTCGCCGGGCCGCGGCGGCGAAGTCGGCCACGACGCGATCGATGCCGGCAGCGTCGAGCGCGCGCGGCGCGGCGTAGCCGTCGAAGGCGATGGCGGACGGGGCGACCGTCGTCCACCCGCCGTCCTCGAGAGGAACCGATCCGCGACGCCCCGACAGAGGAGACCACGTCGACGCTTTGCGTCCGGCGTGGGCCAGCTGCACGGCCGCCACGGCACCACGGCGACGGATCGCCGCCACGATCGGCGCCCACGCGTCGCGCTGCTCGTCGTTCCACAGACCCGTGTCCTCCGGCGAGATCCGGCCCTCGGGCGACACGGCGGTCGCCTCTGCCACGACCAGTCCCGCTCCGCCCGAGGCGAACTGCGCGAGATGCGTGTGGTGCCACTCCTGCGGCACGCCGTCCACGGCGCTGTACTGGCACATCGGCGCGACCCACAGCCGGTTGCGCACGCGGACGTCGCGGAGGGACAGGGGAGTGAACAGGCGACTCAAGAAGGGAACCTCCGGGGTTGATGAGAGCGCGGATGCCGCCGGGTACTGTGTCGGCATGACGCGGTCATGGACGGTGCAGGATGCGGCACGTGCTCTGCGCAGGCCGACTCGCACGGACCACAAGTATTCCCGAGGCGTGCTGGGTATGCGCTCAGGGTCGCAGGCGTATCCCGGTGCCGCCGTGCTGGGCGTCGAGGCGGCGTGGCGCACCGGGCTCGGCATGGTCCGGTACGTGGGGCCGCCGCGGCCGACCGAACTGGTGCTGGCGCGTCGGCCCGAGACCGTCACGGTCGACGGCAGAGTGCAGGCATGGGTCATCGGCTCGGGGACGGACGCGTCCAGCCGTGAGCCCGACGAGACCGAGGCGCTGCGCCGGCTGCTCGACGGACGCGAACCGGTGATCGTCGACGCCGGCGCCCTCGAACTCGCCGCCGACGCAGCGGCGCCCCGCATCCTCACGCCGCATGAGCGCGAGCACGCGCGCCTTCGCGAGAGTCTGGGACTGAAGCCCATGCCCCACGACCTCGTGGCCGAGGCGCGCGAGACCTCGGCGGTGACAGGCGCCGTCGTGCTGTTGAAAGGCGCCACCACGATCGTGACGGCGCCGGGCGGCTGGTCGGCGACGATCGAAGCCGGGACTCCGTGGCTGGCCACCGCCGGAACCGGCGACGTCCTGGCCGGCGTGGTCGGCGCGGTCGTCGCCGGTGCGGAGGCATCCGGACGCGGAACGGATGCCGCCGCGCTCGCCGGGCTGGCGGCCTCCGGCGCGTGGCTGCACGGTCGCGCCGCCGCGCTGGCGGCCGAGGCTGTCGGCGACGGTCCGATCACCGCGCTGGATGTCGCCGAGGCCCTCCCTCGCGCGGTGGGCGAGGCGCTGGCAGCCCGGTGACCCGATCCGGCGGCCGGTACGCACCGCCATAGGATGGTCGGGTGTCGAGGCGCGCCTGGCTGTGGATCGCCTTCGTCCTCGTGCACGTCGTCGTGGCCTGGCTGGGCTTCGTGCTGCCGAACACCCCCGCGGGCGACGTCTACCTCGTGTACGAGCCCTGGGCGCGTGACGCGGTCGCCGGCACGGCGGTCATGGGGGTGACGGCGCCGTGGGTCTACCCGCAGCTGGCTCTCCTCCCGATGGTGCTGGCGCTCGGACTCGATCTCGCCGGGTATCAGGTCGCGTGGGTGCTGCTGGTCACGATCGCCGACGCGCTGGCCTTCGGACTGCTGATCGGCCGGGGACGGTCCCTGGGGCGTTCCGGGGCCGCCGGCTTCTGGCTCGCGTTCGTCCTGCTGCTGGGTCCTGTGGGGATGTACCGTCTCGACGGCGTGACGGTGCCGCTGGCCGTGGCGGGCTGCCTGTGGCTCGTCGGCCGCCCGCTCGTGGCGTCGCTGCTGCTGTCGGCCGCGACGTGGATGAAGGTCTGGCCGGCGGCGCTGCTCGCCGCCGGGGTCGTCGTGCTGCGCCGGCGCCTGCCGCTGATCGGGGGCGCGCTCCTGGTCTCGGGAGTCGTCGTCACCGTGGTCCTGGCCGCCGGCGGCGGCGCCCACGTGTTCGGGTTCGTGTCCGGCCAGACCGGGCGCGGCCTGCAGATCGAGGCGCCGGTGTCGGCGTTGTACCTGTGGCAGGCGGTCCTCGGCGTGCCCGGCGCGTTCGTCTACTACGACACCGAGATCCTCACGTTCCAGGTGACCGGCGCCGGTGTCGACGGCGTCATCGCCGCGATGACGCCGGTGCTCGTGGTGATGGTCTCGGCCATCGCGGCCGTCGGGGCGGTGCAGGCGTGGCGCGGCGCCGCGTTCGCGGCGCTCTTCCCGCCGCTGTCGCTCAGCCTCGTCCTGGCGTTCATCGTCTTCAACAAGGTCGGCTCACCGCAGTTCCTGACGTGGCTCGTCGCGCCGATCGTGGTGGGCCTGGTCATCGACCGGCGGCGCTGGCGGTGGCCGGCCGCGGTGGCGCTGGCCGCGGCGCTGCTCACGCAGTCGGTGTACCCGCTGCTGTACGACAGGGTGATCGGTGCCGAGGCTGTCGCCGTGGGGGTGCTCACCGTCCGCAACGTCGTGCTCATCGCGCTGCTGGCGTGGATGCTCGTCCGCGTCGTCCGTGTGGCCCCCGGCAGCCGTGCCCGCGTCCCCGTCTCCTGGCCGCGACCGCGGCTCGGACAGTCCTGAACACACCAACCGGAGGTTTCCATGCTCGTCGCCTTCTCCGTCGCCCCGAGTGGCACAGGAAACGCGGACGGATCCGTCCACGATGCCGTCGCGGCGGCGGTACAGGTCGTCCGCGACAGCGGTCTGCCGCACCGCACGACCTCGATGTTCACCGAGATCGAGGGGGAGTGGGACGAGGTGCTCGACGTCGTCAAGCGCGCCACCGAGGCGGTGCAGGCGTACGGGTCCCGCGTCTCGCTCGTGCTCAAGGCCGATATCCGGCCGGGATACTCGGGCGAGCTCGACGGCAAGATCGAGCGACTGGAACGGGCGATCGAGAAGCGTGAGGCCGGCGACGACGCGGTCTGAGCCTGCTCGAGGACCGGGCGTCGGCGGCATCCGTCCGAATCGATTCGCCAGCATGCCGCTCCGGCGACTAGCATGACGCGGTGACCTCCTCGACATCATCGAGGGGGGCGGCGACGTGGGCGCTCCTCTCCCTCGCCGTCGGAAGCTTCGGCATCGGCATGACCGAGTTCGTCGTGATGGGCCTGCTGCCCAACATGGCGCAGGACCTGCTGCCGTCCGTGTGGGCCGCGCGGCCCGAGGACGCCATCGCGCAGGCGGGCTGGCTCATCTCGCTGTATGCGCTCGGCGTCGTCGTGGGTGCCCCCACGATCGCCGGTTCCGTCGCCCGGTTCCCGCGACACCGCGTCATGGTCGCGCTCGCCGTGGCGCTGACGGTCTTCACCGCGCTGACCTTCCTCGCCCCCACCTTCGAACTCGTGGCGGTGTCGCGCTTCCTCGCGGGCCTGCCGCACGGCGCGTACTTCGGCATCGGCGCGCTCGTGGCGGCTGATGTCCTGGGTCCGGGGATGCGTGCGAAGGGCGTCGCGTTCGTCCTCACAGGTCTGACGGTGTCGAACGTCGTCGGGGTCCCGCTCGGCACCTTCCTCGGTCAGTACGCCGGCTGGCGCGCAGCCTTCATGGTCGTCGCCGGCATCTTCGCCGCTGCGACGATCCTCATCGCCTTCTTCGTGCCCGCGCACGCGGGCGACCCCGGACGGACCCTGCGAGCCGAGCTGAAGGTGTTCCGCATCGGGCAGGTGTGGCTGGCGCTGGGTGTCGGGGCGATCGGCTTCGGCGGATTCTTCGCGGTGTACAGCTATGTCGCGCCGTTGGTGACCGACGTCGCGGGCAGTCCGGCGTGGGTCGTGCCCATCGTCCTCATCGTCATGGGCGTCGGCATGACCGTGGGGAACCTCGTCGGCGGTCACCTCGCCGATGTCGACCTGCGGCGGACGCTCCTCGCGGGACTCGTCGCGCTCGCGGCGATGCTCGCCCTGCTCGCCCTGACCGCACAGCTGATCTGGGCCCTGGCGCTGTTCGTCTTCGCGGTGGGCTTCGTCGCCTCGGCACTGAGCCCCACCATTCAGACGCGTCTCATGGACGTCGCGGAGGACAATCAGTCCATCGCCGCCGCGCTGAATCACTCCGCGCTCAACGTCGGCAACAGTCTCGGAGCGTTCCTCGGCGGCGCCGTCATCGCCGCGGGGTGGGGCTTCGTGGCGCCGGCGTGGGTCGGCGTGGCGCTCGCCGCCGCGGGACTGCTGCTCGCGGCGATCAGCGTGGCGCTCGAACGCCGCCGCGAGCGCGCTGCGGCGCCGGTCGGCGTGTCGTCCTGACACGCGCCCGGCCAGCGCTGCCCCGCGGCGCCGATGAGGCGACCGCGCACGGGGATAGAGTGAGCGGATGCCGGACCCGATGATGCCGTCGGACCGCACGGTGAGCGACCTGGCGCGTGCTCTGGACGACGCCCGGTCGCGACGCCCGGAGGACGGCGCGGACCCCGACGTGCCGGTGGCGGCCACCGTGGTGCTGCTGCGTGACGGCGGCGGCGGGCTCGAGGTGCTCATGATCGAGCGGCCCGACCGCGGGTCCTTCGCCGGAGCGTGGGTGTTCCCCGGCGGCAAGGTCGAGGCGGTCGACCGTGTCACCCCCGCCGAACCGGAGGAGGACGTCGCCCGCCGTGCCGCGGTACGCGAGACGCAGGAGGAGATCGGCCTCGTTCTGGACCAGGACGCACTCGTTCCGCTGTCGTGCTGGGACCCGCCGCCCGGGCTCGCGCTCCGCATCCGCACGTGGTTCTTCCTGGCGGCCGGTGGACCGGCCGAAGCGTCGGCCGACATGGTGCTCTCAGAGAGCGAAGTGGTGTCGGCGGCGTGGATGCGGCCCGCGGACGCGCTCGCCGCGCACGGTCGTGGCGAGCTCACGCTCTACCCGCCGACCTGGGTCACCCTGCACGGGTTGTCGATGCACGTCGACTCTGCATCCGCTCTCATGGCGTCTCGTGTCACGGGCGTCGAGCGCTTCGAGACGGTGGCGCGGCGTGGGGGAGAGGGGCCGCTGCTGCTCTGGCGCGGCGATGCCGAGTACGACATCGGGGATGACGGGGAGCACGACGTGGTGCCGGGCGGTGCGGCATCCGCGGCGCGTCACCGTCTGGACATCGGCGCGTTGCCGTGGCGGTATCAGCGGAGCGAGTGACGGGCAGGGCAGGGCTCGTGCGGTTCCGGTCAGCTCTCGAGGAGGCGCCGCACGTGGGCGCCGACCGCGGGGGTCTCGATGAGGAACCCGTCATGGCCGAAGTCGCTGCTGAGGACGACGGCGCGATCCCCGTCGAGCGTGTTCGGGATGCCTCGGGCGATGCGGTGCTGCCCGTCGATCGGGAAGAGCCGGTCGGTGTCGATCCCGAGCACGAGCGCCGTGGCCGTCACGCGAGCGAGGGCGTCCTCGACGCCGCCGCGATCGCGGCCGACGTCGTGGGAGTTCATCGCCTCGACCAGCGTGATGTACGCGTTGGCGTCGAACCGGCGCGTGAACTTGTTGCCATGGAAGTCGAGATACGACTCCACCGCGAACCGCCCGCCGTGACCCAGGGGGCTGACGCCGGACTGCCACGTCCGCTGGAAGCGCTGGTTCAGCTCGGTGGGCGAGCGGTAGTTCAGCAGCGCCATGCGACGCGCCAGCGCCAGGCCGCGCGTCGGTCCGTCGCCGTCCGGGGCGTCGTAGTACTCCCCGCCTTGGAACCGGGGATCGATGCGGATCGCCTCCAGCTGCACCGAGTTCAGGGCGATCTGGTCGGCGGTGTTCACGGGAGGAGCCGACAGGATGCCGACCCGCTGGACGCGCTCGGGATGGGCCGCCGCCCACTCCAGCGCATGCATCCCGCCCATCGATCCGCCGACGACGCCCGCCCACACGTCGATCCCGAGCGCATCGGCCAGCCGCACCTGCGCGGCGACCTGGTCGCGGATCGTCAGGTACGGGAATCGCGAGGCCCACTCGTAACCGTCAGGGGCGATGGATGCCGGCCCGGTGGAGCCCTGGCAGCCGCCGAGCATGTTGGGCGCCACGACGAACCAGCGGTCGGTGTCGATGGGACAGCCGGGGCCGACGATGTCGTCCCACCAGCCGGAGGTGGGATGCCCCGGGCCGGCGGGTCCTCGGACGTGACTGTCGCCGGTGAGCGCATGGAGCACGAGCACGGCGTTGTCGCGGGTGGGGCTCAGCTCGCCCCAGGTCTCGTACGCGAGCCGATACCCCGGAAGCTCACGCCCGCCCTCGGTGCGGAAGGGCCCGAAGGCGGCGAAGAGCCGGTCGCCGACCGGGTCGCCGTCGCGCCATGCGCCCGTGGCAGGCGGCCTGCCCAGCAGCTGGCGGGCGTCGGCCTCCGTCACCGGTGCGCTGGGCACCGTGTCTTCGGAGGTCTGCCAGTCCATTCGTCCATTCTCGCGTGCCCGCGAGACCCCCGACGGACTGTTACACCCGATCCGCGCGGAACGGCTGCGTCTCGTACACCGCGCCGTGCTGCCCCGCGAGGGCGATGGGCCGACCGTCGACCGTCTGGACGAACCGGTGATCCGTGCGGATGCCCCTCGGCAGCTGGGCGTCCACGGCGGGATACGTGCCGGTCGTCTCGTTCGACAGCCACAGCACCCTCCTGCCGATCGCTTCGCCGAGCCCGGCCATGATGTCGGAGAAAAGCTGCCGGCTCTGGGCGTCGAGGTACAGCAGCACGGCGCTGTGGAAGACGACGACCGTCGCTTCGGCGGGCGCCTGCGCCCCGGCATCCGTCACGGTCTCCAGCAGGTCGCCGCGGATGATCTCCGGAGGGGAGGATGCCACCACCGCGGCGGCGGCCCGCAGCCGTGCCACGCGCGCGTCGTGGTCCGGGCCGGGCCACACGAGCGTCGCCAGCCAGTCGACTGCCTCCGCGTCGCGCACGTCGATGGGTGACAGGTCGATTCCGCGGCGCCACACCACCTCAGGGCGGCGCTGCGGGAGGCTCGCGTCCTCGTCGAGACGGCACTCCAGGAGCACGGGCGTCTCGTCGGCGGGCGGGTCGAGGCGGTGGATGCCATCCGGCGCGGTGTATTCGTAGCCGTAGCGGTCGGGGAAGAGGCACAGACCCCCTGCGGTACCCACCTCCAGCAGGGCCACCGGCCCGTCGATGCGCGAGAGCACCGGCAGCAGGGTCGCACACCGGTTCGGCTCGTTCGTCTGCGTCGAGCGGGCGTGTGCGACCTCGAGCACCGCCTCCCAGTGCGTGAGCAGCCACTCGCGCCATTGCGCGAACCCGACCAGCGGCGAGCCGGCCCATCGCGCGGCGGCGTAGAGCAGGTTCGGCTGCTGCAGCCGGTGCGGCAGGTGTGCGAGCCGCTGCGTCAGCTCGCCGTCGCCGGCCACGCCGAGCGACCATTCCTCGTACAGCGGGGAGGTCCCGCGCGCCCAGCGGCGTCCGAAGTCGTCATAGAGCGCCGCGATGCCCGCGGCGCCGTCATGCGTGCCCACGGCCACACCCTACGGTGTGCGCGGCGCACGTGTCGGGATGCCGGTCTAGCATGCGTGGCATGGACGCTGTCGTCGACTACCTGCTCGAGGGCGATCCCGCCATCCGGTGGCAGACTCTGCGCGACCTCGCCGACGCCCCGGCCGAAGACGTCGCGGCCGAGCGTGCGCGCGTGGCGACGGAGGGGTGGGGCGCCCGGCTCCTGGCCGAACAGGGACCGGACGGGCGGTGGGACGGCGGCACGTACCGGCCCGGCTGGGTCGACGAGTCCCGGCCCTTCTTCGACGCGTGGACGGCGACGCACTTCTCGCTGCAGTCCCTCATGGAGTACGGCCTCGATCCGGCATCCCCGCAGGGCGAGCACGCCATCGCGCTCGTACGCGACAACGTGCGGTGGGAGCACGCGGGCCAGCCCTACTTCGAGGGCGAGGTCGAGCCCTGCATCAACGGCATCGCGCTCGCCGTCGGCGCGTACTTCGGTCAGGACGGCTCGAAGGCGGCAGAGACGCTCCTGGCGACTCAGCACGAGGACGGCGGGTGGAACTGCTGGGAGGACGACCCCGCCGCGGCCAGCTCGTTCCATTCGACGATCTGCGCGCTCGAGGGGCTGTGGGCGTGGGGGCAGCGCACCGGCGTCGACGACATGTCGGACGCGCCGCCCACCGTCACGCGCGACGCCGGCGAGGTCACGGCCGCGCGCCTGCGGGGCGAGGAGTACCTGCTCGAGCGCCGCCTGTTCCGGCGTAAGACGACCGGCGAGATCCCCGACCTGCGCATCACCCTGACCTCTTCGCCGGTGCGGTGGTTCCACGACATCCTGCGGGCGCTGGACTACTTCCGCCTCGCACGACCCGAACGCGACGACCGCTGCGCCGAGGCGATCGAGCTGCTGGGCGCCAAGCGCCTCGACAACGGGCTCTTCCCACTGGAGAACAACCACGAGGGTCCGACGCTGTTCGAGCTGGCCGGGGAGCACGACGGCTTCCCCAGCCGCTGGGTGACGCTCCGCGCACTGCGCGTACTGCGCTGGTGGGAGCAGGGCTGGGCCGCCCCCCAGCGCGTATGACGGATGCCCCGGCCCGTCGGGGCCGAGGCATCCGTCATGGGATCCGCGAGGTCAGGCGCGAGCGGCCTCCGACACCCGTCGAGCGGCGGCGAGCGCCTGCTCGAGGTCGGCCTTCAGGTCATCGACGTTCTCGATGCCGACGGACAGGCGCACCAGTCCCGGCGTGACACCCGTGGTCAGCTGCTGCTCCGGCGTCAGCTGCGAGTGCGTGGTCGACGCGGGGTGGATCACAAGGGAGCGCACATCGCCGATGTTGGCCAGGTGGCTGAACAGGCTCAGCGAGTTGACGAACTCGCGGCCGGCCTGGACGCCGCCCTTCAGCTCGAAGGAGAGGACCGCGCCGACGCCCTTCGGGGCGTAGGTGTTCGCAGCGGCGTACCAGGGCGAGGTGGGCAGTCCCGAGTAGTTGACCGAGGCGACGTCGTCCTGGTTCTCGAGCCACTCGGCGATCTCCTGCGCGTTCTGCACGTGACGCTCCACGCGCAGCGACAGCGTCTCGATGCCCTGCAGCAGCAGCCACGCGCTGTTGGGCGCGATCGCCGCGCCGAGGTCGCGCAGCAGCTGCACGCGCGCCTTGATGATGTAGGCCAGGCCGTCGCCGACCGCCGCCGTGTACGACGCGCCGTGGTACGACGGGTCCGGCTCGGTCAGGCCCGGGAAGCGGTCGACGTGCTCCGACCACGCGAAGGAGCCGCCGTCGACGATGACGCCGCCGATGGTGGTGCCGTGGCCGCCGAGGAACTTCGTCGCCGAGTGGATCACGATGTCGGCGCCGTGCTCGAACGGGCGGATGAGGTAGGGCGTGGCGATCGTGTTGTCGACGATCAGCGGCAGGCCGTTCTCGTGCGCCACGTCGGCGACGGTGCGGATGTCGAGCACGTTGATCTTCGGGTTGCCGATGGTCTCGGCGAAGAACAGCTTGGTGTTCGGGCGGACGGCGCGGCGCCACTCCTCGGGGTCGTCCTGGTTCTCGACGAAGGTGACCTCGATGCCCAGCTTGGCCAGCGTGTACTTGAAGAGGTTGTACGTGCCGCCGTAGATCGAGCTCGATGCGACGAAGTGGCCGCCGGCCTCGGCGATGTTCAGGATCGCGAACGTGGACGCCGCCTGGCCGCTGGCCAGCAGGAGCGCACCGGTGCCGCCTTCGAGGGCGGCCAGGCGCTCCTCGACGACCGCCTGCGTGGGGTTCTGGATGCGGGTGTAGATGTTGCCGAACTCGGCGAGCGCGAACAGGTTCGCGGCGTGGTCGGCGTTGTCGAACACGTACGACGTCGTCTGGTAGATCGGCGTAGCGCGGGCCTTCGTCACCGGGTCGGGCTGGGCGCCCGAGTGGATCTGCTTGGTCTCGAAACGCCAGTTCTCGGGTGCGGACATGGGCTTGCTCCTACGGGATCGGATGCCGAAGACCCCTCGCCTTCGACCGGAATCGACAGTACGGAGTCCGCGCCGAGCTCGACAACGCCGCGGAAACGTGACGTAACAGGCCCCGTCCGGACGTCGGTAGCGTGGAGGCATGGTGACACGACGTGCGGTGGTGACAGGAGCAAGCTCTGGCATCGGCGAAGCGACCGCTCGAGCGCTGCGGGCGAGCGGATGGGACGTGGTGGCCGTCGCGCGCCGCGCCGACCGGCTCGAGGAGCTCGAGGACGAGTGCGGGTCCGTCGCGTACGCCGCCGACCTGACCTCCGACGCCGATGTGCAGGCGCTGACGGAATTCCTCGCCGAGTCCGGACCCGTCCACGCGCTGGTCCATGTCGCCGGCGGCGCCCGCGGCACGGACCGCGTGGAGGACGGACGCGTCGAGGACTGGCAGTGGATGTTCGAGGTCAACGTCCTGTCGGCCCAACGGCTCGTGGCGTCCTTGCTCCCGCTGCTGCGTCGCGCCGCGGCATCCGATGGTCACGCCGACACGCTGTTCGTGACGTCCACCGCCGCCCAGACGGCGTACGCGGGTGGAGCCGGCTACAACGCGGCGAAGGCCGGCGAATCCATGCTGGCCCACGCGCTTCGCCTCGAGCTCAACGGTGAGCCCATCCGGGTCATCGAAGTGGCGCCGGGGATGGTGCACACGCCCGAATTCACACTGAACCGGCTCGGCGGCGATCGCGTGGCGGCCGAGCGGGTGTACGAGGGCGTGCAGCAGCCGCTCACCGCCGGCGACGTCGCGGACGTCGTCGCATACGCGCTCAACGCGCCGGGGCACGTCAACCTCGACCTGGTGACCATGCGACCGGTCGCGCAGTCGGCCCAGCATCTGCTCGCACGCGGGCCGCTGCGTCCGCGCGTCGAGGACGACCGCGCGTGATCCCGGCAACGGGCACGGTCGTCACCTATCCCGCCGGCGACGTCGCCTCGACCGGCACGGTCGTGCACGTCGTCGACGTCGGCAGCGGCCGCACCGCCGTCGTGCTCGACCGGACGGCTTTCCACCCCGTCGACACGGCATGGCCGGATCAGCCCGCCGACCGTGGCGCGCTGCGCATCGGCGACCGCCGACTGGAGGTCGTGGACGCGGTGGTCGGCGCCGCCCGCGAGGACGAGCTGCTCCTGGGCGCCGATGTGCCGGTGCGCACCGGCACCGAAGGCTGGACCTTCGTCGTGGCCCATATCGTCGCCGACGGGCAGCCCGCCGAGGGAGACGTCGTCGAGGTCTCGGTCGACCCGGAGTACCGGGCGGCGCTGTCGGCGGGTCACACGGCCTGCCACCTCGCATCCCTCGCGCTCGACCGCGGCCTCGCGGGCGCATGGCGGAAGGACGTCCCGCGAGACCCGCTGGGGGCGCCGGCGTTCGATGCGCTCGCGATCGAGCGGTCCCGCATCACGCCGGGGGGATCGCGGGACGAGTACCGCATCGGCAAGTCGCTGCGGCGCAAGGGCTTCGATCCGGAGGCGCTGACCGACACGGCGGCGCTCGCGGAGCGGGTGAACGAGCGGCTGGCGGAGTGGGTTCTCGCAGGCGGAGCGGTCCGCGTCGATCGCGAAGGCGACACGCTGGCGGACCGCCGGACATGGGTCTGCACGCTCGAGGAAGGCGAGGCCCGCATCCCGTGCGGCGGGACGCATCTCACGGCGCTGTCGGAGCTGTCCCGCGTCACCGTCGCGTTCGACGTCGAGGAGGCCGACGGCGGTCAGCGGCTCATCATGACCACGACGGCGGAGGTGCGCGGTGGCGCTGACGCTTGATCAGCTCGCCGACGCCGGGCTTCTCGACCCGGGCTGGGCCGCTGCGCTCGCCCCCGTCGCCCCCGACATCGCGGCGCTGGGGAAGCGGCTGCGCGCCGAAGTGGCCGCGGGTCGGCACTACCTTCCGGCGGGCGAGCGCGTGCTGCGCGCGTTCGCGCGCCCGCTGTCCGAGGTGAAGGTGCTGATCGTGGGGCAGGATCCCTACCCGACACCCGGGCACCCGATCGGCTTGTCGTTCGCCGTCGATGCGCACGTGCGCCCGCTGCCGCGAAGCCTCGCGAACATCTATCAGGAGCTGGAATCGGATCTCGGCATCCCGCGTGCCGCGCACGGCGACCTGTCGGCGTGGAGCGATCAGGGCGTCATGCTGCTCAACCGGGTGCTGACGGTCGCGCCCGGTCAGCCGGCATCCCACCGCGGCTGGGGCTGGGAGAACGTGACGGAGCACGCCATCCGCACGCTGGTCGCGCGCGATCAGCCGCTCGTGGCGATCCTGTGGGGGAGGGATGCCGCCGGCCTCCGCCCCCTCCTCGGGACCACCCCGGTCATCGAGTCGCCGCACCCGTCTCCGCTTTCGGCGAGCCGCGGCTTCTTCGGGTCGCGGCCGTTCTCCCGCGCGAACGAGCTGCTCGCCCGGCAGGGCGCCGAGCCCGTGGACTGGGCCATTCCGTCCCTCGCCGGTCCGGCGAGCGGCCCGTCGGAGCCGTCGGGGCGCAGCGGCCCGAACTCGCCCACGGGCATGGGGCAGGATGCCACGCGCGTAGGCTGACGGAATGCTCGAGGAGGAATACGACAGAGACCGGCGCCGGCTGCCACGGCACCTGCGTCGCCGGCCAGAGCCGGAGCGCGCCTTCTCGTACACCATCCGGCCTATGGCCGATGAGGACATCCCCGACATCCGGGAGATCTACAACCACTACGTGACGAACTCCGTCGTGACCTTCGACGAGGACACGTGGTCGATCGCGCAGTGGCGCGAGAAGGCCGAGAACCTCCGCCGACTCGGGCTGCCGTTCCTCGTGGCCGAGTCCCCGACCGGACAGATCCTCGGCTATGCGCTGGTGCAGCCGATGTCGAGCAAGTCGGCCTACCGCTTCTCGGTGGAGAACTCCATCTATCTGGGCCAGGCCGCCACCGGCAAGGGCTTGGGCCGCGCGCTGCTCGAGGCCCTCATCGAGGCGTGCGAGGAGGCCGGCATCCGCCAGATCGTCGCCGTGGTCAGCGACAAGGGCGCGGAGGGATCGATCGCGCTGCACGAGAAGCTCGGCTTCGTCGAGGTCGGCCGCATGGGCCGAGTCGGCTTCAAGTTCGGCCGCTGGCTGGGTGTGATCTACCTGCAGAAGTCGCTCAAGCCGGCGAAGAAGAAGACGCTCTTCGGACGCTGATCACGACCGGTGGTCGCCGCGTGCGGTCGCCTTCCACGAGCGCACCGCGTCGACGAGCTCACGCCACGCTCCGGTGAGAGCGGCATCCGGCAGCTCGACGTCGTGCGCTTCGGCGCCCTCACCCCGCGCCCGGATGCGCCACACGAAGCCGTCGGGGACCGGCTTCGCGCCGGCGCCCTTCCCGTCGACGGAGATCTCGTCCCAGGGGCAGCGGTCGATCAGCGCGAGCCAGCGCGGCGCTTCGTCGTCTGCGGGCTGCACCGTCCAGCGGCGCGTGAGACCTGCGAATCCGCCCGTGCGCGACACCTCGATCTGTACACGCGCCGCAGCGGGCGCCGCCGGGCGCTCGGCGCCGTCGCGCTCCTCGGGCTCAGCGCTCGGTGTCTGTTCCATCCTCGGTCACGCCCACGCCCGTCCATCCGGTGCGCACGGCGAGCACCTCCTCCGACTCTTCACCGTACTCCGCGACGGCGGCGGCCACCGTGGCGCGGGCGAAGGCCGCGAAGTCGGCGGTCGGCGACAGGGTCCCCGCGGTGAGCGCGCGGTACCAGATCAGGCCCGCCCGCTCCCAGGCCCGTCCGCCGAGCTCCATGGCGGTGAGGTAGAACGCGTGGTTGGGGATGCCCGAGTTGATGTGCACCCCGCCGTTGTCGTCGCGGGTGTCGACGTAGTCCCGCATGTGCCCCGGCTGGGGGTCCCTGCCCAGGACGTCGTCGTCGTACGCCGTGCCGGGCGCGGACAGCGAGCGCAGAGCGGTGCCTTGCACGGCATCCGTGAAGATCCCCTCGCCGATGAGCCAGCTCGCCTCTTCGACGGTCTGACCCCGGTGATGCTGCTCGGCGAGCGCCCCGACCACGTCGGCGATCGACTCGTTGAGCGCCCCCGACTGCCCCTGGTACTCCAGTCCGCCCTCGTCGTCGATCACGCCGTGGGCGAGCTCGTGGGCGATGACCGTGAGCGATCCCGTGAAGCCCGTGAACACCTCGCCGTCGCCGTCTCCGAACACCATGCGCTCGCCGTTCCAGAACGCGTTGTCGTAGTCGCGGCCGTAGTGCACGGTGGCCAGGAGCGACCCGCCCGCGCCGTCCAGACTGTTGCGGGCGAACGCGTCCCACAGGAAGTCGAACGTGGCCCCCAGCCCGTCGAACGCCTCGTCGACGGCGACGTCGCCCGTGGGCGGGTCGTCCTCCCCGCGGACCCGCACGCCCGGAAGCACCTCGCGCCGCTGAGCGTCGGAGATCTCGCGGTCGGGCGCGGGCGTCGTCTCGGCGACGAGCGAGCCCTGGGCGTCGATCGACAGCCGCAGCCGCGATCGCACCGGGCGGTAGTCCCGCGGCGCGGCGAGAGTGGAGCGGGCAGCCTGCGCCGCGCGGGACCACTGCGGCTCCTGCACAGCGGCGATCCGCGCCAGCAGGTACGGGGGGACGATCGCGTGACCCATGCCTCGAACCTAGCGGCGCCCTCCGACCCCGGCGCCGCGAGCGTCGGCATGTGCACGGATCCGGGTACCGCGCCCGGATTCGGATGCCACGGCTCGTGCGGGCCCGAATCCGCGGCGTGCGTCCGAATCCACTGAGGCGCGCCGGGCGGCTGAGGCGGCGCCGAGGCGCGCCGGGCGGCTCAGGCCGCGCCGGGGTCGATGACCGGGATCGACGCGAGCAGGCGACGGGTGTAGGCGACCTGGGGCTGCAGCAGCACCTTCTCCGTCGGGCCCTCCTCGACGATGCGCCCGTCCTTCATGACGATGACCTGGTCGCAGAGGTTCTGCACCACGCCGATGTCGTGCGACACCAGCAGCAGCGTGAGCCGGTCCCGTCGGCGCAGCTCCTCGAGCAGCTGCAGGATCTGCGCGCGCACCGTCACATCGAGCGCCGAGAGCGGCTCGTCGCCCACGAGGAGGCGGGGGCGATGCACGAGCGCGCGCGCGAGGGCGATGCGCTGGCGCTGACCGCCGGAGAACTCGTGCGGGAAGCGGCCGGCCATGTCGGCGTCGAGCCCGACATCCTCGAGCACCTCGCGCACGCGGGCGTCGCGGTCGCCCTCGATCCCGAGGGCCCACAGCGGCTCGCTCACGATGCGGCCCACGCTCATCCGGGGGTCGAGCGACGCGTAAGGATCCTGGAACACGATGCCGGTCTGCCGTCGCAGCCAGTGCAGCGACCGGGCGCTGCCGCGGGCGTCCACCGGGCGGCCGTCGAATTCGACGCTGCCGGCGGTCGGGGTGTCCAGTGCCAGCAGCAGGCGCACGAGGGTCGACTTGCCCGAGCCGGACTCGCCGATGATCCCGACCGCGGCCCCCTCGTGCACGTCGATGTCGGCGTCCTCGACGCCGACCGTGACGCCGCGGCGCTCGAACAGCTGGGTCTTCGGGAGCGGGTAGCGCCGCGTCAGGCCGCGGCCGCGCAGCAGCGGCGGGCGCCCGTCGCGCCCCGGGCGCGCGGCGTTCATGCCACGCCTCCCGGTCGCCACAGCGTCGCCGTCGCATCGCGCAGCAGGCTGCGCGTCACGGGCGACTCCGGCGTGCTCAGCAGCTGCGGCACCGGCGCCTGCTCGACCACGCGGCCGTCCTCGAGGACGACGCCGTGGGAGGCGATCTGCGACAGGACGGCCAGATCGTGGGTGATGAAGACCAGCGACATGCCGTCGTCCTCGACGAGCGAGCGCAGCAGCTCGAGGATCTCGGCCTGGATCGTGACGTCGAGCGCCGTGGTCGGTTCGTCGGCGATCAGCAGTCGGGGACGGCAGGCGAGGGCCATCGCGATCGCGACACGCTGACGCTGACCGCCGGACAGCTGATGCGGATAGCGGGCGACGATCCGCTCGGGCTCGGGAAGGGCGACCCGGGATGCCTCCGCCACGGCGCGTGCCGCGGCATCCCGTCTCGACACGCCCTCATGGATGCGCACCGACTCGGCGATCTGGCGGCCGACGGTGCGGATGGGGTTGAGCGCGGTGCGGGGTTCCTGGAAGACGATGCCGATCTCGTCGCCCCGCAGCGCCGCCAGTTCGCGGTCGGACCGGCCGATCAGCTCGAGGCCGTCCCACCGGATGCTGCCCTGCGCATGCGCGCCGTCGGGGAGCAGCCCCAGGATCGCCAGCGCCGTCAGCGACTTGCCCGACCCGGACTCGCCGATGAGTCCGACACGCTGGCCCTCGGAGACCGAGAACGACACGCCGTCCACCACGCGCCGGCCGCCGATGTCGATGACGAGGTCCTGCACCTCCAGACTCATGCGACCACCTCGGGCACATGCGTGCGCGCCTCGCGCGCGGCTCCGCGGGCGCGGCTGAGCGTCGGGTCCGTCGCATCGCGCAGGCCGTCGCCGAGGAGGTTCAGGCCCAGGACGGTGAGCGTGATCGCAAGTCCCGGCCACAGCACCGACAGCGGATGCACGGTGATGTACTGCTGCAGCTGATCCAGCAGCAGACCCCACGACGGCTCGGTCACCGGTGCCCCGAAGCCCAGGTACGACAGGCCCGCCTCGGCGAGAACGGCGACGGCCATGCCCCACGACAGCTGCACGATGAACACCGGCGCCACGTTCGGCAGCAGGTGACGCGCGAGGTTCTGCCCCGGCGTGAGGCCGGAGGCGCGGCCGGCGAGGACGAAGTCGCTGTGCAGCACGCGGCGCAGCTCCGGCCTGGTCACCCGCGCGATGTTCACCCCGAAGCCGATGCCCACGGCCCAGATGACGACCCACAGCGATCCTCCCCATACCGCCGAGATCATCATCGCGATGATGAGCACGGGGAACGCGATGAGGACGTCCACGAGGACGGCGACCGACTCGCGCACCCAGCGGGAGGTCAGCGCCCCCAGCGTCGCGAGCGCCATCCCCACCGCGGTGGCCACCAGGCCGGCGCCCACAGCGACGAAGACCGTGGTGCGAGCCCCCGCCATGAGGAGGCTCAGGATGTCCCGGCCGGAGCCATCCGTGCCCAGCAGGTGCGGCCAGCCCGGCGGCGCCCAGCGGTCTGCGATCTCGACCTGCTGCGGATCGAACGGCGTCCAGAAGCGTGCGGCGATCGCCGTGAGCAGCACGACGGCCACCACGACGATGCCGAACCGCCCGGTGGGCAGGTGCCACAGCCGTCGGAGCCAGGCCCACCGCGACGGTCCGCGAGGCACGCGGGCCGCGGCGTCCGTGGCGGAAGCGGTGCGCGCCGTCACGATGCCTCCCGCTGGCGAGGGTCCAGGGCGCGGTGGACGAGGTCGACGACGAAGCCGACGATGAGCACGAAGCCCGTCAGCGCCAGCAGCTCGCCCTGCACCTTGGGCAGGTCCCGCGCGCCGACGTCGGCCACCAGCATCCGTCCGATGCCCGGCAGTGCGAAGAGCTCCTCGATGACGACCGCGCCGACGATGATGCCCGCGACCTGGAGCCCCAGCACGGTGATGACCGACAGCCCGACGACGGGCAGTCCGTGACGGACCAGGGCGGCGTTCCGGGTGAGGCCCTTGGCGGCGGCGGTGCGGACGAAGTCCTGGCCGACCGCCTGAAGCGTCGCGCTGCGCACGAAGCGCATCAGCATCGCGCCCTCGACGATCCCGATGGTCAGCGCCGGCAGCAGCAGCGAGCGCAGGGCGGCCCACGGGTCCTGCCACCCCGCACGGGGGAAGCCCTGCGCCGGCAGCCAGCCCAGCCACACGGCGAACACGACCACGAGCATCATGCCCGCCCACACCACTGGAACCGCCGCGAGCGCCTGCGCGCTGAAGGTGAGGGCCGTGCCCTCCGCGCGGCCGCGTCGCATCGCCGACAGCACCCCCAACGGCACGCTGAGGAGGATCGCGATCGCGAGCGACAGGATGCCGAGGGGCACGGTGACCTGGGACTTCTCGGCGAGCTCGTCGACCACGCTCGTGCCGGTGAGCAGCGAGCTGCCGAGGTCGCCGCGGAAGACGCCGGCGATCCAGTCGACGTACTGGACGGGGAGGGGTCGCCCCAATCCGAGCCGCTCGCGGATCGCCGCGATCTGCTCGGGAGTGCTGTTCGTCCCGGCGATGAGCTGCGCGATGTCACCGGGCAGCACGCGGAGAGTCAGGAAGATCAGCACGCTGGCCACGAACAGCCCCAGCACCAGCAGGGCCAGCCGCGTCAGCGTGTAGCGGATCACCCGTTGCTCTTGGCGATCTCGGCCAGGTTGAGGCGCTCGTTCACGTTGATCGAGGGCATACCCGTGATGTTAGTGCCGACCGCCACGACGGATGCGCCGTTGTACAGCCAGTCCGCGGCCGCGTCCTCCGACACGATGCGGGCCGCCTCCTGCAGCAGTTCCGCGGCCTCGGCCTCGTCGGTCGCGGCGAGCGACTGCGCGTACAGCTCCTGCACCTCGGGGTTGTCGTAGGTGAAGTAGTAGTCCGGGTTCGCCCAGTTCTCGAAGTCGCGCGCCTCGGTGTGCAGCACGAAGCTCAGCTCGTAGTCCTTGTTCGTGTAGACGTCGTTGAGCCAGGTCGGGAAGTCCACCGACTCGACCTCGAGCGTGATGCCCACCTCGTTCAGATCCGACACGAGCACCTGCGGGATCGTCGTGGCGTAGAAGTTCGGGATCGTGAGGGTCAGCTCGAGGTCCTCGGCGCCGGCCTCCTCCAGCAGCGCGCGCGCGGCCTCGGGATCGTACGGGGCGACGTCGCCGAGGTCTTCGTACCCGGGGTCGAGCTCCGGGATCGGCCCGTACTGGGTCTGTCCCGCGCCGAGCGCCTCGATGAAGGCGTCGTGGTCGATCGCCTGACGGATCGCCTGCCGTACGCGCCGATCGGCCAGCGGACCCGTGGTCTGGTTGAACGCCAGCACGCCCTTGTCGGTCGACTGGCCGACCTCGAGCGTGAAGTCGCCGTTCGCCTCGATCTGCTCCCTCAGGTTGGCGTCGAAGCCGGTCACGACGTCCACCTCGCCGGCCAACGCCGCGTTGAGGGCCGCCTGGTTGTCGGGGATGTAGTCGAAGACGACCTCGGCGACGCCGGCCGCCTCGCCCCAGTACGACTCGTTGCGGAGGAAGGTGATGCTGTCGCCCTGACGCCAGTCCTCCAGCACGAACGGCCCGGTGCCGTTGGCATCCGTCTGGTAGTCGACCGTGTCGCCCTCTTTGAGGATGATGCCCGCGCGCCCGGTGAGGTTCCACAGCAGACTCGAGTCGGGCTGGCTGAGACCGAGGGTGATCTGCTGCCCCTCCACGGCGATCGACGCGACGTTGGCCAGGCGTGCCGAGTCGCGCCAGTCGGCGGTGTCACGGCGAGTGGTCAGAGACCAGACGACGTCCTGCGGCGTGAGTTCCTGGCCGTCGTGGAAGGTGACGCCCTCGCGCAGCGTGAACGTGTAGGTCAGGCCGTCCTCCGACACCGTCCAGTCGCTCGCGAGCGCCGGCTCGATCTCCTGCTCCGGGGTGCGCGCGACCAGCCCCTGGTAGATGTTGTCGACGAGGATCTGGTCCAGCGCCGCGCCCGACGTCTGGCGGATGTCGAGATTGCTCGGCTCGAGCACGAGTCGGATGGCCACCGATGCGCCGGGGTCGGGCTCACCCGGCGAGCTGGGCGTGGTCGGCCCCGTGCCGCCGCTGCAGGCGGAGAGCGAGAGGATGCCGGCGGTGAGGAGCGCTGCCGCGGCGAGGACGGTGCGACGGGACATGGGGATCCTTCCGGGAGGGGTCCGCGTGCTGTGCGGGCGCGGGCCGCGCGACGGGTTCGCCGCACGGCCGGTGCGGTAGTCCAGCCTAGGGATATCCCGATGGCGTACGACGATCCGCTACCCGGAACGAAACACAAGCGTTAATGCTTCCCGTCCAGAAACGCCCTCAGCGCCGGTGCGCGACCGCTACGCGGGCGTGACGAGCGCTCGGAGCCGCCGGCCGAGCGGGACGGGGATCTCCTCCTGCACGTTGTGGCCCGAGGGCACGACGGCGACGACGGCGTCCGGGTTGCGGCGCGCGAACTCCGCGGCGTCCCTCTCCGTGACATAGCCGCGCTCCCCGCGCAGAAGCGTCGTCGGGACCTGCACCGCGGCGAGGTCCTCCCACCCTGCCTCGCCCAGCACCGCGCCGACGGCATCCGTGCTCTCGTCCTGCGCGGCGGATGCCGTCGCCCGGGCTTGCGGAGCGGAGGCGGCGGCGTTGGCCAGGTGCGCGAAGTGGTGCTTCCACTCGACCCGCCCGTCGGGGCGGATGCGCGAGTTGAAGAACACTCCGCGCTCGGCCTTCCGGCGGGTGCCCCCGCCGAGCCCGAAGGCGAGCGCCCGGTCGACGAGGTCGTCGCGCGAGGCCCAGTCCACGGGGCCGGCGAAGAAATCGCGGATCTGCGTGGGCCCTGCGTCGGGGTCCACGCCGGGCGTGATGTCGATGACGACCAGTTCCCGGACGAGGTCGGGACGCGCGGCGGCGACGGACGCGGCCGTCAGGCCGCCGAGCGACTGCCCGACCAGGAGCTGCGGCGTGTCGGTCCAGGCGTCCATCCCCGCCGCGACGTCCGGGGCCAGCACGCGCGCGACATAGGCGGCGTCTTCGCGCCAGGACGAGTCGCCGTGGCCGGGAAGGTCGATCGCGAGCGCCGGAAGCCCGAGCGCGAGGATCGTGGTGTCCCAGGTGTGCGCGTTCAGGCCTGCGCCGTGAAGGAACGTCACGAGAGGGCCCGCATCCGGCCGGTCCGGGGGCGAATATCTCAGGGCGCTGAGGGTGCGACCGTCGGGCAGGGCGAGCAGAAGGCGCTCGCCGCGGGGGAGAGGGGAATCGATGCCTGCTTCAGCGGCTTGCTCGGGCAGGAAGGAGAACTCGTCGGTGGGCTCGCTCACCCGGTCATTGTCCCCCACGCGTTCCGGCGGGCAAGGCGGCCGCCGCTGCGCCGCACGGATGCGGCGTCGGTAGGCTGGCGGAATGACGCAAGAACGCCGCGTGCATCTGTCCCGATCAGCGCCTCCCGCGTATCAGGCGCTCGCCGCGTTCTCCAAGACGGTGGGCGGTCTCGCCGGCGACGCGGGCATCGACGAACGGCTCAAGGAGATCGTCCAGATCCACACGTCGCAGCTGAACGGCTGCGCCTACTGCGTACGCGTCCACGTCGAGCGGGCCGTCAAGGCCGGGGTCTCGGTCGATGAGATCGCGCAGATCGCAGTGTGGCGGGACTCCGGAGTGTTCTCCGAGCGGGAGCGGGCCGGGCTGGAGCTGGCGGAGGCGTTCGCCTTCATCCACGAGGGCGGCATCCCCGACGAGGTGTACGAGAGCGTGGGTGGCGTGCTCACCGAGCCGGAGTACGTCGCGCTCAGCTGGATCCTGGTGTCGATCAACGCCTTCAATCGCGTGGCCATCGCCGGGCGCTACAGCGTTCCGTCGCGTGAGGACCTCGCGGGGGAGGACCGGGACGCCGCCACGGGCACCGTATGGTGACCGACGCCGCGGTCCCGGGCGTGCCCGGCGCGCCCGACCCCTTCGTCTCGGGGGCGATGAACCTCCGCGATGTCGGCGGGCTCCGCGCCGGCGACGCCGTGACCCGTCACGGCGTGCTCTATCGGTCGGGCAATCTCGCGCGCCTCGACAGCGAGGGAACGCGCGCCCTGGCCGATCTGCGGCTGCGCCGCATCATCGACCTGCGCGCGGACGAGGAGATCGCACTCGAGCCGAGCCGCATCGAGGGCGTCGATGTGGTCGTGCAGCGCGTGCCGCTCTTCCTCGGATCGGTCGCGTCGTTCTTCAGCGACGACATCAGCCTGGACGAGATGTACCGGCATCTGGTGGACGACTCCTCAGCCGGCGTCGTGGACGTCGTGCGTGGCATCCTCGCCGACCAGCCGGTCCTCGTGCACTGCACGGTCGGGAAGGACCGCACCGGTGTCACCGTCGCGCTCACGCTGGCGGCAGCGGGGGTCGAGCCGGAGGCGGTGGTGGCCGACTACGCCCGCACCGAGGGGCTGCTGCCTGCCGAGCGCAACAGGCGGATCGTGGAGCTGCTGCGCACCATGCACCCCGAAGCGGTGCATCTGGAAGACCTCGCCACGCGCTCGCCCGCGCCGGTGATGCGCGCGCTCCTGGACGACGTGCGCACCCGCTACGGGTCGGCGGCGGACTATCTCCGCGCCCACGGACTGGGGGACGATGAGCTCGCCGAGCTCCGGCGCGTGCTGCTGCGTCCCGCGTGACGCGCGGCATCCCGAGACCCGACTGAGGTTAGGCAACCCTATCTCCGCGGTATAGTGGTGTCGTCATGGCACACACCACCCAGTCCCAGGTCGAGCACAGCGCGAGCGCCTGCCGCGCATCGCGGCACACGCGCGTGCAGCACCTGATCACCGCCGACGAGTCCTCGCTCGGCGAGCTGGAGGCCGTGCTGGCGACGCTGCCGCTCTGCTCGACGGGTCGGGTGTTCATCGAGATCCCGGATGCCTCGTGGCAGGGCGCGATCTCCGCGCCGAGCCGCATGGTCGTCACCTGGCTCGATCGGTCGCAGCGCTCCGGCGCTCCCGGCACCGGGCGCGGCTGCGCGTCGGGCGAGGCGCTCGCGCGTGCGGTCACCGCGTGGGCCGACGAGATGCTGTGCGCCGAGGACGATCACACGACCGTCCGCCTTCTCGGCGGCTTCCTCGGCACGGCCGACATCGTCGACCATCTGATCGTCCTGGGCGTGCCGCCCACCGCGATCCACACGCCGGCCGAATACGGACTCGCGACCGCCCGCTGATCAGCGGGCGCGGCGCGGCACGTAGTTGCCGTCCTCGAGCCCGGCCTCGATCTCGAACCGGTTCCGCAGCGGGTTCCGGCCGGCGAGCGCGTACAGCACCGGCATGAGGAATCCGTACCGCTGCCACTGACGCTTGTGCACCGCCTCGTGGCGCAGCAGCGCGGCGCCTACGCGTCCGTCGCCGGTGAGGAAGCATCCGCCGACGCACACCCCGCCGCGCGGGAAAGCCCAGGACGGCAGGCCGCGGAAGATCCAGAGCCCCTCTCGTCGCTCGATCCGCCCGGTGCTCCACAGCGTGCCCCACGCCCAGCCCACCGCGCAGCCGTACCAGTAGCCGATCCGGCTGACGGGCGAGTCGAGGAGGAACGCCGGGATGAGCGCCTCGAGGCGGCGACCGCGGGCGACGGCGCGTTCGGCGTCTTTGCGCCACTGCGCGGGGAGGGAGGCGGCCGGGCTCACGCGAGCGCTCCGATCACGCGCAGGATGGCGCCGAGGTCGTCCACGGCGGCATCGGGCGAGGACGGTGAGAACTCCGTCAGCGACGCCCCCACCATCGGCATCCGGTCGCGCACCGCACGCACGGTGGCCACCACGTCGGCCGGAGAGGCTCCGAACGGCACGGGATGCGACAGCCCGCCCATGTGCCCCGGGTCGAGGACGTCGAGATCGACGTGGATGTACACCTGGTGCGCTCCGGTGGCCTCCAGCGCCGCGACCACGCCTGCCGGGTCGCTGAGCGCGTCCGGTGAGAGCACCGTCATCCCGGTCGCGGCGATGAACTCCTGCTCGGGCGGGTCGAGTTCGCGCGTGCCGGCGAGCACCACCCGGTCCGGGGTCATCGTGCCGGGCTCGAGCCGCAGCTGGGGGAGACCGTCGCCGAGGATCGCACGCAGCACCATGCCGTGGAAGGCTCCCGTCCGCGACGTCTCCGGGGACTGCAGGTCGGCGTGCGCGTCGAGCCAGAGGACGGCGGTGTCGGCGTCCACGACCGCCGCCAGCGACGTCAGCGCCACGCCGCAGTCGCCGCCGACCACGATGGCAGGGCCGTCTCCGGTGGCCAGCTCCTGCGCGACCTGATCGCGGATGCGCAGGAGCGAGCTGAGTCGCCGCACCGCGGTTCCCAGCGATTCGCCCGCCTCCATGGGCACGTCGACGATCGAGCAGGACGCGCGCGGCAGATCGCCCGCGACGGCGAGCGCTCCGTCCACGAGCCGCATCGCGCGGGAGGATCCGGAGCCCTGCCATTGGGGGACGATGACGAATCGGCTCATCCCCTCATCATCCCCCACGCCGTTCCCCGTCAACGCGAGAGGGCGCCGCGCTCACAGGAGCACGGCGCCCTCGCACGGGCTGTGGCGTCAGCTGCCGATCGCGGCCTGCGGCGTGCCGCCGGCCTTGAGAGCGGCCAGGCGCGCCTCGACCTCGGTCAGCTCTCCGACGTCCTCCAGCTGGTTGAACTGCGCGTCGAGCGACGACGCGGCCAGCTCCTGCTTGCCGGCGGCGAGCGCTTCCTGGCGGCGGACCTTGTCCTCGAACCGGCCCAGCTCGCTGGTGGGGTCCAGGACGTCGATCGAGCGGACGGCGTCGTGCACCTTGGTCTGCGCCTCGGCGACCTTGGCGCGCGAGAGCAGCTCGGTCCGCTTGGACTTCAGCTGCTCCAGCTTCTGCTTCATGCCGTTGAGGCCGTCCTTGAGCTTGTCGACGACCTCGGTCTGCGCCGCGATCGTGGGCGCGATCGCCTTGGCCTCGTTCTCCTCGGTGATCTGGCGCTGCAGCGCGATCTTGGCGAGGTTGTCGAACTTGTCGGCGTCGGCGGTGTTGCCGGCCTGGCGCAGCTCGTCCGCCTTGCGGCTGGCCGCGAGCGCCTTGTTGCCCCACTCGGCGGCCGCCTGGATGTCCTCCTGGTGGTCGCGCTCGAGCAGCCGCAGGTTGCCGATCGTCTCGGCGATGGCCGACTCGGCGTCGGCGATGCTGTTGGTGTAGTCGCGCACGAGCTGGTCGAGCATCTTCTGCGGATCCTCGGCCTGGTCGAGGAGTGCGTTGATGTTGGCCTTCAGGAGCGTCGAGATGCGCCCGAAGATGGACTGCTTCGCCATCGGATTTCCTTCCTTGTCGGACTGAGTTCTCAGGTTCTGGTTCGGGATGCGGCGGCACCGCGTGGTCGTCGGGGGCGGGTCAGAAACGACCACCTCCCCGGCGGGCGCGGGTCCCGCCGCCGCCGAAGCTGCCGGGGCGGAACCCGCCCGACGACCGCCCGGCGGAGCCGCCGCCGAGCATGCCGCCGAATCCGCCCGAGGATCGGCCGCCGCCGCTGAGCATCGAGTTGAGCACGATGCCGCCGAGCACGGCCCCCAGCATGCCGCCGCCGCCGGAGCTCTGCCCGCCGAACATCCCGCCGCCGCCGTCGAAGGCGCCGACGTCGTCCTGCGCGAGCTGGATCGACTGGGCGGCGAGGTGGTCGGCCCGCTGGGCGTGCTGCATGGCCTGCCGCGGGTCACTGGACTGAAGGGCCTGGGCGCGCGCCAGCGCGGCGCCCGCCTCCGCCAGCCGTGTGCGCGCCTCGGCGCCGATGGCCCCCCGGCGCGCGGTGATGTAGTCCTCGGCCGCCGAGACCTGGGCCTGCGCCTGCAGGATCAGCTGGCCGACGACCTGTCGCGCGCGCTTCTCCTGGGCGTGGGCATCCCGCACGCCCTGGACCAGGGCGTCGATCTGCCGGTTCGCCGCCTCGAGGCTCTGCAGTGCGATGAGCGGCCGCCTGTGCGTGCCGGCGAGGTGCGCCCTGGCCGCATCGAGCTGCTGCCGGGTGGCCGCGACGGCGCCCGCGATGCGGCCGTCGGGGTCGGCGAGAGCGGATGCCCCGGCGATGTCGCTCTCGAGCTCCGCCACGAGTGCGACGGCGCTGGTCTCGGCCTGGGCGAGGTCGGCGGCGAGCTTGCCGATGGCGTCTTCGAGCAGCGCCGCCTGACCGACCGCCTCCTCCGCCGCGCGGATGCCGACCGCCGCTTCGCCGCCGCTTCCCGAAGCGATCGCCCGCTCGGCCGCGGCGAGCTGCTCCGCGGCGAAGGCGAGCCTCTGCCGGGCCTGCTCGGGGTTGTCGGCGATGGTCGCGAGCGTTTCCGGTGCGTACGCCGACTGCAGCCGCCGCAACTCGCTCTCGGCGCTTCCGAGCGCGTCTGCGGCCTTCTCGCGAGCGGCCCGCACGCGAGCGAGCGCCGCGGGCGCGTCCTGCTCGAGCTTGCGCAGCTCGTCGAACGCCGCGGCCTTCTCGTCGAGAAGACCGTTGGCCGACTCGCACAGGGCGATGATGCGCTCGTTCCACGCGCGCCTGTCGGCGTCCGAGTCGGGCGTGGCGTCGTCGAGCTGCTGCTGCAGTGTGAACGCCTCGTCGAGACTCGCCCGCGCCGTGGCGAGCGCCGCCTCGAACTCCACCGTCGCGGCATCGCCGAACTGGGCTTTGGCGAACCCGAGCTCCTGCGCACTGGTCTTCAGCGCGTCGTCGGTCTCGACCAGCAGCGACGCCGCGCGCCGCTCGAGCTGTTCGAGAGGCACCTGCGCGGCCGCGGGGGCGCTCGTCGCGCTCGGCGTCTTCCTGCGACGCCGCACCAGCACCACGACGAGCGCGATCGCGGCCGCGATGGCGGCCACGACGAGGATGCCGGTGAGAAGGCCGCCGCCGTTCCGTCCGTCGTCGGCGCCTCCGGTCCCGCCCTGCTCGGCATCGACGAACCCGGCGGCGGCCGCGTCGACCGCACCGAGCCAGTCCTCCTGACGGAGAGCCGGCTGCACCCGCTGCTGCTCGATCGCCGCCAGCTGGTCGAACGTGACCGGCCCCTCGGAATCACCCGAGATGTAGTACTGACGACCCTCGGTGGCCACGGCCAGAAGATACTGGCTCGGCCCGAGGCCGTTGTCGTTCGCGACCCGTGTGGCCCACTGTTCGGCGCCCGACGGATCGGTGAAGTCGTCGACGTAGACGACCCACAGGTCGATCCCGGTCTCGGTCTTCAGCTGCTCCAGACGCTCCTGCGCCTGGGCCTCCTCGCCGGCTGAGAGCACGTCGACGTCGTCGAGCACGTATCCCGATCCCAGCTGCACCGGGGGAGTGGCCGATGCCGGAGCGGCGGCGACGCCCGCGAGCAGCAGCGCCGCACCGGTCGTGAGCACCGCGGCCCATCGCGCTCGCATCGATTCCCCTCCAGACGCGGGATCCGCCCCTCAGGCGAGTCTATGCAGGCCCGCGCGCGCGGTGGTAGCGCGCCTGCCAGTGGTATGGGAGGTGCGGGTCGCTGCCGGGTCCGCTGACGCCGTGCGGGTAGGGTTTCGGATCCGGAGGACGAGGATGGACGATCGCTACGGCGCCGATGTGCTGGCGTCGGCATGGAAAGGCCATGGACGCCGAGAGCTGGCCCGGGTCGAGGCATCCCGTGACCTCGTCGTGGAGGTGGCGGACGACGGCTACTGCGGCGCTGTCGTCGCTGTGTCGGGCGGCATGGTGGAGCTCGAGGATCGCCGAGGGCGGAGACGGCTGTTCCCACTGGGCGCCGGCTTCCTCCTCGATGGGGTCGATGTCGTGCTCGTGCCGCCGACGGCCGCACCGGCGTCCGGGCCGAAGCGCACGGCGTCGGGCTCGTTCGCGGCGCCCGAGGCCCGTGCCCGCACCGCCCGTGCCAGCCGCATCCTCGTCGAGGGACGCCATGACGCCGAGCTCGTCGAGAAGGTGTGGGGCGACGACCTGCGTGCCGAGGGCGTCGTCGTGGAGTACCTGCAGGGTGTGGATCTGCTCGAGGCGGCGCTCGTCGAGGAGCCGCCGTCGGCGTCGCGCCGATACGGCGTGCTCGTGGACCATCTCGTGCCCGGCTCGAAGGAATCCCGCGTCGCGGACGCGATCGCACGCGGTCCGCACGGCGCGCACGTGCTCATCGTGGGGCATCCGTGGATCGACGTGTGGCAGTGCGTCACGCCGCGGGCGATGGGGATCCAGCGGTGGCCGGAGGTGCCCCGCGGGATCGACTTCAAGGTCGGGGTGTGCCGGGCGCTGGGCTGGCCGGCTCGCGATCAGGCCGATCTCGCCCGCGCCTGGCAGCGCATCCTCGGGTCGGTGTCGAGTTACCGCGACCTCGAGCCGGCGTTCCTCGGCCGCGTCGAGGAGCTCATCGACTTCGTCACCGCGTGAGCACCGGCGGCGCATGAGGCACCGGCAGCCCGCGATGCGCGCCCGCGTCGGTAGCCTGGACGGGTGAGCGAGACCTCCCAGACCCGCACCTTCCGCGACCGGCCGGTGTCGTTCGTGCGCCGCAGCGGCCGGATGTCGGAGGCGCAGGAGCGGGCATGGGCCGAGCTCGCCCCGCAATACGTCGTCGACGTCGTCCGCGACGCCGCGGCGACCAGCGTCCTGCCCGGAACCGCGATCGAGCCCGCCGCGGTGTGGGGGCGCAGCGCGCCGCTCGTCGTCGAGATCGGCTCCGGTCAGGGGCACGCGATCGTGCACGCGGCGGCCTCGCACCCCGAGAAGAACTTCCTCGCGATCGAGGTCTTCAAGGCGGGGCTCGCCCGCACCATGCTCGACGCCGACCGGGCGGGGGCTCGCAACCTGCGCCTGGTCGAGGCGAACGCGCCCGAGGTTCTGCAGCACCTGCTGCCCGAGGCATCCGTCGACGAGCTGTGGGTGTTCTTCCCCGACCCGTGGCACAAGAAGAAGCACACCAAGCGGCGCCTGGTCACGTCCGGGTTCGCTGGCATCGCCGCCCGCGCCCTGCGCGACGGCGGGACGCTGCGGCTGGCGACGGACTGGGAGGAGTACGCGGTGCAGATGCGCGAGGTCATGGAAGCGGCGCTCGACTTCGCGCCCGCATTCGACGGGGAGTGGGCGCCGCGCTTCGATGGACGCGTGCTGACGGCCTTCGAGCGCAAGGGCACGCGCCACGGGCGCGAGATCCGCGACCTGTCCTATCACCGGCTCGGCCGGGCGTGAGAGCCGGACCGCGCTGATGCCTGCCCACCCTGCTCTCGCTCCGACGACCACCCGGCCGACGTGGTCCTGGGGTCTCGCGCCGGCGCTGCTGGTCTGCCTCGCGGCCCCGGCGTTCTTCGTCGTGCGGATCCCGTGGCTGGGGTGGGCGCTGCTGGCGGCCGGTGTCGCCCTCGCGTTCGCGACGGAGCGCACGGATGTCTCGGCGCGAGCTCTCGCGCCCGAGGGCGCGAGAGCGCCGTCGCTCGTGCGCGACCTGTCGCTCATCGCGGTGGGCCTGCTCATCGTGAGCGCCATCCCGCTCAAGGCCGAGCTCGACAACCTCGCGATGCTGCGGTTCGCCCTCGCGCTGGGAGGCGCCGTGGCGGTGCCGTATGCGATCTCGCGATGGCTGTACCGCGATCACGCCATCCGGTTCCCCTGGCGCGGCGGCGGGCGCTGGTCGACGTTCCAATGGGTGTGGCTGGTCGTCGTCCTGCTGCTGGGGTGGCTGATCCTGCCGTTCTACTTCATCACCTCCGGCGTGTATCAGAACTGGCCGGTCGTGGAGACCCCGGACCTCATCGCGCGGCTGTTCGTCGGCGTCGGCGCCGTCGGCATCTGGGACGAGCTGTTCTTCATCTGCACGTGCTTCGCCCTGCTGCGTCGTCACTTCCCCGACTGGCAGGCGAACCTGTTGCAGTCGATCGTGTTCGTCTCCTTCCTGTGGGAGCTGGGGTACCAGGCGTGGGGGCCGTTCCTCACCATCCCGTTCGCGCTGCTGCAGGGCTTCATCTTCAAGAGGACGCGGTCGCTGGCGTACGTGGTGACGGTGCATCTGCTGTTCGACGCCGTCGTGTTCCTCGTCCTCGTCCACGCCCACAACCCCGGCGTGCTCGACGGCCTGTTCCTGGTGTGAGGCGACCGCCTGCCCAGGAGGTGCCCAGTCCGACCGGTTAGGCTGGCGCGCGGATCCCGACCGGATCCCGGACGAGGGTTCAGTACCCGGTGAGCGACAAGACTGGCCAGGAGGAACAGTCGTGTCGTGGGTCATCCTCATCCTCTCCGGCGTGCTCGAGGCGGTCTGGGCGAGCGCGCTGGGCAAGTCGGAAGGCTTCACCAAGCTGTGGCCGAGCGTGGTCTTCGGCGTCGCCCTCGCGGCGAGCATGGGCGGCCTGGCGTGGGCCATGCGGGACATCTCGACCGGCACCGCCTACGCGGTGTGGGTCGGCATCGGGGCCGCGCTCACCGTCGCGTATGCGATGATCACCGGCGAAGAGCCGTTCTCGATCGTCCGGCTGCTCCTGATCCTCGGGCTCGTCGGGTGTGTGATCGGGCTCAAAGCCGTCAGCGCCGAATAGCGGGCGCAGCCGCGTGGGCGGCCGGCTACGCCGCGGTCACGCGTTGGAGCAGCGATTCCAGGACGGCGACAGCCGTATCGATCGTCGCGGCGAGGACGTCCTCGGGTCCGCCGCTGAGCGCCAGTTCGCGGTGCCCGGCGCCCGAGCGCGTGGCCCAGCCGACGAAGACCGTCCCCGCGGGGTGGCCGTCCTCGTCGTCGGGGCCACCGACGCCGGTCGTCGAGACCGCGATGTCGGCATCCATGAGGGCCAGGACGCCCATGGCGAGCTGCTCAGCGCATTCGCCGGAGACGGGGTCGAGCCCGGGTGTCGTGCCGAGCACCGCCTCCTTGGTGCGCGTCTGATACGCCACGACGCCGCCGGCGAACCACTCCTCGGCGCGTGCGCCCTTGCCGACGGTGCTGGCGAGCAGGCCGCTGGTCAGAGACTCCGCGAGCGCCACCCGCACCCCGTTCCCTCGGGCGGCCTCGGCCACCCGTTCCACCGCATCGGTCATCGCCCGTCTCCGTCGCTGTGCCTGCCGGCGTTCCGGAGCCGGTCCCGTCGCACGCCGCTGTCGCACGCCCCTCTCGTCCCGGCCGTCACGAGACGATGTCGCGTTCGTCGACCATCTCCGCGTGAGCGGGCTGGGCGGGTTCGGGGACCAGGTACAGGCCGGCGGGAGAATTGGCGGTGTAGGCCAGAGCGTCGATCCAGGCGGGATTGAGCCGCGGCGTCCGGCTGCCGTAGAACTTGTACACGAGCGAGCACCGTGGATGGATCCACACGGTCGTCCGTCCGTCGCCGATGCTGGCGTCGTCCTTCCACGTGAAGTGGAACGGCTCGCCGCGTCGCAGCTTCGTGCCGATGACCAGCTGCAGGTGCGCCAGCGTCCGGTCGTCGAAGTCCACCTTGACGGTGCCCTCGTAGATCAGTTTCCCCATCGTCCACCTCTGGCTTGCTCACTCGCTGGAGCCGGCGGTCTCGTGGTGCGGAGCGCCGACGGGCTTGGACTCGCTGGAGCCGCGCTGTCGAAGGAAGATCGACAGCGCGATCATCGCCCCGACGGCGAGGAACTCGGACTGCCAGTTCTGGAACGTCCGGCTCCAGAAGTCCGGCAGCGTCAGGTACTCCAGCCAGGTGACCGGCGGCTGGCCGTGCTCGGCGTTCTCGGAGTTCATCACGACGGTGCCCGCCAGGGACTGCGCGAGCCACGACAGCAGGAACACCGCGCCCATCACGATCAGCAGCGAGTTGGAGAAGAGCACCTGGCGGATGCCTCGTGCCTTCGCCCACTCCGGCGAATCGTCGCGGGCGTGCTCGCCGACCAGCTGCTCCTCGTCGCTGTCGGGACCCTCGTCGCCGGGCTTCTTCGACTCGGGGGAGCCCCGCTGCACGAGCCAGATCGTCGCGGCGATGAACACGAGAAACTGAAGGAACTCCGACTGCCAGTTCTCGGCAACGTCGACGACGAACTCCGAGGAGGTGACGAACCCGAGGTAGCTCTCCGGCGGCATGCCGTGCTGCTGGAGCTTCTCGTTGTCCTCCATCCAGCCGGCCACCGACTGCGCGATCAGGGTGAGGGCGAACAGGCCCAGGAACAGCAGGCTGAGCGCGTTGTCGCGGATGGTCCGCATGCGCTCACCGCCCCATCAGCGGGACGGCGATCATGTACGCCAGACCGATGCCCAGCAGGGCGATCCAGGACCAGAAGACAGCAGCCTCGCCGGGCCGTTCTCCGGCCTCCTCAGGCGTGAAGTCCACCACGTTCTCCTCTCGCGAGCACGGCGGCGTGCGCCGTGCTCTCATCCTCGCGCCAGGGCCGGGAATGGTGAACGGGTTGACAACGGCGTCGCCGTCGGGGAAAGGCGCGCGCACCGGATGGAGATCGGGGACGAGGAGGAAGCCCGGATGAAGAGAGGGGATGAGTCGACCGCTAGGCCGACTCATCCCGTTTGCGCCCCCGACAGGAATCGAACCTGCGACCTTTGGTACCGGAAACCAACGCTCTATCCCCTGAGCTACGGAGGCGTGCCGATCGAGACTACCACCCCGGGATGGGAGGCCCTGTCAGGGCGCGATCGCCTGCGGGTCCTGCGGGGCGTCGGCGACGACCTCCGTCTGCTCCGTCATCGCCTCGATGGCCTCCGCCACGCGCTGCGCGAGGTACGCGTGCCCTTCCGTGGACGGGTGATCGCGTCCGATCTCGCCGGTGTCGATGACGTCGAGGTAGTTGTCCGGGGTGATCCACTCCTCCGCGATGGGGGAGATGTACCACCATCCGCGCGACGCTGCGAGCTCCCGCAGGTCCGCGTCGATGGCTCGCGTCGCCTTCTCGACCGGCAGCACCTGCGGCGCAGGGCCGAGGATCACCACCGTCGCGCCGGGGAAGCGCGCGGCGAGGGCATCCCACGCGGCGTTGACGGCCTCCCGGTACCCGGTGGGGTGCAGCCTGCGGTCGTTGATGGAGCCCTCGACGATGATGAGGTCGGGGTCGATCGCCCGATCCAGCGCGGCGATGCGCTCGCCGTACGCAGGGCCGTCGATGCCGGGCTTGAGGTAACCGCTGCCGCGCACGCCGTCCACGGTCGTCTGCCAGCCGAGTTCGTCGGCGAGCCGGTACGCGAAACCGAGGGTCGGTTCGATGGCGGCCGAGCCATAGACCCACGAATCGCCGAAGACGAGCACGCGCGGCCGATCGGGCAGGGTCAGCGGGGCGGGAGCGACGGCGACGGATGCCTGGTCGGCGGCGACGGCGGGGGCCACGGGCGGGGCGGCCCACGGCCTGGCCAGCGCGACGGCGCACAGCGCCACCACGGCGAGCGCGGCGCCCAGCAGGGGAAGCCACAGCCGCCGTGCGCGGAAGCGGCCGGGCGCGTGCATGGATAGAGGGTAAGTCATGAATCGGCGTGCGCCCGTCCGCCGGTGGACAGCGAGGTCGCTCGCGGGCCGATTCGGGACCGTGGCCGCCCAACTAGACTGGTCCGGCTATGAATCCCGACGCTCTCTCCGCCGCTCTGCTCGCCGTCGTCGCCCCGCTCGCCGAGGCCCGACGTCCGGGCGCAGCCGACGGCCTGACGGCGGGTGACCTGCCGCTCGAGCGTCCGAAGAACCGGGAGCACGGCGACTGGGCGTCCAACGCCGCGCTGAAGCTCGCGAAGGCCGTCGGCGTCAACCCGCGGGAGTTCGCCGCCGAGATCGCCGAGGGTCTCGCGCAGGTGGAGGGCATCGCGGACGTGGAGGTCGCGGGGCCGGGCTTCATCAACATCCGCCTGGATGCCGCCGCGGCGGGCGCGCTGGCGAAGACGATCGTCGACGCCGGCGCCGCGTTCGGCACCAACGACTCGCAGCGGGGCAACACCATCAACCTGGAGTTCGTCAGTGCGAACCCCACCGGTCCGCTGCACATCGGCCACACACGGTGGGCGGCGCTGGGCGACTCGATCGCGCGGCTGCTGCTGGCCAGCGGCGCGACGCTCGTGCGGGAGTTCTACATCAACGACGCCGGTGCGCAGATGGAGCGATTCGGACGCTCCGTGCTCGCCGCCGCCAAGGGTGAGCCCACGCCCGAGGACGGATACGCGGGCGCCTACATCGAAGAGCTCGCACGCCGCGTGCTCGCCGCTCGTCCGGACCTGCTCGAGCTCAGCGACGAGGACCAGATCGCCATGGCGCGCGACCTCGCGTACGAGTTCCAGCTCGGCGAGCTGCAGGCCTCTCTCGAGAAGTTCAACGTGCACTTCGATGTCTGGTTCTCGGAGCGCACCCTGCACGCCAAGCCCGAGGACGGCGGCCCCAGCCTCGTCGACGAGGCGGTCGACCGGCTCCGCGAGCAGGGCCACGTGTTCGACCAGGACGGCGCGGTGTGGGTGCGCACCACCGATTTCGGCGACGACAAGGACAGGGTGATCCGCCGCTCCAACGGCGAGTACACCTACTTCGCCGCGGATGCCGCGTACTACCTGAACAAGGGAGACCGGGGCTTCGCGCACAAGATCTACCTGCTCGGCGCCGATCATCACGGCTACGTGCATCGGCTCAAGGCGCTCGCCGGCGCCGCCGGGGACGATCCGGACAAGGACATCGAGGTGCTCATCGGCCAGCTCGTGTCCATCAACGGCGCGCGTCTGAGCAAGCGCGCCGGCAACATCATCGAGCTGGACGACCTGCGGGAGTGGCTCGGCACGGATGCGCTGCGTTACTCGCTGGCACGCTACCCCGCCGACTCGCCGCTGACCCTCGACCCCGAGATCCTGCGCAAGCGCACCAACGACAATCCCGTCTTCTACGTGCAGTACGCCCACGCCCGCACGCACAACGTCGCGCGCAACGCCGGGGCGTCGGGCGTGGATCGGTCCGAATTCGCGCCGGAGCTGCTCACCCACGAGACGGAGTCGGCGCTGCTGGGCGCCCTGCAGGAGTTCCCGCGGATCGTGGCCTTCGCCGCCGAGCTGCGCGAGCCCCACCGGGTGGCCCGGTATCTGGAGGAGCTGGCCGGTCTCTACCACCGCTGGTACGACAACTGCCGTGTCATCCCGCTGGGCGACGAGCCGGTCCAGCCCGTGCACCGGACGCGTCTGTGGCTGAACGACGCCACCGGGCAGGTGCTGCGCAACGGGCTGACGCTGCTGGGCGTGGGCGCACCGGAGCGGATGTAGCCGCCATGTCGGGGGACCGGACGCCGGCGGCCTCGCTGTTCGCCCACGAGAAGCAGGCGGACCGGCGCCGACGGCGACTGCGGCCCTGGCTCGTGGCGTTCGCGATCGTCGCGGTCATCGCCGTCGGAGCCTGGTTCGCCGCCGACGCGCTGGCGAGGCAGATCGTCGTCGGCGTCGTGCGGGACCAGGTGAAGTCGCAGCTGGCGCTGCCGGCCGACCAGCGCATCGACGTGGACATCCCCGGCGCCATCATCCCGCAGCTGATCGGCGGCCGCTTCGACGAGATGACGGTGACGTCCGACGACGTGCGCGTCAACGAGCTGTCCGCCGACGTCACGGTCGTCGCGCACGGCGTGCCGCTGCGGGCCGACGGCGATCTGGGCGGGGCTGTCGCCACCCTCGAGCTGGGCGCAGACGAGGTGCGCGCGCTGCTGGCGAACGTCGAGGGGTTCCCCGCGGGGAGCGTGGATCTCGCGGCGCCGGAGGTCACGATGGCGACCGACCTCCAGGTGTTCGGGATGACCGTCCCGGTCGGGGTCGCCCTCAGCCCGGGCGTCGCGGACGGCGACGTCGTCCTCACGCCGGCGTCGCTGCAGGTGTCGGGAGCGGACGTGACCGCCGACGCGCTGCGCGACCAGTTCGGCGTCGTCGCCGAGGTCGTCCTGCGGGACTGGACCGTCTGCATCGCGCAGTACATCCCGGCGGGCATCACCCTCACCGGCGTCGAGGTCGTCGACACCGAGGGCGGCGATGAGCTGGTCGCCTCGTTCGACGTGCAGGGCGCCATCCTGTCCGACCCGGCCCTGCGGGCGAACGGGGCGTGCGAGTAGCCCGGCGCCTTCGCGTCATACGACACGGGACCCCGATGCCAGGTGCCCTAGACTGCAAGGACCGCCCGGCGTGACCTCTCCGCCGCCGAATCCGCGCCGCACGGCGCCCCGGGCGGCCCGCGTCGAAGCTCCCATCCGATTGGTCCCCCGTGTCCGCCGACTCGCACTCCGCCGCCGTCGCCCCCTTCTGGCTCGAGCGGCCCACGAATCCGAACGAGCTCGTCGCCGCGGTGTGGCCGGAGTCGGCTGCGCGCGCGGACGACGGCGTGCTCGCGCTCGGCGGCATCCCGGCGACGCGGCTGCGTGAGCAGTTCGGCACGCCGCTGTACGTCCTCGACGAGGATCAGGTCCGCGCCACGGCGCGGCGCACCTCGGATGCCTTCCGCGCAGCCGCCGCCCGGCACGGCGCCCAGGCGCGGGTCTACTACGCGGGGAAGGCCTTCCTCAGCACCGAAGTGGTGCGGTGGGTCACCGAGGAGGGCCTCGCCGTCGACGTCTGCACCGGCGGAGAGCTCGCGGTGACGCTCGCCGGCGGTGCCGAGCCGGCGATGATCGGCTTCCACGGGAACAACAAGTCCCTCGCAGAGCTCGAGCGCGCGGTCGAGGTCGGCATCGGCTCGATCATCATCGACAGCCTCATCGAGATCGAACGACTCGCCGCCATCGTCGAGCGGCGGGGAGCGACCCAGGCGGTGCTCGTGCGGGTCAACAGCGGCGTTCACGCCGAGACCCACGATTTCCTCGCGACGGCGCACGAGGATCAGAAGTTCGGCTTCACGATGACCGACGCTCCCGCAGCGGTCGCGCGGATCCGCGAGCTCCCGGGCCTCGAGCTCATCGGCCTGCACTGCCACATCGGGTCCCAGATCTTCGGCACCGCCGGCTTCGAGGAGTCCGCCGGCCGCATCGTCGAGCTGCACGCGCAGCTGCGCGAGGGCGGCGAGCTGCCCGTGCTCAACCTCGGCGGCGGGTTCGGCATCGCCTACACGGCCGCCGACGACCCGACGCCGATCGAACAGCTCGCGAGCGGCATCGTCGACGCCGTCGCGCGGCAGTGCGAGGTGCGCGGCATCCCGGTTCCGACCCTCGCCTTCGAACCAGGCCGGGCGATCGTCGGCCGAGCCGGCGTCACGCTGTACGAGGTCGGCACCATCAAGCCCGTCGCACTCGAGAGCGGCGACAGCCGGCTGTACGTCAGCGTCGACGGCGGCATGAGCGACAACCCCCGCCCCGCGCTCTACGGCGCGCACTACTCCGCCCGGATCGCCTCCCGCACCAGCGACGCCGAGCCGGCGCTCGCGCGCGTCGTGGGCAAGCACTGCGAGTCGGGCGACATCGTGGTGGATGCCGAGTACCTTCCGGCCGACATCGCGCCCGGGGACATCCTGGCCGTGCCGGCCACCGGCGCGTACGGCTTCCCGCTCTCGAGCAACTACAACTACGTCCCCCGCCCGCCCGTCGTGGCGCTGCGCGGGGGAGAGGCCCGGGTGATCGTGCGCGGCGAGACGATCGACGATCTGCTCGCGCGCGACACCGGCTACGCAGCGCGCGCCCGGGTGCCAGCCGGCGACGCCCCGACGGAAGGGAACGACATGTCTGTATCGAGCGAGCGGAGCGAGTCGAAGTGACGGACTACCGCCGCCTCCGCGTCGCGCTCCTGGGAGCCGGGGCCGTCGGCTCACAGGTCGCGGCGCTGCTGCGACGGCACGCCGACGAGCTCGCCGACCGCGCAGGCGCACGGCTCGAGCTGGTCGGGATCGCCGTGCGCGACATCGACGCCCCGCGCGAGGCGGACCTGCCTCGCGAGCTGCTCACCACGGATGCGGAGTCGCTCATCGTCGGATCCGACATCGTCATCGAGCTGATGGGCGGCATCGAGCCGGCGCGCACCTATCTGCTGCAGGCGATCAACTCCGGCGCGGACATCGTGACCGCCAACAAGGCGCTGCTGGCCACCCACGGCCCGGAGATCTTCGACGCGGCCGACCAGGTGGGCGCCGAGGTCTACTACGAGGCGGCGGCGGCCGGGGCGATCCCGATCATCCGCCCCCTACGGGACTCGCTCGCCGGCGACCGCGTGCAGCGCATCATGGGCATCGTCAACGGCACGACGAACTACATCCTGGACCGCATGGACACCGAAGGCGCGGAGTTCGCGGACGTGCTCGCCGACGCGCAGCGGCTCGGCTACGCCGAGGCCGATCCCACGGCCGACGTCGAGGGCTACGACGCCGCGCAGAAGGCGGCGATCCTCGCGAGCCTGGCGTTCCACACCACGGTGCCCCTGGACGCGGTCCACCGCGAGGGCATCACGGGGATCGACAAGGCGATGATGGACGCCGCACGCCACGCCGGCTACGTCGTCAAGCTCCTGGCGGTGTGCGAACGCCTCAGCGAGGCATCCGGCAGCGAGTCGATCTCGGTGCGGGTCTACCCGGCGCTCATCGACCGAGCCCACCCCCTGGCCAGCGTGCACGGCGCCAACAACGCCGTCTTCGTGCAGGCGGAGGCGGCAGGGAACCTGATGTTCTACGGCGCGGGTGCCGGCGGCGTGCAGACCGCCTCGGCCGTCCTCGGCGACGTCGTCTCGGCGGCGCGCCGCCACATCGCCGGTGGCGTGGGCGTCGGCGAGTCGACGCTCGCCGACCTGCCGATCGTGGCGATCGGGCGCGTCATCACGAGGTATCAGATCACGCTCGAGGTCGACGATCAGCCCGGCGTCCTCGCCACGGTCGCCGGCATCCTCAGCGACGGGCGGGTCTCGATCGCGACGCTGGAGCAGACGGTCACCGGCGAGGACGCCGAGACCGCGCGACTGGTGATCGGCACGCACAAGGCACTGGAGCAGGACCTGAGCGAGACGGTGGACCGCCTCGCCGCGAGCGGCGTGGTCGAACGCGTCGTCTCGGTGCTGCGGGTGGAAGGAGACTGACATGGCACACGTCTGGCGCGGAGTCCTCCGCGAGTACGCGGACCGGTTGGGCGTCACGGACGCCTCGACCGTGATCACGCTGGGCGAGGGCGGCACGCCGCTCCTGCCCGCCCCCGCCCTGTCGCGCCGCACCGGCGCCGACGTCTGGGTGAAGTTCGAGGGGATGAACCCGACCGGCTCGTTCAAGGACCGCGGAATGACCGTGGCGGTCTCGCGGGCCATCGAGCACGGCGCTCAGGCGGTCATCTGCGCGTCGACGGGGAACACGTCCGCCTCCGCGGCGGCCTACGCCGCGCACGCCGGCATCACCGCGGCGGTCCTCGTCCCCGAGGGCAAGATCGCGATGGGCAAGCTCAGCCAGGCCGTCGCCCACAACGGACGCCTGATCCAGATCCGAGGCAACTTCGACGACTGCCTCGAGATCGCCCGCGAGCTCGCCGACCGGTATCCGGTGCACCTGGTCAACTCCGTCAACCCCGACCGGATCGACGGGCAGAAGACCGCGGCGTACGAGGTCGTGGCGCAGCTGGGCGACGCCCCCGACTTCCACTTCATCCCTGTCGGCAACGCCGGCAACTACACCGCTTACACGCGGGGGTACCGCGAGGAGGCAGAGGGCGGCGTGTCCACCCGGGTGCCCCGCATGTTCGGCTTCCAGGCCGAGGGCTCGGCACCGCTGGTGCGCGGTGAGGTCGTGCGCAATCCCGAGACGGTGGCCAGCGCCATCCGCATCGGCAACCCCGCGTCGTGGGAGCTCGCGCTCGAGGCGCGAGAGGCGACCGACGGATACTTCGGCGCGATCGACGACGAGCGCATCCTCGCGGCGCAGAAGCTCCTCGCCGGCGAGGTGGGCATTTTCGTCGAGCCCGCCTCGGCGATCAGCGTCGCGGGACTTCTCGACCGCGTCGAGGCCGGTGTCGTGCCGCAGGGCGCACGCGTGGTGCTCACGGTCACCGGGCACGGTCTGAAGGACCCGCAGTGGGCGCTGCGCAACGCCGACGGCAGCCAGGTCGAGCCCACCGTTGTGGACGCCTCGACCACCGAGGTCGCCTCCGTGCTGGACCTCGCGCCCGTCGCCGAGCCGGCCGACGCGCGCGGATCGCAGGCGTGAACGCAGCCGTCGCACCGGAGCCCGGTCGCCGCGTGCTGGTCCGGGTGCCGGCGACCAGCGCGAACCTCGGTCCGGGCTTCGACACCCTGGGGCTCGCCCTGAGCGTCTACGACGAGCTCGAGGTGATGGCGCTGCCCGAGGGGCAGCTCGACATCCGCGTGGAGGGGCAGGGCGCCGACGACGTCCCGCGCGACGCATCGAACCTCGTGGTCCGCTCGATCGCCTACGCGTACGAAGCGGTGGGGCGGCGGATGCCGGGGCTGCGTCTGGTGGCGCGCAACGTCATCCCGCACGGACGAGGGCTCGGCTCGTCGGGCGCGGCCGTCGTCTCCGGGCTGCTCGCCGCCAAGGGGCTGCTCGAGGGTGATGTGGAGCTGGGGCCGGACGCGCTGCTGCGGCTGGCCACCGAGCTGGAGGGGCACCCCGACAACGTCGCGCCGGCGCTCTTCGGCGGCCTGACCATCGCATGGGTCGACGAGACCGGCCCGCAGCACAAGAAGCTGATGGTGCACCGCGGTGTGTCACCGCTGGTGTTCGTGCCGGAGTTCACCATGTCGACGAAGCTCGCCCGGAGCCTGCAGCCGCTGCAGGTCCCACGGGAGGACGCGGTGTTCAACGTCTCGCGCTCGGCGCTGCTCATCGCCGCGCTCACGCAGAGCCCGGAACTGCTGCAGGCCGCGACCGAGGACAAGCTCCATCAGAACTACCGCGCGAGCGCCATGCCGGAGACGGACGCGCTGGTGCGGGCGCTGCGCAGCGAGAACTTCGCGGCGGTCGTCTCCGGTGCGGGTCCCAGCGTGCTCGTGCTCGCCGACGGACCGGGGCGCCGTCTGGAGGCGGCCGCGCTGGCCCAGCGCGTGACCGACACCCCGTGGGAGGCCCTCATGCTCGCCGTCGACTTCAAGGGTGGTACAGTGAGGGAGTACGCGGAGGGTTCCACGTAAGACGTGAATCTGGCCTCCGTCGCAATTCTGCGAAACCACCGCACGGCACCAACCTCTGACGGTCCCTGATCACCCTCGCGGTCTCTCACTCCGTCGGCGGAACCTGTGTTTCGACAGGCGCAACAACCGGTCGAAGGGCGGCAGATCCGCCGCACAGCGCGTCGCGCGGTCGTGCACAACCGTTCGTTTTCACAAGGGAGAACTCGTGGAGTCCATCTCCGAGATCCACACTGACGCACCGGCCGACGAGCGCGCGGAAGCGCCCGAGGCCGCTCAGAGCGTCGACACGTCCACCACCGCGGACGCGGCCGCCCAGGCGCCCGCCCCGGCCGGCGACACCACCGAGGAAGCCGTGACCGGCGCCGAGGACGCCGACGCCGAGTCGGTCCCCGCCGCGGACGCGACGGAGGCGCCCGCCGAGGCGGCGCCGACGGATGCGCCGGCGGAGACCCCCGAGCCCGCCGCCGACGCGGCGGTCGCCGCGCCTGCAGAGGCTGCCGACGCGCCCGCCGAGAAGCCGGCCAAGGCCCCCCGCAAGCGTGCGCCGCGCCGCGCGAAGAGCACCGACGTCCCCGCGACCGACCAGGCGGCTGCGGACCAAGGCGCCGCACCCGCCGAGGCGCAGCCCGCGGAGCAGGCCGAGGAGGGCGCAGCTTCCGCCGACGCGCCCGCGGCCGAGTCGCCCGAGGCGCCCGCGCCTGAGGCATCCGCCGAGCAGCCCGGCGAGGCGCCCGCGGCCGGCGCAGCCGGCGAGGCCGGCGAGCAGGCCGGGGCAGCCGGCGAGGCCGGCGAGCAGCCGTCCGAGGCTGAGAGCGAGACTCCGAGCCGCAGCCGCAGCCGCAGCCGCAGCCGCAACCGCAACCGCAAGGACAACGCGCAGGGTCAGCAGAACGGCCAGAACGCTCAGAGCCCCGCGGTCGAAGCCCCCAAGCCCGAGCCGGTCGAGGAGGAGCAGGGCGGTGGCCGCAACCGTCAGCGCAACAAGCGCCGCGGCCAGACCCCGGCCGACGAGTTCGAGACCGAGATCGGCGAGGACGACGTCCTCATCCCGATCGCCGGCATCCTCGACGTGCTCGACAACTACGCCTTCGTCCGCACGACCGGCTACCTCCCCGGCCCCAGCGACGTCTACGTCTCGCTCGGCCAGGTCAAGAAGTACAACCTGCGCAAGGGTGACGCCGTCGTCGGCGCCATCAAGCAGCCGCGCGAGGGCGAGCAGTCCAGCCGCCAGAAGTACAACGCGCTGGTCAAGGTGGACGCCATCAACGGCCTGTCGGTCGACGACGCCGCCACCCGGGTGGAGTTCGGCAAGCTGACGCCGCTGTACCCGCAGGAGCGACTGCGCCTCGAGACGGCTCCCGAGAAGCTCACCCAGCGCATCATCGACCTCGTCGCGCCGATCGGCAAGGGACAGCGCGGCCTCATCGTCGCGCCGCCCAAGGCCGGCAAGACGATCGTGCTGCAGCAGATCGCGAACGCGATCGCCGCGAACAACCCCGAGGTCCACCTCATGGTCGTGCTCGTCGACGAGCGCCCCGAAGAGGTCACCGACATGCAGCGCACCGTCAAGGGCGAGGTCATCGCCTCGACCTTCGACCGTCCGGCCGAGGACCACACCACCGTCGCCGAGCTCGCGATCGAGCGCGCCAAGCGCCTCGTGGAGCTGGGCCGCGACGTGGTCGTGCTGCTCGACTCGATCACGCGCCTCGGCCGTGCCTACAACATCTCGGCGCCCACCTCCGGCCGTGTGCTGACGGGTGGAGTCGACGCCTCGGCGCTGTACCCGCCCAAGCGCTTCTTCGGCGCGGCCCGCAACATCGAGAACGGCGGATCGCTCACGATCCTCGCGACCGCGCTCGTGGAGACCGGGTCCAAGATGGACGACGTCATCTTCGAGGAGTTCAAGGGCACCGGCAACAGCGAGCTGCGCCTGAACCGCCACCTCGCCGACAAGCGGATCTTCCCGGCCGTCGACGTGAACGCGTCCAGCACGCGCCGCGAGGAGATGCTGCTCTCGCCCGACGAGGTGAAGATCACCTGGAAGCTGCGCCGCGCGCTGGCGGGGCTGGACCCGCAGCAGGCGCTCGAGGTCGTGCTGGGCAAGCTCAAGGAGACCCAGTCGAACGTCGAGTTCCTCGTGCAGATGCAGAAGTCGATCCCGGCGCCCACGAACGGGCACGGCGGCAGCCACGGGCACGCGCACGACAACAGCATCCGCTGACGCGGGGAGCACGGTGTTCGAGTCCGTCAAGGGCCTGATCGAGGAGCACGCGGCGGTCCAGGCCGAGCTCTCCGATCCTGCGGTGCACGCCGATGCGGCGCGCGCGAAGCGCGTCAACCGGCGCTACGCCGAGCTGTCGAGGATCGTCAAGGCGCACGAGGACTGGCTCGCGGCATCCGACGATCTCGAGGCCGCCCGTGAGCTCGCCCGTGAGGATGAGGCGTTCGCCGAGGAGGTGCCGGCGCTGGAGGCGAAGCTCGCCGAGGCGCAGGAGCGCCTGCGGCGTCTGCTCATCCCGCGCGATCCCGACGACGCGCGCGATGTGATCATGGAGATCAAGCAGGGGGAGGGCGGCGCCGAGAGCGCGCTGTTCGCCGCCGATCTTCTGCGGATGTACCTGCAGTACGCCGCGTCCAAGGGCTGGAAGACGGAGCTGCTCGAGCGCAACGAGTCCGACCTCGGCGGCTACAAGGACGTCCAGGTGGCTATCAAGGGCTCCTCGACCGACCCGGCGCAGGGCGTGTGGGCGCACCTGAAGTACGAGGGCGGCGTGCACCGCGTGCAGCGGGTGCCGGCGACCGAGTCGCAGGGGCGCATCCACACCTCGACGACCGGTGTGCTGGTCTTCCCCGAGGTCGACGAGCCCGACGAGATCGAGATCAACCCGTCGGACCTCAAGATCGACGTGTTCCGCTCCTCCGGTCCCGGCGGCCAGTCCGTCAACACGACGGACTCCGCCGTGCGCATCACGCACCTTCCGACGGGGATCGTGGTGTCGATGCAGAACGAGAAGTCGCAGCTGCAGAACCGCGAGGCCGGCATGCGCGTGCTGCGGGCCCGGCTGCTGGCCAAGCAGCAGGAGGAGCTCGAGGCGGCGGCATCCGATGCCCGGAAGTCCCAGATCCGCGGCATGGACCGCTCCGAGCGCATCCGCACGTACAACTTCCCCGAGAACCGGATCGCGGACCACCGCACCGGCTACAAGGCGTACAACCTCGACCAGGTGATGGACGGCGCGCTCGAGCCGATCATCGAGTCCGCGATCCAGGCCGACGAAGAGGCGCGACTGGCAGCCCTCGGCTCCGACGACTGAGGCGTCGGCGTCGCGGTGCCGTCCGCCGCGCCTTCAACAGGAGAAGTGCGTCGCACCAGGCCCCTCGCCGCCGGAATCTCCTGCGGAGGGCCACTCCTCCTGCGCACCGCACACGGCTCGCCGCCGGCAGCGCCGGGCGGGACCCGGTCAGATCTGGTACTCGGGGGCGGTGAGAACGGCGCGGGTGTCTTCGCCGGCGCGTCGCAGGCGCGGCTTGGCCGGCACGCCGACCAGCACGCTGTCCGGCGGCGCGTCCTTCGTCACGACGGCGTTGGCCCCCACGACCGACCCGGCGCCGACTGTGACGGGCCCGAGGATCTTCGCGCCGGCGCCCACCGCCACGCCGTCCTCGAGGGTGGGATGCCGCTTGCCGCCTTCTCGCTGCCGACCGCCCAGCGTCACGCCGTGGTAGAGAAGGACGTCGTCGCCGATCTCGGCGGTCTCCCCGATGACGACGCCCATGCCGTGGTCGATGAAGAACCGGCGGCCGATCCGGGCGCCCGGGTGGATCTCGATGCCGGTGAGCAGGCGGGTCACCTGCGAGCCGGCGCGTGCGAGCAGCCGGGCGCGGCGCCGCCACAGCGCGTGCCAGAGCCGGTGCGCCCAGATGGCGTGCAGGCCGGGGTACAGAAGGGCGATCTCGAGCCCGTTGCGCGCCGCGGGGTCGCGGAGCTTGGCCGCGGCGACGTCTTCGCGCACGCGGGCGAGGATTCCGACGCGACCGCTCACGAGCGCTCCGCCTCCGGCTCGCGGAGGTGCTCGTACAGCGCGGTGGAGAGGTACCGCTCGCCCGAGTCCGGCACCACGACGACGATGCGCTGCCCGGCCGCTTCCGGACGAGCGGCGATCTCGAGCGCCGCCCACACCGCCGCGCCGGCCGACATGCCCGCGAGGATCCCCTCCCGCGTGGCCAGATCGCGGGCGACGCGGATCGCGTCGTCGAACTCCACGTCGACGATCTCGTCGATCACCGAGCGGTCCAGGACCGCGGGCACGAAGTTGGGTCCGATGCCCTGGATCCGGTGACCGCCGGCGCGGCCCTCGGTGAGGACGGGGGAGTCCTTGGGCTCCACGAGCACGATCCGCACGTCCGGGTTGCGCTGCTTGAGCACCTGTCCCACCCCCGTGACGGTGCCGCCGGTGCCCGAGCCCGCGACGAACCAGTCGACGCGCCCGTCGGTGTCGCGCCAGATCTCCTCGGCCGTCGTGCGCCGGTGGATCGCCGCGTTCGCCTCGTGCTCGAACTGTCGCGCGAGCACCGCACCCGGCGTCTCGGCGGCGATGCGCTTGGCCGTCTCGACCGCTTCGGTCATGCCCTTGTACGGGTCGGTGAGGACGAGCTCGGCGCCGTACGCCTTCAGGAGCGTCCGGCGCTCCTTGGACATCGACGCCGGCATGGTGAGGATCACGCGGTAGCCGCGTGCCGCCCCGATGAGGGCGAGCGCGATGCCGGTGTTGCCGCTGGTGGACTCCACGATCGTGCCGCCGGGCTGCAGCTCGCCGGCCGCCTCCGCGGCCTCGACGAGGGCGAACCCCAGACGGTCCTTGACACTCGAGCCCGGGTTGTAGAACTCGAGCTTGGCCAGCACCTCCGCGTCGGTGCCCTCCGGCAGCGCATTCAGCCGCACCAGCGGGGTGTCGCCGAAGGCGGTGGTGATGTCGGGATGGATGCCTGGCACGCCGTCCTTCTCTCCTCGTGGTCGAGACGCCGACGGCGCGGCGGCGCCCGATCCGCTCGGGCCGGCCGCCGCGCCGTCGTGGTGGGTCAATTCTCGCGCAGATCCTCGAACAGCGGCGTCGAGAGGTAGCGCTCGCCGAACGAGGGGATGATGACGACGATGTTCTTGCCCTCCGCCTCCGGGCGTCCGGCGATCTGGAGCGCGGCCCAGACCGCGGCACCCGAGGAGATGCCCACGAGGATGCCGTCCTTCGCGCCGACGGCGCGCGCGGTGGCGAGCGCGTCGGCGAACTCGACGTCGATGACCTCGTCGATCACGTCGCGGTCCAGGATCGCCGGGACGAAGTTCGGGCCGATGCCCTGGATCTTGTGGGGGCCGGGAGTGCCCTTGGTCAGCAGCGGGGAGTCCGCCGGCTCGACGGCGATGACCTTCGCCTCCGGGACGCGCTCCTTGAGGACCTGGCCGACTCCGGTGATGGTGCCGCCGGTGCCGATGCCGGCGACGAAGTAGTCGACCTTTCCGTCGGTGTCGCGCAGGATCTCCTCGGCGGTGGTCTTGCGGTGGATCGCGGGGTTCGCCTCGTTCTCGAACTGACGCGCGAGGATGGCGCCGGGGATCTCGGCGACGAGCTCCTCGGCCTTGGCGACCGCGCCCTTCATGCCGCCGGCGGGATCGGTGAGCACCAGCTCGGCGCCGTACCCCTTCAGCAGGAGGCGGCGCTCCATCGACATCGACGACGGCATCGCCAGGACGACGCGGTAGCCGCGCGCGGCGCCGACCATGGCCAGCGCGATGCCGGTGTTGCCGCTCGTGGCCTCGACGATCGTGCCGCCGGGCCGCAGCTGGCCGGACGCCTCCGCCGCGTCGACGATGGCGATGCCGATGCGGTCCTTCACGCTCGAGGCGGGGCTGTAGAACTCGAGCTTCGCCAGCACATTGCCGCCGACGCCTTCCGCGACGCGGTTCAGACGGACGAGCGGGGTGTTGCCGAAAGCTGACGTGATGTCGGGATGGATGCCGGTCATATCGGAGCCTTTCACGGGTTCAGGCGGATCGAGCACCAGCCTAAGGGGAGCTCGTTCCTCGCGATCCTGTATGACGGCCGCGGCGCCAGGCGCTATCCTGCGCGGCGTAGTGTGGTGCGGTCATGCCTTCCCACCGCGAATCCCTGGCTCTGTCGGATGTGCTCCGGCGCGTGACCGCCCGTCTGGCCGAGGCGGGAGTGCCCGACCCCGGCGTGGATGCCGAGCTGCTGGCCGCCTTCGTCCTGGGCGGCGCGCGGGGGAGTGTGCAGGCGGCGGCGGTGCGCGGCGACCAGATCGCGCCCGCGGACGCGAGTCGGCTCGATGAGCTCGCCGAACGCCGGGCGACGCGGGAGCCTCTGCAGCACATCACCGGCGTCGCGCCGTTCCGCCACCTCGAGCTGCGCGTCGGGCCCGGCGTGTTCGTGCCGCGGCCAGAGACCGAGATGGTCGCCCAGCTGGCCATCGACGCCCTCCGCGCCGCGGCATCGGCGGAGCCGATCGGCGTGGACCTCGGCACCGGAAGCGGGGCGATCGCGCTGGCGATGGCGACCGAGGTGCCGCACGCGAGGGTCTACGCGGCCGAGAACTCCGTCGACGCGTTCGTGTGGGCCAAGGAGAACTTCGCCGCCGCGCGCGCCGACAACGCCCGGCTGGCCTTCATCGATCTCGAGCGGGCCTTTCCCGATCTCGACGGCACGGTCTCGGTCGTCGCGTCCAACCCCCCGTATGTGCCGGATGCCGCGATCCCTCGCGACCCGGAGGTGCGGTTCTTCGATCCGCCGCAGGCGCTGTACGGCGGTGCCGACGGACTGGACGTGGTGCGGGTGGTCAGCCGCGTGGGCCTGCGTCTGGCGCATCCAGGCGGGACGATCGTGATCGAGCACGGCGAGTGGCAGGGCGAGCAGATCCGGGATCTCCTCACGGCGGACGGCTGGCGCGCGGCCGCGACGCACCCGGACCTGACGCTGCGGGACCGGGCCACCACCGCCGTGCGGCCATGACCGGTGCGGCGTGCTCGGACGGTCGCCACAGGCGTGCCTGACTAGACTGTCGGCGACATGTCCCCCATCTTCGACTGCCGTGACGAATCCGAGCTGCTGTCCGGCATGCGTCAGGCCCGCCAGGCGATCGGCCGCGGCGAGCTGGTCGTCATCCCCACCGACACCGTGTACGGCGTCGCCGCCGACGCGTTCGACCCGAAGGCCGTGATGCGGCTGCTGGAGGCCAAGGGCCGGGGCCGGCAGTCGCCGCCGCCCGTGCTCGTGGCCGGTGTGACGACGCTGCGCGCGCTCGTCGCCGAGGTGCCCGAAGCGGTGGAGCGCCTCATCGAGGCGTTCTGGCCGGGTGGGCTCACCATCGTGCTTCCGGCGCAGCCGTCGCTGTCGTGGGATCTGGGAGAGACCCGTGGCACGGTCGCCGTCCGGATGCCGGCTCACCGCATCGCGCTGGAGCTGCTCGAGGAGACCGGGCCGCTCGCCGTCTCCAGCGCCAATCTCACCGGCATGGCAGCCGGGATCACCGCCGAGGACGCCCGCGACATGCTGGGCGAGAGCGTCGCGATCTACCTCAGCGACGGCCCGTCCAAGACGGGGATCGCCTCGACGATCGTCGACGCGACCGCGCTCGTGGGCGGTGACGAGCCGATCGTGCGCGTGCTGCGCGAAGGAGCCGTCGACCGGGCGCAGCTGCGCGAGGTGCTCGGCGACCTGCTCGAGGCCGACCCCTCGGGCGACGCGGAGGCTTCCCCGGCTGCGGCTCCCGATGCGTCGGGGGCGGAGCCGGGATCGCAGTGAAGCAGTACGTCTTCATCGTCCTGCTCACGGCCGCGCTGACCTTCGTCCTGTCGTGGGCGGTGTGGCGCATCAGTCTCAAGTACAAGCTGTATCCCGGCATCCGGGAGCGCGACGTGCACAAGACGCCCACGCCGCGTCTGGGCGGCATCGCCATGTTCCTGGGCGTGGTTGCCGCGTTCGCCGTCTCGGCGCAGCATCCGTTCTTCTCGATCGTGTGGTCCAACCCCCAGCAGATCTACGCGCTGCTGGGCGCGACCGCGCTCATCGTGATCGTCGGCGCGCTCGACGACCTGTGGGACCTCGACTGGACCATCAAGCTCGGCGCCCAGTTCCTCGCGGCCGGCGTCATCGCGTGGTTCGGGCAGCTGCAGATCTACACGCTCCCCATCGGGGGCATGGCGATCTTCTCCAGCTGGGCGAGCTTCACCCTCACGCTCTTCTCGATCGTGATCGTGATGAACGCGGTGAACTTCATCGACGGACTGGACGGGCTGGTCGCCGGCGTCTGCCTGATCGCCAACGTGGTGTTCTTCGCGTACTCGTACATGATGGTGCGCGACACGGGGGCGAGCACCTACTTCAACCTCGCGTCGCTGATCGCCGCGGTGCTCATCGGCGCGTGCCTGGGCTTCCTTCCGATGAACTGGGGCCCGGCGAGGCTGTTCATGGGCGACGCCGGCGCGCTCATGCTGGGGCTGCTCATGGCGTGCTCGGCCATCGCCATCACCGGTCAGCTCGACCCGGCGATCGTGGGGGACAACGACGAGTTCGGCCGCTCGCAGCTGCTCGGTGCGTTCATCCCCATCCTGCTGCCCGTGGTGGTCGTGCTGCTTCCGCTGCTCGATTTCGGCCTGGCCGTCATACGCCGCATGAGCAAGGGCAAGTCACCGTTCTCGCCCGACCGCAAGCACCTGCACCACCGGATGCTCGACATGGGCCATTCGGACCGTGCCGCCGTCCTGATCTTCTACGCGTGGACGGCCCTGGTGAGCCTGGCGGTGCTGCTGATGTACATCGGCACGACGCTGGAGTGGCCGGGCGACTACCTGTTCGGCGTGCTGTACGGCCTCGTCGGCGTCGCGGCGTGCCTCGTGGTTACCTTCCTGCCCTCTCGCCGCCGCGCGCGCGACAACGAGCCCACCCTGGAGGAGGCCGCATGAGCCCCAGTCCCGTGTCCAGCACCCCGATCCTGCGCACCGTCCTGGTGTGGTCCGGCGCCGTCACCGCGGCGCTCGCGGTCGCAGGCGCCGTGATCGGCTTCCTCGTCGCGGGGACCACCGGCCTGTGGAGCGCGCTCGTCGGCGTCCTCGTGGCCGCGGTGTTCCTGGCCATCACCGCGGCGAGCATCCTCGTCGCCAACCGCTGGTACGGCGACGCCCTCTATGTGCCGTTGTTCTTCGGCATCGTGCTGGGCGGCTGGATCCTGAAGTTCATCATCTTCATCGTCGCCCTGCTGGTGCTGCGCGATCAGCCGTGGATCCAGCCGACGGTGTTCTTCGTCGCGGTCGTGGCGAGCGTGCTCGCCTCACTGCTGGTCGACGTCGTGGTGCTCCTGCGCATGCGCGTGCCGCACGTCAGCGATGTGGAGCTCCCCACCGACCCGGATGCCTCCGACCGGCCGGGCTCCGGGAGCGCCTGAGTCCCCGGACCAGCCGCGGATTCTGCGACCTCTCAAGTTTGATAGGCTGTTTCCGCGCCCGCCCGCTCGCTCCGCGAGCCCTTGCGGAGTGACGCTCACCGACCATCGTCGCAACGGTTCTTCACCGATGCCCCGAAGCTGGAGCCAGCGCTGATTACTCAAGCTGCGACCCTGATCGCCCCCCTTGCCGCGGACGCGCCCCCGGAGTTCCACGGACCCTCCATCGAGGAGTTCTTCCCGGAGATCCTGTTCTACGCCTTCGGTGTCATCCCTGTCCACCGGATCCACCTGATCCAGTTCCTGGCGACCATCGTCCTCGTGCTGGTCTTCTGGCTCGGCACCCGCCGCATGCGCGTCGTCCCCGGCCGGTTCCAGAGCATCGTCGAGATGGGGCTGGACTTCGCGCGGGTGAACATCGGCGAGGACCTTCTCGGCAAGAAGGACGCTCAGCGCTTCCTGCCGATCCTCACGACGATCTTCTTCATGGTGCTGTTCATGAACCTGACGGGCATCATCCCGTTCCTGAACATCGCCGGAACGAGCATCATCGCGGTGCCGCTGCTGCTCGCCGTGGTCAGCTATGTGACCTTCGTCTACGCCGGCATCAAGAAGAGCCCGAAGAACTTCTTCAAGAACTCGCTCTTCCCGTCGGGTGTGCCGTGGCCGATCTACTTCATCGTCACGCCGATCGAGCTGATCTCGACCTTCATCATCCGGCCGGTGACGCTGACCCTCCGACTGCTCATGAACATGATGGTCGGGCACCTGCTGCTGGTCCTGTTCTTCGCCGCGACGCAGTTCTTCCTGCTCGACCTCGGAGGATGGTGGTCGGCGCTGGCAGCCGGCAGCCTCGCGTTCGGCTTCGTCTTCACCCTGTTCGAAGTCCTGGTGGCCGTCCTCCAGGCGTACGTCTTCGCCCTTCTCACCGCGGTCTACATCCAGCTCGCGGTCGCGGAAGAGCACTAAGCGGGTCGGCTCGAAAGCCGCCCACAACCGAAAGGAAAACACCCCGTGGACGCAACTACGGTTCTCGCCCAGGTCACCGGAAACGTCGCGACGATGGGTTACGGCCTCGCCGCGATCGGTCCGGCGATCGGCGTGGGCATCGTCGTCGGCAAGACGATCGAGGGCGTTGCGCGCCAGCCCGAGCTGGCCGGCCGCCTCCAGGTGCTCATGTGGATCGGTATCGCCTTCACCGAGGCGCTCGCCTTCATCGGCATCGCAACCTACTTCATCTTCGTCTGATCGCCGTTCCCCAGTCCTAAGGAGACAGGATGCAGAACGCTCTTGTCGCGTACGCGGCGGAAGAGGGTGCGGCGCACAACCCGCTCATCCCCGCCTGGTACGACATCATCTGGTCGGCGGTCTGCTTCGTCGTCATCCTCTTCCTCTTCTGGAAGGTCGCCCTTCCGCGGATGAAGAAGCTGCTCGACGAGCGCGCCGCCGCGATCGAGGGCAACATCGCCAAGGCGGACGAGGCCCAGCGCAAGGCCGAGGCGGCGCTCGAGGAGTACACCGCCCAGTTGGCCGCCGCCCGCAAGGAAGCCGGTGAGATCCGCGACGCCGCCCGTGAGGACGGCAGGAAGATCGTCGCCGAGGCGAAGGAGACCGCCGCAGCCGAGGCTGCACGCCTCACCGCCGCGGCGCACGCGCAGATCGAGGCCGAGCGCCAGGCTGCCCTGGTGTCGCTGCGCAGCGAGGTGGGCACGCTCGCCCTCGACCTCGCCGGTGGCGTCATCGGTGAGACGCTCTCGGACGACGCGAAGGCTCAGGCTGTCGTCGACCGCTTCCTCGCCGAGCTCGAGGCCTCCGAGCCAGAGACGGCGGCACGGTAATGGGCAGCGCGACCACTCAGGCCGTGACGGCGACCACCGCCGCGCTCGGCGTCACGTCCGGCATCGACCTCGACGTCGCCCGTGAGCTGTTCGCCGTGGCGCGCGCCGTGAGCGACTCGTCGCACCTGAGCGGCGCGCTCGCCGATTCCGCTGCACCGGTGCAGGCGCGCCGCCAGGTCGTCACCGATGTGTTCGGCAAGGCGGTGAGCCCCGCCACGGCATCGCTGCTGACCACCGCGGTCGAGCAGCGCTGGTCATCGGCGGCCGACCTGGTCGACGGCATCGAGGAGCTCGCGGTCCGCGCGGCAGCGATCAGCGATCCCGCCGCCGACGTCGAGGCCGAGCTGTTCGCCTTCTCGCGGACGGTGGCGGGCAATGCCGAGCTCGAGCTCGCGCTCGGGAGCCGCCGCGGCGACTCGTCCTCGAAGGCGGCGCTCGTGGAGTCGCTGCTGAAGGGGCGCGCGAGCGAGGCGACGACCCTCATCGCGGCATCCCTGATCCGTCACCCGCGCGAGCGCCGCGTGCGGCAGATCCTCTCGCGTGCGACCAAGGTGGTCGCCGACCAGCGCGGCCGCACGGTCGCGACGGTGGTCGCCGCCGCGCCCCTGAGCTCCGCGCAGATCGAGCGGCTGACGGCGGCGCTGTCCAAGCGCTACGGATCCCAGGTCAGCATCAACACCGTGGTCGACCCGAGCGTGGTCGGCGGCGTGCGCGTGCAGATTGCGGACGATGTGATCGACGCGAGCGTGTCGGCTCGCCTGGCGGACCTCCGTCAGCGGCTGGCCGGCTAACAGACTTCCCGCCGCCGGGCGGAGATTTCGGGGCCGAGGCCCCACGAACGAAGGAAGACAATGGCAGATCTCTCAATCAGCCCCGACGTCATTCGTGACGCGCTGAAGGACTTCGTCGCCGCCTACGAGCCCACGGGCGCCGCGGCGACCGAGGTCGGCAGCGTCATCGACGCCGCCGACGGCATCGCACACGTCGAGGGCCTGCCCGGCGTCATGGCCAACGAGCTCGTGACGTTCGAGGACGGCACCCTCGGCCTCGCCCAGAACCTCGACGAGCACGAGATCGGCGTCGTCGTGCTCGGCGAGTTCTCCGGCATCGAGGCCGGCACGCCCGTCACCCGCACCGGCGAGGTCCTCTCGGTGCCGGTCGGCGACGGCTACCTCGGCCGCGTGGTCGACCCGCTGGGCAACCCGATCGACGGTCTCGGGACGATCGCGTCCGAAGGCCGCCGCGCCCTCGAGCTGCAGGCGCCGGGCGTCATGCAGCGCAAGAGCGTGCACGAGCCCCTGCAGACCGGCATCAAGGCCATCGACGCGATGATCCCGGTCGGCCGCGGCCAGCGTCAGCTGATCATCGGCGACCGCCAGACCGGCAAGACCGCCATCGCGATCGACACCATCATCAACCAGAAGGCCAACTGGGAGTCCGGCGACGTCAGCAAGCAGGTCCGCTGCATCTACGTCGCCATCGGCCAGAAGGGCTCGACGATCGCGGCCGTCAAGGGCGCGCTCGAGGACGCCGGCGCGATGGAGTACACCACCATCGTGGCGGCGCCCGCGTCTGACCCGGCCGGCTTCAAGTACCTCGCCCCGTACACCGGATCGGCCATCGGCCAGCACTGGATGTACGGCGGCAAGCACGTCCTGATCATCTTCGACGACCTGTCGAAGCAGGCCGAGGCGTACCGCGCCGTCTCGCTGCTGCTGCGCCGCCCGCCAGGTCGCGAGGCGTACCCCGGAGACGTCTTCTACCTGCACTCGCGTCTGCTCGAGCGCTGCGCGAAGCTGTCCGACGAGCTGGGCGGCGGATCGATGACCGGTCTGCCGATCATCGAGACGAAGGCCAACGATGTCTCGGCGTACATCCCGACCAACGTGATCTCGATCACCGACGGCCAGATCTTCCTGCAGTCCGACCTGTTCAACGCCAACCAGCGTCCGGCGGTCGACGTGGGCATCTCGGTGTCGCGAGTCGGCGGTGACGCACAGGTGAAGTCGATCAAGAAGGTCTCGGGCACCCTGAAGCTCGAGCTGGCGCAGTACCGCTCGCTCGAGGCGTTCGCGATGTTCGCCAGCGACCTGGATGCGGCATCCCGTCGGCAGCTGGCGCGCGGCGCGCGCCTGACCGAGCTGCTCAAGCAGCCGCAGTACTCGCCGTACCCGGTGGAGGAGCAGGTCGTCTCGATCTGGGCGGGCACGAACGGCAAGCTGGACTCGATCGAGGTCGAGGACGTGCTGTCGTTCGAGCGCGAGCTGCTGGACTACCTGCGCCGCAACACGACGATCCTCGACACGCTGCGCGAGACCAACGTGCTCGATGACGCCACGGTCGCCGAGCTCGACAAGAAGACCGACGAGTTCATCCTCGAGTTCCGCGCCGGCAAGGGCCAGGCCATCGGCAAGCCCGGTCACGAGGAGGTCGCGGCTGCGGAGGCCGACGACGTGAACCAGGAGAAGATCGTCAAGGGCCGCCGCTAAGGCGGGCGAGGGCTAAGACCATGGGCGCACAACTGCGGGTCTACAAGCAGAAGATCAGTTCTGCTCAGACGACCAAGAAGATCACGAAGGCGATGGAGCTCATCGCGGCTTCGCGCATCCAGAAGGCGATGGCGCGTGTGCGCGCGTCGTCGCCCTTCGCGCGGGCCGTCACGCGGGCCGTCTCCGCCGTGGCGACGCACTCCAATGTCGACCACCCGCTGACCGTCGAGCGTGAGACGATCCGCCGCTCCGCCGTCGTGATCTTCACGTCGGACCGCGGCCTCGCCGGCGCGTTCAACTCGCAGATCCTCCGTGAGGGACTGGAGCTGGCGCAGCTGGTGCGCGAGCAGGGCAAGGAGCCGGTGTTCTATCTCGTCGGCCGCAAGGCCGTTGGGTACTTCCAGTTCCGTCGTATGGACAGTGCGGCGGAGTGGACCGGTGACACCGACACGCCCCACTTCCACACGGCGGAGGAGATCGCCGCGACGCTTCTGGACGCGTACAACCGCGGCGGCGCGGACGGCGGCGTGGACGAGATCCACCTCGTCTACAACCGCTTCGTCAGCATGATGACGCAGACGCCCGAGACGGTCCGCCTGCTTCCGCTGGAGGTCGTCGAGGCGGAGGAGACATCTTCCGCGCAGGTGTACCCGCTGTACGAGTTCGAGCCGGATGCCGCCACCGTGCTGGACGCGCTGCTGCCGGTGTACATCCAGAGCCGCGTCTTCAACGCCCTGCTGCAGTCGTCGGCGGCCAAGCACGCCGCGACGCAGAAGGCGATGAAGTCGGCCAGCGACAACGCCGACAAGCTCATCACCGACTACACGCGCCTGCGCAACAACGCGCGCCAGGCCGAGATCACGCAGCAGATCGCCGAGATCGTCGGCGGCGCCGACGCTCTGGCGTCGGGCAAATAGACCACACGAAAGAGAAGAAGCCATGAGCCTCACCGCTGACAAGACGGAAGTCGCGGTCGTCGGACGCGTCGCTCGCGTCACCGGCCCCGTCGTCGACATCGAGTTCCCGCACGATTCGATTCCCGAGATCTACAACGCGCTGACCACGACGATCACGGTCGAGGGCGAGTCGCACGAGATCACGCTCGAGGTCGCCCAGCACCTCGGCGACGACCTCGTCCGCGCCATCTCGCTGAAGCCCACGGACGGCATGGTCCGCGGGCAGGAGGTGCGCGACACCGGCGGCCCCATCACGGTCCCCGTCGGCGACGTCACCAAGGGCCGCGTGTTCAACGTGACCGGCGAGGTGCTCAACGCCGAGCCGGGCGAGACCATCGAGGTCACCGAGCGCTGGGGCATCCACCGTCAGGCGCCCTCCTTCGACCAGCTCGAGTCGAAGACGCAGATGTTCGAGACCGGCATCAAGGTCATCGACCTGCTGACCCCGTACGTGCTGGGTGGAAAGATCGGCCTGTTCGGCGGTGCCGGTGTCGGCAAGACCGTCCTCATCCAGGAGATGATCCAGCGCGTCGCGCAGGACCACGGCGGTGTGTCGGTGTTCGCCGGCGTCGGCGAGCGCACCCGTGAGGGCAACGACCTCATCCACGAGATGGAGGAGGCGGGCGTGTTCGACAAGACCGCCCTCGTCTTCGGTCAGATGGACGAGCCGCCGGGGACGCGTCTTCGTGTGGCGCTCTCGGCCCTGACGATGGCGGAGTACTTCCGCGACGTGCAGAAGCAGGACGTGCTGCTCTTCATCGACAACATCTTCCGCTTCACGCAGGCCGGCTCCGAGGTCTCGACGCTGCTCGGCCGCATGCCGTCCGCGGTGGGCTACCAGCCGAACCTCGCCGACGAGATGGGCATCCTGCAGGAGCGCATCACCTCGACGCGCGGCCACTCAATCACGTCGCTCCAGGCGATCTACGTGCCCGCCGACGACTACACCGACCCGGCGCCGGCGACGACCTTCGCGCACCTGGACGCCACGACCGAGCTGTCGCGCGAGATCGCGTCGAAGGGTCTGTACCCGGCGGTGGACCCCCTCACGTCCACGAGCCGCATCCTCGACCCGCGCTACATCGGCGAGGACCACTACCGCGTGGCGACCGCCGTGAAGCAGATCCTGCAGAAGAACAAGGAGCTGCAGGAGATCATCGCGATCCTCGGTGTCGACGAGCTCTCCGAAGAGGACAAGGTCGTCGTCTCCCGCGCACGCCGGATCCAGCAGTTCCTCTCGCAGAACACCTACATGGCGAAGAAGTTCACCGGTGTCGAGGGTTCGACCGTCCCCATCAAGGAGACCATCGAGTCGTTCGACGCGATCGTCAAGGGCGAGTTCGACCACGTCGCCGAGCAGGCGTTCTTCAACGTCGGCGGCATCTCCGACGTCGAGGAGGCGTGGGCACGCATCCAGAAGGAGAACGGCTGATCATGCCGCTCAACGTGAGCCTCGTCTCGGCGGATGCCGAGGTCTGGTCGGGGGAGGCGTCGCTGGTCGTCGCCAAGACCGTGCTGGGCGAGATCGGCTTCATGCCCGGTCACGAACCGGTCCTGGCGATCCTCGCCGAGGGCCAGGTGCGCATCACCGAGACGTCCGGATCGAAGATCGTCGCCAACGCGCAGGACGGCTTCGTCTCGATGGAAGGCGACAACCTCACCATCGTTGCCGGGAACGCCGCACTGATCTCCTGACAACGACCGAGGGGCGTTCCGTCTCGTCGCCTCGCCCGCATGACCGGATCCCGGTCGCCGGGCGAGCGGAGCGAGACGGAACGCCCCTTGGCGTATCACCATGCTGATCCTCCTCCCAGGCTCGGAACCCATGCTCAGACACCGCCGTGACGCGACCCGCCCCTGCACATGCTGATCCTTCTTCCACCGTCGGAGACGAAGAGGGCAGGGGGCTCGGGGCCCGCGCTGGACCTCGAGGCGCTCGCGCTGCCATCGCTGACGCCGCAGCGCGAGGCGGTGCTCGCGGCGCTCGTCTCACTGTCGGCCGACGAGGACGAGGCGGCGCGCGTGCTGAAGCTCGGTGCCACGCAGCGTACGGAGGTGGCGCGCAACGCCGCGCTGCGCGGTGCTCCGACGATGCCGGCGATCGACCGGTACACCGGGGTGCTGTTCGACGCGCTCGACGCGGCCTCCCTCGACGCGGCATCCCGCCGCTGGCTCGGCGCCCATGTGCTCGTGCACTCCGCGCCGTTCGGTCCCGTGCGGGCGCTCGACCCCATCCCGGCGTATCGGCTCGGCGCCTCCATCGCGCTTCCAGGGGTGGCGCCGCTCCGGCGCCTGTGGGCGGATGCCGTCACCGCGGCGCTCGCCGACGTGGGCGCGCGCTTCGTGCTCGACCTGCGGTCGGAGGTGTATGTGGCGCTCGGTCCGCTGCCGCCGTCGGTCGCCTCCCGCTACGTGCGGGTGGTGACGGAGCAGTCCGGCGGGGTGACGCGGGCTCTCAACCACTTCAACAAGCACGCCAAGGGCGCCCTCGTGCGTCGACTGGCTCAGGAGCGGCCGCGGATCGCCTCCGCGGCCGGCTTCCGGACGTGGGCGGATGCCGCGGGACTGAGCGTCCGCGAGAACGCCCGTGGCGAGCTCGAGCTCGTCGTCTGACAGACGGGCAGGGTCGATTCCCTCAGCGCCGGGTGTTCTCGGCGGTGCGCTCGGTGTTCTCGGCGATCGCGATGAGGGCCACCACGCCCTCGATCACGAACCTCAGCAGGATGATCGCAAGCAGCGTCAGCACCGGCACGATGACGACGGTCGCGACGATCGCGCTGACCCCAGCGCCGGGGTTCAACCAGATCAGCGAGGAGCCGCGGACGACGCCGCCGACGAAGTACACCAGGAATCCGATCCCGATGGCGACGAGCCCGACGAAGTAGAACACGCTGGCGAGGCGCCGCGTGATGAAGGTGCGGAACGACAGGTCGAACAGCGCCGCGAGGAAGCTTCGGCTCGTGGCGCCGGCGTCGGACAGGTCGGTGGCGGGCACCCCCGTGTCGTCGGGATCGTCGCCTGGGACGTGGGCGGCAGCAGCCGGCCGGCCCGTTCTGGCGGTCTCCGCTGCCCTGGCCGCCTCGGCGGCGGACTGCCGGGGAAGCGGCGGGGGAGATCCGGCTGGGTGCTGGTCGCTCATGGTGTCCCTTTCGTGGCCTCTGCTCAGGCTATCCACCGCGCGCATCGGCAGGCATCCCTCGACACGGCGCGCTTGCTGACAGGCGGCCGACCCCGTCGCTAGCATGTGTCGAGCGGAGCCGGGGGCTTCGTGGATGTGTGCGGACACGATGTGTGCGGACACGTTCCGCATCGACTCTTTAGGAGTTCGTTCCATGACTGACAACGACTACGGGTACGGGACCCTGCTCGCGTGGCTCGTGATCGCGCCGTTCCTGTTCCTGTTCGCGATCGTCGGCTACGTCCTCACCGCGCTCTTCCTGATGAAGATCTTCGAGAAGGCCGGCGTCCAGGGGAAGTGGCGCGCGTGGGTGCCGGTGTACAACACGCTCATCTTCGTCAAGCTCGGCGATCTCAACCCGTGGTGGCTCCTCATCCTGTGGGGCGGGACCATCGTGCTGGGCTGGGTGCCCGTCATCGGCTGGCTGATCGGCCTCGCCGCATTCGTCTACACGCTCCTCGCGGCCTGGCGTGTGGGACTGAAGCTGCAGAAGGAAGCCGTCTGGCTGATCCTGTACTTCTTCCTCTCCATCGTCTGGCTGGGCATCAACGCGTACGACCGATCGCGCTGGAACACCGCGATCCCCGCGGCGCCGTGGGCGAACACCTTCCTCGCGGACAGCACCACGTGGTCGGGCATCCCGAACCAGGTTCCGGCGGGAGGGCATCCCACGAATCCCGCGACGTCGGGCTATCAGCCGCCGGCCGGATACCAGCCGCCGGCCGGGTACCAGCCGCCGGCGGGCTACACCGCTCCGCCCGCGCCGCCGGCACCGCCCGCCGGGCAGCAGCCGCCCGCAGCGACCGAGCCGCCCGCGTCGCCCGAGCCGCCGCGGCAGTGACATCGCGAGAGCCCCTCACCCGCCCGGGCGAGGGGCTCTTTCGCGCCCGGCTAACGTGGAGGAATGACTGCACCGCTTCCCTCGCGCCGCGTCGGCCGCTCCGGACTCCTCGTCTCCGCCGTCGGACTGGGCTGCAACAACTTCGGCCGGTCGGGCACCCGCACCGAGACGCTGGAGGGCACGCGCGAAGTCCTGGACGCGGCGCTCGACGCGGGCGTGACCTTCCTCGACACCGCCGACATGTACGGCAAGGATCCCGGGCTCTCCGAGACGCTGATGGGCCAAGCGCTGCAGGGGCGGCGCGACCGCGTGATCCTGGCGACGAAGTTCGGACACCACGGGCGCGACATGGGATACCCCGTGCCAGGGTCGAAGGGCTCCCGCTCGTACGTGCGACGCGCCGTGGAGGGGTCGCTGCGCCGTCTGCGGACCGACTGGATCGACCTGTACCAGCTGCACACCCCCGACCCGCACACCCCGATCGAGGAGACCCTCGAGGTCTTGACGGATCTCGTGCGCGAGGGGAAGGTGCGCTACATCGGCCACTCCAACCTCGCCGGCTGGCAGATCGCCGAAGCGCACTACGTCGCCGCCGAGCGCGCGGGCGTGCCGTTCGTCTCCGCCCAGAACCACTACAGCCTCCTCGCCCGCGCCGCTGAGCGGGAGGTGCTCCCGGCCGTGGAACGATTCGGCCTGGGGTTCCTGCCCTATTTCCCGCTCCACAACGGTCTGCTCACCGGCAAGTTCACGCGCGATCACGCACCGGCCGACACGCGCATCATGCGCCAGCGCCAGCACGTGTGGCGCGACGCGCCGTGGGACGCCGTGGACGCCTACCGCGCGTTCTGCGACGAGCGGGGCATCACGATGCTGGAGGCGACCTTCGGCTGGCTGCTGTCCCGGCCGACGCTCTCGAGCGTCATCGCGGGCGCGACGAGCGCCGAGCAGGTGCGCGCGAACGCGGCCGCCGCTACCGCCTGGGCTCCCACGGCCGACGATCTCGCCGCGATCGACGAGCTGTTCCCGCTGCCGGAGGACCCCGGGGCCCGCGTCTGACGCTGAACACGACGCACGAGCGGGGTGCGGAAGGCGTTGCGGGCGAACCGCACTAGTATGTGAGAACGCGACAGGAGCACCTGACCGCGCGAGATGAGACGGGGAGGAAAGGGGCCGTGCCCGAGATCTCCACTCATTCGCGCACCGTGCCGGTTCCCGGCGGGTCCCTCGAGCTCTCCTGGGCGTCCGTGACCGACACCGGCCGCCGTCGCGAGGTGAACCAGGATGCGGTGTACGCGTCCTTCCCGCTCTTCGTCGTCGCCGACGGCATGGGCGGGCACGTCGGCGGCGAGATCGCCAGCGCCAGCGCCATCGAGCGGCTGCAGGCGGTCGCCGATCACGGGCCGGTGTCGCCGAAGACGATCGAGAAGGCGCTCGCCCGCGCGGTGAAGGACATCGCCGCTCATCCCGAGGCCACCGACGACGGCACGGGGACGACCGTCACCGGCGTCTTCCTGGACACCACAGGGGATGCCCCGCACTGGGTGACGCTCAACATCGGCGACTCCCGCGTCTATCTCGTGCGCGACGGGGCCATCGTCCAGGTGACCACCGATCACTCGGTCGTGCAGGAGCTGGTCGCTGCAGGCCGGCTGAGTCCTGAAGAGGCCGAGAACCACCCGTACGGCAACGTCATCACGCGGGCGGTCGGGCCCAGCGACGGGGTCACCCCGGACTACGTGCGCCTGGACGTCGCCGAAGGCGACCGCTTCGTGATCTGCTCGGACGGGCTGACGAAAGAGCTCACCGACTACGGCATCCGCCACTTCCTGGACGAGAATCCGGATCCGGCCGACGCCGTGCGGGCGATGCTCGACGCGGCGCTGGAGAACGGCGGCCGCGACAACATCTCCATCATCGTGCTCGACGTCGGGCGTCCGGGCGGCGCCCCGGACGAGGACACCCACGACGCAGCGGGCGCCGGACGCAGGGATGCCGCCTCGGGCGCCGACTCCTCCACAGTCGTCGACTGATCGGCTCTTTCCACACGTCGCGCCGTCGCGGCCGTCCGCTCGCGCCGGGTGCGGTGCACTCGAGGAGTGCGCCTTCCCCTCCCGCTCGACGCTCCTCCCGCCGTCGCACCGGTGAGCCCCGATGCCGATGATGACGCCGATCTGACGCTTCCTCCCGCGTGGTCGCCGCCGCCTCGCCAGCCGTTGCCCGTCGTCGCCGCCTTCGTCCCGCTCGTGGGCGCGGTGGCGCTGTGGCTCGTCACCGGGTCGATCCTGTCGCTGTGGCTGGCGCTGCTGGGGCCGCTCATCGCGGTCGCGACGATGCTCGACGCGCGGCGCGCTGCTCGCCGGGACCGCCGCCGAGCGGCCGCGGCGGCAGCGGAGGCGCGCGACCGCGTCGCTTCCATGCTCGAGCGCCGCCATGACGCGGAGCGGCGACGGCTGTGGGACCTGCATCCCGACGTCGCAGGCTACGTCGCGCACGAGGAGGACATCTGGCGTGCCCCGCACGCGGGACCGGCGAGCCTAGTCGCGGGGGAGGGCCGAGTCGCCAGCGATGTGCGCGTGCGCGGGGGCGACGGTGATGCGGAGGCAGCCGCGCTGCGTCGGCGCGCCGGCGTGCTGGAGCGGGCGCCGGTCGTGCTGCCCGCGCAGGCCGGTGTCGTGGTGGTGGGAACGGAGCCGGTCGCGACCGCCGTGCAGCGGGCGCTCGCGCTGCAGCTGTGCCTCGGGCATCCGCCCGGCGCACTGGGGATCGTCCTCTCGCCGCACGCTGAGGCCGAGTGGGCCGGCCTCCTGCCGCACGCGCATGCTCCGGGCGCCGCCCGGCTCGCGCTGGTCGGCCCCGGCGACCGCGCTCCCGACGACACCGACATCGTCATCGCGCGTTCCCGCGCCGGCGACCCGCTTCCGCCGAGGTGCGCGGCGGTCCTCACCGTCGAGTCCCCGGACACCGCGCGGCTCGAGCACGCCGGCGTCGGCACGCCGCTTCGCGTCGAGGGCGTGAGCGCCTCGCAGGCGGCGGCGATCGCCGCAGCGCTCGCGATGCGGGCGCAGTCGACGCTCGGCATCGGCCCGGCGTCGGCGGAGCCGGTGCTCCTCGGTCCGCTCCTCACCGCCGCCCCGGCCGCCCGGCACGGCGGACTCCCGGCGGTGATCGGCCTGGCCGCGGGCGCGCCGGCGGTCATCGACCTCGTGGCGGACGGACCGCACGCCGTCGTCGCGGGCGTGACCGGCTCGGGCAAGAGCGAGCTGCTCATCACGTGGATCCTCGCCCTGTGCGCGACCCACACGACCGAGCAGGTGACGTTCCTCCTCGCGGATTTCAAAGGAGGCACGGCATTCGACGGGCTCACCGGGGTGCCGCATGTCACCGGTGTGATCACCGACCTCGACGGCGCCGGGGCCCGACGCGCGATCGAGAGCCTCCGCGCGGAGCTGCGCCGCCGCGAAGCCGCGATCGCCGGATCGGGCGCGCGCGACATCCTCGATCCGCGCGTCTCCCTCCCGCGGCTGATCGTGGTGGTCGACGAGTTCGCGGCGCTGCTGGGTGACCATCCGGAGCTGCACGCGGTCTTCGCCGACATCGCGGCGCGCGGTCGCGCGCTCGGCATCCATCTCGTGCTCGGCACTCAGCGCGCGACCGGCGTGATCCGCGAGAACCTTCTCGCGAACTGCCCGCTGCGCCTGAGCCTGCGCGTGACGGATGCCGGAGACAGCCGGATGCTGCTGGGCACAGCCGAAGCTTCCCGGCTGCCGGGCGGACCCGCGGGCCGTGGCCACGCGTTCGTCCTGCGTGCGGGTGACGCCGCACCGCAGCAGGTGCGGATCGCTCTGTCCGAGCCCGGCGATGTCGCCGCTGTGGCCGCCGTCCCGCCGCGGATCGCGCCGACACGTCCCTGGCTGCCGTCTCTGCCGCGCCGCATCACACTGAACGAGCTGACCTCGTCCCTCCCCGGAACGAAGACCATCGTGCTCGGTCTGGGCGACGAGCCGCAGCGCCAGCGCCAGGAGGCTGTCAGCCTCGCGATCGGCGATCCGGCCCTGCTCGTGCTCGGCGGTCCCGGATCCGGCATCAGCAACGTCCTCGATCTCGTCGCGGCGCAGGCACCGGGCCCGGTGGTGCGAGTGCCCGCTGACCCGGAGGGCTTGTGGGACGCCGTCGCGGGCCTGGCGGAGCGCCCGCCGGCCGCCGGCAGCGTCGTCCTGATCGACGACCTGGATGCGATGGCGGTGCGGTTGCCGTCCGAGTACGCGCAGGTCATGCTGGAGCGCCTCGAGACGACGCTCCGCCGCGCCACCGGCGACCGGGTGCTCGTCGTGGCGGGCGCCCACCGCTCTACCGGCGTCGTCCCGCGACTGGCCGACCTGTTCGGGCAGCGTCTCGTCCTGCGCTACGCCACGCGCCTCGATCACGCCGCCGCGGGCGGGGAGCCCGCCACGTTCCATCCGGACGCGTGCCCCGGGCGCGGCCGGCTGGGCGCGCTCGAGCTGCAGATCGCGGTGGCTCCTCCGCGGTCCGCCGACGCCTCGCCGCGGCCGCGGCCATGGCACCCCGGTTCGCGCCTCACCGGGTTCGTCGCGCGGCGCTCACCGGCCGCCCGGCGGGTCGTGCAGGAATGGGAAGCGCGCGGCGTCCGGGCGGTCAACATCGACGACCACGTCGCGGGGCCGCCGGCGGTCGGAGAGGACCGGGTGGTCGTCGTCGGCGAGCCGGACGACTGGCAGCGCCACTGGCGGCTCCTGGCCGAGATGCGCGGCGACCACGACCTGGTGATCGACTCCGCCTGTGGCCCGGAGATGCGCGTTCTGGCGGGCTCGCGCGCGCTGCCGCCGTACTGCGAGCCCGGTCGCGGGCGGGCGTGGCTGATCTCGGCGGCCGGGAGCGGAGCCCGTGCGCGTGGTTCTCCCCGACGGCCCGGCCCGGCCGACCCGTCGTGCGGATGCGTCCTGACCGATGCGCTGCTGCCGGCGGCGTCGCCCGGGCGACGGGCATGATTTCTTCCGATACGGCCCTCACCCGTGCCGGAGCGACCTACTCTCTCGTCATGACACCGTCGCCCTCCGGGATCGTCACGACCGGTCAGCTCCGTGCGTCGGGGCACACCCATCGTCCGCTGCGTGTGGAGCTGCGGGAGAACCTCCTCGCGGCGCTCGCTGAGGGAAGGGACCCGTGGCCGGGCATCCACGGCTTCGGCACTACGGTCATCCCGCAGCTGGAGCGTGCCCTCCTCGCCGGACACGACATCGTGCTCCTCGGCGAACGCGGCCAGGGCAAGACGAGGCTCCTGCGCAGCCTCTCCGGTCTCCTCGACGAGTGGTCCCCGGTCATCGACGGCGCCGAGCTCGGTGAGCATCCGTTCCACCCCATCACCCCGGCATCCCTCCGCCGTGCCGCTGAGCTCGGCGACGACCTGCCGGTCGCGTGGCGGCACCGCTCCGAGCGGTACGCCGAGAAGCTCGCCACGCCCGACACCTCCGTGGCCGATCTCATCGGGGACGTCGATCCCATCAAGGTGGCCGAGGGTCGCTCGCTCGGCGATCCGGAGACGATCCACTACGGTCTCGTCCCACGGAGTCACCGCGGGATCGTCGCGATCAACGAGCTGCCGGACCTGGCCGAGCGCATCCAGGTGTCGCTGCTGAACGTGATGGAGGAACGCGACATCCAGATCCGCGGGTACCTGCTGCGGCTCGACCTCGACGTCCTCGTCGTGGCGACAGCGAACCCGGAGGACTACACCAACCGCGGCCGGATCATCACCCCGCTGCAGGATCGCTTCGGCGCGGAGATCCGCACCCACTATCCGCTGACGATCGACGAGGAGATCGCCGTCATCCGCCAGGAGGCCGACCTCGTCGCCGCGGTGCCCGAGCATCTGCTCGAGGTGCTCGCGCGGTTCACGCGCAACCTGCGCGAGTCCGAGGCCGTCGACCAGCGCGCCGGCGTCTCGGCCCGCTTCTCGATCGCGGGGGCCGAGACGATCGCCGCGTCGGCGCTGCACCGGGCGACGCGGCAGCATGAGACGGTCGCAGTGGCCCGCCCGGTCGATCTCGAGACGGCCGTGGAGGTGCTCGGCGGCAAGATCGAGTTCGAGACGGGCGAGGAGGGGCGCGAGCGCGCCATTCTCGAGCACCTGCTTCGCACCGCGATCGCCGACACGGCGCGCGCGCACCTTCGAGGCCTCGACGCCCGCGTGCTCGTGGACGCGCTGCACGAAGGCTCCACCGTCATGACAGGCGAGCAGGTGCCCGCCTCCGACGTGCTCGCCGCACTGCCGGTGCTGGGCGAATCCGACCTGTACGACGAGGTCGCCGAGCGCTTCGACGCCCGCACTCCCGGCGAGCGGGCCGGAGCGCTGGAGATGCTGCTGGAGGCGCTGTACCTCGAGCGACGAATCGGCAAGGAGAGTGCGGAAGGGGAGACCGTCTATGGCTAGCGGGACGCGGGCGGCCGCGAGGAGCGGAAGGCGGCGCTGATGGTCCGCAGCTTCCACCGCTCACCAGTGCACACGATGCGCTACGGCCGCTACGCGGGCGGCGACCCGCTCGCGCCGCCGGTCGCGGTGCGCTCCGCTCTCGAGGCGATCGGCCAGGACGTGATGTCCGGGACCTCGGCCGAGCGCGCACTGCGGGAGTACCTCCGCCGTGGCGAGCGCGACCGCCCGGGGCTCGACGACATCGCCCGGCGGGTGCGCGAGCGGCGTGCGGAGCTCCTGCGGCGACACCGTCTGGACGGCACGCTGGACGAGATCCGCACACTCCTTGACCATGCCGTCCTCGAGGAGCGCAAGCACCTCGTCCGCGATGTCGAACTGGACGATGACATCCGCACGTTCGCCGAGATGCGGCTGGAGAATCTGCCGACGAGCACCGCCGCGGCCGTCAATGAGCTCGCCGACTACGAGTGGCAGAGCCCCACGGCGCGCGCCGACTACGACCGGATCCGCGAGCTCCTCGGCCGCGAGCTGCTGGATCAGCGCTTCGCCGGAATGAAGAACGCGCTGCAGAACGCGACGGAAGCCGATCGTCAGGCCATCCGCGAGATGCTCGACGACCTCAACGACCTGCTCGAGAAGCGCCGCCTGGGTGAGGACACGCAGGAGGACTTCGACGAGTTCATGCGCAAGCACGGAGAGCAGTTCCCCGAGGACCCGCGGGATCTCGACGAGCTCATGAACGCACTGGCCGAGCGCTCGGCGGCGGCGCAGCGGATGCTCAACTCCATGACCCCCGAGCAGCGGGAGGAGCTGCTGAGCCTCGCGGCGCAGGCCTTCGGGTCGCCGGAGCTCATGCAGTCGCTCGCACGTCTCGACGACAATCTGCGCTCGCTCAGACCGGGTGAGGACTGGACCGGCTCGGCATCGTTCTCGGGTGACGAGCCGACGGGCCTGGGGGAGGCCACGGGTGTCATGCAGGATCTGTCGGACCTCGACGCGCTCACCGACCAGCTGAGTCAGATGTACCCGGGCGCGCGGATGGACGACATCGACCTGGACGCCCTGTCACGGCTCATCGGCGAGGACGCGGCCGTGAGCGCACGTGCGCTGCGCGAGCTCGAACAGCAGCTGAAGGACACCGGGATGCTCCACCGAGCCTCCGACGGCGCGCTGCGGCTGACGCCGCGCGCCATGCGGCAGCTCGGCCGGGCGCTGCTGCGCGACATCGCGACCAGGCGGTCGGGCCGGACGGGCCGTCGCGAGACGCGCAACGCGGGGGCGGCGGGGGACCGTACGGGCGCGACGCGCGAGTGGGCGTACGGCGACACCGAAGCCTGGGACATCCCCCGCACGGTGTCCAACGCGGTCCTGCGCACCGTCGCGGACGGCGGCGACGCCTCGGCCGGCGTGCGCCTGGACACCCGGGATGTCGAGGTGGTCGAGACGGAGGAGCGGACGCAGGCGGCGGTCGCCCTCCTCGTCGACACGTCGTTCTCGATGGCCATGGACGGCCGGTGGGTGCCGATGAAGCGCACCGCACTCGCGCTGCACCACCTCATCTCGACGCGTTTCCGCGGCGACAGCCTCCAGCTGATCGCCTTCGCCCGTCACGCCGAGGTGATGGACATCGAACGACTCACCGCGAAGGACGCCGTCTGGGACAAGGGCACGAACCTCCACCACGCGCTGATGCTCGCGCAACGGCACTTCCGCCGTCACCCGGCCGCGCAGCCGGTGCTGCTGATCGTCACGGACGGCGAGCCGACCGCGCACCTGGAGCCGGACGGTCACGTGCGGTTCGCGTACCCGCCGGGCGCGCGCACCGTCGCCGCGACCGTCCGCGAGCTCGACACCGCACAGCGGCTGGGAGCGCAGACGACCTTCTTCCGCCTCGGCGACGACCCGGGTCTCGCGCGGTTCATCGACGCGCTCGCCCGCCGCTGCGGCGGCAACGTCGTCGCGCCCGAACTGGGAGACCTGGGCCGTGCGGTCGTGGACAGCTACCTCGGCTCCCGCCACACCGGCAGCGGGTCCCCGGAGGACTTCGGCGGCATGCTGCGAGGACGGTCCTGGTGGTGAGCCGGCTCGGACCGGAGCAACCGGCTAGGGGGCGTACGCCTGGATCGCGGATGCCACGGCCCGCGGCGCCGACTGCTGGCAGTTGTGATGGTGGCCCGGGATCAGCACGAGCTGCCCGTCGGCGGCGCCGTCACGGAGTCGCCGGCACCATTCCTGCCCGGCGATGGGATCGCGCCCGCCGCGCACGATGAGCAGCGGCATCGACAGCTCGGCCACGCGTTCCTCGATGGGGTAGCGCAGCATGTGGCGCAGCTGCGCGAGATACCACGGGACGCCGCAGCGGATGTAGTCGGTGAAGACGATCGCGTTCACGTCCGGGGGCTCGCCGGAGGAGTCGACCGCGAGCGCGAGCGCCTGAGCGAGCGCTGTGCGATGCGCGGCATCCACGACCGGCCCGATGGTGACGACGTGGGCGACGAGTTCCGGGTGCTGAGCGCCGAGTTCGACGACCCATTGGCACCCCATGGACTGCCCGACCAGCACCACCTGCCCGACGCCCAGGGACGCGACGACCTCGCCGAGGGCGTGGGCCATCGTCGCGACATCGACGTCCTTCCCGGGCTTGGGCAGACCGCCGAAGCCTGGCAGGTCGATCGAGAACACCGGTCCGTCCGCTGCGAGGAGGTCGTGCAGCTTGGAGAAGTAGCGATGCGACATCCCGATCCCGTGGACGAGGACGACGGGTGCGCGGGCGCTTCCCGCCGGACCCGCGCTCGCCAGCACGCGAAAGGCGAGCGGGCCGACGTCGACGCGCCGGCGGGAGCCCCCTGGGCCCGGGGCCTCCGGCACGGCGAGCACGGTGACCGGGCCCGTTCCGGTCACCATGTCGGCACTCCGTCGCCGGCGCCCGTCGGCGCAGCCTCCGCAGAGTCGTGCCGGAGGATCCGGTGCCGCATGACCGCCATGGCTCCAGGCTAGGTCCGTGGCCTGCGCCGACGAGCGGGTTGACAAGCCGTCCGTCCGCCGCCGATTCCCGGCCGGTCCGTCGCATCGACGCGCCTTGACCGTGCGAGGCGCCGCCCCTAGCGTCGCGGTGTGACGTCCGCCGGAAGCACCTCATCGAAGACCGGAATGCGCATCCTGATCGTCGGGGCGGGAGGCGTCGGCTCCGCCGCGGCACGCATCGCGGTCCGGCGGGACTTCTTCGAGGCGCTCGTGATCGCCGATCACGACGCGTCCAGACCCCAGGCGCTGGTGGCCGAGTTGGACGACGCCCGCGTCGTGGGCGACATGGTCGATGCGTCGGATGCCTCGTCCGTCGAGGGCCTCATCCGCAGGCACGGCATCACCCACGTGCTCAACGCCGTGGATCCGAGGTTCGTGATGCCGATCTTCTCAGGCTGCTTCGCCGCCGGCGCGACGTACCTCGACATGGCGATGAGCCTGTCGCAGCGGCATCCCGATCGTCCGTACGAGCTGACGGGCGTCAAGCTCGGCGACGAGCAGTTCGCCCAAGACGAGCGGTGGCGCCAGGAGGGCCGCCTGGCACTGGTGGGCATCGGCGTCGAGCCCGGGCTCTCGGACGTCTTCGCGCGATACGCCGAGGACGAGCTGTTCAGCGAGATCGACGAGCTCGGTGTGCGCGACGGTGCGAACCTCGTCGTGGAGGGCTACGACTTCGCCCCGTCGTTCTCGATCTGGACCACCATCGAGGAGTGCCTCAACCCGCCTGTGGTGTACGAGGAGGACCGGGGCTGGTACACCACCGCCCCTTTCAGCGAGCCGGAGGTGTTCGACTTCCCGGAGGGGATCGGTCCGGTCGAGTGCGTCAACGTCGAGCACGAGGAGGTGCTGCTGATGCCGCGGTGGACCCGTGCCCGCCGTGTCACCTTCAAGTACGGCCTCGGCGACGAGTTCATCGAGGTGCTCAAGGTGCTCCACAAGCTCGGACTCGACCGTACCGAGCCGGTCACGGTGAAGGGCGTGCAGGTATCGCCCCGGGATGTCGTGGCGGCGTGTCTTCCCGATCCCGCCACGCTCGGCGAGCGGATGACCGGGAAGACCTGCGCCGGGGTATGGGTCACCGGTAAGGGCAAGGACGGGCGGCCGCGCTCGACCTACCTGTACCACGTCGCCGACAACGAGCGAACGATGGCGGAGTACAACTCGCAGGCGGTCGTCTGGCAGACGGCGATCAACCCGGTCATCGCGCTCGAGCTGCTGGCACGAGGGACCTGGTCGGGAGCGGGCGTGCTCGGCCCCGAGGCGTTCGACGCCCGGCCCTTCCTCGATCTGCTCGCCGCGCCCGCTCCCGCCGGCTACGGCTCTCCCTGGGGCATCCAGGAGAAGCCGCTGCCGTAGCTCCGTCAGGCCAGGGCGTCGGCGAGCGGCGCCAGCTCGAGATCGTGCGCTGTCGCGACGCCCGGGTTCACCACCGCCCCGCGGTGGATGTTCAGACCCGCCGCGAGCGCCGCATCCGCCGTCAGCGCCTCACGCCATCCCCGGCGCGCGATCTGGCGGATGTACGGCAGTGTGGCGTTCGTGAGCGCCGACGTGGAGGTGTTGGGAACAGCACCGGGCATGTTGGCCACGCAGTAGAAGATGCTGCCGTGGACGGGGAATGTGGGATCGGCGTGCGTCGTGGGATGCGTGTCCTCGAAGCACCCGCCCTGGTCGACGGCGATGTCGACGAGCACGGATCCGGGGCGCATGCGGGCGACCATGTCGTTCGTCACGAGCTTGGGGGCCTTCGCGCCCGGGATCAGGACCGAGCCGATCACGAGGTCCGAGGCGGTCACCGCACGGTCGAGGTCCAGGGGATTCGACGACGCGGTCTTGATGCGTCCCTGGAAGTGGTCGTCGAGATAGCGCAGGCGCTGCATGTTGGTGTCGAAGACGGTGACGTCGGCTCCCATGCCGACGGCGATGACGGCGGCGTTCGCGCCGGCGACGCCGCCGCCGATGACGGTCACCGTCGCGGGCCGGGTTCCCGGCACGCCGGACATGAGCAGTCCCAGGCCGCCCGCCGATCGCATGAGCGTCGAGGCGCCCACCATCGGCGCGAGGCGCCCGGCGACCTCGCTCATCGGAGCGAGGAGGGGCAGGCCGCCTCCGGGGAGCTGCACCGTCTCGTACGCGATCGCGGTGACCTCGTCGGCGATCAGGCGCTCGGTGAGCGGGCGGTCCGCAGCGAGGTGCAGGTACGTGAAGATCACCAGGTCGTCGCGGAAGAAGTCGTACTCGCTCGCGACGGGTTCCTTGACCTTCAGCAGCAGCTCCGCCCGTGCCCACACGTCGGCGGCGTCGTCGAGCATCACCGCGCCGGCCGCCTCGTACTCGGCATCGGGCATGGACGAGCCCAGGCCTGCGCCGCGCTGCACGAACACCTCGTGGCCGGCCGCAACCAGGTCGTGCACACCCGCCGGCGTCAGAGCCACCCGATACTCGTTGTTCTTCACCTCGGTGGGGACGCTGATCCTCATCGTGTGATCCTTTCCGCTCCGCCTTTGGAGCGCTCGGGCTCCTCGTGGGAGCGCGTTCTAGGTGACGGGGCGGATGACCCCGACATCCTGTCCGCCGCCGGTGACGGTCAGCGGGAGCCTGGTCATCGTCTCGGCGACGTCGGAAGGCGCAAGCGCCCCATGCCGTTCGAGAAGCCGCAGGGCGACGGCCGTCGCGGCGCGCCCGCTGCCGTCGAGCATCTTGAGCGCGACCGTGGTGCCATCGGGCGCGACCATCACCATGACGCCTTCGGCGCCGCCCTTGGCGAAGACGCCGAGCCGCTCGATCACGATGGTGTCCGGCCGGCCCGGTCCGTCGATGGTCCATGGGTCGGCGCGCACCGCCTGGACCAGCGCGCCGGCGCTGCGGTGCAGCGCGAACGGGGAGGTCGCCGACGCCGTGCCCATCCGGTGGATCGCGCGGGCGAGTCCGAAGAGGGTGACGACGTAGATCGGCGCGCCACAGCCGTCGACGGCGGTCGCGGCGACGCGCTCGCCGACGAGACGCTCGATGACGTCGCGGAGATGGATCTGGACCGGATGCTCGGGGGCGAGGTATCCGTCGGGATCCCAGCCGTTGGCCGTGCAGGTCAGCAGCATCGAGGCATGCTTGCCGGAGCAGTTCATGCGGATGCGCTGCGGCTGCCCGAGGTCGCGCACGAGCTCATCGCGCGTCGGGACGTCGCCGGGCCAGGCGGGCGGACAGCCCAAAGCGTCCTCGCTCAGGCCGGCCGCGGCGAGGATCGCACGCACGACCTCGACGTGTCGGTCGGTGCCGGAGTGGCTGGCGGTCGCCAGCGCGAGCTGCTCGCCTTCGAGCGGCGCGCCGGCGGAGAGGCATCCGAGCGCCTGGAGGGGCTTCATGCTCGACCGCGGCAGGATCAGGGCCGACGGATCGCCCAGCTTCTGCGCGATCGTGCCGTCGGGAGCCAGGACGATCGCCATCCCGGCGTGCCGGGACTCCACGAAGCCGCTGCGCTCCACGACGGCGAGCTCGACGGCGTCGGCTGCGGCGAAGGTCTGCGGCACCCCGCCAGCCTACCGTCGCGGGTCGGCACGGCCGGCATGACAGACTGTGCTCATGTTCGGTGAGCATCGATACTCCGTCCGAACGGCGTGGACCGGGAACCGCGGCTCCGGAACCTCCGGCTACCGGGACTACGACCGCTCCGTCACCATCGACATCGCCGGCAAGCCGACGCTCCTCGCCTCGAGCGACAAGCCCTTCCGTGGCGACCCGACGCGGTGGAATCCCGAGGACATGCTGCTGGCTGCACTGAGCCAGTGCCACCTGCTGTCGTACCTGCACGCGTGCGTGAAGGCGGGGGTCGTCGTGGTCGACTACGAGGACGACGCTTCCGGGGTCATGGTCGAGGACGGTCGCGGAGGGGGCGCGTTCCGCGAGGTGATCCTGCGGCCGCGGGTCACCGTCGCGGAGGAGTCCATGACGGAAGCCGCGACTGTGGCGCACGAGCAGGCGCACGAGTGGTGTTTCATCGCGAACTCGGTCAATTTCCCGGTGCGGCACGAGCCGACCGTCGTGGTCGCGGCCGTCCCCGCTCGCTGACGTTCCCGCTCCGCTCCCGCTCCGCTCCCGCTCCGCTCCGTTCCGCTCGCTGCTCTCGCTGCTCGCGAGACAGCATCCGGGCGCCGAGACTGCATGCCCGCGACCGCTGTCTCGGCGCTCCGTTGCAGTCTCGCGGAAGAGGAGGGGGCGGTGGGATGCCGTCGAGGGGCGGTGGGATGCCGTCGGGGCGGTCAGCGACGCTCGTGGGGGAGGACCTGCTTGATCCGCTCGATCGGGTTCTGCGCGGGCACCTCGTTGTAGGCGCCCGCGAGTTCCTGGCCCGACAGCGCATGGATGGCCGACATGATCTCGTCGGTGGCGAGGCGGCGCGCGCGTCCGGATGAGGCCGGGCCGTGATGACGCAGATCGAGGGGCTGGCCGAACCGGACCGTGACCCGCTGATCCAACGACGGGAACCTCGCGCCGACCGGCATGACGCGATCGGTGCCGATGAGCCCGACGGGGACCACCGGCGCGCCCGTCTCCAGGGCGAGGAAGGCGACGCCGGTGCGGCCCTTGTAGAGGCGTCCGTCGAGGGAGCGCGTGCCCTCGGGATACAGCGCGACGGCTTTGCCGTCGTCCAGGAGCGCCCGCTGCTGGTCCAGGGCGTCCAGTGCCGCCTGCCCGGCGCCACGGCGCACGGGGACGGCGCCGATGGCGGTGAAGAACTCCTTCGACAGCCAGCCGCCCACCCCTCTTCCCTCGAAATAACTCGACTTGGCGAGGAAGTGCACGGGACGCGGGGAGGCCACCGGGATGGCGACGGAGTCGATGAACGACAGGTGGTTGCTGGCGAAGATCACCGGACCGGTGCGCGGCACGTTGTCGCGGCCCTCCACGTGCGGCCGGTACACCAGCCGCGCGAGCGGGGCGACGACGAAGCGACCCAGCGCGTAGGTGGCGCCCATCGAACGGACCGGGACGGTCTGCGCTTCCTCGGCGGCGGCGTCGGGAACCAGGTCGGAAGTCACCCGTCGAGGGTACTCCGGCTTCCATTCCGTCGACGGCATAGTGCTTTCCCAGCACGGACGGAGGAAACATGCGGAAAGATGGGGAGTCCGCCCCCACACGACTCGAGGTTCTTTTCGTGCGCACTCGTCCGCTCGTCGCCCTGTCCCTGGCCGCCGCATCGGCGCTTCTGCTCGCCGGATGCTCCGGCTCGCCCGACCCCGCGACGACAGAGTCCCCGACGGCCGAGCCCGCGGCCAACCTCTGCGAGGCCGCCGCGCCGGCCGGTGCCGCCTCCGATGCCGTGACCGTCGAGGGCGAGTTCAACACACAGCCCTCGGTCACCTTCACCGCGCCGCTGGAGGTCACCGCTGTGGAGCGGACGGTGGTCACCGAAGGCGACGGCGCGCCGATCGAGAACGGCGACTACGTGACGCTGTCGCTGACCGCGCTGGATGCCAGCACGGGCGAGGTGCTCGGCACCCTCGGGTACGACACCGCGATGCAGCCCCAGCAGATCTCCTCGGTCTCGCCGCTCGGTGAGCTCGTCGGCTGCGCCACGCCCGGCACGCGGGTCGTCGCCGCTCTTCCCGCCACCGATTCCAGCGCCGCGCAGGTGTACGTCGTCGACGTCGTGTCGGCCACGCCCGAGAGCGAATGGTGCGCGGTCGAGCCGTTCGAGTCCGACGTGCCGACCGTCGCGTTCAGCGACGACAACCCCACGATCACCGTTCCCTCGGTCGAGCCGCCGTCCGGCGTGCGTGTCGAGGTGCTCGAGGAGGGAGACGGCGAGGAGGTCGGAGCCGGTGACACCGTCGAGGTGAACTACGAGGGCGTCACGTGGGCCGACGGCACGGTGTTCGACTCCAGCTACGACCGCGGCGAGGCCACGGAGTTCCCGACCGACGGCGTGGTGGTCGGCTTCAAGCGTGCGCTGGAGGGCCAGAAGGTCGGATCGCAGGTCCTGGTGTCGATGTCGCCCGCATGCGCGTACGGTGAGGCCGGTTCGTCGGGCAGCGAGCTGGCCGGGCAGACGCTCGTGTTCGTGATCGACATCCTCGGGACGGCGGCCACCGAGCAGTGAGCCTCTCGGCTGAACCGGTGCGGCGCGTCCTCATCCTCGGCTCCACCGGCTCGATCGGCACTCAAGCCCTCGATGTGATCCGCGCGAACCCGCAGCGCTTCGAGGTCGTGGGGCTCGCTGCGGGCTCCGATCGCGACGCCCTCGGGGCGCAGGCTGACGAGTTCGGGGTCGAGCAGACCGCGCTGGGCGCGGCCGAGGCCGAGCAGCTGGTCCGCGACGTCGAGGCCGACGTGGTGCTCAACGGCATCACCGGCTCGGTGGGGCTCGGGCCGACGCTGGCGGCGCTGGAGTCGGGGCGCACGCTGGCGCTGGCCAACAAGGAGTCGCTCATCGTCGGCGGCGACCTCGTGACAGCCCTCGCCCGGCCCGGGCAGATCGTCCCCGTCGACTCGGAGCACTCCGCGATCGCGCAGGCGCTGCGCGCGGGTGGGAGCGCCGAGGTGCGCCGGCTCGTGCTGACGGCATCCGGCGGTCCGTTCCGTGGCCGCAGTCGCGAGTCGCTCGCGGACGTGACACCGGCCGAGGCTCTCGCGCACCCGACCTGGGACATGGGACGTGTCGTCACGACGAACTCGGCGACGCTGGTCAACAAGGGTCTCGAGGTGATCGAGGCGCACCTGCTGTTCGGTGTGCCGTACGACGACATCGACGTCGTCGTGCACCCTCAGTCGATCGTCCACTCCATGGTCGAGTTCGTCGACGGGTCCACGATCGCGCAGGCGTCGCCGCCCGACATGCGACTGCCGATCTCGCTGGGATTGGCCTGGCCGCATCGTGTCGCGGGGGTGGGTCGACCGCTGGACTGGACGACCGCGACCTCGTGGACGTTCGAGCCGCTCGACGAGGAGGCCTTCCCCGCCGTCCGGCTCGCCAAGCGCGTCGGCGCCGCAGGGGCGACGTATCCGGCGGTGTTCAACGCCGCGAACGAGCAGGCGGTGGATGCCTTCCACGAGGGCCGGCTGACCTTCACCGGGATCCTCGACATCGTGCAGCGCATCGTCGACGAGCACGAGGCTCCGCGGGATCTCACGCGGGAGTCGCTCGGCGAAGCCGAGCGGTGGGCGCGCGCTGCCGCCGACCGCGCGATCGCCGCCTCCGGCTGACCCCGGTCCAGGCGCCGGTGCGCGCGGGTCAGGCCTCGGGGTAGGCGGGCCGCAGCGGATCGGATGCCGGCGTGTGGTCCGCCGGGTACGGGACCGGCCAATGCGGCTCGGGCACCGGCCACCCCGCGTCGCGCAGGGCCCGTCGCGCGAGCTCTCGTGCCGAGTACGGCGTGCGCACGCCGCGGATGTCGCGGTAGTCCTGGTGCCCGGGTCCCGCCCACAGGATGGCGTCACCGTCGCCGACGAGGGCGACCGCCTCGATGATGGCGCGCTCGGGCGGCGAGTACTCGTGGATCTCGGCGTCGGGGCGTGCGCGCCGCGCTCCCTCGAGGAGCGTCGCACGGATGGCGTCGGGATCCTCGTGCCGCGGATGGTGGTCGGTCACGATGAGGACGTCGCTGCCTTCGACGGCGGTGCGTCCCATGTCATGCCGCTTCGTGGCGTCGCGGTCACCGTCGGCGCCGAAGAGCATCACCACCTTGCCCGGCGTGACGCGCCGGACAGCGGCGAGGGTCTTCTCGAAGGCGTCGGGGGAGTGGCCGAAGTCGACGTAGACAGCGGGGCCGGTCTCGCCCGAGACGAGCTCGGTACGTCCGGGGAGGTAGGCCTCGATCCGCCGCCCGTCCAGCGCGGCGGTCAGGCGTTCCCAGGGGTAGCCGCCCTCGAGGATCATCACGATCGCGAGGCCCGCGTTCGCTGCCATGTGGCGTCCGATCACGGGGACGAGGGTCGTGAGCGACCGGCCGTCGCGGGCGGTGAGGCGGAACCGCGTGCCGATCTGCATCTCGTCGAGGATGTCGACGACCCAGTCGGCCGCCGCAGCCGCAGCGGGGTCCGAGGCGAGGGCCGGCGTGCCGACCGTCACGGTCGGGATGCCGCTGCGGGCGACCACCTCGGCGCCGGGCTCGGAGTCGATGCACACGACACCGCGGCGCGCGCGGTCGGGACGGAACAGCGGCATCTTCGCCTCGAAATACTCGCGCATGTCGGCGTAGTCGTCGAGGTGGTCGTGCGTGAGGTTGGTGAAGCCGGCCACGTCGAACACGATGCCGTCGACACGACGCCGGCTCAGCGCCTGGGCGCTGACTTCGACCGCGACCGCCTCCACGCCCCGCTCGCGCATGAGCGCCAGGAGCGCATGCATCTCGTACGCCTCGGGGGTCGTCAGCCGCGAGACGATCACCTGACCGGCGATGTGACGCTCGGCGGTCGAGGACAGTCCCGTCGTGACGCCGAGCTGCCCGAGGATCCCCTCCAGCAGGTGCGAGACGCTCGTCTTGCCGTTGGTCCCGGTCGTGCCGAACAGCAGCGGCAGGTCGTCGTCGCGACCGGTGCCGTACACCCATGCCGACAGCTCGCCCAGTGAGGCCCGCGGGTCGTCGACGAGGATCACCGGCAGTCCGCTCGCCGCAGCCGCGTCGGCACCTTCGGCGTCCGTGATCACCGCGACGGCGCCCTTCTCCGCCGCGGCGCCGGCGAATTCCGCGCCGTGCCGGTTCACGCCCTTGACCGCGACGAAGACGTCACCCGGTCGGAGGTCTGCCGTGGCCAGGGTGATCCCGGTGAGCGTCGCCCCCTCCACATCGCCGCGCACGTCGATCGCGAAGCGCGCCGCGAGGTCCGCGAGGAAGTGGGTGGGCGGCGCGTCCGGGCGGAGCACGGGGGGCAGGTTGGAGGGCGCGTCAGTCGACATGGCTCTCCATCTTCTCACCCGCCCGTGTGCCGACCGCTCGCCCGGCGACCGCGGTGCGGTCGCCGGGCGAGCCGTCGTGAGAGGCGGCGGGCCGGGGCGATGCTCACCCTGGCCCGCCGCTCGCTGGGTTGGGCGGAATCGGTCGCGCCGGTCAGGAGCGACGTGCGCGTCCGCGCAGGAGCGCCACGAGGAGGGCGGCGAGCCCGGCGGCGAGTGCGCCGCCGGCGAGCCACCGCGCGACCGGATCGGCGCCGGCCCCGGCATCCGTCGCCGTTCCGGCCGTGTCGGCGGCGTCGGACGCTCCGGCCTCGTGGGTGGCGGTTCCGTGATCGTCTTCCTCGGCCGCGGCGCCCACGGCCACGACCGGTGCGGGCGCATCGAGGTCGTGCGGGTCCTCGCCGTCGCCCGCGACCTGCGTCCAGGCGGTCTCGCCGGTCTCGCAGAGCTGCGTCACCGGAAAGGCGAGCGTCGTGTCGGCGGCGGATTCGTCGAAGAGCACGTCCATCGAGACGGTGGCCTTCAGGTGATCCTCGACCGGCGTGGCGGCCGTGTAGGTGATCCGGGTCGGGATGCCGTCGCCCCCGGTCTCGCGGGCGATCGTCCATCCTCCCTGGACGACGGGGGTGGCGTTGCCGACGCCGTCGGGGATGTCGATCACGAGGGCGGTCGTGGGGGAGCCGTCGCATCCGTGCGAGAACGAGAACGTGAGCGTCTCCGTCGCGCCGGCCGACACGGTGCCGGGGTCGACATGGACGTGCGCCGATGCGGCCAGCGGCGCACCGATCACGAGGGCGAGGCCGCCGGCGATGCCGAGGGCGGCGGTGCGGCGGGAGCGGGCGGATGTGGTGATGTTCATGGGGTTCCTTCGTCGAGATGCGCGCGCGACAGCGCCGCGCGCGCGGCGTGCGGAGAAGCCGGCGCTCCGAGGGTGCCGGCGCTGCGACCGCGAACGGCCGCTCAGACGAAGGCGGGCGGGCCGCGTCGAGACAGATCCGACAGAACGATGCGGGGCGCCGGGGAGAGTCGCGCCGGGGCGGCGGGGACCCGGTGGACGATCGGCAGCGTCGCGACCCCGCGGGTGCGCGCGAACAGCGAGCGGATGCCTCGTCCGAGGGCCTGCAGCATCCGCTCGCCGCCGAACAGCGCGACCACCGTGCCCGCTGCGGCGAGGATGTGCGCGAGCGCCATGGCCGCGTCGGGGATCACCAGGCCGGCGTCGGCGCCGACCGTGAGCGGCACGTGATGCGCGTGCGCGCCGTGGATCGTCGCCGGGTCGGCGCCTGCGGTGATCGCGAAGGCGGTGTGGAAGAGCAGCTGGCTGACCAGCACGGCGCCCGCCACGCGCCACAGACGCACGCGGCGGCCGACGAGAGCGACGGCGAACGGTGACGCCAGTGTTGCGACCGCCACGACCAGGGCGGGCGCGGGTGCCCCTCCGCCGGCGAGCGTGTGAGCCGTCGCTGCGAGGATCGTCGCGACCGACGCAGCGGCGACTCCTCGCAGGGCGCGCAGGTGGCGTGCGGTCACGGTTCCTCCGTCGCCGAGCCTATTCCACGCGCGCCGGGCCCGCCCCCCGGTGTCTCGGCCAACTCAAAGCCCGGCGCGGGTACCGTGAGCGTGTGGAAGCTCTCGCATTCGTCATCGGCGTGGTGCTCATGGTCGTGGGCCTGGCGGTGTCGATCGCGCTTCACGAGCTGGGGCACCTGTGGCCGGCGAAGAAGTTCGGCGTGCGGGTCGGCCAGTACATGATCGGCTTCGGGCCGACCCTGTGGTCGCGACGCTTCGGCGAGACCGAGTACGGCGTCAAGGCGATCCCGCTCGGCGGCTACATCTCGATGGCCGGCATGTACCCGCCGACCGTTCGACAGACGCAGACGCCGAACGGTCGGACCGGCCGGGCCGGCGGCGGCTTCTTCGCGACGATGGTGCAGGATGCGCGCGCCGCCAACGAGGAGACCCTCATCGGCGGCGACGATCGCGTGTTCTACCGGCTTCCGGTCTGGAAGCGGGTCGTCGTGATGCTCGGCGGCCCCTTCATGAACTTCCTGCTCGCCATCGTGCTGTTCGCGATCCTGCTGACCGGCATCGGCATCCAGACGGCCACGACCACCGTGTCCGCCCTGTCGGAGTGCGCGCCGGCGACGGCATCCACCGAGTGCGCGCCCGGCGACCCCGCGCCACCCGCCGAGCAGGCCGGAATCCAGGCCGGCGACACGATCCTCTCGATCGACGGGCAGGCGGTCGCCGACTTCGCCGAGGCATCCGCCATCATCCAGGGCGCACCGGGTGAGGAGCTGTCGCTCCTGATCGAGCGCGACGGCCAGGAGCGCACGATCACCGTCGTTCCGGCGGCGATCGACGCGACCGCCGCCGCCGCCGCGGGCGATGAGATCGGGTTCGTCGGGATCAGGCCGACGGTGGAGTACGTCCGCCAGCCCATCTGGGAGGCGCCGCGCGCCGCCGTCGAGAACGTCGGCGCGGTGGCCGGGATCATCTGGCAGCTTCCCGTCAAGGTGTGGGACACCGCCGCGACGCTCATCACCGGGGAGAAGCGCGACCCGAACGGACCGCTGAGCATCGTCGGTGCCGGTCGGCTCTCGGGTGAGGTCGCCGCCACGGACGCCCCGATCCTCAACCGCGTCGCAGGCTTCCTGTCGCTGCTGGCCTCGCTGAACATCGCCCTGTTCGTGTTCAACCTCGTGCCGCTTCTGCCGCTGGATGGCGGTCACGTCGCGGTGGCGCTGTGGGACGGGCTCAAGCGGGCGTGGGCGAAGCTCTTCCGCCGGCCGCCGCCCAAGCCGGTGGATGCCACGAAGCTCGTGCCCGTGACGTTCATCGTCGTGGTGGCGCTGGTCGCGATGGGCGCGGTGCTGATCCTCGCGGACATCATCAATCCGGTCAGCCTGTTCTGACTTTTCTCGGCGGTCGTGTCGAGATCGGCCTTGTCCGTTCGCTGTGGGGATGAAACGGTTCCACTGACGGAAGGACAAGACCGTGAAGTACGTGCTGATGTTCACGAGCAACCCGGAACTGGATGCGCAGGTGCCGCCCGAGCGGATGCAGGAGGATTACGCGCGCATCTACCAGTGGTTCCAGGAGCATGACGGCCAGATCGCCGACGGCGGGGCGGAGCTGCAGCCCGTCGAGACCGCGACGACGGTCAAGCACAGCGAGAACGGCGCGGTCGTCGTCGACGGCCCGTTCTCGGAGGCCAAGGAGGTGATCGGCGGGTTCAGCATCATCGACGTCCCCGACATGGATGCGGCGATCGCGCTGGTCAAGACCTGGCCGTCGCTGGAGCTGCCGGGGTCGGCGGTGGAGATCCGGCCCATGGTCACCGACTACAGCCAGTTCGAGCAGTGACCGGAACGGATGCCGCGGCCGGCCCTGGCGGGGCCGCGGCATCCGATCTCCTCCTGGCGCGCGTGGTCCGCGAGGAATCGGGACGGATCGTCGCCACTCTCGCCTCGTCGCTGGGGGACCTCGATGTCGCAGAGGAGGCGGTCGCGGCGGCGGTCGAGGAGGCGCTGCGGGAATGGCGGCTGCGAGGCATCCCGCCCAAGCCCGGCGCGTGGCTGACGCAGGCCGCGCGCCACAACGCCCTCGATCGCCTGCGCCGCGACAGGCGCTACCGGGAGAAGCTCGCCCTTCTGGGGGCCTGGGCGACCACGGTGACGCACGAGCCGGATCCCGACGCGGACGATCGCCTCCCGCTGCTGTTCGGCTGCTGCCATCCGGCGCTGTCGGCGGATGCGCAGCTGGCCCTCACGCTGCGCGCCGTGTGCGGGCTGACGACCGCGCAGATCGCGCGAGCGACGTTCAGCACGGAGCAGGCGACGGCGCAGCGGATCGTCCGTGCGAAACGCAAGATCGGAGCCGCGGGGATCCCGCTGCGGATCCCGGAGGGTGCAGAACGCGCCGGGCGCCTCGATATCGTGCTCGCCGTCGTGTCGGTGATGTACAGTCAGGCGCATTTCGTCTCCGGCGGGGACGCGGCGGCCGATCGCGATCTGGCCGAGGACGCGCTCTGGCTCGCGCAGGTGATCGCCGCCGCGCTGCCGCGTGAGCCGGAAACGCACGGCCTGCTCTCGCTGCTGCTGTTCCACCGGGCACGCGAATCCGCTCGCGCCGTCGACGGCGAGCTGGTGCTGCTGGAGGATCAGGACCGGGCGCGCTGGGACGGTGCGCTCATCGCGCGGGCGCGTTCCGAACTCGATCGGGCGGCCCGCCTTCGCCGGCCGGGAAGATGGCAGCTCCATGCGGCGATCGCGGCGTGCCACGCCGACGCGAAGCGGTCGGCGGACACCGACTGGCCCCAGGTGCTGGTCCTCTACGACCTGCTGCTCGGGTACGACTCCTCACCGGTGGTGCGGCTGAACCGCGCTGTCGCGCTCGAGCGCGTCGGCGGTGCGGCCGTCGCGCTCGCGGAGGTGGAGGCTCTCGAGGCGTCGCTCGGCCGGTCCCACCTGTGGCACGCCGTACGCGCACACCTGCTGCGCGGTGTCGGACGCACCGACGAGGCGATGGCCGCCGACCTTCGTGCGCTCGAGCTCACCGCGAATGAGGCGGAGCGTCGCCTGCTCGAGCGCCGTATCGGTCGCTGAGCCGCGAGGCTCTCAGGCGTCGACCGGCGTGAGCGCGTGCTCGACCAGACGCTGCAAGGTGATCATGCCGTCGCGCGACAGGATCGACTCCAGGTGGCCCTGCACCGAGGCGTAGCCGGGGCCGCGAAGCGCGTACACGTCCCCGGTGGTCGGATCCGCCGCGACCTCGGCCTCGCCGAGACGATCGGTGGCCCGGGCGACCCGCGCCGTGAAGGTGTTGTAGAAGCCGATCGAGGCCGGTGCGCCGAACACGTCGACGGTCTTCTGCACACCCTGGTGCGGTGCCGCGAGCGGCGCGAGCTCGATGCCGAGAGAGTCCGCGAGGATCTGGTGGCTGAGGCAGACCGCCAGGAGCGGCCGGCCTGAGGAGCGGCGGCGCGCCACGACGTCCCGCATGCGCCGCATGCGCGGCGAGGAGGCATCGCGCGGGTCACCCGGACCGGGGCCCGACACCAGCAGTTCGGCCCCGTCGATCCGATCGTCGGTCACGTCGTCCCACGCGGCGATCTCGACGTCCAGGCCGAGGTGGCGGAGCTGGTGGGCCAGCATCGTCGTGAAGCGGTCCTCGGCGTCGACGACCAGCGCCGCACGGCCGGAGAAGGGCCCGTCGGCGTCACCGCCCTGCGGGTTCAGCCAGAAGTCCGCCAGTCGCGCGTTCCGTGACGCGAGCAGCGTCGCGATGGCCGGGTCGTCGGCCAGTCGCCGGGGCGTGGGTGCGGGCGCGTCCTCGTCGATCTGTGCGGCGGCGACCTCGGCCGCGGCGTCGCGCGGCACCGCCCCGATCGCTCCGAGAACGCCGGCCGCCTTGCCGTGCGTCTCTCCGACCTCGCCGTACGGGTCGGAGTGGCGCACGAGGGTGGCACCCACGGGCACACGCAGCCGGCCGTCGACCAGGTACGCGGTGCGGATGAGGATCGGAGCGTCGAGGTCGTGGGTCGGCTCGTCCGTCGGGGCGGCGCCGGATGCGGCTGCCGGGCGCGGCGTGAACAGCGCCGCGACGCCGGAGTAATAGCCGCGCGGGGTCCGCTCGTGCCGCGTGATGACCGAGCACGCGTTCTGCATGGGCGATCCCGTCACCGTCGGCGCGAACATCGTCTCGCGGAGGATGTCGCGCGGGTCCATGCGGCTTCGGCCCCGCAGCACGTACTCCGTGTGCGTCAGGCGCGACATCTCCTTCAGATGCGGTCCGGTGATGCGGCCGCCGTCCGCGCAGACCGCGCTCATCATCTTCAGCTCCTCGTCGACGACCATGAAGAGCTCCTCGGTCTCCTTCGTCGACTCCAGGAAGCGGCTGAGGGTCTCTGCCGTCGCGCCGCCTTCCGGGTGACGGAAGGTTCCCGAGATGGGATTCATCGTCACGACGCCGTCCCGCGCGCTCACATGCGCCTCCGGGCTCGCCCCGACAGCGACGTGCCCGGGCGTGACGATGGCGAAGGTCCAGTACGCACCGCGCTCGTGCTCCAGGAGCGCCCGGAACCACGTCAGCGCCGCCGTGGCGGCATCCGTGGGCACGCCGGCGGTGAAGTCCCGCCGGATGACGAAGTTCGCCCCTTCGCCGCGACCGATCTCGTCCGCGATGACGCGGCGCACGATCTCGGCGTAGTCCTCGTCCGAGATGTCGAAGCCCGCATCCTCGAGCGGCACTGTCTCGGTCGGCAGCTGGGCCAGCGCCTCATCCCGCGCCATGGCGACATGCCGCTCCACCACGAGGCACCGCAGCGGCGCCCCGTCATCGTGGCACGCGAAGCCGCGCTCGCGAACCTGACGGAACGGGACCAGCGCCAGCACTTCACGAGGCCTTCCCGACGCATCCGCGAGCGGGATGTCACCGAGCAGGTCGACGTCGACCACGTCGCCGGTGAGCACCTCCACGGTGACGCCGTCGCGGGCGATGAGGGCGAAGGGGATGCCTCGACCGGCCAGATCGGCCAGGTGGGGGACATCGGGAGCGGGGGAGTGGGCAGGCCCGGTCATTCAACTCTTTCGTCGTGGGGGCGGTCGCCCTACGAAAAAGAAGACCGCCCGGAGGCGGTCGTGGTCGCGCGAACCCACCGCCTATGCGGTGAGCCACCAGTGAAGTCGCGCGGACATGCGCCGAACCTACCACACCGGCCCCGATGGTCCTCATTCGCGCTACCGGACGGGATCGGACCGCAGGATACTGGTCGCGGTGCGCCGGGATCTCGCCGGTGCCCCTCAGATCTCGAGCGACGACGAGGACCGATGACGCAGCTCACGACGATCGGGCGATCGCCCGAGCCCGAACGGCCCGGGCCTCGGCGCCGCCCGTCCATCGCGGAGAGGATCCGCAATGTCGGGGAAGCGCGGACGGGTGCCCTTCTTCTGCTGCTGGCCACAGCAGCCGCGATCGTCTGGGCCAACATCTCGTTCGGCTCGTACCACGACTTCTGGGAGACCCATCTGTCCATCGGGGTGGGGGACATCCGGCTCGAGTTCACGCTCCACGCGCTCGTCAACGACGCGCTCATGGCGATCTTCTTCTTCACCGTCGGGCTGGAGGTGCGCCGAGAGTTCGCGATCGGCGAGCTGACGAGCTGGTCGCGGGCGATGATCCCGGTCCTCGCCGCCGTGGCGGGTCTGCTTCTTCCCGCCCTGCTGTTCCTCCTCGTGGCGAACGGGTCCGGTCATGAGCACGCATGGGGTGTCGTGATCTCCACCGACACCGCGTTCCTCGTGGGGGCGCTCGCGTTGGTCGGGCCGCGGGCGTCGGGTCGCCTCCGCGTCTTCCTCCTCGCTCTCGCCGTCGTCGACGACATCGGGGCGCTTAGCATCATCGCGCTGTTCTACACCGAGAACTTCACGCCATTGCCGCTGCTGGTGGCCGCCCTCGGACTCGTCGGGATCTTCCTCACGCGGTACGTCCCACGTGGCCGCGGGCCGATCTACGCGACGCTGTCGATCATCGTGTGGCTGGCCTTCCTCGCGTCGGGCGTGCACCCGACGCTGGCCGGCGTCGCGATCGCCCTGCTGGTGCCGGTGTACCGTCCGAACCGCCGCGACGTCGAGCAGGCTCTGGAACTGGCGCGCACCTTCCGCCAGTCGCCGAACAGCGAGTATGCCCGGCTCGCCGCGAACAGTCTGCGGGAGTCGATCTCCATCAACGAGCGGCTGCAGTCGGCCTACGCCCCGTATGTCGCCTACGTGATCCTGCCGCTCTTCGCCCTCGCCAACGCCGGCGTCCAGCTCACCGGTCCGATCCTGCTCGCCGCGGCGCAGTCGCCTGTGACCTGGGCGGTCGTGGTGGGGCTCGTCGCCGGCAAGTTCATCGGCGTCTTCGGGGCAGCCGCGCTGATCAGACGGCTGCATCTCGGCGACTTCGGTCTCGGACTGACGCTCGACCGCATCGCCGGTGGTGCACTGCTGTGCGGCATCGGCTTCACGATCTCGCTCTTCATCGTCGACCTCGCCATCGACGACGATGCGGTGCAGAACGAGGCGCGCGTGGGCGTGCTCGCGGCATCCGTCATCGCCTTCGTGCTGGCGGCGATCGCCTTCCGCATCTCCGACGCCCGCCGTCCCGACGAGGACGGCGGCCGGACGCTGGTTCGTCCGATCGACCCGGAGCGCGACCACATCTACGGCGACGTCAACGCGCCGCTGACGATCGTCGAGTACGGCGACTTCCAATGCCCCTTCTGCTCGAAGGCGTCCGGATCGATCGAGGAGGTGCGTCGCGAACTCGGCGACCGGCTGCTCTACGTGTGGCGGCATGCGCCGCTGGAGAGGCAGCATCCGAATGCGCTCGCCGCGGCCGAGGCGGCGGAGGCGGCGGCGCTGCAGGGCAGACTCCCCGAGTTCGCGCGGAGCCTGTTCGCCGACCAGGAGCACCAGCTGCCGTCGGACATCATCCGTCGGGCGCGCGTTCTCGGCCTGGACGTCGACCGCTTCGAGGAGGACCTCAGCTCGCCGAAGGTCACCGGTCGGGTCCGAGACGACATGCTGGATGCCGAGGCCATGGACATCACCTCGGTGCCGACCTTCTTCATCAACGGCGTGCGCCACGTCGGTCCGTACGACGCACGCACGCTGATCCGCGCGCTGGAGGAGACGGCCCCGACGGCATCCGGAACCTGAATGCGGCTGCGCGCCGCGAGCGGGCGAGTCTCGGCGGGCGCTCAGCCGTCGGCCAGCCCCGGTGCGACCCCGCCGCGTAGGCTGGATGCGTGCCAGCCGTCAACATCGGGATGCCCAAGGTCCCCGAAACGCTCGCCCCCCGTCGCAAGAGCCGTCAGATCCGGGTCGGCAAGGTGCTCGTCGGCGGCGACGCGCCGATCAGCGTCCAGTCGATGACCACGACGCCGACCACGAACATCAACGCGACCCTGCAGCAGATCGCCGAGCTCACGGCATCCGGATGCGAGATCGTGCGTGTCGCGGTGCCGTCGCAGGACGACGCGGACGTGCTCCACATCATCGCCGCGAAGAGCCAGATCCCGGTGATCGCCGACATCCACTTCCAGCCGAAGTACGTCTTCCAGGCGATCGACGCCGGCTGCGCCGCCGTGCGCGTGAACCCCGGCAACATCCGCAAGTTCGACGACCAGGTCGGCGCGATCGCCAAGGCGGCGCAGGCGGCCGGCGTCTCGCTGCGCATCGGCGTGAACGCGGGCTCGCTCGACAGGCGTCTGCTCGAGAAGTACGGGAAGGCGACGCCGGAGGCGCTCGTGGAGAGCGCCGTGTGGGAAGCGTCGCTGTTCGAGGAGCACGATTTCCACGACTTCAAGATCTCGGTCAAGCACAACGATCCCGTCGTGATGGTCAAGGCCTACCGTCTTCTGGCGGAGCGCGGCGACTGGCCGCTGCACCTGGGCGTGACCGAGGCAGGGCCGGCGTTCCAGGGGACGATCAAGAGCGCGACCGCGTTCGGCATCCTGCTGTCGGAGGGCATCGGCGACACGATCCGCGTGTCGCTCTCGGCGCCGCCCGCCGAGGAGGTGAAGGTCGGCCACCAGATCCTGCAGTCCCTGAATCTCCGCGAGCGCAAGCTGGAGATCGTCTCGTGCCCGTCGTGCGGTCGTGCGCAGGTGGACGTATACACGCTCGCCGACAACGTGACCGAGGGCCTGAAGGACATGACGGTCCCGCTGCGCGTCGCCGTGATGGGGTGCGTCGTCAACGGACCGGGCGAGGCCCGCGAAGCAGACCTCGGCGTCGCGTCCGGCAACGGCAAGGGACAGATCTTCGTCAAGGGGCAGGTCATCAAGACCGTGCCCGAGGCGGACATCGTCGCGACGCTCATCGAGGAGGCGAATCGCATCGCCGACGAGATGGGTCCCAACGCGCCGCTCGGCACCGCGCAGGTCGTCACGGCCTGACCAGGCGAGGATGGCACGGCTCGGGGTCGCCTGACACGCCGGTCCACCCACCCGCCGTTGGACCCGGGTGCGTCAGCGGACATTCGGCTACCGTCGAACCCTGATGACCGACATCCGCACCGACCGCGCCCCGCTGTCCCGGCCGATCGTCGCCGGCATCATCACCGCCTTGGTCGGCGTGACGAGCGCCTTCGCGGTGGTCCTGACCGGTCTGGATGCCGTCGGAGCGACCGCCGCGCAGGCGGCGAGCGGGCTGCTGGTGCTGTGCGTGACGATGGGCGTCGCGTCGATCATCCTCGCCTGGCGCTATCGCATGCCGATCACGGTCTCGTGGTCCACCCCCGGCGCCGCAGTCCTCGCCTCGACCGGGACCGTGGAGGGCGGCTGGCCGGCCGCCGTCGGGGCATTCCTCGTCACAGCGGCGCTGATCCTCCTCACCGCGCTGTGGCCGCAGCTCGGGCGCCTGATCGCCCGCATTCCGCCGTCGATCGCCCAGGCGATGCTCGCGGGCGTGCTGTTCCCGCTCTGCTCGGCGGCGATCACCGGCGTCGTGGTCAACCCGTGGGGCGTCATCCCGGTCGTGCTGACGTGGCTCGTCTTCGTGAGGATCGCACCCCGGTGGTCGGTGCCGCTCGCGTTCGTCGCGGCATCCGTGGTCATCGGGGTGCACGTGCTCACGACGGGTGCGAAGGTCGACCCTGCGGCGCTGCTGCCGCGGCTGGAGCCGACGGCGCCTGTCTTCACGCTCGGGGCGGTGGTGGGCATCGCGCTGCCGCTGTTCCTCGTCACCATGGCGTCGCAGAACGTCCCCGGGGTCGCCATCATGCGGAGCTTCGGGTACGAAGTGCCGTGGCGGCCGGCGATGCTGGTCACCGGCGTGGGCACCGCGGCGGCAGCGACGGCAGGCGGTCACAGCATCAACCTGGCCGCGATCAGCGCTGCGCTGGCCGCAGGGCCGGATGCCGATCCCGACCCGCACCGCAGATGGGTGGCGGGCGTCTCCACCGGGGTCGCCGGCATCGTCCTCGGCGGGCTGTCGGCCGCCCTCGTCGCGCTCGTCGTCGTCGCCCCGGAGGCCGTGATGCCCGCCGTCGCCGGTGTCGCCCTTCTCGGCGCGTTCGGTGCGGCGGTGCAGCAGGCGATCGACGATACGGGGGAGCGGCTGCCCGCCGTCGTGACGTTCCTCGTCGCGGCATCCGGGATCGCCATCGCCGGTGTCGGTGCGGCGTTCTGGGCGCTTCTGGCCGGTCTCGTGGTCCGCGAGGTGCTCCACGCCGGGCGACGGACGCGCTGACCCCGAGCCGCCCCCGTCGGCCTCCGGCGATCACATGGACCGACGGTTGCCTCGCCGTGCCGGCGGTCAGTGGATCGCGCCGCCGGTCACACGCGCGTCGTCCTCGACGTCGATGCTCGCGCGGACGGCGACCGCGAGCGCGCGCGCGATGTCCAGAAGCGGCAGGGAGGGCGCATCCGGCGACGGCGCGTGCTCGGCGGACCAGGGGACGTGGATGAAGCCGGCGCGCACGGAGGCGTGGACCGACTCGAGCGCGGTGAAGAAGACGTGGTTGCAGACGAAGGTCCCGGCCGAGTGCGAGACCTCGGCGGGCACGCCGTTGGCCGCGATCCGGCGCACGATCTCCTTGACCGGCAGGGTGCTCAAGTGCGCGGTCGGCGCGCCCGGCGCGCTCGGCACGTCGACCGGCTGCTCTCCGTCGTTGTCGGGGATGCGCGCGTCGATGAGGTTCAGCGCCACCCGCTCCACGCCGATGGCGGCGCGTCCTCCTGCCAGCCCGCACGCGATGACGACGTCGGGGGCGTGACGGGCGACGAGAGCCTTCAGCTGGTCGGCAGCGCCCCGGAACGTCACGGGGAGCACGGCCGTGACGAGCTCCTCGGGCCCGCTCCATCGCTGGGCGACGAGGTGCACCGCTTCGCCCGAGGGGTTCGCGGCGTCCCCGCCGAACGGCTCGAAGCCGGTGAGGAGCACAGTGGTCATCGCTCCAGGCTAAGCGCAGCGACTCTCGCCGGGCGGGCCCGGCGGGCTGCGCGTCCTAGACTTGACGCTCGTGGTCACCCGTCTGTCGCACTTCTTCCTCCGCACCCTCCGCGAAGACCCCGCCGACGCCGAGGTCGCGAGCCACAGGCTGCTCGTGCGCGCCGGCTACATCCGGCGCAACGCCCCGGGCATCTTCGCGTGGTTGCCGTTGGGGCTGAAGGTCAAGGCGAAGATCGAGGCCATCATCCGCGACGAGATGGCGAACGCCGGCGCCTACGAGGTGCACTTCCCGGCGCTGCTGCCCCGCGAGCCGTACGAGGCGTCCGGGCGTTGGGAGTCCTACGGCGACGGGATCTTCCGCCTGCAGGACCGCAAGGGTGCGGACTACCTGCTGGCGCCGACGCACGAGGAGATGTTCACGCTGCTCGTGAAGGACCTCTACTCCTCGTACAAGGATCTGCCGCTGGCGATCTACCAGATCCAGGACAAGTACCGCGACGAGGCGCGGCCGCGCGCGGGCCTGCTGCGTGGCCGCGAGTTCACGATGAAGGACGCGTACTCCTTCGACTACACCGACGAGGGGCTGGATGCCTCGTACCAGCGTCAGCGCGACGCGTACGAGCGGATCTTCCAGCGTCTCGGCCTCGAATACGTCATCGTGCAGGCCGACAACGGCCTCATGGGCGGCGCCCGGTCCGAGGAGTTCCTCCACCCGACGCCGGTCGGAGAGGACACCTTCGTTCGCTCGGCGGGCGGATACGCGGCGAACGTGGAGGCGTTCACCACGGTGGCGCCCGCGCCCCTTCCCTTCGACGGCCTCGGGGCGCCGGTGATCTTCGACTCGCCCGACACCCCGACGATCCAGACGCTGGTCGACCACGCCAACGCGCACCTCGAGAAGCCCGCTCCGGGCATCGCAGGCCCCGCGACGCAGCACGCCACCGAGTGGACCGCCGCGCACACGCTGAAGAACGTCGTCCTCGCACTGACCCACCTCGACGGCACGCGCGAGCTCGTCATCGTCGGCCTGCCGGGCGATCGGGACGTCGACGACAAGCGCGCCGAGGTCGCCTTCGCACCGGCCACGGTGGAGCAGGCCTCGGAGCAGGACTTCGAGAGCAATCCGCTGCTCGTGAAGGGCTACATCGGGCCATGGTCCGAGACCGGCCCGATCCTCGGCGAGGACTCGGCCACGGGGATCCGGTACCTGCTGGACCCCCGCGTCGTGGACGGCACCGCGTGGATCACCGGCGCGAACATCGACCAGAAGCACGTCCACACTCTCGTGGCGGGACGCGACTTCACCGGCGACGGCTTCGTCGAGGTGGCGAATGTGCGCGAAGGCGACCCGGCGCCCGACGGGTCCGGACCGGTCGAGCTCGCCCGCGGCATGGAGATCGGGCACGTGTTCCAGCTCGGCCGCTTCTTCGCCGAGACGCTGGGGCTGAAGGTGCTGGACGAGAACGGCAAGCTCGTCACCGTCACGATGGGCTCCTACGGCATCGGCGTCACCCGCATCCTCGCGATCATCGCCGAGCTGAACAACGACGACCGCGGCCTCATCTGGCCCGAGCCGGTCGCGCCCTTCGATGTGCACGTGGTCGCCACGGGCAAGGACGAGGTGGCCTACGAGCTCGCCGCCTCGCTGTCGGCCCAGCTCGAGGCAGCCGGTCTCGACGTCCTCTACGACGACCGACCCAAGGTCTCGCCGGGCGTGAAGTTCGGCGACGCCGAGCTGATCGGCGTGCCGAAGATCGTGATCGTCGGCCGTGGCGCCGCCGAGGGACAGGTCGAGCTGTGGAACCGGCGGTCGGGAGAGCGAGACGTGGTGCCCGCGGCGGAGGCCCTGACGCGCCTTCGCGGCTGACACCGCACGCCACCGGCGTCAGGTCCTCCGCACGGGCGGTGCCGCTCAGCGGACCACGCGCCCGTGCCGCATCGTGTCGTCCGGGGTGTCGCGTGTCACCAGCGCCTTGAGCATGCCGGCGGCGGTCACGAGCCTGCCGTGCTTGGGCTCCCAGAATTCGCACTCGATCGGGGTGACGCGCAGCAGCGCGATGCCGGGGGTGTCCAGACCCTTCTCGAACCAGATGTGCAGGTCGGGGGAGTAGAGCTCCTTCATCTTCGCCTCGTCGTGGATGACGGTGGCCCGTCCCGCCACGGACACGTAGCGATGCCCCTTGCTGTCGAGGTAGGACAAGCCCACGTCGTGTCCCGGATCGGCCTCGGCTTCGGCGATCTTCTTCGAGTCGTCCAGCGTGAAGAACCAGATGTCGCCGGCATCGTCCATCTGCCGGGTGCTCATGGGCCGGCTGACGAGCCTGCCCGCGGCATCGATCGTCGTGAGCATCGTGAAGTCGATGTCCTCCACCAGCTCCTTCACCCGGCGCATCGCCTCGGCGCCGCCGACCTCCTCCGGTCCATCCCCGCCCGACCCGTTCTCCCGCGGTGTGGTGTCAGCCATGCGCCCACTCTGCGTGTCCACCGCCGACGCGCGCAGGCCCTTGACATGACCGGATGCCTCGCCTCGGCCGGGCGGGAACGATGAGGGGTCTCTCATCATCCCGTCGCCTGCCGTTCACCGGTCCTTCCCGACCAGGTCGGCGGACGCGACGACGCTGGCGCCATCGAACGTCGAGGAGGGCGTACACCGTGAGCATCATCGAGAACCACCGCAGGCCGCTGCCCATGGCCGACCACGTCCGAGGCAAGCGCTCGGCCGTCACGTGCCAGTTCAAGTGCGCGAACGCGTGCCTGGGACCGGAGTGCAACACGTCGGCGAACCAGCACTTCCAGGACATCGCCTCGATGGCTCTCTCCCGCCGGGCGCTGCTTGGCCTGGGCGCCGCCGGCGCCGTGGCCATCGCCGTCGGCGCACTGCGCTCCACCCCGACGTCGGGTCCGGGCGCGGCGGGCACCGCCGGCGCAGGAGCGGCCTTCGGGCGCCCGGGGACCGCGGGCCTGCCCTTCGAGCCGATCGCCCCGGTCGCGCGCACCGTCGACGCCTTCACCGTCCCCGCTGGCTACACCTGGAGCCCCATCATCCGCTGGGGCGACCCGCTGTTCTCGCAGGCGCCCGTGTTCGACATCGCCGCCCAGACCCCCGAGGCGCAGTCGCTGCAGTTCGGCTACAACAGCGATTACCTCGACATCCTCGCCGACCCGAACGGCAAGCGCGGCGTGCTGGTGAACAACCACGAGTACGTCAACCCCGGCATCATGTTCCCGCCCACGAGCGACCCGGCCGAGCTTCGGCGCCGCGGCGAGATCTACAAGGCCGCGCAGGGCCTCTCGGTGGTGGAGCTCGAGCGCCGGCGCACCGGTGAGCCGTGGCGCTACGTCGTCGACGGCCGTCGCAACCGCCGCATCACCGTCGAGACCGTCTTCGAGCTGACCGGACCGGCTGCCGGCAGCGCCCTCGTGAAGACCGCGGACGACCCCGAGGGTCGGTGGGTGCGCGGCACCCTCGGCAACTGCGCCGGCGGCACCACGCCGTGGGGCACGATCCTCTCCGGCGAGGAGAACTTCAACGGCTACTTCGCGTGGGCCGCCGACACCCCGGGACAGCGCCGCTACCAGGCATCCGCCTCGACCTCCACCTCGACCGGCTGGGAGACGTACGACCCGCGCTTCAACGCGCACGACCCCGGCTTCGTGAACGAGCCCAACCGCTTCGGGTACATCGTCGAGATCGATCCCGACGACCCCACGTCCACGCCGCGCAAGCACACCGCGATGGGCCGCATGAAGCACGAGGGTGCGAACGTCATCGTCGGTCAGGACAAGCGCGTCGTGGCGTACATGGGCGATGACGAGCGCAACGACTATCTCTACAAGTTCGTCTCCAAGAACAAGATGACCGGCTCCCGCAAGAAGAACATGCAGCTGCTGGCGGAGGGCGATCTGTACGTCGCCAAGTTCTCGGGCGACTCGCCCGCGACCGAGATCACCGGGACCGGTCAGCTTCCCTCCGACGGCGCCTTCGACGGCACGGGCGTGTGGATCCCGCTGACGCTCGACGGACGTTCCATGGTCCCCGGGTTCACGACCGAAGAGGTGCTGGTGTACACGCGCCTGGCTGCGGATGCCGTCGGCGCGACGAAGATGGACCGGCCGGAGGACGTCGAGCCCAATCCCAAGACGGGCAAGGTGTACGTCGCGCTCACGAACAACTCCCAGCGCGGCGGCGCATCCTCCCCGCTGGACGAGGCCAACCCCGTCACCGGCAACCGATACGGCCACGTCATCGAGCTCACCGAGACGGCGGGCCAGTCCGGCACGACCTTCGGCTGGAGCATCCTCCTGCTGTGCGGTGACCCGTCGACCAACGCGAACACCTACTTCGCCGGCTTCCCGCGCGAGCTCGTCTCGCCGATCTCGTGCCCGGACAACGTCGCGTTCGACTCCGAGGGCAACCTCTGGATCTCCACCGATGGCGCCCCGAGCACCATCGGCTACAACGACGCCCTGTACAAGGTTCCGCTGGAGGGCCCCGAGCGCGGGCACGTCCAGCAGTTCCTCGCCGTGCCGCGCGACGCCGAGACGTGCGGACCGGTCATCCACGACCGCGAGGGCCTCGTGTTCGTCGCGGTGCAGCATCCGGGTGAGGAGGGCACCTTCGCGGCGCCCACGTCGCTCTTCCCGGACTACGGCTCGTCGGCGCCCGGTGACGTCTCGAACGCGCCGCGTCCGTCGGTCGTGCAGGTCTATCGGGCCTGACGCGGGGGGGAAATGCGGCGGGCCGGGATCATCCGGCCCGCCGTCTCCTCATCGCCGAGCCCGCGACGAAAGCGATCACGATCGTCAGAGCCGCGTGAAGCGGGCGCGCGCGAAGAGGAACAGGCCGTACGCGATGAGGCCGACACCGACGACGCCGCCGAGCCACGGCCCGTACGGCAGACGGACGAGCGCGTGCACGGCCCCGTCCATGCCGCCCGCCACCTCGCGGTCCAGGGTCGCCGCCGCCATCACCAGCAGGACGCCGACGACGGTGAGCGCCAGTCCCTTGGCCGCATAGCCGATGACGGCGAGAGCCGTCACGGCGACGCCGAGGACGCCCCCGGGGATCGTGGTGTGCTGCCGGAATCGGCGGCCGAGGCCGAAGCAGGCGAAGACGATGCCGCCGATCGTGATGCCGACACCTGCGGCGGCCAGCAGCCACGCGCCGCCCGGCATCGACAGGAGGGCGCCGCTGGCCGTCTCCACCGCCCGCTCTCCGCTGGGATGTGCACCTGCCGCGACGATGGCCGAGATCACACCCAGCGTCGCGAACGCGATCACCTGTCCGATCTCGCTCACGCGGCGGCCCCACTTGCGCACCTCGTCCTGGCCGCGGGCCAGGACGGCCTCGAACGAGTGGTAGAGGGCCAATGCCCACAGCACGACCGTCAGGGTCCACAGCGCGACGAATCCCAGCGGCGCATCGGCCACTGCCTTGAAGGCGCCGGTCTGGTCGCTCTCGCCGTCCCCGCCGAATGTCACCACGAGGACGATCACGCCGATCAGCACGTGGACGAAGCCGTCCCCGGCGTAGCCGGCGCGAGCGAGGAAGCGCAAGGGCGTGCTCGACTCCGCTTCCCGGGCGGTTCTCCGGGCGCTCTGCCTCGCGCTGGTCGTCACCCGTCCACGGTAGGGCGGGCCCATGACCGCACCCATGGGATTGACGTCGGGCCCGCGCGATGCCAGGGGCGGGTACGGGCGTCGCACCTATCATGGGGCCGATGAGCCGGGAGGGGACGCGAGGCGCCGCAGCGGCGTGGAGCATCGCGCCGCGCCTGGTCCGAGGCGCTCCGCCGTCCGTGCTCGTGGTCGTGGGCGCGCTCTCGCTGCTGGTCGGGCTGCTCATCGTCACGCGTCCTCTCACCTCTCTCGTGCTGCTGACCATCTACATCGGCTTGAGCGCGGTGTTCTCCGGGGTGGCGCGCCTGCTCGCCGCGCCCGAGTCGCCGCTGTGGTCGCGTGCCGTCTTCGGCGGCGCATGGCTGCTGGTCGGCCTGGCGATGCTCATCGGACTCGGTCGCACGCTGGAGCTGCTGCCGGCGCTCGTGGCCGTCCTTCTCCTGGTCGGCGGTCTCGCGTCGGCGTACGACGCGCTCGCGCGGGGACGGGTCAGCGAGCGAGCGCTGTCAGCCGCGCTCGCGATCGCGCAGATCGTCTTCGGCATCCTCTCGATCGCCTGGCCCGATGTCACGGTCCTGCTCGTGGCGATCGTCTTCGGCATCCGCACGATCCTGTTCGGCGCCACGCTGCTGGTGCGCGCGGTGCGCGCCTTCGTCGAGGGTCGTCGTACGGTGCCCGACGCCACCGCGGCGGGGGCGGATGCCTCCGGCGGCCGGTCGGACGCCCCGGCGCCGCGCACGGTGCGTTCGCGTCGGGCGTGGCTGGCCGCCGGTCGGTTCGGCCTCGCCGGGCTCCTGCTCGCCGCCGCCGGGGGCGGCTGGTGGGCGAACGCCTGGCTCGTCGACGGGGCGCCGGTCGTCGACGCGTTCTACGACCCGCCGGAGGTCGTCCCGTACGAGCATGGGCGCCTGATCAGGGTGGCGGAGTTCCCCGGCCAGGAGCCGCGGGGAGCGCAGGTCCACCGCATCCTCTACACGACCAGGGATGCCGTCGGGCAGCCGGCGGTCGCGAGCGGGCTGGTGATCGTGCCGGACGAGACGCCCCCGGGAGCGCGCCCGGTGATCGCATGGAATCACGGCACGACCGGCGTCGCCCGGGGATGCGCCCCGAGCCTGCGGGATGCCTCGGCGACCAAGTGGGCCATACCGGCGCTGGACGAGGTCATCGCCAAGGGCTGGATCGTCGTGGCTTCGGACTACACCGGGCAGGGCGCGCCCGGGGTCTTCCCGTACCTGATCGGCCGCGGTGAGGCCCGGTCGTCGCTCGACGCGGTGCTGGCCGCACAGGAGATCGAGGGGCTCGTCCTGTCCACGCGCACCATCGCGTGGGGTCACTCGCAGGGCGGGCATGCGGCGCTGTGGATGTCGCAGATCGCCGAGAAGTACGCGCCCCAGCTCGAGATGCTCGGCGTCGCCGCGCTGGCGCCCGCGGGCGACCCGCTGTCGCTCGCAGAGGAGCTGACCGCCGGGGATGCCAACGTGCTGCTGTCGATCCTCATCTCCTGGGTGCTCGTGCCGTACGCCGACACGTACGACGACGTGGAGCTGTCCCGCTACGTCGCTCCGGGAGCCCAGACGATCGTGCGCGAGATGACGCAGCGCTGCCCGGAGGAGCCCGGGGTGATGGTGTCGGTCGCGACCGCGCTGGGTGTCGCGGAGGACCGACCGCTGTACGTCGGCGACCTCACGGCCGGCGCGCTGGGACGACGCCTCGGTGACAACGCCGCGCTGGGCCCGTGGCCTCACCCGCTGCTGATCGCGTGGGGTGACCAGGACGAGGTCATCCCGCCCCATCTGCAGCAGGAGTACGTCGACCGGCTGTGCGCGGAGGGTGTGCAGATCAGGCGTCTCGTGTACCGGGGCTACGACCATCTGGGGACTCTGCTGCCGTCCTCCCGCTTCCTGCCCGTGCTCGTGAAGTGGACCGATCAGCGCCTCGGCTACGCCGAGCCCCCTGTCGACGACTGCACACGCTGACATCGAGCCGTCCCTGGCTCCGCCGACCGGACGCATGGGCGGGCCATCCGGTAACGTTGTAGGGTTCCGGCACGCATCGACGCGCCGGTGAGAGCTGAATAGGGAGGCCACAGTGGACATCGATCTCGGACTGCTGCGTACCGTCGAGCGAGAGAAGGAGATCCCCTTCGACGAGCTCGTGCGCATCATCGAGCAGGCGATCCTGACCGCCTACGCCAAGCACACGTCGCCCACGGGCGAGCTTCCCGCAGGCGCTCGCGCTGAACTGGACCGCAAGACCGGGCACGTGGCCGTGTACGTGCCGCTCCTCGACGACGAGGGCGCGGTCATCGGCGAGGAGGAGAGCACCCCCGAGGACTTCGGCCGCATCGCCGCGTTCGCAGCCAAGCAGGTGATCAGCCAGCGCCTGCGCGACATCGCCGACGACGCGGTGCTGGGCGAGTTCCGCGGCAAGGAAGGCGACATCGTCGCCGGCGTGGTGCAGCAGGGCCCGAACCCGCGGATGGTGCACGTGGACCTCGGCACGGTGGAGGCGATCCTTCCTCCCGAGGAGCAGGTGCCCGGCGAGGACTACGCGCACGGGTCGCGCCTGCGCGTCTACGTCACGAGCGTGTCGAAGGGCGCCAAGGGCCCGTCGATCACCGTGTCCCGCACCCACCCCGGACTCGTCCGGAAGCTCTTCGCCCTCGAGGTGCCCGAGATCCCGGCGGGACTCGTCGAGATCGTCTCGCTCGCGCGTGAGGCGGGTCACCGCACGAAGATCGCCGTGAAGGCGAACGACCCGTCGATCAACGCCAAGGGTGCCTGCATCGGCGAGCTCGGTCGCCGGGTCCGCGCCGTGACGGAGGAGCTGGGCGGCGAGAAGATCGACATCGTCGACTACGACCCCGAGCTGGCGAAGTTCGTCGCCAACGCGCTGTCGCCCGCGAAGGTGACCTCGAGCTTCATCCTGGATGCCTCGAGCAAGGCCGTGCGCGCGCTGGTGCCCGACTACCAGCTGTCGCTGGCGATCGGCAAGGAGGGCCAGAACGCGCGACTGGCCGCGAAGCTCACCGGCGCCAAGATCGACATCCAGCCGGATTCGATCCTGGAGTGACTTCCGATGGCTGCGTGGCCGCTGCGCCGGCCGCCCAGCCGTGAGGTGTAACATGGAACCCGTACGGACGTGCGTCGGATGCCGCACGCGTGCTCCCCGGTCCTCTCTGCTCAGAGTGGTATCCATCGATTCCGTCCTCGTCCCCGACGAGCGCGCATCGATGCCGGGAAGGGGCGCGTGGGTCCACGAGACGCGCGAGTGCGTGGAAGCCGCGATCCGGCGCCGCGCCTTCGTGCGGGCATTGCGTGTGTCAGGCCCGCTTGACACGCAGACCATCGAGAAACGGCTGAACAGCTATGGAAACAAAGTGAACGGCTCGAAATGAGACCCGTCCGCGACTAACGGTCTGCCCTGTCTGGGTGGACCCTAGACAGGAGAATTGTGGCTAAACCACGCGTGCACGAGATCGCTTCCGAACTCGGCGTCGACAGCAAGGTCGCTCTGGCCAAGCTGAAGGAACTCGGCGAGTTCGTCAAGAGCCCCTCGTCGACCATCGAGCCCCCGGTGGCTCGCAAGCTGCGCGCCGCCCTCGAGGCGGACGGCGCGGCGAAGCCGGCCAACGACGGCGCCAAGGCCGCCGGCGCCCGGCCCGGTGCACCCGCCGCCAAGCCCGGCGGCGCCAAGCCTGGGCCCGCCCGGCCCTCCGCGCCCGCCGCGCCGGCTGCCAAGCCCGGTCCGGCCGCGCCCACGCCGTCGTCTGCAGCTCCGGCGCCGGCGGCGCCGTCCGCCGCGGAGACCCCGTCCAGCGCAGCACCCGCGGCGCCGTCCACGCCCTCCGCGCCCAAGCCCGGCCCGGCCGCTGCGACCCCGCAGCCGCCGCGTCCCGGCGGCACGCCGCGGCCCGGCAACAACCCGTTCGCGTCGTCGCAGGGCATGGGTCAGCGTCCCGCCGGCCCCCGCCCGGGCAACAACCCGTTCGCATCGGCGCAGGGCATGGGTCAGCGCCCGACCCCCGGCAACATCCCGCGTCCGCAGGCTCCTCGTCCTGGCGCCCCGCGGCCCGGCGCTCCCCGTCCCGGTGGCGCCGGTCGTCCCGGCGGCGGCGGTCGTCCCGGCGCGCCGTTCCAGCAGCGTCCCGGCGGTCCCGGTCGTCCCGGCGGTGGCGCCGGCGGCGGCTTCCAGCGCCCCGGCGGCGCTCCCGGTGGTGGCGGCGGCTTCGCCGGTCGTCCCGGCGGCGGCGGTGGTCGCGGCCGTGGACCCGGCGGCGGCACGGCGGGCGCCTTCGGCAAGGGCGGCGGCAAGTCCAAGCAGCGCAAGTCGCGTCGCGCGAAGCGCCAGGAATTCGAGATGCGGGATGCCCCGCAGGTCGGTGGCGTCAACGTCCAGAAGGGCAACGGCGAGATCATCCGGCTGCGGCGCGGCGCGTCGATCTCCGACTTCGCCGACAAGCTCGAGGCGATCCGCGGCTACACCGTCCAGCCCGGCACGCTCGTGACGATCCTGTTCAACCTGGGCGAGATGGCCACCGCGACCGAGTCGCTCGACGAGGCGACCTTCGAGGTCCTCGGCGCCGAGCTCGGCTACAAGATCCAGATGGTCTCGCCCGAGGACGAGGACAAGGAGCTCCTCGAGGGCTTCGGTCTCGACCTCGAGAAGGAGCTGGAGGAGGAGAACGAGGAAGACCTCGAGATCCGTCCCCCGGTGGTCACCGTCATGGGTCACGTCGACCACGGTAAGACGCGACTGCTCGACGCCATCCGCCAGACCAACGTGGTCGCGGGGGAGGCCGGCGGCATCACGCAGCACATCGGTGCCTACCAGGTCTGGACCGAGCACGAGGGCATCGAGCGCGCGATCACCTTCATCGACACCCCGGGTCACGAGGCGTTCACCGCCATGCGTGCCCGCGGTGCGCAGGTGACCGACATCGCGATCCTCGTGGTCGCCGCCGACGACGGCATCATGCCGCAGACGGTGGAGGCCCTGAACCACGCCCAGGCGGCGAACGTGCCGATCGTGGTCGCGGTCAACAAGGTCGACAAGCCCGAGGCCAACCCGGCCAAGGTCCGTCAGCAGCTGACCGAGTACGGTCTGGTCGCCGAGGAGTACGGCGGCGACGTCATGTTCGTCGACGTGTCGGCGCGCCAGGGCACGGGCATCCAGGACCTGCTGGACGCGGTGCTGCTGACCGCCGACGCGGGGCTGGACCTCACGGCCAACCCCAACAAGGCGGCGCGCGGTGTCGCGATCGAAGCCAAGCTCGACAAGGGCCGCGGCTCGGTCGCCACGGTGCTCATCCAGTCGGGCACGCTGCGTGTCGGCGATGCGATCGTCGCAGGAACGGCCTACGGCCGCGTCCGCGCCATGATCGACGAGAACGGCGAGGCGGTCGAAGAGGCCGCGCCGTCGCGCCCGGTGCAGGTGCAGGGTCTGAACTCGGTGCCCCGCGCCGGTGACACCTTCATCGTCACCGAGGAGGACCGCACCGCGCGTCAGATCGCCGAGAAGCGCGAAGCCGCCGAGCGCAACGCCCAGCTGGCCAAGGCCCGCAAGCGCATATCGCTCGAGGACTTCACCCGCGCTCTCGAAGAGGGCAAGGTCGAGTCGCTCAACCTCATCATCAAGGGCGACGTGTCGGGTGCCGTCGAGGCGCTCGAGGAGTCGCTGCTCAAGATCGAGGTCGACGAGTCGGTCCAGCTGCGGATCATCCACCGCGGCGTCGGCGCGATCACCGAATCCGACATCAACCTGGCCACGATCGACAACGCGATCGTGATCGGCTTCAACGTCCGCCCCGACACGAAGGCGCGCGAGCGCGCCGCACGCGAGGGTGTGGACGTCCGGTTCTACTCGGTCATCTACAACGCGATCGACGACGTCGAGCAGTCGCTGAAGGGCCTGCTCAAGCCGGAGTACGAAGAGGTCCAGTCGGGTGTGGCCGAGATCCGCGAGGTGTTCCGCTCCTCGAAGTTCGGCAACATCGCCGGTGTCATCGTCCGCTCGGGCACGATCACGCGCAACGCCAAGGCGCGCGTCATCCGGGACGGCGTGGTCATCGCCGACGGCCTGGCCATCGAATCGCTGCGCCGGTTCAAGGACGACGTCACCGAGGTCCGCACGGACTTCGAGTGCGGTATCGGTCTCGGCAAGTACAACGACATCCAGGTCGGCGACGAGATCGAGACCACCGAAATGGTGGAGAAGCCGCGCGGCTGACCCATCGACGGCTCCGGTGACGGATGCCTCCTCGGGCGAGAGCGGGACCCACGGGACCGCGATCGCCTCAGGAGGCATCCGTCACCTTCGCCGGTGTCTTCCGCGCGAGCGGAGAAGGAGGAGAAATGGCCTCGGAACGGCAAGCGCGACTGGCCGACCGCATCCGCGTCCTCATCGCGGAGCGGCTCGAGAAGGGCCTGCGCGACCCGCGCCTCGGATTCGTGACGATCACCGACGTGCGCGTGACGGGCGACCTCCAGCATGCCTCGGTGTTCTACACGGTCCTCGGCTCGGACGAGGAGCGCGCCTCCACCGCCGCGGCGCTCAAGGCCGCGACCGGGATGCTCCGCAGCGAGGTGGGCCGGAGGCTCGGCGTCCGGCTGACCCCGTCGCTGGAGTTCATCCCCGACGCGCTGCCCGACAGCGCCGGCCACATCGCCGACCTGCTGCGCGAGGCGCGCGAGCGGGACGAGGCGGTGGCCGGTCTCGCAGCATCCGCGTCCTACGCGGGCGAGGCCGACCCGTACGTCAAGCCCCGCGAGGACGACGAGGACGCCTGACCGACCGCGCCGTCAGGCAGGCAGGCGCAGCATCCCGTCGGAGGCCTCGGCAAGACCGTCGGCGATGAGAGAGTCGATCGCCCGGTCGCGCTGCTGTGCGTCGGGCCAGTCCGCCGCGACCTCACCGAGCGGCAGGGCGTGGGTGGAGGCATCCCTCAGCGCCTTCAGAACGGCCCCCCGAGCCTGTCGGTCGCTGCCTTCGTACCGCGCCTGCCGCCGCCGGTCATCACCGGTGTCGGGGTAGCCGGCGGCCCGCCACGCGCACTGTGCCGCGACCGGACACCGGTCGCACCGGGGGACGCGCGCGATGCAGACGGTCGCGCCCAGCTCCATCGCCGCGGCGTTCACCGTCGCCGACTCATCGCGCTCGTCCGGCAGGACGGCCGCCATCGCCGCGAGGTCGCGCTTGGACGGCGGTCCCGGCTGGGAGCGACCGCCGACTGCGCGCGCGAGCACGCGACGGGTGTTCGTGTCCACGACCGGGTGCCGATCGCCGTAGGCGAAGACGGCCACCGCGCGCGCGGTGTAGTCGCCGATGCCACTGAGGGCGAGCAGCGCTTCGACATCACGCGGCACGACGCCGCCGTGCCGATCACGGATCTCGACGGCCGCCCGGTGAAGCCACAGCGCACGCCGCGGATAGCCCAGATTCGCCCATTGGCGCACGGCATCCGCCGGCGAGGCCGCCGCCAGCGCCGTCGGCGTCGGCCAGCGCGCCAGCCATGCCTCGAGGTGCGGGATCACCCGGTTCACCGGCGTCTGCTGCAGCATGAACTCGCTCACCAGGACGCCCCACGCGCCGAATCCCGGCTCGCGCCACGGCAGGGCCCGCGCGTTCTCGCGGTACCACGCGGCGAGGGGCCTGGCGAGGTCGGGCATCCTCCGAGCCTACGTCGCTGCCCCACGGTCCGCCCATCACCGCGACGGACACCGCCGGCCGTCTCGACATCCGTCAGCGAGTTCCCTTGGAGATTCTTTCCCGGGGGTGTCGAATCGGAGGAATCTCGTTCGTAGACCTTGATGACAGCCGCCATCGAGCGACGTCCAAGAGAACAAGGAGATCCCATGGCGCTCAGCCGCATGCACGGCGGACTTCCCCTGGACCGGGGCAGGGCGTGAGCTCCGACGTCGCCGCGGCGATCGCCCGCACTCACCGGGAGGAATGGGCGCGGGTTGTGGCGGGGCTCGCGCGGCGCCTCGGCGACCTCGACGTGGCTGAAGAGATGGCCGCCGAGGCGTTCGCCGTCGCCGTCGAGCGTTGGCCCGCCGACGGCGTGCCACCCAACCCGGGTGCGTGGATCACCACGACGGCGCACCGCAAGGCGATCGATCGGCTCCGCCGCGAAGCGCGCCGCGACGAGCTGTACAAGGAGGCGCTCATGCTCGCGGACGACGCGGGCACGGAGGATGTCGGCGCCATCGAGGACGACCGGCTCCATCTGATCTTCACCTGCTGCCATCCGGTGCTGTCGATGGAGGCGCGAGTGGCGCTGACGCTGCGCATCATCGGGGGACTGACCGTCGCCGAGATCGCGCACGCGTTCCTGGTGCAGGAGACCACGATGGGGCAGCGACTGAGCCGCGCGAAGGCGAGGATCAGGACCGCACGGGTCCCCTTCCGGGTTCCGGAGCCGCAGGATCTTCCCGAGCGGGCGGCGGGGGTCCTCGCGGTGCTCTACCTCATCTTCAACGAGGGGTATCTCGCCTCGGGGGAGGCATCCGATCCGCTCCGGCCCGATCTGACGGGCGAAGCCATCCGCCTCACCCGGCTGGTGCGCGACCTGCTGCCGGCGCGCTCGCCGGAACGCGCCGAGGCGACGGGGCTGCTGGCGCTCATGCTGCTGACAGAGGCCCGCGCGTCCGCGCGTGTGTCGGAGAACGGCGACCTCCAGCGCCTGGACGAACAGGACCGCAGCGCCTGGGACGAGTCCCTCGTCCATGAGGGCCTGGCGCTCGTGAACGAGAGGTTGACGGCGGTGTCAGCCGGGGACGGCGCGTTCGGCCGCTACCAGCTCCTGTCGGCCATCAACGCCGTGCACGCGTCGGCGTCTCACGCGGGCGACACCGACTGGGCCCGGATCGTCGCGCTCTACGGCGAGCTCGAGCGGGTGGATCCCAGCCCGCTGGTGACCCTCGGCAAGGCCATCGCGGTATCGGAGTACGACTCACCGCAGGTCGGTCTGGCGATCCTCGAGCGGCTCGGCGACGCGCTGGGCGCCCATCACGCGTTCCACGCCACCCGTGCGGAGCTCCTGCGGCGCGTCGGACGTGCCGTCGACGCGCGCGCCGCCTACGACCGGGCGATCGACCTGGCGGCGAACACCGCCGAAGTCGCCCACCTCATCCGCCGCCGCGGCGATCTCGCGGCATCCATGAAAGGAGAGTCCACGTGACCACTCAACAGTTCCTCGTGATCCACATGACCGATTCCACCGGAGCGACACTCGCCCAGGACGAGGACCAGCGGATGCTCGAATCCTGGGCGCAGGAAGGCACCGACGCCGGTGCGCTCGGCCCCGGAGCACCGGTCGCGGGTCGCGACGAGGCCAAGTCCGTGAGCGTGCGCGACGGCCGGACGATCATCACTGACGGCCCGTTCCCGGAGTTCAAGGAATGGTTCGCCGGCTACGACCTCATCGAGGCCGAATCGATCGACGAGGCTGCGGCGTACATGGCGAAGCACCCCACCGCCGTGCGCGGGCGCGTCCTCATCCTGCCTACTGTCAAGCTTCCCTGGGAGGACGCGGACTGACGGCCCGCCCCGGGTGGCCGCGATCGGGCGGCGTCCGAGAGGAGAGCGGCCGGTCAGAGGGGTCTGGAGCGTCGGGCCGTCACCTGCCCGGACGGCTGTGCCACGCTCGCGGTATGCCGTCGATCTCGAACCCCGCGGTCCTCGATCCTCGCGATGAGCAGGTCATGCGGACGACGACGCCCAGGGAACGGGGATGGCGCCTTGCGGCCGATCGGCCCTGTGGTCGGCAGATCCCCTCTGATGAGCCCCGCAGCGTCGCTGCACGAGCGCAGCGCCGCGGTGCGGCGACCGGATCCCCGCGCCCTAGGCTGGAGCCATGCGCTCGGGGATCCTGCTCGTCGACAAGCCGGGCGGCATCACCTCGCACGACGTCGTCGCGCGGGCGCGGCGAGCCCTCGGCACGCGGAAGATCGGCCATGCCGGCACGCTCGACCCGATGGCGACGGGTCTGCTGATCCTCGGCGTCGAAGGCGCGACCCGTCTTCTCACGTTCGTCGTCGGTCTCGACAAGACCTACGAGGCGACGATCCGCCTGGGAGTGTCGACAGACACGGACGACGCTGACGGAACCGTCGTGTCGACGACGGATGCCGCCGCCGTGACATCCGAGCGGATCGGGTCCGCCGTCGGCACGCTGACCGGCCCGATCTCGCAAGTGCCCAGCACCTACTCCGCCATCAAGGTCGACGGACGACGCGCGTACGACCTCGCTCGCGCGGGGGAGGCCGTGGCGCTGAAGGCGCGCGCGGTCACCGTTTCGCGGTTCGAGGTCGTGGGCGAGGAGCGCGGCGCGCACACGATCGACCTGGATGTCGTCGTGGACTGCTCTTCGGGCACGTACATCCGCTCGCTCGCGCGCGACCTCGGTGCGGCGCTGGGCGTGGGAGGTCACCTGACGCGCCTGCGCCGCACGCGCATCGGCCCGTTCTCGGTCGACGACGCGGCGGGGGTGGATGTGATCGACACCGCGCCGCAGCTGACGCCGGCCGTCGCAGCGGCGGCGGTGCTCGGCCGCTTCGATGTCGACGGCGAGGACGCCCGGGACCTGCGGCACGGCAAGCGTCTCGTCGGAGCGGCGGAGCGTCTCGCAGCCAGTCCCATCGCCGCGATCGATCCGAGCGGCATGCTCGTGGGGATCGTCGAGCGCCGCGGTTCCGACGTCAAGAGCGTCATGAACATGCCCGAGGAGGCATCCGCATGATCCTGTGGTTCACCCTCGCCCAGGTGATCGTGGCCGTGGCCGCAGGGCTCTTCTGCGCCGTCGTGGGCCTGGCCGGGCGCCGGCCCAGCGACTTCACGGTCGGATCGCTCGCGCTGGTCGAACTGCTGCTCCTCGCCCAGATCGTCGTGGCGATCATCGCGCCTCTTGTGGGCAACCCTCCCACGGGAAGCATGTTGGAGTACTGGGTGTACCTCGTCTCGGCGGCGCTGCTGCCGCCCGCGGCGGTGCTGTGGGCGCTGCTGGAGCGCAGCCGGTGGAGCACCGTCATCATGGGGATAGCCGCGCTCTCGGTGGCCGTGATGGTGTGGCGCATGCACGTGATCTGGACCGTCCAGGTGGCGTGACGAGGGTCCCTCTGGCCCGGATGCCGCGGGCGAGGACGCCGTGGCGGCATCCGATCTAGACTCGTGAGGTCATGTCAACGCCCGCCCGTCCCCGCATGACCGGTATCGGTCGCGTCCTCGTCATCGTCTACGGCATCATGGCGCTCGCCGCCACCGGCCGATCGTTCGTGCAGATCGCCCAGCGCTTCGAAGAGGCGCCGCTCGCGTACTCGCTGTCGGCGGTGTCGGCGCTGGTGTACATCCTCGCCACGCTCGCGCTGGTCTTCGCCGGGTCCCGGGTCTGGTACCTCGTCGCCTGGGTCGCCATCGCGTTCGAGCTCGTCGGCGTGCTGGTGATCGGCACCCTCAGCCTGGTCCTGCCGGAGCTGTTCGCCCACCCCACGGTGTGGTCGTGGTTCGGCATGGGGTACGTCTTCGTGCCGCTCGTCCTGCCCTTCCTGGGTCTGTGGTGGCTGATCACCCACCGCCCGCACACGCCGGCCGCCACCGTCCAGCCCGCGGCGGTGGCATCGTGATCGTCTTCCGGGATCCGGGCGAGGTCCCCGCCGGGTTCGGGCCGTCCGTCGTCGCGATCGGGAAGTTCGACGGTGTGCACTCCGGCCACCGCGCCGTGATCGCCCGCGCCCGGGTGGACGCGGCCGACTCGGGTGCGCGCGTGGTCGCCGTCACGTTCGACCGCAACCCGCTGGCGCTGCTGCGTCCGGACATCTGCCCCGCCAGCCTGGTCGGCGTCGAGCAGAAGCTGCGTCTGCTCGCCGACGCCGGCGTGGACGCCACGCTCATGCTGACCTTCGACCGGACGCTCGCCGACCTGTCGGCGCGCGAGTTCGTCGAGCACGTGCTGGTCGGAGCGCTCGGCGTCACGATCGTGCTCGTCGGCGCCGACTTCCGCTTCGGCCGGGGCGGCACGGGCGACCCTGACCTGCTGCGCGAGCTCGGCCGGGAGTTCGGCTTCGACGTCGACGTCGTCGAGGACGTCCGGGCGATCGACGACGGGCGCCGGGTGTCGTCGACGTGGATCCGGGACCTGCTGTCGGAGGGCGACGTCGCGGGGGCGGCGAAGCTCCTCGGACGGGCCCACTCCGTGCGCGGCGAGGTGGTGCACGGGCTCAAGCGCGGGCGCCAGCTCGGCTTTCCCACCGCGAACCTGTCCGCGGACCTGGAGGGCTTCGTCCCCGCTGAGGGCGTGTACGCCGGCTGGCTCGTGGACGAAGGCGCGCGCCGGCACGGCGACGAGCCGCGCAGCAGTGTGCGCTATCCCGCCGCCATCAGCGTCGGCAGCAACCCCACCTTCGACGACGTGGCGGCGCGGCAGGTCGAGGCCTACGTGCTCGACGAGACCGATCTCGACCTGTACGGCCACACCGTGGAGGTGGAGTTCACCTCGCGCATCCGCGGCATGGAGGCCTTCGAGGGCATCGAGCCGCTCATCGCGAAGATGACCGAAGACGTCGCCCGCGTCCGCAGCGAGCTGGCCTGACCGCGTCGCACCCTCGCCTGCCGATCCATGGGCGGCCGGGGTAGGCTTGCTGTTCGCCTCCGGGCGCACCGCCGCGACGACAGCTTCACGCCGGCGCCCGCGACTCCGGCCCTCGCCGAGCCCCATGACAGAGGGAGATCCCATGAGCCGAACCGACGTTCAGACCCTGCCCGAGCGCGCGGTCGAACTGCTGGGCGGTGAACCCGACGACACCACGCTGCGTCGCTACCTCCATGGGCTTCCCGGCGTCGACGCGGTCGGCCTGGAGCAGCGGGCCGCGAGCCTCGGCACCCGCTCGATCAAGACCTCGTCCAAGGCGTGGGCGCTCGACAGGATCATCCAGCTGATCGACCTGACGACGCTCGAGGGAGCGGACACGCCCGGCAAGGTGCGCTCGCTCGTGGCCAAGGGACTGAACCCGGATGCCTCGGACCCGACGTGTCCGCGCGTCGCGGCCGTCTGCGTCTACGGCGACATGGTTCCCCACGCCGTCGAGGCGCTCGGCGCCGCGCATGGCGATCCCGACCACGGCGGCGTCTCGGTCGCGGCCGTGGCCACGGCGTTCCCGAGCGGACGGGCCTCGCTCGAGATCAAGCTCGCCGACACCGCCGAAGCCGTGGCGCACGGTGCGGATGAGATCGACATGGTGATCGACCGCGGTGCGTTCCTGGCAGGCAGATACGGGCAGGTCTTCGATCAGATCGCTCGCGTCAAGCAGGCGTGCCGCCGGGCGGACGGCACCTACGCATCCCTGAAGGTCATCCTCGAGACCGGCGAGCTGAACACCTACGACAACATCAAGCGCGCGTCCTGGCTGGCCATCCTCGCGGGCGGCGACTTCATCAAGACCTCGACGGGAAAGGTGCAGCCGGCGGCCACGCTGCCCACGACGCTGCTCATGCTCGAGGTCGTCCGCGACTGGCACCGCGCCACCGGCGAGCGTGTCGGCGTCAAGCCCGCCGGCGGCATCCGCACCTCGAAGGACGCCATCAAGTACCTCGTCACGGTCGCCGAGACCGTCGGAGAGGAGTGGCTGCAGCCGCACCTGTTCCGCTACGGGGCATCCAGTCTCCTCAACGACGTGCTGCTGCAGCGGCAGAAGCTGCGCAGCGGGCACTACTCGGGCGCGGATTACGTCACGATCGACTGAGCGTCGACGAACGGCTAGATAGGCACACTGAAAGGCCAGGAATGGGTTTCCTCGAGTACGCGCCGGCCCCGGAGTCGCGCGCGGTCCTGAGACTGCGCGACGAGTACGGGCTGTTCATCGACGGCGAGTTCCGTCCCGGCTCCGGCGAGTCCTTCACGACCATCTCGCCCGCCGACGAGTCGCACATCGCCACGATCGCATCCGCGAGCGCCGCCGACGTGGATGTCGCCGTCGCAGCCGCCCGCCGTGCGTTCGAGAAGACGTGGTCGCGCATGAGCGGCCGCGACCGGGGCAAGTACCTCTTCCGCATCGCGCGGCTCGTCCAGGAACGCGCCCGCGAGCTGGCGGTGGCGGAGAGCCTGGACAACGGCAAGCCGATCAAGGAGAGCCGCGACGTCGACGTGCCGCTGGTCGCCGCGTGGTTCTTCTACTACGCAGGATGGGCGGACAAGCTCGACTACGCAGGGCTCGGCGCCGCGCCCCGTCCCCTCGGCGTGGCCGGCCAGGTCATCCCGTGGAACTTCCCGCTGCTGATGCTGGCGTGGAAGATCGCGCCGGCGCTCGCCGCGGGCAACACCGTGGTGATCAAGCCGGCCGAGACGACGCCGCTGTCGGCGCTCATCTTCGCCGAGATCCTCCAGCAGGCCGACCTGCCCCCGGGGGTGGTCAACATCGTCACCGGCGCCGGCTCCACCGGCGCGGCGATCGTGCGGCACCCCGACGTCGACAAGGTGGCGTTCACGGGGTCGACGGCCGTGGGCCGGGAGATCGCCAAGGCGGTCGCCGGGACCGAGAAGAAGCTCACCCTCGAGCTCGGCGGCAAGGCCGCCAACATCGTGTTCGACGACGCGCCCATCGACCAGGCCGTCGAAGGCATCGTCAACGGCATCTTCTTCAACCAGGGTCACGTGTGCTGCGCCGGCAGTCGCCTGCTGGTGCAGGAGTCGATCCACGACGAGGTCGTCGATCGCCTCAAGCAGCGCCTGTCGACACTGCGCCTGGGCGACCCGCTCGACAAGAACACCGACATCGGCGCCATCAACTCGCGGGAGCAGCTCGATCGCATCCGCGAGCTCAGCCGCATCGGCGAGGAGGAGGGCGCCGAGCGCTGGAGCGCTGACTGCGTCATCCCCGACAACGGGTTCTGGTTCGCGCCGACGATCTTCACCAACGTGCAGGCCAGCCACCGCATCGCCCGCGACGAGATCTTCGGCCCCGTCCTGTCGGTGCTCACCTTCCGCACGCCGGGCGAGGCGATCGAGAAGGCCAACAACACGCCCTACGGCCTGTCCGCGGGCATCTGGAGCGACAAGGGCTCGCGGATCCTCGCCGTCGCCGACCGCCTCCGTGCCGGCGTGGTGTGGGCGAACACGTTCAACCGCTTCGACCCGTCCTCGCCCTTCGGCGGCTACAAGGAGTCCGGCTACGGCCGCGAGGGCGGCCGGCACGGCCTGGCCGCCTACCTCAAGAGCGCGTCGGCCGGGGAGTCCGCACGCCGGGTCGAAGCCGGCCGGGCGAAGAAGGGAATCCTGTCTTGAGCAACCGACTCTCCGTCCCGAAGACGTACAAGCTGTTCATCGGCGGCGCCTTCCCGCGCAGCGAATCGGGCCGCACGTACGAGGTGATCAGCCCCGAGGGCGTGTTCCTCGCGAACGCCGCGCTGGCCTCGCGCAAGGACGCCCGCGACGCGGTGGTCGCCGCGCGCGGGGCGGTGAAGGGCTGGTCCGGAGCCACCGCGTACAACCGCGGTCAGGTGCTGTACCGCGTCGCGGAGCTGCTCGAGGGGCGCCGCGCCCAGTTCGTCGACGAGATCGTGCAGCAGACGGGCGTTCCGACCGCCGCCGCCGCCGCGGAGGTCGACGAGGCGATCGACCGCTGGGTCTGGTACGCCGGATGGTGCGACAAGTTCGGCCAGGTCGCCGGCAACGGCAACCCGGTCGCCGGTCCGTACTTCAACATCTCGGTGCCCGAGCCCACCGGGGTCGTCGGCATCGTCGCACCGCAGGACACCGCGCTGCTCGGCCTCGTCTCGGCGGTCGCGCCGGCTCTGGTCACCGGGAACGCGGTCGTCGTGGTGGCATCCGAGCGCTTCCCCCTGTCGGCCATCAGCCTTGCCGAGGTGCTGGCCACGTCGGACGTGCCCGGGGGCGTGGTGAACGTCCTCACGGGGTCGCCGAAGGAGCTCGCGCCGTGGCTCGCGTCGCACCCGGAGGTGCACGCGCTGGACCTCGTCGGCGCGGGAGACCTGGACTGGGTGGACCTCCAGATCGCCGCCGCCGAGACGCTCACGCGCGTCCTCCCGCCCGAGAACGGCGCGGATGCCGCGGCACCGAGCCTCGAGCGCATCGCGGCGTTCACCGAGACCAAGACGGTGTGGCACACCAAGAGCCTCGTCTGACAGGCCGGGGCTCTCAGGCGAGATCGAGCCCGCCCCAGCGGCCGGGCTCGCGCAGCTCGCCGTAGTGGACCTCGACGTCATCCGCCGAGACGGATGCCACGCACGCGAGCAGCGACAGCGTCGGGTAGCCGAGCGGCCGATTGTCGCGGATGATCGCGCGATCGTCGGTGCTCTCCAGCGTCGTCGACCGCTCGAGCACGTCCAGCCACGGCAGCCACCACCGTGCGCCGTCGCCGGGGGGCGTCTGACGGAACTCCTCCAGCCACCGTGCGATCCGCGGTGTGCCGGCGTCGTCGACGTCGTCGTGGGCGATCATGTGGGTGCCCGGAGCGAGGGGGATCGACCGGAGAGCGTCGCCGTCCCACGTCACCACGCGGGCGTGAGGGCCGGCGACCTCGACGAGGTTGAACCCGTGCGTCGCCGGGGACTCCTCCGGCGAGCGTCCGGCGACGGAGTCCAGCACGATCCCGCCGCGCGACACGAGCTCGGACTCCGGCCGGGAGGACACGTCCGCGCGGTTCAGGAGCACCGCCAGCCGCCCCGCCTCGGGGTCAGCCGCGAGCCACGCTCCGCCGGCACGGACGTCGCGCACCCCGACCACGCCGTGATGCGGCTCAGGCCACCAGCGTCCCAGCGGGTTCCACGGCCTACCCGGGTCCTCATCCCGGACGGCGAGCACCCGGGTGGCGCCGTCGGCCGACGAGGGGACGTGGATCACCACGGTGCACATGAGGACTCCTGTCGGTGGCCGCCGTGCCGGTGGTCGGCACGTCATGCCAAGATCGGATGGTGTTCGTCGTCGTGGGGGTCACCGGTGGCATCGCCGCCTACAAGGCCGTGCACCTCGTGCGCCTCCTGGTGAAGGCGGGCCACGACGTCCACGTCGTGCCGACCGCCGACGCCGTCCGGTTCGTCGGTCTGCCCACGTGGGAGGCGATCAGCCGCAATCCCGTCACGACCTCCGTCCACGACGACGTCGCCCGCGTGCGTCACGTCGCGCTCGGCCAGTCGGCCGACCTCGTGATCGTGGCGCCTGCGACGGCGAACAGCCTGGCGAAGATGGCCACGGGTCTCGCGGACGATCTCCTGGGAACGACCCTACTGGCCACGACGGCACCCGTCGTCGTGGCTCCCGCCATGCACGCCGAGATGTGGCGGCATCCCGCGACCGTCCGCAACGTGCAGACGCTGCGGGAGCGGGGCGTGACCGTGGTGGGACCGGATGACGGCGCCCTGACCGGCGGTGACAGTGGGCCGGGGCGGATGTCCGAGCCCGAAGCGATCCTCGAGGCCGCGCTCGCGGCGGCGGAGGTCAGGACGGATCTGGCCGGGCTCCATGTCGTCGTCAGCGCGGGCGGCACGCGGGAGCCGATCGATCCGGTCCGCTTCATCGGGAACCGCTCCAGCGGCCGGCAGGGGGTCGCGGTCGCCGTCGCGGCCGCCGAGCGGGGCGCGCAGGTGACGCTCGTCGCGGCCCATGTCGACGACGGCGTCCTGGCGGAGGCATCCGGGCATGCTCATGTGGAGCTGCGTCGGGCCGGCACCGCGGCGGAGCTGGCGGATGCCGTCGTCGCGGCGGCGTCGTCGGCGGATGTGGTCGTCATGGCGGCCGCCGTCGCGGACTACCGCGTGGCCGAGGTGTCGCCCCTCAAGCGCACCAAGGAGTCGGCGCCGGGAGGCCTCGCGCTGGAGCTGGTCGAGACGGAGGACATCCTGGCCGGGCTGGTGCAGCGCCGCCGTGGCGACCAGACGATCGTCGGCTTCGCCGCCGAGACCCCGGCCGATGGGGAGACCCTGGTCGAACGGGGTCGGAGGAAGGCCGCCCGCAAGGGCACGGACCTGCTCGCCGTGAACGAGGTCGGCTGGTCGAAGGGATTCGAGAGCGCCGACAACGCGGTGACGCTGATCGACCGCGACGGCGCTGTCGTGTCGACCGCGAGCGGATCCAAGCGTGCCGTGGCGGATGCGCTGTGGGATGCCGTGCTCGATGTGCGACGCAAGCGCGGCGCGCCCCTCGGCGGCCACGCGCCGCGGCCTTAGGGTCGAAGCGGAGCATTCGCAGCGAATCGGAGGTCTCATGCGGTTTGTCGGTCCTGTGGCGACGCGCGTCGTGGTGGGCGGTCTCGCCCTGATGACGGTGGCGGCGATCGCGACCGGATGCCGTCCCGAGCCGCCGGCATCGCCGTCGGCCTCGCCGACCTCCAGCGTGAAGGAGCCGACCCCCGGCCCCTCGGTCACGCCGATCGAGACGGAGCGCCCGCAGTCCTTCGAGGTGCCCGGCGCCTGCGAGGACATCTACTCCGACGGCATGCTGGCGCAGCTGCAGGGGGCGAACCTGCCGCTGAACGACCCGGGCGTGACCATGCTCTCGACCGAGAACGTCGCGATCCTCGAGATCCTCGAGGGCGGCGCTCCGACGCTGCGCTGCAGCTGGGGTGCGCCCAGCGACACCGGTCTGGCCACCAACGTCACCGCGGTCGATCCCGAGCAGTCCGAGACGGTCGCCCAGGCGCTCGCAGAGGCGGGCTTCGGCTGCGAGGAGCACGGCGAGGGGACGATCTGCCGCATCGAGCAGCGCGGCATCAGCCTGGACGATCAGGAGTACACCCGCGGCGAGACGCACTACCTCGGTCAGGGCGGTCTGGTGACGACGGCGTGGCTCAATCTCTCGCCCGAGGGCTACACCGAGGACATCGTCGCAACGCTCTGGGGCTGAAACCCCCTGATCCGCTAGAATAGGCCGCGGGGAACAGCCGCAGACCTGGTCGCAGCTCGCAGAAGCGAGTGCCCGCGACGGTCCGCGGTCGATCCTGTTCCGCGTCGATGACGGCGTTCGCGCCGCCCGCGGAAGCATCACATCATCGGTGTCATCCGATCATCGCCGGTCCCGACCCGGCTCTTCAGGCTCAGGAGGAGCATGCCGACCACGGCACCCGCCCAGACGGCGCAGCGGCGCCGCAAGTCCTCGTCCGCACGGCGCGACGACGAGGCGCCCATCATCCCGATCCTCGCCCGCAAGGTGCGAGAGGTCGAGGCCAAGGCCCAGCGCGGCAAGCTCGGGCCGACCAACCGCGTGAAGTTCCAGGTGATCGCCTTCCTCGTGCGCGAGGAGCGGGCTCGCGTCAAGAACGACGCCGACCTCACCGACGCCGTCCGCGCCGAGCTGCTCAAGCGTCTGGACGGCGTCGCGACCATCCTCGCCAAGACGGCCGCGCGCGACACGTCCCTCATCCAGCTCCTCGAGGTCGACCAGGCGACCTCGCCGGTCGCGCGTCGCATGCGCCGCGACTGGCTGCTCGAGTCCGGCGCCGAGCTGCCGCCCGACGAGCTCATCATCACCGACGTCGCGCCGGTCGCGTCAACGGTCGTGCCCGCCGCGCTCGCCGAGCGCCAGGTGGTGCCGCCGCAGGTCGAGGCCCGTCAGATGGCCCACCCGTTCCTCGCCCCCGATCTGACGCTGCGTGCCCCCAGGGAGACCCCGCGCCGGCGCCTGGACGGCTGGGAGCTGATGGGTCCGCTGTACAAGGCGTTCGAGACCGGCGCCGGCGGATCCAGCGCGTCGATGGAGCTGCCCCCCGTGCCCGAGTTCGACCGGGTCTCGCCGAAGGGGCTCGAGGTCATGCCGCACCAGTCGCGGTTCCTCGAGGCTGTCCGGCAGGGCCACCGCACGTTCCTGCTCGCCGATGAGCCGGGCCTGGGGAAGACGGCGGAGTCCGTGCTCGCGGCATCCGTCGCCGAGGCCTACCCGCTGCTGGCCGTCGTCCCCAACGTCGTCAAGATGAACTGGGCCCGCGAGGTCGAGCGCTGGACGCCGCAGCGACGGGCGACGGTCATCCAGGGCGACGGCGAGGACATCGATGCGTTCGCCGACGTCTTCATCGTCAACTACGAGATCCTCGACCGCCACCTGTCGTGGCTCGGGTCGATCGGCCTGAAGGGCATGGTCGTCGACGAGGCGCACTTCATCAAGAACCTCTCCTCGCAGCGGTCGCAGAACGTCCTGGCCCTCGCGACGCGCATCCGGGAGCAGGTCCGCAACCCGCTGATGCTCGCCCTCACCGGCACGCCGCTCATCAACGACGTCGAGGACTTCGACGCGATCTGGCGGTTCCTGGGCTGGACCAACGGCGAGAAGCCCGGCCCCGAGCTCATGGGAAAGCTCGACCAGACCGGTCTCACACCCGCCGACAAGGCCTTCTACCCCGAGGCGCGCGACGCGGTGATCTCGATGGGCATCGTGCGACGCAAGAAGAAGGATGTCGCCGCCGACCTGCCCGACAAGCTCATCGCCGACCTTCCCGTCGAGCTCGACGACGAATTCGGCCGGTCCATCCGGCAGGCCGAGCGCGAGCTGGGGGAGCGGCTGGCCGCCCGGTACCGCCGCATCATCGACGCGCGCGGCGACCGCGGGCTCGCGCCCGGCGAGCTGGACGAGGACATCGTCCGCCTGGTCGCGCAGAACGAGCTCGACGAGTCCAAGGCCGCCGGCACCGGCTCGGAGAACGTGTTCACGATGGTGCGCAAGATCGGTCAGGCGAAGGCCCTGCTGGCGGCCGACTACGCGGCGCAGCTGCAGCGCTCGGTGGGCAAGGTCGTGTTCTTCGCGAAGCACATCGACGTCATGGACGCCGCCGAGGCGCACTTCGCCGCAGCGGGACTGAAGACGGTGTCGCTGCGCGGCGACCAGACGAGTGCCGCGCGTCAGCAGGCGATCGACGCGTTCAACAACGACCCCGGGGTCGGGATCGCGGTGTGCTCGCTGACCGCCGCCGGCGTCGGCGTGAACATGCAGGCGTCGTCCAACGTCGTGCTCGCGGAGCTGTCGTGGACGGCGGCCGAGCAGACGCAGGCGATCGACCGTGTCCACCGGATCGGACAGGACGAACCGGTGACGGCCTGGCGCATCATCGCCGCGCACACGATCGACACGAAGATCGCCGAGCTGATCGACTCCAAGCAGGGCCTGGCCCAGCGGGCGCTGGACGGTCAGGCCGTCGATCCGCAGTCGAGCGACTCGGTGCAGCTGTCGGCGCTCATGCATCTCACGCGGCAGTCGCTCGGCGGATAGGCATCCCGCTCGTTCGGCCTGCACGCCCCGTGCGGGCTCGGGCGCGGGTGCTCGCGCGGGCCCACACGGGGCGCGGCCGGTGCGCGTCACATGCGCCGCCGCGTCGGTAGTCCGCGTCGGCGAGCGTCACGCTGGCTAGGGTGACCTGATGGGCATCGACGTGGAGAAGCTCCTAGCCGGGCCGCGAGGGCGCCGCGTCTGTCTGGAGTACGCGCTCGAGTGCGCCTTCGACGCTCCCGCGACCCGCTGGGGCGCGACGGTAAGGCGTGCCGCATCCGCTCATGAGCTGGGGTGGGGATCGGCGAGCGTCGCTTTCCTGGCCCGCGCCGACGCATCCGGCGCGGCGACCCTGCAGCCTGCATCGATGCCGGACGCGAAGCCGAGTGCCGCGGATGCCGCCGAGGCGCTTGCCGCCATCGCGCTGGTGCCTCCGACGGCGGCGACGCTGCGCCGGACGCTCGCCGCCGCCGTGGACGCCGCGCGGTACTGGCAGGAGCCCGACGGCTTCGACGTGCTCGCCGCCACGCCGGTCGTGCGGGAGGCGCTCGGGCGCGTGGCGGAGGTCATCGGGGCATCCACGCACGCGGCGTGGTGGAGCGAGCCGACGGCGACGGGCGATCAATGGGTCGTGCCGTGGAGCGGCGCCGGACGACCGCCGCGCGACGTCGACGCGGAGCTCGCCGCCTGGCCGGACGGCGCGCGTGCCGAGGAGGAGCGGGCGCTGAGGGAGCGGCCCGCCGACCCGGCCGCGAACTGGGGCGGGGTGTGGTGGTCGATCCCGCCGCCGTCGCTCGTGCGCACGACGAGACGGCTGTTCGACGGAAGCCCCGCCGGCCTGTGGTTCGTCGAGGATTCTTTCGGCTGGGACGCCGCGGCGGCCACGCCGGTCGATGTCCATCCGGCGAGAGTGATCGAGATCGACGGACCGGATGCCTGGGCGCAGCTGTGCCGCCGGCATCCGCTCGAGGTCACGGCCTCCCGCCGGCACGACTGGTACCGGACCACGGGGCGGGACGGGATGTGGGTGCAGCCGGACTGGTCCCGGGTGGCGACGGAGACCGATGGTGTGCATCTCACCGTGGCGGGATACCTCTCGACCGCCGGTCGTGCCATCGAGGTCGACCATGCGCGTGCGTCGGTGCTCGCCGGATGGAATCCGGACGAGACATGGTGGTTCCGCGGCGTCAGCCCACGGCCGTCCGAGGAGCAGGCATGGGTCCGCGACGACGACGGGTGGAAGCCCGCCGCCGGGTGAGCGGCATCCGCGTCGGAGCGGTGACAGGCGCCTCGCGGCGCCGGGTGGTCGCCGTGTGGCAGGGCGCCGCATCCGGCACTAATCTCGGGTGAGGCAGCGTCGCCGACCCTCTTCACCCGACAGCGAGGAACTTGAGCTATGAAGATCGGCATCCTGACCAGCGGCGGCGACTGCCCCGGGCTGAACGCGGTCATCCGCGGCGTCGTCCTCAAGGGGACGACGACGTACGACCTCGAGTTCGTCGGCATCCGCGACGGCTGGAAGGGTGTCGTCGACGGAGACTTCTTCCCGCTGACGCGGCACGAGGTGAAGGGCCTGTCGAAGGTCGGGGGCACGATCCTCGGCACGAGCCGCACGAACCCGTACGAAGGCCCGCGAGGCGGCGCCGAGAACATCGCGAAGACGATGTACGGGCACCGCCTGGACGGCATCATCGCGATCGGCGGCGAGGGCACTCTCGCCGCGGCGAACCGCCTGTCCAAGGACGGCATCAACGTGCTCGGCGTCCCGAAGACGATCGACAACGACCTGCGCGCCACCGATTACTCGTTCGGGTTCGACACCGCCGTCAACATCGCCACCGACGCGATGGACCGCCTCCGCACGACCGGCGACTCGCACCAGCGATGCATGGTCGCCGAGGTGATGGGCCGCCACGTGGGCTGGATCGCGCTGCACGCGGGCATCGCCGCGGGCGCCCACGCCATCTGCATCCCCGAGGTGCCCATGTCGATCGACGACATCTGCGAACTCGTCTCGAAGGCTCACGACCGCGGACGCGCGCCGCTCGTGGTCGTCTCGGAGGGCTTCACGCTCAAGGGCATGGAGGAGGCCTACAGCGACAAGGGGCTCGACGCCTTCAACCGCCCCCGGCTGGGCGGCATCAGCGAGGTGCTGGCCCCCGAGATCGAGCGGATCACCGGCATCGAGACCCGTGCGACCGTGCTCGGTCACATCCAGCGCGGCGGGTCGCCGTCGGCGTTCGACCGCGTGCTCGCCACCCGTCTCGGCCTGCACGCCGCCGACGCGGTGGTCGACGGCGCATGGGGTCAGATGGTGGCCCTCCGCGGCATCGACATCGTCCGCGTCCCCTTCGCCGACGCCCTCGGGGAGCTCAACACCGTCCCGCTCTACCGCTACGAGGAAGCCGCCGCCCTCTTCGGCTGACCTTCCCGTCGTATCCCGTCCCCGCCGGTGCGCCGGTCTCACGGCGGCGGCCGATCGACACGGTGTCCCGATTCCACGGCGGCGTGTCCCGAAATACCGGCGGCGTGTCCCGAAATACCGGTCTGCAGGGCGGTTCTCACCGACTTTCTGGGACACGCTCGCTTCCTCCACAGAGGCGAGATCGGGCCCCGCCGCTGGTGAGCCTGTGGAAACCTGCGCGCCGAGCGACGCCGGCACGACGCTTGTGGGATGCCGCGACCGAGCCCGCTGCCGGGAGAGCTGCCGTCCGCGTTCACCGTCGCCGATGCCCGGCGGCTCGGCGTATCGCACGGACGACTCTCCCGCCTGAGCCTGTCGGCGCCGTTCCACGGGGTGCGGTTGCAAGCTTCTCCGCGCGCGGCATCCGCCCTCGCTGCGGAAGCGCTCGAATACGCCCCGCGGCTGCGCCCGTGGCAGTTCTTCAGCCACGAGACCGCGCTGGCACTCGTGGGGACGCCGCTGCCGGAATGGCCCCATCGTCCGCGCCTGCACGTCGCGGCGCACCGCCCGGCACGCGAGCCGCGCACGCGAGGTGTCGTCGGACACCGGCTGCAGATCCGTGAACCGGCGGTCATCGTCACGCGGGAAGGCCTTCGCGTGGAGCATCCGGTGCGCGCTTGGCGTCAGGCGGGCAGCATCTGGGCGCTCGACGATCTCGTGGCTGCGGCCGACTTTCTCGTGTCCGGAGCCGCGCCGATGGCGACCATCAGCGATCTTCGGGAGGAGGTGTCCGCCATGGGAGACATGCGCGGCGGGATCCTCACACGCAGTCTCGCCGAGGTGCGCATCGGCCCGCGCTCACCCCGGGAGACGAAGCTGCGGCTGCTTCTCGTTCGAGCCGGGCTGCCGGAGCCCGAGCTCAACTGGACCTTGCGGGACGGCCGCGGACGCTTCGTGGCCGAGCTCGACCTCGCCTATGTGCGGTGGCATGTCGCGCCGGAGTACGACGGCCGCGTCCATGCCGAGGATCCCGTCCAGTTCGCCAAGGACGGCGACAGGTGGGACCGCATCCGCGCGCAGGGCTGGGATCACGTGCGCATCATGAAGCACCACATGCTGGGCGACGGACAGCACGCGGTGCGCAAGGTGCGCGAGGCGCTCGTCCGCGCCGGCTGGCGCCCGGGCACCTGACGCGGCGGTTCAGCAGCCCGAAACACGAGCGCGGCGAACCGGAGCGTGTCCCGAAGAAGCGGTTGCCGCCGGTTCCTCAGCCGGTCTTTCGGGACATGGCTCCGACATAGTGGGACACGGACCCGTTCGGCCGCCGCGCCGCTCGGGCCGTCAGTCGTCGGCGAGGCCGAGGACGTCGAGAAGCCATGCCAGCTCGAAGGCGCGCTCCTTCCAGGCGTTGTAGCGCCCGCTCACGCCGCCGTGGCCGGCGACCATCTCGCACTTCAGCAGCGCGTCCGCGCCGACCTCGCGCAGGCGCGCCACCCACTTCGCCGGCTCGACGTAGAGCACGCGGGTGTCGTTGAGCGACGTCACGGCGAGGATGCGGGGGTAGGTCACGTCCTCGCGGACGTTCTCGTACGGCGAGTAGGACTTCATGTACGCGTATACGTCGGGATCGTGGAGCGGGTCGCCCCACTCGTCCCATTCGATCACCGTGAGGGGGAGCGACGGGTCGAGGATCGTCGTCAGCGCGTCGACGAACGGCACGTCGGCCAGGATGCCGGCGAACAGGTCGGGCGCGAGGTTGGCGACCGCGCCCATGAGCAGTCCGCCGGCCGAGCCGCCCTCGGCGACGAGCCGGTCGGGCGTCGTGTATCCGCTGTCGATCAGGTGCCGCGCGGAGTCCACGAAGTCCGTGAACGTGTTGCGCTTGTTCAGGAGCTTGCCGTCCTCGTACCAGTGCCTCCCCATCTCGCCGCCGCCGCGCACGTGGGCGACTGCGAAGACGACGCCGCGGTCCAGCTCCGACAGGCGTGGGACGGAGAATCCCGGCTCGATCGAGTGCTCGTACGAGCCGTAGCCGTAGAGGTGCAGCGGCCGGGGCGCTGTGCCGGGCTCCCCGAATGAGCGCTTCCACACCAGCGAGACGGGGATGCGGGTGCCGTCCTGGGCGGTCGCCCACACCCGCTGCTGCCCGTAGTCCTCGGGGTCGTATCCGCCCAGCACCGGCTGGCGCTTGCGCAGGTGCAGCTCCCTCGTGGCGATGTCGAGGTCGTACACGGTGCTCGGGGTGACGAACGAGCCGAAGCCGATGCGCAGCAGTGGGGGAGCCCACTCCGGGTTTCCGCCGGTGCCCACCGAGTACAGCGGCTCCTCGAAGGCGAGCTCGTCCACGCGGCCGTCGGCATAGTCGAGAAGGCCCAGCCGGGGCAGTCCGTCGCGGCGATACCCGACCACGCCCCAGTCGCGGAACGTCGACACGCCCAGCAGCCGCTGGCCCGGACGGTGCGGGATCACCACGGTGCGGGGACCGGACGGATCGGATGCCGCCACCCTCACCAGCTCGAAGTCCAGCGCGTCCTCGTTGTGCAGGATGAACAGCACGTCCTCGCCGTCGATGACCGCATGGGCGCTCTCGTACTCGACGCCCTCGGTGCGCGGCCACACCACGCGGGGCTCGGAGCGAAGGTCGGAGGCATCCACCAGCCACTCCTCGGACGTGATGGAGGACCCCACCTCGATCATGAGGAACCGGTCGCTGCGGGTGAAACCGGCTCCGACCCAGTAGCGCTCATCCGGTTCGTGGAAGAGCTTCACGTCGTCCTCGACCGGCGTGCCGAGCTCGTGGAGCCACACGGTGTCGGGGCGCCATGCGTCATCCACCGTCGTGTACACGATGAAGCGGCCGTCAGGGGAGAAGGTGGCCCCGGCGAAGGTGCCCGGGATCTCGTCGGGGAGCTGCTCGCCGCTGGCGAGGTCGCGCACCCGGACGGTGTACCGCTCGTCGCCGGCGACATCGACGCCGTACAGCATCAGGGTGCCGTCGTTGGACACCTCGAAGCTGCCCAGCGAGAAGAACTCGTGACCGTCGGCCTCGACGTTGCCGTCCAGCAGGATCTGCTCGCCGGGCACGTCGGCGTCCGGCGTGAGCTCCGGCGGCGTCCAGTCATCGGGAGAGGCCAGGGGAGCGCGGCACTGGATGCCGTACTGCTTGCCCTCGAGCGTCCGCCCGTAGTACCACCATTCGCCTCGTCGTACAGGGACGGAGAGGTCCGTCTCGCGTGTCCGGCCCTTGATCTCGTCGAAGATGCGACCTCGCAGTGTCTCGAGGTGCGCCGTGCGCTCCCGGGTGTACGCGTTCTCGGCCTCGAGGTGCGCGATGACGGCAGCGTCCTCCTTTTCGCGGAGCCATTCGTACCGGTCCTCGACGTCGTCGCCGTGGTGCGAGCGGACGACCGGACGAGCGGGTGCGACGGGGGCTGAGCCGTGTGCGGAGGTGTCGGAGAGGGTCACGTTCCCACGCTAGTCGGCATCTCCGTCGCACCGCCTCGGCGGCGGGCCCGCACCGAGTTGACCCGAGCCGGAGCGGGTGTAAGGATTCTTCGAGGCCGGTTGCCGGTTCCTGAACGCAAGGTGAACTGTTCGTTCGTCACGCCGATCCCGTCGGCACCCTTCTCCACACCCCTCACGGAAAGCGAACGGTGGAAACCGCAACCCTCATCATCGTGCTGGTGATCGCGCTGGCGCTGTTCTTCGACTTCACCAACGGGTTCCACGACACCGCCAACGCGATGGCCACGCCCATTGCCACCGGGGCGCTCAAGCCCAAGACGGCCGTCCTGCTCGCGGCGATCCTGAACCTCATCGGTGCCTTCCTGTCGACCGAGGTCGCCAAGACGATCTCCGGCGGGATGATCCGCGAGGAGGAGATCTCCGCCACGGTCTTTCCGGCGATCATCTTCGCCGGCCTCATCGGCGCGATCACGTGGAACATGCTCACGTGGCTGCTCGGCCTGCCGTCGTCTTCGTCGCACGCCCTGTTCGGCGGTCTGCTCGGCGCCACGCTCGTCGGCGTCGGAGCCATGGCCATCGACTTCGGCGTGGTGATGTCGAAGGTCATCCTGCCCGCGCTCATCGCCCCGGTCACCGCCGGCGTCATCGCCTTCACCGCCACCAAGCTGGCATACGTCGTCACCCGGCGCTACGACGCCAAGCCGGACGGCCGATCGGGCTTCCGGTTCGGGCAGATCTTCACGTCGTCCCTGGTCGCGCTCGCGCACGGCACGAACGACGCGCAGAAGACGATGGGCGTCATCACGCTCGCCCTGATCACGGTGGGCTGGCAGTCAGCCGAGCATCACGAGCCGCAGACCTGGGTCATCTTCGCCTGCGCCATCACGATCGCACTGGGCACCTACATGGGGGGCTGGCGCATCATCCGCACGCTCGGCAAGGGCCTGACCGAGGTCAAGCCCGCGCAGGGCTTCGCCGCGGAGAGCTCCACCGCCTCGACGATCCTCGCCTCCAGCGCCCTCGGCTTCGCGCTGTCGACCACGCAGGTGGCCTCCGGGTCCGTCATCGGCTCCGGTCTGGGACGGCGCGGCTCGCAGGTCCGCTGGCGCACCGCCGGCCGGATCATGATCGGCTGGGTGCTGACGCTCCCCGCCGCAGGTGCGGTGGGAGCCCTCGCGGCGCTCATCGTGGTCTGGCTCGGGTTCTGGGGCATCATGATCGACGCCGTGCTCGCGGTGGTGATCATCCTCGGCCTGTTCCTCCGGTCGCGCCGCAACGCGGTGCATGCCGGGAACGCCATGAGCGAAGTGGCCGAGTCCGGGCGGGCCGTCAAGGTCAAGCGGAACCCGCCGCCCACGCGTCGGCAGCGGGCCATGGCGCGTGAGGAGGCGCGCCGGAAGGCGGCCGACGATGCCGCGGCCAAGAAGAAGGCGGCCAAGGAGGCCAAGGAGGCTGCGCGCGCCGCGGATGCGACGCGGACACCCACCACCCCGAAGGACGGAGGCCGGCCGTGATCTCGATCGACTGGCTCGCGTTCCTTCAGGTGTTCGCGGCGGCTCTGACGGCAGCGCTCATCGTCGTGGGCTTCTACGCGATCGGCCTGCGCCTGCTGGTGCGCGCCGGGCGCCCGCCGGTGGTGGTCCCGGCCGAGTTCACCGACGCCATCACGGTGATCTCCGAGAAGCAGGCCCGGCGGATGGAGAAGGCGGCGGCGAAGGTCGCCAAGCGCAATCCGCTCACCGAGGGCCAGAAGCTCGTCGCGCTGGTCGGCGCGTACACCTGCTTCGGCGTGTGCGCGGCGGCCGTGGTCGGCGGTATCCTGCTGATCGTCATCAATCACTGAGCCGCGGTCGGATCCTCGCCGCGTCGGCGCCACCGCCTAGGCTGAGCGCATGGTGCCGACGCCCGCTCCCGATGCCGCCGCCGACGTCCGATTCGGGCAGTACCCGCCCGCGCGGCGGACTCTGCTGCACCTGAGCGACACCCACCTGCTGGCGGGCAACCCGCCGCTGGGTGGTCGATACGACACTGCGGCGAACCTCGAGCGCATGCTGGCGGCCGCCGAGGCGACCGGCATCCGCCCCGACGCGATCGTGTTCACCGGCGACCTCACCGATCTCGGTGAACCCGAGGCGTACGCGGCGCTGCGCGAAGCGGTCGAGCCCGTCGCCGAGCGTCTGGGAGCCCCGGTGATCTGGGTCGCCGGCAACCACGATGAGCGCCCCGCGCTGCGAGAGGAACTGCTCGGGCTCGCGCCGACGCAGGACCCGGTCACCGGCGCGTGGGACCTCGACGGTCTGCGTGTGGTCGCGCTGGATTCCACCGTGCCGGGGTGGCACCACGGCGATCTCGACGAGGCGCAGCTGGAGTGGCTCGGCGACGTGCTGGCGACGCCGGCGCCACTGGGCACGATCCTCGCCCTGCACCACCCTCCGCTCCCGTCGCACGTGCCGCTGTTCGACATCCTGGAGCTGCGCGACCAGCAGCGCCTGGCGGACGTCATCGCGGGCACCGATGTCCGCGCGATCCTCGCCGGACACCTGCACTACGCCACCAGCGGGACCTTCGCAGGTGTCCCCGTGAGCGTGGCGTCGGCCAGCTGCTACACCATGAACCTGGCGCGCCCGGCGGTGGAGGTCAACGGCATGGATGCCGGGCAGTCGTTCCAGCTCGTGCACGTCTACGACGACACGATCACCCACGCCGTGGTGCCGGTGGCACAGGCCGAGACCGCCGACTTCTTCTCGGGGGAGTGGGTCGCGCGGATGGCGCAGCTGACGCCGCAGGAGCGGCTGGAGGTCTTCTCGCGCAAGCGTGTGTGACGCGACGCGGGGCGCGTCCGGCGAGCCGGCGGGATCGCGTACGCCACCCTCCGTGGCGTATGCACGGATCGGGATGCCTGTACGCGGTGTACATCCGTCGCCCCGGGCGTCGCAGGTAGTGTCGGAGGCAACCCGCACACCGCTGTGAACGACCCACGAGGACTGCACACATGGCTCTGGACGCAATGACGCGAACCCGCACCGAGACCGACTCGCTCGGCTCGATGGAGATCCCCGCGGATGCCTACTGGGGCATCCACACCGCGCGGGCGCTGGAGAACTTCCCGATCTCGAAGCGGCCGATCTCGGTCTACAAGGACCTGGTGAAGGCGCTGGCGATGGTCAAGCAGGCGTCGGCGCGCGCGAACAAGGAGATCGGCGTGCTCGACGCCGAGAAAGCCGATCTCATCGACCGTGCGGCGCAGCTGGTGATCGACGGGCGGTATCACGACCAGTTCGTGGTCGGCGTCATCCAGGGCGGCGCCGGGACGTCCACGAACATGAACGCGAACGAGGTGATCACCAACATCGCGCTCGAACTGGCAGGGCGTGAGAAGGGCGATTACGACTACCTCTCGCCGATCGACCACACCAACCGCAGCCAGTCCACGAACGACGTCTATCCCACCGCGATCAAGGTGGGGCTGGGGCTCGACCTCCAGACGCTCCTGGACGAGCTCGACCTGCTGCGCAAGGCGTTCCTTCAGAAGGCCGTCGAGTTCCACGACGTCCTCAAGGTGGGCCGCACCCAGCTGCAGGACGCCGTGCCCATGACACTCGGGCAGGAGTTCCACGGGTTCGCCACGACCCTCGGCGAGGACTACAGCCGCCTCAAGGAGAACGCGTACCTGCTGTACGAGGTCAACATGGGGGCCACGGCCATCGGCACCGGCATCACCACGCATCCGAGCTACGGCAACGCGGTGCTGCGGCACCTCCGCGAGATCACCGGTCTCGACCTGGAGCTGGCGACCGACCTGGTCGAATCCACGAGCGACACCGGCGCGTTCATGTCGTTCTCGGCGTCGCTCAAGCGCAACGCCATCAAGCTGTCGAAGATCTGCAACGACCTGCGGCTGCTCTCATCGGGCCCGCAGGCGGGCCTCGGCGAGATCAACCTCCCCGCGCGCCAGGCGGGCTCGAGCATCATGCCCGGCAAGGTGAACCCGGTGATCCCGGAGGTGGTGAACCAGGTCGCCTTCGCGGTCGCCGGGGCGGACCTGACCGTGACCATGGCCGCCGAAGGAGGGCAGCTGCAGCTGAACGCCTTCGAGCCGGTGATCGCGCACTCCATCTTCCAGTCGATCACGTGGATGCGTCGTGGCATGCACACCCTGCGCGTCAACTGCGTGGAGGGGATCACCGCGAACCGTGGACGGCTGGGCGCGATGGTCGGCTCCTCCGTGGGCGTCATCACCGCACTGACACCGTTCATTGGCTACGCCGCCGCCGCCGCCCTCGCCAAGACGGCGCTGCTCACCGGCCGGAGCGTCGCCGACCTCGTCGTGGAGGCGGGGCTGATGTCCCGCGACGAGGTCATCAAGCAGCTCTCGCCCGCGCGGCTGTCGGGTCTGGAGACGATCACGGCGACGATCCCGATCGCAGGCGCGGTCGATGTGGCGCCGGAGCTCGACAGCGAGATCTGACGCGCCTCCGGATCCTCCTGATCTCCTCCGTCGGGCCGGGGACGCCGCTGCGCGGCGCGGTTCGTTGCCTCGGACACCTCGGACCGATACCGTGCTGTCGTCCCGACCGAGAGGAAGACCATGACCGACCCGAACAACCCCGGCCCGCAGCCGGCGTCGAACGTCCCGCCGGCGCCGCCCGCCTACGGCGGAGCGCCCGCGCCGCAGTCGTACGGGCAGCCGTCGTACGCATCGGCTCCGCCGGCGCCGCAGGGCCAGGCCGACGGCGCCGCCGTCCCGGGCAAGACGATGGGCATCGTCGCGTTCATCCTGTCGTTCTTCGTGCAGCTGGTCGCGCTGATCCTCGGCATCGTCGCGCTCGTGCAGAGCCGGAAGGCCGGTCACAAGAACGGCTGGGCGGTCGCGGCCATCATCATCTCCGCGGTCCTCATGGTGCTCGGCATCATCATCGCGATCGTCGTGCTCACGACGGTCTTCGGGGGCCTCGCGGCGGCGTGCGCGGAGCTCGGACCCGGTGTCTGGGAGCTCGAGGGCGGCGGCACCATCACCTGCAACTGATGACGAACTCCTCGAAGGGCGGGTCCGCGATGGATCCGCCCTTCGGCGTCAATCGACGATGCGGCAGTGCGTCGTGAGCGCTCCGATCCCGTCGATTCCGACGGTGACGGTGGAGCGGTCCCGGAGGAACACCTGCGGGTCGCGGGAGTAGCCCGCTCCGCCGGGGCTTCCGGTCGAGATGAGGGTGCCCGGCAGCAGCGTCGCGGACTTCGACAGGTGCGAGATGAGCGTGGCCACCGGGCGCACCATCTGCCCGGTCGACGCGTCCTGCATCGTCCGGCCGTCCAGCACCGTCCAGATGTGCAGCGCCTGCGGGTCGGGCACCTCGTCGGCGGTCACCACGAACGGGCCCGTGGGTGTGAAGCCGTCGAAGGACTTGCAGCGCGACCACTGCGCTTCGGAGTACTGGATGTCGCGAGCGGTGATGTCGTTGACGACGGTGTAGCCCCAGACGTGCTCGAGCGCCTGCTCCGGAGAGACATCCCGCGCCGGCGTCCCGATGATGACGCCGAGCTCCGCTTCGTAGTCGACCGACTCGCTCAGCGAGCGCGGCCACGTCGTGGTGTCGCCGTGCCCTGCCAGCGAGTTCGGCCACAGCACGAACACCGTCGGGGTGGAGTCGGTCTTCAGCCCCAGCTCGCTCGAGTGCGCCGCGTAGTTCAATCCGATCGCGAGGATCACCGGCGGGGTGAGCACGGCAGGGGCGTAGCGCTGACCATCGAGGGGATGCCTCGCTCCGGCCGACGCGTTCTCCCTCACGCGCGCCAGCAGCTCCTCGCCGCCGGCGATGAGGTCCTCCAGCGCGCTCGGCGCGCCGTCGAACAGCTCGTCGACGAACACCGCTTCGTCGCCGTCGACCAGGACGAGCCGCGGTTCGCGCGGGTCGGGCGGGATGACGTGGGCGAAACGCATCCTTCCAACCTACCCGTCCTGCCGCGAAGCGACCGTGCTGCCGCGGGCGCCCCTAGGCTGAGCGCATGACGCACGAGGGTCCCGCGCGATCGCGCCCTTCTCTGACGCCGCCCGCCTTCGCCTCTCCGCTCGCGCAGCCGTCCCACGCGCAGCCGGCGAGGATCGCACCGCCGGCCATCTCCCCGGCGCCGGTGCCGGTCGCGCCCGTTCCGGCGCGGCGCGGACGCAGCGCGCCGATCTGGATCGTCGGCATCCTGGTGCTCCTGCTCGTCGCGCTCGTCGGGTACTTCCTGAACGCGATCGGCCCGGCCGCGTCCCTGGTGGGCATGGTCCTCGCGCTCTTCCCGCTGGCGGGCGTCCTCCTGGCCGTGCGCATCGTCGACCGGTGGGAGCCCGAGCCGCGGGGTCTGCTCGTCCTGGCGGTCGCGTGGGGAGCGATCGCGGCGATCGGCATCGCGCTGGGCGTGGACCTCATCCTGGCGCTGTCGATCGGGAACGACGGGTCGGTGGTGCGTGAGGTGTTCCGCACGGTCGTGCAGGCTCCCGTCGTGGAGGAGGTCGCCAAGGGCCTGGGCGTCTTCCTGATCTTCGCGACGGCACGTCGGGCGTTCGACGGACCGGTGGACGGCATCGTCTACGGCGCGCTCGTCGGTGCCGGCTTCGCCTTCACCGAGAACATCCAGTACTTCGCGCTGAGCTTCATCGAGGGCGGCGCGGCCGAGACGTCCGTCACCTTCTTCATGCGGGGCATCCTCTCGCCGTTCGCGCATGTCATGTTCACCAGCGTGACCGGCTTCGCCCTGGGCCTCGCCGCGCGGCGGGGGATGCCGGCGGGCCACGCGCTCGGACCCTGGCTTCTCGGCCTCGCCGGGGCGATCGCCCTGCATGCGCTGTGGAACGGCTCGGCGATGTTCGGCGACTTCCTGGCGCTGTACGTGACGCTGCAGGTGCCGCTGTTCGTGGGGTTCATCCTCGGCATCATCGGGCTGCGGCGCGAGGAGTCCCGGCTCACACGGCGCCGACTCGGCGAGTACGCCGAAGCCGGATGGTTCACGCCCCAGGAGGTCGAGATGCTCGCCACGGGTGCGGGACGCCGGGCTGCCCTGACATGGGCGCGTGGGCTGCGGGGGGACCGCACGCCGTTGATGAGGTCGTTCATCGCGGATGCCACGGCGCTGGCCGCGACGCGGCAGCGCGCCCTCACCGGGCGGGACCCGCATGCCCCGGCGGACGAGCGCGAGCTGCTGAACAAGACCGCCGCCACGCGCGCCGCCATGTTCGCGCCGTAGGTCTTGACAGGCCCCAGTGGCGTAGGCATCCTGATGTCAGAACAACTCAGCGCTCGGTAGACACGCAGGCATCGCCGCGGCACCGGGCGCTGAGTCTTGTCGCGAGCACGCCATGAGCGAACGACTCCTGCGTCGCCCTGCGCGGGCGTGCTTGGATGGGTCCATGACTGACGACCGCACCAAGCCCGAGATCGACGCCCCGACCGGACCCGCACCCGCCGACCTGGTCATCCGCGACCTCGTCGTGGGCGACGGCGCCGAGGCCAAGCCCGGCGACACCGTGACCGTCCACTACGTCGGCGTCGAGTACGACTCCGGCGAAGAGTTCGACTCGTCGTGGAACCGCGGCGAGAGCATCCAGTTCCCGCTCCGCGGCCTCATCCAGGGCTGGCAGGACGGCATCCCGGGCATGAAGGTCGGCGGTCGCCGTGAGCTCGTGATCCCGCCGCACCTGGCGTACGGGCCCGCCGGCGGCCACTTCCTCGGCGGCAAGACCCTGATCTTCGTCATCGACCTGATCTCCGTCGGCTGACCCCGCGGGGTTTCACGGAGGGGCGGATGCTGCGGCGTCCGCCCCTCCGTCGCGTCAGGCGCCGGGCGTCGCGCGCCGACGGCGCAGACGGTCCTGCGCGAGCAGGATGCCGAGGAACACCACGAGCGCTCCCACCGGCTCGTTCCAGCTCAGCCGCTCGCCGAGGATCACCACTCCCAGGATGACGCCCACCACGGGCGTGATGTACGTCACGGTCGACGCGCGTGTCGGCCCCCATGCCCGGACCGTGTTCTGGTTCCAGATGTACGCGATCCCCGTGCCGACCGCGCCGAGCAGCAGCATGCTGAGCACGATCCAGACGTCGAGCTCGACAGGAGTCAGCACGAGCGCGGGCGTCAGCAGCACCATGATCGCCGCCGCGATGCCGATGTTCAGGAACGAGAACATCAGGGCGCTCATGCCGGTGCCCGCGACGAACCGTCGCATGTACGCGAAGCTGAATCCGTAGCAGGCGGTGGCCCCCAGGATGGCCAGCTGCGGGACGAGGCCCCGTGAGAGGTCGAGCCCCTGCCAGGGGGCGATGATGACGACCACGCCGGCGATGCCGACGGCGATCCCGACCAGCTGCAGCGCCCGCAGGCGCTCGACGCGGAACACCGCGGCCGCCATGATCGCGGTCATGATGGGCGTCGTGGCGTTGTAGATGCTCGCGAGCCCCGATGTCACATGCTGCTGCGCCCACGAGAACAGCAGGAAGGGCACGACGCAGAAGCTGACGGCCAGCACGGTCATATGCGCCCACACGCGCAGCGCGCGTGGCAGCGGCTCCCGCCGGATCGCGACGAAGACGCCGAGCGCGAGCGCTCCGAGGATCAGCCGCGACCACGCGACCTGCCCGGGCGACATGCCCTCGAGCGAGACCTTCATAAACAGGAAGCTCGAACCCCAGACGATGCCCGTCAGCCCGAACTGCACCGCGACCGCGACCGGGGACACCGTGCGCGTGGCCGGGTCGATCAGGGAGCGGGCGGAGGCGGTGGACACGACGGCGACTCTAGCCCCGGCATCCGACCCGGGCACCGTGCAGCGGATGCCGCGTCCGAAATCCGCCGATGCTCGACCGTCGGGCTACGGCGCCGGGTTCTCGGCGTCGTACGCGCGGAACCGCGGACTGAGGCGGACGAGCGTCGCGACGAGGGCGAGGATGATGAAGCCGCCGAGCAGCGGCGGGAACCACAGCGCCGCCAGGGTGGCGAGCGTGCCGGCGTACAGCGCGCCGACGCGAGGGCCGCCGGCGACCACGACGATGAACACGCCCTGCAGTCGCCCGCGGATGGCGTCGGGCACCGCCGCCTGCACCATGGTGTTGCGGAAGATCGAGCTGATGTTGTCTGCGGCGCCGGAGACGGCGAGGGCGACGCATGCGGCGGCGATCAGCACCACGTTGGGCGTATCGACGTCGACGCCCGCGGGCGCGAACCAGCCCAGGGCGGCGGCGCCGAGGACCATGCCCAGTACGGCGATGGCGCCCCCGTAGACGAGGATCGCCCGCTCGATCCCCAGGCCATGCCGCCGATAGGCGCCGACGCGCCCCGAGAAGAGGCTGGAGGTGAAGGCGCCCACCGCGATCGACGCCGTGAGAACGCCCGTGGTGATGGGTCCGCCGCCGAGCAGCACCGCCCCGATCGCGGGGAACAGCGCCAGCGGCTGCCCGAACGTCATCGCGATGATGTCCAGGATGAACTGCAGCCGGATGTTGGACGCGCGGCGCAGGAACCGCCATCCGTCGCGCAGCGATTCCAGTCCGGGGCGCACGATCTCGCCCTCCGGCCGGAGTCTGGGAAGGGTCCACAGCCCGAGGAACAGCGAGAGCATGAGCACGACATCCAGCGTGTACGTCCACGCGTAGCCGGTCAGCGCCACCAGAACGCCCGCGAGCGCGGGCCCCGCCATCACCATGATCCCGACAGTGATCCCACCCAGCGCGGATGCCGCCGGCAGCAGATCCCGCGGGAGGAGGCGCGGCACGATGGCCTGCCGCGTGGCCATCACGATGGAGTTCGCGGACGAGTTGACGATGCTGAGGGCGTACAGCCACCACTCCGTCTCGAGCCGGGTCCACGCGAGCACCGCCAGCACCGCCGTCGAGCCGAACGTGATCGACGCGGCGACGAGCGCGACCGCGCGGCGATCGAACGCGTCGGCGAGCATGCCGCCGTAGACGCCGGCGATGATCATGGGGACGAGCCCCGCGACGGCGATCATCGACACGGCGAAGGTCGAACCGGTGAGGTCGTACATGTGCAGCATCACGGCGACGATCGTCAGCTGGCCGCCCAGGCCCGCCAGCGTGGACCCCACCCACATGCGGGTGAAGGCCGGGCTCGCCCGGAACGGGCGCAGGTCGATGAGGTGACTGCGGCGCGGCGGCAGGCTTCCGGTGTGCTCGTCGACCGATGTCCGTTCCGCCGGAGCCGGGGAGGGACCGGGATCGACGGGGTCGGGGCTCGGCACCTTCCGAGCGTAATCGCGTGGCGCGGGCGGCGACCAATCCGCGTTCGCCCGGCCGTCCGGAGGCTGGTAGAATCGTGAGGTTGCCGTTAGATCGGCCGCGGAGAAAGAGAGCTCGACGCACAAGGCGTCGGGCGCCGCGCAACGACGAGGAAGGGGATCACCTATGGCACTGGATGCAGACGTCAAGAAGGCGATCATCGAAGAGTACGCGACGCACCCCGGTGACACCGGATCCCCCGAGGTGCAGGTCGCGATGCTGACGCAGCGCATCAAGGACCTCACCGAGCACCTGAAGGAGCACAAGCACGACCACCACTCGCGTCGTGGCCTCTTCCTGCTCGTCGGTCAGCGCCGCCGTCTGCTCGGCTACCTCCAGGACATCGACATCAACCGTTACCGGTCGCTGATCGAGCGTCTCGGGCTCCGCCGCTAATCGCGAACCAGCGTTCAATCGCGCAGAACATTCTTGTGAAGGCCTCCCCACGGTGTGGGGAGGCCTTCTCCGTTCCCGTCCACTGCTGTCCCACCCGCCCGCGAGACTGCAGTGGAGCGCCGAGACTGCACGTCTGAGTGCGCGGTCTCGGCGCTCCGATGCTGTCTCGCGAACAGGGCGAGGGGGAGGGGGCGGAGGAGCGGATGCCTCAGGACGGCGACGTGCGCGCGGCCAGCAGGTCGGCGTGGTGGATCGCGGCGACGTCCGGGTGCGCGCGCAGCCGGGACTTGAGGGCGTTCTCGCCGTACAGCGCGTGGATCGGATTCGACGGGTCCTGGGTCACACCGCGCGAGCGCGCCGCGAGCTCCGCCGGCAGCTCGATGAGGGGGAGTCGCTTGTCCAGGGCCGGGTTGAAGAAGAACGGCACCGAGATGCGGTCGTCGGGGTAGCGCGGCGAGATCACGCGGTGGTTCGTGGCGATGAGGTAGCCCTGGGTCGCATACTCGAGCAGCTCGCCGATGTTCACCACGAATGCCCCCGGCACCGGCGGCGCGTCGACCCACGTGCCGTCGCGCTCGACCTGGAGGCCGCCCTTGCCGGGCTCCACCCACAGCAGCGTGAGCACTCCGGAGTCCTTGTGTGCACCGACGCCCTGTCCTGGCGTGGGGTCCTCCTTGCCGGGGTAGCGCACGATCTTGATGAGCGTGGAGGGCTCGCCGAAGTGCTCGTCGAAGTAGGTCTCGGGGGCACCGAGGGACAGCGCCCAGGCCCGCAGCAGCTTCCGCGCCACGCCGGAGAGGTGATCGTGCCACTCGGAGACGACCTCTCGCAGTTCCGGCTGGGCGTCGGGCCACAGGTTCGGGCCGATCAGTCGTGCGAAATCCGGTGCGTCGGGATCGGTCACGGCCTCGCGCTCGGGACCGATGTCGATCTGCTCGCGCCAGTCCACCTTGCCCTGCGTGCGCTCGCCGCCCACACGCGTATAGCCGCGGAAGTGAGGGCTCTTGACGTTCTCGATGGCGAGCTTGTCCGCGTCGGGCAGGGCGAAGAAGTCCCGGGCGGCGCGGTGCAGCCGGCTCTCGAGCTCCGGCGTGACGCCGGTGCCCGTGAGGTAGAAGAAGCCCACCTCATGCGTCGCCGCGCGCAGGTCGTCGCGGAAGCGCGCCGCCGCTTCCGGTCCGGCATCCAGCTGCGACAGGTCGAGGATCGGGAGGTTCAGGTCGCTCATGAGGCGAGGCTAGGCCGTCACCGCCGCTTCCGGCCGAATGTTGCGCCGGGTTAAGCGTCCGCCGGGGTGCTGCCTGCGGTCACCCGTTCTGGCGAGGGTCCGCCCGCAGGCGCGCCGGCCGGGGCTCCTCGTGTGTCCGCTTGGAGCCCGTCGGGTCGCTGCTGCGGTTCTCGCGCCGAGCGAGGCGCCGGTCGGTGAACAGCCACGTCGGGCGCGGCTCGATGAGAGGACGGAAGAGCCACCGGACGGGTCTGGTGGCAAGGCCGAGAGCGATGAGCACCGAGAGCACGATGACGATCGGCAGCCAGATCCACGTCGGGTCGAGGCCGCGGAGCACTCCGGACTCCCGGAACGGGTACAGCACGAACGAGTGGAGGAGATAGACGTACATCGTGTACTGCCCGAAGTGCGTCCACCAGTGCGTCCCCAGCGGTAGCAGCGCGAAGAACGCCGTCGCGAGCGTGAGCGCGACGACGATGAGCGCGAGGCGCACGGCGCCGGCCCACCACTGCGTGCCGCCGATCGCGGCGTAGTTCTCGTCGTAGAAGAGCCACTCGCGCAGGTTCATGTCCTGCCACCGGTCGATGAAGAACCATGCCGCCCACCCCGCCACGGCGAGCGTGGCGATCCCGGCGAGTGTCGTCCACCAGGGCCGGCGCTCGAGAAGCCGCCATCGCGCCACGATGTCGCGTTCGCGCAGCCACCAGCCCAGCGCGAAGAACGGCAGCAGACCGAGGGTGCGCGACAGTGAGAAGGTCGAATCGATGTTGGGCAGATACCCGGCGCCGATCGAGATGACGATCGTCCACGCGAGCGGCCAGCGAAGCAGCGCCAGATACGGCAGCACGAGACGGAAGATGCCCAGGGCCAGCAGGAACCACAGCGTCCACGACGGCTGGGTGAGGTTGGGGTTGGCCTGTCCTTCCACGAGCCACTTCGTCAGCGTCCACAGCCCCTCGAAGATGACGTACGGCAGCAGGATGTCGGTGATGATGCGCGCCATCTGAGTCCTGCTCGGAGCATCCGATTTCGAGAAGTAGCCCGAGATGATGGCGAACGCGGGCATGTGGAAGGCGTAGACGACGAGATACAGCGCGAGGGCGATGTCGGAGTCGTACGTCAGTCGCTGCACCGCGTGACCGAGCACCACGAGCACGATGCACGCGAACCGGGCGTTGTCCCAGAACGGCACACGTCGCTTGGCGCGTGCGGCTTTCGTCGCGCCCGTCGGCGGCGACGCGGGGGATGCCGCGGCGGCGGCCGGTCTGGCTGGTTCTGTCATGGCGCGTGTCACACTATCCCGCCCGTTCCCGGCCGCGCATGGGGTTGCAACGGGCGCGGGATGTGGTGCATCGGCTTGGAACGGCAGTGCCGGGACCGCGGCATCCGATCGGGAATAACCTTGGCGTGGGCGCGTTGCACAAGATACATTCATTTGCATGGATTCGCTGCGACGGAGATCCCGGCACGGCGAGGAAGCGGAGAGCGATCGTGAGCGAGAGCACCACGTGGTCCGGGATGCAGTTCGGCATCTTCACGGTGAGCGACATCACCCAGGACCCGACCAACGGCACCACCCCCAGTGAGGCGGAGCGCATCCGCAGCACCATCACCATCGCCAAGCACGCGGAGGAGGTCGGTCTCGACGTCTTCGCGCTGGGAGAGCACCACAACCCGCCGTTCTGGTCCTCGTCGCCGACCACCACCCTCGCCTACATCGCGGGGCAGACCGAGCGTCTGATCCTGTCCACCGCGACGACGCTGATCACCACCAACGACCCGGTGAAGATCGCCGAGGACTACGCGATGCTGCAGCACGTCTCCGGCGGTCGCATGGACCTGATGCTCGGACGCGGCAACACCGGCCCGGTCTATCCGTGGTTCGGCAAGGACATCCGCCAGGGCCTTCCGCTGGCGATCGAGAACTACAACCTGCTGCACCGGCTGTGGCGGGAGGATGTCGTCGACTGGGAGGGCCAGTTCCGCACCCCGCTGCAGGGCTTCACCGCGACCCCCCGCCCGCTGGACGGCGTCCCGCCGTTCGTGTGGCACGGCTCGATCCGCACGCCGGAGATCGCCGAGCAGGCCGCGTACTACGGCGACGGCTTCTTCGCCAACAACATCTTCTGGCCGAAGGAGCACTACCAGCGCCTCATCACGCTGTACCGGCAGCGGTACGCGCACTACGGCCACGGCACGCCGGAGCAGGCGATCGTCGGGCTCGGCGGCCAGGTGTTCATGCGGGCGAACTCGCAGGATGCGGTGCGGGACTTCCGCCCGTACTTCGACAACGCTCCCGTGTACGGCCACGGCCCGTCGCTCGAGGACTTCACCGAGATGACGCCGCTCACCGTCGGCTCGCCGCAGCAGGTCATCGACCGCTACGCCGCGATGCGCGAGACCTTCGGCGACTACCAGCGCCAGCTGTTCCTCGTCGACCACGCCGGACTGCCGCTGAAGACGGTGCTCGAGCAGCTGGACATCCTCGGCGGCGAGGTGGTGCCGGTGCTGCGTCGGGAGCTCCAGCGGAACCGTCCCGCCGAGGTCCCGGATGCCCCCACGCACGCCGGTCTGGTGAGAGCGGCATACGGCGACAAGCCGGCGCGCCAGGCCGTGCCCGGCGCGAACCGCGGAGACAACCTCACGGCCGGCTCGCCGTACCAGGACGCGCCCACGCCGGCGGGTTCGGCCTTCGGCGCCGCCGCGACGCGGACGGGGGCGTGACGATGACCGCGCGCCGCATCGCCGTCGTCTCGGCGGGGCTGTCGAACCCGTCCTCCACCCGCATGCTCGCCGACCGCCTCGCGGCGGCGACCGCCAAGCAGCTGTCGGAGCGCGAGGTGGCCGTGGAGGTGGACGTGTTCGAGCTGCGCGACCACGCGCACGACATCACCAACAACCTGCTCACCGGCTTCGCGCCGCCCGCACTCGAGTCGATGATCAACGCCGTCGTCTCCGCCGACGCCGTGATCGCCGTGACGCCCATCTTCTCGACGAGCTATTCGGGGCTGTTCAAGTCGTTCATCGACGTGCTCGACCCGGACGCGCTCACCGGCAAGCCCGTCCTGATCGGCGCGAACGCGGGCACGGCGCGCCACTCGCTCGCAATCGACTACGCGATCCGGCCGCTGTTCACATACCTGCACGCCGAACCGGTCTCGACGGGGGTCTTCGCCGCATCCAGTGACTGGGGCGCGAGCGCCGATCAGGTGGCTCCGCTCGCCGACCGCATCGAGCGCGGCGCGCGCGAGCTGGCCGACGCCATCGTGCGCCGTGAACCCGCGAAGAGCGACGACCCGTTCGATCCGGCCAACTACCTCGGCGAGGGCCGTTCGTTCGGCCACCTCCTGGGAGGCCTGGCGGGGGAGTAGCGCTTCAGGGGTCCGTCCACAGGAGACGCGGTCTTCCACCGGAGGCATCCGTACGGATGCTCCTGCGGAAGGCCGCTTCTCCTGTCGGGGGGGCGCTCAGCCCAGTCGGATGTCCTGCGGCGTGCGCAGCACGCGCCACGCCGCCTCTCCGCGCACCGCGTGGGCCATCATCACGTCGGCCTCCACAAGCGGATCCAGGTCGATGCCGGAGACGCTCTCCACATCGGCGACCGGCACCTGGAAGGTGCGGAACGCGCCGAGGCGCTGCACCGCGAGCACCCCGAGCCGGCTGTCAAGGAGCTCGGACTGGTCGAGCAGGAAACCGGCCGCCTCGAGCCGAGGGGAGGCGTCCTCGTCCGCCGAGGCCCAGGCGACGACTTTGAAGAAGCGCCGGGGCACCAGCACACCCCGGTACTCGGGGTCGTCGCCGGCCAGCACGGGCGCGGTGAACACGCTGATGCGCTGTCCGCTGACTCGGGCGTACCGCAGCACGTGATCCTCGAGCCCGAGCCACAGCTCCTTGGACTGATTGAACGCGTTCGCCTGCGGTGCCGCGTTCGTATAGAAGAACGTCGCCTCCGTGGCGCGTCGCGCCTCGTCGGCGTCGCCCCATCCGGGATCGCGTCGACGCACCAGGTGCCCGCGGTCGAGGTCGTTGTCGTCGTACAGGTCGCTGCCAGCCTGCTCCCCGGCTGGAACCCGCGGGTCCAGCGCCCACTCGCCCGTGCGGGGCACATCCCGCAGCGTCGCGCCGTCGATGTTCACGGCGGTGACCGCCGCAAGCCGGCGCAGCGGATTGAGCACGATCGTGAATCGCGGATACGGCAGCTCGCGGACCGCCTCGTCGCCGAGCGTGCGCGGCAGCGGCACCGGTGCGCCCAGGAAGTCGGGGTCGTAACCTGCGGCGGCATCCATGACTCCATCCTCGCGGGCGGGCGTCATCCGTGTCGACCGCCGCGGTCCAGGCACACTGGAGCGGTGGATCCCCTGGTGAAGCAGCGCGCCGACGCCCCCGACGGCTTCTTCGAGGCCGAAGCGGCCGGTCTGGCGTGGCTGGCCGAAGCGGAGGCCGTCGGCGGCGTGCGCGTCGCGCGCGTACTGGAGGTCGCGCCGGGCCGGATCGCGGTGGAGCGGATCGCGCACTCGAGACCGGATGCCGCCGCCGCGGCCTCGTTCGGACGCGCGCTCGCGCGCACGCACAGCGCCGGGGCCGTGGCCTTCGGCGCGCCGCCGGACGGGTGGTCCGGACCGCTGTTCATCGGACGACTGCCGCAGCCGGCCGCTCACGAGCGGACGTGGGGCGTCTTCTACGCCCGCGATCGCGTGGCGCGCTTCCTGGAGCCCGCCCACCGCGCCGGGAACCTCTCGACGAAGGAGATCGACGTCGTCGAGCGAGCCTGCGCCCTCATCGCGACGGGCGTGTTCGACGACGACGAGCCGCCCGCGCGGCTGCACGGCGACCTCTGGAACGGGAACGTCCTCTGGTCGCCGGCAGGCGCGGTGCTGATCGATCCGGCCGCCCACGGCGGGCACCGCGAGACCGACCTGGCGATGCTCGAGCTCTTCGGCTGCCCTCACCTGGGCCTCGTGATCGACGCGTACCAGTCCGAGCACGCGCTCCGTCCGGGCAGGGAGGAGCGGGTGCCCGTCCACCAGCTGCATCCGCTCGCCGTGCACGCCGTCGGGCACGGCCGCGCGTACGGCGTCGCGCTCGTCGATGCCGCCCGGCGCACGCTCGCCCTCGCCTGAACGCGGAGATCCCCGTCACCGGGGTGGTGTGTCACGCAGCCGCCGCGCGAGGACGGCATCGATCGCGAGCCCGAGCCCGACGGCGAACACCACCGAGACCACGACGGCGACGACGGGGCCTCCGGGGACGATGGTGGCGACCACGGCGCCGATGAGCGCCTGGTACACCGCCCACGCGAGGGCCGCCAGGCCCGCCACGGCGAGATACCGCGGTGCCGCCAGCCGCGTCGCTCCCGCGGTGAGGTTGACCGCCAGGCGCGCGAAGGGGATGAAGCGCGCGGTGAACAGCACGAGCGCCGCGCGGCGCTCGAGGCGGGCGCGGGACCAGGCGAACGCCGCCTGCGCGCGGGATGTGCGCATCCACCGCCATCGATCGAGGCCGATCGTGCGGCCTGCCGCGTAGCATGCCGCGTCTCCGGTCAGCGCCGCGACGGCGGCGACGGCGACCACCGCGAGAAGCGGCGGCTGCTGCTGCGACACCGCCAGCGCCCCGAACGCCGTGACAGCCGCCTCTCCGGGGATCACGACGAGGAACGCGTCCCCGAGCACCAGCGCGAACAGCAGCGGCAGCGCCCACGGGCTGCGGGCGATCTCGGTGAGCAGCTCCTCGACCACGCTCCCTTCGTACCGGCCCGGGGTGAACGGCGACGGAACGGCGCACGTCCGGTGACCTGCCGAGGTGCATCCGGTGAACACTTGCATCCCGGCGCCGATTCGCGGCATCCGCGGTCGTCCCCACCGCCACGCTGGGAGCGTGAGAGTCGCGCTGCTGGCCGAGTCCTTCCTCCCGCACATGAACGGCGTCACCGGATCGGTGCTCCACGTGCTGCGACACCTCGCCGCGGAGGGACACGAGACGCTCGTGATCGCCCCACGCGCCGGGGAGGTCGATGCGGATCTGCACGGAGCACGGACCGAGCTGCTCCGATCCGTGCCGCTGCCCGGCTATCCCGATGTGCGGGTGGTCTTCGCGCGCGCCGCGCGCCTAGCCGCCATCCTCCGGGAGTTCCGCCCCGATGTCGTGCACCTGGCGTCGCCGTTCGTGCTCGGCTGGCAGGGGATCGCCGCCGCCGACGCGCTGCGGGTCCCCGCCGTGGCGGTGTACCAGACCGATGTCGCCGCGTATGCCGACAAGTACGGGATGCCTCATGCCACGGCCCTCGTCGCGCGGCACATCGCTCGGCTCCACCGCCGGGCCACCCTGACGCTCGCGCCCTCGGGTGCATCGCTGCGCCAGCTGGAGGAGCTCGGCGTCGACCGCCTGAGGCGCTGGGGTCGGGGGGTCGACACGGCGCTGTTCACGCCGGCGCGTCGCAGCTCCGCGTGGCGTGCATCGCACGCGCCGGGGGAGGCGATCGTCGGGTACGTCGGGCGGCTCGCACCCGAGAAGCAGGTCGACGACCTGGCAGCGCTGCAGAGCCTCCCGGGCGTCCGCCTCGTGGTGGTCGGCGATGGACCGGCCCGTCCGGCCCTCGAGCGGGTCCTGCCGGGCGCCGTCTTCACGGGGCACCTGCGGGGTACGGCGCTGGCGGAGGTGATGGCGAGTTTGGACGTCTTCGTGCATCCGGGTGAGAGCGAGACCTTCGGTCAGACGATCCAGGAGGCGCTGGCCAGCGGCGTGCCGGTCGTCGCCACCGGAACCGGGGGACCGGTGGACCTCGTCCGCTCCAGCATCGACGGGTGGCTGTACCGGCCGGGCGACCTGCGCGACCTGCGCGCGCGGGTGGCCGACCTCGTCGGCGACGAGGGCAAGCGCCGCGCGTTCGCGCTCGCGGCGCGCGAGTCGGTGCAGGAGCGCACGTGGGATGCCGTGTGTCGTCAGCTGGTCGAGTACTACGGCGAAGCGCAGCGCCTGCGGCCGATCGACGACGCGCTGCTGCGGCGGGGCGCCACGCGGCCGTCTGCGCCGAGCGCGCTCGCCGCTCCGTCGCGGGCGTGGTCGCGCTTCGTCGCCCTCGGGGACTCGCTGACGGAGGGGCTGTGCGACGTCTCCCGCGTGCCGGACGGTCAGTACCGCGGCTGGGCCGACCGCCTCGCCCAGCTGCTCTCCCACGGGCGCGCAGGCCACGAGCCGTTCCGCTACGCGAACCTCGCCGTCCGCAGCAGGCGCGTGCGTCACGTCCTCGAGGAGCAGCTTCCTCGCGCGCTCTCTCTGCGTCCGGAACTGGTGTCCATCCTGATCGGAGCGAACGACCTGGTAGGGCTGCGGGCCGACCCGATCGGGCTGGCACGTGAGCTGGAAGGCGGGGTGCGCCGCCTGCGCGAGGCCGGCATCGACGTGCTGCTGCTCACGCCGTTCCTGCCGCGACGGCGGGCCGCGATGCTGTTCGCGCGCCGATTCGCCGTCTACGCCTCCGAGCTGCGCCGCATCGCCGGCGAGACGGGGTCGACCCTCCTCGACCTGGAGGCCCTTCCCGCCATCGGCGAGGTCGACCTGTGGAGCGACGACAAGGTGCACCTGCGATCACGCGGGCACCGCTTCCTGGCGTACCGGGCCGCCGAGGCGCTGGGGGTTCCCGACGCCGAGCTGCTGGGCGGACTCGACGCGGCGCTGCACAGCGACGAGGATCCGGTGATGCCGGGGACGTGGCTGCGCCGCGACGCCCTGCCGTGGGTGTGGCGCCGGCTGCGCGGACGGACAGCCGGAGACGGGGTCGTCGCCAAGCACGACGACTACGTGCTCATCGGCGGCCGCGGCGATGTCCGCGCGGCCGAGAGCGTGGGCTGAGGCCCGGTCAGGACTCCGGCGGGATCTCGCCGGACTCGATCGCGGCCTCGCGCTCCTCCAGCTCCAGCTCGTCGACGTCGTCCTCGACGGACTCGAGGGGGTCCAGGGTCGCGGGAGGAAGCTCCAGTTCCGCCTCGTCGTCGATCGGAACCTCCCGCTCGTCGTCGGGGATGCGCTCGCGGAAGTCGCTCATTCCTCTTCCTCCTCCTCCGTCATTCCTCGCCGTAGGGCGGCAGGTCGTCCGCTGCGGTGTCGCCGGCCAGCGCCGCGGCATCCGCTTCGTCCTCCCCGACGGCCTCCTGGTCTCCCGCCGAGTCGGCGTCGCCGGCGAGGTCCCGGTCGATCGTGTCCAGCTCGACGTCCTCGATGTCACCGGACACGTCGGGCTGCTCGGCGCTCCTCTTCTCGAGGTCGTCGAAGGTCGGCTCGAACGTCATGTCGTCCTCCTCAGCCGCTCTTGCGGCGGAACTCGCGTTTGGTCATCGCACCATGCGTGCCGTGGATCGCGGAATCGGCATTGAGGTGGGCTTCCCCGACCCGGCGCTGTGCGTTCTTCTTCTCGAGTGCTTCCTTGAACTTGCGCTTCATCTCGTCCGAAGCTGCGGCGGCCGGTTCGTCGTCGGTGCTCATGCCCCCACCCTAGGGTCGGCGTTGTGCCGCCGCCAGGCATACGTGCGGATCGGCGCCCCACTGGTAGGCTTGACCGGGTTGTCCTCGGATGACCGCTCAATTCCATATCTGAGCTACACGGAGCAGGCCGGCAGGAAGCTGGTCCCCTGTGGTGGGTTCCCCGTCGCCGAGCGCGCCGGGTGGTCTTCTACTGGTGACCAGCGCTGGCGAGTCCGCGGAGATGCCGCGCGCCGAGATCTGCCTGTTCCTGCTCCTTCGTACGAGCTCGTGCGCGAGACGCGCGTGCGAGCCTAAAGAAAGAAGGAGGGACCTCTTGGAAGGTCCGGAAATCACCGCCGCCGAAGCCGTCCTCGACAACGGCCGCTTCGGCACCCGTACCGTCCGGTTCGAGACCGGACGCCTCGCCCAGCAGGCGCAGGGCGCCGTCGCCGCCTACCTGGACGAAGAGACGATGCTCCTGTCGGCCACGAGCGCCGGCAAGCACCCCCGTGAAGGGTTCGACTTCTTCCCGCTGACCGTCGACGTCGAGGAGCGCTCCTACGCCGCCGGCAAGATCCCTGGGTCGTTCTTCCGCCGTGAAGGCCGCCCGTCGACCGAGGCCATCCTGGTCTGCCGTCTGATCGACCGCCCGCTGCGCCCCTCGTTCGTCGATGGCCTGCGCAACGAGGTCCAGATCGTCGTCACCGTGCTCTCGATCGCGCCGGGCGAGTTCTACGACGCGCTCGCGATCAACGCCGCGTCGCTGTCCACCCAGATCTCCGGCCTGCCGTTCTCGGGCCCGATCGCCGGCGTGCGCCTGGCGCTCATCCCCGGCCACGGCGAGCACGCGGACCAGTGGGTCGCGTTCCCGAACGTCAAGCAGCTCGAAGAGGCCGTCTTCGACCTCATCGTCGCGGGCCGGGTGCTCGATGACGGCGATGTGGCGATCATGATGGTCGAGGCCGAGGCGACCGAGCACAGCTGGAACCTCATCAAGGCCGGCGCCACCAAGCCGAGCGAAGAAGTGGTCGCCGAGGGCCTGGAGGCCGCGAAGCCCTTCATCAAGGAGCTCGTCGCGGCGCAGAACGCTGTGGCGAGCACCGCCGCGAAGGAGATCCAGTCGTACCCCGTGTTCCCGGCCTACAGCCAGGAGACCTACGACTTCGTCGCCGGGCGCGCCTACGACGAACTGGTGAACGTCTACCAGATCGCCGACAAGCAGGAGCGCCAGAACGCCGACGACGCCATCAAGGAGCGGGTGAAGGCGGAGCTGATCGCCGCCGTCGAGGTGAACGAGCTGCCCGCCGTGGCGACCCTCGAGTTCTCCGCGGCCTACAAGTCGGTCACGAAGAAGATCGTGCGCGGCCGGATCCTCACCGAGGGCGTCCGGATCGACGGTCGCGGCCTCGCCGACATCCGTCCGCTCGACGCCGAGGTGCAGGTCATCCCGCGCGTGCACGGCTCGGCGATCTTCCAGCGCGGTGAGACACAGATCCTGGGTGTCACGACGCTGAACATGCTCAAGATGGAGCAGCAGATCGACTCGCTGTCGCCGGTCACGCACAAGCGGTACATGCACCACTACAACTTCCCGCCCTACTCGACCGGTGAGACCGGCCGTGTCGGCAGCCCCAAGCGTCGCGAGATCGGGCACGGCTTCCTGGCCGAGCGCGCGCTCGTGCCGGTGCTGCCCAGCCGCGAGGAGTTCCCGTACGCGATCCGCCAGGTCTCCGAGGCGCTCGGCTCCAACGGCTCCACGTCGATGGGCTCGGTGTGCGCCTCGACGCTGTCGCTGCTGAACGCCGGTGTGCCGCTGCGCGCGCCGGTCGCCGGCATCGCGATGGGCCTGGTGTCCGACGAGGTCGACGGCCAGACGCGCTACGCCGCGCTGACCGACATCCTCGGCGCCGAGGACGCCCTCGGCGACATGGACTTCAAGGTCGCCGGCACGAGCGAGTTCGTCACGGCGATCCAGCTCGACACGAAGCTCGACGGCATCCCGTCGTCGGTGCTGTCGGCCGCGCTCACGCAGGCCAAGGACGCACGCCTGACGATCCTGAACGTCCTTAACGCCGCCATCGACGGCCCGGACGAGATGGCTCCGACGGCGCCGCGCGTCATCAGCGTGCAGATCCCCGTCGACAAGATCGGCGAGCTCATCGGCCCCAAGGGCAAGACGATCAACGCGATCCAGGACGAGACCGGCGCCGAGATCTCGATCGAGGAGGACGGCACCGTCTACATCGGCGCAACCGACGGCCCGTCGGCCGAGGCCGCCCGCGCCCAGGTCAACGCGATCGCCAACCCCACCAACCCGGAGGTCGGCGAGCAGTTCCTCGGAACGGTCGTCAAGATCGCGACGTTCGGTGCGTTCATCTCGCTCCTGCCCGGCAAGGACGGCCTGCTGCACGTCAGCGAGGTCCGCAAGCTCGCCGGCGGCAAGCGGGTCGAGAACGTCGATGACGTCCTCTCGGTCGGCCAGAAGCTGCTGGTGCGGATCACCAAGATCGACGACCGCGGCAAGCTGTCGCTCGAGCCGGTGCTCGAGGAGAGCGCCGAGCAGGCCGACGCCGAGCCGGTGGCTGCCGGCGCGGAGGCCCCGGTCGAAGGCTGACGCCGCGGTTCGTCCGCGACCGTCTCGGATGCCCGCCCCTCGCGAGAGGGGCGGGCATCCGCCGTTCGGAGCACCTCGGTCACGGCAACGGCGCCGTCGATGCCGGACCGGTGAAAGCGTTATGCAATGTTTACCAACGGTGCCGCGGAGCGCGCGCAGTCATCCCGTGCGGAAGCCCTACCCTCTAAGTACGCGCCCGGGGGCGCGGTTCGTGATCACGACGAGCTCAGTGCGTCACTCGTCGTGAGGGGGTGGAACCATGGCTGAGATCGGCGTCGAGCCGACGCCGTCCTCGCCGAGCCCGGATGCCGCGCAGGCACCCGGGCGGGAGCATCCGTCCGCCCCGATCCCGGTGCAGGGTCCCTCGGTGGGAAGCAACGTCCGCGTCCCACTGGGCGAAGGGGGAGCGGAGACCTTCCCGCTGATCCTCGGCGGCGCCGAGTTCGGCTGGAACGTCGACCTGGAATCCAGCCACGAGATCCTCGACGCCTATGCCGAGCTGGGCGGCAACGCCGTCCACACCTCCGACAGCTTCTCGGGCGGGCGCAGCGAGCACATCATCGGCCAGTGGATGCAGTCGCGCGGCCTGCGCGAGGACATCGTCCTCGCGGTGCGGGTCGGCGGTCATCCCGACAACCCCGGTCTCGGGCCGGTCAGTCTCGTGCGCGCCGTCGAAGCGTCGCTGACCCGGCTGCGCACCGACCGCATCGACCTGCTGTACCTGGATGCCGCCACCGATCGCACGACCGCGCTCGAGGACACGCTCGCCACAGCGGAGTGGCTCGTCGATGCCGGCAAGGTCCGCGCGCTCGGCGCCTTCGGCTACTCGGCGGCGCAGCTGGTGGAGGCCCGCATCTTCGCGTCGGCCGGCTACCCGCGCATCACCGTGCTCGACGTGCCGTTCAACATCCTGCGGCGTCACGAGTTCGACGCCGACCTGCGGCTCGTCGCCGGCGCGCAGGGCATGGCCGTCACGCCCTCGCACGCGCTCGAGCACGGCTTCCTGGCGGGTCGTCACCGCACCCGTGCCCGCGGCGCGCTCTCGGTGCGCGGAGCGCAGCTGGCAGCCAACCTCAATCGCCGCGGCAGCCGCACGCTGAAGGCGCTCGACACCGTCGGCGCGGAGGTCGGCGTGCCCGATGCCGCCGTGGCCGTGGCGTGGCTGCTCGCGCAGCGCCTGGTCACCGCCCCGATCGTCAACGCCTTCGCGCCGCGCCACGTCGAGGAGCTCGCCCAGGGCGTCGGGGTGCGCCTGAGCCGCGCCCAGCTGGCCGAGATTGCGCGGGCCGCCCAGTGACCGGCATGCCGTGAGGCGAGGCATCCATCGCGTGACGTAGGCTGGATCGCGGTGCCCCACCGGGCACGCGACCCCGACGGAGTGAGCTGCGTGACGCACTACATCTACCTCGTGCGGCATGGTGAGCATCAGGACGCCGAGCACGGACTCGTCGACGGACCGCTCTCGCCGCGCGGACGACGCCAGGCCTCGCTGCTGGCGGACCGGCTCTCGGGTGTGCCGTTCGACGGCGTGTGGCATTCTCCGCTCGAACGCGCCAGCGAGACCGCTCGCGCGGTGAGCGAGCGCATGCCCTCCCTCGACCCCGAGCCGTCCTCGCTGCTGTTCGACTGCGTGCCGACCGGGATGACGCCCGACACCCCGTCGGTGTTCGAGCCGTTCTTCGGCGCGGTCACCGAGGCGGAGGTGGAGGCGGGGCGCGCGCAGATGGCCGACGCCGTGAGCGAGTTCCTCGTGCGCAAGAGCGGCGAGACGCACGACCTTCTGATCACCCACAACTTCGTGATCGCGTGGTTCGTCCGCGAAGTGCTGCAGACGCCGGAGTGGCGCTGGATGACCCTCAATCAGGCCCACTGCGGGCTGACCGTGATCGCGCAGAAGCAGGGGCGGCCGTGGACGCTGCTGTCGCACAACGACATGTCGCACCTCCCGGTGGAGCTGCGCACGGGACTGCCCGAGGTCTATCCCGTCTGAGCCGTCGTCGCGTGCGTGTCGGCGGGTGCGAGCACCTTGCTGTACCAGCGCGTCGCGTTGGGGTTGTCGTTGTAGGGATCGATCGTGACGAAGCCCGTCCGCGCGTACAGCGCGCCGGCCGCTTCGAGCGAGTGATGCGTGTCGAGCACGAGCTCCGCGGCCCCGAAGGCGCGCGCCCGGGCCTCGAGATCCTCGATGAGCGCGCGTCCCCATCCGCGTCCGCGCGTGGCGGGCCGCAGGTACAGGTGCTTCACCTCGTACCGGATGCCGTGGGGGCCGGGGGCGATGAGCCGCAGCCCGCCGCAGCCGACCGGGGCGCCGTGGTCGTCCTCGAGCACGACGAACACTCCCGCGGGTGCGACGTACATCGCCGGGTCGGGGAAGGTCGTGCGGTACTCGACGCCCAGTTCGGCGAAGCCGTCGACGCGGGACTGGAAGTACTCGGCCAGCAGTGCGTGGGATTCGGGGGCGTCGACGGAGGCAGGTCGGAGGGTCACCACCCCTCCAGCGTAGGCCGCCGGCGCGGCGTGTCCTCCCGCGTGGGCGCGGAGAGCACCATCCCGGCGGAACCTAGGATGGAAGCCATGACGACGCGCGTGGCCATCGTGGGCGGCACCGGCAAGCTCGGCGGGATCATCCGCGATGTGGTCGACCGGGAGCCCGGCTACGAGGTCGCGGCCGTGCTGTCGTCGCGGTCCGAGCTGTCCGCGTTCGAGGGTGCCGACCTGGTGGTGGATGCCTCGACTCCGGCGGTGTCGATCGACGTCGTGCGCGCCGCGATCGAGCGGGGCCTGAACGTCCTCGTCGGCACGTCGGGCTGGTCCGCGGAGCGCATCGCCCTCATCCGCCCGCTCGTGGAGGCGGCCGGGACCGGAGCGGTCTTCATCCCGAACTTCTCGCTCGGGTCGACGCTGGGAACGGCTCTGGCCGCGGCTGCGGCCCCGTACTTCTCATCGATCGAGATCGTGGAGGCGCACCGCGACACCAAGATCGACTCGCCGAGCGGAACGGCGGTGCGCACGGCGGAGCTCATCGCGGCGGCGCGTGAGCAGGTCGGCCCCGTCGAGTCGCCTCACGTTGATCAGCGGGCGCGTGGCCAGCAGGTGGCGAGCGTTCCGATCCACTCGCTGCGCCGCCCCGGGGTCGTGGCACGTCAGGAGACGATCCTCTCCGGTCCCGGCGAGTCGCTCTCGATCGTCCATGACACCGTCGAGCCGGCCCTGGCCTATGCGCCCGGCATCCGCCTCGCTCTCAGCGCCGCCCGGGACGCCCGCGGAGTGATCATCGGGCTCGACAGCCTCATCGACATCGGCATCGGCCCCTCGCGCGCCGGCTCCGTGTCGGAGGGCGTGCTCGACGAGGGCGACGTGCCCGGCCAGGTCGCCCGGGCCACCGGCGCGTGAGCATCCGCATCGGCGTCGCCGTCATGGCGGCGCTGCTCGCGCTCTACATCGCTCTGGTCGGTCAGCGCGCGTGGCTGCTTCTGGGCAGCGCGGACCCGGTGGGCATCGCGATGGGCGCGGCGCTCGTGGTCCTGCCCCTGATCGCCGTCTGGGCGCTGGCGCGGGAACTGTGGTTCGGTGTGCGTGCGCAGCGACTGGGGCGCCGCCTCGAGGAGGAGGGCGGGCTTCCGGACGACGAGGTGACCCTGCGCCCGAGCGGCCGCGTCGCCCGCGAGGACGGTGCGGCGGTCTTCCCCGCGCACAGAGCCGATGTCGAGGCGCATCCGGAGGACTGGCGGGCCTGGTACCGGCTGGGGCTCGCCTACGACGCGGCGGGGGACCGCCGGCGGGCTCGGGAGGCGGTGCGCGCCGCGATCCGGCTCGAGGCCGCCCAACGGCGCTGAGGGCTCACGCGGCGGCCGGCACCGCGGCGGCGACCGCGTCCTCCACCGTGGTGTGGGTGAACGAGAACCCGGATGCCTCGAGAGCGGCGGGGACGACGTGCGCGTCGGCCGTCAGGAGCGCCTCGGTGGCGTCTCTGCCGAGCACGGAGCGGACTGCCCAGGCCGGCGCGCGCAGCAGGAAGGGCCGGTTCATGCGCATGGCCAGGGCGAATCCCAGGTCGTTCGCGGTCGCCCGTGTGGGGCCGGTGAGATTGACCGGGCCCGACAGCTGCCGGTCGATGACGTGGCGGATGGCGCGCACCTGATCCACCAGCGAGATCCACGGCCACGCCTGCGTTCCGCGGCCGATGGGTCCGCTCAGCCCCAGCCGGGTGAGGAGCATGAGCGGTCCGAGGACGCCGTCGCGGTGGACGATCGGCGCGGTGCGCAGCAGCGCGACGCGGGCGTGCTCCCCGGCCGCGAGCGCCGCCGTCTCCCACTCGCCGCAGAGGTCTGCGAGGAAGGTCTCGCCCCGCGGCGCCGCTTCGGTCAGCGTCGCCCCCGGCGCAGTGCCGTAGTACCCGACCGCCGAGGCCGACACGAGCGCGGGCGCGTCAGCACCCAGTTCCCGCACGGCCCGGGCGAGCGCGCGCGTCGGCGTGATCCGCGACCACAGCAGGCGGCTGCGGTACGAGGGCGTCCACGGGAAGCGCCCGATGCTGGCGCCGTTCAGGTTCACCACCGCGGTCGCCCCTTCCAGCACTCCTGGATTCAGGGGGCGCGGGTCGGTCAGCCACTCCACCTCGTGCGCCGTCTCCGCCGGTCGCCGCACGAGGGTCGTGACCTCGACCCCGTCCGCTCTCAGGCTCGCGACGAGGGCCGTGCCGATCAGCCCCGAGGCACCTGACACGACGACCCTCGGCCGGTCGACGGCGCGAACTCCGGGGATGCCGGGTTCAGGCAAGCGTCGCCTCGAGTGTGATCTCGATCCCGGCGAGCGCCTGCGACACGGGGCATCCCGCCTTCGCCTCCTGCGCGATCCGCTCGAAATCCTCGGCCCCGAGCCCCGGGACGACCGCGTTGACGTTGAGGTGGCTGCCGGTGATGCCGGTCCCCGGCTTGAACGTCACCGACGCGGTCGTCTCGACCGACTCCGGAGGCGTGCCGTTCTTGGCGAGCGCCCCCGAGAGCGCCATGTTGAAGCACGAGGAGTGGGCGGCGGCGATGAGCTCCTCCGGGGTCGTCAGCGACGTGGAGCCCTCGCTGCGGGCCTTCCAGTTCACGTCAAAGGTCCCCAGACCCGACGACACGAACGTCACCTGGCCGGAGCCGTCCGTGAGTCCGCCCTTCCAGACGTTGGTCGCTTCGCTCGTGACGGTCATCGGGACCTCCCTCGTGACGCGCCCGCCTGCCGGGCGTCTCGCGGTCAGCCTAACCGGCGGTGCCGGGGCACGACAGGGATTGACAGCGGATGCCGCCTCACGCCGCCGGTCGCGCGCGGCCGGCCACACCCGCCCGCTGCAGCAGGAGGTACAGCCGGCAACCGAGGCACAGACCGAAGACCGCGTTGAGGAAGGCCGCCATGAACGCCGCGGCCGCGGCGATCGTCAGCGCCCACGGGACGCCTGCCAGGTGCAGCAGGAGTCCGAGCCCCGTGACGACGAGGCCGACCCCCTGGGCGAAGCGCGGCGGGCGCGGGTCCTCGAGCTCGCGCGGCGGGGCGAGCCGCGGAGCGATCGCGCGGCGGTAGACCGCACCCCACGGCGCCGTGCGGGGCGACAGCACGCCCCAGAGGAAGAGCAGCGCGATCACCGACAGCAGAAGGAACGCCGGATCCAGGAAGCGCTGGAGGGGGGACGCGAAGGCGATCAGCCACGGCGTGCCTCCCGAGACGAACGCGAAGTCGATCGACTGTCCGCCCAGAAGCCCGAGAGACCCGGCCGCGTCGAACAGTCGCGCCGACGACAGCCCCGTGAGCCCGAGCAGGACCGCGACGAGCAGCAGCGCGGAGGTGATCCCCGCCGCGAAGCGCGGACCCCGCGGGTCGATGCCGCGCGGAGCCCCGGCGTCCCGGCCTTCAGACACGGGTCTCCTGCCCGATCAGCCGGTTCAGCTCGAGCTCGAGCACGTCGCGGCTGGGTGCGCCGCCGAAACGCGTGCGGATGGCCCCATCGCTGTCGAGCACGAACGTGGTCGGGGTCTGCAGGACATGGAAGTGCTTGGCGATGTCGGGGCGGTGGGTCACGTCGATGTCGAGGTGCCGCACGCCTTCGTGGCGGTCGGCGATCTCCGCCAGCGTGCGGTGGACACCCGGGCAACGCGCGCACAGCTCCGTGCTGAACTGCAGAAGCGTCGCGCGCTCGCCGAGGCTGTCGGCGCCCAGCCGGCGCGGTTCGATCACCTCGTTCTCGGACACCGGGCGGGCGCGGCCCTGCTGCCAGGTCAGGACGACGCCCAGCGCAGCCGTCGCGGCCAGCAGGCCGGACAGGGCGATGAGCGCGGCGACGAGGTCCACAGCGACTCAGGCTAACGGTTTTCCTGCGCAGCGGCTGGGGAAGCGGAAAAATGACGGCGACGGGCGTAACACGGCCGCCGGCGATGCCGCCCCGGTATCGTGGCAGCCGTGACGACGCCGATCCCCACGCCCTACGAGGACCTGCTGCGCGACGTGCTCGAGCACGGAACGCACAAGGACGACCGCACCGGTACGGGGACCACGAGCCTGTTCGGGCGCCAGATCCGTTTCGATCTGGCGCAGGGCTTCCCGCTCATCACCACCAAGCGGGTGCACTTCAAGTCGATCGCGTACGAGCTGCTGTGGTTCCTGCGGGGCGAGTCCAACGTCCGCTGGCTTCAGGAGCACGGCGTGACCATCTGGGACGAATGGGCCGACGCCGAGGGCGAGCTCGGCCCGGTGTACGGCGTCCAGTGGCGCTCGTGGCCGACGCCGGACGGTGCGCACATCGATCAGATCTCCGACGTGCTCGAGCAGATCCGCCGCAACCCGGACTCGCGTCGGCTGATCGTGTCGGCGTGGAACCCCGCCGACATCCCCGACATGGCCCTCGCGCCCTGCCACGCGCTGTTCCAGTTCTACGTCGCCGACGGTCGGCTGTCGTGCCAGCTGTACCAGCGCAGCGCCGACATGTTCCTCGGCGTGCCGTTCAACATCGCCTCCTACGCGCTGCTGACGCTGATGATGGCGCAGCAGGCCGGTCTCGAGCCGGGCGAGTTCGTGTGGACCGGCGGAGACTGCCACATCTACGACAACCATCTCGAGCAGGTGCGCGAGCAGCTCACGCGCGAGCCGTACCCGTACCCGACGCTGCGCCTCACCCGCCGGCCGGAGTCGATCTTCGACTACGCGTTCGAGGACTTCGTGCTCGAGGACTACCGGCACCATCCCGCCATCCGCGGCGCCGTCGCCGTATGAGCGCGCGCATCGGGCTGATCTGGGCCGAGGCCGCCCGCGGCATCATCGGCGCCGACGGCGGCATGCCGTGGCACGTGCCCGAAGACCTCGCGCGCTTCAAGGCCATCACGCTGGGTGCGCCGGTGGTGATGGGACGTCGCACGTGGGAGTCGTTCCCCGACCGGTTCCGGCCTCTCCCGGGACGACGCAACATCGTCGTCACCCGCAACGCCGGCTGGGCCGCGGACGGCGCCGAACGCGCCGCGTCGCTCGAGGACGCCCTGGCGGCGGCATCCCGGACGGATCCGGAGTGGATCTGGATCATCGGAGGCGGCGCGCTGTTCGGCGAGAGCATCGACCGCGCCGACCGCCTCGAGGTGACCGAGCTCGACCTCGACGTCGCCGGAGACACCGTCGCGCCCGACCGCGCGCGGTGGCGCCCGGTCGCGGTCGACCCCGCGACGGGATGGCACACCTCGCGCAGCGGCATCCGGTACCGCTATGTGACGCTCGAGCCTCCTGCGTAGGCTGGCGCCCATGACGAGAACGGCCCTCATCACCGGAGCCAGCTCGGGGCTGGGCGCCGAGTACGCCCGCCAGCTCGCGGCTCGAGGCGCGGACCTCGTGCTCGTCGCGCGCGACCGCGCCGCGCTCGAGGAGCTCGCGGAGGAGCTCCGGGCGACGGGCGTGGCCGTGGAGGTGATCGCGGCCGACCTCGTGGTGCCCGAACAGCTCGCCGCTGTGGAGGCGCGCGTGGCGGATGTCGACCGCCCGATCGAGATCCTCGTCAACAACGCCGGGTTCGGCCTGCCGCTGGCGTTCGAGGAGAACGACGTCGAGGACGAGGTGCGTCACCTGCGGCTGCACGTCGAGGTGCCTCTGCGCCTCTCGCACGCCGCGATCCGCGCGATGCTCGACCGCGGGCACGGCCGGATCCTCAACATCGCCTCGGTCGCCGGGTTCATCCCTCGCGCGACCTACGGCGCCTGCAAGGGCTGGCTCATCAGCTTCAGCCGGTGGGCCGACGACCGCTACGCGCCGCGCGGTGTCACCGTGACCGCCGTCTGCCCGGGCTACACGCACACCGACTTCCACCACCGCATGGGGCTGCAGCGGGGCGAGGAAGGGGTGCCCGGCCCGCTGTGGCTGGATGCGCGTGACGTCGTCGCGGCGTCGCTGCGGGATGCCGCCCGCGGCGTCGCGGTGTCCATCCCGTCGCTGCGGTACAAGGTCCTCGCCGCGCTGGCCCGTGTCGTGCCGCCGAGGCTCTCGGCCCGCGTGGGGGAGCGTGGTCGCTGAAGGAGCGGCGTCGCCGCAGCCGCCCGTCGAGGCGGCGATGGGCTCTTCCCGGCGACGGAGCCCGCGGCATCCCGATAATCTGAAGGCATGACGCATACGGGCAACCCCTTCGGACAGGTGCTCGTCGCGCTCGTCACCCCCATGACGGCCGACGGCGAAGTCGACTGGCCCGCCGTCGAGAAGCACATCGACGACGTCATCACCGCCGGCGCCGACGGCATCGTCGTGACAGGCACCACGGGTGAGACGTCGACCCTCACCGACGCGGAGAAGATCCGCCTCGTCGAGATCGGCAAGGACGTCGCGGCCGGCCGGGCGAAGATCATCACCGGCGGCGGCTCCAACGAGACCGCGCACGCGATCGAGCTCTACAAGGCCAGCGAGAAGGCCGGCGCCGACGGCATCATGATCGTCACGCCGTATTACAACAAGCCGACGCAGGCAGGCATCCTCACCCACTTCCGTCTCGTCGCGGATGCCACCGACCTTCCCGTGATCCTCTATGACATCCCGGGCCGCACCGGCGTTCCGATCCGCTACGAGACCATCCTGCGCCTGGCCAAGCACCCGAACATCCTCGCCATCAAGGACGCCAAGGGCGACTTCAGCGAGGTCAGCCGGGTGCTGAACCAGACCGATCTGCTGTACTTCTCCGGCGACGACGCGAACGTGCTCCCGCACCTCGCGATCGGCGCCACCGGGCTGATCGGGGTGACGGCGAACATCGCCGCCCAGCCGTACCGGGTGATCGTCGACGCCGTGAACCGAGGCGACCTCAAGGCGGCGACCGCCGCGCACATGCAGCTCGAGCCGCTGGTGAGAGCCGTCATGACGCACGTTCCCGGCACGGTCTCGACGAAGTACATCCTGCACGGACTGGGCCGCATCTCCAGCCCCCGCGTCCGGCTGCCCCTGGTGGGGCCCGAGGAGTGGGAGGCGGCGAAGATCGAGGACGAGCTGGCCCTCGTGAAGGACGTGCCGGGCGCCGACTTCTCCAACTTCCGGCCCGACCGCAACGCCGCCGCCGGCGGCGCGCTGCCCAAGGTGTCGGGCACCACCCGATGACAACGTCCGCGCCGGACCCGCCACGGGTCGCGGCGCGGGAAGAGCGAACGGATGCCGCGGCATCCGAAGGAGGCTGACATGCCCACGAGTCCGTACGATCCGCTCGAGCTGGAAGCGGGGACCCTGCGGGTGGTCCCGCTCGGCGGACTCGGCGAGGTCGGCCGCAACATGACGGTGTTCGAGTACGGCGGCAAGCTGCTCGTCGTCGACTGCGGCGTGCTCTTTCCCGAGGAGCACCAGCCCGGCGTCGACCTCATCCTGCCCGACTTCGAGCCGATCCGAGGGCGCCTGGACGACATCGTCGGCGTGGTGCTGACCCACGGACACGAGGATCACATCGGCGCGGTGCCGTACCTGCTCCGGCTCAAGTCCGACATCCCGCTCATCGGCTCCGGGCTCACACTCGCCCTCACCGAGGCGAAGCTCAAGGAGCACCGCATCAAGCCGTACAGCCTCACGGTGACCGAGGGGCAGCGCGAGAACCTCGGGCCGTTCGAGCTGGAGTTCATCGCGGTGAACCACTCGATCCCGGATGCGCTGGCCGTCGCGATCCGCACGCCTGCCGGCACGGTGCTGGCCACCGGCGACTTCAAGATGGATCAGCTGCCCCTCGACGGACGGCTGACCGACCTCCGCTCGTTCGCGCGGCTGGGCGAGGAGGGGGTCGACCTCTTCCTCGTCGACTCGACCAACGCCGACGTGCCGGGGTTCACGCCGCTCGAGCGCTCGATCGGCCCGGTGCTGGACCAGGTCATCGGCAAGGCGCCGCGCCGCGTGATCGTCGCGAGCTTCTCCAGTCACGTCCACCGGGTGCAGCAGGTGCTCGACGCGGCGGCCGCGCACGGCCGACGGGTCGCGCTGCTGGGTCGCAGCATGGTGCGCAACATGACCATCGCCGAGGAGCTGGGCTACCTGCACGTGCCCGAGGGCGTGCTGATCGACTACAAGCAGGCCCGCGATCTGCCCGAGGACCGCATCGTGTACATGTCGACGGGATCGCAGGGCGAGCCGATGGCCGTGCTCAGCCGCATGGCGAACCTCGACCACGCCATCGAGCCGGGACCCGGCGACACCGTGATCCTCGCGTCCAGCCTCATCCCGGGCAACGAGAACGCGGTCTATCGCGTCATCGACGGCTTGACCAAGCTCGGCGCGAACGTCGTCCACAAGGGCAACGCCCAGGTGCACGTCTCCGGCCACGCCGCCGCCGGCGAGCTGCTGTACTGCTACAACATCCTCAAGCCCCGCAACGTCCTGCCCGTGCACGGCGAGTACCGCCACCTCATGGCGAACGCCCGGCTGGCGCAGGACACCGGCATCGCGCCCGAGCGCACGATCATCGCCGAGAACGGCACCGTCATCGACCTGAAGGACGGTGACGCGCGCGTCGTCGGCCAGCTCGACCTCGGCTTCGTGTACGTCGACGGGTCGACCGTGGGGGAGATCACGGATGCCGACCTGAAGGACCGCCGCATCCTCGGCGAGGAGGGCTTCATCTCGGTGATCGTGGTCGTCGACGCCTCGACCGGGCACGTGATCTCCGGACCGGAGATCCACGCCCGCGGCTTCGCGGAGGACGACGCGGTTTTCGCCGATGTCAAGCCCAAGATCGCCGCGGCGCTCGCCGAGGCCGCGACATCCGGGGTGCGCGACTCGCACGCCCTCTCGCAGGTCGTGCGTCGCACGATCGGCCGCTGGGTCAACCAGTCGCTGCGTCGCCGCCCCATGATCGTGCCGCTCGTCATCGAGGCCTGAGGCTCGCCGGCGCCCGTCGTGGCCGTCCCGTCGGCGACGACCGGGATCGCGGGACGGCGCCGCGTGGTGACCGGCGAAACGGCAGGCGGCGGCCTACCGTGGAGGAATGGCCAGGAGCACCACCCCGACCAAGGGAAGCCGCGCGTCCTCGAACGCGTCCGGCTCGCGCGCCCGCAAGCCGGAGCCCGCCCCCAAGCGCTACGTCGGAGACGACGACAAGCCGGCGGTGGCCGTCAGGGCATGGATGGGTCTCGCGCACGCCACCGGCGCGCTGTTCCGCGCTTTCGGTCCGGAGACGCTCGAGAAGGACCAGCGCCGCGACGGCTTCCCGTTCTTCCTGGTGCTGCTGGCGATCGCCGGTGCGGTGAACGAGTGGTTCTTCATCGGCAGCGACGTCGCCAAGCTCATCAGCGCCTATTCGGTCGGGGGACTCCTCGGCCGCGAGGCCTTCATCCTCCCGGTGCTCCTGCTGCTGCTCGCGGGCTGGATGTTCCGGCATCCGTCATCGGTCAACGACAACGGCCGGGTCGGCATCGGGTTCGGCCTGCTCGTGGTCACCATCGCCGGCTTCTGCCACGTGGCCGGCGGCCGCCCGCAGCCCAACGAGGGTCTGCCGGCGCTCAGCGAGGCCGGCGGACTGTTCGGCTGGATGGTCGCCGAACCGCTCGCCCTCCTCCTGACCGACGTCGGCGCGTACATCCTGCTCGCGCTGCTGACCGTGCTGAGCGTCCTCATCATCACCAAGACGCCGCCGAACCGCATCGGGAGCCGGCTGGGCGACCTGTACGCGTGGATGTTCGACGCCGAGCCGCGTGCAGCGAGGTCCGCCGCGGATGCCGCGCCCGCGGTCGCCGACGAGGGGGAGGGCGATCCGTCGCTGCCGTGGTGGCGACGCAACAGGACCGGCCGGGAGCAGGATCCGGACGACGGCCTCGGATCGCACGATCTCACCGCCCTCCTGCCCGCGGGGTCCTCCGAGGGTGGATTCGAGCAGGCCATCACCCCGCCGGTGCCTCCGGCGCCGGCCCCCGCCGTCCCGGTCGCCGACGCGCTGACCGAGGTCATCGATCCCGCGGTGCTGTCCGCGGCGAAGGCGGCCACGTCGTCGCGCACGTCGCTGCGCGACGACTCCGACACCGGACCGGTCGACGACGGCGTGCTGCCGGGTCTGGACGGCATCGGCTCGACGGCGGCGGTCGACTCGCCCTCCGCCCCCTATCGCCTGCCCTCCGTGCACTCCCTGGCCGCCGGGACGCCGCACGTCGCCCGGTCGCAGGCCAACGACGACACCGTGCGCGCCATCACCAGCGTGCTCGAGCAGTTCAACGTCGACGCCCGCGTCACCGGATTCTCCCGCGGCCCTACCGTCACGCAGTACGAGATCGCGCTCGGCCCCGGCGTCAAGGTCGAGCGCATCACCGCGCTGACCAACAACATCGCCTACGCGGTCGCCTCCAACGAGGTCCGGATCCTGGCGCCCATTCCGGGCAAGAGCGCCATCGGCGTGGAGATCCCCAACACCGACCGCGAGATCGTGACACTCGGCGATGTGCTGCGCTCCCAGGCGGCGCAGCAATCCACCCACCCGATGACCATCGGCGTCGGCAAGGACGTCGGCGGCGGCTACGTCGTGGCGAACCTCGCGAAGATGCCCCACCTCCTCGTCGCCGGCTCCACCGGATCGGGGAAGTCCAGCTTCGTCAACTCGATGATCACGAGTCTGCTCATGCGGGCCAAGCCGGCCGACGTGCGCATGGTGCTGATCGACCCCAAGCGGGTGGAGCTGACCTCGTACGCGGGCGTGCCGCATCTGATCACGCCCATCATCACCAACCCGAAGAAGGCGGCCGAGGCGCTGCAGTGGGTGGTGAAGGAGATGGACATGAGGTACGACGACCTCGCGTCCTTCGGCTTCCGGCACATCGACGACTTCAACAAGGCCGTCGTCGCGGGCGAGATCACCCTGCCCGCGGGCAGTGAGCGTGTGCTCAAGCCGTACCCCTACCTGCTCGTGGTGGTCGACGAGCTCGCCGACCTCATGATGGTCGCTCCTCGCGACGTCGAGGATTCGATCGTGCGCATCACGCAGCTGGCGCGCGCGAGCGGCATCCACCTGGTCCTCGCGACGCAGCGTCCGTCGGTGGACGTCGTCACCGGTCTCATCAAGGCGAACGTGCCCTCACGTCTCGCCTTCGCGGTGACGAGCGTCACAGACTCGCGCGTCATCCTCGACCAGCCCGGAGCCGACCGTCTGATCGGCCAGGGCGACGGCCTGTTCCTGCCCATGGGCGCCTCCAAGGCGCTGCGGGTGCAGGGCGCCTGGGTGAGCGAGCAGGAGATCGAGACGGTCGTCAAGCACGTCACCGCGCAGGCGCGCCCCGAGTACCGCGCAGACGTGCAGGCGGTCGCCGAGAAGAAGGAGATCGACGCGGACATCGGCGACGACCTGGAGCTGCTCCTGGCCGCCGCGGAGCTCGTCGTCTCGACGCAGTTCGGCTCCACCTCGATGCTGCAGCGCAAGCTGCGTGTCGGCTTCGCCAAGGCCGGCCGCCTCATGGACCTGCTCGAGTCGCGCGAGATCGTCGGTCCGTCCGAGGGCTCCAAGGCGCGAGACGTGCTGGTCACCGTCGAGCAGCTTCCCTCGGTGCTCGCCCGCCTCCGCGGAGAGGATGTGCCCGAGGCCCCGGCCGCCGGGGCGGACGCGGACCCGTACGGGCCCGATGCCGTGGCCGCGCAGTACGACGGGTACCCGGTGGTCGACGGCGACGAGGGCTCGGAGGATGCCTGGAGTCTGACCGGACGGGACTGAGGGATGCCGCCGCGCGCCGATAGGCTCGGCGCATGGCGATCCCGCGGCAGCTCCCGAACGCGATCACGATCGTGCGCATCCTGTGCGCGCCGGTGTTCCTGTGGCTGCTCCTGACCGACGCCGGCGCGGATGAGGCGCTGCGGTGGTGGGCGGCGGGGCTGTTCATCCTGGCGATCGCCACCGACGGGATCGACGGGCACCTCGCCCGCAGGCATGACATCATCACCGATCTGGGGAAGCTCCTGGACCCCATCGCCGACAAGGTGCTCACCGGGCTCGCCTTCGTCGGGCTGTCGATCCTGGCCGAACTGCCCTGGTGGGTCACCATCGTGGTGCTCGTGCGCGAGATCGGCCTCACCGTCTATCGCCTGCTGGTGGTGAGCGACCACGTGCTCGCGGCGGCCTGGATGGGCAAGGTCAAGACGGTCGCGCAGGCCATCGCGCTGTCGCTGGCCCTGCTGCCGCTGTGGACGCTCGTGGGCGAATGGATCTGGTGGCTCAACGGCGTGACGATGACGGTCGCGGTCGTCCTCACCCTCGCCAGCGGCCTGGACTACGTCGTGACCGAGGTCCGCGGGGCACGCGCGCGGAGGCGGGCAGCGTGAGCGAGGACTCCGCCGCGCGGCATCCGCTCGCATCCGATGCCGCCGGGGTCCTGGCGACGCTGAAGCGGCGGGGCTGGTCGGTGGCCGCGGCGGAATCGCTCACGGGCGGACTGGTCGTGGCGACCCTCGTCGACGTCCCGGGCGCGTCGGCGAGCGTCCGCGGCGGAATCGTGGCGTACGCGACCGACGTGAAGGCGTCGATGCTCGCCGTGGATCCAGAGCTCCTCGCGCGATCGGGCGCCGTCGACCCCGATGTGGCCCGGCAGATGGCCCGCGGCGTGCGGCGGGTGCTCGGTGCCGACGTCGGCATCTCGACGACCGGCGTGGCGGGACCCGATCCGCAAGGCGGCAAGCCCGTCGGGACGGTGTTCGTCGCCGTCGCCACACCCGAACGGGAGGTGGTACGCCGCCTCGCCCTCGCCGGCACGCGAGCCGACATCCGGGCCGCGACCGTGCGGGAGGCGCTGCAGCTGGTGGCTGCCGAGCTGTGAGGTGCGCAGCGGCGGGAACAGATCCGGTTTCGTGTCGGTTACATTCGGTGATTCCCACCCATTCCCCAGTTCTCGGGGTTTAGATTGAGACATCCGGTTCGGTATCGTTGTCCGCCCGGAGAGGGCGGAATCAGAGGAAGTGAGGAGGGGGCCCATGATCCTGGTTCGTCAAGAGATCGGCGAAGTGCTTCGTGATTTCCGCCAGCAGAAAGGTCGCACCCTCCGTCAAGTGGCCAGCCGCGCCAGTGTCGCGCTCGGCTACCTGAGCGAAGTGGAGCGCGGCCAGAAGGAGGCCTCGAGCGAGATCCTCGCCTCGGTCGCCGAAGCGCTCGACGTTCCGATCTCCACCATCATGCGCGAGGTCGGCGACCGCATCTCGGTCCTCGAGGGTCTGCAGACCTTCCCGGACGTCGTGCCCGACGACCTGGTGGCCTCGGTCGACGCCGAGCTGTCGCTGCGCTGACCCGCGCGGTCCGGAAGCACCGAGACGGCTGACGCATGCGCCGCAGCGAGTTCGACCGCGCCGTCGCGGAGGAGTTCCGCGGCGGCGCGGGAGCCGTCGTGTCGGATCTGGTGCTGACCGGGATCGGTGGGCGCACCGCGGCCGAGGCGCTGGCGGCCGGCGTGCCGCCGCGCGCGGTGTGGCTGGCGCTGTGCGAGGAGATGGACGTCCCGGCCGAGCGCCGCTACGGCGTCGGACGCCTCGAACCCCGCCGTCGCTGACACGGTCGCCGGAGCTGTGCCCGCCCCGATTGCCGAGTGGGCGCTCTGCGCCCGTATCGTTCCTCGCGTACTCAGGAACAGGTGGCGCCGCTGCGCGGCGTGTCATCGAAGTTGTGTTCGAGAGCGGCGTAGGCTCCTCCACAGCAGGTATCGAGAGCGTGTCTTCCACGTCAGGGGAGGGCGAAGGTCGAATGTCGGAGCCCCCGCCTAACGTGATCCACGTCGAACGACACCTCACGCCTTGTCGCAGCATCCCGGCCACCCGGGTGGGAGCGCGACAGCCTACAGGCGACGGAACGCGAGCATAAGGAGCACGCCATGCCATCACCCGCCGACCGCGAGAAGGCCCTGGAATCGGCACTCGCACAGATCGACCGGCAGTTCGGAAAGGGCTCGGTGATGCGCCTCGGCGGCGACGAGCGCGCTCCGGTCGAAGTCATCCCCACCGGCTCGATCGCCCTCGACGTGGCGCTCGGCGTCGGCGGTCTCCCTCGCGGCCGCATCATCGAGATCTACGGACCGGAGTCGTCGGGTAAGACGACGCTGACGCTGCACGCCATCGCGAACGTGCAGCGCGCCGGGGGCATCGCGGCGTTCATCGACGCCGAGCACGCGCTCGACCCCGACTACGCGCAGAAGCTCGGGGTCGACATCGACCAGCTGCTCGTGTCGCAGCCCGACACCGGCGAGCAGGCGCTCGAGATCGCCGACATGCTGATCCGCTCCGGCGCGATCGACCTCGTCGTGATCGACTCCGTCGCCGCGCTCGTGCCGAAGGCCGAGATCGAGGGCGAGATGGGCGACTCCCACGTGGGTCTGCAGGCGCGCCTCATGTCGCAGGCGCTGCGCAAGCTCACCGGTGGCCTCAACCAGACCAAGACGACCGCCATCTTCATCAACCAGCTGCGCGAGAAGATCGGCGTGTTCTTCGGCTCGCCCGAGACGACCGCCGGTGGCAAGGCGCTCAAGTTCTACGCCTCGGTGCGCCTCGACATCCGCCGCATCGAGACGCTCAAGGACGGCTCCGAGGCGGTCGGCAACCGCACGCGCGTCAAGGTCGTCAAGAACAAGATGGCGCCGCCCTTCAAGCAGGCGGAGTTCGACATCCTCTACGGCGTCGGCATCTCCCGCGAAGGCAGCCTCATCGACTTCGGCGTCGAGCACGGCATCGTCAAGAAGTCGGGTGCGTGGTACACCTACGACGGCGAGCAGCTCGGCCAGGGCAAGGAGAACGCGCGCAACTTCCTCATCAAGAACGAGGATGTCGCCGCCGAGATCGAGTCCAAGATCAAGGTCAAGCTCGGCATCGGCGTGCCGCGCGGTGCGGCCGATGCCTCCGTCGAGGACGAGCTGGCAGCGCGTCGCCCGGCCTGACATGGGCGGTATGACGAGCGGGGGTGAGGACCGGCGGATCGGGAACACCGATTCCGAGGGCCTCGCCCCTGTCATCCCGCTGTTCGGCGGCGCCGGTCCCCGCGAGAGCGGTGCGACGTCCGCGGAGCCCATGTGGCGCTCGACGTGGGACGACGACGTGGCAGACGCGCGCGCGCCGCGGACGCGCTCCGACGATCGATCGAGCGGATCCGATCCCGACGACGACGGGCCCGGGCCGGCACGCGACGAGCGCGCGGCGTTCGACCGTGTCCTCAAGAAGCTGCGCACGCGCGGACTCTCCGTCGCCGAAGCGACCTCGTCGCTCCTCTCCGACGGCGTCGACCGAGCGGCCGCTGCGGCCTTCATCGCGGATCTGGAGCGCAAGCGGTGGCTGAGCGATGCCGACCTCGCCGAGCAGCTCATCCACAGTGCTGTCACCAGAAAGGGCGAAGGTCGCCGTGCGATCGCCCAGACGCTCGCCAAGCGGGGCATCCCCCGCGACGTCGCTGACGCGGCGCTGTCGTCGCTGCCCGACGACGACGCCGACCGGGCGCTCGAGTTCGCCCGCACGAAGGCGCGCGGGATGGCGGCGCTCGACCGCGACACCGCGGTCCGACGGCTCGTGGGCCAGCTGGCACGACGCGGGTACCCGGGCTCGGTGGCCATGACCGCCGCGCGCGCGGCCTTGGATGAGCTCGGCTCCGGAGCGTCGGGCGTCCGCTTCCGCTGACCGCTGCGCTCGGGCCACCGGACGCAGGCGCGGCTCGTAGAATGACGGAATCATGACTTCCCCTTCCGCCTCACCGACGCTCATCGCGCCGTCGCCGGCCGCGCTGGGCGCGGACGGCCGCACGCGCACATACGAGGTGCGCACCTTCGGCTGTCAGATGAACGTCCACGACTCCGAGCGCCTGTCAGGCTCGCTCGAGAGCGCCGGCTACGTCCGTGCCGAAGCGGGTGAGGAGGCCGACGTCGTCGTCATCAACACGTGCGCCGTGCGCGACAACGCCGCGGGCAAGCTGTACGGGACCCTCGGGCACCTGAAGTCCCGCAAGGACAAGCACGCCGGCATGCAGATCGCCGTCGGCGGGTGCCTCGCGCAGATGGACAAGCAGGCCGTCCTCGACAAGGCGCCATGGGTCGACGTCGTCTTCGGCACCCACAACATGGGGTCGCTTCCGAGCCTGCTCGAGCGGGCACGGCACAACGGCGAGGCCGAGCTGGAGATCCTCGAATCGCTCGAGGTGTTCCCCTCGACGCTTCCCACCAAGCGCGACAGCGTCTACAGCGGCTGGGTGTCGATCTCGGTCGGCTGCAACAACACGTGCACGTTCTGCATCGTCCCGAGTCTGCGGGGCAAGGAGAAGGACCGTCGCCCCGGCGACATCCTGAACGAGATCCGCCTGCTCGTGGAGGACGGCGCCATCGAGGTCACCCTCCTCGGTCAGAACGTCAACTCCTACGGCGTCGAGTTCGGCGACCGGCAGGCGTTCGGCAAGCTGCTGCGGGCGGCCGGCGAGATCGACAGCCTCGAGCGCATCCGCTTCACCAGCCCGCACCCGGCCGCCTTCACCGATGACGTCATCGACGCGATGGCGGAGACGCCTGCGGTCATGCCGCAGCTGCACATGCCGCTGCAGTCGGGCAGCGACCGCATCCTGCGGGCGATGCGCCGGTCGTACCGCAGCGAGCGCTTCCTCGGCATCCTCGACCGCGTCCGGGCCAGGATCCCGCACGCCGCGATCTCGACCGACATCATCGTGGGCTTCCCCGGAGAGACCGACGAGGACTTCGAGGACACGCTGCGCGTCGTGGAGCAGGCCCGGTTCGCGAGTGCCTTCACCTTCCAGTACTCCATCCGCGAAGGGACGCCGGCCGCGACGATGCCCGACCAGGTGCCCAAGGATGTCGTGCAGGAGCGCTACGAGCGGCTCGTCGCACTGCAGGAGCGCATCTCGCTCGAGGAGAACCAGAAGCAGCTGGGCCGTGAGCTGCAGGTGCTGGTATCGACCGGCGAGGGCAAGAAGGATGCCTCGACCCATCGTCTCACCGGCCGCGCCGAGGACAACCGGCTCGTTCATTTCGAGGTGCCCGAAGGCTCGGAGACGCCCAGGCCGGGCGATGTCGTGTCGGTGGTGGTGACGCACGCCGCGCCATTCCACCTCCTCGCCGATGCGCCGGACGGTGCGCCGCTGCGGATCCGGCGCACCCGCTCCGGAGACGCGTGGGACCGATCGCTCGCCGAGTCGTGCGCGGTGCCGTCGCCCGCGACCGCTTCCGGCGCCCCGCGTCCGGTCTCGCTCGGCCTGCCGACCCTCCGCATCGGCGTGTGACCTCGGCGCGGGGCCCACACACGCCCGGCGCGGCGCCGCGCCTGTGGGCCGTCGTCGGCGCCACCGGCACGGGCAAGACCGCGCTCTCGCTCGACCTCGCCGAACAGCTCGCGGCGCGGGGCCGTGCCGCCGAGATCGTCAACGCCGACGCCATGCAGCTGTACCGCGGCATGGACATCGGCACGGCGAAGCTGCCCGAGGACGCCCGTCGTGGCATCCCTCATCACCTGTTCGACGCGCTGGAGGTGACCGAGGACGCGGCCGTCGCCTGGTATCAGGACGCCGCAAGGCGCGTCATCGCGCAGATCCACCGCCGCGGGGCCGACGCCATCCTCGTCGGCGGCTCGGGACTGTACGTCTCGGCCGTGCTGTTCGACTTCCGCTTCCCCCCACGCGACGAAGAACGGCGCAAGCGGCTGGAAGCGCAGCTGGAGCAGGAGGGACCGGGTGTCCTCTTCGCGCGCCTCCGGGAGCTCGATCCCGCGACGGCGTCCCGGATCGACCCGCGGAACGGGCGTCGGGTCGTGCGGGCCCTGGAGGTGCTGGAGCAGGGCCGGCCAACGCACGGTGCGGCGCTTCCCGACGCGCCCGTGCTGTGGCATGAGGCCACCACCGTCATCGGGGTCACGGTGCCGCGCGCGGAGCTCGTCGCGCGGCTCGACGCCCGCGTCCTCGGGATGTGGCGCAGCGGACTCCTCGACGAGGTGCGGGCGCTGCGCGAGAAGGGCCTGGAGCAGGGCGTCACCGCCCGTCGCGCCATCGGGTATGCGCAGGCGCTCGCGCAGCTGTCCGGCGACATCGGGGAGGAGGAGGCGATCGTGCAGACGCAGGCCCTCACCCGGAGGTACGCGCGGCGTCAGGTCTCGTGGTTCAAACGGTACGAGGACGTCCGCTGGGTCGGTCCGCAGCAGCCGGCCGCCGCACTGATCGAGGAGGAGTGACATGATCGGCATTCGCCCATTCGAGGAGAAGGACACCGAGATGGTGGTCTCCCTCTGGCAGAGCGCCGGGCTGACCCGGCCGTGGAACGACCCCTATCGCGATATCGCCCGCAAGCTCACCGTGCAGCGTGAGCTGTTCCTCGTCGCCGAGGACGACGGGATGGTCGTGGGCACCGTCATGGCGGGCTACGACGGCCACCGCGGATGGCTGTACTACCTGGCAAGCGACCCGGCACGGCGCGGCGAGGGCATCGGGAGCGCGCTGGTGGATGCCGCGGAGGAGCGCCTCCTCGACATGGGATGCCCGAAGGTGCAGCTGATGGTGCGCCCGGACAACCCCATCGCCCAGGGCTTCTACGATCGGCTCGGCTACCAGTCCTTCGACATCTGGGCCACCGGCAAGCGGCTCATCGAGGACTGATCCCGCGGCGTCGCTTCACGCCGGGCGCGCCGCGCGCGGCCCGTAAGCTGGAGGCATGCCGCGCACCGTCTCGTTCACAAAAGGTCACGGTACGGGCAACGACTTCGTGATCGTCCCCGATCCCGACGGTTCCCTGGACCTCACCGACGACCAGGTCGCCGTCCTGTGCGACCGTCGCTTCGGGATCGGCGGCGACGGCATCCTGCGCGTGGTGCGCTCACGCGCGATCGACGAGGGCGCTCAGGCGGCGGCCGCAGGAGCCGAGTGGTTCATGGACTACCGCAACGCCGACGGGTCAAAGGCGGAGATGTGCGGCAACGGCGTCCGCGTCTTCGTGCGCTACCTCGCCGAGATGGGCTGGGCCACGCTGGATGACGGACCGCTGCCGGTGGGAACACGCGCGGGGATCAAGACGGTCACGCGCAGCGACCTCGGCCTCGAAGTCGACCTCGGGCCGTGGATCGTGGACGAGTCCGATGTGCTCGTGCGCGCACGCGGCATCGGCGCGCCGCGCCCGGGCCTGGGGATCGACGTGGGAAACCCTCACGTCGTCGTGGCGCTGCCTGACATCGCCGAACTCGAGGGACTCGACCTGACCGCGGTTCCCCAAATCCACCCGGAGCCGCCGCACGGGGCCAACGTCGAGTTCGTGGTGCCCGCCGACCCGCTCGTGCGCGACGGCGTCGGCTCGATCCGCATGCGAGTGTTCGAACGGGGCGTCGGAGAGACCCTCAGCTGCGGGACCGGCGTCGCTGCGGCGGCCCTCGCGGTGCGTCACTGGGCGGGTCCGGCAGCTCCCGACCAGTGGTCGGTGGAGGTCCCCGGCGGCACGCTGGGCGTCCGCATGCCGCAGATCGACGGGGAGCGCCACGTCCTCCTGTCGGGTCCGGCCACGCTGGTGTACTCGGGCGAGGTCACGCTCGCCTGAGCCGACGCGACGCGGCCGGTCAGAGCTCGGGAAGGGCGATCGGCTCGCTCGGCGGCGAACCGTGCCGGCGGATCTTCAGCACGCGGAAGCCGCGGCCCGTGGCCGCACGGTACACGCTGTAGCCGTGCTCGAACGTCGCCGCCAGCCAGCGCTGCAGCGAATCCGAGCCGAGGTTGCGCTGCACCACCAGCCACGCGTCCGAGCGCTCGTCCAGCCGCGGAATCCAGCGCTCGAGGAGTCCATGCAGCTCGTTCTTCCCCACGCGGATCGGGGGGTTGGAACGGATGGTGCGGAATCGGATGCCGGCGGGAACATCGTCGGGCAGCGCGGCGTTGACATTGTCGAGGCCGAGCGCCTCAGCGTTGCGACGCACCAGGTCCAGGGCGCGCTCGTTGACGTCCACCGCCCACACCGTGGCGCGGGGCGCGTCGAGGGCGAGGCTCAGGGCGATCGGACCCCATCCGCATCCCAGGTCGAGCAGGTGCCCTCCCGGCGGGGGAGGGGGAGTGTTCGACAGCAGCACGCCGGTTCCCGAGTCGACGTGGTCGGGACTGAACACGCCGCCTGCGGTCGTCACCTCGACGGAGCGACCGGCCAGAGTGACCCGGATGCGCCGGAGATTCTCGGGACTGGCGGGCGAAGCACTGAAGTAGTGGTCGCTGCCCATGGCGAACGAGCCTAGCGGAGAGCCTTCCGGCGAGGGAGGCTAGACTCCACGGATGCCTCGAACCGGCCGCTGACGACACCGGCAGGCATCCTCGAAAGGAACACATGACGGATACGACAACACCCTCGAGCACCGACGAGACGCCGGTCGACCCGGTGGATCGCGTGCTCGCGCGAGCGGAGGCACGCTCGGGTGTGCGGGTGTTCGGGGCGGCCCAGGCACTGCAGGACGAATCCACCATCGAACGGGTCGAGACCGACGGCGAGCAGTGGGACCGTGAGGAGCGGGCGGCGCTGCGACGCGTGCCGGGCCTGTCCACGGAGCTTCAGGACGTCACCGAGGTCGAGTACCGCCAGCTGCGGCTGGAGAACGTGGTGCTCGTCGGCGTGCATGCCCAGGGCGAGACCGAGGATGCCGAGAACTCGCTGCGCGAGCTCGCGGCCCTCGCCGAGACCGCCGGCGCGGTGGTCCTCGACGGCGTGCTGCAGCGCCGGCCTCACCCGGATCCGGCGACGTACGTCGGACGCGGCAAGGCCGAGGAGCTCCGTGACATCGTGGCAGCGGTCGGCGCCGACACCGTCATCGCCGACACCGAGCTGGCGGCCAGCCAGCGCCGCGCCCTCGAGGACGTCGTGAAGGTCAAGGTCATCGACCGCACCACGGTGATCCTCGACATCTTCAGCCAGCACGCCAAGAGCCGTGAAGGCAAGGCGCAGGTGGAGCTGGCGCAGCTGGAGTACCTGCTGCCGAGGCTCCGCGGCTGGGGTGAGTCGATGAGCCGCCAGGCCGGTGGCCAGGTCGGCGCGGGCGGGGCGGGTATGGGCTCGCGCGGTCCCGGTGAGACGAAGATCGAGCTGGACCGCCGTCGCATCCGCACCCGCATGGCGCAGCTGCGCCGTCAGATCCGCGACTTCGCACCCGCGCGCGACGCCAAGCGCGCGGAGCGCAAGCGCCACACCGTGCCGTCGGTGGCGATCGCGGGGTACACCAACGCCGGCAAGTCGAGTCTGCTCAACCGGCTCACGAGCGCCGGCGTCCTCGTCGAGAACGCGCTGTTCGCGACGCTGGATGCCACGGTGCGCCGTTCCGAGACCAGCGACGGCCGGGTCTACACCCTCACCGACACCGTCGGGTTCGTGCGGAACCTGCCCCACCAGCTCGTCGAGGCCTTCCGGTCCACGCTCGAGGAGGTCGGCGAAGCCGACGTCATCATGCATGTCGTCGACGCCTCGCACCCCGACCCGGCCGCCCAGCTCGCGACCGTTCGCGACGTGATCGGCGACGTCGGAGCCCGTGACATCCCCGAGCTCGTCGTCTTCAACAAGGCCGACCTCATCGGCGAGGATGAGCGGTTGGTGCTGCGCGGCCTCGAGCCGAAGGCGATCTTCGTGTCGTCGCGCACCGGCGAGGGGATCGACGAGCTCCGGGTCGCGGTCGAGGCGGCGCTGCCGCTTCCGGCCGTCGAGGTGCATGCGCTCGTCCCTTACGACCGCGGCGACCTCGTATCGGCGGTGCACGAGCAGGGGATCATCCTGTCGCAGGAGCACCAGGAGGGCGGCACCGCGATCCACGCGAGGGTCAGCGAGCATCTCGCATCGCGCCTCGCCGAGTTCGCGCACTGACGGCTTCGTCTCGCTCAGGGAGCAGCGCGGGGCGGAGAAGTGACGCCCCGCGCCGCTCCTAGTCGAGCTCGAGCGGAGGCACACCCGGGGTGTCGAAGGCGAAGATCCGGCCGAGGAAGGCCAGCTCGGCCTCGAGGGTCCGCACGATGGTCTCGGCCCGCCGGAACCCGTGCCCCTCACCCTCGAACACCAGGTAGGCGTGCGGGACGCCATTGTGCGCGAGGGCGTCCCTCACGGCCTCGGATTGGGACGGTGGCACGACGAGATCCTCCAGCCCCTGTTCGATCAGCAGCGGGGTCCGAAGACGCTCGAGATGCGACAGCGGTGACCGTTCGATGTACAGCTCCTCCGCCTCCGGCAGCGGACCGACCATGCCGTCGAGGTAGCGCGCCTCGAAATCGTGCGTGTCGGCGGCCAGCATCCGCAGATCGGCGACGCCGTAGCGGCTGATGCCGGCGCCGAAGACGTCCGACCGCGTGAGCGCGCAGAGCACCGTCCAGCCGCCCGCGGATCCTCCGGCGATGGCCAGCCGCCGCGGGTCGGCGACCCCCGCCTCGGCGAGCCCGCGTGCCGCCGCGACGACGTCGTCGACGTCGACCACGCCCCACTGCCCGAGCAGGCGCTCGCGGTAGGCCCTGCCGTACCCCGTGGAACCGCCGTAGTTGACGTCCAGCACGCCGATGCCGCGGCTGGTGAAGTACGCGATCTTCCCGGATGCCGCACCCCCGACGTGGTCGGTGGGCCCGCCGTGCACGAAGACGATGTACGGCGGCCGTTCGCCGGCGGGGCCGGTCACGGCCGGATTCGTCGGCGGGTAGTCGAACGCATGCACGGGGCCGTGCGGTCCCGCCGTCGTCACGGGACGCGCGCGCGGCATCCATTCCGCTCCCCACGGCAGGCCGGCACCGGCGACGGAAGTGGTGGCATCCGGGCGATCGAGATCGAGCTGCCACAGGCCGGCGCCGGCGGCGCCCGCCCCCGACACCAGCGCTCGCGTGCCGCGGACCTCCTCCACCGTGATGCCGCTCACCGCATCGATCGGCACGGGACGGACCGCACCGTCCGGCTGCACCAGCACGAGCGCGTCCGACCCGTTCGTGCGCGCCGCGAGGATGCGGCCGTCCGGAAGCGCTCCGTACCAGCGCGATCCGAGGCCCCAGAGGGCTCCGCCGGTGTCGGCGTCCGCGGGCGCCACGAGCTCGCTCACCTCGCCGCCCAGCCGGGCGCGCCACAGGTTCCACCGTCCGGTGGGGTCGTCGGCGTAGAGCAGGGTGTCGGCATCCGTCCAGACCGGCTGCAGGGGCGAGCTGTCGCCTCCGGCGACGGTCATCGCAGCCACGACGCCGCCGTCCTCGATACGCCCGACACGCAGCTCGGCCCGATCCCACGGCATGTGCGGGTGGTTCCAGGCGATCCACGCCAGGTGCGTTCCGTCGGGCGAGAGCGCGGGCTGCGCGACGAAGTCGCTTCCGCCGGCGAGCGACACGATGCCCGCGGCGTCCTGCGCGGCCGAGCCGTCGACGGGGATCTCGACGATGTCGCGCACCGGCGTCCTGGCGTCCCGGTGCGCCTCGCGCACCGCCAGGAGCCGGCCGTGCTCCCACGTGAGACCGCCGAAGCGCAAATCCCCGCCCTGCGGCGTCAGGGCGCGGGGCGCGGTGCCCGGCTCCACCAGCCACACGCGCTGATCGGTCTTCTCGACGAAGAGCAGGAGGCCCTGGTCGGTGGCCGTCCACGACCCGCCGCCGTACTCGTGCACGCGGGAGCGGGCGTTCCAGGGCGCCGCGATCAGGTCCTCGACGAGCCCCGCACCCGTGCGCCGCCGCACGGTCGTGCGCCCGCCCTCCGCGGGCACCGACTCGCCCCACCACACCTCGTCCCCGACGAACCGCGCGCCGTCGAGCCGCGGCGACGCGCTCGAGACGGCGGACGCCGAGATGGGAGAGGGCCACGAGCCGAACGGGACGGTGCGCACGGGGGAGGTCGTCACGCTCCCACGCTACGTCGAAACAGAAGGTCACACGCCCGACGCCGCGCGGGCGCTGCGCTAGCGTGGTGCCATCGTCGCCCGGCTCTCGCGCCGGGCACGGAGCGACAGCCGAGCCCGGCACCCGCCCGCGATGCCACCGCCCGCCGTATGACGGCGCTCCCGCGGTGCCGCGGCCGCCCCGGCCTCCGTCCGTCCCCGACCCGAGAAGCGCACATGCCGATCGACCTGAGCACACCACCGGTGCCGATCTCGTTCGAGGTGTACCCGCCGCGATCCGAAGCGGGGTTCCCCGCCCTGCACGAGACGATCCGCCGGCTGGCCGAAGTGGATCCGCGGTTCATCTCCGTGACGTACGGCGCGGGCGGCTCGACCGGCGGGCGCTCGCTGCAGCTGCTGACCCATATCCTGCACGAGACGCACGTCGAGCCGCTGGCTCATCTGACCTGCGTCGGCAACACGTACCCGGGCGCGACGGCCCTGATCCGCGAGTTCCTGGATGCCGGCATCACGAGCTTCCTCGCCCTGCGGGGGGACCCGCCGACGGGCAGCTCGGAGGACGACCGGTTCCTCGGCGACCTGGAGAGCGCCGCCCAGCTCGTCCAGCTCATCGACCGCGTGCAGGCGGAGCGGTCACCGTACACCGAGGCGCCGATCCCAGGCGTGCCGGGCGCGGTGCGGGTCGAGCGGCGACGGCGTGTGGACATCGCCGTCGCGGCCTTCCCCAACGGGCATCCGCGCTCGCGCCGTGCCGGCGATGACGTCGAAGCGCTCCTGGCCAAGCAGGCCGCCGGTGCGACGATGGCCATCACGCAGCTGTTCTTCCACGCCGACGACTACCTCTCGTTCGTGCAGCGCGCACGCGGGGCCGGGGTCACCATGCCGATCATCCCGGGCATCATGCCCATCACCTCGCCCGCGCGGCTGCGCCGGGTCCTCGAGCTGACGGGCGAGCCGCTGCCCTCCGAGCTCTCGATCGCGCTCGAGATCGAGCCGGCGGCCGAGGGCCAGCGCGAGGTCGGCGTCGCCCACGCGTCGCGCCTGGTGCGCGAGGTGCTCGCCGGAGGAGCACCCGGTATCCACCTGTACGCCTTCAACAACCACGACACGGTGCTCGCGGTGCTCCGCGAAGCCGGCCTGCTCGACCGACCTCTGCACAAGGAGCTCCCGCGATGACCGTCACCTCTCCCGCCTTCCCCTCGGGCACGATCCTCGGCTACCCGCGTATCGGGCGTCGCCGTGAGCTCAAGCGCGCGCTCGAAGCGCACTGGGCCGGTGACGCCGACGAGGCCCGGCTCGCCGCCACCGCCTCCCAGCTGCGGCGGGTGACGCGCGAGCGTCTGGCGGCGCTCGGGCTGGGACGGTCGGACTCCGCCATCCCGGAATCGTTCTCGCTCTACGACCAGGTGCTCGACGCGGCGACCTCGGTGGGCGCCCTCCCGGAGCGGTTCCAGGACCTGCGCGAGGCCGACGGGAGCGTGGGGCTGCGCGCGTACTTCGCGGCCGCGCGCGGCACCGCCGATCACGCGCCGCTGGAGATGACGAAGTGGTTCGACACCAACTACCACTACCTCGTCCCCGAGATCGGCCCCGAGACGGCCTTCTCGCTCTCCAGCGACCGCCTCGCCCGCGCTGTCGCGGAGGCGACGGCCGACGGCTTCACGGTCCGGCCTGTGCTCGTAGGGCCCGTCACGCTCCTCGCCCTCGCCAAGCCGACGGATGCCGCGCCTGCGGGATTCGATCCGCTGAGCAGGCTCGATGACGTCCTCCCGGTGTACGCCGGGCTGCTCGCGGCGCTCACCGACGCGGGAGCCCAGTGGGTGCAGCTGGACGAACCCGCGCTCGTGAGCGAGACCCTGCGGAACACCCCGGCCGAGCTCGCCGACGCCGCCTCACGCGCCTACCACGCGCTCGGCTCGGCGCCCGGCCGCCCGTCGGTGCTCGTCGCAGCGGGCTATGCGCAGCTGTCCGCGGAGTCATGGAGCACACTCGCGGCGGCGCCCATCGAGGCCGTCGCGATCGACCTCGCACGCGGTTCGGTCCCCGCGTCGGTGCCGGGACTGGAGAGCAAGACGGTCGTCGGGGGAGTGATCGACGGGCGGAACGTGTGGCGTGGCGACCTGGAGGCGGCGTGGCGGCGCCTGGCTGCGCTGCAGTCGCTCGGCGCACACCGGATCGCGGCGGGCACCTCGACCTCCCTGCAGCACGTCCCTCACGATGTCGACGACGAGCCGGCGCTCGAGGGCCGCCTGCGGTCCTGGCTTGCTTTCGCCGACCAGAAGGTCGGTCAGATCGCCACTCTCGCCGTCGGACTGCGGCGCGGCCGGGACGTCATCGAGGCGGAGGTGGCCGCGGCGTCGGCTGCGCTCTCGGACCGCCGCTCCGCGCCCGGGGTCGCGGACGGAGCCGTCCGCCGCCGCGCCGCGGGTCTTGACGCGTCGGACTTCGACCGTGGCCCATACGGGGTCCGCGCGGCCGCGCAGGAGGAGGCGCTGCCGCTCCCGGTGCTTCCCACCACGACCATCGGCTCCTTCCCGCAGACCGGCGACATCCGGCGCGCGCGCGCACGCCACGCCCGCGGAGAGCTCACCACCGAGCAGTACGAGGGCTTCCTGCGCGACGAGATCGCGCGCGTCGTGGCGCTGCAGGAGGAACTGGGGCTCGATGTCCTGGTGCACGGTGAGCCCGAGCGCAACGACATGGTGCAGTACTTCGCCGAGCACCTCGACGGGTTCGCGGTCACCCGCAACGGCTGGGTGCAGTCGTACGGCTCGCGTGCCACCCGGCCGTCGATCCTGTGGGGGGACGTGTCGCGTGCGGCGCCGATCACCGTGGCGTGGTCCGCGTACGCCCAGTCGCTCACCGACAAGCCGATGAAGGGCATGCTGACCGGGCCTGTGACCATCCTCGCGTGGTCGTTCGTCCGTGACGACCAGCCGCTCGCGGAGACGGCGAACCAGGTGGCGCTCGCGCTGCGCGACGAGATCGCCGACCTCGAGCAGGCCGGGATCCGCGTCATCCAGGTCGACGAGCCCGCGCTGCGCGAGCTGCTGCCGCTCAAGGCGGCGGATCAGCCCGACTACCTCGCATGGTCGGTCGGCTCGTTCCGCCTGGCGACGGCCGGTGCCCGCCCGGGCACGCAGGTGCACACGCACCTGTGCTACTCCGAGTTCGACGTCGTCATCGACGCCGTCGCGGGACTGGATGCCGACGTCACCTCGATCGAGGCCGCGCGCAGTCGCGGTGAGGTGATCGGCGACATCGCCGCGGCGGGTTTCTCCCACGGCATCGGGCCCGGTGTCTACGACATCCACTCGCCGCGGGTGCCGTCGGTGAACGAGATCTCCGAGCTGCTCGGTCGCGCCGTCGACGACCTCGACCTGCGCCAGGTGTGGGTCAATCCCGACTGCGGGCTGAAGACGCGGGGCTACGACGAGACGGTGTCATCGCTGCGGCACATGGTCCAGGCCGCGAGCGGCATCCGCGAGCGGGTGGCGGCCGCCGTCTGAGCCTCAGACGGCGCGCAGCACCGCCACGACCTTGCCGAGGACGACGGCGTCGTCGCCCAGGATCGGCTCGAACGCCGAGTTGCGCGGCAGCAGCCACGTGTGCCCGTCACGCTGGCGCAGCGTCTTGACGGTGGCCTCGCCGTCGAGCATCGCGGCGACGATGTCGCCGTTCTCGGCGGTCGCCTGCGATCGGACGACGACCCAGTCGCCGTCGCAGATCGCCGCGTCGATCATGGAATCGCCTGCCACCTTGAGCATGAACAGATCGCCCTTGCCCACGAGCTGCCGCGGCAGCGGGAAGATCTCCTCGATCTGCTGATCGGCGGTGATCGGCACGCCGGCGGCGATGCGGCCCACCAGCGGCACCAGGGCCGCGTCGCCGACAGCAGGAGCGGTGTCGGCGGGGTTCTCGGCCGCGGTGCCGGGCAGGTCGATGAGCACCTCCATCGCGCGCGTCTTGCCGGCGTCGCGCCGGAGGTAGCCGCTGAGCTCGAGCTGATTGAGCTGGTGGGTGACGCTGGAGAGCGACTTGAGCCCGACCGCGTCGCCGATCTCGCGCATGCTCGGCGGGTAGCCGTGCCGGGCGATCGAGCGCTGGATGACCTCGAGGATCGCGAGCTGCTTGTCGCTCAGGCTCCTGCGTCGCCGCGTCTGGGGCTTGTCACGCGCGGTCGCGTCGGTCATATCCGGCTCCCGTCCCGCGCTCTCGGTGAGCGCTGTTTCTTCGAATGTCGGAGGCCCGTGGTGGGGTTCTCGTATCGAAACCGTATCCGCATCCAGCGTCGGAGGGAATGACCTCGGCCGCGTGTCGTGTTCGATACAACACCGCCCCGGCGGTTCCTTGACACATCAGACGATCGAAGATAACTTCGGAACACAGGTTCGCATTCCCGGCTCCCGGCCGAGCCGGGAATGCGGATCTCTTCCGGAACTGGAGGCTGACATGACCGCGATCGGCATCTCGACGCCCGTCCTGCCGGCGACCCGCACGGTCACCCGGCTGCGCCTGACCACCCGCGGACGCCGCGTGCTGGCGGCGCTCGCGGCGCTGCCCGCCGCCGTCGCCCTCAGCGCCGCCGTGATCAGCGGCGGCGCGGCCCTGGCGACGCGTGACGACGGGGCGCCGGCCGGTTCGTTCGAGATCATCACCGTCGCCCCGGGTGACACGCTGTGGTCGATCGCGGAAGAGATCGCCCCTGCCAGCGACCCGCGCGACGTGGTCGACGCGGTCGTGCGCCTGAACGCGCTCGACGGCGTCACCCTCGTCGCCGGCGAGAGCCTCGCGATCCCGGCAGAATACGCGCGCGGGCGGTGAGCATCGCCGGTCGCCGACGCGGCGATGGTGAGCGTGAGCGCATCTACGATGGGAGGGGTGAGTGCACGCCTCGATGACCTTCCCCTCCGCGCGGACCTGCGTGGCCAGCAGCCGTATGGCGCCCCGCAGGCGCCGCTGCCGGTCGCTCTGAACGTCAACGAGAACACCCACCCCGTTCCGCAGGAGGTCGCGGACGACATCCTGGACTCCATCGCGCTCGCCCTGCGCGACGTCAACCGCTACCCCGACCGCGAGTTCACCGCCCTGCGAGAGGGCTTCGCGACCTACCTCGGACACGGTCTGACAGGCGATCAGATCTGGGCGGCCAACGGGTCGAACGAGGTGCTCCAGCACCTGCTCCAGGCGTTCGCGGGTCCCGGGCGGACCGCGTTCGGCTTCGGCCCGACGTATTCGATGTATCCGCTCCTCACCCGCGGGACCGGCGCCGAGTGGGTGGTCGGCACGCGGGGTGCCGACTACGCGATCGACGCCGAGGATGCCGCCTCGCAGGTCGCCGACGCGGCGCCGGACGTGGTGTTCCTGTGCTCGCCGAACAATCCCACCGGCACCCCGGTGGGACTGGACGTCATCGAGGCGGTGTACGAAGCGAGCCGCGGCATCGTGATCGTCGACGAGGCGTACTTCGAGTTCGCGCCCCGCGAGGAGCGGTCCGCGCTGACGCTCCTGCCCGGTCGCGAGCGGCTGGTGGTGTCGCGCACCATGAGCAAGGCGTTCGCGTTCGCCGGCGCACGCGTGGGCTACCTCGCCGCGGACCCGGCCGTCATCGACGCCCTGCGCCTGGTGCGGCTGCCGTATCACCTGAGCGCGCTGACGCAGGCTGCCGCGTCGGCAGCCCTTCGGCACGCGCCCGTCATGCTGCGGATGGTGGAGGAGATCGTCGCCCAGCGCGACCGCATCTCAGCCACGGTCGAAGCGCTCGGCTACACCGCCCACGAGTCGTGGACGAACTTCGTGCTGTTCGGCGGAGTCGACCAGCCGGCGGCCACCTGGCGCGCTCTCTACGACAGGGGCGTGCTCATCCGCGACGTCGGCATCCCGCACCACCTCCGCGTGACGGCCGGCACGGAGGAGGAGACCACGGCGTTCCTCGACGCCCTCGCCTCGGTAGGATCGGCCGCATGAACGCCGCCTCCCGAACCGCCTCCCTGCGGCGTGCGACCAGCGAGTCGACCGTCGAACTCGAGCTCGATCTGGACGGCACCGGCCGCAGTCGCATCGACACGACGGTGCCGTTCTTCGACCACATGCTGACGGCCTTCGCCAAGCACTCCCTGACCGACCTCACCGTCCGCGCGTCGGGCGACACCGACATCGACGCGCACCACACCGTCGAGGACATCTCGATCGTCCTCGGGCAGGCCATCCGGGAGGCGCTCGGCGACAAGTCCGGCATCTCCCGCTACGGCGATGCGCTCGTCCCCCTGGACGAGGCGCTCGCTCAGGCCGTCGTCGACATCAGCGGGCGCCCGTACCTCGTGCACACCGGTGAGCCGGTCGGTTTCGAGCAGCACCTCATCGGCGGCCACTTCACCGGTTCGCTCGTGCGGCACACCTTCGAGGCGATCTCGTTCAATGCGGCGCTGACCGTCCACGTCCGCGTGCTGTCCGGCCGCGACCCGCACCACATCGCCGAAGCGGAGTACAAGGCCTTCGCACGCGCCTTCCGTCAGGCCAAGGCCCTCGATCCGCTCGTCGAGGGCATCCCGAGCACGAAGGGGGCGCTGTGACGCCCGAGTCGGCCGGCTCCAAGCCCGTCGTCGCCGTCCTGGACTACGGGTCCGGCAACGTCCACTCCGCCGTCAAGGCACTGGCAGCGGCGGGGGCGGATGCCCGACTGACATCGGACCGCGGACTCGTGCTCGAGGCGGACGGCCTCGTCGTCCCCGGCGTCGGCGCCTTCCAGGCCGTCGCGGACGCCCTGCGCGAGAGCAGGGGCGACGAGCTCATCGAGCGGCGCCTCGCGGGAGGTCGACCGGTCCTGGGCATCTGCGTCGGCATGCAGGTGTTCTTCGAGCGGGGTGTCGAGCGCGGCGTGGACACCGAAGGGCTCGGCGAGTGGCCCGGCACCGTCACCGAGCTCGATGCGCCGGTGCTCCCGCACATGGGCTGGAACACCGTCGATGCCGGCGAGGGGTCGCGGCTCTTCCGCGGCCTCGAGGGGGAGCGGTTCTACTTCGTTCACTCGTTCGGCGTCCAGCAGTGGCAGCTCGACGTGCAGCCGCCCTTCCCGAAGCCCGTCCTCACGTGGTGCACCTACGGCACGCCGTTCCTCGCCGCGGTCGAGAACGGCCCGCTGTCGGCGACGCAGTTCCACCCCGAGAAATCCGGGGATGCCGGCATCCGGCTGCTGTCCAATTGGATCGGCGGGCTCGCCAGGGCTACTCTCTGAGATCGTGCCAACGGCGGGAGCATTCGTTCCCGTGACCTTCCCGCACGAGGAGCCATGAACGATTTCGCGTCCACGCCCAAGCTCGTCCTGCTGCCTGCCGTCGATGTCGCCGACGGCAAGGCGGTGCGCCTGACGCAGGGGGAGGCGGGGACCGAGACCAACTACGGCGACCCCGTCGACGCCGCGCAGGACTTCGCCCGTCAGGGCGCCGAGTGGATCCACCTGGTCGACCTCGACGCCGCCTTCGGGCGCGGCAGCAACGCGGGAGTGCTGCGGCGTGTCATCCGGCAGGTCAAGGGCGTGCAGGTCGAGCTCTCCGGCGGCATCCGCGACGATCGCACGCTCGAAGCCGCGCTGGAGAGCGGCGCCGCCCGCATCAACCTCGGCACGGCGGCGCTGGAGAATCCGGAGTGGGCGGCGGACGTCATCGGGCGGTACGGCGACGTGATCGCCGTCGGGCTCGACGTGCGCGGCACCACGCTCGCCGCGCGCGGGTGGACCCGCGAGGGCGGGGATCTCTGGACCGTCCTGGAGCGTCTGGAAGCGGCCGGCTGCAGCCGGTACGTCGTGACCGACGTCACGAAGGACGGCACGCTGAAGGGACCGAACCTGGAGCTCCTGCGCGAGCTCACCGCCCGCACGCCCAAGCCCGTCGTCGCGTCGGGCGGGGTCTCGAGTCTCGATGACATCGCGGCGCTGCGGGACCTGGTGCCGCTCGGCGTCGAGGGCGCCATCGTCGGCAAGGCGCTGTACGCCGGCGCCTTCACGCTCGCCGAGGCACTGGATGTCGCCGGAGGCTGACGACCCGCACGGGCACGACGCGGGGGGAGACTCCGCGGGCGTCCCCTGGGCGGGCCGCAGCTTCCACGAGAACCCCCACGCCGCCGATGACGGCTCGGCCGATCCGGCCCTGCTGGCCGCGCTGCTGGACTTCCGCGCCGGAACGGGCAGCCAGCGCGCCGTGGTGGACGCGTACCGCCGGGCCCGCCTGCTGATCCCGCTCGTCGCCGAGAAGGGCGACCATGGCATCGGCGCGCACGGTCTCGAGGTCGACAAGACGCAGGAGCTGTCGATCGTCACCGTGGCGGCGCCGGACGGTCGACGAGTGCTCCCGGTGTTCACATCGGTGGACACGATGCGCGCGTGGGATGCCTCGGCGCGGCCGGTTCCGGCGCCCGGTGTGCGCACCGCTCTGGCGGCCGCGGCGGACGACACCGACCTCATCGTGATCGATCCCGGGTCGCCGACCGAGTTCGTGCTGCGGCGCCCCGCCGTCTGGGCGATCGGGCAGGGGCAGCCGTGGGAGCCCAGCTTCCTCTCGCCGGAGGTCGTGGCAGGGCTGCACGAGAGCATCGGCGGGGAGCTGTCGGTCATCGACCTGACTGTCGAGGCCGGAGACCCCGACGCGCGACTGCGCGGCCCCGAGCTCGTGGTGCGTCTGCACCTCATGCAGGGGCTCGAACAGGACGCCCTCGACGCGGTGCTCGCCCGACTGGCCAAACGCTGGGCCGCCGACGATCGCATCGCGGTCCTCGTCGACTCCCTCACGGTCAAGCTCGTCCGCGCCTGAGCCCTCCTCGGACGTCCTCGCCGGCAGCGAGGCGGAGGGCTTGCGGCGACGCGATCCGCGGCGGATGATCGGCTCCGCGGAGGTGTGCCATGGGAGACGGCACGGGGATCGGCGCGACGGCGTCCGCGACGGCGGTCGAAGGGCAGTACCGCCGCGCGCTCGAGGCGGCGCACCGGCACGCGGTGGCGTGGCTGGACGAGGTGCGGGACCGCCCGGTGCGCCCCGACGCGGATGCGGATGGGATCGTGCAGCGGCTGCCGGAGCAGCTGCCCGACGAGGGCCTGGACCCGGAGGCGGTCGTGGACGAGCTGGCGGAGGCGGCACGGCCCGGACTGATGGCGATGGGGTCCCCGCGGTTCTACGGCTTCGTGATCGGCGGGACGTATCCGGCGGCCCTCGCCGCGGACTGGCTCGTATCGGCATGGGATCAGAACACGGGCTCCCGGCAGCCGACGCCGGCGACCGCCGCCGTCGAGGAGGTCGCCGCGCGCTGGCTGCTGGACCTTCTCGGGCTGCCGTCCGACAGCGGCGTCGGCTTCGCCACCGGTGCGACCAGTGCGAACCTGTCGTGCCTCGTCGTCGCACGCGACGCGGTGCTGCGCCAGCACCGCCACGATGCCCGCACCGGCGTCCAGGGCGGTCCGCGCATCCGGTTCCTGGCAGGAGAGTCCGTGCACACGTCGGTGGTGCTCTCCGGGCGGGTCAGCGGGCTGGGCATCCCCATCAAGGTCAGGGCGAACCGGCAAGGGAACATCGACGTCCGCGCCCTCGACGAGGCGCTCGCCGACGACGACGGACCGACGATCGTCGCGCTGCAGGCCGGCGACGTGCACTCGGGGACCTTCGACGACTTCCGCGCCGCCGTCGAGATCGCCCACGATGCCGACGCGTGGGTCCACGTCGACGGCGCCTTCGGGCTGTGGGCGGCCGCGAGTCCGCGGCTGCGCCACCTGGTGGAGGGCGTCGAAGGGGCCGACTCGTGGGCGACCGATGCGCACAAGACGCTCAACGTGCCCTACGACTGCGGCGTGGCGATCGTCCGCGACGAGGCGGCGATGTCGGCCTCACTGGGCGCGCACGCCGAGTATCTCCCGGAGGTGGCGAACGTCGCCGACCCGTACGACCACGTGCTGGAGCTCTCGCGACGGGCGCGCGGTGTGCCGGTGTGGGCGGCGCTACGGGCCCTCGGTCGAGGCGGGGTCATCGCTCTGGTCGACGGCCTCGCCGAGGCGGCCGGCGCGCTGGCCGACGGGTTCCGGTCGATCCCGGGACTCGAGGTGCTCAACGACGTCGTCTTCACGCAGGTGTGCCTCGCCGCCGGCGACGACGCCGCGACGGCGGCGCTGGGGGAGTGGCTGCGCGCCGAGGGCACCGTGTGGGCGTCCTCGTCGACGTGGCGCGGGCGCACCGTGGTCCGCTTCGCCGTCAGCAACTACGGCACCGACGCCGAGGCGGTGCAGCGCACCGTCGACGCCGTGGCGCGCGGCGCGGCCGAGGTCGGCATCCGGGTCAGGTGACCGGGCCGGTCCACTTCTCGCCGGGGCCCTGCCCGATGGGGTCGGGGATGACCGATGCCTCGCGGAACGCCAGCTGCACTGAACGCAGGCCGTCGCGCAGCGACCGCGCGTGCATGTCGCTGATCTCCGGCGCACCGGCGGTGATGAGACCGGCGAGGGCGTTGATGAGCTTGCGGGCCTCATCCAGGTCCGTCTGGGTGGCCGGATCGTCGGCCAGCCCGACCTTGACCGCTGCGGCGCTGAGCAGGTGCACGGCCGTGGTGGTGATCACCTCGACGGCGGGGACATCGGCGATGTCGCGGGATGCCGACGCCGCGGCCTCCTCCTGAGCCTCCCAGCGGGCGTGGCGCTCGGCGTCCTCGTTCGTCGGGCCGCTCGTGCCGCCCTCGTCGTCTCGAATCGTGTCCACGCCGTTCTCTCTGCTAGACTTGTGCGGTCTCCGGTGCGTCCTGCGCCCCGGAGCGGAAAGAGGATCGAATCCCACCCGCGCTTGCCGCTCCAGGCTACCGGGTCACGCACTCCGCCCCGACCGTTCCACGGCCGGGGTCGCCGCGGAAGCGGAAAAGGGTGCCCGAAGCCGGCGTCTCCAGCGTCGTGCGGGTGGATCGAGTCTCTCTCCGCCCGCGACGCACCCCGTGTCGCGGTGTCACCAGCCGCAACCCAAGGAGCTCCGCATCAGCGATCCCCGCACCAACGACCGCATCCGCGTGCCCGAGGTCCGCCTCGTCGGCCCGAACGGAGAGCAGGTCGGCGTCGTCCGCATCGAGGTGGCGCTGCGCCTGGCGCAGGAGGCCGACCTCGATCTCGTCGAGGTGGCCCCCAACTCGAAGCCTCCCGTGGTCAAGATCATGGACTACGGCAAGTTCAAGTACGAGGCCGCGCAGAAGGCCAAGGAAGCGCGTCGCAATCAGGCGAACACCGTCCTCAAGGAGGTGCGGTTCCGCCTGAAGATCGAGGCCCACGACTACACGACGAAGCTCAAGCGCGCCGAGGGCTTCCTCAAGGCCGGCGACAAGGTCAAGGCCATGATCCTGTTCCGCGGCCGCGAGCAGTCGCGTCCCGAGCAGGGCGTGCGGCTGCTGCGCAAGTTCGCCGAGGATGTGGCCGAGTTCGGAACCGTCGAGTCGAACCCGACGATCGACGGCCGCAACATGACCATGGTGATCGCACCGCACAAGAACAAGTCCGAGGTGAAGACCGAGCAGAACGCTCAGCGCGCCGCGAACAAGGAAGCCGCCCGCTCCGCACGCAACGGCGGACCGGGCGCAGCCGAGGCGGATGCCGAGGCGGCTCCCGCCGAGTAAGGCCCCCAGAACTCCCGCGTCAGCGGGTTGAGACTCCCGCCTGTGCGGGAAGTGAAACGAAGGAAGAGAAGATGCCGAAGCAGAAGACCCATTCGGGCGCCAAGAAGCGCTTCAAGGTCACCGGCAGCGGGAAGCTCATGAAGCAGCAGGCCAACCTGCGTCACAACTTCGAGGGCAAGCCCACGCGCCGCACCCGCCGCCTGTCGCAGGACCAAATCCTCGCCCCGGGCGACGCCAAGGTCGCGAAGAAGCTCCTCGGCCGCTGACGCGCGCCGACCGCAGTTAGGAACGAAACGAAATGGCAAGAGTCAAGCGGGCCGTCAACGCCCACAAGAAGCGTCGCGTCATCCTCGAACGCGCCTCGGGTTACCGCGGCCAGCGTTCGCGTCTGTACCGCAAGGCGAAGGAGCAGGTCACCCACTCGCTCGTCTACGCGTACCGCGACCGCCGCAAGCGCAAGGGCGATTTCCGCCGTCTGTGGATCCAGCGCATCAACGCCGCTGCCCGCCAGAACGGCATCACGTACAACCGCTTCATCCAGGGCCTGGGCCTGGCAGGCGTGCAGGTCGACCGCCGCATGCTCGCCGAGCTCGCCGTGAACGAGCCGGCCGTGTTCGCCTCGCTGGTGCAGACCGCCAAGGGCGCGCTGCCCGAGAACGTCAACGCTCCCAAGAGCGCCTGACAGAGCCTCTCCGCCGAAAGGGGCGTCCTCCGCACGGAGGGCGCCCCTTTCGCCGTCCTCGGAACCGTGCCGCGCAGGGCCGGAGGAGGGGCCAGCCTAGACTGAATCCGTGCTCGAGAACCCTCGCTCTCCGCGCGTCCGCGCCGTCGCGAAGCTCACCAAACGCAGCGCCCGCCAGGAGACGGGATTGTTCCTGCTCGAAGGGCCGCAGGCCGCTCGCGAGGCGCTCGCCTACAAGCCGGAGACGCTGGTGGAGGTGTTCGCCACTCCCACGGCTCTCGACAAGCACACCGACGTGCGCGACGCGGCCCGCGATGCCGGGGTCGAGGTGGTCTTCACGACCGAGGACGTCCTCCACGCCATGGCCGACACGGTCACACCGCAGGGCATCGTCGCCGTCGCCCGGCAGTCGCCCACGTCGGTCCGCGACGTGTTCGCCGCTTCGCCGCGCCTGGTGGCGATCTGCGAGGAGGTGCGCGACCCCGGCAACCTCGGCACGATCATCCGGGCCGCCGATGCCGCGGGAGCGGATGCCGTCGTCCTGACCGGGCGGACCGTGGACCCGTACAACCCGAAGGTGGTTCGAGCCACGACCGGATCGCTGTTCCACCTTCCCGTCGCGGTCGGCGTCGACCTCGCCACCGCGGTGGAGCGAGCGCACGCGGTCGGAGTCCGGGTCATCGCCGCGGACGTCGGCGGGGACGACTTCGTCGCGTCCCGCGACGTGCTCGCGGAGCCGACGGCGTGGCTGTTCGGCAACGAGGCGCGCGGGCTCGACGACGACGCCCTCGCCCTCGCCGATCTGGCGCTCCGCCTGCCCATCTACGGCGCCGCCGAATCGCTCAACCTGGCCACTGCGGCGAGCGTCTGCCTCTACGAGACGGCGTTCGCCCAGCGCGCCGCGACGGCGTGACCTGCCGCGGCCTGTTACAGATCGGTAAAGCCGCACGGCGGCGGCGGGTGGAGGGATCCCCGCGTCGGTAGGGTAGACCTCTATGACGACGCCTGATGCCGGTTCCGCGCCGAAGACGTCCAACATCGATGTGCGACGCGGAGAGCCGCTGGTCGTGATGGAGGACGTGCAGAAGCACTACGGCGACTTCCAAGCCCTGAAGGACATCAACCTCACCGTCAACCGCGGCGAGGTGGTCGTCGTGATCGGTCCCTCCGGATCGGGCAAGTCGACGCTGTGCCGCACCATCAACCGCCTCGAGACGATCACGAGCGGTCGCATCAGCATCGACGGCCGCGAGCTGCCCAAAGAGGGCAAGGCCCTCGCGGCGCTGCGCGCGGATGTCGGCATGGTCTTCCAGTCGTTCAACCTGTTCGCCCACCTGTCGATCCTCGACAACGTCACCCTGGGGCCGATCAAGGTCAAGGGCATGAAGAAGGCCGACGCCGAGCGGGAGGCCAGGACGCTGCTCGAGCGCGTCGGAGTGGCACAGCAGGCGGCGAAGCTGCCCGCACAGCTGTCCGGCGGTCAGCAGCAGCGCGTCGCGATCGCGCGCGCCCTGGCGATGCAGCCCAAAGTCATGCTCTTCGACGAGCCCACGAGCGCGCTGGACCCCGAGATGATCAACGAGGTGCTCGACGTCATGGTCGGGCTTGCGCAGAGCGGCATGACGATGATCGTCGTGACCCACGAGATGGGGTTCGCCCGCAAGGCCGCCGACCGGGTGGTCTTCATGGCCGACGGCCAGATCGTCGAAGAGGCCACCCCCGAGGAGTTCTTCACCGACCCCAAGAGCGATCGCGCCAAGGACTTCCTCTCGAAGCTCCTGACGCACTGAGACCTCCGCGCCTTGCACCGGGCGCGGCGGAGAACAAGACGCATACGAAACCCAGGAGGATCACATGCGCAGAACACGCATCGCCGGCGCCATGGCCGGCATCGCGCTCGCCGCGCTGGCGCTCACGGCGTGCAACAGCGGCTCCCCGACGAGCCCCGGCACCGGCGGAGACGGCGGCGGAGAGACCGGCGGCGACGAGGCGCTGTGGGAGGTCGCGACCGACGTCTCGCTCGAGGGCAGCCCCACCTTCGACACGATGACCGAGCGCGGCTCGGTCATCGTCGGCGTCAAGAACGACCAGCCCGGTCTCGGCTTCGAGGACGCGACGACGGGCGAGCGCACCGGCTTCGACGTCGACATCGCGCGCTGGATCGCGGCGTCGCTCGGCTTCGACGAGGACCAGATCGAGTACCAGACGATCCCGTCCGCGAACCGCGAGCAGGCGATCGTGAACGGCGATATCGACTACTACGTCGGCACGTATTCGATCACCGACGCGCGCAAGGAGCAGATCGACTTCGCGGGCCCCTACTTCATCACCGGTCAGGGCCTGCTGGTCGCCGCCGACAACGAGGACATCAACGGCCCCGACGACCTCGCGGGCAAGATCGTCTGCTCGGTCACCGGCTCCACGCCGCTGCAGCGCATCCGTGACGAGTACAGCCCCGGCGACACCGTCGAGTACGACACGTACTCGCAGTGCGTCGAGCAGCTGAAGGCCGGGGCCGTCGACGCCATCACGACCGACGAGGCGATCCTCGCCGGCTACGTGGCGCTCGAGCCCGACGCGCTCAAGATCGCGGGCGAGCCGTTCAGCGAGGAGCGCTACGGCGTGGGCCTGGCCAAGGGTGACACGGCCCTGAAGGACCACATCAACGGCCTGTTCACCGACGGCAACGACGTGTGGAGCGCCCTGTTCGAGCAGCACCTCGCTCCGGCGGGGATCGAGGGCGAACAGCCCGAGGTCGACCAGTAAGCGGATCGGGGGCGGCGCGCCTGCCGCGCCGCCCCCGGCATCCGATCACCTGCACTTGAACCGCGCGGAAGGAGACGCATGGGCGTCATCACCGACAACATCGACCTGTGGTGGGAGACCCTTGTCGGCACGCTCGTGCTGTTCTTCGCCGGCGGTCTGCTGGCACTGATCCTGGGCACGATCGTCGGCGCCATGCGCGTCTCGCCCATCCCCATCGCCCGCGCCGTCGGCTCGGTGTACGTCAACACCGTGCGCAACACTCCGCTGACACTCGTCTTCTTCGCCTTCGCCTTCGCCCTGCCGCCGCTGCTGGGGCTGCGCCTGACCGCGCCGGTGTCGCTGACCCTCGCGATCTGCGCGCTGGGCATCTACACCGCCACCTACGTCGCCGAGACGATCCGCTCGGGAATCAACACCGTCCCGGTGGGGCAGGCCGAGGCGGCCCGCGCGCTCGGGCTGACCTTCGGACAGGTGATGAGCCTGGTCGTACTGCCGCAGGCCTTTCGATCCGTCATCCCCCCGATGATGAGCGTGTTCATCGCCCTGCTGAAGAACACCACCGTGGCCGCCGGCTTCTCGGTGGTGAACCTCGGATCGATCCGCAACTACCTGAGCGAGCGGGGTGAGAACCAGTTCGTGGTCATCCTGTGGGTCATGGCCATCTTCGTCGCGATGGTCCTTCTGCTGTCCTGGGCCCAGCGATCGCTCGAGAACCGCTGGAAGGTGGCCCGATGAGCAGCGTCCTCTACGACGTCCCCGGACCTCGTGCCGTCATCCGCAACCGCATCCTCGGCGCGATCACCATCGTCGTCGTCCTCGCGGTCGTCGGCTTCTTCGTGTGGCGGCTGGCCGCGACCGGACAGTTCACGGCCCAGAAGTGGTCGGCGTTCACGTACACCAACGTGTGGCTCCAAGTCGGGCAGGCACTGCTGCGCACGCTCGGCGCCTTCGCGGTGGCGGCCGTGGGTGCGCTCGTCCTCGGCTTCGTCCTGGCGATCGGGCGGCTGTCCGACCACGCGTGGATCCGCATCCCGGTCGGCGCGGTCGTCGAGGTGCTGCGAGCGGTGCCGGTCCTGATCTTCATGTTCCTCCTCTACTACGGCCTGCCCGTGCTGGGGATCCGCATGGAGCCCTACTGGGCCGTGGTCATCGCACTGATCGCGTACAACGGGTCGGTCCTCGCCGAGGTCATCCGCGCGGGCGTGGAGTCGCTGCCGCGCGGCCAGAGGGAAGCCGGGTATGCGCTCGGACTGCGCAAGGCCGGCGTCATGCGGCTCATCCTGCTGCCGCAGGCCATCCGCGCCATGATGCCGGTCATCATCGCGCAGCTCGTGGTGACGCTGAAGGACACGGCGCTCGGCTTCATCATCACGTACCCCGAGCTGCTGTTCTACGCCCGGTTCATCGGGTCGCAGGCGACCCTCGGCTCGCCGATCGTCCCCGCGACGATCCTCATGGGCGCGATCTACATCGCGCTGTGTCTGCTCCTGTCGATGGTGGCGACCGTGGTGGAGCGGCGTCTGCGCCGCTCCGCGAAGACCGCCCGGGTCGCCGAGGCCAACCAGCCCACGCAGGAAGTGACCGACACCGAGCTCATCGTGGCGCAGCGGGGCGCGGGCAGGCACGACGCCGGAGGCGGCACCCTCTGACGCGGCGGGGAGCGGCATCGGCCGTCGGTAGACTCGTCTCTCGTGTCCGACGCACCCGAAACCCTTGAGATCACGCCCGAGGCGGTGGATGCCGCGGTCCAGGCCGCCCTTGCCGCCATCGCCGAGGCGGGCGACACCGCCGCGCTGAAGGCCGCCCGGTCCGCGCACGGCGCCGAGGGCTCGCCGCTGGCGAAGCTCAACGCGCAGCTGCGCAACGTTCCGGCCGAGAAGAAGGCGGAGTTCGGCAAGCTCGTGGGGCAGGCTCGCGGGCGCGTGAACCAGGCGTTCGCGGCGCGCGAGGAAGAGCTCGCGGCAGCCGAGACCGCCGCCCGGCTCGAGGCCGAGCGGGTCGACGTGACGGCCCTTGCCAGCCGCGCGCGCGTGGGTGCGCGGCATCCGATCTCGCTGCTGCAGGAGCAGATCGCCGACATCTTCGTCGGCATGGGATGGGAGATCGCCGAAGGGCCCGAGCTCGAGCACGAGTGGTTCAACTTCGACGCCCTCAACTTCGACGTCGACCACCCGGCGCGGCAGATGCAGGACACCTTCTTCGTCGACCCCGTCGAGCGGCACCTCGTGATGCGCACGCACACCAGCCCCGTGCAGGTGCGGTCCATGCTCGAGCGCGAGCTGCCGCTGTACGTCCTGTGTCCCGGCCGGGTCTACCGCACGGACGAGTTCGACGCCACGCACCTTCCCGTCTTCACGCAGTTCGAGGGGATCGTCGTCGACAAGGGCATCACCATGGCGCACCTGAAGGGCACGCTCGACCACGCCGCGCGTGTGCTCTTCGGTCCCGAAGCCAAGACGCGCTTCCGCGCCAACTACTTCCCCTTCACCGAGCCGTCGGCGGAGCTCGACCTGTGGCATCCCACGTTCAAGGGCGGGGCGCGGTGGATCGAGTGGGGCGGCTGCGGGATGATCAACCCGAACGTGCTGCGCGCGGCGGGGATCGACCCGGAGGAGTACTCGGGCTTCGCGTTCGGCATGGGCATCGAGCGGACGCTCATGTTCCGCAGTGACGTCCAGGACATGCGCGACATGGCCGAAGGCGATGTCCGCTTCAGCGAGCAGTTCGGAATGGTGGTCTGATGCGCGTCCCGCTTTCGTGGTTGCGTGAGTACGTCGGCGTCCCGGCGGATGCCACGCCCGAGGACGTCCTCGCGGCGCTGGTGCGCGTCGGCTTCGAGGAGGAGGACGTCCACCGCTTCGAGCTGGAGGGTCCGATCGTCGTCGGCGAGGTGCTCGAGTTCGTCGAGGAGCCGCAGTCCAACGGCAAGACGATCCGCTGGTGCCAGGTGGACGTGGGCGCCGAGCACGGCGGCGTCCGCGGCATCGTCTGCGGCGCCCGCAACTTCTTCGCCGGTGACAAGGTCGTCGTGACCCTTCCGGGCGCTGTCCTTCCCGGCCCGTTCCCGATCGCGGCGCGCAAGACGTACGGCCACGTATCCGACGGCATGATCGCGTCCGCCCGCGAACTGGGTCTGGGTGAGGAGCACAGCGGCATCCTGCGCCTGGTCGAACTCGGCATCGACGCCCCCGCGGGCACCGACGCCATCTCGCTGCTGGGCCTGGACGACACCGCCGTCGAGATCAACGTCACGCCCGACCGCGGCTACGCCCTGTCGATCCGCGGCGTCGCGCGCGAGTACTCGCACTCCACCGGGGCGCCTTTCCGCGACCCGGCCGACCGCCCGTGGGACGAGGTCGCGCCCGGCTCCGGATTCGCGATCGCCGTCGACGACCAGTCGCCGATCCGCGGTCGCGTCGGCGCATCCGAGTTCGTCGTGCGCGTCGTGCGCGATGTCGATCCGACCAAGCCGACGCCGGCATGGATGGTCGCGCGTCTGACCCTCGCCGGCATCCGGTCGCTCGGCATCCTCATCGACATCACGAATTACGTCATGCTCGAGCTCGGCCAGCCGATCCACGGCTACGACCTCGACAAGCTGCAGGGCGGGATCACCGTGCGCCGCGCGACGCCGGGGGAGAAGCTCGAGACCCTCGACGGCAAGGTCCGCACGCTCGACCCTGAGGACCTGCTCATCACGGATGAATCCGGCCCCATCGGCCTCGCCGGCGTGATGGGAGGCGGCACGACCGAGATGAGCGACGCCACCCGGAACGTGCTGATCGAGGCGGCCACCTTCGACACCGTGTCGATCGCGCGCACCGCGCGACGCCACAAGCTGCCCAGTGAGGCATCCCGGCGCTTCGAGCGCGGCGTCGACCCGCTGGTGCCGTTCGTGGCGGCACGCCGCGTCGCCGACCTGATGGTGCAGTACGCCGGAGGGACGAGCGACGACGGCCTGGGCGGCGCCCTGTTCGCCGAGGTGGAGCTCGCCGGCATCGCCCTGCCGCCGACGTTCGTGCAGCGTCTCATCGGCGTGGACTACACGCCGGACCAGATCGAGGGCGCGCTGCGCCTGATCGGCTGCGAGGTGATCGCTGCGGAGGACGCCGAGGGGTGGCAGGTCATCCCGCCGTCGTGGCGGCCCGACCTCACCGACAAGTGGACGCTTGCCGAAGAGGTCGCCCGCATCGAGGGATACGACCGCATCCCGTCGGAGCTGCCGCTGCCGCCGTCTGGTCGCGGGCTGACCGCGGCTCAGCAGGGCCGCCGGCGCGTCGCCAACGCCCTGGCCGCCGCCGGGTTCGTCGAGACGATGTCCTTCGGGTTCACCACCGAGGAGCAGAACGACCTGCACGGCTCGGCGTCGGGGGAGCACCTGCCGAGCGTCAAGCTCGCCAACCCGCTCGACGGGCAGGCGCCGTTCCTGCGCCGGTCGCTCGTGCCGGGCCTGCTGCAGATGGCCCACCGCAACGTCTCGCGCGGCTTCACCGACCTGGCGCTCTTCGAGACCGGCTCGGTCTTCCTCCCCGAGCCGGGCAGGCAGTACGGCACGCCGTTCGTGCCGCCGCTGGCGGTGCGCCCGGATGCCGCCACGCTGGCCGAGCTCGACGCGTCGATCCCGCCGCAGCACCGGCACGTCGCGGTGCTGCTGTCGGGCAACATCGTGCCGAAGCAGCCGGGCGTCGCGCCGGTGGTCGCGGAGCTGTCCGACGCCGTCGACGCCGTTCGCACGGTCGCGGCTGCGGCAGGCGTGTCGATCGACCTCGTCCAGGGGCAGCGCGCGGCGCTGCACCCCGGCCGCACCGGCGTGCTGTGGGTCACGGTCCCGCGCACGGGTGAGCGCGTCGAGGTGGGCTACGTCGGCGAGCTGCTGCCCGCCGTGGCCGAGGCGGCCGATCTGCCCGGTCGCGTCCTCGTCGCCGAGATGGACCTCGACCTGCTGCTGTCGCTGGCGGGCGAGCGGGTGGCCGCCGCGTCGCTGTCCGGCTTCCCTCCGGCCACGCAGGACGTCTCGCTCGTCGTGCCCGCGGGCGTGCCCGCCGCCGAGGTGCGGGCGGCCGTCGTCGAGGGCGCCGGGGAGCTGCTCGAATCGCTGCGCCTGGTCGACGACTACCGCGGGCAGGGCGTGCCGGAGGGCAGCAAGAGCCTGACCTTCGCGCTGCGCTTCCGCGCCCCCGATCGCACGCTCACCGCCGCCGAGGCGACGGACGCCAAGCTCGCCGGTGTGGCGGTGGCCGCCGAGCGGTTCGGCGCGACCCTGCGCGAGTAGCGTTCGCCGCCCCCGCCCCCGCCCCGCCCCGCCCCGCCCCGCCCCGGCCCGCCCCGCCCCGCCCCGGGGCCGGGGCGGGGTCGCCCATCGGCCGCCCATCGGTCGCCCGTCGGCCACCCCGCGGGACCGTCGAGACCGCATCATCTCGCCGAGACCGCATGTCGTGGACGCCAGCGACGTGCTGTCTCGGCGAGACCGTACGTTCTCGACATGCCCCGGGGCGAGGGGATCGGATGCCGGACGCCACGCCGCCGAGGGCGGATCGGGATGCCGCCGACCGGCGACTCTGCTTGAGTGGGGCCATGACCGATGTCCTGGTGCTGGGAGGAACGGGCTGGCTGAGCGGCCGCATCGCGAGCCGCTGGCTCGAGCGCGGCGCGGCGGTGACGTGCGTGGCCCGGGGCGGCCGCTCGGCGCCCGTCGGCGCCGAGCTGGTGGTCGCCGACCGCGATCAGCGCGGCGCCGACGAGCGGGTGGCCGAGCGCCGGTGGGACGAGGTGGTCGATATCTCGTCGCACCGCGGCCACGTGGCGGCCGCGCTCGAGGCGCTCGCACGGCAGACGGCGCACTGGACGTACGTGTCCAGCCTTTCGGTGTACGCCCGCGCCGACGTCGTGGGCCAGGACGAATCGGCCGACACGCTCCCGCCCACGCGCCCGGGGGACGAGTCCGACTACGGGCGCGACAAGGCCGCGGCCGAGGCATCCGTCCGCGCCGCCATGGGCGAGCGTGCCGCCGTCCTGCGGCCGGGGCTGATCGTGGGCCCCGGCGACCCGACCGACCGCTTCGGCTACTGGGTGTCGCGCTTCGCACTGGCGGGGGACGGACCGGTCCTCGTGCCCGACGCGGGCGACCGCCGCGCGGAGGTGATCGACGTCGACGACCTCGCCGACTTCGCCGTCGACCGCGCCGCCGACGGATGGGGCGGAACGGTGAACGCGATCGGCGACGTGCATGCGCTCGCCGACGTGCTCGGGCTGGCGCGCGAGGTCTCGGGGCACACCGGTGTCGTGGTCGAGGCCTCCGACGATGCCCTAGAGTCCCACGGCGTCGGGCACTGGTCCGGCCCCCGTTCGCTGCCGCTCTGGCTCCCCGCGGACATGCCCGGGTTCATGGCGCATCGCAATGATCTCTACCGTTCCGTGGGCGGCCGCCTTCGCCCGCTGCGCGAGACGCTGGAGCGCACGCTGATCGACGAGCGCGAGCGCGGACTCGAGCGCGACCGGCGTGCCGGCCTCTCCCGCGCCGACGAGCTCGACATCCTCGCCGCGCTCGCCGGCTGACGCCCGCACGCGCCCGCACGCGTCCGTACGCCTCCGTCGAGAACGTACGGTGTCGCCGAGCCACCACGTCCTCGACGCGGACGGCATGCGGTCTCGTGAGAACGTACGGTCTCGCCGAGCGACCCCGTCCCCGCCACCCCCGTCGGCTGACGCCCGCACGCGCCCGCACGCGTCCGTCGAGAACGTACGGTCTCGCCGAGCGACCACGTCCTCGACGCGGACGGCATGCGGTCTCGTTGAGAACGTGCGGTCTCGCCGCGCCGCACGGTCTCGGCGAGGACGTGCGGTCTCGACGCGTCCGTGCGCGTCCGGCGGCGACGTACGCCTCGACGCGGGAGGAGCGGCGATTTGCGGATGCCGCAGCGCGGCGACTATCGTCGGCGCATGCCTTCGGCCGCACCCGGACCGCTCGCGCTCGCTCCGAGCGCCGCTCCCGCGCGCCGACGCCACCTCCCTCTGTCCCGTCGCGGCCGCCGACTCTAGGCGACCCCGCCATCGGTCCGTCCTGGGCCCTGCGGGCGTCGCCGCTCCGGCCAGGCCCCGTCCGAGGGCCGCAGACGCAGACTCTAAGGTGGAATCCATGACATATTCGGTCGCCGTCTCCGGCGCATCCGGCTATGCGGGCGGCGAGATCCTGCGGATCCTCGCCGCGCATCCCGACGTCGAGATCCGCACCGTGACCGCGCACTCCAACGCGGGACAGCCGCTCACCGCCCACCAGCCGCACCTGCGCTCGCTCGCGCATCTGACCCTGGCCGACACCACGCCCGACGTGCTCGCCGGTCACGACATCGTCTTCCTGGCGCTGCCGCACGGGCAGTCCGGTCAGTTCACCGACGCGCTCGGCGACGTCCCGCTGGTGATCGACGCCGGCGCCGATCACCGCCTGGAATCGGTCGCCGACTGGGACGCGTTCTACGGCGGCGACTTCCACGAGCCGTGGGTCTACGGGGTCCCCGAGCTTCCGGTCGCGGGCTCCAAGCAGCGGACCCGGCTCGCCGGGGCGTCCCGCATCGCCGCTCCCGGATGCAACGCGTCCACGGTGAGCCTCAGCCTCGCTCCCGGCGTCGCCGCCGGTGTGATCGACCCGTCCGACATCGTCTCGGTACTCGCCGTGGGGCCGTCCGGCGCGGGCAGGAGCCTCAAGACGAACCTCCTCGCCAGCGAGATCCTCGGCACCGCCAATCCGTATGCCGTCGGCGGCAGCCATCGGCACATCCCCGAGATCGCGCAGGCGCTGCGCGGTGCGGGTGCGCAGGGCGCCATCAGGATCTCCTTCACCCCGGTTCTGGTGCCGATGGCGCGCGGGATCCTGGCGACTTCCACAGCGCCCATCGCCGGCGACGTCACCGACACCCAGATCCGCGACGCCTGGGAGGCCGCCTACGGCGACGAGACGTTCGTGCAGCTTCTTCCGAGCGGCCAGTTCCCGCGCACGGCGGACGTCCTCGGCGCCAACACCGCGCTCATGGGGCTCGCCATCGACCGGAACGCACGGCGCGTCGTGGTCGTGACCGCCGTCGACAACCTCGTCAAAGGCACGGCGGGCGCCGCCGTGCAGTCGATGAACATCGCACTGGGCCTGCCCGAAGGCACCGGGCTGACCGTGAACGGAGTCGCGCCGTGAGCGTCACCGCACCGCAGGGTTTCGTCGCGGCGGGCGTCGCGGCGGGACTGAAGTCCACCGGCAAGCCGGATGTCGCCGTCGTCGTCAACCGCGGACCGGTCAAGGTCGGCGCCGCCGTGCTCACCAGCAACCGCGCGAAGGCCAATCCGATCCTGTGGTCCGAGCAGGCCATCCGCGACGGCGTGGTCGAAGCCGTCGTGCTGAACTCCGGCGGCGCGAACTGCTTCACCGGATCGTTCGGCTTCCAGACCACGCACCAGACGGCGGAGAAGGCGGCAGAGCTTCTCGGGGTGAGTGCCGGCGACGTCCTCGTGTGCTCGACCGGGCTCATCGGCACCGGCGACGAGATCTTCCGCGCCAAGGTGCTCGCCGGCACTGAGCAGGCCGTCGCCGAGCTGTCGCCCGACGGCGGGGAGGCAGCGTCCCTCGCCATCATGACCACCGACTCCCGCCCGAAGCGGGCGGTGCGGTCGCAGGACGGCTGGACCATCGGCGCCATGGCGAAGGGCGCCGGGATGCTGGCGCCCGGGCTGGCGACGATGCTCGTGGTCATCACCACCGACGCCGTGCTCACCGCTGAGGAGGCCGACCGGCACCTGCGGTCCGCGACGCGGGTGAGCTTCGACCGTCTCGACTCGGACGGCTGCATGTCGACGAACGACCAGGTCACGCTCATGGTCAGCGGCGCGTCGGGCGTCTCCCCGGATCCCGCGGCCTTCCGCGAAGCGCTCACGGGGGTGTGCCTCGATCTCGCGGCCCAGCTCCAGGGCGACGCCGAGGGCGCCAGCCACGACATCACGATCGAGGTCGTCGGCGCAGCCTCCGAGGAGGATGCCGTGACGGTGGGCCGCTCGGTCGCCCGCAACAACCTCTTCAAGGCCGCCATCTTCGGCAACGATCCCAACTGGGGCCGGGTGCTCGCGGCGATCGGCACCACCGACGCGGCCTTCGACCCCTACGACGTGGACGTGTGGATGAACGGTGTCCGCGTCTGCACCGCCGGGGGCCCGGACCGACCGCGTGAGGACGTGGACCTCACGCCGCGCGCGACGCAGCTGCTGATCGACCTGAAGGTCGGCTCCGCGACGGCGACGATCCTCACCAACGACCTCACACACGACTACGTCCACGAGAACAGCGCGTACTCCTCATGACCGACATCCAGGACACCGACCCGAGCGAAGCCAGCTCCAAGGCCGAGACGCTGATCGAGTCGCTGCCATGGCTGCGGCGCTTCCGCGATCAGGTCGTCGTGGTCAAGTACGGCGGCAACGCCATGGTGAGCGAGGATCTGCAGGATGCCTTCGCCGCCGATATGGCCTATCTCCGGTATGTCGGCGTCAAGCCGGTCGTCGTGCACGGCGGCGGGCCCCAGATCTCGTCCATGCTCGACCGGCTCGCGATCCCCAGCGAGTTCAAGGGCGGCTACCGGGTGACCTCGACGGAGGCGATCTCGGTCGTGCGCATGGTGCTCACCGGGCAGATCAACCCGCAGCTGGTGAACAAGATCAACGCGCACGGGCCCGTGGCGACCGGCCTCAGCGGCGAGGACGCGGGCCTGTTCGGCGGACGCCGGCGCGGCGTCGAGATCGACGGCGTCGAGCACGACCTCGGACGCGTGGGCGACGTGGTCCAGGTCGACCCGCAGCCGGTGCTGGATCAACTGGCAGCCGGCCGCATCCCGGTGGTCTCGAGCATCGCGCCCGACCTCGACAATCCCGGGCACTCGCTGAACGTGAACGCCGATGCGGCGGCATCCGCGCTCGCCGTCGCCTTGAAGGCGGCGAAGTTCGTCGTGCTCACCGATGTCGCCGGACTGTACGCCGACTGGCCCAACCGCGACTCCCTCGTGTCGCACCTGACCTCGACCGAGCTGCGCGCGATGCTGCCGCGGCTCGAGTCCGGAATGATTCCGAAGATGGCGGCGTGCCTGGAGGCCGTCGAAGGCGGCGTCGAGACGGCCGCGATCATCGACGGACGAGTGCCGCATTCGGTGCTCGTGGAGCTGTTCACCAGCAAGGGGATCGGAACAGAGGTGGTGCTGGGATGACGTGGCAGGAAGACGCCGGACGCGATCTCGTCCGCAGTGCGGGCGATCGGCTGGCGCTGTTGGCCCGCGGCGAAGGCTCGTACGTATGGGATGCCGAGGACAAGCGCTACCTCGACTTCCTCGCGGGCATCGCGGTGAACTCGCTCGGGCACGCCCACCCCGTCTTCGTCGAGGCGGTCTCGAGGCAGGCCGCGACGCTCGCGCATGTGTCGAACTACTTCGCGACCGAGCCGCAGCTCGCACTCGCTGCGACCCTCAAGCGGCTGGCCGGCACCGGCGACGCCGGTCGGGTGTACTTCGGCAACTCCGGCGCGGAGGCCAACGAGGCGGCGTTCAAGCTGGCACGGCTGCACGGCGGTGCCGCGCGCCCGCGCATCCTGGCTCTCAAGGACGCGTTCCACGGCCGCACCATGGGCACCTTGGCGCTCACCGGCAAGCCGTACATGCAGGAGCCGTTCCTGCCGATGACCCCGGGCGTGGAGTTCGTCGATTCCACCGTGGCGGCTCTCGAGGAGGCCATGGACGACCGTGTGGCGGCGCTGTTCGTCGAACCGGTCAAGGGCGAGGCGGGCGTCATCGAGCTGCCCGAGGGGTACCTCCGTGCCGCCCGCGAGATCACCGCGCGTCATGGCGCGCTCCTGATCATCGACGAGATCCAGACCGGCGCCGGCCGCACGGGCGCCTGGTTCGCCTTCCAGCACGAGGGCATCACTCCCGACGCCATCACGGTCGCCAAAGGCATCGGCGGCGGGTTCCCGATCGGTGCGCTCATCACCTACGGCGCCGCCAGCGAGCTGTTCTATCCGGGCACGCACGGCTCGACGTTCGGCGGCAATCCGCTGGGCAGCGCCGTCGCGAGCGCCGTCCTCGGCGAGATCGAGCGAGGGGACCTGGTCGCCAACGCCGCGCAGCGGGGAGAGCAGCTGCGCCGCGCCGTGCAGGGCATCGACTCCGCGCTGATCGCCGGATGTCGCGGTCGCGGCCTGCTCCTGGGCATCGCCCTGACGCATCCCGTCGCGAAGGCGGTCGTGGCGGCCGCTCAGGAGCACGGGCTCATCGTCAACGCCCCCAACGACGAGACGATCCGTCTCGTTCCGGCGCTCACCATCGGCGATATGGAGGTCGACGAGTTCGTCGAGCTGTTCACCGCTGCCGTGCGCACCGTGGAGGACGCGTTGCTGCTGGAGGCTCCCGGGCAGGATGCCGCCTCGCTCGGCGAGCCGGAAGGAGCCCGGGCATGACCCGCCACCTCCTGCGCGACGACGACCTGACGCAGTCCGAGCAGAACGAGATCCTGGACCTCGCGCTGGCCCTGAAGAAGGATCGCTGGAAGCTCAAACCCCTCGAAGGACCGCAGACGGTCGCGGTGATCTTCGACAAGTCCTCCACCCGCACGCGCGTGTCCTTCGCCGTCGGCATCGCCGACCTCGGCGGGTCGCCGCTGATCATCTCCACGGCCAACAGCCAGCTGGGCGGCAAGGAGACTCCGTCCGACACCGCACGGGTGCTGGAGCGTCAGGTCGCGGCGATCGTGTGGCGCACCTACGCGCAGGCGGGGTTGGAGGAGATGGCCGCGGGCACCCGCGTGCCGGTCGTCAACGCCCTGAGCGATGACTTCCACCCGTGCCAGCTGCTGGCGGACCTCCTGACGATCCGGGAGCACAAGGGCGACCTGGCCGGACTGACCCTCGCGTTCTTCGGGGACGGCCGATCGAACATGGCCCACTCGTATGTCCTCGCCGGCGTGACCGCCGGCATGCACGTGCGTGTGGCATCACCCGAGGACTACGCGCCGCGGGAGGATGTCGTCGCCGACGCCGACCGGAGGGCTGCGGAGACCGGAGGATCGGTGACGCTGTACACCGACCCGAACGAGGCCGCCGCCGGCGCCGACGTGGTCGTCACGGACACGTGGGTGTCCATGGGCAAGGAAGAGGAGAAGCTGGCACGCCTGCGCGACCTCGGCGGCTACAAGGTCACGCAGGAGCTGATGTCGCTCGCTCAGGACGACGCCATCTTCATCCACTGCCTGCCGGCCGACCGAGGCTACGAGGTGGATTCCGACGTGATCGACGGTCCGCAGAGCGTCGTCTGGGACGAGGCCGAGAACCGGCTGCATGCCCAGAAGGCGCTCCTGGTCTGGCTGCTGCGTCAGGACTGAGGGACGCCGCCGGTGAGTCCCCGCAGCGACACCGAGCGCGGCTATCTGGCCACACGCTGGCACCGGCTGAACGGCCCCCAGCGCATCGGCGGTGTCGACCTGGCGCGAGGGCTCGCCGTGCTCGGCATGTTCGCCGCGCACCTTCTCGTCCTGCCCGACATGGTGGACGTCGGTGAGCCCGACACGTGGCTCGCGATCGTCAACGGGCGCTCCTCGATCCTGTTCGCGACGCTGGCGGGCGTCTCCATCGGCCTGGTCACCGGTGGTTCCGCCCCGCTGACCGGCTCTGCGCGCACCACGACGAGTCTGCGCCTGGGGGTGCGCGCGTTCGCGCTGTGGGTCCTCGGCATCCTGCTCATCTACACCGGCGTGCCGGTGTACGTGATCCTTCCCGCCTACGCGGTGCTGTTCCTCCTGGCGATCCCGCTGAGCCTGCTCGGCGCCCGCGCCCTGCTGCTGCTGGCGGCGGGACTGGCCCTGACGATGCCGTTCGTCCAGGTCGTCCTGGACGCCGCGCCGCTGTGGAGCACCGTCGCCGGCAACGATCTCGCCCTCGCGGTGGGGTGGCATTATCCGTTCACGACCTGGGTCTGCTTCGTCCTTGCGGGGCTCGGCGTCGCCCGCCTCGGGATCACGCGGCTCGGCGTCCAGTGGGCGCTGGTGGGCGTGGGTGCGGGCCTCGCCACGGCGGCATACGGGCTGGATGCCGCGGTCCGAGCCGACGGGCCTGGGGGACCGGGAACGTACTGGAGCGAGCTGTGGACGGCGGAGCCGCATTCGACCGGACTGCTCGAGGTGGTCGGCTCCGGCGGATTCGCCCTCGCCGCGCTGGGTCTCGCCCTGCTGGCGTGCCGCACGCCGCTGAGACACGTGCTCCTTCCGCTGCGAGCCGTCGGCGCCATGCCGCTGACGGCGTACACGCTGCAGCTGGCGGTATGGGCGGTGGTGGCGGCGGCGGTGCTCGGAGGCACCGGCGACCTCTCCGGATTCCGTGAACTCGACCCCTTCTGGCCGCTCACGCTCGCGACCGTCGGCCTGTGCACGCTGTGGGCGCTGCTGCTCGGACGCGGTCCCCTCGAGGAGCTGCTGGACCGCATCGCCCGCGCGCTGGTGCGCGATCCGGGACCGATGTCGGCGGCTCACGAAGGCGGACCTCGTCGCTAGGCTGGTCCGGTGAGCGGATCGAAGGGCGACGGGACCAACGAGGGCGCGCTGTGGGGCGCCCGCTTCGCGACGGGGCCGTCGCCGGAGCTCGCCGAGCTCAGTCGATCGACCCACTTCGACTGGGAGCTGGCGCCGTATGACATCGCCGGGTCCCACGCGCACGCGAGGGCGCTGGGAGCTGCGGGCTACCTCACCTCCGACGAGGAGAGCCGCATGCACGCCGCACTCGATCAGCTCGCCGAGGCGGTGGCCGAGGGCTCGCTGCTGCCGCGGGCGTCCGACGAGGACGTCCACGGCGCGCTCGAGCAGGCGCTGATCGAACGAGCCGGCCCTGACCTGGGTGGCAAGCTGCGGGCGGGCCGCAGCCGCAACGATCAGATCGCCACCCTCGTGCGCATGTACCTGCTCGACCATTCACGGACCATCGCCCGCGAAGTGCTCCGCCTCGTCGACGGGCTGGTGGCGCAGGCCGAGGCGCACCCGAACGCGGTCATGCCCGGTCGGACCCATCTGCAGCATGCCCAGCCCGTCCTGCTGGCGCATCATCTGCAGGCCCACGCCTGGCCTCTCGTGCGCGACCTGGAACGGCTCCGCGACTGGTCGGTGCGCGCCGGCGTGTCGCCGTACGGCGGCGGCGCGCTCGCGGGGTCGACGCTGGGGCTGGACCCGCAGCTCGTGGCCCGCGAGCTGGGCCTGGACCGGCCGGCGGAGAATTCGCTCGACGGCACCTCCGCGCGCGATGTGGTCGCCGAGTTCGCCTTCATCGCCGCCATGATCGGCATCGATCTGTCGCGTTTCGCCGAGGAGATCATCCTCTGGAACACGCGGGAGTTCGGCTTCGTGACCCTCGACGACGGCTACTCGACGGGCTCGAGCATCATGCCGCAGAAGAAGAACCCCGATATCGCCGAGCTCGCGCGCGGCAAGGCGGGCCGGCTCATCGGAAACCTCACCGGGCTGCTGGCCACGCTCAAGGCGCTGCCGCTGGCGTACAACCGGGATCTGCAGGAGGACAAGGAGCCCGTCTTCGACTCCGTGCGCACGCTCGAGACGGTGCTGCCGGCGTTCGCGGGCATGGTCTCCACGCTGCGGTTCGACACCGCGCGGATGGCCGCGCTCGCGCCGCAGGGCTTCTCCCTCGCGACCGACGTCGCCGAGTGGCTCGTCAAGCGAGGTGTGCCCTTCCGTGACGCGCACGAGATCTCCGGTCGCCTGGTGCGCCTGTGCGAGGAGCATGGCATCGAGCTGCACGAGGTCACCGACGACCAGCTCGCCGCGGCGTCGCCGCTGCTGGAGCCCGCCGTGCGCGAGGTCCTCAGCGTCGAGGGGTCGGTGGCCAGCCGCACCGGCGTGGGCGGCACGGCGCCGGCGCGGGTCGAGGAGCAGCGCACCGAGCTGATCGAGCGGGTCCAGGCCGTCGTCCACGCCCTCGGACTCTGACGGGGGCGCCGTCGCCGTCCTCACCAGATGGCGAGACGGACCAGCGCCGCGACAGCGCACGCCCACACCAGACTCGCGAGCGTCCCGATGATGAACCTCTCCCGGGCTTCCGCGGCGGCGAGCTCGGAGAATCGGCCGATGCCCTTGAGCGCGACGAGCACGGCGATGGCCTCGGGGAAGCCCGCGATGATGCCGAGTGCGACGGCCACGCGCTCCAGGTAGCCGATCGTGGTGCCGCCTCGGAGCACTTCTCTCACGGGCTGCTCCGGACCGCCGATGACCGAGGGCGCACGCAGGAGGATGCCGCCGTTGTCGCCCTCGGCGACGGCGCCGTGCGTCGCCACGTCGAGCACGCGTCGCGTCACCGGGTCTCCGCCGAGCACAGCGAGCGCCGTACCGAGAAGCGCGATGCCCAGTCCGACCAGCAGCGGCACGTTGACCGGCGACACCGTGACCACGAGCAGGCACAGCACCACGAGGATGCCCGCCGCGACGAGAGGGCCGTTCCTGGGTCCGCGCAGACTGACCACGACCAGGACGAGCGCGCCGCACAGGGCGAGGAAGAGGAAGAGGGAGAGCGCCGCGGCGACGAGCACGTCGGGGGAGAGCATGGCGTCAGTCTCGCACGCCGGTCCGACGAGCCCGGAAGCGGCATCCGTGGCGACGGATTCAGGCCGCCTCGGATGCCGACTCACCGCCGGACAGGCGCGCCAGCGCCCGCTCGAGGGCCGGGACCGCCGCTTCCTCCGCGCGCAGCGCCGCTGCCTTCACCCGCAGGCTCACAGCGCTCTCGGTGATCCCCAGCCGAGCCGCCGCATCCCGTTGTGTCAGCCCCGACGAAAGCAGATCGTAGATCTCCCATCCTTCGGGGCTGCGTCGGTCGCGCAGTTCGATGAGCAGCCGGATCAGCGCTTCGGCATCCCGCGCTTCCTCGTCACCCGTGATCGCGAGACGGGTGACGGCGCGCTTGGCTCGCTCCACGGCATCCCGGGCCCTCACGAACGCTTCACCGCGCCCCGCTCGCACGCTGTCGGGCAGCGGGCGCTCGATGTCGCCGACGCCGACGCCGACACTCCAGCGCCCGGTCCGTGTGAGCGTCAGGACGACCTCGAGCACTGCCGCGGGGTCTTCCGTGGCGAGCTGGACCTCGTCGCCCGCGGTGCGCTCGGGCGCGAGCGCCAGCCGGGGGCCGACCGCGGCCGTCACGGCGTCGACGGCATCGGGAACGAGGTCGCGAGTGGTGCGGCTGTCCCGCTGATCCGTCGTCACCACGAACATCTGTGATCCTTTTGCCTCAGTCATCAAGTCTGCCCAAGTTTAGCGCAGAGGCTTATGCGACTCAAGTCTAGGGACTTGATCAGCGCGGGATCAGGGATGCAGGCTCAAGCCGTCGCTCGCGCCGGCGGGGCATCCGCCGCGCCGCCGTCGTCCGCCCCGGATGCCCCACCGCCGCCGGGCCGCGTGGCCGTCGCTGATAGCCTGAAGCGCGTGTCTGAAACCGTCGTGAGCGCGACCGCGCCCGCCAACGACCCCACGTTCGAGAACGTGTGGGACGAGCTGGTGTGGCGAGGCCTCGTGCATGTGTCCACCGACCAGGATGCGCTGCGCGCGCTTCTCGCCGGAGGACCGATCACGTATTACTGCGGCTTCGATCCGACCGCCCCGAGCCTGCATCTGGGACATCTGGTCCAGCTGCTCACGATGCGCCGACTGCAGCTCGCCGGGCACCGTCCGCTGGGGCTCGTCGGCGGATCGACCGGCCTGATCGGCGACCCGCGTCCGACCGCCGAGCGCACGCTCAACACCAAGGAGACGGTCGCGGAGTGGGTGGATCGTCTGCGCTCCCAGGTCGAGCGCTACCTCAGCTTCGAGGGCGACAATGCCGCGCGCATGGTCAACAACCTCGACTGGACCGCCCCCCTGTCGGCGATCGACTTCCTGCGCGAGATCGGCAAGCACTACCGCGTCGGCACGATGCTGAAGAAGGACGCCGTCAGCGCCCGGCTGAACTCCGAGGCCGGCATCAGCTACACCGAGTTCAGCTACCAGATCCTCCAGGGCCTGGACTTCCTCGAGCTGTACCGGCAGTACGACTGCGTGCTCCAGACCGGAGGCAGCGACCAGTGGGGCAACCTCACCAGCGGCACGGATCTCATCCACCGCGTCGAGGGCGTCTCGGTCCACGCGATCGGAACGCCGCTGATCACCAACAGCGACGGCACCAAGTTCGGCAAGAGCGAGGGCAACGCCATCTGGATCGACGCCGAGATGACGAGCCCGTACGCGTTCTACCAGTTCTGGCTCAACACCGACGACGCCGATGTGATCGAGCGACTCAAGGTCTTCACGTTCCTCACTCGCGCGGAGATCGAGGAGTACGCCGGCCTCGTGGAGAGCGAACCGTTCCGCCGGGCGGCGCAGAAGCGCCTCGCGCTCGAGGTCTCGACCATCGTGCACGGACCGGATGCCACGGCCGCCGTCATCGCGGCATCCGAGGCGCTCTTCGGGCAGGGCGACCTGGCCTCGCTCGACGCGGCCACCCTGCGCCACGCGCTCGACGAGCTCCCGAACGCCACGGTGCCGGCAGGCACCACGGTGGTGCAGGCACTCGTCGACACCGGACTGGTCTCCAGCCTGTCGGAGGGTCGGCGCGCGATCGCGCAGGGCGGCGTCGTGCTCGACGGCGAGAAGGTCGCCGACGACACGGCCGTCGTCCGAGGAGCGCTGCCCGGAGGCGTGTCGGTGCTGCGGCGGGGGAAGAAGACGCTCGCGGGCGTCTTCATCGGCTGAGCCGGCGGCGCCACCCGGAGCGCGGATGCCTATCACGCCGAGTCACGCTGTCGTCGCGCTGCCGTTCATCCGCACGCCGCTCGTCCCGGCCGCCATCGCGATCGGAGCCATGACGCCGGACCTGCCGCTGTTCGTGCGGGGACTGCCGCTGCACTACGGGCGCACCCATGACCTCGCCTGGCTTCCCGCCACGGCGCTTCTCGCTCTCGTGCTGCTGCTGGTGTGGCGCTGCGCCCTGCGGCCCGCGGCCCGCGAACTGTCGCCGGCGTGGCTCGCGGCACGGCTCCCGTCGTCGTGGGATGCCGGCGCCCGGGCGGCGGCGTGCGAGACGCTGGGGCTGCGCGCGTTGGGGGCGGGCGGACCGCCCGTTCGCTGGGGCGGAGTGGTGCTGCTGCTCGCGTCGGTGGTGCTCGGGGTGGTGTCGCACATCGTGTGGGACCTGTTCACGCACGAGGGGCGATGGGGCGTGGTCGTCATCCCCGCCCTGGCCGCGGAATGGGGACCCTTCCCGGGATACCGATGGCTGCAGCACGGATCGAGCATCGCGGGCCTGTCGGTGATCGCCGTGTGGATGCTGGTCTGGCTGATGCGCCGGCACGACCTGACGCCGGTGACGCGCGTCCTTCCCGGATGGGCCCGCGCGGCGTGGTGGCTGTCTCTGCCGGCGATCCTCACCCTCACGTGGCTGCTGGGACTCGCCCAGCTCGGGCCGCTCGGTCCTGATTTCACCGTGGCGCATCTGGCGTACCGGGTGCTCCCGCCGGCGTGCGCGGTCTGGGGAGCGCTCACGCTGGTGGTGTGCATCGCCGTCCAGGCGCTCGCTCGACGTCGCCGCTGAGCGACGGACGATACCCGGCGCCCGCACCGGCGGCCAGTCCTTGCTGCTGCGGTGGCGGTCTCGTAGCGTGCCGCCCATGGTTGAGAGCAGGCCCGGGGCGCAGGAGTGGGTGCCGGATGGAGCGGGCATCGCCGCACTCCGGGATGCCGTCGGCAGCTGCCGCGGCTGCGAGCTGTGGCGGAACGCGACGCAGGCGGTCTTCGGCGACGGGAAGGCGAACGCACGGATCCTGCTCGTGGGCGAGCAGCCGGGTGACCGCGAGGATCGCGAGGGCGAGCCGTTCGTGGGGCCGGCGGGACGGGTCCTCGACGAAGCCCTCGACGCGGCGGGCATCGATCGCGACGACGTCTACGTGACCAACGCGGTCAAGCACTTCCGGTTCGAGGAGCGTGGCAAGCGGCGCATCCATCGTCGCCCGGACGTCGGTCATGTCGTCGCGTGCGCTCCATGGCTCGAGGCGGAGACCGCCGCCGTCGACCCCGACTGCATCGTCTGTCTCGGTGCCACGGCGGCGCGAGCGGTGCTCGGACGACCGGTCACCGTCGGCCAGGAGCGCGGCCGGCCCCTCTCGACGGGGGAGAGGACCGTCGTGGTGACGATCCACCCTTCGGCGGTCCTGCGGATGCGCGAGCGCGCCGCACGCGAGGACGCGCTCGCCGGACTGGTCGCCGACCTCGTCGTCGCAGCGCGGGTGCGACGCTGAGGGAACCCCGTCTTTCCGCGGCGGGAACTCGCGACACGCCCGGGATGCCGCGCGGATTCGACGAGCTGCCCGTTCCCACGTAGAGTATTTCTTGTTCGCCCCAAAGGGAGAGCGGAGAGGCCACCGGCCCCGCCCCCTCAAGCGGAGAACCACCCCCATCACCGACTCGTTTGAGTCATCGGGCTTTCGGGTCTAAGATGGAGGTTCCCACATCGGAAGACCTCGGTCGAGACGTGTGTGTGACTGCTCGCAGCGGTCACAGCCGGATTCGACAGACGGGTTGGTGTGGGGTAAGATTGTGAAGTTGCCCTGCTGGGCTGGCTGCCGTGTGGTGGTTGGTTGGTGGGAGCGTCCGATCCTTGAGAACTCAACA